>NZ_JAGGOI010000066.1 GCF_018614585.1 Streptomyces sp. ISL-1 | reverse complement strand
GCCCCGACGAGGAACTGACGCACCAGCAGCAGAAGTCACACAACTACTAACGATCAACTACTGGCGCAGGACACTAGCCCCCGTCGTGACGTGGCCACCGGTCCTGATGCATCTGTTGGCCCCGCCGCCGACTGATCAGCGTTCAACCCTGCGCTGACCAGGGAACTAATTACTGCTTCAGCAAGAGTTGACTTCGATCATCGTTGGCGCGGCGATCGGGGCGCTGTTCTTCAAGGAGCGCTTCGGTGGTCCGAGGATCGCGGCGGCGGGGCTGATGGTGGTGGGCATCGGCCTGATGCTGCGCGCGAATTGACCCGACCGGACCGCCGGTCGAACCCGGGGCCCGATCCGCGGTCGACCTCGCCGCCCGAACCTCGCCCGAAACTCGATCGAACCGCCGGTCGAACCGCGGGGCGTGCTCCTGGCGTCCTCCCCGGCATGGGGATGATCACGCACTGGACACGCCAGCTGCTCCGCTTCGGGCACTTGCAGGCCCGCTGCTGTGCCTTCGCCTTCGCGCTCGTCGGCGGCATCGCGGTCTCCGGCCTGCTGCCCGACCTGCCGATCGCGCGCTACGACCTGGTGCTGCTGTACGGAATCCTGCTCGCGGCGCTGGCCAGGAAGCTCGGCTGGGACAGCGCGCGCGACACCGCCGTGATCGCCGGATGCCATCTCATCGGGCTGCTCTTCGAGCTGGTCAAGGTGCGGATGGGGTCCTGGAGTTACCCCGAGGAGGCGCTGACGAAGATCGCCGGTGTGCCGCTGTACGGCGGATTTCTGTACGCGGCTGTGGGCAGCTACGTCTGCCGCGCCTGGCATCTGTTCGACCTGCGCCTGGACGGTTACCGGCCACGGATCATGACGGCGCTCGCCGGTGCGGTCTATCTGAACTTCTTCAGCCACCACTGGCTGCCCGACCTCCGCTGGGCGCTGGCCGCCGCGCTGCTGTGCGCGACCGCAGGAACCTGGGTGCGCTACCGCGTCGGGGCGCAGGAGTACCGGATGCCGCTCGCCCTGTCGTTCGTGCTCATCGGCTTCTTCCTCTGGGTCGCCGAGAACATCGCCACGTACGCGGGCGCCTGGAGCTATCCGGACCAGCTCACCGGCTGGCAGCCCGTGTCCGTGGCGAAAGTCGGGGCGTGGGCGCTGCTGATCTCGGTCACCTTCGTGCTGGCGGCCGGGCAGCGCCGTGCAGAGCCTCGGCTGTTATAGGCGGGCAGTACGGTCCAGTCATGGCAGTCCGGATCGATTTGACGCTCGACTGTACGGACGCGCAGCTGCTCGCCACCTTCTGGAAGCAGGCGCTGGGGTACATCGACGAGCCACCGCCCCCGCCATGAGTTCTGCGTGGCCGCGGGACCGGCGCGCTCAATGCGGGTCACTCCCCCGCTGCGGCCTCGCCGAACACCGTGTTCACCGCCAGCAGTCCGCCATCGACCCGCAGCGTCGTGCCCGTGATCCAGGCCGCGTCGCGCGAGGCCAGGAAGGCCACCGCGGCCGCGATGTCCTCCGGTTCGCCGATCCGGCCCAGCGGGTAGAGGCGGCTCACCGCGTCGAGCTGTGCCTCGCGCCCGGACCAGGAGGGAGTACGGACCGTGCCCGGGTTGACCTGGTTGACGCGGACGCCGCGCGCCGCCGCGTCGCCCGCCAGGGTGCGGGTCAGCGAGGCCAGGCCTGCCTTGGCCGCACTGTAGGCATGGTTGCCGAAGTCCTGCTCGCCGTTGACGGAGCCGATGTTGACGATCGCGCCGCGGCCCGACGCGGCGAGGTGGGGCAGCGTGGCGCGGGCGCACCGGAAAGCGCCGGTCAGGCTGATGTCCAGGTCGCGATGCCAGGTGTCGTCCGGCTGATCCTCGAACTTCGGGGTGTCGAGGCTGCATGAGAAGGCGTTGTTGACCAGCACATCCAGGGTGCCGAAGTGCTCGACGGCGTACGCGACGGCCGCTTCGACCGCCGTACGGTCGGCCACGTCACAGCCGAGGGACGCGGCCCCCCGAATGTCCCCCGCGGTCTTCGCGGCGCGCTCGGCGTCCACGTCGGTGACGAGGACCCGGGCTCCTTCGGCGGCGAGCCTGCGCGCGGTCGCCGCGCCTATGCCGCGCCCCGCCCCTGTGATCAGTACGCCGTGCCCCTCGAAACGTCTCATCTGGCTGCTCATATCGCTGAACGTACCGCCCTGATCAGCGCCTGCGCCCGCGGATCCGCGGTAACTCCCTTGCGCATGCCGTTGGTTGCGTAGGCGAACGCGATGCCCGACTCGGGATCCGCGAAGCCGAGCGAGCCGCCGCGGCCGGGGTGGCCGAAGGAGCCGGGGCCGAGCAGCGGGGCCGCGGCGCCGTGCAGCATGAAGCCGAGTCCGAAGCGGGTGGGGACGACCAGGACGCGGTCGGGGCCCGCCGATTCCTCGGTGCGGGCCAGGGTGAGGGTGGCCGGGGCGAAGAGCCGGGGTCCGCCGTCGACCGCGCCGATCGTCGACGCGTAGAAGCGGGCCAGCGCGCGGGCGGTGGAGATGCCGTTGGAGGCGGGGAGTTCGGCGGCGCGGAACGCCGGGTCGTTCTCGTCCGGGGCCGGGTCGATCGCCCCGAAGGCGCGGCGGGTGAGGGACTCCGGGTCGCGGTAGGCCTCGGAAACGGCGCGCTTGGGGCGCAGTTTGAGGCCGCCGCCGTCGGGCGCGGCGGGTTCCTCGACCGGACCGATGCGGCCCACCCGGCGCGCCTCGTCGTCGGGCAGTCCGATCCAGAAGTCGAGGCCGAGCGGGCGGGCGATCTCCTCGGCGACCCAGCGGCCGATGGTGCGGCCGGTGACGCGGCGGACCAGTTCGCCGAGCAGCCAGCTGTACGTCTGCGCGTGGTATCCGTGGTCGGTGCCTGGCTCCCAGACGGGGCGCTGTGCGGCAATCCTCGCCGGGCCGGTTGTGCCGTCGGCCGCCTCGGCCGGGGTGAGCGGGCGGTCGAGGACCGGCAGCCCGGCGCGGTGCGAGAGCAGTTGGCGTACGACGACCCGCTCCTTGCCGGCCGCCTTGAACTCCGGCCAGTACGTGCCGACCGGGCCGTCCAGGTCGATCTGGCCGCGCTGGTGGAGCAGCAGCACGACGGCCGCGGCGACGCCCTTGGTCGCGGAACGGACGATCTGCGCGGTGTCCACGGCCCACGGCTCGTGCCCGTCCACACCCCGGGTGCCGGCCCACAGGTCGACGACCTTGCGCCCGTCCCGGTAGACGGCGAGTGCCGCGCCGCGCTCGCCGCGCTGCTCGAAGTTGCGTACGAAGGCGTGCCTGACCGGCTCGAAGCCGGGTACCACCGTGCCCTGGACATCCATACCGGACACAACCTCCACGCCTGCGGGTCTCATCCCTCCATGGTGCGGGTGGGGGGTGCGGCGGACGCCGCGGGGGGTGGAGCTGGGGGCAAGCCCCCAGACCCCGTAGGACCTTCCGGCCTGTCCTCAATCGCCGGACGGGCTTGAATTTCCACCGGACCGGCGAGAATCAATCCCGTGGGGGTCCCCCCGGACGAAGTCTGGGGAAGATTGAGGCGCGGGGTCCGGGAGGGAGCCCCGAACCAAGCCCCGTGGGGGTCCGGTCCCCCCGGACGAAGTCTGGGTGAGATTGAGGCGCGGGGCCCGGTCAGGCAACCGCTCGCGGGTTGAAGCCGAACGGCAGCTCCAGGCGGTGCGCCCGCATCAGGTCGTCGTCGGCCAGCAGCTCCCGCGTAAGCCCGTCCGCCGCGATCACGCCCTCGCTCAGGACCACCGCCCGTGGGCACAGCTCCAGCGCGTACGGCAGGTCGTGCGTGACCATCAGCACCGTGACGTCCAACGACCGCAGGATGTCGGCCAGTTCGCGCCGGGAGGCCGGGTCGAGGTTGGACGAGGGCTCGTCGAGTACGAGGATCTCCGGCTCCATTGCGAGAACCGTCGCGACCGCGACCCGACGGCGCTGGCCGAACGAGAGATGGTGCGGCGGCCGGTCCGCGTACTCCGCCATGCCCACCTGGGTCAGGGCCGATACGACCCGCGCCTCCAGCTCCGCGCCGCGCAGCCCCGACGACGCCGGGCCGAAGGCCACGTCCTCCCGGACCGTCGGCATGAACAGCTGGTCGTCCGGGTCCTGGAAGACAATGCCGACCCGGCGGCGGATCTCGGCGAGATTCGCCTTGGCGACCGGCAGGCCCGCGACCGACACCGAGCCGACGCCGCCCGCCAGGATGCCGTTGAGGTGCAGGACGAGCGTGGTCTTGCCGGCGCCGTTGGGTCCGAGCAGGGCGACCCGCTCCCCGCGCCCGACCGTCAGATCGACGCCGAACAGCGCCTGATGGCCGTCGGGGTAGGCGTAGGCGAGGCCCCGCACTTCAAGCGACGCAGTCATTTCAAGAGACGCAGTCATAGGGTCCATCCCAGCAGACAGACGGCGAGCGCGGTCAGCGGGAGGGCCACCGCGTACGACCACTGGGCACGCGATGCGGTCACCTGGTCGATGACCGGCATGGTCCCCTCGTACCCCCTGCTCACCATCGCCAGATGTACGCGCTCGCCGCGCTCGTAGGAGCGGATGAAAAGCGCGCCCGCGGACTTGGCGAGGACGCCCCAGTGACGCACTCCGCGCGCCTCGAAGCCGCGCGACCTGCGCGCGATCGACATCCTGCGCATCTCGTCGGTGATGACATCGCCGTAACGGATCATGAAGGACGCGATCTGGACCAGCATCGGCGGCAGTTTGAGCCGCTGCAGTCCCAGCAGCAGCGAACGCAGCTCGGTCGTCGAGGCGAGGATCACGGACGCGGCGACGCCGAGCGTCCCCTTGGCGAGGATGTTCCACGCGCCCCACAGGCCGGGGACGCTCATCGAGATGCCCAGTACGGAGACCTGCTCGCCCGGCACCACGAACGGCATCAGCAGCGCGAAGGCCACGAACGGGATCTCGATCAGCAGACGGCGCAGCAGGAATCCGGCGGGGATGCGGGCCACGGCCGCGACGGCGGCGAGCAGCGCCGCGTACAGGCCGAAAGCCCACGCGGCCTCGCGCGGCGTGGAGACCACGACAAGCACGAAGCAGAAGACGGCCACGAGCTTGCAGTGCGCCGGCAGGGCGTGGACGGGCGAGTGCCCGTGCCGGTAGAGCTTGTGGGTGTGGCCCGACGCCATGTCAGACGGTCTCGCGTACGGGGGCGGACGCGGGCTCGTCCGTACGGCGGCGGCGCACCGCGTAGAAGACGCCGCTGCCCGCCACGACCGTCGCGCCGACGCCGATGACGCCCGCGAGACCGCCGGAGATCCGGGCATCGGAGACGTCCTTGACGCCGTAGTCGGCGAGCGGGGAGCCGGCGGCGGCATGCTCCGCGACGTGCCTGTCGATGCCCTGGTCGGCGGCGACCTTCTCCAGGCCGTCGGGGCTGGCGGAGGCGTAGAAGGAGGCGACGCCCGCGAGGGCAAGGGCGGTGACCAGGCCGGTGGCCCACAGCTTCTTCGGCGAGCGGGCGGCGACCGGCGCGGTTGCGGCGGGCTCGGCGTCGACCAGTTCGCCGCCGACGCGCAGCTTGAGCGGGGTGGTGAGACCGCGCGCGCCATAGACGAGGTCGGGCCGGACGGCGACGACGGCGCCGACGGTCAGCATGGTGATCACGGCTTCGCCGATGCCGATCAGGACATGGACGCCGACCATCGCGGTGAGGACCTTGCCGACGGGCACGTTCGTCGTCCCGCCGATGGCGTAGATCAGGGTGAAGGCGCCGGCCGCGGCCGGCACGGATGCGAGCGCGGCGACGAAGGACGCGACAGTGATCGAGCGGCGGGTCCGCGGCAGCACCTTGACCAGGCCGCGGAAGAGCGCGTACGCGACGACGACCGTGACCACACCCATGACGGTGATGTTCACGCCGAGAGCGGTGAGGCCGCCGTCCGCGAACAGGATGCCCTGCATCAGAAGGACAACGGCTATGCAGAGCACGCCGGTGTAGGGGCCGACGAGGATCGCGGCGAGCGCGCCGCCCAGCAGGTGTCCGCTGGTGCCCGCCGCCACAGGAAAGTTCAGCATCTGTACGGCGAAGATGAATGCGGCGACCAGCCCGGCAAGCGGCGCGGTCCGCTCGGCGCCGACGAGCGCGACCGCGGAGCCGCCCAGCTCACGGCGGGCGCCGCGCAGGCTCACGGCGACAGCGCCGGCGGCTGTGACTCCGGCGGCCACCGATACCGGGGCGTTGATGAATCCGTCGGGGACATGCATGGCGGGCTCCGCTTCGGACAGATGAATAAGTGTTCAATCATAGTGCCTTATTGCAAATCGTTCGCAAGAGCGCCTCGGTCACGAATAACGGTCGTGCCTTCGTCCCGAATTGTGGGACATTAGAGGACAAAGCAGGCGAATGTGAGGAGCGCGCCATGTCCACAGTCGTCGAAGATCATGCATTGGCCCGGATAGTCACCGACGCTCCGCAGTACCGGTCGGCCCGCGTCGCCCTCCGCTACGATCCCGGCGACCCGGATTCGGTGCGCTTCGCCTTCCCCGGCGGCCGGGAGTGGGCCTTCCCCCGCGCACTGCTGGAGACGGGACTGCGCGCGCCCGCGCGCCTGGGCGATGTCGAGATCTGGCCCTGCGGCAGGGTCCAGGCGGTTGTGGAGTTCCATACCCCGGATGGCGTAGCGGTGGTGCAGTTCGACACGACGTCGCTGATCCGCTTCCTGCGGCACACATACGCAGTGGCCACACCCGCCACCCAGAGGTGACGAGCGCGGCCACTGTGTTCCGCGACGGCCCCCGTCCCCACGGTGTGCCGTCGCGCTGCCGGGGGCGTGCACCTGAGGTGTAAGCACGGCTCCACCGGAGCGGCTGCGCCGCGCCCCTGTGGCGCCCCCGGGGCCTTGGTGCCCGGTGCGTCAGACGCGTACCAACTGCCGCTCCGCGTCCGGGCCTTCGGGACGGTCGGCCAGCTCCTTGCGCAGCTTCTCGCCCTCCACGTCCACATTGGGCAGTATCCGGTCCAGCCAGCGCGGCAGCCACCAGGCCTTGTGGCCCAGCAGCGCCAGCACCGCCGGCACGATCGCCATGCGGACCACGAACGCGTCGAAGAGGACCGCGATCGCGAGGCCGAAGCCGATCATCTTGACCATCTGCTCGCTGGAGCCGATGAAGCCGGAGAAGACCGCCATCATGATCACCGCGGCGGCGGTGACCACACGTGCCCCGTGCCTGAAGCCGGTGACGATCGCCTCGCCGGGCCGCTCCCCGTGGACGTATGCCTCACGCATCCGCGTGACCAGGAAGACCTCGTAGTCCATCGCGAGACCGAAGACGACGCCCACCATGAAGATCGGCATCATCGACATGATCGGGCCGGTCTGCTCCACACCGAACAGCGAGCCGAGCCAGCCCCACTGGAAGACGGCGACGACCGCGCCGAGTGCCGCGACGACGGAGAGCAGGAAGCCGAGGGCCGCCTTGAGCGGCACCAGCACCGAGCGGAAGACCACCATCAGCAGCAGGAAGGCGAGTCCGACGACGAGCGCCAGATAGGGCAGCAGCGCGTCGTTCATCTTCTGCGAGAAGTCGATGTTCATCGCCGTCGCGCCGGTGACCAGCACATCGTCGCCGCTGCCGGACCGGATCGAGTGGACGAGGTCCTCGGTCTCGACCGAGGACGGCCGGTCCTTCGGGATGACCGTGATCATCGAGGTGTCGCCGGCCTTGTTGGGGCTCGGCGGGGTGACGGCCACGACGCCATCGAGACCCTTGATGTCCTTGACCGTACGGTCGGCCGCGCTCTTGTCGCCGTCGACGACCACCAGCAGTGGGCCGTTGAAGCCGGGACCGAAGCCGTCGGACAGCAGGTCGTACGCCTTGCGCTGAGTGGTGCTGACCGGCTGCGCGCCGTCGTCGGGCAGACCCATTTCCAGCGAGGCGGCCGGTATGGCGATGGCGCCGAGGCCCACCACTCCGGCGAGCAGCACGGTGACCGGGCGGCGCAGTATGAGGCGTGCCCAGCGGGTGCCCATGTTCGGCTTCTCGCCGGCCGGCTTGCCCTTGCGGACCTTGCGGCCGAGCACCTGGTTGCCCGCGAAACCGAGCAGCGCGGGGATCAGGGTCAGCGCGATGAGGACCGCGATCACGACCGTGCCGGCCGCGGCGAAGCCCATCTTGGTGAGCATCGGGATGTTGACGACGGCGAGGCCGACCAACGCGATGACCACGGTCAGGCCCGCGAAGACGACCGCGGAGCCCGCTGTGCCGACGGCCCGGCCGGCCGCGTCCTCGCGTTCGCGGCCCTCGGCCAGCTCGGCCCGGTAGCGGGAGACGATGAAGAGCGCGTAGTCGATGCCGACCGCGAGGCCGATCATCGTTGCCAGCGTGGAGGTGGTGGAGCCGAGTTCCAGTACGTTCGCGAGCGCGGTGATCGTGGAGATCCCGATGCCCACGCCGATGATCGCGGTGAGCAGCGGAAGCCCGGCAGCAACCAGCGAGCCGAAGGTGATGACCAGGACGACCGCGGCGATGCCGACGCCGATGATCTCGCCGGCCCCGGTCTCCGGGACGGTCTGCAGCGCATCGCCGCCGATCTCCACCGTCAGCCCGGCGTCGCGCGCCTCGTCGCCGGTCTTCTCCAGCGCCTCACGGGTCTCGTCGGTCAGCTCCATCGAGCTCACCTTGTACGAGACCGATACGTACGCGGTGCCGCCGTCCTTGGAGACGGCCTTGCCGGTGTACGGGTCGGTGACGGAGCCGATCTGGTCGGAGCCGTCCTTCAGCGCGGCGACGGCCTCGTTCACCTCGGCCTTGTTGGCCGCGTCGGTCATCTTGCCGCCGGCGGGCGCCTTGAAGACGACCCGGGCGGTGGCGCCGTCGGCGCTGACGCCGGGGAAGCGCTCTTCCAGCAGGTCGAAGGCCTTCTGCGCCTCCGTGCCCGGGATCGAGAACGACGAGGAGGTGGCGGTGGACGCGGAGGCCGCGCCGACCCCGGCGAGCGCCAGCAGCGCGACCCACAGCAGGGCGACGAGACGGCGGCGCCGGAAGGCGGACCGCCCGAGTTTGTAGAGAAACGTGGCCACGAGGGCGTACTCCCGAGTGTGAGGTGAACAGGGCATGGGGAGCCGGTCCGACGACGAGAGCGGCGCGCGTCAGGTGCTGTGCTGGCTGTGCGGGGAGATCAGATGCCGAGTGCGGGGAGGACCACGGCATTGATGTAGGAGGCGATGAAGGCCCGGTCGGCCGACCGGTCCTCGATCAGCGGACGGGCGATGAAAGCGCCGACAAGCATGTGCGGGACGTAGTTCAGGGCGGGGGTGTCCGCGGGGAGTTCGCCCCGGTCCACGGCGCGCTGCACCAGTGCGTCGAGCCCGGTCATCTCCGGGTCGATCAGCAGGTCCCGCAGCGCCTTGTGGAGGTCGGGGTTGTCGTGGATGGCATGGGCCAGACCCCGCATCAGCGCGGAGTCCTTCTCCATCTGGCAGTCGTCCATGCGGTCGACCATCGCGAGGAAGTCGCCGCGCAGGGAACCGGTGTCGATCTCCGCGATGCTCACCGGCTTGGTATGGCGCAGCGCGCGAGCCACCAGCTCCGGCTTGCTCCGCCACTGGCGGTAGAGCGTGGCCTTGCTGGAACGCGTGCGGGCCGCGATCGCGTCCATCGTGAGGCCTTCGTAGCCGGCCTCACGCAGCAGGTCGAGCACGGCTTCGTACAGCTCTGCCTCGCGCTCGGGCGTGATCCTGCTGCTTGCCATGGTCGACCTCCATCCTGAACGAAACGGTTTCGTACAGTACGAAGATAACCCCGAGCCTCTGCGAAACGAAATCGTTTCGGTCGTGTTCTGCGTCACAAGTT
The DNA here is from genome assembly GCF_018614585.1 of Streptomyces sp. ISL-1. Lineage (GTDB taxonomy): Bacteria > Actinomycetota > Actinomycetes > Streptomycetales > Streptomycetaceae > Streptomyces > Streptomyces maoxianensis. The sequence continues at coordinate 45,062 of NZ_JAGGOI010000066.1, read as the reverse complement.
GCCGCACCCCTCCGACACGGAAAGCATTGGGGGGTGAGTGACGACGTCGCGTATCTCCGTTTCCCGCACCTGCACGACGACTTGCTGTGCTTCGCCGCCGAGGACGATCTCTGGATCGCGCCCCTGGCACCCGCCGGGCGCAGACCGGACCGCGCCTGGCGGGTCACCGTCGACCGGACCAGAGTCGGCCATCCGCGCTTCTCCCCCGACGGGGCGCAGATCGCGTACACGACCTGGCGCAGCCTCGACCCGGAGATCCATCTGGCACCCGTCGCCGGCGGGCCGGCCAGGCGGCTGACCTACTGGGGCTCGACCGACACCCGGGTCTGCGGCTGGGACCCGGACGGCAACATCCTGGCCGTCTCCTCACACGCCCAGCCCTTCTCGTACTTCTCCTGGGCCTACAAGGTGGCCACCGACGGCTCCCCCGGCCGGCGGCTCCCCTGGGGCCCGACCTCCGACATCCAGGTCGCGGACATCGAGGGAGAACACCGCACCCTGCTCCTCACCGGCAAGCCGCCGCACGAGCCGGCCGCGTGGAAGCGGTACCGGGGCGGAGCGACGGGCCGGCTCTGGGTGCACGGGGAACGGCTGCTCGCGGATCTGTACGGGCACCTGGACAGCCCGATGTTCGTCTCGGGGCGCATCGCGTTCCTCTCCGACCACCAGGGCGTGGGCAATCTCTACTCCTGCCTGCCCGACGGGACCGATCTCCGACGCCACACCGACCACGACGCCTTCTACGCCCGGCACGCCTCGAGCGACGGCCGCAGGGTCGTGTACCAGTGCGCGGGTGACCTGTGGATCGTCGACGATCTGACAGTGCCGGACGCGGAGCCGCGCAAGCTGGAGGTACGGCTCGGCGGCCCGCGCCCCGGACGCCGCTCCTACCAGGTGCCCGCCTCCAGAAACGTGGAAGCGATCTCGGTCGACACGACCGGGCGGGCCAGCGCCGTCAACGTACGCGGCAGCCTGTACTGGCTCACACACCGCGACGGTCCGGCGCGCACGATCGCGGACACCCCGGGCGTACGGGTCCGGCAGCCGGGGATGCTCGGCGGCGGCGGACAGGTCGCCTATGTCACGGACGCGGAGGGCGAGGACGCCGTCGAGATCGCGTATCTGCCGCGGGCCAGCGGCGAACGGGAGCCGCGCAGGCTGGCCTCGGGGAAACTGGGACGCGTCCACGAGATGGTGTCGGACCCGGACGGGGAGCGGCTCGCTGTCGCGTCGAACGACGGCCGGCTGCTGCTGCTCGACGCGAGCGAGGAGTCCGGGGACACCTCCGCGGCCGAAGGCGCTGTGGACGCAGAGGTGACGGAGCTGGTCCGCTCCGTCAACGGGCCCGTCAACGATCTGGCCTTCTCGCCGGACGGTGCCTGGCTGACCTGGTCGCATCCGGGCATCGGCCGCTCACTGCGGCAGATCAAGATGGCCCGCATCATGGACCGTACGATCGTCGACGTCACCAACGGCCGCTTCGAGGACGAGAATCCGGTCTTCACACGCGACGGCCGCTATCTCGCCTTCCTGTCCTGGCGGGGCTTCGACCCGGTGTATGACGTGCACACCGGGGACCTGTCCTTCCCGCTGGGCTGCCGCCCCTATCTCGTGCCGCTGTCGTCCGCGACACCGTCGCCCTTCGCGGTGCTGCCGGACGGACGGCCCGCGGCCGGCGGACTCGACCCGCTGGACGACGAATCCGGGAACGGCGACGGCACGGTCACGGTCGAGGTCGAGGGGCTGGCCGACCGGGTCACCCCCTTCCCCGTCGCCGCCTCCAAGTACTCGGCGCTCCATCCGGTCAGCGGCGGCGGCCTCGTCTGGATGCGCTGGCCGATCTCCGGGGCGCTCGGCGAGACGTTCGCCAACCCCGCGGACACCACCGGCCGCCCCACCCTGGAGCACTTCGACATCACCAAGGCCCGCAAGACCGAACTGGTCGGCCATCTCGACTGGTTCGCGGTCAGCGGCGACGGCAGCCGGCTGGTGGTCGTGGACGACGGGGAGCTGCGCGCGGTCCCGGCCACCGAGCCGGGGGACAGCGACACGACGGTCTATCTGGACCTGCGCCGGATCCTGCACGAGGCGGACCCACCGTCCGAATGGCGCCAGGCGTACGACGAGGCGGGCCGCATCACCCGCGCGTACTTCTGGGAGCCGGGGATGTGCGGCATCGACTGGGACGGTGTGCTCGACCAGTACCGTCCGCTGGTCGAAAACATCGCGACGCCGGACGAGTTCGCGGATCTGCTGCGCGAAGTGCTGGGCGAGCTGGGCACGTCCCATGCGTACGTCACGCCCGCGCGGCGCAACGAAGGGCCGCCCCAGTACCAGCGCGCGATGGGCCTGCTGGGCGCCAACCTGGTCTGCAGGGACGGGAACTGGGTGGTCAGCCGGATCCTGCCGGGCGAGTCGTCCGACTCCAAGGCGCGTTCGCCGCTGGCCGGCACGGGCATCCGCGAGGGCGCGATCCTCACACATGTCGACGGCCGCCCGGTGGACCCGGTGGCGGGCCCCTATCCGATGCTCTCGGCGGCGGGCGGCACGACGGTCGAGCTGACCTTCCGGCCTGCGGAGGGCGAGGGTCCCGCCCGGCGGGTGGCGATCATCCCGCTGGTGGACGAGCGGCCGCTGCGGTACCACGACTGGGTGGCCAAACGCCGCGAGGTGGTACGGGAGTTGAGCGGCGGCAAGTGCGGGTATCTGCATATCCCGGACATGGGCGGGTCGGGGTGGGCGCAGTTCAACCGCGATCTGCGGCTGGAAGTGTCCCGGCCGGCGCTGATCGTGGACGTACGCGGCAATGCGGGCGGCCACATCAGCGAACTGGTCGTCGAGAAACTCACGAGAAAGATCCTCGGCTGGGACCTGACGCGGAACGCGCAGCCGGTCTCGTACGCGTCGAACGCCCCGCGCGGCCCGATTGTCGCCCTCGCCGACGAGGCGACGGCGTCGGACGGCGACATGATCACCGCGGCCATCAAACTGCTGCGCCTGGGCCCGGTGGTGGGCAGCCGCACCTGGGGCGGCGTGGTGGGCATGACAGGACGGCACCGCCTGGGCGACGGCACGGTGATCACGGTCCCGATGAACGCCGCATGGTTCGACGAGTACGGCTGGTCCATCGAGAACCACGGCGTGGACCCGGACCTGGACGCGCTGCGCACCCCCCTGGACTGGGCGGAGGGCCGCCACGTCCAGCTGGACGACGCGATCCAGCTGGCCCTGGACCTCCTGAAGACCCACCCGCCGGCGGAGCCGCCGGACTACTCGCAGGCCCCGAACCTGCGACGCCCGAAGCTGCCGCCGAGGGGGCGCGAGGGGGCTGGGCGTCGCGGGTGACGCCCTGATGCGCCCCGGGACCGGTGCGTACCCACGGCGCAAGGACCGGCGGCATGCACGAAGGGGCGGACCCGCCCGAACGGGTGCGCCCCTTCGCTGTCTGAACTCAGATGTCGTAGTCCTGCCTGAACTTGTCCTCGGCGTCCTGCATGGCCTCCTCGGTGGACCGCTCCCGGGGCTCTTCCGTCGGCTTGCCCTTGGCCGCCGAAGACCGCTGCGACGCTTCCTTCTTCGCGCCCCCCTCGGCCGGCGCCCGCTCCTCGTGCGCGTCGGCCTTGTCCTTGAACTGGTCTGCCATGCCCATGAACGTTCACTCCTAGAAGGTGTGAGAAGGGCGGGAGCCATCGCGCCCCCTGCGCCTCCACACCAGCGTGGCACGCACGGACATGCCTCGCATTTCGATCACGGACGCCGCGTACCCGCCTCCCGCGCCGCCTCGTCCGCCGCCCCGCCGGCCCCCACGAGCCCCTTTCCGACCCCCCGCAGCCGCGGCTCGAAACGCCGCATCTCCCGCTGGCCGGCCATCCCGATGAGCCCCGGCAGACAGCCCCGCACCGACTGCATCCCGCGCAGCCACCACTGCGCGTACACATGCGCGGACCGTCGTTCGATCCCGGCCACGATCCGGTCCACCGCCGGGCCCAGCGGATACGTGCGGTTCGAGGGCCAGGGCAGCCGCTGCCGCAGCTCCCGCATCACCTCGTCCTGGTCGGCCCCGCGCACCATGTCCGTATCCGTCCAGGACAGATAGGCGACACCCACTCGCACGCCCTTGTACCCGACCTCCGCCCGCAGGCTGTGGGCGAATGCCTCGACGCCCGACTTCGACGCGCAGTAGGCCGTCATCATCGGCGCCGGCGTGATCGCGGCCAGTGACGCGATCTGCAGGAAGTACCCCCGGCTCTCCATCAGCACCGGCAGGAACGCCCGGCCCGTGACCGCGCTCCCGATCAGATTGACCTCGATCACCCGCCGCCACGCGACCGGATCCGAGTCCACGAAGGGACCTCCCGACGCCACACCCGCGTTCGCGACCACGATGTCGACCTTGCCGAAGCGCTCCTTGACCTCCTGCGCGACCCGCGCCATCGCCTCGTGGTCGGTCACATCCGCATGCCACCAGTCACTCTCGGTGCGCAGCCTGCCCGAGACCTGCTTCAGCTCGTCCGGCTCGAGGCCCACCAGCGCCACCCTCGCGCCGCGCGCCGACAGCTTGCGGGCGAGCAGCTCGCCCACGCCCCGCGCCGCGCCGGTGACGACCGCGACCTGTCCCTCCAGGCTCGTCCTGCTCATGCGGCCTCCTCCTTCTTGTTCACGAACGCGGCGACCAGTTCACGGATCTTCGCGGTGACGGCCTCGGGGGCCTCCACCGGCGTCATGTGCCCGATCCCGGCCAGTTCCACCAGCTCACGGCAGTCGGGCAGCTCTACGGCCAGCCGCCGCGCGTGCACCACCGGTGTGAGCCGGTCCGCCGTGCCCGCCACCACAATCGTGGGCACCCGCAACTCCCGTACGCCCGCGTCGAGATCGAGCTCCGCGAGCACCCGGGCCCAGGCCACCCGGGACGGCCGCGGGCAGGCGTGCACGATACGGGCGCACTCCGCCACCCGTTCCGGCGTCGAATCGGGGCCCATCGTCGCGTACTTGAGGATCCGCTTGGAGACGCGCGTCACGGGTCCGAGCGGGGCCCGCGCCCCGAGAACCATCCGAGTGATCCGGGTCCGCAGCCGCCCGGCGCGCATCGGCAGCAGCAGCGACTCGTCGACCAGCCGCGAACTGCCCGTACTGCACAGCAGTACCGCGGCCGCGTGCTCCGCGAAGGCCGGCCGGCCGGCGGCGGCCATCACGGTCATCCCTCCCATGGAATGCCCGGCGAGCAGGGCCTTCTCGCCCGGAGCCAGTACGGCGCCGAGCACCGCTTCCAGGTCGTCGGCGAGGACGTCCGTACCGACCGCGGCGAACGCGGTACGGCCGTGGCCGCGCTGGTCGTAGACCACGACCCGGTGGTCCCCTGCCAACTCCCTTATCTGCGCGGCCCAAAAGAGTGTGGAACAGGTCCAGCCGTGGGCGAGCACGACGGCGGGCGCGCCCTCCGGACCGTACACCTCGACATGGATCGGCGACCCGTCGGCGGAGACGGCGGTCAGGGTCCGGCTCGTCCGGCTCATCGCACGGCCTCCGTGGTCTCGGCAGCGGTCTTCGCGGTCTCGGCGGCGACTTGCGCGGGCTCGGCAGCGGACTGCGCCGACGCGTCCGTCGCAGGTACCCGTACGACCTCGTACTCGGCGAGGTTCACCTCACGCGTCGCCCTGCGGAACTCACCTGTCGTCCCCGGCCAGATGGTGGTGTTACGGCCATTGGCGTCCATGTACCAGCTGGTGCAGCCGCCGGTGTCCCATACCGTCCGCTTCATCCGCTCCTGTACCAGCCGGTTCCAGGCCCCCACGGCGGACGGCCGGGCGGCGAGCGCGGCACGGCCCCCCAGCACGTTCAACTGCCGCATGTAGTCGGCCATGTAGTTCAGCTGCGACTCGATCATCAGGATCATCGAGGAGTTCCCGAGGCCCGTGTTGGGGCCGATGATCGTCATCCAGTTGGGGAAGCCGGCCGCGGTGGCGCCGCGCAGCGACTCCATCCCGTCCTTCCATGCCTCCGCGAGCGTGATCCCGTCGGCTCCGACCACCCGCTCGGCGATCGGCAGGTCGGTCACATGGAAACCGGTGCCGAAGATGATCGCGTCGACCTCGGCTTGCGTGCCGTCGGCAGCGACGACCGTCGAACCGCGCACCTCCACAAGCCCCGAGGCCACCACATCCACATTGGGCTCGGCGAGCGCCGGGTAGTACTCGCTCGACAGCAGGATCCGCTTGCAGCCGATGCGGTACGAGGGCGTCAGCTTGGCCCGCAGAGCCGGGTCCTTGATGGCCTTGGCCATATTGGCCTTGGCGAGCGATTCGACGAGTCCCAGCTGCTTGGGCCGTTTGGTGAACGCGCTGACCTGCAACTCCCTTATCCCCCACAGCAGTCCGCGCCGCGCCGCCCCGGTGAACGGCAGCTGCCGGTGCAGCCAGCGCTCGGCCTCGCTGATCGTGCGGTCCATCCGCGGCATCACCCACGGCGGGGTCCGCTGGAAGAGCGTCAGCTGCCCGACCTCCGGCTGGATCGACGGCACGATCTGGATCGCCGACGCGCCGGTCCCGATCATCGCGACGCGCTTGCCGCGCAGGTCGTAGTCGTGGTCCCAGCGGGAGGAGTGGAAGACCTTCCCGGGGAAGCCGGCAAGGCCGTCGATGTCCGGCATCTTCGGGTCGGACAGCGGACCGGTCGCCGAGACGACGACGTCGGCGGTGATCGTGCCCTGCGAGGTCTCGATCTCCCAGTGCAGCTCGTCGCCCACCCAGCGCATCATCAGCACTTCATGGCTGAGGCGGATGTGGGGGCGCAGCCCGAAGGTGTCCGCGACATGCTCCAGATACGAGCGGATGTGTTCCTGCCCGGAGAAGGTGCGCGGCCAGTCGGGGTTGGGCGCGAAGGAGAACGAGTAGAGGTGCGAGGGCACGTCGCACGCGCACCCCGGATAGCTGTTGTCCCGCCAGGTCCCGCCGACCGAGTCCGCCCGTTCCAGGACGACGAAGTCGGTGATCCCCTCGCGGCGCAGCCGGACCGCGGCCCCCAGGCCGCCGAATCCGGATCCGATCACCGCCACCCGTACGTGCTCGTGCTGCTGGCCCATGCCGCCGCCTCCCGCTGGAACGTCATCACCCTGCCGGACCATGCCAGCAATCACTGGCATGATGGGGAGAGTAGAGCAGTGGGATACTGAGCGGTAGGGGCAGGACCTGACAAGTTACCGGCGGTACAACATAGGCTTCCCCTGTGGCAGACGGACGTGAGTACCGCATGGAGGAGCTGGCCGAAGAGGCCGGCATCACGGTGCGCACTCTGCGCTTCTACCGGGAGCGCGGGCTGATCCCGCCGCCGCGCCGCGAGGGCCGTATCGCCTGGTACGACGAGCACCACCTGGCCCGGCTCCGTACCATCGCCGCTCTCCTGGAGCGCGGCCACACCCTCAACGGCATCGCCGATCTCGCCACCGCATTCGAGAGCGGCCGCGACGTCGGTGACGTCCTTGGCCTCGGCGCCCCCACCGAGGAGGAGCCGGTCCGCCTCACCCCCCAGGAACTCGCCGACTACTTCGAGGGCGAGGTCACCCCGGAGAACCTTGCGGTCGCGCTGGACCTCGGCTACCTGGCCACCGACGGCGACGAGATCGTCCACATCAGCCGCCGCCTGCTCGACGTCTCATCCGCCCTGGTCCGCGAGGGCGTCCCACTGGCGACCGTCCTGGACGCGGGCCGCCGGGTCCGCGACCACGCGGACGCGCTGGCGGAACTCTTCGTCGGAATCCTGCGCGCTCACGCCCCGAAGGACGAGGTGGACAGACTGCGGCCGCTGGCGAAGAGCGTGGTGGACGCGGAGCTTTCGATGGCGATGGACCGGCACCTGCACCAGCTGCCCGAGTCCGGCCCTACCGAGGCGCGCCCCCACTGATCGCTTTGATCAGTTCTGATCAAAGTGCAGTACTGCAGCGGGAGTTCATGACCGGCGCGGGCAACCCTGGCTATGGTGCGATGGACCACGACGACAGCCAGGATGTGGAGGAAGCCGCGTGCCACAGGGGGAACCGGTGTCGCGGGACGAAGCCGTCAGGACCGCCTGGCAGATTCACTCCACGCTCGGCGAATGGACCCGCACCATCGACGCCAAGGCGTCCTTCGCCCTCGCCATGGAGTCTGCCGCGCTGGCGGGTGTGGCCGCCATGTCGGGCTCCGGCCGCAGGCTGAGCGAGATGTCCGGACTGGTCGCTCAAATCGGTCTGTGGCTGGGCGTGCTCCTCCTGGGGTTGTCCGCCGCGCTCGCGGTCCTCGCCGTGCTGCCGCGCCATGGCCACCAGGGCCGGTCGGCACCCGCGCAGGGGCAGTTCATCTTCTACGGACATCTGCGTCACTGGACTCCGGAGCAGCTCGCCGACCAGCTCGGCCGGCACGACCCCCTCCCGGCCCTGACGGGTCAACTGGTGACCATGAGCGAAATCCTGTGGACCAAGCACCGCCGGGTCCGGCAGTCGCTCGGCTGCGCTCTGGCGGGCGGTGTCCTGATCGCCGTGGTCGGCGCGTTCGGCTGATACCTCGAGGAGCGTCCATGACCGCGCGGCACACCGACCGGTACCGGTCGAACCGGGTTCCGTTCTGGAGCCTGCTCGACGATGCCGCCCGGCTCGCCCTCCGCCGCATCGGCGATCTCGAGACGTTCGCGGCCAAGGACAACCTCCTCCAGGAGAACGACCTCACCGACCATCTGCTCGTGGTCAGACGGGGTTGCGTGAAGGTCACCGCGCTTTCCGCCGACGGCTATCAAGCCGTACTCGCCATACGGAACGCGGGTGATCTGCTGGGCGAGCAGGCCGGGTTGGACGGCGGACCGCGCTCCGCCACCCTCACCGCCCTGACCACTGTGGAAGCGCTGGTCATGCCCGCGAGCGCCTTCAGGGACGCGGCGCGCCACCACTCGGCCATCGCCGCCGCGATGCAGCAAGTGCTGTCGGCGCGACTGCGGGACGCCGACAGCCAGCGCACCTCGACCGGCGGCGAGGCGATCCAGGCCCGCCTCGCCGCACTCCTGCTGGAGCTGGGCGAGAGATACGGCAGACGCGGCGACTCCGGCGCTCTGCTGATCGCCCTGCCGCTCTCGCAGGACGACATCGCCGGACTTGTGCTTGGCTCCCGCCGTACGGTCAGCCGCATCCTCGAGCAGTGGCGCGGCAACGGCTGGGTGACGACCGGGCGCAACCGGCTGGTCGTCGAGAACCCCGACGCGCTGAAGCGGGAATGCGGCGAAGGGCCCTGACCCGGGCACGGTCACACCTCGTCCCAGGACAGGGTCCGCAGCCCGTACTCCTCGGCCAGCGGGTTCCACGCAGCCACGAAGTCCTTCTTCGCGCGCGTCGCTTGTACGTTGGCGCGGTCCGCGTCCGCCCAGGCGTCCGCGGACGTCACCCGGCTCGTCGTGCATCCGTCGGCCATGTCGGTGGCCAGTCTGGAATAGGCCCTGTCCGCCTCGGCCGAACTCTTCCAGCCGGCCAGCAGATCCGCGGTCAGCCCGTCCGGCAACTGGTCGAGGCCTGCCTCCTCCAAGGCGCCGACCAGCCGGTCGCGGTTGCCGGCCGCATCGTCGAACACCCCTTTGGCCGCTTCGAGTTCACTGCCCCCGGGACATCCCATCACTCTCACCACGGACTCCGAGACGCTGCCTCGGTTGCCGTCGTTCTCCGTCAGCAGGCTCTCCAGAGTCTGCGCCTGTTCCTCACGCGTCTGAGTGGCTCCGGACCCGGGATCCTCGGACCCGTCTTCCCCACGAGCGTTGTCGAGCAGCTTGCTGCCCAGTGCGACGCCGATGACGAGAAGCGCCACCAGGACGAAGACCCAGCCGTAGCTCTTCTTGGGGCGCGCGGCGGGAGGACGGCGCGGCGGCACGGCACCCGAGCGTGCCGGGGCCGGGGTCCGGGCCGGGTTCGGTGTCCGGGCCGGGGCCGGGGTCTGCGCGGGCGTCCCCGCCGTTGCCGTAACCGCGTTCGCTGTCTGCGCCGTTGGCACGGTCCGCCGGGGCGGCGGCGTCCATGCCGGGCTGTTCACCACCGTCGGCGTCGGGGTGGCGGGCGCCGGCCGCGCCAGCGTGGCGGGAGCCGTGCTGACGGCGCTGCGCAGCGGACCGAGCCAGTCGGCGAGCGCGGGCCGCTGCCCGGGCACAGCGGCCAGACTGCGCTCCGCCAGCTGCCCCACCGCGCGGTCGGCCGACCGCAGGATGTTCACGTCCGATCCAACCTGATCGCCGATGAACAGCCGGGCGGCGAGCAGACCGAACTTGTAGACATCGCCTGCCCGGGTCGTCGGCTCCTCGGCCCCGGGCAGGCTCCAGCCCGGGGTCTGCACCGGCTTGAGCGCCCACTGGCCGCCCAGCACCATCGCGTCGCAGTCGATCAGGAAGCAACTGGGTGAGCCCTGCAACGAGAACAGCAGGTTCTTCGGCGACAGGTCCCCCACGACCACACCGAGCCCGTGCAGCCGGTCCAGCTTGCCCGCCAGATCCAGCAGCAGCTGGAAGCGCTGCCGGGGCGTGAACGAGATCCCGACGACCTTTCGCAAGTAGGCGTCTTTGTTCAGCAGAAACTCGAAGCCCGACGTCCTCCTCTCCGGTGAGGTCGTCAGCACCCGGAAGTAATGCTCCGGGATCTGCCTCATCAGGAATCCGTGTACATCGTTCCCCTGTCTCACCAACGCGGCGGGCCACGCCGTGTGCTCACCCAGCCAGCGGGCCGTCCCGTCCGCCTGGCGCGGCAGAAAAGCAACCATCCGCTCCAGTACGTCGGCCCTCAGCTCGCTCCTGCTCTTGCCGTCGTACTCCTTGTACACGACCGGCCATTCACCGTTGATCAGCCGCTTCTGAACGGCCCAGACGGTGCCCTGGCCGCCCTTGCCGAGCTGGGCTCCCCTGACGAGGGACGCCAGTTGGACCCCGGCGGCGGGGCCGCTCATGGCATCCCTTCCGTGAGGCGATGACGCGGCCAGACCGCCAGCAGGGTGCGGTCGTCGTCGAACGTCTCCCGGGAGAAGTCCAGCAGATGGGCGAGCGTGCGGGGCTCCCGCGGCGGATGCGACAGCCCCGCGGCCATCAGTTCGCCGACCATGCCCGCGCCGTCGCCCAGCGGCACGCCGAATCCGTCGGTGCCCACCAGGAGCACCCCGTCCGCCGGCAGTTGGTACGACCTCGGACGGAGCGCCGATGGCAGCCGCGGCAGCGCCAGCACCGCGGAGGACGAAATCTCGTCGTCGCTCTCCACGCCCAGCAAGGGGTGATAGAGCCCCTCGACCAGTTGCCAGGCCGCCGTGTCCCCGACCTGGACCAGGTCGACCCTGAGTGTTCCGTCGGCCAGTGGGAGGACCCTGCCTGCCACCAGGGTGGTCGCCAGGGTGGCGATGGCCTCCCTGCGATGCTCCTCGGAGGGCTCACCTACCCGGGCCACCCGCATCAGCAGCTGGTAGGCGGCGGCCTGCACCACGCGCGTCCAGTCGGGCTCCTTCCGTTCCTCGTCGAGCTGGCCGAGCAGGTCGTTCACGGCGGTACGGCAGGCGAGGGCGGCGCCGATGTGCGACTGCGGGGCTGCGGACACTCCGTCGGCCACCGCGAACACGACCGCCTCGGTGGCCTCGTGCCAGGCGACCGTGATGTCGTCCTGGCGCGGGCGTCCGCTGCACCTGTGCTCGTCACCCCGTACGGAGGCGAGCCGGACCGTGAGGTAGCGCGTGGACCACCCGTCGAAAACCGTGTCGGGGCGGTACGGGTCCGCGGGCGGCGGCTTGGGCTCCGGAACGGCGGCGGCCCGCCCGAGGACGATCCGGTCCCATCGGCCGGGCGGCGGCTGTTGCCGCGGTGGGGCCTGGACGTAACCCGGCGCCGGACGGGGCGGTCGCGGCGGGGGTGGCTGCAGTGGTTGCTGAGGCGGTTGTGCGTGCCGCGGCGGGGGCTGCTGCAGTGGATGCTGAGGTGGTTGCTGCGCCGGCTGCTGCGGTGGTTGCGCGTGCCGCGGCGGGCGTTGCCGGCCAGGCTCCGGCCGCGGCGGGGCTTCCCCCGGCTGCTGATGCCGCGGCTGAGGCGGGTGCTGCTGCGGCGGCTGGTGGGACGGCTGATGTGGCGGCTGGTGGGACGGCTGATGCGGGGGCTGATGCGGTTGCTGCTGGGACGGCTGTTGTGGAGGCCTCGCGTAACCCGGCTCCTGGTACGGCGGCTGCGCGTACCCCGGCTCCAGAAACTGCTGCTGCACATACCCGCCCCCCGTCTGCCGAGGGGGCTGCTGGTACTGCCCGTCAGGCTGCCCGCCCGGTGCCCCCGGCGCGGGAGGCCCGGGGGACGGCGCCGGCGCCGGCGCGGAAGGATCGGAGGACGCGGCGGGCTCCTCCGGGTCCTTGGCCCGCCCTTTCCTTCCGAAGAACTCCACCGTCACACCTCGTCGATCGCGAGACGGAAGCCCTCGGGCTTCTCCACGATCAGCTCCGCCTGGCCCGAGGCCATCGCATTGCCCGACTCCACGACGCTCTTGGTGAGCGCGGTGAAGAACTTGGCGATGGAATCGCCGAGTTGCGACCCGGGCAGGGAGATGAAGGCGAACTCCGACTGCGTGGCGACGTTGAGGATGGTCTCGGCCTCGGCCTGTCCGATGCCGAAGGCGATGACGTTGGGCGCCGCGCCGGTGATCTTGCGGTCGGTGAGTCTGCGGTGCACCTCCATCCAGTTCTCACGCGGATTGGGCTGCCCGTCGCTGAGGAAGAACACCGCGGGACGGTGCACCCGGTACCCCTGGCTCTTGAGGCTGCGCACATCGTCGGGAACGCGCTGGAGCAGCGCGCTGAAGGCCGCCTCGTAGCTGGTCCCGCCGCCGGCCGAGAGCCGGGGCAGCTCGCTCTCACCCCTCAGGTCCGCGAGGATCAGGTGCTCCGTGACGGTGTTGGAGAAGCCCAGTACGGAGAACCGCACTTTGGCCGCCGCCATCGGTTCACCGAGCAAGGCCATGTGCAGCGATTTCATCCCGGCGTTGAGGTCGTCGACATGAGAGGCCATCGAATAGGACTCGTCAGCCAGTACGTACACCGGCAGCAGCTGCCCAAGTGTCTCCATGCGTGTTTCCTTTCTACTGAACGTTCTTGACGGGAGTCAGGCCCTGCGGGCAGTCCAGGCGGAGCTCCATTCCGCCCGCCAGGGCGCTGCGCCCGAGATGCAGCACGGTGTTCTGCAGGAGTACGGAGAACTGCACCGCCGACTGCGCGAGATCAGCCCCGGGAAGCGCCACGACGCCGAGTTCGGGCCGGCTGGCGAGGCGTTCCACGGTGTGTCCCCGAACCTCGCCGATACCGCAGGCCACCAGGTGCGGGTGGTACTTGTGCCGCATCAGCTCCGCACGTACATCGCCCCATTGGGGCGCGTCCTCGGCCTCTCCCACGGCGAGGAGGAAGACCACCGGCCGCAGTACCCGGGCCACCTGCTGCTTGAGCCGTTCCGTCTCCAGCGGCACCAGGTCCAGCAGTCGCCGGAAGGCCGGCGCGTAGCGGCAGCCCGGCCCGCCGCGCAGGTCGGGGATGCCCGTCTGCCAGGTCACCTCGGTGAGCGGCAGCAGCACTTCGGCCGTGTCCGCGTACGAGAGCACGGAGAGCCGCACCGCGGCGGCCACGTCCGGGCTGTTGGCCAGCAGGGTCTGCAACGACCGTAGGGCGTTGGCCAGTTCGGTCGCGCAGCCCGCCGCGGCAGCCGAGGCGTCGAGAACCACATAGACCGGCACCAGACCGGTGGCCGGCGCTCCGGCGGCGGGCGTGGCGGGCTGTGCGCCGGCGTCGCCCCACGTACGGACGGGAGCGGACCGGGACTGCGGGATCGCCGACGGCGCGCCACCGCCCTGCGTCCCGGCGAGATGGCCGTGCGCGCCGGCCGCATGGCGGCCCGGCCCGATGGCCGGCGCGGGACCGGGCGCGGACGCCTGCCCCGACGGCGACAGGACGCCCGCCACCCCCGCTCCCAGCACCCCATTGCGTACGCCCGGCAGATCGACGTCCCTGACCACACCCTTGTCGATCAGGTACTTGACCATCTCCACATGACGCTGCTCCTGGATCTCCACCTGGCCGGCCCGGGACTCCTCGAGTCGCAGCAGCAGCCCCATGGCCTCCTGGGTGTCATTGGGGTGCTTGGTCAGGTGTTCCCGGACCAGACTCTCGAAGTCGAGCTGAACGGCCGCGAGCACCTTGCGCTCCTGCTCCTCCCGGGCGATCCGCGCCTGATGCTCGATGTCCTTGATCGACTCGGTGTGCCAGGCCTGTCCCACGGCCGCCTTGTTCGAGTGCAGCCCCAGGGCGTCCTCCCGCTCCGCCTGCCTGAGCCGGCGGATGAATTCGCGGGAGGCGGCGTCCGGTTCCAGCTGGATGGTGCAGTGGTAGATGGTGATGCCCTCGGTGAGCTGCATGTCCTGGGCGAAAGCCCCGTTCATACGCGTCTGGGCGGCCAACGCCTCGGTGATGGGGAACTCGGCCGCGTAGAGGCGCATCCGGTGTGTCAGACAGCCGTAGATCACGGAGAGGGCGTCCTGGACGTTGCCACGCACCAGCCGCACCGGGTCATGGACCCGGAATCCGACATCGATCTTCGCCTCGAAGCGATGTCCGCCGTCCTGGCAGGTCAGCGGGGTCTCGGTCAGCTTGGCGGAACGCCGGTGGTCACTGAGGTCGACGGCGTAGCAGGCCCGGTTCTTGCCGAACCACCGCTGGCTGCGCGTACGGACGGTCTCGACCTCCCACGGAGCGCCTTCGACCGGATAGACGATCGCCACGCTCGGCGGAAGGTTCGGGAGCGCGCCCACCTGGCTCCGCGGGATCGGGCGGTCATTGAGAATCAGCGAGACGGTCACTCAGCACCTTCTCCAGGTCGAGCTGGGCATGAACGGTGGAGGCGGCCAGCGGCAGCGGCGCCAGGTTGTCCGGGTGCGTCCATTCGTCGGCGCACCGCCGCAGGATCCGGCCCGAGCGCTCGTCCCCGTAGGCGATCGCGCCGATCATCAGGCGGAACATCTCGCGCAGCTCCGGGTCGCGCTCGGCCAGCGCCGCCCAGTTCCGCATCACCTGCTCCGCCTCGTCGTCGAAGAACGCCTGGTTCAGCGCCGCACGCCAGAGCCTGATGAACGGCTCCTGCAACTCGGGCCTGCGGTGGGCCAGATACAGCAGCGCGGGCCGGTCGGGCACCTGCCCGCCCACGCTGCGCTCCTCGGTGTCGATGACGAGCTGGGCCGCCAGGATCAGGAAGGACAGCAGGGCCGTGGGGCGCGCCCGGTAGTCCGCCGCCTGCTCATGCAGCATGTTCAGCACGGCTGCCGTCAGCTCGAAGTCGTCCGCAAGCAGGTCGGCCAGGCTGCATCCGACCGCCACCGCCACGGTCACATTCCCGACCACGGCCAGCCGCCCGATCTCCTCCACCGGACGGTCCGTCACCGCGCCCAGACCATGGACGCGGGCAGCCGTCGCCTGTCCCAGCGGGCGGCTGCGGTCGCCGAGCCATGTCTCCACCATGGCGGCGGCCTGCTCCCGGACCCAGTCGTCACGGCAGCCGACGGACAGGGCATAGGCGACGGCCGCACGGCGGTACGCGCTGTCGCTGTACGCCCAACGGTTCAGGATCCGGCCGGACACATAGCCGAAGGAGTCGGCGGCGAGCACGCCCAGACCGGCGGCCGCGTAGACACGGACCTCCTCCGAGGGGTCCATGACCAACTGGCCGAGCCAGTCGAGAAGTTCGTCCTGGATCTCGTACTGGGTCCAGGCGTGCTTGATGACCATGCGCGGATAGTCCGGATCCTTGTACTCCAGCACGTCGCCGGGCTCGCCCTGGGACTTGGGCACCGCACGGGCCCGCAGCAGGGTCAGCTGTCTGCGCCGCGGCACCGCGAACAGGTTTCTGGGCTGCGGCAGACGACCGTCGGCCCCCGCCGCCCTGATGTACGGCGCGTCGTCCTCCAGCCGGTCACGCAGGGCGCGGGCCGCTCGCGCGACGTACTCCTGAGGCAGCCCGTTCAGCACCGCGAGCGCCAGTGCCAGACTGCGGGCGGCCAGGTCGGGCAGGCTCTCGGCCCAGATCTCGAAGTCCTCGGCCTCCGTGCGCGCCCGGCGCTCCCTGAGGCGCTCCGCGCTCAGCTCTCCCGACTCGTACTCCTCGCAGAGCGCGGCGGCGAGTTCAGCGGCCTGCCGACAGGCGGGTTCGCCCGCGAGCAGCTCCGCGAGGAGGTCGTACACATCGGGCCTTGCCAGCAGCCGGCCGGCGGCGCGTTCCCCCAGGCGCCAGCGGACATGGGCGCGGACGACGGCGTGCTGGTCCGGTTCCTCACTCACATCCAGTACGCCGCCGAGCAGTTCGCTGTCGGACACCTCGGTGCTGGCTACGGTCAGCACCATCCAGGCACCGGCCCGGGACAGCGCCCCCTGGACCTTCTCGAAGCCCTCTCGGTCCAGGTTGCCGATGTCGGCCGGGTGGTCGAGCAGGAAGGCCACGCCCCGCTCGATCCCGCCGCTGCCGCTCTCCAGCTGGTCGGCGAGCGAGGCGAAGTCCACATCACTGTCCAGGTGGTACACGGGGCCGCCCTGGCAGGCTCCCATCAGCAGGCGCACGGCCAGGGCCGACTTCCCGTACCCGTGCGCGCCGCGCAGGATCAGGAGGTTCTGCTTGCGCAGGGCCTCGCTCGCGACGCTGAAGCAGAGCGGCGGGTGGTACGCGAAACGCACCCGCTCCTCGATCAGCGGCGACAGGGTGCGCAGCCGCTTCTTCGTACCGCCCAGGAGCAGCACGTACTTGTCGCCGCCCACGATGTCGCCCTCGACGTTCGCCACCGCGTTCTGCAGATGGCCGTGGCGCAGCGATCCCTGTCCCATCCGGCCGGTGGCCTCGAAGGACTCGGCTCCGGGACCCGACTGCGGCGCTTCGGGCTGGGCGGCGGCGCCGTCCGGTTGTTCGCCCGGCGGTGTGCCGGATCCCTCGGCCCCGTGGACCGGGGCGGGCGGAGCGCTGTCCGTTGCCCCGCCCGCCGACGGCCCCCCCGTACCGGCCGCCGGCGGGCTTCCCCCTGCTCCGCCGGCGGCCGGGGCTCCCGGCGCGGGTACGGTCATGGCCGCACCGGCCCCGTGGTGTTCACGTTGACCGTCTTGTCACCCGCGAACTGGTCTCCCTGGACCGTTCCGGTGTGGAAGGTCACCGGGCGGTACGCGCCACCGGGCGTCTGCTGCCCGCCGGGGCCCGCGGAGGCCGCCGGGCCGCCCCGCTCGCCACCGCTGTCCCCTTCGCCCTTGCCCCCGTCGTCGTTCTCGCCGGCCGCCGGGAGGCCGGGAGGCGCCGGATACCCGGGCACGGTGATCCAGCTGTGCACGACCTCGCCGTGCTTGGTGGCGAACCGCATCGGCAGATACGCGGCCGGGTCGATACCGCGATGGCCGTGCCTGATCACCCCGCGGTAGGTCTCGTCCGAGACGATGAACACCATGCGGGCGGAGGGCGCCGAGACCAGAACGTCGCGCAGCGGCTGGGCATCCACCAGCCGGCAGGCGGTGTTGACCGCGTCGCCCGACCAGCCCTCCGCGTCCCGCACGGCGAGCCCCTGGTGCAGCGACACCCGGAAGCGGAGGGCGTGTGCCTCGCTGAACATCGCGCTCTTCTGGGCGAGTTCGTCGTCGAACTCACGGATGAACGGCCCGGCGAGCAGAATCGGCGAGACCGTGCCCGGCGCGATCATCAAAACGCCGTCGCCCCGGTCCTCGCACACAATGTCCTCGACCGGCAGCCCGGACCGCTCCATCGCGCTCTTGAGTGTCTCGTACATCGCCGCGCGCACTGATCGCTGGAGCGGATCGGTGCGCACGCTGAAGTTCTCGATGTCGAGGACCACGATCCAGCGGTGTGTGGCGTGACCAGCCATTTGGCGTACCTCCCGAAGGCTGCTGTCGATCAGCTGCCTCAGTAGTACGACATCGCCGCGGCACGGGTATACGCCAGTTGACTCATAGCTGAAATTGACCGAAGTGGATCAAAAATTCAGCGCCGCCGGACTCTTTTCGACCGATCAAGTCCAATGTCTCTTCAGTTGAGTTGAACGGGCGTACGGGAGCCGACCGCGAACGCGAATCCCCTGCAGCTCCTACAGCTCGTACACCGCGGTCACCGGCGCGTGGTCGCTCCACCGCTCCCCGTGCGTCGCCGCACGCTCCACCCACGCCTTCACCGCGCGCCCCGCCAGGCCCGCCGTCGCCACCTGGTAGTCGATCCGCCAGCCCGTGTCGTTGTCGAAGGCCCGCCCGCGGTAGGACCACCACGAGTACGGCCCCTCCTGGTCCGGGTGCAGCGCCCGAACCACGTCCACGTACTCCGCCTCGCCGAAGACCCGGGACAGCCACTCCCGCTCCTCGGGCAGGAAGCCGGAGTTCTTCTTGTTGCCCTTCCAGTTCTTGAGGTCCGTCTCCTGGTGCGCGATGTTCCAGTCGCCGCACACCACCACCTCGCGCCCGTCCGCCGCCGCGCGGGCCTTCAGTTCGCGCAGATAGGGCAGGAACTCGTCCATGAACCGGATCTTCTCGTCCTGGCGGTCCGTCCCCACCTCGCCCGAGGGCAGATACAGGCTCGCCACGGTGACACCCGGCAGGTCCGCCTCGACGTACCGCCCGCTTCCGTCGAATTCGGCCGACCCGAAACCGATCCGCACCGCGTCCGGCTCACGCCGCGTGTAGAGGGAGACACCCGCGCGCCCCTTCGCCGCGGCCGGGGCGTGCACGGTGTGCCAGCCGTCCGGCTCGCGCACCTCGTCCGGGAGCTGGTGGGCCTCGGCCCGGACCTCCTGGAGGCAGATCGCGTCGGCGTCTGTACCGGCCAGCCACTGGGCGAAGCCCTTCTTGGCCGCGGCGCGGAGTCCATTCACATTCACGGTTGTCACGGTGAGCATCCCGGCACCCTACCGAGCACCGCACCGGCAGCCCGCATTCGCATACCCGTACGATCTGCCCATGGATTTCCGCGCCACGCCGTTCGACCACCCCGACGCCGTCAAACTCAACGACGAGGTTCAGCTCGAATACGCCGAGCGGTACCAGGACGCGGGCGATGTCACACCGCTGGACCCCGCGATGTTCCTGCCGCCCCGCGGCCTCTACCTCGTCGCGTACGACGACCAGGGCCGGCCCGTGGCGACCGGCGGCTGGCGCGCCCAGGACGCGAACCCCGAGGGCTACTCCGACGGAGACGCCGAGCTCAAGCGCATGTACGTGGTCCCCGAGGCGCGCGGCCTCGGTCTCGCCCGTCGCATCCTCGCCGCCCTGGAGGACGACGCCCACGCCGCCCGCCGCACCCGGATGGTGCTGGAGACCGGCGTCATGCAGCCCGAGGCGATCGGCCTCTACACCTCGGCCGGCTATCTGCCGTGCACGAAATTCGGCCACTACCGGGAGTACGTGAACAGCCGCTGCTTTGCCAAGCCCTTGTCGCGCCCCTGACATAAACACGCTTCCCGTGGCACTCTGCCTCACGCACGCCGATCCGCACCGCCTCATCCCCCACCCTGCCCGCGCGACACCACGCGCGGGCACGGCAGAAGGAGACATGCGTGAGACGCCATCGCACCCCCGCCGGGATCCTGCTGACCGTGGCCGCCCTGCTCGCCGGCGCTCTGTCGGCCACCGCCGCCGACGCGGCCCCCGCTCCCTCGCCCGCCCCCACCGTCTTCAAGCAGCGGCAGACGCAGGGCTTCTGGACCGCTGAGCGGATGCGCAACGCCACCCCGCTCGATCTGCTGCCGCTGACCCGCGACGGGCTCAAGGCGCTGGGGACCCCCAAGCGCGGCGGCAAGGAGACCGTCATATCCCCCACCGACGTCTCGCCCACCGCCTTCCCGCAGGCCGGCGGCGCGTGGACGGGTGGCGGCGCCGTGGTCAAGACGTCCGGACGGGTGTTCTTCAGCTTCCAGGGGCGTACGGCCTCCTGCTCCGGCAACTCCGTCACCAGCCAGAACGGCAGCACCGTGATCACCGCGGGCCACTGCGTGAAGTACCAGGGCAGCTGGCACACCAACTGGGTCTTCGTGCCCGCGTACGACAACGGCCAGGCGCCGTACGGCCAGTGGTCCGCCACCAAGACCCTCTCCACCGACCAGTGGGCGGCGAGCGAGGACATCAACTACGACGTCGGCGCGGCCGTCGTCGCCCCGCTGGGCGGCAAGACGCTCGCCGAGACGGTCGGCGCGCAGGGCCTGAGCTTCAACGGCGGCTACAACAAGGCGATGTACGCCTTCGGCTTCCCCGCCGCCGCTCCGTACGACGGCACAAAGCTCGTCTATTGCAGCGGGAACTCCTCCAAGGACTTCCTGTTCTCCAGGGACCACAGCCTGGGCTGCAACATGACGGGCGGCTCCAGCGGCGGCCCCTGGTTCACCTCGTTCAGCGAGGCCACCGGCACCGGCCTGCAGGCCTCGGTGAACAGCTTCGGCTACATCTTCCTGCCGAACCGGATGTTCGGTCCCTACTTCGGCAATGAGGCCAAGGCCGTCTACGACAAGGCCCAGGTCTCCTGAGCCACTTGAGCGACCCGGGCCGGCGGGGGCCGCTCAGCCCCCGCCGGGCCGGGGCACGGCCGCCGTCTCGTGCTCGCCCTCGGTGTCCACATGCGGCAGGATCCGGTCCAGCCACCGCGGCGTCCACCAGGCGGCCTGCCCCAGCAGCGTCATCACCGCCGGCACCAGCAGCAGCCGCACCACGGTCGCGTCGATCAGCACGCTCACGGCGAGGCCGAGACCCAGCATCTTCACCACGATGTTGTCGCTGATGATGAAGGCGGCGAAGACGCTGACCATGATCAGCGCGGCGCAGGTGATCACCCGCGCGGTGATCTCCAGCGCGTGCGCGACGCTCGCCTGCGGGTCGCCGGTCCGCAGCCAGGCCTCATGGACGCGGGAGAGCAGGAAGATCTCGTAGTCCATGCTCAGACCGAAGACGATCGCGAACATCATCATCGGCACATAGCTCTCGATGGGCACCTTGCCCGAGACCCCGAGCGCCGGGCCGCCCCAGCCCCACTGGAAGACGGCCACCACGACTCCGTACGAGGCGGCGATGGAAAGGACGTTCAGCACCGCCGCCTTGACCGCGACCAGCACCCCGCGGAAGACGATCAGGATGATGACGAAGGCGAGAGCCACCACCACGGCGATGATCAGGGGCAGCCGGCTGGAGACGATGTCCAGGAAGTCGACCTGGGCGGCGGTCGTGCCGGTCACATAGCCCGCGGCGGACGTGCCGGAGACAGCCTGCGGCAGGATGTCGTCCACCAGCCGGTTGACCAGCTTTGTGGTGTCCTCGTCCTGCGGCGCCTGCTGCGAGTAGGCGGTCGCGACCAGTACGTCCCCGTCCGAAGTCGGCTTCAGCGGCGTGATGGTGGCGGCCCCCGGCACATCGGTGAGCGCCTTCTGGGCCTGCGAGGAGAGCGCCGCCCGGTCGGCGGACGCCACCGAGGTCTGATCGATGACGAGGGTCAGCGGCCCGTTGGAGCCCGGCCCGAAGGCCTCGGACATCAGGTCGTACGCCCGCCGGTCGGTGAAGGACTTCGGGTCGGCGCCGTCCCCGATATGGCCCAGCTGGATGGAGAACAGCGGTACGGCGAGCACCGCGATGGCGGCCACCCCGCACGCCAGGAACTGCCACGGCCGGCGCTGGACGCGCAGCGCGTACCGGTGCCAGGTGCCGTGCACCTCCTCACCCGGCTTGGCGCCGGTCTCGGCGATCGGCGTACGCACCCGGTACTTGTCGATCCGCCGGCCGATCAGCCCCAGCAGGGCGGGCACGAGCGTGAGCGCGCCGATGACGGCCGTCACCACGGTGACGGCGGCGGCCACCCCGAGTTTGGAGATGAAGCTGACTCCGGAGACGGACAGTCCGGCCAGGGCGATGATGACCGTGCACCCGGAGACGAGCACCGCCCGTCCGCTGGTGGCCACCGCCTGGCCGGCCGCGTTCACCGGGTCCGCGCCGTCCATGAGGTTCTGCCGGTGCCGGGTGATCAGGAAGAGCGCGTAGTCGATACCCACGCCCAGCCCGATCATGGTGGCCAGCGTGGGTGAGACCGTGGCGAAGGTGAACGCGGCGGCGATCATCCCGAGCACGGCAAGCCCACAGATGACGCTGATCAGCGCCGTCAGCAGCGGCACAAGGGCGGCGAGCACACTGCCGAAGCCGACCAGCAGCACCACGATCGCCACCGCGAAGCCGATCACCTCACTGGTCCGGTCGTCGGCCGGGGGCCGGGCCAGCTCACCCAGCGCGCCGCCGTACTCCACATCCACTCCGGCCGTCCGCAACGGCTGGACCGCCTCGTCCACCCCGTCGAGATACGACTCCTCAAGGGTGGAGGGCTGCTTGTCGAAGCGCACCGTGATGTACGCCGTTGAACCGTCCGAGGACAGCGGACCGACGTTCTGGCCGGCCGGCTGCGGCGGCGCGGTGCCGCCGGGCGGCGGCAGCGGATTCTGCGCCGAGATCACATGCGGCAGCTTCTGCAGATCGCCGATCGCGGTGGACATCTGCGAGCTGTAGGCGGTGAGCGGCTTCGAGGTGTCGTGCAGAACGATCTGGCTGCTGTAGCCCCCGGCGGAGGGCTGGTGCTTCTCGAGCACGTCCAGCCCCTTCGTCGACTGGACGCCGGGCAGCGAGAAGTCGTCGGAGTATTCACCGCCGTACGCGTGATGGAGGATCTGAAGTCCGGCGAGGGCGACCAGCCAGGCGACCAGGACGAACACACAACGGCAGGCGCACCATTCACCGAGCCTGCGCAGGAGCCCCTTATGGGGCGCGGGTTCGGACCGGCGGGCGGCCTGCGGAGGCAGCTCAGCCTTCGTCATGCGTCTCTCCCGACACGAAACCGAAGCGGACATTCCGCATTAAAAGCCCGATCCGCCAGGACGGCATGCCCAGCGGCCACGCACCATCGCGATGCGCAAAACGACGAAGTCCCGCCCGATCGTGATGATCGGACGGGACTTCGTCAGTTGTTGTTCCTCAAGCTGGACGTGGACGGAGAGCAGCTGAGCCGGTACGAGGCCGGGCAAGCCGATGTCAGCGTCGACGCCGAAGACGTCCGGGGCTCTACAGCGGGCGGGCTTCGCAGTTCCCTGAGGCCGCTGGTTGGTCTGGGTAGCCCGTTCACTTTGTGGTCAGGGCCAGCGTCATGGGGATGTCGGCGTTGTACTTGTCGAACGCTCCGGTGTGGTGCAGGTAGAGCTTTCCCCGCTCGAAGAGCGCCGGATCGCCTGCATCATCGGCAACCATGCTGTCGTCGGGCTGCGCCAAGCCATCCGGCATCTGCAGCAGAGTGGTCTGCTTTCCGTCCCGTGGAGCCAGATGCACGACCCGGCTGCCCCGCATGCCTGTCGGCTGCATGTAGGCGATGAGGCCGTCGCCCTCGGCGCGGATCGGCACCAGGGTCCGCGCGAGGTCGGTGGCAGCGGTGGATACCCACTTGCGCTTCCCCGTATGGACATCGAAGGCAGCAATCGCGTTCGCCTTGAAGAAGGAGTGCGGGTCGCTGGAGGTGTAGATGGTGTCCTTCGTCGTGACGATGGCGTTGCAGGTGGTGCCGTACATCTCGCAGCCGGCCACGTAATCGTCTCCGATGTCGATGGTGGCCTCCAGCTTCCCGCTTGTCGACACTGTCAGAAGTCCGTCCGCGTCCAGGAGGTCTGCGCCGGACATCACGGCAAGCACGAGAGGTTCGTTGGAGACGATCCACGCTCCGGCCTTCTTCGGAAGCGTGTACCGCCAGATCGTCTTCCCGGTGTCCGGGCTTCGTTGACCCACCTTGAATCGCCCGTCGCAGCCGCCGATCGTGAGCAGCTGCCGACCGCCTGAATGTTCCTCACCTGTGCAGCCCTGTGTGGGCGCGTCCCACATCTGTTTGCCGGTCGAGAGCTGATAGCCGACAGATGCACCCGGCCACCCGGCGGCGGCAATGTCCTCGCTGATGGCGACGGACAGGTGCAGGCCCAGGTTTGCCTTGTCGTTGGGGATGGACTTGCGCCACACCACAAGGCCCTTGTTGACGTCGATGACAGCGAACTCTGTGCAACGGTTCTTCGTGCCGATGTGCACCACGGCGATCCTGCCGGTGCTGGTGATGGTGCGTGAGGCCTCACAGAGGTTGCCGCTCAGTGGGATGGTCCACCTCGGCTTCCCCGTGGCGGCGTCGTAGCCCTTCACGGCGCTGGGAGCGCCTGAGGCGTACGTCGTGGAAGTGATCCAGGTGCCTTCAGCGGATACCCGCTGGTCATCGTCGGCAGGTGTCTTGGGTCCGGCAACGCGGAACAGCTCCTTGCCCTCGGTGCTGCGGGATGCCGGTGAAGCCGTCGCAGGCTTGCCATCCTCCTGGCTGTGGGAGTCGGCCCGGCCTGCCTGGCCGTCGTGCAGCAAGGCTGCCGTGCCTGCACCGATCAGGGCGAGGGCTGCGAGGACTGCTGCAATGACGAGGGCAAGCCTGCCCCTGCCTCCCCCGCGCCCTCCGCTTGGAGGAACCGGGGCGGGCAATGGCTGGCTGTACGCGTGGGCAGCCGCTCCTCCACCGGGATACGAACCTGGATACGTTCCCGGCTGCTGTGGTGGACCGAAAGTGCCGTGAGGTGGGCGGTTTTGAGGCAGGGGCGGCACTGACGGATGTGACATGCGGGGTTTCGTCTCCTCGGTGGCTGGCAGACGATCTTACGGCCCACCAAGCCCTCGCCCCTGGATACGGGCGGTTGGAGGGTATTGGGGGCCCTGCAAGCACACGCCTCGTGTTCTCGACGCGGTACGGCCCTCCAATCGAGCCGAGGAACTTCAACCGCGCCTTCACTGCCCGGTCGACCAAGGCGAGCGTCCGCAAGATCCGCTCGCACGACACCCGCCATACGTGCGGATCGCTGCTTGCCGCTCTCGACTTGCACCCTCGCATCGCGATGCAGATCCTCCGGCACAGCAAGATCGCCGTGACGATGGAGATCTACACGCACAACCCGTCCGAGGCCACACGCAAAGCTCTGCGGAAGCTGGGCAAGACCTCGGCGGGCAACATCAGACCTAGTTGCTGTACTTCGCTGATGTACGACAAGAGAGAGCCCCTATCGGATCACTCCGATAGGGGCTCTCAGCTGCGGTGGACCTGTGGGGATTTGAACCCCAGACCCCCTCGATGCGAACGAGGTGCGCTACCAGACTGCGCCACAGGCCCTTGCAACGAAGGAAACTCTAGCATCCCCGTCGGGGTGCTTGGAAATCCGTTCCTGCGCTGGTCACGTGCCGGTCATCGGCTCACTCGTTGGCGGCGCGGGGCCTGTCCTCGTCCGCGTACTGATCGAAGAGCGGGGTGCGTCCGCGATCGCGCCCGCGCCGCGGCGCGGGCGCGCGCCGGCTCGGCGCGGGGTCCGCCGCCGGGGCCGGCCCGGAGGTCGGTTCCGCCGTCGAGGAGCGGGCCGCGCTCCACGTTTCCGGGTCGCTCACGTCCACGCCGCTCGTGGCGCGCGGGGCGACGGGCGCGGTGACGTACGTCGGCAGCGGGACCGGGACCGGCTCCCAGCTGTCGCCGCGTGCCGGCCCGCGTTCGCGCTGCTGGTCGACCCACTCCGCGTGGTCCGTCTGCTCGACCAGCGCTCGGCGGCCCGCCTCCTGCGGGGAGAGCGCGGCCGATTCGGGCTCGGTGCCGGCCGCGAGCTCCTCGTCCGGCTCGGCGGTGGCCGCCGCGTCCGGGTGCCGACGGGAACGGCTCTCGCGCAGCCGCTGCGCAGCCGCCTCGGCCCGTCGACGGTCCATGGTGAACGCGAAGCGCCGGCGCTCCTTGGTGCGCAGATGGACGATGTACACGCTGAGAAGTATGGCGGGGGCGGCCGGGGCCCACAGGAAGCCGAGTCCGCCGACCGCGGCGACGATCGCGCCGAGAGTGAACGCGAGGAAGAGGACCACGGTGGTACGTCTGCGGCGGGCCAGAACCTTCGTGCGCCGGGCACGCTCGGCGGCGGAGCCGTTCGGCCGCGGGCGCGGACGCGGCACCGGGCGTCGCGCCTGGCCCTGAGCCGGGACGGGCGCCTGGCGGGCCTGGATCTCCATCCGGGCTTCGGTACGGGCCGGGGGCGCGGCGAAGGCCCGGACGTCCACGGAACTCAAACGGTCCGTGGCGGCATCCGGGTCCGCCTCGGGCTCAGCCTGCTCGGCGGTGCGTTCCCGCAGCTCCTTGGCGTACCGGCGCTCCATCGCACCGCGTCCGGACAGCAGCCGGATGGCGGTGGAGAAGCGTTCCGTCGGACGGGCTTCATTGAGCTCGTCCTGCCTGCGGAGCCACATCGGCACCAAGTAGGCGGCCCAGGCCCCGACGATGACTGCGTAGATGAGGCCGCTGCTGCTCACACATCACACCGTAGAGGGGTTTGCGCAAGGGCATCCGCCAATTGGCCCGGTGTGTCGCACGATCTGGCTGATATCACGGACTTTTTTTGTGATTGTTCAGATCGGAACATGGTCGACAGCGATCATTTTCGAACGTTTATTTTATTTCCCGCCACGCACTGGGTCGTGCCTGGTGCCAGCGGCGGAGCAGCCCTTCGGGCACCTCTTCGGCCGTGAGCGCGAAGACCAGATGGTCCCGCCACGCACCGTCGATGTGGAGATAACCAGGGCGCAGTCCCTCTTCGCGGAATCCGAGTTTCTCCACCACCCGGCGACTGGGAGCGTTCTCGGGCCGAATGCAGACCTCGATGCGGTGCAGTCCGACCGAGCGGAAACAGTGGTCGACGGCGAGCGCGACGGCGGTCGGCATGACACCGCGGCCCGCGATCTCCCGGTCCACCCAGTAGCCGACATGGCCCGAGCACATCGAGCCCCAGGTGATCCCGGCGACCGTCAACTGGCCCACCAATCGGCCCCGGTACTCGATGACGAAGGGCAGCATCCGGCCCGCGTTGGCCTCGGTGCGCAGATGGCGGACCATCTGCCGGTACGTGGGCCGGTGCGCGGTGGGCCCGCCCGGTGCGGGCGGCGGAATCGTCGCCTCCCAGGGCCGCAGCCAGTCACGGTTACGCCGGTTCACCTCGCGCCAGTCCCGCTGGTCGCGCAGCTTTATCGGGCGGAGGACCACATCGCCGTCCGCCAGCATCACCGGCCAGGAGTGGGCGTTCAGCTTGTGCTCCCGGGAGTCCCCCCGGACGGAGCCTGGGGGGTAGGTCTTGGATGGTCGCCGCCGCGGATCTGGTCGACGGCGTGGAGCAGCAGCTGCTCCAGTACGGCCAGTCCGTCGCGCACCCCGCCGGTGGAACCCGGCAGGTTGACGATCAGCGTGCGTCCGGCGACTCCGGCGAGCCCGCGGGACAGCGCCGCGGTCGGCACCTTCTCGCGTCCGTACGCGCGGATCGCCTCGGGGATGCCGGGGATCTCATGATCCAGCACCCGGCGGGTGACCTCTGGGGTCTTGTCGGTGGGCGAGATTCCGGTGCCGCCGGTGGTGAGGATGACGTCGTAAGCGGCGGCCACCCCGTCCCGCAGGGCCTGCTCGACCGGGTCGCCGTCCGGGACAACGCGCGGCCCGTCGACCTGGAACCCGAGCGCGGCCAGCCCTCCGGCAAGGATCGGGCCGCCCTTGTCCTCGTACACACCGGCGGCGGCGCGGTTGGACGCGGTGACGACCAGGGCCCGCCGGGCATCGTCGGGGCCGGGCAGCGGCCGGCCGTAGACCGGATCCGGCGCGTGCTCTGCCTGCCCGGGCGCCGAGGACTCGGGGCGCGGCCCGTGGCTGTCGCTGTGGCCGTACACCTCGCCGGCCCGTGGCACCGGGCTCATGACCGGCTCCAGTCGCCGGACTTGCCGCCCGTCTTCTCCTCGACCCGGATGTCGGTGATCACCGCGCCC
Organism: Streptomyces sp. ISL-1; assembly: GCF_018614585.1. GTDB lineage: Bacteria > Actinomycetota > Actinomycetes > Streptomycetales > Streptomycetaceae > Streptomyces > Streptomyces maoxianensis. The sequence goes on along the minus strand of NZ_JAGGOI010000066.1, from coordinate 17,190 downwards.
TTGTCGACGGCCTTGACCATGTCGACGACCGTGAGCGCGGCGACCGAGACGGCGGTCAGGGCCTCCATCTCGACACCCGTACGGTCGGTGGTCTTCACCGTGGCGGTGATCTCGACGGCGTCGTCCGCGACCGACAGGTCGAGGGTGACGCCGGAGACGGCGAGCGGGTGGCAGAGCGGGACGAGATCCGGGGTGCGCTTGGCGCCCATGATGCCCGCGATACGGGCCGTCGCCAGCGCGTCGCCCTTGGGCACGCCCCCGCCCCGCAGCAACTCCACGACCTGCGGTGATACCAGGACCCGGCCGCTGGCACGAGCGGTGCGCGCGGTGACGTCCTTTCCCGAGACGTCGACCATACGGGCCGCCCCCGCGTCGTCGATGTGCGTCAGCCTGCCTTGCGTACTCATTTTGCTGTGGCGCTCCCGGTCCCGGCCGCTCAGGGCCTGTGTGGGCAGACACGGTACCGCCACCGTAAGCAGGTCAGCCGAGGAGGACCACTTCCACCTCCGCTCCCGGCTCGACCGAGGTGTAGGGCTCCGGGACGACGATCAGGCAGTCGGCATGGGCGAGGGCCGCGATCAGATGGGAGCTGGAGCCGCCGACCGGCGAGACGGTGCCCGACTCGGGGTCGTACGCACCCCGCAGGAACTGCCGCTTGCCCGCGGGCGACGACAGCGGCTTGTCGGCCTTGAGCAGGGCGCGCGCTTTGGGACGATGCACGTCCCTGAGCCCCATCAGGGCCCGGATCGCGGGACGTACGAACAGCTCGAAGGAGACGTACGAAGAGACCGGATTGCCCGGCAGCGCCAGCAGCGGGGTGTGCTCCGGGCCGATCGAGCCGAAGCCCTGCGGCTTGCCCGGCTGCATGGCGAGCTTGCGGAAGTCGATCCCGCTGCCCGGTACGTCGGCGTCACCCACCGAGGCGAGGGCCTCCTTGACGACGTCGTACGCGCCGACGCTCACGCCGCCCGTCGTGACCAGGAGATCGGCGCGGATCAGCTGGTCCTCGATGGTGGCGCGCAGCTCCTCCGCGTCGTCGGTGACCGCGCCCACCCGGTAGGAGATGGCGCCCGCGTCGCGGGCGGCGGCACACAGCGCGAAGCTGTTCGAGTCGTAGATCTGGCCCAGGCCCAACTCCTCGCCGGGCTGTACCAGTTCGCTGCCGGTGGAGAGCACCACTACGCGCGGACGGGGGCGGACGCGCACGGTGCCGCGGCCGATCGCGGCGAGCAGGCCGATCTGCGGCGGGCCGAGGACGGTGCCGGCCTCCAGCGCCAGGTCACCCGCCTGGACGTCGCTGCCGCGGGCGCGCACATAGGCGCGCGCCTTGGCCGGCCGGTGGACGCGGACCTCGCCGCTCGCGCCCTCCGGGGCCTCGCCGGCCGGGCGCATCGTGGTGGCGGCTCCGCCGCCCGTGCCGCCGTCGGTCCACTCGACAGGGACGACCGCCTCCGCGCCGGGCGGCAGCGGGGCGCCGGTCATGATGCGGGCGGCCTGGCCGGGTCCGACGTGGGGCAGCTCGCCGCCGCCGGCCGCCACATCGCCGATCACCGTGAGGACGGCGGGAAACTCCTCACTCGCGCCCTCGACATCCGCTGTGCGGACCGCGTACCCGTCCATGGAGCTGTTGTCGAAGGGCGGCAGCGCGACCGCCACGATGACGTCCTCGACCAGGACGCAGCCCTGGGCGTCGGGCAACTGCAGCTCGATCGGGTCCAGCGGGCGGATAGCGCCGAGGATGTCCTCCAGGTGGTCGTCCACCGACCAGATCGAGCTGCTCACGGTGTTACATCTCCTCGGTCACATAACTGCGAAGCCAGGTCCGGAACTCCGGGCCCAGGTCTTCACGTTCGCACGCGAGTCTGACAATCGCCCGCAGATAGTCCCCACGATCGCCGGTGTCGTAACGGCGGCCCTTGAAAATCACCCCGTGCACCGGTCCGCCCACCTTCTCGTCCTCGGCGAGTTTCTCGAGTGCGTCGGTGAGCTGGATCTCGTTGCCCCGCCCCGGCTCAGTTTCACGAAGTATGTCGAAGACGGCAGGGTCAAGGACATAGCGGCCGATGATGGCGAGGTTGCTGGGGGCCTCTGACGGGTCGGGCTTCTCGACCAGGTTGGTCACCTTGACGACATCGGACTCGCCGGTGGTCTCGACCGCCGCGCAGCCGTACAGATGGATCTGGGCGGGGTCGACCTCCATCAGCGCGATCACGCTGCCGCCCTCCCGCTCCTGGATCTCGACCATCCTGGCCAGCAGCGGATCGCGCGGGTCGATCAGGTCATCGCCGAGGAGGACCGCGAAAGGCTGGTCGCCGACGTGCGGGGCGGCGCAGAGCACGGCGTGACCGAGGCCGCGCGGATCGCCCTGGCGGACGTAATGCATGGTGGCGAGGTCGCTCGACTCCTGGACCTTCGCGAGCCGGCGGGCGTCGCCCTTGCGGGTGAGCGTCTCTTCCAGCTCGTAATTCCGGTCGAAGTGATCCTCGAGCGGCCGTTTGTTGCGGCCCGTGATCACGAGCACGTCGGAGAGACCGGCCGCGACCGCTTCCTCGACGACGTACTGGATCGCGGGCTTGTCGACGACAGGCAGCATCTCTTTGGGAGTGGCTTTCGTGGCAGGCAGGAACCGGGTTCCGAGGCCTGCGGCGGGGATGACAGCCTTGCTGATCCTGGGGTGCGACTGAGTCATGCGCAGCACCATATCCGTCGAGTATGGGCCGAAGATGAGCCTCCGGTTAACTTCCGGCTCATAAAGACATGTACGAGAGGTTTGTGAACGGGTAATGAGCGGTGACTTGTCCGGAAAGAGTGCGGTTCGACGCGAACTCCTCAACGCCCGGAGCCTACTGCCGCCCGAGGACGTCCAGCGGGCCGCCGAGGTTCTCGCCCGACTGGCAGTTGATCTTCCGGAATTGGCGGAAGCGGGCACGGTTGCCGCATACGTCTCCGTCGGGCACGAACCCGGCACCCGCGAGCTGCTCGACGCGCTGCGCGCGCGGGGCGTACGCGTCCTGCTGCCGGTCCTGCTGGCGGACAACGACTTGGACTGGGGAGTGTACGAGGGCGCGGAACATCTGGTGCGCGCGGGGCGTGGACTGCTGGAGCCGGACGGCGCGCGGCTCGGCGTGGGCGCCGTGCTGGATGCGGATGCCGTGCTCCTTCCGGGGCTCGCCGTGGACACCCGCGGTATGCGGCTCGGCCGCGGCGGCGGGTCGTACGACCGGGTCCTCGCCCGCCTCTCGGGGGCCGGCGCCGACCCGGCGCTGGTGGTGCTGCTGTACGCGAACGAGGTGGTCGCGCGGGTCCCGAGCGAACCGCACGACCACCCCGTGGACGCGGTGGTGACCCCCGAGGCCGTCAGGCGCTTCACAGGCCCGACGGACTCGAAGGACTCTACGGGGTGAGCTTGAGGGTGTCGGCAGTCTTCTGGGACACGGCCTGCGAGCTGTAGGCCCAGTCGAGGAGCTCGCCGTCCGCCCACTTGTCCGTCTGGTCGGTGTAGTGCGCGTTGTACGCGTGCCCCGACGCACCGGTCAGGTTGATCCAGCGGGACTTGTCCCAGTCGCCGACGTTGACGACCATCCGCATCGACGGCACCCAGACGACTCCGTAGCCGCCCGCGGCGTTCCAGCCGGTGGCGTTGACCGCGGCCTCGCCGCCGCCCAGATTCCACGGTCCGCGGTTGAGCACGAACTGCAGGAAGCCGGGACCCTCGGTGCCGAGCGTCTGGTTCTTCAGCGTCAGCTGGTGCAGCCGGCCCCAGCTCCAGCGGGAGGCATCCTTGCCGAGCTTGGCCGTCAGCTCCCAGCGAGCGTCCTCCATGGCCCGCGCTAGCAGCTGATCACGCGTGGTGGTGGCCGAGTCGGTACGGCTGGCCGGCGACTTCCACCACTCGTTGTTCTCGTCCTTGAGGATCCTGCGCACGAGCTCGTACCAGCGGTCGCCGCCGTCCGGCTGCGCCGAAGCCGTGTCCCGCTGGCCGCACTCGCGCACCGGCTCGCTCAGCTCGTCGTCCGGGGCCGAGCTGTCTGCCGGGCGGACGTTGAGGCACTCGCCCTCGACCCGCAGCTCCTTGGGCAGCTTGTTGCCGAAGGCGAGCTTGAGGACATTGCGCCAGACCCCGTTGAAGTACGCGGCGGCCCCGGAGTCCTGCTCCTGGGTGTAGTCCCAGCCCTCCAGCAGCTTCTGCGCCTCGCGGACATGGCCGTCCGAGACGTCGATCTTCAGCAGATACGGGGTGAGCAGCTTGGCGATCTCGCTGCTGTTGTCCATCTGCATGGTGCGCATGTCTTCGGTCGAGATCTTGCCGCCGCCCTGGACCTTCGACTCGATGAGGTCGTTGATCCGCTGACTGCGGACGCCGTAGCCGTAGTCCTTGGTGATCAGATACGGGTACTTCTCCGCGTCGACGACCGCCTGGTTGGCGGTGACGACATAGCCGCGCTCGGGGTTGTACTCGTAGGGCAGCTCATCGAAGGGGATGACGCCCTTCCACTTGTACTTCGGGTCCCAGCCGGGAGCGGGCATGGTGCCGTCGCCCTGGGCGCGGACCGGGATCCTGCCGGGGGCCTGGTAGCCGATGTTGTTCTTGGAGTCGGCGTAGACGAGGTTCTGCGAGGGAACCTCGAAGTTCTTGGCGGCCGCGCGGAAGGTCTTGAAGTCCTTGGCGCGGTTGAGCTCGAAGACCGCGTCCATCGTCTTGCCGGGCTCCAGGGCGGTCCACTGGAGGGCCACGGCGTAACCGGCTCCACGGTCCGGTGCGGCGTTGGAGACCGGGGCTTTCTGGCCGACCTTCTCCAGCTCGTTGCTGCGGTCGGAGACCAGCGGGCCGTGACCGGTGGAGCGGACCGTGATCGTCTTGGAGCCGCCGCCCGCGATCTTGATGACCTCCTTGCGGATGGCCAGCTTCGTCTCCTGGTTGCCCACCTGGTAGCTGTCGCCGGCGAGCTTTTCCAGGTAGAGGTCGGTGACGTCCGCGCCGAGGTTGGTGAAGCCCCAGGCGATGTCCTGGTTGTGACCGATTATCACGCCGGGCGTACCGGAGAAGGTGTAGCCGGCGGTGTCGTACTGGCAGGAGGCCGAGACCGTACGGCAGTGCAGCCCCATCTGGTACCAGAGGGAGGGCAGCGCCGGCGCGAGATGCGGGTCGTTGGCCAGCATTGGCTTGCCGGTCGTCGTGTAGTTGCCGGAGACGACCCAGGAGTTGGAGCCGATGCCGCTGCCGCTGGGGCCGAGCAGCGCCGGGATCGTGTCCAGGGTCTTCGACAGCGCGGCCAGCTGGGAGTTCAGTCCCTGGGCGGCGCCTGCCGGGCTGTTCACTCCGCCGTCGCCGCCGGAGAGGTCAGAAGGCTTGGCGTCCGGGTCGAACTTCCCGGTGGCGCGGTTGATTCCGCCCGTCTCGACGATCGGTTTGTTGCGCCCGTACGGATACGACGGGTACAGCTCCTTGATCTGCTTCTCGGTGAGCCTGCTGGTCAGCAGCGAGCGGTCTATCTCCTCCTGCATATTGCCGCGCAGGTCCCAGGCCATCGCCTTGAGCCAGGCCACCGAGTCGACCGGCGTCCACTGCTCGGGCTTGTAGTCGTTGGCGAACGACAGGGCGGCGTACTCGACGGAAAGGTCCTTGCCCCCGCGGCCCTTGAGATAGGCGTTGACGCCGTCCGCGTAGGCCTGGAGGTTCTTCTTCGTCTCCGGCGTGAGCTTGGTGTCGAACTCCTTCTGCGCCACCCGGCGCCAGCCGAGGGTGCGCAGGAAGGCGTCCGTCTCGACCTGCTCGGAGCCGAACATCTCGGAGAGCCGGCCGGCCGTCATATGGCGGCGTACGTCCATCTCCCAGAAGCGGTCCTGCGCCTGGACGAAGCCCTGGGCGCGGAACAGGTCTTCGTCGCTGTCCGCGTAGATCTGCGGGATGCCGTAATTGTCGCGCTTGACGTCGACCTGGCCGCGAAGACCGTCGAGTTTGAGCGTCCCGGCGGTCTGCGGGAAGGAGGCGCGCACGGTACTGATGCTCCAGTACGTGCCGTATCCGACACCCGCGACAAGCGCCAGCACCAGGACGATCACGAGCAGGCGGGCGCGTCGCCCCTTCTTCTTCTTGGGGGAAGAGGCGGTTGTGTTGGCGGGCATCGCTGTCCTTCGAGGGGCAGGGTGGTCCTGGAGTGCTGGAGCAACTGTAGGCGCAGCACTCCACCCGTCCGGACGCGGTATCCGATAGGCGGCAACCCGGCCCTCAACCCGCACAGATGATCGACCGCATCAAGGAAACGTTAAAGATTAGGTAAGGTAACGAAGTGTCGCCTGTCGGAGGAACGGTCCGGCATGTACGCGCGAGGGGAAGGATCGGCCACTGACTGTCCACCAGCTCAACGAACTCCTGCTCATCTGCTCGCTCGTTCTGCTCATCGCCGTCGCGGCGGTGCGCATCTCGTCCCGCAGTGGGCTCCCCAGCCTGCTGCTGTATCTCGGGATCGGGATCGCGATCGGGCAGGACGGCATCTTCGACGTCAGATTCGACGACGCCAGGCTGACCCAAGTGATCGGCTATGCCGCGCTTGTGGTGATCCTGGCCGAGGGTGGCCTGAGCACGAAGTGGAAGGAGATCAAACCCGCGTTGCCCGCGGCGGTCATGCTGTCGACCGTCGGCATCGCGGTGAGCGTGGGCATCACGGCGGCGGGCGCGCACTATCTGGTCGGGCTGGAGTGGCGGCAGGCGCTCATCATCGGCGCGGTCGTGTCCTCGACGGACGCCGCCGCCGTCTTCTCCGTACTGCGCAAGGTGCCGCTGCCGCCCCGGGTGGCCGGTGTACTGGAGGCCGAGTCGGGCTTCAACGACGCCCCTGTGGTGATCCTGGTGATCGCCTTCTCGACGGCGGGGCCGATCGACGACTGGTACGTACTGATCGGGAAGATCGCGCTGGAGTTGGCGATCGGCGCGGCCATCGGCCTGGCGACGGGCTGGCTGGGCGCCTTCGGGCTGCGGCATGTCGCGCTGCCCGCGTCGGGTCTGTACCCGATCGCTGTGATGGCGATCGCGGTGGTGGCCTACGCCGCCGGCGCCATGGCGCACGGCAGCGGCTTCCTCGCGGTCTACCTCGCCGCGATGATCCTCGGGAACGCCAGACTCCCGCACGCGCCGGCCAACCGCGGATTCGCCGAAGGCCTCGGCTGGATCGCCCAGATCGGCATGTTCGTACTGCTCGGCCTGCTGGTGACCCCGCACGAGCTGCTCAAGGACTTCTGGCCCGCGATTGTGGTCGGTCTGGTGCTCACCATGGTGGCGCGGCCGCTGGAGGTCTTCGTCAGCCTGCTGCCCTTCCGGATTCCATGGCAGGAACAGGTGCTGATGTCGTGGGCGGGGCTGCGCGGCGCCGTGCCCATCATTCTCGCCACGATCCCGATGGTCTACGGCATCGACGGCAGCCGCCGGGTCTTCAACATCGTCTTCGTCCTGGTCGTCGTCTACACCCTGGTGCAAGGGCCGACGCTGCCCTGGCTGGCGAGAGCGCTGGGCCTCAGCGGGTCGGCCGACGCCGCCGATCTGGGCATCGAGTCGGCGCCGCTGGAGCGGCTGCGCGGACATCTGCTTTCGGTGTCGGTCCCCCAGGAGTCGAAGATGCACGGCGTGGAGGTCGCGGAGCTGCGGCTGCCCGCGGGTTCTGCGGTGACCCTGGTCGTACGGGAGGGGAAGAGCTTCGTACCGCTGCCGTCGACCGTCCTGCGGCGGGGCGACGAGCTGCTTGTGGTGGCGACGGATCCGGTGCGGGACGCGGCGGAACGGCGGCTACGGGCGGTGGCACAAGGCGGAAAGCTGGCCGACTGGCTGGGGACAAGCGGAAACGGCCGAGGAAGATCCGGCTAATCGCAGGCGTACCTCTGGGATGTGGCCCATTTCCCAGGCACAATTGCGAGATCTGCCTGTAGCATGAAGGCACACTGATCGACCAACTCTGCCTGACGCAGAGCTGGCGCGACCGTATGGCGGCCGCGGAGCCCTTGCAGTGGGCCCCGGTATCTACCGCAGATCCGCGCAAGAGGACAGCTCTCGGCGGCTCCCGTGCGTCTCGTATCACGAGTACGACGCGTCTCGTACGACGCGATTCGTATGACGAGTACGACGCGCACCAGGGGAGCGCCACCAGGCGGCAGAAAGGCACGGACCGTGGCATCCACGGTCGAGACCCGTCCTGGGTACGGGCAACTCCTGCGCACCCCCGGCGCCTGGACGTTCCTGCTCCCCGGCTTCTTGGCACGCCAGCCCTTCGCGATGCTGACCATCGGCATCGTCCTGCTGGTCCAGCACACCACCGGTTCCTACGGCAGCGCCGGCGCCGTCGCCGCATTCACCGGTGTCTCCATGGCGCTGTTCGCACCGCAGAGCGGCAAGCTCGCGGACCGGTTCGGGCAGCGGGCCGTCCTGCTGCCGGGCGTGCTGGTGCACGCCGCTTCCGTATCCGCCCTGACGGCGCTCGCGCTGGCGGACGCGCCCCTTTGGGCGCTGTTCGCGGCAGCCGTGCCGACAGGTGCGTCTCTACCGCAGGTCGGCCCGATGGTGCGGGCCCGCTGGGCCGCCATGCTCGGCCGGAACACCTCTCAGGCCGAGAGCGCTGGAGGAGGCTCGCCACTGATGTCGACGGCGGCGGCCTTCGAGTCCGTGACGGACGAATTCACCTTCGTGGTGGGACCGGTGCTCGCGACCGCGCTGTGCACGGGCGTGCACCCGGCGGCGGGACTGATCGCCGAGGCGGCGCTGACGCTGGCCGGCGGTCTCTTCTTCGCGGCCCAGAGCCGTACGCAGCCGGCGGTCCGGCCAGCGGCGACAGCCGCCGAGCCGCACGTCTCCGCCCTGTCCATTCCGGGGGTGCGAGTGCTGGCCGCGGCCTTCCTCGGCATCGGCTCGGTCTTCGGCGGAATGCAGGTCGCACTGACCGCCTTCTCCGAGGAGATCGGCAACCCCGGTGTCAACGGTCTGCTGTACGGAGTTTTCGCAGCCGGAAACATGCTCGCGGGCATCGCCTGCGGCGCGATCGCCTGGAAGAGCGGGCCGCGGCGGCGCATGGTGCTCGGCTACGCCGGGCTGACGCTGGCGGCCTCCGCACTGTGGGCGGTGCACTCCGTGGCACTGCTGGCCGGGCTCGGGCTGCTGGTCGGCCTGTGCATCGCGCCCGCCCTGATCAGCGGCTACACCCTGGTCGAATCCCTGGTGCCGGCTTCGGCCCGTACCGAGGCCTTCACCTGGCTGACGGGCGCGGTGGCGCTCGGCCAGGCGGCAGCTGTGACGGTGGCCGGACAACTGACGGACGAACACGGCGCGAGCGCCGGATTCCTGGTCCCCCTGGTGGGCACCGTGCTGGCCCTGATCACCCTTGTGGCGCTGCGATCGCGGCTCTCCGCGAGGGCTTCCGGGCGGATCGCGGCGCGTGGGATGGGTCACCGAGTGCCGGTGACAGTGGACTGATCCAGCGGAATACGTCACTATGGACCGTCGTTAGCACTCATTGAGTGAGAGTGCCAGGAGGAAGACAAAGTGCCGACCTACCAGTACCAGTGCACCGAATGTGGCGAGGGCCTCGAGGCGGTGCAGAAGTTCACCGATGACGCACTGACCGTGTGCCCCAGCTGCGAGGGACGCCTGAAGAAGGTGTTCTCGGCGGTCGGCATCGTATTCAAGGGGTCCGGCTTCTACCGGAACGACAGCCGTGGGTCGTCGTCCAGCAGCTCGCCGGCGACGGCGTCGGGCGCGAAGGCTTCCGACTCGAAGTCGTCGGAGTCGAAGCCTGCGGCTTCCACGTCTGCCTCGTCTTCGGGTTCCTCTTCATCGGGTTCGTCGAGCTCTTCGAGTTCGTCCACGAGCTCCAGCGGCAGCTCCGCCGCCTGAGGTCTGCTTCCAGGGTCCCCGCCGTTGCGCACGGCGGGGACCCTTGGCGTTTTCGCGTACGGATAGTGTGACCGCCATGGCGACCAACGCGACCGACGCGGGTACTGCGAGTACTGCGAATACCCCGACCGCAGAGATCGGTGTGATCGGCGGCTCGGGCTTCTACTCCTTCCTGGAGAACGTCACCGAGATCCAGGTGGACACTCCGTACGGCAGTCCCAGCGACTCGCTGTTCCTCGGCGAGATCGCCGGGCGGCGGGTCGCCTTCCTGCCACGGCATGGACGCAGCCACCATCTGCCGCCGCACCGCATCAACTACCGCGCGAATCTGTGGGCGCTGCGGTCGGTGGGCGTACGGCAGGTGCTGGGCCCGTGCGCGGTGGGCGGACTGCGGCCGGAGTACGGGCCGGGGACGCTGCTCGTACCGGATCAGTTCGTGGACCGTACGCAGTCGCGTGTGCAGACGTTCTACGACGGGCTGCCGCTGCCGGACGGGACGATCCCGAACGTCGTGCATGTGTCACCGGCCGACCCGTACTGCCACGACGGGCGCAAGGCGGCGCTGGAGGCGGCCCGCGGGCAGAAATGGGAGCCCGTGGACGGCGGGACGCTGGTGGTGATCGAGGGGCCGCGCTTCTCGACCCGGGCGGAATCGCGGTGGTACGCGGCGATGGGCTGGTCCGTGGTCGGCATGACCGGGCACCCGGAGGCGGTGCTCGCCCGTGAACTGGCGCTCTGCTACACGTCGATGGCGCTGGTGACGGACCTGGACGCGGGTGCCGTGTCGGGCGAAGGCGTCTCCCACGAAGAGGTGATGGAGGTCTTCGCCGCCAATGTGGACCGGCTGCGGACGGTGCTGTTCGACGCGGTGGCGGGGCTGCCGGCGGACGGGGAGCGGGACTGCCTGTGCACGCGGGCGCTGGGCGGCCTCGATCCGGGGATTCAGCTGCCGTAATCGCTCGCCCGGGTGAGGGAGTTGTCCACCGGGCCGGGGTCGTCCACAGGCGTCTGCGGGATGCGGGCGGAGGGTGGATGGTGAGGAGCGGTCGGACCACGCGGTCGGACCAGGTGATCGGTCCGGGCGGTCGGTCCGAGTGATCGGTCCGGGTGATAGGTCCGGGTGATCAGTTCAACTCCACTCCTCACGACGGGCGGTGAGTGTCATGTCGCTTCTCCCTCCTTCTGTTCCTCCTTCTGTTCCTCCTTCTGTTCCTCCTTCTGTTCCGTCCTCTCTCCCTCCCTCCCCCGCGCCCGAGCCGCTCGGTGTGCCCCCGTTCGCTCCGTTGCGGGTGCGCGGCGGGGCGCATCGGCTGCGGCGGGCGATGCGCAGGCGACGGCGGGCTCTGGCGGCCGGTCTCGCCATGACGGCGGCGGCGCTTGCTGCTTCGGGCGCTCGCGGCGCGGACGGTTCCGGGGCGGAAACACTCGGCGCGGCACCGCAACGTGAGCGCCGGCCCGCCGCGGAGATGGTGTCGGCTCCGGTGCGTATCGCGGATGCCGCGACGGTCCGGTTGCTGCGCCGGGGAGACCGGGTCGATGTGATCGCCGCTGCCAACTCCCCTGCGGGGCAAGGGCCCGAGGCGCGTGTGGTGGCGTCGGGGGTCAGGGTGGACGAAGTCCCCGGGCCGGGCGAGCCGTCCGCTGAGGGCTCTTCTCCGGACAGTGGTGCGCTGGTTGTGCTGTCCGTGCCACGGGCGACGGCCGCGGCATTGGTGGGCGCGGGGGCGACATCCCGGCTGGCGGTGACGGTGTGCTGACTGCTCGTGCTCGTACGGACAGGTCGCCAGGTCGCCTGCTCTCATGTGCGGATTGGACAGCGCGGTTACGCGCTGACGTAGGTTTCGGAGCGTTTGGATCCCTGTCCCGCACATGTGAAGAGAGGCTCAGTGGTGAGCGAGAAGAAGGTCAGCGTCCTGGAGGGCTTCAAGGTCTTCCTGATGCGCGGGAATGTGATCGACCTGGCCGTCGCCGTGGTCATCGGCGCGGCGTTCACCCAGATCGTGAACTCCGTGGTGAAGGGCGTCATCAACCCGGTGGTCGGCGCGTTCGGGACGAAGGCGCTCGACTCCTACAGCTCCTGCCTGAAGGGCACCTGCAAGACGGTGAACGGCGAGGTGGACGGCATCCAGATCCTGTGGGGCTCGGTGCTCAGCGCCACGCTCACCTTCCTGATCACCGCGGCCGTCGTCTACTTCCTGATGGTTTTGCCCATGTCGAAGTACCTGGCCAGGAGGGCCGAGCGGGAGGCCGCCAGGGAAGGCGTGAAGGAAGTGGTCGAGCTGACCGAGCTCGAGGTCCTGAAGGAGATCCGCGACGCGGTCGTGGCGCAGCGCGCATCGGGCCACGACCGGTAGCGCAGGCGGCGAAGGCTCAAATGTGATGCGGCGGCTTCTCGTCGAGGAAGTGCGCCAGGTCGGCGGCGCTGTCGCCGCCCGCGAGAGGCCGCTCGCCCCACCCACGGTCCGTATCGTCCGCGGATTGCTGGTCCAGCGGATCGTCGAAGATCAGCTTCGGCTTCGGGGACTGCTGCCGTGGTTGCTTCGCATCACGCGGTCCGGGGGCGGGGGCGGTGCTCATACGTCCAGGGTACGGCGACGGGGGCAGGGTCGAGCCGGGCGGGCTCGCTGCCGGCACGGGGGGCCCGGGCAGGTGCGCCGGGTCCACCGGTCGTTGCCGGCACCGGATCCCGGGCGGGTGTACGGAATCCGCGGCTCGCCGCCCGCTCGGGCCCGGGCAGGTGTGCCGGATGCCCCGTCGCTGTCGGCACCGGTGTGCCGGGATGCGCCGGTCGCCGAAACCACTGGTGGGGCGGATCTCGCCGGTGGCCCAGGACAGCCGCCCGGCCCACTCGCTCCGGCGGCCGCCCGGCTCTCGCCCGGTCCGAGGGGCTCACCCGCGCGCCCGTTCAGCGGGGCCAGCCCGGTCCGCCCGGCCCGGTCCGAGGGGCTCACCCGCTCGCCCGTTCCGCGGAGGCCGGCCTGGTCGTCCGCCCGGCCCCCTCCGGCACGCAGGGCCCGCGCCCTGTTCTCGCCCGGCCCGCCTGGTCCGAGGGGTCCGCCCGGCTCACCCGTTCCGCGCGGCCCCGCCGGTCCGAGGGGTCCGCCCGCCTGCCCGGTCCGCGAGGTCCGCCCGGCCTGCAGGACCAGCCTGGTCCGAGAGGTCCGCCCGCCTGCCCAGTCCGCGGGGTCCCCCGGGCGCCCGGAGCGCGGAGTCCCCGGCGCGCGGAGCCCGGAGTCCCCGGCGCGCGGGGCGCGTCTCGCCGGTCAGCCTCGCCTCGTTCTGCTGTGCTAGTGAGATGACGTCCACATCCGGCCCAGGCCCCATCGGCTCAGACGCCTCCACGCCGATGCGTCGTATGACCCCCCGCAGCCGCGACGAGGCGCACCGCGCCGCCACACCGCTGGAGCTCTTCTTCGACCTCTGCTTCGTCGTCGCCGTGGCACAGGCCGGCGTGCAGCTCGTCCACGCGCTCGCCGAGGGCCACCCGGGCGCCGGCGTCATCGGCTACGGCTATGTCTTCTTCGGCGTGTGGTGGGCCTGGATGAACTTCACCTGGTTCGCCTCGGCGTACGACGTCGACGACGTGCCGTACCGGATCGCGACCCTGGTGCAGATCGCCGGCGTACTGGTCTACGCGGCAGGCGTGCCCCGCGCCTTCAACGACAACGACTGGACCATCGCCGTCATCGGCTATCTGATCATGCGGGTCGCGCTGACGACCCAGTGGCTGCGGGCGGCGGCCGCGGAGGAGGGACCGGCCCGGAGGACCGCGTTCAAGTACACGGCCAGCCTGGTGGTCTGCCAGTTGGCCTGGGTGGGGTTGCTGTTCGTGCCCGAAGGGGCCAAACGGTGGCTGTTCATCGTTGTGGCCGCCGCGGAGCTGCTGATCCCGCTGGTCGCCGAGCGGAGCCAGCAGACACCGTGGCACCCGCACCACATCGTCGAACGCTACGGATTGTTCACCATCATCGTGCTGGGCGAGACGATGTTCGCGAGCACCATCGCCGTACAGTCCGCGCTCAACGAGAACGAGGCCCTCGGCGAGCTGCTGCCCATCGCGGGCGGCGGGCTACTGATCATCTTCTCCGCGTGGTGGATCTACTTCGCCGTACCGGCGCACGAGCGGCTGGTCTCCAATCGGCAGGCCATTCCATGGGGCTACGGACACGTCCTGATCTTCGGATCCGCCGCAGCGATCGGCGCGGGCATCGAGGTCTCGATCGAACACGTGATGGGCAAGGCACACATCTCCGCGTTCGCGGCGAATGCCGCCGTCACCGTCCCGGTCGCGCTCTTCCTGTTCACGGTCTGGCTGCTGCACGAGCGTTACTTCGAACGGACCCTGCCACAGCAACTCACCGTGCCCGTCGCGACCCTGGCAGTCCTCGCCTGCACATACGCGGGGGACTGGGCCGTCCTGGCCACCGGGCTCGTCACCGCTGCGACAGTCGCGGTCGGTGTGATGCTCGCCGCCCGCCCCACGGCTGCCCGTGGGGCGACCGCCTGACGACCGACCAACGACCGCCCGGCCGCCATGCCACCGACTGACAGTCCCCGACGCAACTGCCGTGATACGCATGGGCGTTATGGACAGACATGACACGCTGGCAGGCGGATGGGCCGCAGGACGGGCCGGAGGACCGGCGGACGGTGGGCTCACGGACGTGGCCGGTCTTCGGGTCGGCCACGCCCGCGTGCCCGGCGACCGTGCCCTCAGCGGCACCACCGTTGTGCTCGCACCCACGGGCGGCGCGATCGCCGCCGTCGATGTACGCGGCGGTGGCCCCGGTACCCGGGAGACGGACGCCCTCGATCCCCGCAATCTGGTCCAGCGCGTCGAGGCGGTCGTACTGACCGGCGGCAGCGCGTACGGCCTCGACTCCGCCGCCGGGGTGATGGCCTGGCTGGAGGAGCAGGGCCGCGGCGTCCGCGTCGGCCCCGACCCCTCGCACGTGGTGCCGGTCGTCCCGGCCGCCTGCGTCTTCGACCTGGGGCGCGGCGGCGACTGGCGGGCCAGGCCGGACGCCGCGACGGGACGCGCCGCGGTGGAGGCGGCAGCCCGTACGGACGAGGGCGCGCCGGTCGAGGAGGGCGGCGTCGGCGCGGGCACCGGCGCGGTCGTTGGGCAGTTCAAGGGCGGTATTGGCACCGCGAGCACCGTCCTGGACTCCGGGGTCACCGTCGCCGCGCTCGTCGTGGCCAACGCCGCGGGCTCGGCGGTCGATCCGCGGACGGGCGCGCTGTACGGGCAGTACTTCGCATGCCGCGTCGTCTACCCCTCCCCCGACGTCCACGCCGCGGCCCAGCTCCGCCTCACCGAGGCGCGCGAGAGCAACGGGCAGCCCCCGCTCAACACCACCCTCGCCGTAGTCGCCACCGACGCCGACCTCACCCGCGCCCAGGCGCAGAAGCTCGCGGGAACGGCGCACGACGGCATCGCGCGCGCCGTACGCCCCGTCCATCTCCTCAACGACGGGGACACCGTCTTCACCCTCGCCACGGGCGCGGTCCCTCTTGACGCCTCCGCCCCGCTCGCCCTCAACGAGGTGCTGGCGGCGGGCGCGGACGTGGTGACCCGAGCGATCGTGCGGGCCGTGCTCACGGCCGACGGCGTCGAGGGACCGGGCGGGGTGTTTCCTGCGTACCGAGATCTGTACGACATCAACTGACGTACGCAGTAAGTCAGTTGGCCCCGGCGCACGGAAACCCCGGCGGATGCGCGGGAACACGCGTGAACGCGCGGGAACTTCCCTCACACCCCCTTCGTTTTCCCGAACCCGGGACGCGTTGTCAGACCCAGGGGCTACGTTTAGCAATCACCAAGTGACTTGCGGCGACGGCCTGGAGACCCATCTTGAACGATCCGTACGAGACAACCGAGACGCACCTCGAGCGACTCCTCGGTCGGGCGCTCAACTCCTTCGAGCTGCCCGACGCCACGGTCGAACGGCTGGAGTCGGCTCTGGCGCACGCCAGTTCGCTGCACTCCTCGCACCACAGCCCCGCGCTGCACCGCGCGACGTACCGCCATGCCTATCTGCTCAGCGACGGCAGCTCCCTGGTCCTGTGGGAGCTGGTGCACAACACCGGGCGCGGCGGCGCGGAGCAGCACGAGCTGTACACAGAGGAGTCGGAAGCCCGCCTGGCCGCCTCACGGCTGCCCGCGGGGTTCCCGGGCTTCGCCGGACCGGACGCGGGCCCCGGCCTGGATCCCGGCGCCGATCCGGGCGCCGACCTGGATGCCGACCTGGAGCTTCTCGCCAGCCTGATGGCGACGCCGCCCGCCCCGCTCCCCCGGACGTACGTCCCGGACAACTCAGCGGACCACGCCCGCCGCGTGCTGCGCCGCGCGGAGAACGCCGACCGGCCGGGCGAGGAGACCGCGAGACTGCTGCGCGCCGCGTTCGCCCACCACATCACTCAGGTCTTCGGCCGCCAGCGCCGGGTGGAGGGCAGGGACGCGGGCTTCACCCTCTACGAGCACGCGTTCCTGCTGCTTGACGGGACGGAGACGAGCCTGTGGGAGGTTGAGCACACGGCGACGCCGGACGGCCGCCATATGTGCGAGGTGTACGGCGCGGAGCACACCGCGCGGGAGGCGATGGAGCTCCGGGCGCGGGTGCGTTAGCCGACGGATGCCTCAGCCCACGGATGCGTCACCCGATGATGCGTCAGCCGATGATGCGTCAGCCAATAGGTGATCGGCAGTTGCGTCGGTCAGGTGACCTTCCGGTAGGTCACATCGAAGTCGTACGTCCACGTCTCACCGTCGCCCGACCCTTCCCAGCGGCCGGTGATGGTCCTGCCGTCTGCGCCGATCGTGCCGGCGAAGCGCTGGTGGAAGGCGGGTGCGGCCCGCCGGATCGTCAAGATCCCGTCCTGTACGTCGGTCTCGTAGACCCGGGAGACTCCGCGCCCGTCGGCGTAGAGCATGGTGAACGTGCCGGCCGCGTCGTCCAGTCCGATGACCGACTCGACCGGGAAGGGCGCGTTGTCCAGCCATTCGCTGGGCATGGACGCGTCCGGCTCCAGATCCGCGTGCTGGTGGAGGAAGGCTCCGCCCGCCAGCCATGCGAAGGTCGTCCTGGCGCGTGCCACGAGTCGGCCGTCGATGGACGCGTCCATCAGCCACTCACCCACGAGGGGTTCCAGCCGTTGGAGCTCGGGGTGTGTCGCCGCCGGGATCACTGGCTTCTCCTCACTGGCTTCTCCTCACGGGCTTCTCCCTCATGGACTTCTCCCTTCTACTGCAGTGACCACGGCTCTACTGCAGTGACCACGGCCGGGCCTTCTCAGCTTGATCCTTAACCTCGGCC
>NZ_JAGGOI010000065.1 GCF_018614585.1 Streptomyces sp. ISL-1 | reverse complement strand
CCCTCGGAGCCGCCTGTGCCTGCGGGGCAGTCGGCCGAGCGGCCGGGCGCCGGGCAGCCGGACGCCAGGCCGGGGGCCGCGGGGCAGCCCGCCGCCGAACAGCCGGCCGCCGAGCCGGAGGCTGAAGCCTCGGCGGGTTCTGATCCGCGGGCCGGCGGCGTCGCGGGCTCCGACCTGCAGGCGGGTGCCTCAGTGGGCCCGGCTTCGCCGGCCGGCGCCTCGGTCGGCTCCGCCGCGCGGGAGCGGCTTGCCCGTATGTTCCTCGTCGCGTTCTTCCTTGCCGTCGGTTGCGACCTCGCCTCGCTCGCCTTCGGGCTCGACGCCGGGCACACCGTCGCCAAGCCCCTGCTCATGCCGCTGCTCACGGCGTACGCCGCCACCCGCGGCGCACCCCGCCCGCTCCTTGCCGCGCTCCTGTTCGGCTGGGGCGGCGATGTCTTCCTGCTCTCCAGCGCGGACTGGGCCTTCCTCGTCGGGATGGGGTCCTTCGCCGCCGGTCACGTCTGCTATCTGCTGCTGTTCCGGCGTACGCGCACGTCACCGCTCGTCGCGGGCTTCTACGCCATCGCTCTCGTCGGCGCCGTCGCGCTTCTGTGGCCCGACCTCCCCGCCGATCTGCGTATCCCGGTCGCCGGGTACTCGGTGCTGCTCACCGCCATGGCCTGCCGGGCGAGCGGGCTCGGCCTCGTCGCGGGCGCGGGCGGGGCGTTGTTCCTGCTCTCGGACATGCTCATCGCCACCGGTGTCGCCGAATGGCCTCAGCTTCCCGCACCCGACTTCTGGATCATGCTCACCTACTGCGCGGGGCAGCTGCTGCTGGCCACGGGCGTTCTCGCGCGCCACACGCAGGCGTACCGTGGGAGCCGGATTTCCGCCTGAACACCAAGGACCTCGCCCATGCGCGCCACCGTCATCCACGCCCCGCACGACATCCGCGTGGAGGAGGTGCCCGATCCGGCGATCCAGCAGCCCACCGATGCGGTCCTGCGCGTCCTGCGCGCCTGCATATGCGGCAGCGACCTGTGGGCGTACCGCGGGGAGTCGGCCCGGCAGCCGGGGCAGCGCATCGGGCACGAGTTCCTCGGCGTGATCGAGGAGACGGGGTCCGCCGTCGCCGGCTTCAAGCCCGGCGACCTGGTCGTCGCGCCGTTCGTCTGGTCCGACGGCAGCTGTGAGTACTGCGCGGAGAGCCTGCAGACGTCCTGCCCGCAGGGCGGCTTCTGGGGCTCGATCGGGTCCGACGGCGTCAAGTCCGACGGCGGCCAGGGCGAGGCCGTACGCGTGCCCTTCGCCGACGGCACCCTCGTCAAGCTCCCCGCCGACGCCGCATCCGACGATCGGCTGCTGACCGCGCTCCTCGCGCTCTCCGACGTGATGGGCACCGGACACCACGCCGCCGTCGGCGCCGGGGTCACGGCCGGCTCGACCGTCGCGGTCGTCGGCGACGGAGCCGTCGGACTGTGCGGCGTGCTGGCAGCCAAGCGGCTGGGCGCCGAGCGGATCATCGCGCTCGGCCGCCACGAGGTGCGTACCGACATCGCCCGTACTTTCGGCGCCACCGACGTCGTCGCCGAGCGCGGCGACGCGGCCGTGGCCGCGGTCCGCGAGCTGACCGGCGGGCAGGGCGCGCACGCCGTGATCGAGGCCGTCGGCACCGAGCAGTCGATGCGCACGGCCGTCGGGATCACCCGCGACGGCGGCGCGATCGGCTTTGTCGGCGTGCCGCACGGCAGCGGCACCGGCATCGACCTGAGCGTGATGTTCGACCGCAACATCGCCCTGCGCGGCGGCGTCGCGCCCGTACGCGCGTACATCCCCGAGCTGCTTCCGGACGTCCTGGACGGCACGATCGACCCGTCGTCCGTCTTCGACGTGTCGGTCGGCCTCGACGGCGTTCCGGGCGGCTACAAGGCGATGGACGAGCGCACCGCGCTGAAGGTCCTCATCAAGCCGTAACGAGGCCGAAAGCGGCCCGGCGTTCGCGACCGTGCCCGGCGCCACCCGGTCGCGTCCGTGCCCCAAATGCCGGGCAGGCGCGCGCCAGTTGGCCGGGCCACCCGCGAAGGAGACCGGCGGCAGGGCGTGCCGCAGCCGCCCCATCGCTGATGCGTGAGCCATGGCAGCGACCATGGCACTCGGTGCTACACAGAGGGGCCGGCCGCGGAACTCCCGCGCCCGGCCCCCGGGTCAAGCACTTCTACCGGCGAACCGCGTCCAGCGCGTCCGCGACGCCCGTCCCGTAGAAGCCGTTGTCGCGCTTGCCGCCCTCACACACCGCGTCGACCGTGCCGTCGCCGTTGATGTCATAGGGGTTGGTGCAAGCCGTGTCGTCGGCCTGCGCGTACAGCAGCGCCTTCACGGTCGACGCCGAAGCGTCCAGGTGCGTCGACTTGATCAGCGCGACGACGCCCGCGACGTGCGGCGAGGCCATGGACGTACCGGCCTTGTAGCCGTACCCGCCGCCCGGCAGCGTGGACAGGATCCGGCCGTCGACGGCCGGTGCGTCCGGCTTCTGGAAGAGGGTCGAGTCGCCGCCCGGGGCGGAGATGTCGATCACGCCGAGGCCGTAGTTGGAGTACGACGACTTCAGGTTCTTCGCGCCCAGAGCGGAGACGGTCACGACACCGGGAATCTGGGTCGGGATGTCCAGGCACTCACTCGGGTTGATGACCCGCTCGACCGGAGTGGTGTCGTTCGGGCTCGTGGTGTCGGTGAGCTCGTCCGCGGCGAGGTCCATCCTGGAGTTGCCGGCCGCGGCGACGTTCACCGCGCCCTTGCGCTCCGCGTACCGGATGGCCCGCGCGTGTGCCTCGACCAGAGCCCCCTGGTCGGCGTCGTTCTTGCAGTTGAACAGCCACGGGTCGGTGTAGTAGCTGTTGTTGGTCACATCGACGCCGTGCTCGGCGGCCCAGATGAACCCGCAGACGACCGCTTCGGTGTAGAAGAAGCCGTCCGGCTGCGACACCTTGATGCCGGAGACCTTCACGCCCGGCGCGACGCCGGTGACGCCGACGCCGTTCTTCGCCGCGGCGATCGTGCCCGCGACATGCGTGCCGTGGTCGCTCTCGCCCGGGCCCGGACGCCAGGCGCCGTCCGCGGTGTTGGGCGCGCCGCCCACGCAGCTGACCGACGCGGCACGGTCGAAGTTCGGCGCGAGATCCGGGTGCGTGTCGTCGACACCCGTGTCGATGACCGCGACCGTGACCTTCTTGCTGCCCAGCGACTTCTCGTGGGCCTTGTCCGCCTTGATGGCGGGCAGGTCCCACTGCAGGGGCTCGAGCGGGTCCTGGTCCGCGTCCGCCTGCGCGGCCGCGGCCTTGGCCTCGGCGGCCGTGAGCGGACGCTCCGAGTCGATCGCCGTGTCGCGCGCGGCGGTCAGCGGGGCCGTGCGAGTGGCACCGGCCGACTGGACGCCCTTGACCGTACGGATCGTCTTGGCGAAGTCCGGGTTCTGCGAGTGGACGACGATGACGCCTATCTGGTCGTAGGCGATCACCACCGAGCCGCCGGCCTTGGCTATAGCCTTTTTGACCGATTTGGCGGTGCCGTGCCCGCCCTTGACGTTCACGACGTACGACAGCTTCGGGCCGTCGGTAACCACCGCGGCGGGTACCTCGTCCGCCGGAGCTGCCGAGGCGGCTCCCGCGGGCAGGAAGCCGAGCGAGGCCGTGAGCGCCAGACCGGCGGGCAGGGCAAGCATGCGCCGCCGTCTGGATCCCAGATGAGCCATGGGTTCTCCACATCATCCGTGACAACCGCCCGGACACACGATGTGAATGGGCGGGTACATGACGAGCGAAGCTATCGCCGATCATGCTCCTCATCAATGAGTTGGGGAGAAACAGGCGGAAAGTCCGGAGAAATTCCGGGGAGAGCCAGGAAGGAAAGGCCGATGTTGAACCGGTTCGGTGCGCTCTCCGTGCCGTTGTCAGGGGGTGGAGCAACATCAAACCGCCCCCGACTGTGAGGTCCCCATGTCCTTCCCCACCGCACCCGCGTCGCGAGGAGATTCCGTGGCTACCGATGCACTGCCGCCCCCCGGCGGTACGGACACCAGCCCCGCTCAGCCCACGACAGAGTCGTTCGTCGAGGTGCAGGAGAGTGCGGAATTCGGCGAACTGCGCCGCACGTACCGCTCCTTCGCCTTCCCCCTGACCGTCGCCTTCATCGCCTGGTACCTGCTCTACGTGCTGCTGTCCAACTACGCCGGCGGCTTCATGGGCACCAAGCTCTTCGGCAACATCAACGTCGCCCTCGTCTTCGGTCTCGCCCAGTTCGCCACCACCTTCCTCATCGCCTGGCTCTATTCGCGTCATGCCGCAGCGAAGCTCGACCCGAAGGCCGCGGCGATCAAGTCCCGTATGGAGGCCGACGCATGAGCGCCGCGTACGCCGCTTACCCCACCGTCCAGCTGGCCGCCGACGGAGCGAGCGAGCACCGGCCGCTGATCATCACGCTCTTCGCGTGCTTCGTCGTCGCGACCCTGGTCATCACCGTGTGGGCAGGACGCCAGACGAAGAACGCCGCCGACTTCTACGCGGGCGGCCGCCAGTTCACCGGCTTCCAGAACGGCCTCGCCGTCTCCGGCGACTACATGTCCGCCGCGTCCTTCCTCGGCATCGCGGGCGCCATCGCCCTGTTCGGCTACGACGGCTTCCTCTACTCGATCGGCTTCCTGGTCGCCTGGCTGGTCGCGCTGCTGCTCGTCGCCGAACCGCTGCGCAACTCCGGCCGCTACACGATGGGCGACGTCCTCGCCTACCGCATGCGCCAGCGCCCGGTCCGAACTGCCGCCGGAACCTCCACCATTGTCGTCTCGATCTTCTATCTGCTGGCGCAGATGGCGGGCGCGGGCGTGCTGGTCTCGCTGCTGCTCGGCATCACCAGCGACGCCGGCAAGGTCGCGATCGTGGGCCTGGTCGGCGTACTGATGATCGTGTACGTCACCATCGGCGGCATGAAGGGCACCACCTGGGTGCAGATGGTCAAGGCCGTCCTGCTCATCGCGGGCACCCTGCTCATCACCTTCCTGATCCTGCTGAAGTTCAACTTCAACCTCTCCGACCTGCTCGGCACGGCGGCCTCGAACAGTGGCAAGGGGTCGGCCTTCCTGGAGCCGGGGCTCAAGTACGGCGCCACCAGCACCTCGAAGCTGGACTTCATCTCGCTCGGTATCGCGCTGGTGCTCGGCACGGCGGGTCTGCCGCACATCCTGATCCGCTTCTACACCGTGCCCACCGCCAAGGCCGCCCGTAAGTCCGTCAACTGGGCGATCGGCATCATCGGCTCGTTCTACCTGATGACGATCGTGCTCGGCTTCGGCGCGGCGGCGCTGCTCAAGCCCGGCGACATCATCGCCTCCAACAAGGCGGGCAACACGGCGGCGCCGCTGGCGGCCCTGGAGATCGGCGGCGGCTCGGGGTCGACGGGAGGCGCCATCCTGCTGGCTGTGATCTCCGCGGTCGCCTTCGCCACCATCCTCGCGGTGGTCGCGGGCCTGACCCTGGCGTCCTCGTCCTCCTTCGCGCACGACATCTACGCCAACGTCATCCGCAAGGGCACCGCCACCGAGAAGGAAGAGGTCCGCGCGGCCCGCTGGGCGACGGTCGCCATCGGCGTCGTCTCCATCGGGCTCGGCGCGATGGCCCGCGACCTGAACGTCGCCGGTCTCGTCGCTCTCGCCTTCGCGGTCGCCGCGTCGGCGAACCTGCCGACGATCCTCTACAGCCTGTTCTGGAAGAGGTTCACCACGCAGGGCGCACTGTGGTCCATCTACGGCGGTCTGACCTCGGCCGTGGTGCTGGTGCTGTTCTCACCGGTCGTCTCCGGCAAGCCCACCTCCATGTTCAAGGAGGCGGACTTCTACTGGTTCCCGCTGGAGAACCCGGGCATCGTCTCGATCCCGCTGGGCTTCCTGCTCGGCTGGCTCGGCTCTCTCCTGTCCAAGGAGGAGCCAGACAAGGGCAAGTACGCCGAGCTCGAGGTCAAGTCCCTCACCGGCACCGGCGCCCACTGAGCAAGGCCGTAGTACGAGTCGGCGGACGCGGCCGCGTCGTAGAGTCCTACGACGCGGCCGCGCCCTATGTCGTGACAATCGAGCCCGGTCGTTGTCATAGCTCTGGCGTAGGCTCGAACGCGTCAGATCCGCGAATCAGGGAGGGGGCCCACAGTGCTCATCGACACTTATGGCCGTGTGGCCACTGACCTGCGTGTTTCGCTCACTGACCGGTGCAATCTGCGGTGTACGTACTGTATGCCCGAGGAAGGTCTGCAGTGGCTCGCCAAGCCGGATCTGCTCAGTGACGACGAGATCGTCCGGCTGATTCGCATAGCCGTCACGGACCTCGGTGTCACCGAGGTCCGCTTCACCGGCGGGGAGCCGCTGCTGCGGCCCGGTCTGGTCGGGATCGTCGAGCGCTGCGCCGCTCTGGAGCCCCGCCCCAAGATGTCGCTGACCACCAACGGCATCGGGCTCAAGCGCACGGCCGCCGCCCTCAAGGACGCCGGCCTGGACCGGGTCAACGTCTCGCTGGACACCCTGCGGCCCGATGTCTTCAAGACCCTCACCCGCCGCGACCGCCACCATGACGTGCTGGACGGCCTGGAGGCCGCCCGCGCGGCGGGCCTCACCCCGGTCAAGGTCAATACGGTCCTGATGCCGGGACTCAATGACGACGAGGCCCCCGAGCTCCTCGCCTGGGCCGTGGAGAACGACTACCAGCTGCGCTTCATCGAGCAGATGCCGCTCGACGCGCAGCACGGCTGGAAGCGCGACGGCATGATCACCGCGGGTGACATCCTCGAGTCGCTGCGTACGCGCTTCACGCTCACCGCCGAGGGCGAGGAGGAGCGCGGCTCCGCGCCCGCCGAGCGCTGGGTCGTGGACGGCGGACCGCACCGGGTCGGGGTCATCGCCTCTGTCACCCGCCCCTTCTGCCAGGCCTGCGACCGCACCAGGCTCACCGCGGACGGGCAGGTGCGCACGTGCCTGTTCGCCCGCGAGGAGACTGACCTGCGCGCTGCGCTGCGCTCGGACGCTCCCGACGAGGAGATCGCCCGTATATGGAAGCTGGCGATGTGGGGCAAG
The DNA here is from genome assembly GCF_018614585.1 of Streptomyces sp. ISL-1. Lineage (GTDB taxonomy): Bacteria > Actinomycetota > Actinomycetes > Streptomycetales > Streptomycetaceae > Streptomyces > Streptomyces maoxianensis. The sequence continues at coordinate 20,929 of NZ_JAGGOI010000065.1, read as the reverse complement.
AAGGCGGGCTCGGGCCTCGACGACCCGGCGTTCCTGCAGCCCGACCGTCCGATGTCAGCGATCGGCGGCTGAGGACTCCCACTCCGGGAGCGTCACGACATCCTTCAAGAAGCCACGCATGTCCAGGAATTGGGAGAGATGCTCACGGTGCTCCTCGCAGGCGAGCCAGGTCTTGCGACGCTCCGGAGTGTGCAGCTTCGGGTTGTTCCACGCGAGCACCCAGACCGCGTCGGCACGGCAGCCCTTGGCGGAGCAGATCGGCGTTTCGTCACTCACTGATGTTCATCCCAAACAAGGCGACGCCGAGCAGCCACGGGGGGAGCTGCCCGGCGTCGGTCCGTCGCTCCGACGGGGGATGCGGAGCGCGCTTCGAAGTATGTCACGGGGAACGGGGTGCAGTGCACCGGAACTTCACGATTGATCTGAGCTTTTCTTGAGCTTTGCAGCCCCATGGAATCAGCTCTGTTCCGGCCTCTGACGGTCCCGTTCGAAGCCGCCGGCTTCCGCCTCGGATTCCGTGTCGGGGGCCGTGGGGTCAGGCGCGATCATCGGCCGGGACGGGGTGGGGACGAACGTCGAGGGCAGCGAAGGGGGCTTCTCGCGGCCCGCGTTGGCGATCACCACGGCGATGTACGGGAGCACCCCGCCGAGCACGAGCGCCACGAACGCCACATGGCGTTCCACGTTCCACAGGACTGCGGCGAGGATCACCGCCACGGTCCGCACCGACATCGAGATCACGTAGCGGCGCTGCCGGCCGCGCACATCGTCGGCGAGCCCCTGCCGGGCTCCCGTGATCCGGAAAACCTCTGTATCGCCATGCTTCCGCATCACGTTCCACCACCTGGTTTCCGTGTCGGACGCTCCCCGGTCCTGACGTGTTCCACCGTACGCCGCAGCTCGGACGCCTACGAGAGTGGGGCATGGCCCGGCTGTGTGTCCCCAGCTGCGCGGTAGCGCGTATGGCGTCGCCCGACATGCGCTGTACGGCCGATCGGCCGAGACTGACGGCATAACTGCTCACGCAGAGCCGTACGAGGAGGCAGCAATGGGCTGGTTGTGGGCGATCATCGTGGGATTCGTGCTGGGCCTGATCGCGAAAGCGATCCTGCCGGGCAAGCAGCACATGCCTCTCTGGCTGACCACCATCTTGGGCATCGGCGGTGCTGTGATCGGCAACTGGATCGCGATGGGGCTCGGGATCGCCGAGACGAGCGGCATCGACTGGGGCCGCCATCTGCTTCAGATCGCGGCGGCCGTTCTGCTCGTCTTCCTCGGAGAGATGGCGTACACCGCCGCGCGGGGCAGCAGACAGAGAGCCTGATCCAGGAACGCCGACGGCCGACCGGGCACGATGCCCGGCCGGCCGCCGACGTGAGGTGTGTACGGGGATGTCCTGCGGTGCGGGTTGCCCCGCGGTGGCAGGGATGCCTGCCGTCCGGGGACGCCTGCACTCCGGGGATGGCTGCGGTCCGGGTTGCCCTGCGGTGGCAGGGATGCCCGCGGTGGCAGGGACGCCTGCCCTCCAGGGACGCCTGCCCGGTGTGCGGCGCCCGAGCCGGATCAGGCCGCCGTGACCTCGATCGCCGCGAGGTTCTTCTTGCCGCGGCGCAGCACCAGCCAGCGGCCGTGGAGCAGATCGTCCCGCCCCGGTACGGCGTCCTCTGCGGCGACCTTGACGTTGTTCACGTAGGCGCCGCCCTCCTTCACCGTGCGCCGGGCGGCCGACTTGCTGGGGGCCAGGCCGACCTCCGCGAACAGGTCCACCACCGGGGCCAGCTCGGTGACCTGGGCGTGCGGCAGCTCCGAGAGCGCCGCCCGCAGCGTCGCCTCGTCGAGCTCGGTCAGTTCGCCCTGACCGAACAGCGCCTTCGACGCGCTCACAACCGCCGCGCACTGGTCGGCCCCGTGGACCAGCGTCGTCAGCTCCTCCGCCAGCGCCCGCTGGGCCGCACGCGCCTGCGGGCGCTCCTCGGTCAGCTTCTCCAGCTCCTCGATCTCCTCGCGGGACCTGAAGCTGAAGATCCGCAGGAATTTGGAGACGTCCCGGTCGTCCGCGTTCAGCCAGAACTGGTAGAAGGCGTACGGCGTGGTCCGCTCCGGGTCGAGCCAGACCGTGCCGGACTCCGTCTTGCCGAACTTCGTGCCGTCGGCCTTCGTGATCAGCGGGGTGGCCAGCGCGTGCACGTCGGCCTCGGGATCGACCCGGTGGATCAGGTCGGTGCCCGCGGTGAGGTTGCCCCACTGGTCGCTGCCGCCGGTCTGCAGGACGCAGCCGTAGCGCCGGTACAGCTCCAGGAAGTCCATGCCCTGCAGGATCTGGTAACTGAACTCGGTGTAGCTGATGCCCGCGTCGGAGTTCAGCCGCCGCGCGACCGCCTCCTTCGTGATCATCTTGTTGACCCGGAAGTACTTGCCGACGTCGCGCAGGAAGTCGATCGCCGACAGACCCGACGTCCAGTCCAGGTTGTTGACCATGGTCGCGGCGTGCGGTCCTTCGAAGTCGAGGAACCGCTCGATCTGCCCGCGCAGCCGCTCCACCCAGCCGGCGACGACCTCCGGCGAGTTCAGCGTGCGCTCGGAGTTCGGCTTCGGGTCGCCGATCAGGCCGGTCGCCCCGCCGACCAGACCCAGCGGGCGGTTGCCCGCCTGCTGGATCCGGCGCATGGTGAGGATCTGGACCAGATTGCCGAGGTGCAGGCTCGGCGCGGTCGGGTCGAAGCCGCAATAGAACGTGACAGGACCGTCCGCGAACGCCTTGCGCAATGCGTCCTCGTCAGTGGAGAGGGCGATCAGCCCACGCCACTGCAGTTCGTCGACGATGTCCGTCACTTCTCTCGCGTCTCCTTCGGTGTGCCCGCAGACGGTGTGCCTACAGACGCCTCCGAGGTTATACGCCCTGGCTGACCGAACTCATATTGAAATCGGGGACCCGGAGCGCGGGCATCGCGGCCCGGGTGAACCAGTCGCCCCACTCGCGCGGCAGCGTCTTCTCCGTGCGGCCCGCCTCGGAGGCCCTGGACAGCAGATCGACGGGCGACTCGTTGAAGCGGAAGTTGTTCACCTCGCCGACCACCTCGCCGTTCTCCACGAGGTAGACGCCGTCCCGGGTCAGGCCGGTCAGCAGCAGCGTCGCCGGATCGACCTCGCGGATGTACCAGAGGCAGGTCAGCAGCAGGCTGGGCCCGCGATGGTCCGTCGCCGCCACCATCTCGTCCAGCGAGCGCTCACCGCCGCCGTCCAGGATCAGATTGTCGATCCCCGGGGCGACCGGCAGCCCCGTCAGCCCGGCGCTGTGCCGGGTGGTGATCAGGTGCTCCAGATTTCCGGCACGTACCCAGTCCGTCGCCGACAGCGGCAGGCCGTTGTCGAAGACCGAGGCGTCGTCGCCGGACGCGTGCGCGATCACGAACGGCGCGGACTCCAGACCCGGCGCGTTCGGGTCGCTGCGCAAGGTCAGGGGCAGCGCAGACAACGTCTCGCCGACGCGGGTGCCACCGCCGGGCTTGGAGAAGACCGTACGGCCCTCCGCCGCGTCCCGGGCCGTCGACGACCACATCTGGTAGATCAGCAGATCGGCCACCGCGGTGGGCGGCAGCAGCGTCTCGTACCGGCCCGCGGGCAGGTCGATACGGCGCTCGGCCCAGCCGAGCCGCTGCGCGAGCTCAGCGTCGAGGAGCTCCGGGTCCACGTCCTTGAAGTGACGCGTGGAGCGGCCCGCCCAGGCGGACCGCGAGCGGTCAGGGGACTTGGCGTTGAGCTCCAGCGTGCCGTTGGGCTGGTCATGGCGGAGCCGCAGCCCCGTCGAGGTACCGAGGTAGGTGGAGGTCAGCTCGTGGTTGGCGAAGCCGTACAGCTCCCGCCCGCCGGCCCGGGCGCGGGCGAAGGCCTCGCCCAGCGCGGGCGCGAAGTCCGCGAAGACGGCGGAGGAGGTCTCGGCGGGCGCGTCGGTGAAGTCGGGCGAGGCGGGGACCCCCTCGACGAGCGGCTGGGCGTCCTCGGCGGGCCCGGCGCTGCGCGCGGCGGCCTCCGCGGCTCGTACGAGCGGCTCGAGGTCGTCGCGGGTGACGGCGGACCGCGACACGACACCGGACGCGGTGCCCTCGGCGCCGTCGACGGTCGCGATGACGGTGAGGGTGCGGCCGCGGGTGACGCCGTTCGTCGTCAGGGCGTTGCGGGCCCAGCGCAGGTTGGCCGACGATTCCTCGTCGGCGATGACGACACAGCCGTCCGCCGTGGACAGCTCGAGGGCACGCTCGACGATCTCGTACGGCTTGCTGATACGGCTCATCGACCGGCCTCCTGCGTGGTGTTAAGGATGTTCACGCCCCTGAACAGGGCCGACGGGCAGCCGTGCGAGACCGCCGCGACCTGGCCCGGCTGGGCCTTCCCGCAGTTGAAGGCGCCGCCCAGTACATACGTCTGCGGCCCGCCCACCTTCTCCATCGAGCCCCAGAAGTCCGTCGTCGTCGCCTGGTACGCGACGTCCCTCAGCTGACCCGCCGGCCTGCCGTTCTCGATGCGGAAGAAGCGCTGCCCGGTGAACTGGAAGTTGTAGCGCTGCATGTCGATCGACCAGGACCGGTCGCCGACCACATAGATGCCCCGCTCCACCCCGCCGATCAGATCCTCCGTCGACAGACCGCCCGGATCCGGCTGCAGCGACACATTCGCCATCCGCTGCACCGGAACGTGGCCGGGCGAGTCCGCGTAGGCGCAGCCGTTGGACCGGCCGAGCCCCGTCAGTTTCGCGATCCGCCGGTCCAGCTGGTAGCCCACCAGCGTGCCGTCCTTCACCAGGTCCCACGACTGCGCCTCGACGCCCTCGTCGTCGTATCCGACCGTGGCCAGCCCGTGCTCCGCGGTCCGGTCGCCCGTCACATTCATCACCGAGGAGCCGTACGCCAGCTTCCCCAGCTTGTCGAAGGTGGCGAAGGACGTCCCGGCGTACGCCGCCTCGTACCCCAGCGCCCTGTCCAGTTCCGTGGCGTGGCCGACCGACTCATGGATGGTCAGCCAGAGATTCGACGGGTCGACCACCAGGTCGTACCGCCCGGCCTCGACGCTGGGGGCGCGCATCTTCTCCGCGAGCAGTTCGGGGATCTCCTCCAGCTCGGAATCCCAGTCCCAGCCCGTGCCGGTCAGATACTCCCAGCCACGGCCGGCCGGCGGCGCGATCGTGCGCATCGAGTCGAACTCGCCGCTGCTCGGATCGACCGCGACCGCGGTCAGCTGCGGATGCAGCCGGACCCGCTGCTGTGTGGTGACGGTGCCCGCGGTGTCCGCGTAGAACTTGTTCTCGTGGACGGTGACCAGCGCGGCGTCCACATGCGCCACGCCCTGCGCGCCCAGCAGCCGCTCGCTCCACTCCGCAAGCAGCGCGGTCTTCTCCTCGTCCGGTACCTCGAAAGGGTTGATCTCGTACGAGGAGACCCACGTCCGCTCCGCGTGTACCGGCTCGTCCGCCAGCTCCACCCTCTCGTCGGAGCCCGCCGCCGCGATCACCTTCGCCGACAGCTTGGCCATCGCGACCGCCTGGCCCGCGACCCTTGCGGCCGCGTCCATGCTCATGTCGACCCCGGAGGCGAATCCCCAGGCGCCGCCGTGCACCACCCGTACCGCGTACCCCAGGTCTGTGGTGTCCGACGAGCCGGCGAGCTTGGCGTCGCGCAGCCGCCAGGACGCGCTGCGTACGCGCTCGAAGCGGAAGTCGGCGTGCTCGCAGCCGAGCGCACGCGCCCGGGCGAGTGCCGCGTCGGCGAGGGAGCGCAGCGGCAGCGCGGTGAACGTCTGGTCGATGTCGTGGGGCACGGGCGGCCCTTCCCTTCACGGTGACTCTGCCCTGGTAAGCGTCTGCGGCAGTGAATCACGTCTGGACGCCGTGGACTTGTTCGAAGAAGTGGCCGGCGACACCTGCCTGGGACAGGGGCAGGGCGCATCCCGGCTCGGGACCGGTGGCCCGGTACCCGGACCTCGTCGCCCAGGGCAAGATCCGGCTGAAGACCGCCACGACCTCCGACCTCGACCGGCTGCCGCGGTATGACATCCCGGCCGATGCGCCCGACCCGGTCGAGCTTCTTCTCGATGCTGGATGCCGCCCGCGAGGCCGGACTGGCCGCTTTCGCGCCCGGCGTGGCGGACTGAACCCTGCGGTTTCGGTGCCGCTGACTGTAGGGACCCGACAGTGACTGCAGGACGGTGCTGTCAGGGACCGATTCTCCGTACGGAGGGCGGGACCGATAGGTTTTCGTGGTACCAGACCGCTACCGAAAGGGTGATCCGTTGAGCCGCTCGGTTCTCGTCACCGGAGGAAACCGGGGCATCGGCCTCGCCATCGCCCGCGCGTTCGCCGAAGCCGGCGACAAGGTCGCGATCACTTACCGGTCCGGCGAGCCGCCGGCCGGCTTCCTGGCCGTCCGGTGCGACATCACCGACAGCGAGCAGGTGGAGCAGGCCTACAAGGAGATCGAGGAGAAGCACGGTCCGGTCGAGGTACTGGTGGCCAACGCCGGTGTCACCAAGGACCAGTTGCTGATGCGGATGTCCGAGGAGGACTTCACCACCGTCCTCGACACCAACCTCACCGGCACCTTCCGGGTCGTCAAGCGTGCCAACCGCGGCATGCTGCGCGCCAGGAAGGGCCGCGTCGTGCTGATCTCCTCCGTGGTCGGACTGCTCGGCTCGGCGGGGCAGGCGAACTACGCCGCCTCGAAGGCCGGTCTCGTCGGCTTCGCCCGTTCCCTCGCCCGCGAGCTGGGCTCGCGGAACATCACGTTCAATGTCGTCGCCCCCGGATTTGTCGACACCGACATGACCCAGGCGCTCACGGACGAGCAGCGCAAGGGCATCGTGGCCCAGGTGCCGCTCGGCCGCTACGCGCGGCCCGAGGAGATCGCCGCCACGGTGCGCTTCCTCGCCTCCGACGACGCCTCGTACATCACTGGAGCCGTCATCCCTGTTGACGGCGGATTGGGCATGGGTCACTGATCACATGAGTGGAATCCTCGCCGGCAAGCGCATTCTCGTCACGGGCGTCCTCACCGAGGGGTCCATCGCCTTCCATGCCGCCAAGGTGGCGCAGGAGGAGGGTGCGGAGGTCATCCTGACCGGCTTCGGCCGGCTCACCCTCGTCGAGCGCATCGCCAAGCGGCTGCCCAAGCCCGCCCCGGTCATCGAAATGGACGTCACCAACCAGGAGCACCTGGACGGCCTCGCGGACAAGATCCGCGAGCACTCCAGCGACGCCTCCGGCCTCGACGGCATTGTGCACTCGATCGCCTTCGGCCCGCAGGGCGCGTTCAACTTCCTGGAGGCGGGCTGGGAGGACGTCGCGACCGCGGTTCAGGTCTCGGCGTACTCCTACAAGTCGCTGGCCATGGCCTGTCTGCCGCTGATGGAGCGCGGCGGCTCGGTCGTCGGCCTCACTTTCGACGCGACGATCGCCTGGCCCAAGTACGACTGGATGGGCGTGGCCAAGGCGGCACTGGAGTCCACCAACCGCTACCTCGCCCGTGACCTGGGCGCCAGGAACATCCGCTGCAACCTGGTCTCGGCGGGGCCGATCAAGTCGATGGCCGCGAAGTCCATCCCGGGCTTCGAGGAGCTCGCGGACGTGTGGAACCACCGCGCGCCCATCGGCTGGGACCTCTCCGACCCGGACCCGGCCGGCCGCGGTGTCGTCGGCCTGCTGTCGGACTTCTTCCCGCGGACGACCGGCGAGATCATCCACGTGGACGGCGGCGTGCACATGATGGGCGCCTGACCCCTCTCGTACGAAGCGACGCCCCGTTTCCCGCCGAGTGCGGGGAGCGGGGCGTCGCCCGTTCGGTCCCCCGGAGCGCGCGGCGCATCGTGCGGACAGCGAGGCTTGAGAGGAAATCCCCCTTGAGGTGCAGCCGCGGCGAGCGGGCCGCAGTACGGCCGAGGAGGTCCTGCTTGTGCGTACCACCCGGCGCATCGCCTCCGTACTGGCCGCAGTGACGCTCCTGCTGTGGACATCTCGGACGGCGGTCTCCCAGCCTCGGCTCCGCGTCTACGAGGCCGACTGCCGAATAGCCGTCGAAGGTTCCCGGGCCACCGCCTTCTGTCACAACCCCTACCCCGATACCGACCGCGTCCGGCTGCACATCGAGTGCGAGCGCTGGTGGGACATCGACGTGGACAGCGCGCCCGCCGAGATCGGCCCGGCCGGCTACGCCGAGCTCACCGACCGCTGCTGGAAGGAGATACGCGCGGTGTGGGTCAGTCACCAGCCCGTGCGGAACTCCCCAGGCACATGAAACGGACAGCTCGCCGCCTGCCGGTCGGCGTGCTCCACCGGCACAGCGGCGACTCGGGGCTGCCGATCGGCCTGATGGCGGGCCTCATCGCCGCAGGTCGCGGTGGGCATCCTGGCCGGCCGGGACCGGACGATCGAGGACGAATACCGAGATGCGAGACTGACTCCATGCCTGTGCTCGACCCGAACCCCCCGAACGGCCAGAAGAAGCTCCTGCTCGTCTTCGGCGCGATGATCGCCATCACGGTCGTGATCGCGGTGATCGCTTCCATCGCCTCGCCCTGACGCGGTCGCTGCGTCTCACGGCCCCCGGCGAACCGGGCCACAGAAGGACGGGTGGGGCTAGCACCACCATCCCCTAGGGGGTCAGGCTCAGGGGGAAGTGGGTGGGTCACCGGATGGGCCCCCGCGCCCATGATCCGTAGGTTTGAAGCAACAAACCACAGACCCATGGAGGCGGCCATGTCGGCCCACACGCGAACCGGGTCCCACCCCACGATCAGGGGCAGCGTCGACATCCGGCTGCCGTGGTGGGCGCTCGCCCTGCCCATGCTCGCCTTCGTCGTGCTGCTCCTGCTGATCGCGGACCCTGCCCAGGCACAGGCCACAGGCAGCGACCCGGCGGTCGGCCAGATCCTCGAGCGAATCCAGCACAGCCTGTCCCGTTGACCGCCCTGCCCTCGGATTCACCCTTCGTGGGGGAGCCCGTCAACACCCTGCGCCCGCTGGCTCATTTCATGCGAAGCTGGGGTGCATGAGCGACGCCGTGTCTTCCGGGGGGACAGCCCCCGGATCCCCCGAATCCCGCAGGATTGTCCTCCTCCGGCACGCGAAGGCCGACTGGCCGCAGGTGTCCGACCATGAGCGTCCGCTCGCCGACCGCGGCCGTATGGACGCGTCGACAGCGGGCCGCAGGATGGCCGATTCCGGTATCGCCCTCGACCTGGCTCTGTGCTCCACCGCGAGCAGAACCCGCGAGACCTGGAAGCTGGCGGTGCACGAGCTGCCGCACCGCCCCAAGACGGTGTACGAGGAGCGGCTGTACGACGCCTCCCTCGGCGAACTTATCGCGCTGCTCAACGAGACCCCGGACGAGGTGAACGACCTGCTCGTCATCGGCCACAACCCCGGGATGCACGCGCTCGCCGACGCCCTCACGGGCAAGGCCGAGGGCGACGCGCTGGCCCGGATGACGCAGACCGGCTTCCCGACCGCGGCGCTCGCGGTCGTCGGCTTCACCGGCACCTGGAAGTCGGTCGAGCACGGCGTGGGCACGCTCCTCGAATTCTGGGCGCCGCACGCGTAATCTCCCTGCCCTGTCCGGTACGTGAATGGGTCCCGGCGCGATCATCGCGCCGGGGCCTTTGCACGGGTGGACTGGGGAGGGCTCGGGTGGAACTGGGGGCTAGTGCTCCTCGCCGGGGCCGTCCGCGACCTCGACCTCTTCGCGGGTGATGCCCAGCAGGTACAGGACGGTGTCCAGGAAGGGCACATTGACCGCGGTGTGGGCGGCCCTGCGGACGACGGGCTTGGCGTTGAAGGCCACGCCAAGACCGGCCGCGTTGAGCATGTCCAGATCATTCGCGCCGTCGCCGATCGCGACGGTCTGCGCCAGCGGCACTCCCGCCTCGGCGGCGAACCGGCGCAGCAGCCGGGCCTTGCCCGCGCGGTCCACGATCTCGCCGACGACGCGGCCGGTGAGCTTCCCGTCCTCGATCTCCAGCGTGTTCGCCGAGGCGAAGTCGAGCCCGAGCCGCGTCTTGAGGTCATCGGTGACCTGGGTGAATCCGCCCGACACGACGCCCACTTGGTAACCGAGCCGCTTGAGCGTACGGATCAGGGTCCGGGCGCCGGGCGTCAGCCGGACTTCCTTGCGCACCTTTTCCACGACCGAGGCGTCGAGCCCCGCGAGCAGCGCCACACGCGCGTGCAGGGACTGCTCGAAGTCCAGTTCCCCGCGCATCGCGGAGGCCGTGATCTCGGCGACCTTGTCCTCACAGCCCGCGTGCGCCGCGAACAGCTCGATGACCTCGTCCTGGATGAGCGTCGAGTCCACATCCATGACGACCAGGCGCTGGGCGCGGCGGTGCAGGCCGGCCGCCACGACCGCCACATCGACGCCCATCCCGGCGGCCTCGGTGGCCAGGACGGTGCGTAGCGCCTCGGTCTCCGCACCGGACACCGCGATTTCCACTGCGGTGACGGGGTACTTGGCGAGCCGGAAGATGCGGTCGATGTTCCCGCCAGTGGCGGTGATCCTGGCCGCTACGGCCGCGGTCGACTCGGCGGTGAGCGGGTGCCCGAGAACGGTGACATGCGAACGGCCACTGCCGCGCGGACGGTTGTCGCCGGTGCCCGAGATGATCTCGGCCTGCAGCTTCAGCGTCTCGGCCCAGCTGTGGACGGTGGCCCGGAGCTCGCCCTCGGTGGTGCCGCCGGCGGTCGGAGCGGTGACGAGGGCGCACAGGACGATGCGGCCCCGCGTGACGACCTGCTCGATGTCGACGACGTCGACGGAGTAGGCGGCGAGGGTGTCGAAGAGCCCGGCGGTGATCCCGGGACGGTCCTTCCCGAAGATCTTGACGAGAAGGGTGGGTACGTCGGAGGTCTGCGATGCGCTCATGGTGTATCCACCGTATCGGGCGCACGTGCGGATGAGACGGGGCGTCCCGCCTGCCGGACGGCGCGGGCCCGGCTCCCTTCCCTGGCCGCGTGCCCCTCACGGGCGGTGGGCGCCCCCGGCGGGGGCGGGCCGTCCTGCGGCGTCGGGGGAGACGCGCGACGCGGCGATGGAGGCGGCGGCGGGGGCATGGGGGGCATCGGCCCCGCGACCGTGGGGGCACCGTGGATCTCCGGAGGCGGGCGCAGATACGGGTTCGTGTCGTCGTTCGACGGGCGGTACGGCGGCGCCGGGCGGTACGGACCCGGCAGCTCGGCCGCCCCCTCAGCCCCGGGTACCGCCGCGGCCCGCTCGCCGCTTCCCATCCCGTACACCATCAGCGCCCCCACCCCGCCCGCAGCCGCACCCCACGCCGCGCCCAGCAGCAGGGCCATGCCCACCCGGCCGTGCAGCTCGATGCCGGCGCCGAACGCGTCGAAGCCCAGCACCGACAGCGACGCGTCCGCCGACAGGTCCGTCAGCCACACCAGCAGCGGCAGCGCCAGCGCCGTCACCACGCCCAGCCGCACCGCGCACCGGCCCGTGAACCCGGCCGCTGTCAGCCCACCCGCAGGCGTACGGGCCGCTGCCAGCACCCCGGCGGCCAGCATCATCACCGCGGTCGCGACCGTCAGCAGCCACACCCGGCCGTCCAGTTCGGCCAGCCTGCCCACCGTCACCGGCTCGTTCGCCGAGACCCGCAGCAGCTCGTCGAGCGGATCCGGCAGCAGCTTCGCCAGCTCGCCCCTCGCCTCGCCGTCCCACGGCACGAACAGGCCCAGCGGCACGCCCAGCCACACCCCGTTCGGCGCCCCGAGCAAGGCCGCGCCCGCGATCCTCTTCGGGTGGTCGTCGTCGATCGCCGCATACGCCGCCGCCGCGTACCCCGCGAGGACCGCGACCAGCAGCACCGCCACAACCGCGGACACCGCGGGCCGTACGGCCCGCCGCAGTGCCCGCCACAGCGCCCCGCGCGGCAGTGGCGCACGCCGCGAGGCGAGCAGCGAGATCGCGAGCACCCCGAGCACCCAGAACAGCGCGCCCGCCAGTGAATCCGCGGTGTTCACGCTGAACCCCACCGACGCGTGCGCGTCCGCGAGGTCTCCGAGCCGGTCCGGCAGCAGTCCCCCGATGTCGCCGAGGCCCGGCACCTCGATGCCGCCCCCGTCCCCGCCGAGCCCCGGCACCTTGTCGAGGTCCAGCCCGAGCTTCGCCCCGTCGATCGTGATGACGTCGTGACCCGCCCATGCCAACCCGCCGACCGTCGCGACGAACAAAGTCGCCACCCCGCCCGCCCGCGCGGCGAGTTCGGTCCCCGAGATGTACGGTCCCGCGCGGCGCAGCGAACGTAGAAAGAAGTACGCAAGGAACAGTGCCCCGACCAGACCGACCCCAAGTGGCGTGATGTCGATGGCCGTTCGCGCCTGCGCACCTTCCAGCCCGAACACGGACACATCACCTGTCGGAGTGACCGATCCGCCCACCGCGAGCACCACAGCCGCCGCCGTCATCGGCCCGAGCGACCCCGCCGAATCCGCGCCCAGCAGATGCAGTCCGAGCGCCGCGGCACCCGCCATCGCGACCACCGCCCAGCTCACAGCCGCGACGGAGGCCAGCACCACATCGCCCCACGGCACCTTGTCGCCACTGCCGCTCGCGTCCATAGGACCCCCCGATCCATGCTGGATTTGACCCAGTTGCCGCCACTCGCGCATGATCCGTACGCACTCATGGGCGCTTACCACTCTCCGGGGGTGTTTCTCCTCCGTCAACGGGCATCCAGGACGCCGTCATCACAAGGCCCGGCTTTCGGATGCGGGGCCGGGCCTGAAATAGTTCCTCACGATGTTCGCCATCCCTAGACTCCCTGTGATGGGGGTAACTCGGGGGACAACTAGTGGGGCATGGAGTGCCGGAACTCGTACTGGAATTGAGCGGAAGGACCTGGACCCTCGATCCGTCCAGGTCGTACACCCTGGGACGTGATCCGCAGGGCGACCTGGTGATCGACGACGCCAGGGTCTCGTGGCGGCACGCCAGCATCAGCTGGGGCGGCCGCAGTTGGGTGATCGAAGACCATGGCAGCACCAACGGCACATACGTGCAGGGCCAGCGGATCCATCAGATGGAGATCGGCCCCGGCTCGGCGGTGCACTTGGGCAACGCCACCGACGGTCCGCGGCTGAATCTCTCGGGCGCGGCAGCCGGCGCGTACAGCGCGCAGGGCGCGGCCCCTTCACAGCAGGCGGTCAAGCAGCAGACCCCGGCCCACCAGGCGCCGGTTCAGCAGCAGGGGGCTCCCGGCTGGGCGGCGGCTCAACAGGCTCCTGCTCAGCAGCAGCAGGCATGGCAGCAACAGCCGCCGCAGCCACAGGTCCCGCACCAGCAGGGACCGGGTGGCGCGGGTGGCGCCGGCGGTGTCGCGGGGGCTCCGCCGGTGTACGGGGACCGTAGTCCGACCACCTTCCACCAGCTGGACCTGGGCCGCGTGATGCGTATCGGCCGTGCGCTCGAGAACGAACTGGTCGTCTCCGACCTCCAGGTCTCGCGCAACCACGCCGAGTTCGTTGCCACGCCCGACGGCCGCTTCGAGATCCGGGACCTCGGATCCCACAACGGCACGTACGTCAACGGTCAGCCGATAGCCAAGTCCGGCACGGCGATCATCGGCCCGAACGACATCGTCGGCGTCGGCCACTCGACCTTCCGCCTCGTCGGCGACCGGCTCGAGGAGTTCGTCGACACCGGTGAGGTCTCCTTCTCCGCCCGCCACCTCACGGTGACGGTCGAAGGCGGTAAGCAGATCCTGCGGGACGTCTCCTTCGGCGTACCGGAGAAGTCACTGATCGGCGTCATCGGTCCCTCGGGCTCCGGCAAGTCGACCCTGCTCAAGGCGCTCACCGGCTACCGCCCCGCCAACCAGGGCGACGTCCTCTACGACAATCGCAGCCTCTACAAGCAGTTCGCCGAACTGCGCCAGCGCATCGGTCTGGTCCCGCAGGACGACATCCTGCACAAGGAACTCACCGTCCGTAAGGCGCTCAAGTACGCCGCCAAGCTCCGCTTCCCCGGCGACACCGCCGAGGCCGAGCGCGAGGCCCGTATCGACGAGGTGCTGCGCGAGCTCAAGCTCGACATCCACAAGGAAAAGAAGGTCACCTCGCTCTCCGGCGGCCAGCGCAAGCGCGTCTCCGTCGCGCTCGAGCTGCTGACCAAGCCGTCGCTGATCTTCCTGGACGAGCCGACATCCGGCCTCGACCCCGGCATGGACCGCGACGTCATGCAGCTGCTGCGCGGCCTCGCCGACGACGGCCGCACCGTCCTGGTGGTCACCCACTCCGTGGCCGAGCTGGCGCTCTGCGACAAGCTCCTCGTGATGGCTCCGGGCGGATCGGTCGCGTACTTCGGCCCGCCGGAGGAAGCGCTCAACTTCTTCGGCTACAGCACCTGGGCCGACGTCTTCTCGGCGTTCGAGAACTACCGCGACTACGACTGGGCGGGCCGCTGGCGCGGTTCGCAGCACTACCAGATGTACGCCGCGGACATCGACGCCGTCGCCGCGCAGTCGGTGCACATGCCGCCCGCCCAGCAGATGCGCCCTCCTAAGCCGCAGAGCTGGGGCTCCCAGCTGTGGACCCTGATCCGCCGGTACTCCTCGGTCATCGCGTCCGACAAGGGCTTCCTGGGCCTGATGGTGATCCTGCCCGCGGTCCTCGGCCTGGTCAGCGTGGTCATCCCGGCGAAGTTCGGCCTCGCGCCGCCCACACCGCCGAACAAGTTCAACGGCGACGCCGGCACGATCATGCTGATCCTCGCGGTCGGCATGTGCTTCTCGGGCGCGGCCAACTCCGTACGAGAACTGATCAAGGAACGGGTCATCTACGAACGGGAACGGGCCACCGGCCTGGCCCGCTCGGCGTATCTGATGTCCAAGGTGATCGTCCTCGGCGTGATCACGGCCATCCAGGGCGTCATCATCTGCGGCATCGGCTTCGCCACCCGCGACCTGCCCGACGAGGGCCTGATCCTGCCGCCGGCCGTCGAGATCTGCCTGGTCGTCATCGCGCTGGGCTTCACCTCGATGATGTTCGGCCTGGTCATCTCCTCGCTGGTGAAGACCGCCGAGAAGACCATGCCGCTGCTGGTCATGTTCGCGATCGTCCAGGTCGTCTTCACCGGCATCCTCTTCCAGGTCTACGGTTCGCCCGGCCTGGAGCAGTTCGCCTGGCTGATGCCGTCCCGCTGGGCCATCGCAGGTGCGGGCGCGACGCTCGACCTGTCGCACCTGATGCCGCCGTGGGACCCGAACAAGCCCGGGGACCTGGACCCGCTGTGGGAGCACTCGGCGGGCCAGTGGGGTCTGAACATCACGATCCTGCTCGCGATCGGCGTCCTCTGCGGCGTCGCGGTCGCGCGACTGCTGCGCCGCCACGAGCCTGAGGTCATGCGCAAGTAGGTTCCATCCGCAACGCGCCGAGGGGCGGCACCCCGTGTGGGGTGCCGCCCCTCGGCATATGCGTTCTGCGGGGTTGTGCTCAGCCTCAGTAGGCGCTGTCGACGTTGTCGATCGTGCCGTAGCGGTCGGCGGCGTAGTTGGCCGCGGCCGTGATGTTGGCGACCGGGTCGTACTGGCTCTTGGCCGTGCCCGGGACGTGGTACGCGTCGAACGTCGGCTTGATGACCTGCAGCAGGCCGATCGAGGGGACGCCGTTGATCGCGTTGATGTCCCAGTCGTTGATGGCCTTCGGGTTGCCGCTGGACTCACGAATGATGTTGCGGTGCAGCCCGTCGTACGTGCCCGGGATGCCGTGCTTCTTCATGATGGACAGCGACTCCTTGATCCAGCCGTCAAGGTTGTTCGCGTAGACCGGCTTGCGGGCGGTGGCGCGGCTGGCGGCCTGCTGGACGGCGCGCTTCTTCGCGGCGGCCTTGGCAGCGGCGGCCTTCTTCTCGGCCTCGGCGTTGGCCTTGGCCTTGGCGTGGGCCACGGCGTTGGCGTGGGCCACGGCATTGTCGTGAGTCACGGCGTGGGCGTGTGCCTTCGCCGCGGCAGCCGCCTGCTTCTTCGCGGCAGCCGACTCCTGCTTGGCGATGCTCGCCTGCGCGGCGGTCGTCTGCGCGGTCTTGACGGTCTCGGGCTCGGCGGAAGCGCTGCCCGGGACGAGGGAGAACGTGAGGGCCGCGACGCCGGCAGCGGTGGTACCGGCGATCGAGACCTTGCGGGCCTTGGTCATGCGGGTGCTGAACGCGGACATACAGGCATACCTCTTCGAATAGCGGAGAGTCGCATCAGGCCGGGGCGGCGCTGCGCTCCTCGGCGGCGACGGGTGCAATTCTTAGCGGCAGCAAAATGGTCTGGCAAAGGTGTGACCTACGACCCGCGGTAGTGGATCAGGGTGTCGCGAAGGTCCGTTTTTACCCGTTCAGTCCCCGCTCACGCGCCCTTTATATGTCCACTAAAGGGATTCGTAAGTGACGTGCGTCCTATGCCCGGGCTCACACGGGGCGGGTGCCGATGTCACCATGCGTTGCTTCAGCAATGCAAAGCGTGAGGCTCATTCGGGAGTATGAGGTGGCTGTCGCCGAACTCGTGCCAGAGGTAGAGATTCCGCAGCGCCTCCCCGTACGAGCGGCTCAGCGCCTCCCGACCGGCGATCGCCTCCAGCATCAGCAGATGCGACGCCTCCGGCTCGTGCAGCCCGGTCAGCAGCCCATCCACGGCACGCACCCCGCGCCCCGGCGTGATGACCAGATCCGTCCATCCCGATGCCGCACGCACCACGCCGTCGGGGCCCGCCGCCGACTCCAGGGCGCGTACCGCCGTCGTACCGACCGCCACAATGCGGCCTCCGCCCACCCGCGCGGCATTCACCAGCCACGCCGTCGTCGCGGGCACCTCGAAGCGCTCCGGATACGGCGGCTCGTGCGCCTCGGCCGAAGCCACCCCCGTATGCAGAGTGATCGGCGCGAACTGCACGCCCCGGCTCACCAGCTGCGCCACCAGCCGCGCGGTGAAGGGCCGAGCGGCACTCGGCATCTCCGCGGAGCCCGCGCCGCCGGGGGAGGGGAGCGCGAAGACCGTCTGATACGCGGACAGTGGCTGATCCTGGGCCGTGTACCCGTATCGGATCGGCCGTCCGTACCGGCCCAGCAGCCCCGGTACGTCCACCGTGACCGACGCCCACCACAGCCGGTCCGCGCCAGGGGTGAGAGGCTCCTCCAGTACGAGGCGCCCGCCCCCGGGAAGCCGCACGGCGGCCCCTGCCGGACCGCCCGCGCGCGGCAGGGTGCTGCCCGAACCGTCGGGGCTGCGCAGCTCCACCACCCAGCGCCCGTCATCCCCGCGCGTCGAGAAGTGCACCACGACGACCGCACCGCCGACCCGCCCGCCCACGGCGGCGGGCAGTGTGGTGGACGTATTGACCACCAGGACATCGCCGGCGCGCAGCTGCTCCGGAAGGTCCCGGAAGGCGTGGTGGCCGACCTCGGTCCCGCGCGAGACCATCAGCCGGACGTCGTCCCGCCCGGAGCCGCGCACCTCGGCAGGCACCCGGGCCGAGAGCTCCTCGGGTACCCGCAGCTCATCCAGCACGGCCGGTCCTCCTGAAACGGTTGTCATCGGGTCGGTTCCGCGAGCGCCGGGGCCACATACCGCCCGCTCACGGGCCTCTCGTCGAGCAGTCGCAGGAAGCCCGGCACCACCGACTCCGCCTCCGGGCGATCGTCGTCGTCGTCCGGGACGGCGGCCGCGTACAGATCCGTCCGCATGTCGCCCGGGTCGACCGCCCACACCCGCAGCTCCGGCTCCTCGACCGCCAGGACAGCGGCGAGGTGGTCGAGCGCCGCCTTCGAGGCCCCGTAGCCGCCCCACGTCTCGTACGCCTCGGCCCCCGCGTCCGAGCTGACCGCGATCACGGTGCCCGCGGCAGCCGCCCGCAGCAGCGGCAGCGCCTCCTGCACGAGACCGAGCGCCGCGACCACATTGGTCTCCAGCGCCGCCCGCAGTCCCTCCAGCGGCAGCGCCTCCAGCCGCACCAGCGGCTCGGCGCCCAGCGCGCTCGCATTGCTCACCAGCAGGTCAAGACCGCCGAGCCCGCGGGCCGCTGCCAGCAGCTCACCGCGGTGCCCGGCGTCGGTGACGTCGCCCGCCACCGCCACCACCCGCGTCCCGTGCGCGCCGATGCCTCGCGCGCTCTGCGCCAGTACGTCCGCGGTCCTGGCGCCCAGCACCAGGTCCCAGCCGCGCCGGGCGAGAGCTGTCGCGAGAGCTCGCCCCAGCCCCTTCGAAGCCCCGGTGATCACCGCTACCGGCATGATGTCCATCCCCTCGTCCGCGTCCTTGACTCCACCCCGAACCTCAACGTACGAACGCGGCCACGCCGGCCGCCTCGTGCCCGGGACCCCACCACCAGGGAACTTCGACCTACGTCCACAGCCCTACGCGGCTGCCGCCTCCGGCCCGATACGGACTGTCACACCCCGCCGGTACGGTGAGGTCATGAGTCACCGACCCGGCTCCGGCCTCGCCGCCGTGAGTACCGCGCTCCTCGCGATGAGCAGGCATCTCGAGGTGCGTGACGTGCTGAAGACGATCGTCGCCTCGGCGCGCGAGCTCCTCGACGCCGAGTACGCGGCGCTGGGCGTCCCCGACGACCACGGCGGCTTCTCCCAGTTCGTGGTCGACGGCGTGAGCGACGCGCAGTGGAAGGCGATCGGCCCGCTCCCGCGGCAGCACGGCATCCTCGCCGCGATGCTCCGGGACGCGAAGACGGAGCGCCTCGCGGATGTGCGCGAGGACCCCCGCTTCGAGGGCTGGCCGTCCGCCCACCCGGACATGTCCGACTTCCTCGGCCTGCCCATCAAGGACGGCGACGAGACGATCGGCGCGCTCTTCCTGGCCAACAAGAGGTGCCCGAAGCCGGACGGCGGCTGCGGCTTCACCGTCGAGGACGAGGAGCTCCTGTCTATCCTCGCCCAGCACGCGGCCATAGCGCTCACCAACGCCCGGCTGTACGAGCGCAGCCGCGAGCTCACGATCGCGGAGGAACGCTCCCGCCTGGCCCACGAGTTGCACGACGCGGTCAGCCAGAAACTGTTCTCGCTGAGGCTGACCGCGCAGGCAGCGGCCGCCCTCGTGGACCGCGACCCGGCTCGCGCCAAGGGCGAGTTGCAGCAGGTCGCCGAGCTTGCCGCCGAGGCCGCGGACGAACTGCGGGCCGCTGTCGTCGAGTTGCGGCCCGCCGCGCTCGACGAGGACGGCCTGGTCAACACCTTGCGTACGCAGATCCAGGTCCTGGACCGGGCGCACACCGCGCGGGTCACCTTCGACAGCTGCGGCGTCCGCGCGCTGCCCGCCGCGCAGGAGGAGGCCATGCTCCGGGTCGCCCAGGAGGCCCTGCACAACGCACTGCGGCACTCAGGCGCCGACGAGGTCGACGTGGTCCTGGTCCGCCGCGGCCAGGGCGCGGTCCTCACCGTCACGGACAACGGGCAGGGCTTCGAGCCGAGGACGGTCCGCCGGGCCGGCCGTCATCTGGGACTGGTCTCGATGCGCGACCGGGCGAGCGGCGTCGGCGGAGAGCTCAGCGTGGAATCGGCGCCCGGAAAGGGCACCACGATCGAGATGGAGGTCCCCGGTGGCTGAGGCTGTGCCCCATTCGA
This sequence comes from Streptomyces sp. ISL-1, assembly GCF_018614585.1. Classification (GTDB taxonomy): domain Bacteria; phylum Actinomycetota; class Actinomycetes; order Streptomycetales; family Streptomycetaceae; genus Streptomyces; species Streptomyces maoxianensis. The sequence goes on along the minus strand of NZ_JAGGOI010000065.1, from coordinate 1,331 downwards.
AGACCGGGATGATCCGTGTGCTGCTCGTCGACGATCACCAGGTGGTCCGCCGGGGCCTGCGTACCTTCCTCGAGATCCAGGACGACATCGAGGTCGTCGGCGAGGCCGCGGACGGGGCCGAAGGGGTCGCCCGGGCCGAGGAGTTGAAGCCGGACGTAGTGCTGATGGACATCAAGATGCCCGGCACCGACGGGATCGAGGCGCTCCGCAAACTCCGCGAACTCGCCAACCCCGCGAAGGTGTTGATCGTCACCAGCTTCACCGAGCAGCGCACGGTCGTGCCCGCGCTGCGTGCCGGCGCTTCGGGCTACGTGTACAAGGACGTGGACCCGGAGGCGCTGGCCGGGGCGATCCGCTCCGTACACGCGGGCCATGTGCTGCTCCAGCCGGAGGTGGCGGACGCGCTCCTCTCGCAGGACGTCCCGAGCAACGGCACGGGGAGGGGCAGCACCCTCACCGAACGGGAGAAGGAGGTTCTGGGCCTGATCGCGGACGGCCGCTCCAACCGCGAGATAGCTCGGGCGCTGGTCCTGTCCGAGAAAACCGTCAAGACGCATGTCTCGAACATTCTGATGAAGCTCGATCTGGCGGATCGCACCCAGGCGGCGCTGTGGGCTGTGCGGCATGGCCTGACCAACTAAGCGGACCGTCTCGCTCCGGTCTGAGATTCATACCGTCGGGTGGATGTCACTCGTCCGGCGCATCCTGATCGACTCGGCGGCGTTGTCCATGGCGTGCTGCGGCGGCCGGCCGCAGCGAACGCTCAGGAGGATTTCCAAGTGAAGAACCTGAAGAAGGCCGCTGCCGTCACCATGGTCGCCGGTAGCCTCATCGCCGCCGGCGCGGGTGTGGCGTCCGCCACCACTGGTGCGCACGCGGACGGGACGGCCGTCAACTCCCCGGGCGTTGCCTCCGGCAACGTGGTTCAGGTCCCGATCCACGTCCCGGTGAACGTCGTCGGCAACACCGTGAACGTGATCGGCGCCCTCAACCCGGCGTTCGGGAACGCCGGCTACAACGGCTGACCGGTTCACACCCACCTTGCCTACCGGCCCCCAGGCTCAGCCTGGGGGCCGGTCCGGTTGTTTGCCGGGTCCGTGGTTGCCGTGGGCCGGGGGTGACAATGGCTGCTGCCAGGCGCCGTGGCCCCGCGGGCGTGTACCCAGCCCAGCCCCGGCGCCCGCACCCCACGGCCCGGGGGCACCCCGAGCCTGGCGCCCGGCACCCCGCGTCCCACGTCATACCGCCCCGTGCGGCAGGCCCCCGCGCCCCGGACCGCGCCACCGCCGCGCCCCCCGCGCCCGCGACCCCCGCCCCGGGCTGCCCCCGCC
>NZ_JAGGOI010000064.1 GCF_018614585.1 Streptomyces sp. ISL-1 | reverse complement strand
GGGTGCGGGCGCCGGCCAGGACGCGGGGCGCGGTTCCGGAGCGGTCGCGGGCCATGGGCCAGGGCTCGGCTGCGGGGCCGGCGCGATTGTGGGCTCCGCGGGACGCTCGGGCTCCCCGGCACGGGAACCTTCTTGCTGCTGCGCGGCGCGCTCGGACTCGCGGGCCGGGGCCGGGTGGGTGCGGCCCCGTTCGTCCACCCTGCGGCCGTGGTCGGTGACCAGGGTCGGCGGCTTGCGACGGGGCAGCGGCACGGGGCCGGAGTTCCGCTCGGGCGCCGGGTCCAGCGCCTGTTGGTGCTGCTCGTCCGGGGTCGGACGGCGGCGGTCGCGGGCCCGGCCGCGGAAGATCCCGCCGCGCTCGCTCTCCGTGTCCTCGACGTCGGCGAGGTCGGCGAGCGGGTCGACACCGCCGAGGCCGGGGCGCTCCCCGCCGAGGCCGGCCCGGTCCTCGAAGCCCAACGCGCCGACTGGCGCCTCCAGTTCGACGGGTCCGTCGAGCAGCGCCGCGCCGCTGAGCTGGGTGGGTACCTTGGAGAGCGTCGAGAGCTTGCCGTCGCCGCCGCGCCGCCCGGCCGCGCTCTCGCTCTTGCGGTCGAGGCGGAAGCCGGTGCCCTTGGTCTCGGGGGCTTCAGTGAGCAGGGCAGCGGGGATGAAGACGATCGCGGTGGTCCCGCCGTACGGCGAAGGCTGCAGCGAGACCCGGACGTTCTGCCGCTGGGCGAGCCTGCTGACGACGAACAGGCCGAGCCGGTCGGTGTCGGAGAGCTCGAACTCAGGGGTCTCGGCGAGCCGCAGGTTGGCGTCGAGCAGTACTTCCGGGGCCATGCCGAGCCCGCGGTCGTGGATTTCGAGGGTGAAGCCGTTGGCGACCCGCTCGCCGTGCACCTGGACGCCGGTGTGCGGGGGCGAGAACACCGTGGCGTTCTCGAGGAGTTCGGCGATGAGGTGGGTGAGGTCGGCGACCGCGGGGCCGCCGACTCCGATGCGTGGCAGCCTGCGCACCTCGATGCGTTCGTAGTCCTCGACCTCGGCGACCGCGGCCCGCACGACGTCCATCAGCTGGATCGGCTTGCGCCACTGCCGGGAGGGCGCGGAGCCGGAGAGAATCACCAGGCCCTCGGCGTGCCGTCGCATACGAGTCGTGAGGTGGTCCAGGCGGAACAGGTCCGCGAGTTCCTCGGTGTCCTCGGTGCGGCGTTCCATGGTGTCGAGGAGCGTGAGCTGGCGGTGCAGGAGAACCTGGTTGCGGCGGGCGAGGTTGACGAAGACCTCTGAGACTCCGCGGCGCATGTCGGCCTGCCGGACGGCGGCCTCGACAGCGGCCCGCTGAAGGGTGTTGAGCGCCTGGCCCGCCTGCCCGATCTCGTCCTTGTCGTAGTCGAGTCGCGGCGCTTCGGTCTCGATGTCGACATGTTCACCCGCGGCGAGCCTGCGCATCACGCTGGGCAGTCGTACGCCGGAGACCTCGTGAGCCTCCTTGCGCAGCCGGGAGAGGTCGCGGACGAGGTCGCGCCCGATGCGTACGGACACGATCACCGAGACCAGCAGGGCGAGGAAGCCCAGTACGCCGGCGATGCCGGCCTTGACGAAGACGCTGTACGCGGCGGGCTCGACGCGGTCCTGGTGGCGGACGCCCGCTTCCTTGGCCTCGCGGGCGAGGTCGTCGAGGACGGGGGTGGCGGCAGCCTGCCAGCGTGCGGCTTCGGAGGCGCCCGTCTTCGCCGTGGCGCCCACGGTGATGAGGCGTTCCTCGGCGTCGCGCAGGGGCGCGGTCTGAGGGCTGCGCCAGTACTGCTCGTATATCTCGCGTTCCTTGGCAGGCAGAACCTCGAGGTTGGTCTCGTAATACAGCTTGCGGTTCGCGACGAAGTCGGAGAGCGCCCGGACGTCGTCGGCCGTGATTTTGCCCGTGGTCAGCGAGGAGGTGATCAGCGCGTCCTCGCGGGAGAGCATTTCCATGGCGCGGACGAGGCCGACGAGGGCGCGGCCCTGGCGTTCCATCCCGACGTCGTTGAGGGCGTGGAGCGTTGTCAGGAAGCTGAAGCCGGGGTCGACGATCCGGTTGTAGAAGTCCAGGGCCTGATTGCGGGAGATGGTGCCCATCTCGACCGAGCGGCGCAGGGCGCCGAGTCCGTCGAGGCCCTCGATGAGCGACCGCAGCTCCTGGGCCGTGTCGGGCTGCATGTCGTCCCGGACTCCGGACTTTTCCATATTCGCCGTGATCTTGGCGACGGCCTTGTCGGTGGCCTCGCGTTGGCGGCGCAGTACGGGCAGGGCGTCGGAAGCCCGGCGATCCGCCAGGTAGATGAGCGTCTGACGGCGCTCCTTCTGGACGACACCCAGAGCGTCCGCGACCGGATAGCCGACTTTCTCGACGACCGAGCTGACGTCCAGTAGCTGATCGGCCTCCCGGCCGGTCAGTACGGTGGCGAAGCCCCACAGGGCAGTGAGGGAGACGAGCGGCACCAGCAACAACGCCACGATCTTCCGGCGGATTGACTTCCCGCGAAAGCGCATGGCCTCCCCCTGATCACCCCGCCCGGTGCGGGTGGTGTTCCGTCAACAAACGGCGTGAGCCTACTACTGTCACACAGACAACTCGAAGGCACGTCCGGACGATTTTCGGCCGAGGACAGTTGTCTTGATCACGGGTTGTCCTGGTATTCGGGGAGATGGCATTCCCTGCGGCGTGCGACCGCGCATGGCGGCGCATCATTTTTCGGACCGCCGCAGATGGCTGGAAATTTTCGCTTCGCGGGAATCATCCGGCCTGGTCAATCGTCATTCTGTGCGGGGGGCACGGGGGTTCGTACCGCGCCGGGCCGCATCGCATCGGTTTCGGCATCGGTCCGCATTCGCGGTGAGGGCCGGAGTAGAGCAGCGGAATCCGGGCACCCACTCTGATGTCGGACAGAGGGGAGTGACAGGTCCATGGACACGGACGAGCGTCGCGGCGCAGGGCGGGCGGCGAGTGATGCGAATGTTCCGCGGCTGCTCTGGGAGGAGGAGCCGGCAGTGCGACGGCGCATGGCTGATCCGGTTCGCACGGCCGCCGTACGCGCGGTGATCATTGCGTCGCTGACGATGACTCAGGCGGTGATCGCGTTTCTGTGCACGCTTGCCGGGTCCTGGCTGGCTTTTCCGATGGTACTCAGCAGCGTGGGCAGCACGGTGGTGGCAACGTGGGCGGTGCTGGACGTGTGGGTGACCCGGCAGGTGTGGAACCAGCGCAATGGCGTGGTGTCCATACCGAGCAGCACAGCGCGGCAGCTGCGCCGTGAACGCCGCCTGGCACGACGCACGGCGCGGGCGACGGAGCGCGAGAGTGCTCGGGTACGGCGACGGGAACGGGGCCGGGGCCGGGGGAGGCTGTCGGAGGCGTGAACGGGGGTGCGGGGGCCCTGGACTTGAACCATGACCATGAACCATGGGCTTGGAGCTTGGCCTTGCGGCCCGGTCTTGGCGCCTGGACCTGGGGCCTGCATCTGGCGCCGCGCCCCCACCCGCCGGGCGTAAGCCCCGAACGATCCACCGGGGACGGCTATTCGGCCGCCGCTGGATCCGGTGGGACCGGTGTCCGCCTGAACATCCGGGTCGCCGTGATCTCGCCGTGCACCTCGCCCGACGAGTCCTGCTGCGGCAGGCCGGGGCGCAGATGCTCCTCCACGCTGATGTACTTCAGTCCCGCCCGCAGATCCGCGTCGTTGCGCAGCCGGATGACCAACGGGAATTCGGCGAGGGCTGTGGTGTCGAAGAGCCCAGTCGTATAGAGCAGTTGGACGCCCAGCGCATCCGAGACCGCCCGCTGGAGTTCCAGCAGATACGTCGCGTTGGCCCGGCCGATCGGGTTGTCGAGGAACAGCGTGCCGGCATGCCGGTGCCTGTCCCGGCCGCGGTCGTTGCTGCGCAGAGCCGCCATCGTGCAGTACAGCGCGATGGCCGCGGTGAGCAGCTGGCCGCCGGAGAAGACATCGCCCATCTGCCCGACCGGGACCCGCTCAGCGCGCAGCACGGCGTCGGGCTTGAGGATCTCCACGGCGATGCCCCTGGGCTGCAGCGCGGCCTGAACTCCGCGCAGCAGCAAGGACATTCCGTCCCGGCGTCCCTCCCCGTACGCCGCGGTGGAGTTCTTCTTCACGGCCGCGCGGGTCGCCTCGTCGATGACCTCGCCCAGCCGCTCCGCGAGCGTCGCCTGGTCCGGCTCCTCGAAGCGGATCCGCAGGAACTCCTGGCCGGACCACTCGCCGAGACCATCGGGAAGGCGGGAGAGCCGCTGTGCAGAACGGAGCGTCGTCAGTGCGGAGTCCACGAGGCCGCGCAGCCGGTCGACGATGGTGTCGCGGTTGCGCTCCAGCTGCTCCAGTTCGTCGGTCAGCACCCGCAACCGGGGCGCGAAGGCCTCCGCCCACTTCGCCGCGTGCTCCGGCAGCGCGGCGGCGGGCAGCTCCCGGATCTGCTGGCGCGCGGGGGTGCGCACCTGCTCGTACCGGGTGGAGTTGGCGTGCCGTACGAGAATGTCGCTCGCCTCCCGCACGGCCGCCTCGGCCGCCGACAGGTCGGTGGCGCAGCCGCGCAGTGACCGGCGGGCCTCGGCGGCCGAGTGCCGCGCCTCCTCCAGGGCACCCGGGTACGCCTCGGGCGCCTCCTGCGCGTCGGGCGCGTCGTCGTGGTGCTCCCGCAGCAGGTCGCGCAGGAGCGCGGCGGTCTCGTCGAAGCCGCCCACCGCGTCCTCGGCGACGCGATGCGCCTGGAGCAGGCCGGCGTGGGCGGCGCGGGCCTGCTCCAACTCGTCTGTCCGGGCCGCCAGTTCGGCGGTGGCGGTACGCAGCAGGGCCTGGGCCTGTTCGGCGTCGGCGGGGACCAACTCCTCGGGAAGGTCGGTGTGCGACTCTCCGTGGGGTCCCCCGTGCCGAAGGCCCGGGGAGGGAGCCAGCCGCTCGGCCTCGCCACGGAGGCGGCCCAGCTTCTCGCTGGCCTCCGACGCGCGCGACTCCAGCAGCTGTACGAGCGACTCGGCGCGGGCGGTCGCGGCCTGGCGGGACGGACCGTCGGCGCCGTCCGTGCCCTCCAGGAGCTGGGCGGCGCGGGTGCGAACCTTGTTGGTGAGCCTGTCGAGCTCGGTGAGGGCGGCGCTCTCGTCGCTCTCGGCACGGGCCTGTTCGGCGCGCAGGTCGGCGCCGACGCCCACCTTCTCGTACAGCTGGGATGCGGCCCGGTACGCCTCACGCAGGGCGGGCAGCGCGGTGCGCGGAGTGTCCGCGTCCACTTCTGGCAGGTGCTCCGGGGCACCGGCGATCTCCGCGCGCTCGGCGCGCAGCGCGCGGGCCGTACGACGGGCGTCGTCGCCGGCGCGCTGGGCGGCCCGGCGGTCCTCGTCAGCGGCTTTCGCGCGCTCCAGACAGGTCGTGGCGCGGGCCTCGGACTCGGCGGCCTCGTCGGCAAGTTCGCGCAGTTTCACCTGCCAGCCGGCGCGCTCGCGGAGCCGGAAGGCGAGCCCCGCGAGGGCGTCTGCGGCGCGGCGGGCGCGCTGGGCCGTGTCCTGGCGCTCGTCGCGCACCCGGGCGGTGTCGGCCGCGGCCTCGTCCGCCTCGGCGCGTACGGTGCGGGCTTCGGCGAGCGCCGACTGGGCCTCCTCGGCGGCTTCGCGGGCGCTCTGGGCGCCCTGCGCGAGCTCGGCGAGCATCCCGGGCGGGCAGTCCGCGCGCCACGAGCCGAGCCGCGCGGCGATTGCGCGGTCCCCGGCCAGCCGGGCGGCGAGCGTACGGATCTCCTCGTCCCGCGCGGCCGCCCTGGCCCGCAGTGCCTGCCGCTCCTCGTCGGCCGCGTGCTCGTCGTGCATGGCCGGGTTCGGCGGTACGAGGAATACGTCCCGGTACCCGTCGTCGGCGCCGCCGGTGCCGGGTCGCGGCACGGGCGCGAGCAGCGCGGCGGCCGTGCCGACGGCCACGGCGGACCGGGGCAACAGTGCGGCTCCGCCGAGCACTTCGCGTGCGCGGGCATGCGAGGCGGGGTCGGTGATCACCACACCGTCGACGAGCTCGGGCCGCGCGGCCAGCACGGCGGCGTGGTCGGCCGGGTCGACGGCCTGTGCGAGGTAACGCCAGCCGGGGAGCGCGGGGATGCCGTGCTCGCCGAGGTACTCGACGGTGGCGAGGACATCGGGCCCCGGGGGCAGCAGCCCGCCGTCGCCGAGCGCGCCAAGGATGCGGGCGTCGTCGGCGGCGGCGGTCCGCAGGTCGAAGAGCTGCCGCTCGGCGGAGGCGACGCCCTGGTCGAGCAGCTCCCGCAGCTCGTCGGCGTACCTGTCCAACTCCTCGGCGGTGAGGGGCCCTTCGGTGCTGCGGAGAGGGGTGGCGGTGCCGGCCGCGTTGCCGGCGTGGTGTGCCTGTCCGCTGCCGGAGTCCGCGTGCGGAGTGCTGTGAGCGGGGTCGGCCGCGTCGCCGGCCGCGCCACGCGCGCTGCCGACCGACGCGCCGGAGGACCCGGCGCGGGCCCCGCCCTCGGCGGAGCCCGGCCGGCCGACGTCGCCGGCACCGGGGGCCGCGTCGGAGGCGGCGTCGCTGCCCGATTGCGCCGGACCGGACCTGTCGCCGAGAGGAAGCGGCCGACCGTCCCCGCCGTCCGAGGCCGCCGCCTCGCCGCCCGCCTGCGCGAGCTCGGGCGCTGGGGGGTTGGCCCCGCCACCGTCCCCGCCACCGGACACCGCCTCGCTTCCCGCCTGCGACGGGTCGGGCACCTCGCCCGTACGATCCGCCCGGTCAGGGCCCGGCGCCGCGGGGGCACCGGGCCCTGACGGCTCGAGCCCGTCCGTACCGCCGTCGGCAGCAGACCCCGCCTCAGCCACCCCGGCGCGCACTCCCCCGGGCCCATGCCCGGCCGCCGCCACCCTCCCCCGCCGGGGCGACGGCACCGCCGTACGCGGCGTCGGCGGCAGACTCAGCAGTTCCGCCAGGCGATCGTCACCGGCGATCGAGTCCGCCGAGCGGCGCTCCGCCTCGTACGCGTTCTCCGCGGCCCCCGCCGCATCCGACGCGCGAGCCGCCGCCAGTTCCGTGCGGGCCTCCGCCGCGGCAGCATCGCGGGCGTGGTCCGCCGTCGTGCGGGCGGTCTCGCGGGCCGTGTCCCACGCCGCGACCGCCGTTTTCTCCGCGTCGCTGGCCGCCAGCGCCGCCCGGGCGGGGTCGGCGTCGGGTGCGGTGTCGTCGAGCCAGCCCGCCCGTACCGCCTCGGCCGTCTCCTGCTCGACCTCGCTCAGCCGCTGCCGCAGGTGGCCGATCTCGCTGCGGGCGCGCTGCGCCTGGGTGGCGGCGGCCGTCGCGTCGCGGTGGGCGGCCTCGCCCGTGTCCTGGAGCGCCGCGGAGCGCTCCTCCTCCTCGTTGGCCACCCGCTCGCCCGCCTCCGCTGCCGAGTGCAGTGCGCGGACAAGGTCGGCGGCGGCCTTGGCGCGAGCGGCGAGCGCCGGGGCGGCGTCGCGTTCGGCCTCGCGGATCGCCGCGGCGACGCGTGCGGAGCGGTCGGCGGCGGCGCGGTGGCGCAGTACGGCCTCGGCGGCCTGCCAGGCGGAGTGCAGCGTACGCGCGTCGGCCAGCTCACGCCGCTGCGCCGCTGCGCCCTTCTCCGCGACCGTCAGCGCCAGCGAGGCGTGCCGGTAGGCCAGTTCCGCGGCGATCAGCGAACTGCGGCCGCGGGCCTGCTCGGCCGCGGTCACCGTGTGCGCGGCGGCGGTGACCTGCTGGGCGAGGTCAGCCGTACGGCCGCGTTCCTGAGCGGCACGCGCGGAGAGCCGGCGGGCCAGCGTGCGGGTACGGCGCTCGGCGCCCGTGTGGATGTCCCGGGCTCTGGTGCGGGCCTCGGCCGCCTCCACGATCCGGCCGAGCAGATCGACCGAGCCGGCCGTGAAGTCGCGTTCCGCGGTGAGTTCGGCGCGGCGGCCGAGCTTGTTGCCGAAGCTGCTGACGAGGTCGGCGAGTCCGTCCGTGTCGCGTGTGTCGGTGACGGCCCGCAGCAGCAGATCGGTGAAGTCGGAGTCCTTCTTGACGGCAAAGAGCCCGGCCGCCTCGCCCTCGTCCGAGTTCATCTCCCGCTGGTAGCGGAACAGTTCGGGATCGAGGCCCACATCGCCGAGGTGTTCGTTCCAGCGGTCGTGGATCTCCTCCCAGTACACCTCCAGGTGCGTATACGCCTTGCCCGCCTCGGTGATGGCGTCCCGGAACCCCTTCATCGTGCGGCGGCGGCCCCGCGCGCCCGACGCGCCCTCGACGGGCGGACGGACAGCGGTCGACTCGGCCACCGGCAGCGAGTCGAGGCTGAGCCCCGGCCCCGGCCGGAAGGAGTACCAGGCTTCCGCGAACTTCCGCGGGTCGCCCGAGACCTGACGCCCCCGCCACTCACTGACCTTGCCGACCACCACAAGCTCACCGGTGAGCGTGTGCTGCCATTCCAGGGCGACATGTCCGCAGTCGTCGGCGAGCAGGAACTTGCGCAGTACGCCGGAGCTGGCGCCGCCGAGAGTGTTGCGGTGGCCGGGCAGCATCACCGAGAAGATCAACTTCAGCAGTACGGACTTGCCGCCGCCGTTCTCCAGGAAGAGCACGCCGGCGGGCGCGGGGCGGCGCGGCGGGCCGACCGGCTCCTCCTCGAAGAACTCCGCCTGTGCGGGCGCGGGGTGCGGCACGGGCTCGCCGACTCCGCGCAGGTCCAGCACGGTGTCGGCATAGCGCGCACCGGCAGGCCCGATGGAGTGGAGGCGGACCCGGGACAGCTCGTACATGGCGGCGGACTCTCGTAGTTGGCAGGGGGTGGGAATCAGGCGTGGAAGGGCAAGCCGGCGTCGGCGGCCAGCTCCAGGTCGTCCGCGTCGGGCGGCGGCACGAGCGTGGCGGTGCCGTCGCTGACCGGCACGACGCCGAGCTCGATGAGCTCGGCCATGGCCGCGCTGCCCGCCATGTCGCGCACCTGCAGCTGGTAGCGGGCGGTGGTGCGGTACGCGCCTCCCGCGTCGTCACCGGTGCGCTGAAGGAAGCCGGAGTCCATGAGGAAGGCGACCGCTTTGCCGACGATGCCGGTGGTGGATCCGGCGAGGCGCCGCGCGTCCTTGGTGGCGCCGGTGGCGCTGCGGCGTGCGTAGATCCGCCAAGCGGCCTCAAGGCCGGGGGCGTCGGTGGCGGGGTCGGTGTTCTCGCCCTGCGCGTCGGCACGCTCCTCCAGGCGGCGGCAGGCCTGGCGGACGAATGCGTCGACGCCGTTGACCGTGATGCGGCCGATGTAGCCGTCGTCGGCGAGGTCCTCGGGGCGGGGGAACGCCATGGCGGCGACGGCGAGATGGGCCAGGCCGTGCAGGAAGCGGTCCGCGGAGTCGGCGGACGCGCGGCGGGCGTAGTCGCCCATGCGGACGGCGAAGAGGGAGTCCTCGCCGGCGGTGACTGCCATGCCGGCGCGCGGGGAGACTTCGAGGACGACGAGGCCGAGGCCGGTGGCGATGGCGTCGGCGAGGCGGGTGAAGGCGGTCTCTTCGCGGTAACGGCGCAGCAGTTCGGCGTATTCGGCGTCGCGTGCGGGCAGCAGCTTGGGCTGCAGCCCGAAGGAGACGAGCCGGGCGGCGTCGGCGGCGTCGGCGGGTGTGACGGTGACGGTGGCGGTGGCCGGTGCGGTCGATGAGGCCGTCTCGGCCGGGCCGGTCGGGTCGCGGTCGCTCCACGCGGTGGTCGATGCGTGGTCGTCACTCACTGGCGGTTCTCCTTGCTGCGGAATTGCTTGCGTCGGCAGGGCGGCGCCTGCGGCAGCCCTGGAACTGGGGCTCCGCCCCAGACCCCAGTACGCCCTTCGGGCGTGTCCTCAAACGCCGGACGGGCTGAATAATCAGCCCCGCCGGCGTTTGAGGCGCGGGGGTCCGGGGGCAGCGCCCCCGGCGGGGTCCGGGGCGGAGCCCCGGTACTGGTGCTCACGCCGCCTCCGCGCGGGCCGTCGCCATCCCGGCCGCGTCCAGCAGTGCCGTCCCCACGATCAGGTCCGCTCCGCCGAACTCCGGGTCGTCCAGTTCCGTGCCGTCGTCGACGGCGAACAGCAACCGCTCCTCGCCCTGCCGGTAGGCCGTGCCGACCGGTGGGCTCGCCGCGTGGATGGCCAGCAGGGCGACCAGATACGGCAGTTCGGGATCTCGGCGGCGGGCCTCGGCGAGCAGTCCCGAGAGGCGGCGCGGAGCGTCGTGCTCGAGGTCGAGCAGTTCCATCGCGCTTGCCAGCTGCCCTTCGCTGAAGCGGCTGTCGTCCGGCGTCGCGATCAGATCCGGCTCGGGCATCTCCGCGCCCAGATGTTCGCGCTCCATCGGCGGGGTGAGCAGCATGTCGACCAGATCGCCGACCCGTACGGACGACGGCGTACGCAAACCGGTCCCGCGGGCGAAGAACGCGTCCGTGACGCGGATCGCCGCCTGCACGGGGAGCGGCAGGATCGGGGCGACCAGCTGCCCGTACAGATCGAGCCCGGTCCGGGCGGTGGGGCGGGCGAAGGCCTGGCGGTCCTGTTCGGCGCGGAAGAGCGGGCCGGCCTCGAGCAACCGGGACTGGAGCTGGGTGTGGCGGCGGATGCAGTCCTTGACTATGTCGACCAGCTCGGCCGCGCGCCGCTTGTGCTCGGGATCCTCCGCCTCGTCACGGGCTTTGCGGATGTTCGTCAGGATCGCGTTCTCGTGGCGGTAACGGTCGGCGACATGGTCGAGCGCCTCGGCGATCATGTCGGGCACCGCGTTGAGCCAGTCGACGGCGCGCACATTGCGCCGGGTCGCCTCCAGAGTTCTGCGCAGCGTCTCGGCGTACTGCACGGTGCGGTATCTGGCCTGCTCGGCCGCGAGCTGGGCGTCGGCGAGGCGACCTCTGCTGATCAGAACCTCCAGCTTCACCTCGGCCGCGATCTGCGCGCTGGTGACGTCCGTGTCGAGCGCGCCGACCAGGACGTTGACCGCTTCGTCGGTCGTACGCAGATAGACGCTGCCGCCGTATCCCGGCACTTCCTCGATGAGTTTGAAGTCGTAGTCACGCCGTGTGTAGACGCCGTCGGGGCCGAAGGTGCCGTACACCGCGCGGAATCCGCGGTCCACGCTGCCGACGTTGATCAGGTTCTCCAGGACCCAGCGGGCGACCCGCTCGTGCTCGGCGACCGGACGCCGCGGGGCCTGGGCGGCGACGCGCGGGAGCAGCCTCGCCACTATCTGGTCGTGATCGGCGCCGGTGTCGAAGTCCATGTTCAGCGTGACGAGGTCGATGGCCGCGAGAGCGACCTCGGCCATCGCGTACACGGTGTACTCCCCCGCGAGATTCGCCTTGCGGGTGTCGAGGTCGTGCAGCGGCGCGGTGCACGCGAGCGCGCGCAGCCGCCGCGCGAGCCCTTCGTCGGCGGCCGGGCCCCGCGCGGGCCGCGGCCCCGCGCTGAGCTGGGGCGGAACGAAGTCCGTCGAGGCAGGCGAAGTCACGTTGCACAGATTAGGTCCTCGCACTGACAACGGTCGAAACGGCGCAGAGTGACCGGCCCGCCGAGCCCAGGTCCGCCTAGACCGTCCCGGCCCGAACCATCCCCGCCCCGCTGCGTTCCGTCCCGCTCGGCGCGCCGCGCCCAGGTCCACGCCCAGGTCCGGGTCCGGGTCCGCCCGACCCATCCCGCCCGCCGTGCCCAGGTCCGCCCGGACCATCCCGGCCCGAACCGTCCCCGCCGCTACGCTCCGTCCTCGTCCTCGCCCTCGTCCTCCTCCTCGACGAGATGCGCGTACCTCTCGACCAGTTGCATGCGTGAGTCGTCGAGGTAGTCCGCGAGGAGCCGCTCCGCGCCCGACCGGTCCCCGGCCCGCAGGGCTTCCAGAATCGCCCGGTTACGTACGAGATAGGGCTGGTGCAGCCGCCGCGGGTCGTCCACCACATGGAATGCCAGCCGCAGCTCGGCCAGCACGCTGCGCATCAGCTCATCCGTGCGGGCGCTGCCGGCCAGGGCGACGAGTTCGCGGTGGAAGTGAATGTTGGCCGTGGAGACGCCCTTCCAGTCACGCTCGCGCTCCGACCGCTCGCCGCCCGCCACGGCCGCGTCCAGTTGCTCCAGCGCGTACGGCGGCTCTCCGAGCCCGTGCACGACGGCGCATTCGACCAACTGCCGGGTGCGGTAGATGTCCACGACGTCCTGAACGGCGAGCATCCGCACGAACACCCCGCGGTTGAGCTCGTGTACGAGCAGCCGTTCGTGTGTCAACAGCCGGAACGCCTCCCGCAGAGTGTTGCGCGAGACGCCGAGCGCCCTGCCGATGCTGTCCTCCGACAGGCGTTCCCCCGGCGGGAAGTAGCCCTCCGCGATGCGGGTGCGCAGGATGTCCGCGACTCGTTCCGCAGTGCTGGTGCGGCCCAACAGCGGGCGGTCGTCCGCCAGTCCGCCGATCTCGGGCTCCGTCGTCCCCACAACGCCCTCTCTCCCTCGCCGGCCGCTCTCGCCGACGCGCGAACTCCATCGTAGAAGCCAGAAGCAAGAAAGACCCGACATGACTCTTGTCGGATCGTTCAACAATCCCCTAGCTTGGCGTCACCGCACAGTCTCGACAGCACCCCTCCCCCCTCTGCGAGGTGCAGATGAGTACGACCCAGGCACAGTCGAAGCAGGGCGAACTCCCCGAGGACACCGGCGCGTTCGCATGGCTGAAGGCGCTCGGTCCCCGCGGCCGCCGCGCCTTCGGCGGTGCGTTCGGCGGCTATGCCCTCGACTCCTACGACTACTTCACGCTGCCGCTCAGCATGGTGGCGATAGCCGCGTACTTCAGTCTCGACAACGGACAGACCGGACTTCTCACCACCGTCACCCTGGTCGTCTCCGCGGTGGGCGGCGCCGGCGCCGGCATCCTCGCCGACCGGATCGGCCGGGTGAAGGCGCTGATGCTCACGGTGATCACCTATGCGGTGTTCACCGTCCTGTGCGGCTTCGCCCCCAACTACGAGACGCTGCTTGTCTTCCGGGCCCTTCAGGGCCTGGGCTTCGGCGGCGAGTGGGCCGTCGGCGCGATCCTGGTCGCGGAGTACGCCAGTGCCAAGCACCGCGGCCGCACCCTCGGTGCCGTGCAGAGCGCGTGGGCGGCCGGCTGGGCGCTCGCCGTCATCGTCTACACCCTGGTCTTCCAGTTCCTCGACGCCGACACCGCCTGGCGCGTGATGTTCTGGACCGGTGCGCTGCCCGCCCTGCTGGTGATCTACGTACGGCGGAATGTCAGCGACGCGCCTGAGGCGGCCGCGCGTCGCACCGCGAGCACCGAACGCGGCTCCTTCCTCGCGATCTTCAAGAAGGACCTGCTGCGCACAACGTTCTTCGCGACGCTGCTCTCCACGGGCGTCCAGGGCGGCTACTACACGCTCGCGACCTGGGTGCCGACGTATCTCAAGACCGAGCGGGGGCTCACCGTCGTCGGCACCGGCGGCTATCTGACCTTCCTGATTTCCGGCGCCTTCATCGGCTACCTCACCGGGGGCTATCTGTCGGACCGGATCGGCCGGAAGAAGAACATCGTTCTCTTCGCCGTGCTGTCCGCGATCGGGATTCTCGCCTACACCAACATCCCCTCGGGGGCCAACGGTCTGCTGCTGGTCCTGGGCTTCCCGCTCGGCTTCTGCATGTCCGCGATCTTCAGCGGCTTCGGATCATTCCTCAGCGAGCTCTACCCGACCGCCGTTCGCGGCACCGGCCAGGGCTTCACATACAACTGCGGCCGTGGCGTGGGCGCGTTCCTGCCCACCCTCGTCGGCTTCCTGTCCGACAGCTGGGGAGTCGGCGGCGCGCTCGTCCTTGGTGCCGTCGGCTACGGGCTCGCAGTGGTGGCGCTGCTCGGCCTGCCCGAGACGCGTGGCAAGGAGCTGCTGTGAACCGGACGAAGGACGGGACGAAGGACGGGACGGAGTACCGGATGAAGGACGGGACGAGGAACCGGGCGGAGTACCGGCCAGGGACCCCCATGGCGCGCGTCGACGGGCACACCTGGACGCCCGGCGAGGCCCGCAAGCAGTTCCGTTCCGGGGTGACCGGGCCGACCGCCGGCCTGGCTCCCGGCCACACACAGGCGAACCTGATCTCGGTCCCCGCCGACTGGGCGTACGACATGCTGCTGTTCTGCCAGCGCAATCCGAAGCCCTGTCCGGTGCTCGACGTCACCGACGCCGGTTCCTGGTCGACGCCGCTCGCCCCCGACGCCGATCTGCGCACCGATCTCCCCCGCTACCGCGTGTGGGAGCACGGCGAACTCGTCGACGAGCCAACAGACGTCGTGGCGCACTGGCGCGACGACCTGGTGTCGTTCCTGCTCGGCTGCAGCTTCACCTTCGAGTGGGCGTTGTCCGAGGCCGGGGTTCCGATGCGCCATGTCGAGCAGGGCCGCAATGTCCCGATGTACGTGACCGATCGGCTCTGCCGCACCGCCGGCCGGCTGCACGGGCCCATAGTGGTGTCGATGCGCCCCGTGCCGCCCGAGCACCTCGACACGGCGATCAGTCACAGCGCCCTGATGCCGGCGATGCATGGCGGCCCTGTGCACAGCGGTGACCCGGCACAACTCGGCATCCAGGACCTCGGCCGTCCCGACTTCGGCGACCCGGTGGACGTCGAGCCGGGTGACGTGCCGGTGTTCTGGGCGTGCGGGGTCACGCCGCAGGCCGCCGTGACGGCCTCACGGCCGCCGTTCGCGATCACGCACGCGCCGGGGCAGATGTTCATCACGGACGCCCGCGACGAGCAGTACCGCGTGGCTTGAGGCGAAGCAGGAATGAGGAGCACATGACCTGGGCGTCGATCGATCTCAACGCCGACCTCGGCGAAGGCTTCGGCCGCTGGCGGCTGACCGACGACGAACAGTTGCTGTCTGTCGTCACCAGCGCCAATGTCGCCTGCGGCTTCCACGCCGGGGACGCGGTCACCATGCGTCGGGTCTGCGAGCTGGCGGCGGACCGCTCGGTGCGGATCGGCGCCCAGGTCTCGTATCGCGATCTGGCCGGCTTCGGACGGCGTTCCATGGACGTTCCACCCGACGAGCTGGCCGCCGAGATCGCCTATCAGATAGGGGCGTTGGAGATCTTCGCCCGGGCTGCCGGGTCACGTGTCTCGTACGTGAAACCGCACGGCGCTCTGTACAACCGGGTGGTCCACGACGAGGAGCAGGCGGCGGCCGTCGTCGAAGGCGTACTGCTGTCGGGCGAGCGGCTGCCGCTGCTCGGGCTGCCGGGATCGAAGCTGCACACCATGGCGGAGAAGGCCGGACTGCCCGTCGTCACCGAGGCGTTCGCGGACCGCGCGTACACCGCGGAGGGCACGCTCGTGCCGCGCGGGCAGGACGGCGCGGTGCTCAGCGACCCGGCCGCGGTCGTCGAGCGGTCCGTCAGCATGGCGCGGTTCGGGGTGATCACCTCGCGCTGCGGACGGTCGGTCGCGGTGCGCGCCCGCTCGCTCTGTCTGCACGGCGACACCGAGGGGGCCGTCACGCTCGCCCGTAGGGTGCGGCAGGAGCTGGAGACCGTCGGGGTCCGCGTGGAGGCCTTCGTATGAGGGCACTTCCGGTCGGCGACCGGGCCCTCCTCGTCGAGCTGACCGACGGGGACGAGGCCGGCGCGCTCCATGCCGAACTGCTGCGCCGGCGCGCCGCGGGCCTCCTTCCCGCGATCCGGGAGATCGTCCCCGCCGCTCGAACGGTGCTCCTGGACGGGCTCGACGGGCCTGAGCGGTTCGCCCGTGAGCTCGCTCAGTGGGACATTCCGGCGCTCCACGCGCGCGTGCAGGACGCGATCGAGGTTCCGGTGCGTTACGACGGGCCCGATCTGGCGGATGTCGCGGCCCTGTGGCAGGTGCCGGAGGAGGAGGTCGTACGGATCCATTCGGCCGCTGAATTCCGGGTCGCCTTCTGCGGGTTCTCGCCCGGTTTCGGCTATCTGACGGGGCTTCCGCAGCGGTACGCGGTCCCGCGCAGGGCCACCCCGCGCACCTCCGTCCCGGCCGGGTCGCTCGCCCTGGCCGGTCCGTACACCGGGGTGTATCCCCGCTCGTCCCCTGGTGGCTGGCAGCTGATCGGGACGACGGACACGGTGCTGTGGGATCCGGCGCGGGAGTCCGCCGCGCTGCTCTCACCGGGGACGCGGGTGCGCTTTGTGCCTGAGCGGGCCGGGATCCGCCGATGACCGACCGGGCCTTCGCCGTCGTACGGGCCGGGGCGCTGACCACTGTGCAGGATCTGGGGCGGCCCGGGCATGCCCATCTGGGGGTGCCGCGCTCCGGGGCGCTCGACCCGCAGTCGGCCGGTCTCGTCAACCGGCTGGTGGGCAACCCCCCGAGGGCGGCGGTTCTGGAGACCACGCTCAACGGCTGTGTCCTGCGGCCGCGTTGCGCGGTGACCGTCGCGGTGGGCGGCGCGCCGTGCTCCGTCACGGTCGACGGGCGGCCCGTGGCGTGGGGCGCGCCGGTACGGATTGCCGCCGGCTCGCTGCTGGAGGCGGGGCCGGCGGTGCGCGGCGTGCGCAGCTATGTGGCGTTCGCCGGCGGGATCGCGGTCGATCCGGCGCTCGGCAGCCGCTCCACCGATCTGCTCTCGGGGCTCGGCCCGCCGCCCCTCACGGACGGCTCGGTCCTGCCGCTCGGGAAGCCGGCCGGTCCGCCGGCCCGGCTGGACGGCGGCGTGCCGTGGCCCGCCCCGCCGGCGGAACTGGTGCTGCGGGTGCGTTTCGGGCCGCGCGCCGACTGGTTCACGGACGCGGCGCTGAACACCCTGACCCGGGCCGCGTACCGGGTCTCCTCCGCGAGCAACCGCATCGGGCTGCGTACCGAAGGGCCGTGCCTGGAACGCGCCCTGCCAGGCGAACTCCCCAGCGAGGGCATGGTGCTGGGGGCCGTCCAAGTGCCGCCGGACGGCTGCCCGGTGGTCTTTCTCGCCGACCACCCCACCACCGGCGGCTATCCGGTCCTCGCCGTGGTCGACGAGCGGGATCTCGCGGCGGCGGCACAGGCCGTGCCCGGCACGCCGGTGCGTTTCGTCCCGGTCCGCTCCGCCCGGTCCGCCGGCTACGACTCGGGCGTCCCGTAACCCCCGCCGCCGGGTGTGTGCATCACCAGCACATCGCCGGGGCCGACGTCCACCGAGTCCACGCCGTGCAGCTCGCTCACGCTTCCATCCGCCCGCTCCACGAGGTTCCTGCCGAGCGCGCCCGCCTCGCCGCCCGCCATGCCGTACGGCGCGACGCGGCGGTGCCCGGTGAGCAGCGCCACCGTCATCGGCTCCAGGAAGCGGATCTTGCGGACGACTCCGCAGCCGCCGTTCCAGCGCCCCCGGCCGCCGCTGCCCTCCCGTACGGCGAAAGCGTCGACCCGCACCGGGTAGCGCCACTCCAGCACTTCGGGGTCGGTGAGCCGTGAGTTGGTCATATGGGTCTGTACGGCGTCTGCGCCGTCGAAGCCGTCGCCCGCGCCGGAGCCGCTGGCCACCGTCTCGTAGTACTGGACTCGGTCATTGCCGAAGGTCAGGTTGTTCATCGTGCCCGAGCCCTCGGCCTGGACGCCGAGCGCGGCGTACAGCGCGCCCGTGACGGCCTGCGAGGTCTCCACATTGCCCGCGACGGTCGCCGCCGGGTGTACGGGCGCGAGCATCGAACCCTCCGGCACCCGCACCTCAAGTGGCTCCAGGCAGCCGCTGTTGAGCGGAATGTCGTCGGCAACGAGCGTCCGGAACACGTACAGCACCGCCGCCATCACCACGGACTTGGGAGCGTT
This sequence comes from Streptomyces sp. ISL-1, assembly GCF_018614585.1. GTDB lineage: Bacteria > Actinomycetota > Actinomycetes > Streptomycetales > Streptomycetaceae > Streptomyces > Streptomyces maoxianensis. The sequence continues at coordinate 50,094 of NZ_JAGGOI010000064.1, read as the reverse complement.
GAAGTTGCCGGGCTGCTGCGGCGAGGTGCCGGCGAAGTCGATGACGGCGCTGCGCGCGTCACGGTCCACGCTCAGCGACACCTGGATGACCGCCCCTCCGTCGGTCTCGTAGCGATACGAGCCGTCGCTCAGTCCGGCGACGATGCGGCGCACAGACTCCTCGGCGTTGTCCCGTACATGCTGCATATAGGCCTGGACGACATCGAGTCCGAACTGGTCAACCATCCGGCGCAGTTCGGCGATCCCTTTCTCGTTGGCGGCGATCTGGGCGCGCAGGTCGGCGAGGTTGGTGTCGGGCGCGCGGGACGGGTGGGGGGCGGTCGTCAGCAGCTCCCGCGTCTCGGCCTCGCGCAGCTGCCCGTCCCGTACGAGCAGCCAGTTGTCGAAGAGCACACCCTCCTCGTCCACGGTGCGGCTGAAGGCTGGCATGGAGCCGGGGGTGATGCCGCCGATCTCGGCGTGATGGCCGCGCGAGGCCACCAGGAAGCGCAGCTCATCGTCCTCGAACACGGGCGTCACGACCGTGACATCGGGGAGGTGGGTGCCGCCGTGGTACGGGTCGTTGATCGCGTACACGTCGCCCGGCCGCATCACGCCCTCGTTGCGGCGCAGCACCTCCTTGATGGACTCGCCCATCGAGCCGAGATGTACGGGAATGTGGGGCGCGTTGGCGATCAGATTGCCGTCCGCGTCGAAAAGTGCGCAGGAGAAGTCGAGCCGCTCCTTGATGTTGACGGAGTGGGCGGTGTTCTCCAGGCGTACGCCCATCTGCTCGGCGATGGCCATGAAGAGATTGTTGAAGACCTCCAGGAGGACGGGGTCGACATCGGTGCCGACGGCGACCCGGCCCGGGCGGGGCCGCACGCGCGTCAGCAGCAGATGCCCGCTCTCGTCGGCGGCCGCGCGCCAGCCGGGATCGACCACGGTGGTGGCGTCGGCCTCGGCGATGATCGCGGGCCCCTCCACGGCGTCGCCGGGGCGCAGGTCCGCCCGCCGGTACAGGGGCGTTTCACGCCGCTCACCGTCGACGAACATCCGCACCACGGCGCGGGGAGTGAACTCCCCTTCGCCCGCGGTCTCGTCCACGATGTACGCCCCGTGCTCCCCCGCCGTCCCCACCGCTTCGACGGAGACCGCCTCCATGACGAGCGGCTTGTCCATGGTGAACGCGTAGCGCGCACGGTGGGTCGTTTCGAATGCCTCCTTCATGGCTCTGACGCTGTCCAGCGGCACGGGCAGACTGGCGTCCGTGCCCGCGTAGCGGAGCAGCACGCGCGCGTGCGTGCTGATCGCGGCGTCGGGGACAGCGTCGGCGCGCAGTTCGGCGCGGGTTCGGACGGCGAGTTCGTCGCAGAGTGTGCGTACGCGTCCGAGGGCGGCCTCGTCCAGTTCGGCCTCGACCGACTGCTCGCGCATGGCGGTGGCGTCGGCGAGCCCGATGCCGTACGCGGAGAGCACCCCGGCCAGCGGCGGCACGAGGACGGTGTTGACGCCGAGGGCGTCGGCGACGGCGCAGGCGTGCTGGCCGCCCGCGCCGCCGAAGGATGTGAGGGCGTAGCGGGTGATGTCGTGTCCGCGCTGAACGGAGATCTTCTTGACAGCGTTCGCCATATTGAGGACGGCGATCTCCAGGAAACCGGCCGCGACCTCCTCGGGGGTGCGGTTCGTGCCGCTCTCCTTGGCTACCTCCCCGGCCAGTTCGGTGAAGCGTTCGCGCACGGTGTCGGCGTCCAGCGGCTGATCGCCGTCCGGGCCGAAGACCGTGGGGAAGTGGCCGGGCTGGATGCGGCCGAGCATCACATTGGCGTCGGTGACGGTGAGGGGGCCGCCGCGGCGGTAACAGGCGGGGCCGGGCACCGCGCCGGCGGAGTCGGGTCCCACGCGGTAGCGGCGGCCGTCGAAGTGGAGGACGGAGCCGCCGCCGGCCGCGACGGTGTGGATGTTCATCATGGGAGCGCGCATCCGTACGCCCGCGACCTGGGTGCCGAGCTCGCGCTCGAACTCGCCCGCGTAGTGCGACACATCGGTGGATGTGCCGCCCATGTCGAAGCCGATGACCCGGCCGAATCCCGCCTGTTCGGCGGTCCGGGCCATGCCGACCACACCGCCGGCCGGGCCGGAAAGCACAGCGTCCTTGCCGCGGAAGTGGGCGGCCTCGCGCAGTCCGCCGTTGGACTGCATGAACATCAGGCGGATGCCGTCGAGCTCGGCCGCGACCTCGTCGACGTAGCGTCGCAGGATCGGCGAGAGGTAGGCGTCGACGACGGTGGTGTCGCCGCGCGGCACCAGTTTGATCAGTGGGCTGACCTCGTGGGAGCAGCTGACCTGTGTGAAGCCGAGCGCGCGGGCCTCGTCGGCGATGCTCGTCTCGTGGGCGGGGTGACGGTAGCCGTGCAGCAGCACGACGGCGGCGGCGTGGAAGCCGTCGGCGCGGGCGGCCTTCAACTCCTCCGTGACAGCGGCCAGGTCGAGCGGGCGGATTCTCTCGCCGTGGGCGTCGACGCGTTCAGGGACCTCGATGACACGCTCGTACACCGCCTCCGGGAGCAGGATCCGGCGGTCGAAGAGCCTGGGCCGGTTCTGGTACGCGATGCGCAACGCGTCCCGGAATCCCTCGGTGATGACGAGGACGGTCGGCTCGCCGCGCCGCTCGAGGAGGGCGTTGGTGGCGACGGTCGTGCCCATCTTCACGCTGTCGACGCGGTCGGCCGGGACGGGTTCGTCCTGCCCCAGGCCGAGGAGCAGCCGGATCCCGGCGACGGCCGCGTCCCGGTACCGCTCCGGGTTGTGCGAGAGCAGTTTCCGGGTCACGAGCCGTCCGTCGGGGCGTCTGCCCACGACGTCGGTGAAGGTGCCGCCACGGTCGATCCAGAACTCCCAGCGCCCGCTCATTCCCCCATTCTGGCAAGGGGACCGTCCAGTGACACGGCGGCCAGCGCCGCGGAGAGCGCGTGTTCGGCGCTCAGGTCCAGGCGCGCGCTGGTGCCGCGGGCCCAGTGGCGAACCTCCGCGCCCGCCAACCGCATCAGCTGCGGCAGCAGGTCGGTGCAGCGGCGCGCCACCCACGCGGTGCCGGCCGTGGCGAGCCACAGCACGGACGCGGTCCGGCTCGGCGGGGACTGCTCGGGTTCGCCGCCGGGCGCGGTGCCGTGGGCGAGTCCGCGCTCGGCCAGCAGCTCGTGGAAGCGCCGGGCGATCATCCGGTGCCCGCGCTCGCCCGGATGCAGCCGGTCGGCGCTCCACATGGACCGGTCGGCGACCCAGGCGGCGTCGGCGGTATGCAGATGTACGGCGCCGTAGCGGTCGGACAGCGCGTGCACGACGGCGTTGACCGCCCGCTGACGCCTGGCGAGCGGGCGGGCCAGCGGCACGGGAAGCCCGAGCATGCTGCCGGGGTCGGGCAGACAAGCGGTCAGCAGCACGGTGCCGCGGGCCACCAGCTGCTTGCACACGGCATCGAGCTGGCGGGCCATGTCCTCGATGTCGAAGGTGCGGCGCAGGGTGTCGTTGACCCCGACCAGTACGGCGGCGATGTCGGCTTCGAACGCCAGCGCCTCGGGGGTCTGCCGCTCGGCGACGTCCCGGGTGAGCGCCCCGCTCACGGCGAGATTCCGGAATACGGCTGGCGCGTCGCCGCACCCGATCCCGGAGGCGAGCAGAGCGGCCCATCCGCGCCAGTGGTCACCGACGCGGTCGCCGACGCCTTCGGTGAGGGAGTCACCGAGAGCGACGAACCGGGGGGAGCGCGAGGGCGTTCGGCGGACGGCCCCGGCACCGGGCGCGCGGTGGCTGACGGCCGGGGGCCCGGCGGCGGCCGTGGGGGCGCAGGCGTCCACGGGGGCGCCGGTCATTGCGGCCGGGGCCACAACCGCAGCAGAGGCGGCGTACGCATCCACCGAAGCGCCGTCCCCAACCGCCGGGAGCACAACCGCGGCCCCGGCGACGCAAGCGTCCACCGAAGCGCCGGTCGTTGCGGCCGGGGCCACGATCACAGCCGAGGCGGCGTACGCATCCACCGAAGCGCCGTCCCCAACCGCCGGGGTCGCAACGGCAGCCGTGGAGACGCCAGCGTCCACCGAAGCGCCGGTCGCGGCGGCCGCAGCCGCAGCCGCCGCCATGGCGGCGTACACATCCACCGGAGCGCCGTCCCCAACCGCCGGAGGCACGACCGCAGCCGTGGCAACATACGCGTCCACCAGGGCGCCGTCCCCAACCGCCGGGACGCTCCCGGCGCCGCGTTGACCGACTTCCGCCGGCCCGTCGGCGGGCGCAACGCCCTTGTCGCCGACGAACCCGGAGACGTACGCCTCCGCAGGGTCGCTGTGCCTCGTCGGCGGCAGCGCCGGGGCACTTACGCCACTGGCGCGTCGGTGGTCGGCGTGAAGACCGTCGACACGCACCTTCGCCCCATGCCGACAGGCGTCCGCGCCCCCCTCCGGGCCCTCCGAGCCCGGCTCCTCCACCAGCGTGGCGCCCCTGCCCGCGGTCACGCCGTCACCCCTTCTCCGTGTGCGTGCTCGCGCACCGGCGGGGCCTCGTGCGCCGCCAGGAACGCCTCCACCGACCGTTGCCAGTCGAAGAGTTCGGCCCGCGCCCTGGCCGCCTCGCGGCGGTCTTCCTCCGGGCGGGCGAGCAGATTCTGTACCGCGTCGGCGAAGTCCTTCGGGGTGTCGAGGGCGGCCGCTCCCGCGTCGCCCACCACCTCCGGCAGCGCCGATGAGGCGCTCGCCACCACCGGCGTGCCGCAGGCCAGCGCCTCCAGGGCCGAGAGCCCGAAGGTCTCCGCGGGGCCCGGCGCCAGACAGAGGTCAGCCGCCGCCTGGAGGTCGGCCACCATCTCGCGGTCCCCGACATAGCCGAGGAAGACCGCGGGCAGCCGCTCCGTCTTGGCCCTGCGGGTCAGCGCGGCCCGCAGCGGGCCGTCGCCCGCGACCACCAGGGAGGCCCGCACACCGCGTCTCCGCAGCTCGGCGAGGGCGTCCAGGGCCATGCCCGGGCGCTTCTCGACCGAGAGCCGGGAGCAGAGCAAAAGCAGCACCTCGGCCCCGGCGGCGTACTTCGCGCGCAGAACCTTGCTGCGTCGTCCCGGCCTGCAGCCGACCAGATCGACCCCGAGGGGCGCGCGCACCACATTGTGCGCACCGATTCGGACGAACTCCCGCTCGGCCCACTCCGTCGTGCACACGATCCGCGAATACGCCCACGCGGTGTGGCGGTTGAGCCGGTCCGCGGTCCGGGCCGCGAGCGACTCCGAGAGCCCCCACGTCCTCAGCACCCCGTCGGCCGTCTCGTGCGAGACCATCACCGAGGGGATCCGGTGGCGCCGGGCCCACTCGCCCGTCCACCGCAGGGTGGTGCGGTCGGAGACCTCGATCCGGTCGGGCTCGATGCTCTCCAGGACGTCGCGCAGCCGACGCCGGCCCGCCAGCACCCGGTAGCCGCCGGTGCCCGGCAGCTCGGGCCCCGGCAGGGTGATCACCCGTCCCTGCGGGGTGAGCAGGTCGCTCGCCACGTCGCCCGGCACGATCAGCACGGGCTCGTGGCCGGCGGCCAGATAGCCCTTGCCGAGCTCTCGCAGCGCGGTGCGCAGGCCACCCGAGGCCGGGGTGACGAAATTCGCGAGCCGCACGATCCGCAGCGCGCTCATGCCGCCACCGCCGTACGCGCGCCGAGCACCTCGGCGTAGTGGTCGAGGAGCAGGTCCCCGATCACCGCCCAGGTCCTGCCCTCGACGGCGGCCCGCCCGGCCAGCCCGTACGCGGCACGAAGCTCGGGGCTCCCCGCCAGCGTCGCGACCGCGCTCTGCACCGCGCCCACGTCCCGCGGCTCGACCAGCAGCCCGGTACGCCCGTGGTCGACCAGGTCGAGCGGTCCGCCCGCGGCCGGGGCGATGACCGGCACCCCGCTGGCCATGGCCTCCTGCACGGTCTGGCAGAAGGTCTCGTAGGGACCGGTGTGTGCGAAGACATCGAGCGAGGCGAAGATCCGGGCGAGGTCGTCGCCGGTCCTTCGGCCGAGGAAGACCGCCCCGGGCAGTGCGGTACGCAGCGACGGCTCGCTCGGCCCGTCGCCGACGACCACGACCCGTACGCCGGGCATCCCGCAGGCCCCGGCGAGGAGCTCGACATGCTTCTCGGGGGCGAGCCGGCCGACGTAGCCGACGATCAGCTCACCGTTCGGAGCGAGCTCACGGCGCAGTTTCTCGTCCCGCAGCACCGGCCGAAAACGTGCGGTGTCCACGCCGCGCGGCCACAGCCGCACCCGCTCCACGCCGTGCTCCTCCAGATCGCGCAGGGCGGCGCTGGAGGGCGCGAGGGTGCGGTCCGCGGCGCTGTGCACGGTGCGGATGCGCCGCCACGCGGCCCCTTCACCGGCGCCCACGTACGTACGGGCATAGCCCGCGAGGTCGGTCTGGTAGACGGCGACGGCCGGAAGTCCCAGCCGCGCCGCCACCGCCATGCCGCGCACGCCGAGCACGAACGGGCTGGCCAGATGGACGAGCTCGGCCCGGTGGGCGGCGATCGCGGCCGCCACCCGGCGGCTGGGGAGCGCCACCCGTACTTGCGGATATCCGGGCAGCGGCAGAGAGGGAACGCGCACCACGGGGCAGGGCGCGCTCCGGTCGGAGCTGTCGGCCCCGGCGACCGCCGGGGCTATGACGAGCGGATCGTGACCGCGCGCGGCGAGATGCCGGGCGGTCTGCAGGGCGCAGTGCGCCACACCATTGACGTCTGGCGGAAAGGATTCGGTGACGATGACGACACGCATACTCGTGTTGTCGTCTGGCCCGGGGTGGCTGTACCAACGTGGATCTTTACCCCTGGCTAACGTCCCGTGAGCGTTTGTGGCTGGGGGCGTTTCGCGTCCCGAATGTCACACGGCGGGCATATCCGGGCCGATTCTGCTGCGTACGGCGGTTTGCACCTCTGCCTCCTCGGCCGGATCCATGGCCAGGCGGCGCAATCGCTCGGCAACGCGCACATCGCCGGTCTCGGCGTACAGCGCGCCGACTTCCCGCGTGGTCTCCTCGCAGTCCCACAGGCATTCGACGGCGAATCCGGTGGCGAAGGAGGCGTCGGTGGCAGCCAGCGCGCGGGCCGCGCGGCCGCGCAGCTGCGAGGACGCGGTCTCCCGGTACACATGGCGCAGTACGGGTGCGGCGCAGCCGATGCCGAGGCGTCCGGCCCCGTCGACGAGCCTCCACAGCAGGGGTGCGTCGGGCCCGTCGGCCCGTACGGTCTCGCGCAGCGCGCCGAGGACCAGCTTGTCGTCCTTGGCGCCGCCCCGGCAGGCCAGTACGCCCGCCGCGGACGCGCCCAGCGCGTCGGGCCGGTGCACCCAGCCACGGGCCCGGTCGACGGCCTCGTCACCGCACGTCCGCTCGAACGCGGAGACGGCGGCGTCGGCGACGGTGCGGGAGCCGCCCGCCACAGCCGCTTCGATCAGGTCGAGGACGACGGGGTCGCGTGACTCGGCGAGATAGTGAAGGGCGGCGCAGCGCGCGCCGTCGGATCCTTCGCGGGCGGCCGTGACGATCGCGGGCCGGTCCTCGGGTCCCGCGACGGCCGACAGACAGCGGGCCGCGGGCACATGGAGGGCGCTGCCGCGCTCGACTCCCTGGTCGGCCCAGTCGAAGACGGCCTGGACGCTCCAGCCGGGCCGGGGCCCGGTGGGTCGCATCTGGCGCTGCCAGCGGTCGAAGGAACCGGCTTCCCGGGCCGCGCGCACGCGGGCGCCGATCGCCTCGCGCCGGTCCTCGGCCCACAGCCGCCACGGCCGCGGTTCGAAGGCGTCCCGTACCGCGACGGCCAGTTCGGCGTCTCCCTCCGGGGTCGCCGGGAAGCGGGCGAGGACCGGCGCGGCGAGCGCGCTCAGGCCGTTGTCGTCGTCGCGCAGGGCGAGCTCGTCCAGCGCCCAGGCCCAGTTGGCGCCGCCGGCGGCGTACCGCCGCAGAAGCGCGAGGGCATCGTCCCTGCCGTACGAGGCGAGGTGCCCGAGCACGGCGAGCGCGAGGCCGGTCCTGGCCTCATCGGTGTCGATGCAGTCGTAGGGGTCGCACAGGTGCCGCTCGATCTCCTCGAGCCCGCCGTGCAGATCCAGGTAGAGGCGTGCGTAGTACAGGGAGCGGTTCTCAACCTGCCAGTCGTGGCGGGCATCGTTCAGTACGCAGTGGTTGAGAGCCGCGAGCGCTTCTGCGCGCGGCGCGGCGAGCGCGTGCAGCGTGCCGTCACCGCGGCCCCTCTGCAGCAGGCCGAGCAGCGTGCCGCTCGGCGCTATGACTGGATCGAACATGGGAAAAGCCTCACATCAAGCTGTCGACGCAACCGGGGAGTGGGGATGCCTAGGCCGCGCAGCAACATGTAGGGCCGCCCGTCGTCTTCCGCTTGGTGTAGACCATCTTCCTCTGCCTCTCGTCGGTGGCCCCAGGGGAACTCCCGGGTGAAAGTCCGGGGTAGGGCCCGACGTCATGATGACCCACCCATTTCGCCACCGCGACCACATTTACGGCGTCCCTCCCAGCGGCCTCTCAACAGCCCTCAATGACTGCCGAACAGCTCCAAGAGCTCTGTCTTCCCAAACATCCGCGCGGTATCCATCGCGGACGGGGTGCCCGCCGCCGGGTCGGCTCCGCCGGCCAGGAGGACGCGGATGACGGCGTCCTCACCCTTGAAGACCGCGCCGGCGAGCGGCGTCTGGCCGCGGTCGTTGGCCCGGTCCGGCTCGGCGCCGCGGGCGAGGAGCGCCTCCACGGCGGGGGCGTGCCCGTGGTAAGCGGCGAGCATGACAAGGGTGTCGCCACGGTCGTTGGTGAGGTTGGCGGGGACGCCGGCGTCGATGTACGCGGCGAGGGTCTCGGTCTCTCCCCGGCGGGCCAGATCGAAGACCTTGGTCGCCAGTTCGATCACCTCGGGATCCGGGGCTTCACTCATCGGACTGACCGCCTTTCACTGCGTTGACCTGGGGGTGCACGGCAAGAGCCGCCGTACGAGTGAATCGACAGGGTACTGCCCTGAGGTCGACGTGACGCGGCCCGGCCGCGGCGGGGAACAGCGTGGGGGAGGCACTGTGCCGTGCAACCGCGCAGCCTGCCCGCCGATCGGGGACGCGACGTCCGCCAGTGCAGTGAAATCTGTAGAAATTCACCTATTTGGACCTTTTATCACATGGATACTTCCTGTGATTCTGGAACAACTCATGGTGACTGTCCCCTCAACCAGGAGAACTCTCATGGTCCTCTCGATCTCAGGTGTGGTGCTGCTCGCGATCATCGTGTTCCTCTTCTTCAGGAAGGACGGGCTCAAGGCGTCCCACGCGATCGTCTGCTCGCTCTTCGGCTTCTTCGTCGCGGGCACCGCCATCGCCCCCAGCATCAAGGCCGGCAGCGCGAGCCTCGCCAGCCTCCTCGGCGGGATCAAGTTCTGACACCCGCAGCCCACCCAGCACCTACTGCACCTTCCGCACCTTCAGGAGACCGACGTGGCCCGGCGACCACTCCCCCGCATCCTCAGCAGCGGCAGCGCACAGATCGCCCGGAGCCGCCAGGTCGCGCGCACGGCCGCCGACAGCGCCACGGACGTCCTCCATCCGCTGATCGCGATCACTCGTGGTCTGCGGCAGCTGGCCGCGGTGGCCGGGCACAAGTGGGCGGCCACGCCCAAGGAACGGCGTGGCCCCACACTGTTCCTGGCCGCGGCCTGCTTCCTGGTGGTCGCGCTCATGCCGTACGGACCGCTGATCGCCCTGATCGCGGTGATGGCCGCGGCCGCCTGGAAGGGCCGGGTGCGTACGCCGGTGAAGACCGGGCCCGACGAGGCGGAGGCCGGGCGGCTCCGGGCGCTGTACGAGGCCCTCGTGCCGTACTTCTCCGTCGCCGAGGACCCGGCGCCGCTCTTCGCCCACGGCGGCGAGTGGGGCAAGGCCTTCAGCGACTACGAGTTCGACGACAACGGGCGGCTCACCCAGCTTCGGGTGACCTACCCCGCGTACTTCACCGACGGCGAGGCCGAGTCCCGGGCCCGGATCGAGCAGTTGTTGCACGCCAAGTCCGGGCGCGGCCGCGAGTATCTCTTCACCTGGGACGAGGAGGGCAACCAGCTCGTGATGAGCGTGCTGCCCGCCCTTCCCACCTCCATCGCCGCCCAGCGATTCATCACCGTGCCGGGCGAGAGCGTGCTGGGCTTCACCGACCACGGCGCGGTGCGGCGCACCGTGCCGGTCACCCAGGGCGAGGTGACCCGGGACGCGCCGCCCGTCGTCTGGCGCACCGGGCCGCGCTCGACGGAGCCGCATCTGCTTGCGGTCGGCGAGCCGGGCGGCGGCACGACGACCCTGCTTCGCTCGATCGCCCTCCAGTCGCTGCAGCACGGAGACGTACTGATCGTCGAGGGCAGCGGCACCGGAGAGTACGCGTGCCTGACGGGGCGCACCGGCGTGCTGGCCGTCGAATGCGGACTGGCCGGGGCGCTGGCGACCCTGGAGTGGGCCGCGCACGAGACCGAGCGCCGGCTGATCGCCGCGAACCGCGCCCGGCAGGCCGGGCATCCCGCGCCCGCCGACACCAAGCGGCCGTTGTGGATCCTGCTGGACCGGCCGAGCATCTTCGGCCACCTGGCGGCGGCCGACGGGGGCACCGATCCGCAGGAGCTGCTGCAGGTGCCGCTGCGGCACGGCAGGGCGGCGCAGGTGACGGTGGTCGTGGCCGAACAGTTCGACAGCGTGGACTCGCTCACCGAGACCGTGCGGACGCACACTCGCGCCCGGGTGGTGCTGGGGCCCGCCACCTTTGAGCAGATCGAGTCGGTGCTCGGGACGAAGCCGCACACCACGCCGACACCCGATGTCCCGCCGGGCCGTGGTTACGCACGGCTCGGTACCGGCCCGGTGCTGAGGCTTCAGGTGCCGGCGACCCCGGACCCGTACGACGAAGCCACCAGCGAGGCGCACCGGCAGGCCGTGCTGGAGCTGCTGCCGGAGTACCCGGACGGGACCGAGCCGGCCGCGGCGCTCTCGCCGGATCCCGCGCACGTTTCCGTGCCGGCGGCCGTCCCGGCCGAGGGCTGACCGGCCTCCGCCGTCAGGCGACGAACGTCCGCGGCGCCTCCGTACCGGTGGTCACTCCCGTCTCGACGAGCCGCGCGGCAGCCGCCAGTCGCGCTGCCGCCTCCTCCGCGACCGGACCGCCCACCGTGAACGGCAGCCGCACATAGCCCTCGAAGGCGCCGTCGACACCGAAGCGCGGCCCGGACGGCACCCGCACGCCCACCCGTTCACCGACCTCCGCGAGTCGCGATCCGGACAGCCCTCCCGTACGCACCCAGAGGGTCAGCCCGCCGCTCGGCACATCGAACTCCCAGTCGGGCAGCTCCCGGCGGACCGCCGCGACCAGCGCGTCGCGGTTCCCGCGCGCCTGGGCCCGGCGGATGGAGACTGCCTGCTCCCAACCCCCGGTCTGCATCAGCCAGTTGACGGCGAGCTGTTCCAGGACGGGCGTGCCCAGGTCGGCGTACGCGCGGGCCGCGACCAGCGAGCGGATCACGTCGGGCGCCGCGCGCACCCAGCCGATGCGCATGCCGGCCCAGAACGCCTTGCTGGCCGAGCCGACCGTGAGGACGGTGCTGCCCGCCGGGTCGAAGGCGCAGACCGGCCGCGGCATGTCGATGTCGTCCAGGTGCAGCTCGGACATGGTCTCGTCGACGACGAGGACGGTGCCCGCGGAGCGTGCGGCGTCGACGAGGCGGCGGCGCTGGTCCTCGTCGGCCAGCGCTCCGGTGGGGTTGTGGAAGTCGGCCACCACATACGCGAGCCTTGGTGCCGCGTCCCGCAGCACCTGCCGCCAGCGCGGCATGTCCCAGCCGGACAGCCCTTCGGCCATGGCCACCGGCACCAGCCGGGCGCCGGCCTCACGCATCAGCTGAAGGATGTTGGCGTAGGAGGGGGATTCGACGGCGATGCGCTCGCCGCGCCCGGCGAAGAGATGGCAGATGGCGTCGATCGCGCCCATCGCCCCGGTGGTGACCATGATCTGCTCGGGCATGGTGGGGATGCCGCCCGCGGTGTAGCGGTCGGCGAGCGTCTGGCGCAGCGCGGGCAGGCCGGCCGGGTAGTCGCCGTGGGTGTGCGCGTACGGCGGCAGTTCTTCGAGTGCGCCCTGGACGCTGCGGGTGAGCCAGGGTTCGGGTGCGGGCAGGGCGGCACAGCCGAGGTCGATCACCGAGCCGAGGGACTCGGGCGGCAGTGGTTCGAGTCCGCGAGCGGGCAGCGGGTTCCCGGCCGGCACGGCTGTCCAGCTGCCCGCTCCCCTGCGAGACTCCAGGAAGCCCTCGGCGCGCAGCGCCTCGTAGGCCGCGGCGACGGTGGTGCGGCTGACCGACAGCGACAGGGCGAGTTCGCGTTCGGCGGGCAGCCGGGCGGCGACGGGGACGCGGCCTTCGAGGACGAGCAGCCGGATGCCGTCGGCGAGTGCGCGGTAGGCGGGGGGCTTGCGGGTGCCGGGCCCGCCCGGGCGTGTCTGTTGCGAGGTGAGCTGCCGGGCAAGCTGAGCCGCACCCACCGCAGAGGTCCACTGCGTCATGAAAGTCAGTCCACCTTCCTCGAATTGGCCATGGTTGACGTTTGTTCCGTAGCCACAGAGTGTCACGCATCAGTCCACTACCACCAGAGGGGGGCGTCACTGTGTCCACGGTGTCGAGGCATCTCACCGGCAGACTGCTGCAGCTTTACATCGGTCTGACGCTGTACGGAGTGAGCTCGGCGCTCCTGGTGCGCGGGGGGCTCGGTCTTGAGCCGTGGGGGGTGCTGCATCAGGGCCTGGCCGAGCTGACGGGGCTGACGATCGGCGTCATGTCGATCATCGTCGGCGCGGCAGTGCTGCTGCTGTGGATTCCGATGAGGCAGCGGCCGGGGCTCGGCACGGTCTCCAACGTCTTTGTGATCGGCGTGGCGATGGACGGCACGCTCGCGCTGGTCCCGGACGCGCAGGGGCTCGGGGTGCAGATTCCGGTGCTGATCGGGGGCATCGTGCTCAACGGCGTCGCGACGGGTCTGTATATCTCGGCGCGGTTCGGCCCCGGTCCTCGTGATGGCCTGATGACGGGGCTGCATCGCGTCACCGGCCGCTCGATCCGACTGGTCCGTACGGCCATCGAGGTGGCCGTCGTGGCGACCGGTTTCGTGCTCGGCGGTTCGGTGGGGATCGGCACGGTCGCCTACGCCCTCGCCATCGGGCCACTGGCGCAGCTGTTCCTGCGCGTCTTCGCCATCTCCGAGGAGGACAGCGGCAGCACGGTCGTCGCCGGCGGGACACCGGAGCAGGCGATACTGCGTAAGTGACCCGCACACTCCACCCCTACCTGGACCATCCCTCCACCCTCGCCTTCGCCCATCGCGGCGGCGCGGCGGACGGGATCGAGAACACCGCGGCCGCCTTTTGGCGGGCCGCCGACCTCGGTTACCGCTACTTCGAGACCGATGTGCACACCACCGCGGACGGCAAGCTGGTCGCCTTCCACGACACGACGCTGGACCGGGTGACGGACGCGAGCGGCAAGATCGCGGCGCTGCCCTGGAGCGAGGTCCGGCAGGCCAGGGTGGGTGGCAAGGAACCGCTGGCGCTCTTCGAGGAACTGCTGGAGGAGTTCCCGGAAGCCCGCTGGAACGTGGACATGAAGGCGGAGCCCGCGCTGACCCCGCTGGTCGACCTGGTCCGCCGCGCGAGCGCGTGGGACCGGGTGTGCATCGGCTCGTTCTCGGAGGGCCGGGTGGCGCGGGCGATGCGGCTCGCGGGCCCGCGGCTGGCGACCTCGTACGGAGTGCGCGGCGTGATGGGGCTGCGGCTGCGCTCGTACGGAATTCCGGCGGCGCTGCGGATGGGCGCAGTGTGCGCGCAGGTCCCGGAGTCGCAGAACGGTATCCGGGTGGTGGACCGCCGCTTTGTGACGGCGGCGCACGAAAGGGGTCTGCAGGTCCATGTCTGGACGGTGAACGACGCTGATCGGATGGCAGCACTCCTGGACCTCGGAGTGGATGGCATCATGACCGATCATCTGGAGACGTTGCGCACGGTACTGACCGACCGGGGAGTCTGGGTCTGAACCCGCGCGTCTGCACCACGGGACGAGCGAGGGGGCGCGGGATGACGGACACCGCGGACCGGACGGCCGGGACGAATGATCGTCGGCGCGAGCAACACGGCTGGTATTTCTACGACTTCGCGTGCTCCGTCTACTCGACGAGTGTGCTGACCGTCTTCCTGGGGCCGTATCTGACGGCGGTGGCCAAGGCCGCTGCGGACGCCGAAGGCTTTGTGCATCCGCTGGGCATTCCGGTACGGGCGGGATCGGTCTTCGCCTACGCCGTGTCCGTCTCGGTGGTGGTCGCGGTGCTTCTGATGCCGCTGGCGGGTGCGGTGGCCGACCGTACGGGACGCAAGAAACCGTTGCTCGCGGTGGCCGCCTATGTAGGGGCGGCCGCGACGGCAGGGATGTTCTTCCTCGACGGCGAGCGGTATCTGCTGGGCGCCTTCCTCCTGATCGTCGCGAACGCGTCGCTTTCGGTGTCGATGGTGCTCTACAACGCCTATCTGCCGCAGATCGCGGAGCCGGACGAGCGCGATGCGGTTTCGTCGCGGGGCTGGGCCTTCGGCTATACCTCCGGCGCACTGGTGCTGGTGCTGAATCTGGTCGTCTACTCGGGCCATGATTCGTTCGGTCTCTCGGAGTCGGCGGCGGTACGGATCTGTCTGGCGTCGGCCGGCCTGTGGTGGGGCGCTTTCACGCTCGTGCCACTGCGGCGGCTGCGGGACCGGCGGGTGGCGCCGAGCGGCGAGGGCGCGGTCGGGTCCGGCTGGCGGCAGTTGACGACCACGCTGCGGGACATGCGCCGGTATCCGCTGACCCTGTCGTTCCTGCTGGCCTATCTGATCTACAACGACGGGGTCCAGACAGTGATCTCACAGGCGTCGATCTACGGCTCCGAGGAGCTGGGCCTCGACCAGACGACATTGATCATCGCGGTGCTGCTGGTGCAGGTGCTCGCGGTGGCGGGTGCGCTGGGGATGGGCCGACTGGCCAGAACCCACGGAGCCAAGCGGACGATCCTCGCCTCGCTCGCCGTCTGGACGCTGATTCTGGTGTCCGGGTACTTCCTTCCGGCCCGGGAACCGGTCTGGTTCTTCGCCCTGGCGGGCGCGATCGGGCTGGTTCTGGGCGGCAGCCAGGCGCTGTCGAGGTCGTTGTTCTCGCATCTGGTACCGCGCGGCAAGGAGGCCGAGTACTTCTCGGCGTACGAGATGAGCGACCGCGGCCTGAGCTGGCTGGGGCCGCTGGTGTTCGGCCTGGCGTACCAGCTGACCGGCAGTTATCGGGACGCGATCATCTCTTTGGTGGTCTTCTTCGCGCTCGGTTTCGTACTGCTGGCGCGGGTCCCGTTGCGGCGTGCGGTGGCCGCCGCGGGCAACCCCGTCCCGGAACGGATTTAGACGTTGAAGTGAAAGGCCGGTAGTGTACGCCTTTGGCCTGCCAGGCGGACCGTTACTGCGTGCTGAAGAAGTGAAATCACAGGGTGACACTTTCTGTCAGATGTGACAAACCGGTCAATGGTGGGTACCCCAAACCTTGGGAAAGCAGCGGCACGACGGGCGACGCATGACCCGGAACGGGAATCTTTACCGCCGACCGGACGTTGACCGGATGACGACGACAGCGACACCTGTCCTGTGGGCGACAAGCCCGGGAGGCACGATTCATGAGTGAGCGAGCTCTCCGCGGAACGCGACTCGTGGTGACCAGCTACGAGACGGACCGCGGCATCGATCTGGCCCCGCGCCAGGCGGTGGAGTACGCATGCGAGAACGGCCATCGATTCGATATGCCGTTCTCCGTAGAGGCGGACATTCCGCCGGAGTGGGAGTGCAAGGCGTGTGGCGCCCAGGCACTCCTGGTGAACGGCGACGGCCCCGAAGAGAAGAAGGGCAAGCCGGCGCGAACGCACTGGGACATGCTCATGGAGCGGCGCACCCGCGAGGAGCTGGAGGAAGTGCTGGCCGAGAGGCTGGCGGTCCTGCGTTCCGGTGCCATGAACATCGCTGTGCATCCGCGGGACAGCCGGAAGTCCGCCTGACCGCGTAACACCGCACGAACAGCCTCATAGAACACAAGAGCCGCGGGCCGTCTCACTCTCAGTGAGAGTGAGACTGCCCGCGGCTCTTGTCCTGTTCGCGGATCCCGTCAGATCCCGTCAGGGGGTCAGCGGAGGTCTGGGGCCCTCGTCCTCGTAACTCCGCGGCGGCGTTGCCTCGTGCCGGATGACCTCACCCTGCACGACCTTCCCGTCCGGCCGGTGAATGCGGGCCTGCTGGAAGGCGTCGCCGAGGCTGCCGGGCGCGGCAGCGCGCATACGGCTCTGCACGGACCGCTCCGCGTACCGTCCGAGCATCGAGCGTACGGGCGGCACCAGCAGCACCAGCCCGGCCACATCGGAGATCAGGCCGGGCAGCATGAGGAGCAACCCGCCGAGCATCAGGAATCCATTGCCAGTGCTGCCGCTGCCGGTCCCCGGGCTGCCTGCGCCGGCGGATGGACTCTGGCTCTGGCCGGTCTGCTGCTGCTGCTGCAAGGTCTCGGTGAGGCTGCGGAACGCGCGGCGGCCGGCCCGCTTGATCACGACGCCGCCGAGGACGGCGCCGCCGACGAGCAGGGCGAGCACCGCGAGTCCGCCGGCCGTGTCCGCGACGAGGGTCAGCAGCCAGATCTCCAGCACCAGCCAGGCGGCGACGCCGAGCGGGATGAGATTGCGGGCGCTCGAGCGCCTGGGGGCTGTCGGGGGCGGTGTGCCGGTCGTCATGGTCCCAGTGTGCCTGGACGCCCGCCGGAGCGGCGTAAGCGGGCGATCAAAAAGATCGCGGACGGCCCGGTGGCCGTCCGCGACGCGGGACGACGTGCATCTCAAGAGGACTTGCGGCCCCGGGAGGGCTCGCGGCGCCAGAGCGCTTGCGGTGTCGGGAGCCTTGCGCGGCTCGGGAGGACTTGCGGACTCGGGAGCCTTGCGCGGCCCGGGAGCGCTTGCGGTGTCGGGAGCGCTCAATGCCTCAGGAGTGCTTGCGGCCGAGCAGACGCTTCGCCCGGCCTCCGATTCCCCATGCGGTGACCCGCCACAGCGCCTCGACGACGATGTCACGGCTCATCTTGGAGTCCCCCACTTCGCGCTCGACGAAGGTGATGGGGACCTCCACGACGTGATAGCCGGCGGCGACGGCACGCCGTGCCAGGTCGACCTGGAAGCAGTAACCCTGGGAGGCCACTTCGGTCAGCCCGAGCCCCTGGAGGGTCTCGGCCCGGAAGGCGCGGTAGCCGCCGGTGACGTCCCGGATGGGAACGCCGAGGAGAAGACGCGAGTAGGTGCTGCCACCCCGCGAGAGAAACTCGCGGGACTTGGGCCAGTTGACCACGCGGCCGCCGGGAACCCAGCGTGAGCCGAGGACCAGGTCGGCACCCTTGAGCGCGGTCAGCAGCCGGGGCAGTTCCTCGGGCTGGTGCGAGCCGTCGGCGTCCATCTCCACGAGTACGCCGTAGCCGTGCTCGATTCCCCAGGCGAAGCCCGCGAGGTAGGCGGCGCCGAGCCCTTCCTTGCCCTTGCGGTGCAGCACATGCACCTGGTCGTCCTGGGCCGCGACTTCATCGGCGAATTTACCGGTGCCGTCGGGGCTGTTGTCGTCGGCGACCAGGACGTCCGCCTCGGGCACGGCCGCGCGCACCCGCGAGACGATCGGCTTGATGTTCTCGGCCTCGTTGTAGGTCGGAATGATCACCAAGGTTCTGCCGAGCGGGCCGTACCGCCGCCCCTGGGCTTCGCCACGGGTAACCCCAGCGCCGTCGTTCACTGCTGCCCCTTAAAGTCCGTGCACAGAGCCCCACCATAGCGAGCGCTCCGCGCGCGGCTGCGGCGGCACGGGCTGAGGTGTCGCAGGTCCGCCGGCGGCGCGAGAACAGCTGCGGATCGGGGCCCGGCGTCCTTCGGGCCGACCTGGGACCCGCTGGCTGCGGGTCGACCGAGAGCCGTTGTCTACTGAACGCCGGGCCCCACCCGGGTCGCACCTGCCGGCCGACTGGAACCTTCCCTCGCCCCCGAGGCGCGGGCGCTGAACCTGGCTCCCAGTGGCAGTGCGCCGGTGCGACACGCTGCCCCATGACCCAGCGGCGTTCGACGACTGCGTGGAGGTTTGCCGGCCGGACGTCCTGTGGTGGACTCGGCCGAACCTACCCGCCGGTGGGCGCTCCATGTCAACAGCCGTCTGATCTGCGAGGTTTGACCAAACCACCAGGTCAGCACGGAAGATCCGCAGGTCGCGGCGGAACGCGGCGAGTATCTGCCGCCGGCACGAAATATCCGCACGTCACTCGGACGGCCGCTCAAAGACGATTTGTCCGAAGACCACGGTCCGCAGGCAGATGGGGAGTTCGGCGCCGGGGCTCAGATCGGGCAGGCCCGGGGTGCCGGAACGGGGGTCCGTGGACCAGCGGGCGACCCGGTCGTCGGGAGCCTGAACGACGAGTTCCTCGGTGCGCCACACCGCGTAGTCGGCGGGCGCGCCGGGCACCAGAACACCGGCGTCGTCGCGGCCGACGGCGCGCCAGCCGCCGCGGGTGTGGGCGGTGAAGGCGGCGCGGGCGGAGATGCGGTGTTCGGGGGTGCGGTGGAAGGCGGCGGCCCGGACGGCGCCCCAGGGGTCGAGCGGGGTCACGGGGCTGTCGGAGCCGAAGGCGAGGGGCACTCCGGCGCGCAACAGTGCCGCGTACGGGTTGAGGGTGCGGGCCCGTTCGACGCCGAGGCGCTGCGCGTACATGCCGCTGTCGCCGCCCCAGGCCGCGTCGAAGGCGGGCTGCACGGAGGCGGTGAGACCGAACTCCGCCATGGCGGCGATGGTTTCGGGGGTGAGCATTTCGGCGTGTTCGACGCGGTGTCGGGCGGCGCGGACGCGGGCCAGGCCGATCATGTCTGCCGCGTCCCTGACGCCGTCGACGACCGCGGTGAGGGCGGCGTCGCCGATGGCGTGGAAACCGGCCTGCAGTCCCGCCTCGGTGCAGGCTGCGACATGGGCGGCGACGGCCGCGGTGTCGAGGTGGGCGGCGCCGGTGTGCGGGGCGTCGTCGTAGGGGGCGTGCAGGCAGGCGGTGTGCGAGCCGAGGGAGCCGTCGACGAAGAGGTCGCCGGCCGCGCCGATCGCGCCGAGTTCACGGATCCGCTGAGCGTCCTTCGCGCCTGCGACCTGTTCGGCCCAGTAGCCGACGACCCGCGGACCCGGCTCCGCCCCGGCAAGTGCCAGCAGGGATGTGAAGTCGTCCTCGTCGGAGATGTCGGGGCCGGCGCACTCGTGGACGCTGCCGATGCCCACAGAGGCGGCCCGCGCGAGCGCGGCGCGCTGGGCGGCCGCGCGATGGGCGGGGGTGATCGCGCCGTGGGCGGCGGAGCGCACGGCGTGGTGGGCGGCCGCGGTGAGCGGCGCGTCCGGGTGGTAGCCGGTCATGGCGCTGACGCCGGGGACGAGGTCGAGCAGGGCGGTGGTGACCACGGCCGAATGGACGTCGATCCGCGGCAGGTAGAGCGGGCGGCCGCCGGCCGCCTCGTCGAGTTCGGCCCGGGAGGGCCGGCGTCGCTCGGGCCAGCGCGAGGCGTCCCAGCCGTGCCCGAGAAGGACCTTGTCGCCAGGGTGCGCTGCGCTGTGCTCCCGTACGAGACCGAGGGCCTCGGCGAGCGTGCGCGCGCCGGACAGGTCGAGGCCGGTGAGCGCGAGGCCCGTCGCCGTGGTGTGCACATGTGCGTCCGTGAACGCCGGGGTGACCAGGGCCCCTTCGAGGTCGATCACTTCGTCGACGCCGCCCGCGAAGGCGTCGGCGGCGCCCTCGGAACCCACCCAGGCGACATGTCCTCTTTCGACGACCATCGCCGTGGCGAAGGGGTCGGCGGGGCTGTGGACCTCTCCACCGCGCAGCAGCACGGTGCGGTGTTCGCTCTGGGGGGCGGCGCTCTTACTCATGGGACCAGCCTAGATACGCGGCGGGCGTGCCTCGTACGGGGTGGAGAGCACGACCGTCGTACGGGTGGAGACCCCCGACAGCGAACGGATGCGGGTCAGCAGGTGCTCAAGGTCCAGCGGGGTCGAGACGCGCACCTTGAGGATGTAGTTCTCGTCGCCCGCGACACTGTGGCAGGCCTCGATCTCGGGCACGTCGGCAAGACGCTCCGAAATGTCGTCCGGCGCGCTCGGATCGAAGGGTTTGACCGAGATGAACGCGGTGATCGGCAGCCCGACCGCCTCGGGATCGACAACCGCGGCATAGCCGCGGATCACGCCCCGCTGCTCCAGACGGCGGACGCGCTGATGCACCGCCGATGTGGACAGGCCGGTGGCCTTGCCCAGGTCGGTGTAACTCATCCGTCCGTCCTTGACGAGCAATTCCACGATCTGACGATCCAGCTCCTCCATGCGGATCAACCTATTGCCCCAGGTCGCTTCCGGCACAGTCCGCTGCGGCGTGCGGGGGCACCTGCGGCGGGCATGTGACGAATGCCACAGGTTTGCCGCCCGCGTGGGTGGTGACCGCGCGGTTATCCGCCGGCCGCGTGGGGAATTGCTTGCTGTGGTCGAGGCCGCAAGTGCCTGGTCGGCCCACCCGAGGGGGGATTCTCCATGCAGAGTGTCAAGAACACCGGACGTACCGAACCGGAGCCCGTTGATTCGGCCGAACCGGCTGAGATCGATGAGCTCGACGCGTACGACACCTTTGAGATGTACCGGGTCATCTGCCCGGACTGCGTGCAGCCGATCGCGCTGCTGGCGGACGAGAACGTACTGCCGGAGCACGCGCTGTGCCCCACCCCGTGGAATCCGTTCGGGCTCACCGTGTGCGCCGGCACCGGCCGTCCCGCCTCGCAGGCGCGTCCCGCGGACGAGACCCTCGAGGTCCAGGAGCAGGACACCGCGCTGCTGTTGACGCTCCCCCAGGGGCTGGACTGGCGGACACAGCCCTTCTCGCACGTCGGGGGTCCGGGCTCGCGTCCGGTGCGGGTGCAGCGCCACGCCGCGTAGGCCCAGTAGCTTCCCTGTCCCTGCACCATGGCGGTGAGACCGGCGTGGTGCAGGATCACAAAAGCGGTTGGCCTGCCCTTGGGCACGGCTTGTCTCCTGGCCGCAGGCTAATTGACGGCACGTCAGGAAATCCGCGGGAGACCTGGGCCGGACCTCATGCTCGCGTCGTCGTCCACCAGGAGCGGCCAGGCCCGGGTAGGCCGCGAACTTCCGCTCGATTTGCCCCAGCGGTAACCCGGCACCGGCGCGGCGCGTTCCCCCAGGCATGACCCTGCTGTACTCCGCGACCAGTCACGGTCGGCGCCGGCTGGCGACACCGCCACCCGAAGAATCGGTTCCGCACCCGGCCGATCCGCCCATCTACCGGGAGCTGCTCGAGCTGTGGGCGAGCAAGGGAAGGACCCTGCCGGGGCGCCGCGACCCGGAGTGGAGCAGGCTCGCGGCGCCGCCGGCTTTCGCGTCACCGCGGCCCGCTTGGGGCTCGGCCGCGAAAACCACCCACCGGACGGCAACCACCAACACCCTCTGGCCCGCGGCTCCCGCGAATGCGGGTGAGGAGGTTCAGCGTGTCTCGGGTCCGGCCAGGTGACGCGCGATGACCATGCGCTGGATCTGGTTGGTGCCCTCGACGATCTGGAGCACCTTGGCCTCGCGCATATAGCGCTCGACCGGGAAGTCCAGGGTGTAGCCGTAGCCGCCGAGCACCTGGACCGCGTCGGTGGTGACGCTCATCGCCGCGTCGGTGCAGAACAGCTTGGCCATGGCGGCCTGCTGGGAGAACGGCCGTCCCGCATCGCGCAGCCTTGCGGCGGCGAGATAGAGCGCTCGCCCCGCCTCGATCCGGGTGGCCATGTCGGCGAGCATGAAGCGCAGCCCCTGGAAGTCGGCGATGGGCCGTCCGAACTGCCGGCGCCCGGTGGCGTACGAGACGGCCTCGTCCAGGGCCGCCTGCGCGACGCCGACCGCACAGGAGGCAATGCCGAGCCGGCCCGAGTCGAGGGCGGAGAGCGCGATCGCGAAGCCCTGGCCCTCATCGCCGATCCGGCGGGAGTCGGGCACACGTACGCCGTCGAAGTGGAGCTGGGCGGTCGGCGAGCCCTTCATGCCCATCTTCTTCTCGGGTGCGGCGGCGTTCAGGCCCGGCGTGTCGCCCGGGACCAGGAAGGCGGTGATGCCGCGGGCGCCCTCGCCGCCGGTCCGGGCCAGCACGGTGTAGAAGTCGGCGATCCCGCCGTGCGTGATCCAGGACTTGGTGCCGGTGATCACCCAGGTGTCTCCGTCGCGCACGGCCTTGGTGCGCAGCGATGCCGCGTCCGAGCCTGAGCCGGGCTCGGACAGGCAGTACGCGCCGAGCAGGCCGCCGCCGAGCATGGCGGGCAGATGCTCGCTCTGCTGCTCCTTGGTGCCGTAGCCGGCCAGTGCGTGGCAGGCGAGGGAGTGGACGCTGACGCCGAGGCCGACAGTGAGGCGGGCGGCTGCGAGCTCTTCGAGGACCTGGAGGTAGACCTCGTACGGCTGGTCTCCGCCGCCGTACTCGGAGTCGTACGGCAGGCCGAGCAGTCCGGACTCGGACAGGAGCGAGAAGACCTCGCGCGGGAAGTGGCCGGAATCCTCCTCCTCGGCCGCCATGGGGGCGATCTCCCGCTGGATGATCTCGCGTACCAGGGCGATCAGATCCCTGGACTCCTCGGTGGGCAGTTCACGTTCCACCGGCTGCGGGGCGCGGTCGGACATTGCGGCGCTCTCCTCCCTGTCGGGCGCTGCGGCGTCGCGCGCGAAGGGTGTGGGCGCGCCGCCGGACTTACTGCCAGGCCGATGCTGCCCTTCCGGATCACGAAAGTGGCTCGACGGCGGCTGTGGCGCGTTGAGTATGCCCGATCAGCGGACTTACGTCACGGGTGGGCATGGGCGGCTCAGCTGGCCCCGGCGCCGCGGCCCGCGATTGGTCCGAACCATTGACGCACTGGTCTAGTCCTTCTACCGTTCCCCCCAGCGCATGGCCGCGTTCATGCCAAAGAAGGCAGACGGCCGACAGCACATTTCCCCACTCGCTCTCCCTCCCCCCAAGAGGAGACCCGATGCCCGGACCACATCGTCCCCGCGCCCGCCTGAGGGCGCTCGTCGCCGCCGCGTGTACCGCCGCCCTCGGCGCGACCCTGCTCACCGGCGCCCACCTTGCCTCCGCCGGCGAGTCCGCCCCGGCCACGAAGACCGCGACGTCCACCGCCGCCCCGGCGGCGGCCGGGAACAAGGTGATCGGCTACTTCACCGAATGGGGCGTCTACGACCGCAATTACCACGTCAAGAACATCCAGACCTCCGGCTCCGCGAACAAGCTCACCCACATCAACTACGCCTTCGGAAACGTAACCGGTGGCAAATGCGCGATCGGTGACGCCTTCGCCGACTACGAGAAGACCTACACCGCCGCCCAGAGCGTGGACGGCGTCGCCGACACCTGGGACCAGCCATTGCGGGGCAGCTTCAACCAGTTGCGGAAGCTGAAGAAGCTCCACCCGAACCTCAAGATCCTCTGGTCCTTCGGCGGCTGGACCTGGTCCGGGGGCTTCGGCCAGGCCGCGGCCAACCCCGCCGCCTTCGCCCAGTCCTGCTACAACCTGGTCGAGGACCCGCGCTGGGCCGATGTCTTCGACGGCATCGACATCGACTGGGAGTACCCCAACGCCTGTGGCCTGAGCTGCGACACCAGCGGGCGCGATTCCTTCAAGAACCTGATGTCCGCGCTGCGTGCGAAGTTCGGCGGCTCCAGCCTGGTGACCGCGGCGATCACCGCGGACGCCTCGGCCGGCGGCAAGATCGACGCGGCGAACTACGCGGGCGCGGCGAAGTACGTCAACTGGTACAACCCGATGACGTACGACTTCTTCGGCGCCTGGGCGGCGCAGGGCCCCACGGCCCCGCACTCGCCGCTCACCTCCTACACCGGCATTCCGCAGCAGGGCTTCAACTCGGACGCCGCGATCAAGAAGCTCAAGAGCCTCGGCGTCCCCTCGTCGAAACTGCTGCTGGGGATCGGTTTCTACGGCCGGGGCTGGACGGGCGTGACGCAGAAGGCGCCCGGCGGCACGGCGAGTGGCCCCGCGCCCGGCAAGTACGAGCAGGGCATCGACGACTACAAGGAACTCAAGGGCAGGTGCCCGGCCAACGGGACCGTCGCCGGGACGGCGTACGCGCACTGCGGCAACCAGTGGTGGAGCTACGACACCCCCGCCACAATCGCGGGGAAGATGAACTACAAGAACCAGCAGGGCCTGGGCGGCACCTTCTTCTGGGAGCTCAGCGGTGACACCTCGAAGGGCGAGCTGATCAAGGCCATCAAGTAGCCCGCGGACACGATCGGGGCGGGCAGCCGGGTGCGGCTGCCCGCCTGCGCGTCAGGCCTCGACCGGGTCGGGCACGGCGCCGGCGAGCGCGGCCGGCAGGGACTCGGCCGGCGGTTCCGGGCACCCCGGCTCGAACTCCGCGATCGTATGGAGCGTGCCACGCAGCATCCGTATCAGCAGCGCGCACACGGTCTCGCGCGTCAGCTCCTGGTGGCCCAGCCAGTCGAGGGTGATCGCCTCGACGCTGCTGAGCCAGCCGAGCAGGGCGAGCCGGGCCAGCAAGGGGATGTCGCGCCTGGCGTACGCGCCTTCGGCGATGGTCGCGATCAGCTCCTGGCGCACCGCGTCCCGTATCGACTGCACCTGGGTGTCGAAGCCGACGCCGCCCGTGGCAATCGTGCGGAACGCCGCCTGATGGTGCTGGCCGAAGCGCAGATAGCCGTCGACCGTGCGGTACACGCGCTCGGCGCTCGGCAGATCGGTGTCGCCCGCGGCGCGCGAGACGAGGTCGGCCATGGAGTCCTCGATGATGGCGAGGTAGTAGCCGCGCTTGCTCTGGAAGTAGTAGTAGATCAGGCCCTTGGCGACTCCGGCGTGCTTGGCGATGTCGTCCATCGACAGCGCGTCGTAGGAAGTGTCGGCGAACAACTTCCGTCCGGTTGCGATGAGTTCACCGCGGCGTACCTGGGATCGTCCCGTCACGCCACGCTGTTGACCACTGTTCAAATCGGGGCCCAATTCTCCAACTGCCACAGAATTCTGCGCAGTATGGCAGACCTCAGATCAGGCCGAGCCGGGTGACGAACATGGCGAGGACGACGACGAGGGTCCAGCCGAGGATGTGCTCGAGGACGTTGGGGCCGTCGTCGGGGCCGCCGGTGCGGGTGCGGGTCTCGGCGAGGTCGGCGGTGGCAGCGGTCGAAGTCATGGTGCGTCTCGTTCAGTCGGCTGGCAGGTGCGTCCCCCCGGGTGACCCGATCCACAGTGCCAGCGATACCGGCCCGGGGGTAGAGACGTACGTCACTGCCCCCGGGGACGGTCGGCGCGTCAGCGGATGCCGAATGCCGCCAGAGCCCGGCGCTGGGCGGCCGTCGGGGCGGCGGGCCAGTACAGGTAGCAGACACCGCCTGTGCCGGAGACCACTTTGCCGGTCGCGTTGTAGCGCTTGGTGCGGAGCCAGATCGTCTCCCACTCCGCGCGCTTGTAGACGCGGCGCACGGCCTCGTTGCTGGGCGACGCCGGATCGTTGGCGATGACATCGCCGTCGGCCGTGAAGCCGACCACAGTCATCAGATGGCCGGAGGTGCCGTAGCCCGCACCGGTCAGCTCCTCCTTGAGGAAGGACTGGGACGTTATGGCCGGGATACCGGCCCGGATCAGGCTCTCCAGGTCGGTGAGCGAGGACAGCCGGGTGACGACCGCGCTCATGTCCGGGTAGGTGGCCGCGTAGGCGGCGTTGAAGGGCCAGTTTCCGCAGCCGTCGTACTGGTGGTCGAAGGTGAAACGGGCCGCGTGGCAGACCTGCGGATCGGCGAAGGCGGGGTTCACCCAGGACAGCTCGGCCGGGGTGGGCTTCCGGCCCCAGTACTCGATGATCATCTGTGATGAGGTGGGGCTGCACCACGCCTCACCACCGTTGTCGTACTCCGGGTACTGGCCGACGTGCGTGTTCTGCGAATAACGCGGCACGCGCAGCTCGCGCACGATCCCCGGCGTCGACGCGGGCACCGTGAAGCGGTCCGGGATGTCGGAGGCCATCGCGCCGAGCCGCCGGACGGTGGGCGTCAGTTTCGTGCCTGGCTTGCGGTAGAGGGTCAGCCGCAGCTGGTAGGAGTTCAGCCGCAGCCCGCTCGAAGCGTCATCGATGGAGAAGGTGTCGGTCCAGATGCTCGCCTTGCCGTCCGTCTGGTCGTCGAGGGAGGTACGCCGGATGTCGCCGTCGCCCGCCGCCCAGCGGCCCATCACGAACCAGGGCGTCGAGGTGGCGTCGGAGTAGTTGCCGCGCAGCTCGACCTGGAGCCAGGTGCCTGCCGGGGTGTGCGCGTTCCAGGAGGCGATGACCTCGGTCGCGGGCACCCGGGAGAGATGGACGGGCGAGGTCCAGGTGCCGTACTCCCAGGCGGTGGTCCGTCCGGTGTGCGGGTCGGTGTAGTCGGTGCGGCCGACGGGGCCGGCCAGGACCAGGCCGGGACGACTGCCCGCGACGGCCCGGGTGCCGGCCGCGGTGCCGAAGCGCCAGTCGGCGTACGAGGTCCAGAAGCGGTTGTCCACGGTCGGCGCGGGCGTGCGCCTCGCGGGCCCGGCGGACCCGGGCTTCGGATGCGTCCCGCCCGGCGCGGCGGCGGCCGGCATCGAGGACGAGGACAGCGCGCCCGCACCCGCCGCTGCCGCGATCGCGGCGCTCAGAACGGTTCTGCGTGAAGTAGGTCTGGCCATGGGACCCCCAAGTCAGGGTGCGCGACAGTGGGGGCAACTATTGCGGGTCCGGGCGGACTTCTGCCAGCGCCCGGAGCCGCGCCGCGCCACCAATATTGGTCTCGTCCACTGGTGGTCCCCCCGCACGCCGGGCGTAGGGGGAGTGACCCTGCGGCGGGGTTCGCCGTTCTCTTAGGCTTGCGGCATGGACGACCTCGACCGGCAGGCTGCGGCGCTGCGCACACTCCCGCCATCGTGCGGACCGGTGCGGCTGATCGGGATCGACGGCCATGCCGGATCGGGCAAGAGCACCTTCGCCGCCCGGCTCGCGGCGGCCGTAGGCGGCGATGTTCCGGTGCTCCAGCTGGACGATCTCGCTACCCACGAGGAGCTCTTCGGGTGGACGGACCGGATGCTGACCCAGGTGATCGATCCCCTCGCGCACGGCCGGACCGCGCACTACGACCCGTACGACTGGAATCTGCGCCGTTTCGGTCCGCCGCGCGCACTGGAAGCCGCTCCCGTCGTGCTGATCGAGGGGGTGGGAGCAGGGCGACGGGCGTTGCGCCCGTTTCTGGCGTGGCTGCTGTGGATGGAGCGGGACGCCGAAGAGTCCTGGCAGCGGGGCCGCCGACGCGACGGAAGCGGACTTTCCGCCTTCTGGGACGGCTGGACAGTGGCGGAGACACGCCATTTCGCCGCGGACCCCTCCCGTGTGCACGCCGATGCTCTGGTACGCGAGTTTCACGAGGGTTACGAGTGGCTCCCGGGGCCTTCTGCGACAGCGCGACCGAATCAATTCATTACGCAGGGTGACCGCTTTCCCCCGACATACTGAACAGTCGGAATTCCGCCTCAAGAGTGCCTCAACTCTGCTTGACCGACGGGGCGTACAGGTCTTACGTTCTCAATGTGCGGCTTTCCGGAGCCGCCGCAGACGCGAAGCCCCCGGTTGTTCCCCCGTGATCGGGGGCTTCGTTCTGCCCTCTCCCCCACATCGCAGGCGCGGCACCCCGCCCTCGCTCACCCAGGGTCACGGCCACCGGTCAGCTCGCCGCGCCCTACATCGCAACCCCTTTGCGCAGGTACGATGCACCTCGGTGGGGTCAATTCCCGTCCACGGCAAGGTGGTTCAGTGCGTTGCCCACGGTCGCCCGCCCGGCGCCGGGGGCCTGGGGGGTCGTTCCCCGGGAAACACACGACAGGTGCACTTGTGGGGGACCTGATGGACATCGGCACGCAGGCCGTACCGGCCCCGGCCGACCTCGCCTGGGTGCGCGGCGTGGACGCCTACACGATGGGTGCGTATCCGCAGGCGGAGGAGGAGTTCCGGACCGCCGTGCGGCTCGATCCCGGGATGGCCGACGGCTGGCTCGGACTCCATGCTCTGCGCGTCGACACCACGACCGCGCTGCTGCACATGTACCGCAGCCGCGAGCGCTTCGGCGAGCAGCGCGCCCGCCACCGCCGCACTCTCAACTCCTGGTACTGGCTGGGCTGGTGGGTCCAGCCAGTACTGGAGAGCCCGCGCGATCTGCTGCTCGCGCACGCCTCCCACTGGCTCGACGGCCGCCATGTGCCGGAGCTGGACCAGGCCCTCGCCGGGCTGCCACCGGTCGACGCAGACCCGCAGGTGCGCTTTCTGCACGCTTGCCGCGCGTATCTCGTCAAGGACTGGGAAGAGCTTGTACGCCACACCGCGCCGCTGATCAACGACCCGTTACTGGGCATCGAGGCCGGGCTGTTCGGCGGCATGGCACGCGTACGCCTGGAGATGTACGGGCAGGCCGAGCCGCTGCTCTCCGCCGCCCTGATGCGCTGTCGCAGCGAGCAGCCGCAGCGCAAGGAGCTGCGCTACTGGCTGGCGCGTGCGCACGAAGGCACCGGCCGCAGCGCCGCCGCCCTGCCGCTGTACCGGGCGGTGCACCGGATCGATCCGGCCTTCATGGACACCTCCGCCCGCCTCGCGGCGATCGCGGAGTACGACGGCATCGACGGGTACGACGATTCGTCCGGGTTCGCGGCCGTGTCCCTGGCGGGCTTCGGCCAGGACTCGGTTGACGCGCAGGCCGACGGCGACGGGCCGGTCGCGGCCGAGCCCCGGATCGGCGTCGATCCGCAGACCCAGCTCCCCGGCTCCGTGCCGAGCGTCCCGGCCGAGGTCATACGGCACAAGGCGGTGGTGCCGGCCCAGTCGGCGCCCCCGGCGTTCCCGGCGGGCCCCACCGATCCGGTGCTGCTCGGCGAGGCACTCGCCGAGCTGGAGCGGATGGTCGGACTGGAGCCGGTCAAGCGGCAGGTCAAGGCCCTGTCCGCGCAGCTGAAGATGGCCAGGCTGCGCGCCGGCCAGGGCCTTCCGGTCCAGCCGCCGAAACGGCACTTTGTCTTCTCGGGCCCCTCCGGCACGGGCAAGACCACTGTCGCCCGCATACTCGGCCGGGTCTTCTACGCGCTCGGGCTGCTCGGCGGCGACCATCTGGTGGAGGCCCAACGGTCCGACCTGGTGGGAGAGTTCCTGGGCCAGACGGCGGTGAAGGCCAATGAACTGATCGACTCGGCGCTCGGCGGCGTGCTGTTCGTGGACGAGGCGTACAGCCTCTCCAACACCGGCTACTCCAAGGGCGACGCGTACGGCGACGAGGCCCTCCAGGTCCTCCTCAAGCGCGCCGAGGACAACCGCGACCACCTGGTGGTCATCCTGGCCGGCTACCCGGAGGGCATGGACCGGCTGCTGGCCGCCAACCCCGGGCTCTCCTCCCGCTTCACCACACGGGTCGACTTCCCCTCGTACCGCCCTCTCGAACTGACCGCGATCGGCGAAGTGCTGGCCGCCGAGAACGGCGATGTGTGGGACGACGAGGTCCGCGAGGAGCTGCGCTCCATCAGCGGCCACGTGGTCGACCAGGGCTGGATCGACGAGCTCGGCAACGGCCGCTTTCTGCGCACCCTGTACGAGAAGAGCTGCGCCTACCGGGATCTGCGGCTGTCCGGATACCCGGGCACGCCCACCCGCGAGGACCTCTCCACACTGCGGCTGCCCGATCTGCTGCAGGCGTACGGCGAGGTCCTGTCGGGCCGCGGTCCGGTCGACCGCGGCCCGCAGGATCCTCCGCCGGGCCTGACCTGACGCCTGACCCGGCGCCTGGGCTCAGCCGGCCAGCGCGGTGTCCATGGCCGGGTGGGCCGTATGGGGCAGCCGGGGCACCGTCACCCGGTGGGACGGGTCACGGACCTCGCCGACCAGCATTTCCAGGACGTCCTCCAGCGCGACCAGTCCCAGCACCCGGCCGGCCCCGTCGGCGACCTGGGCGAGGTGGGTGGCCGCGCGGCGCATCACGGTGAGGGCGTCGTCCAGAGGGAGTTCGGCCCGCAGGGTCGCCATGGGACGCCAGATGTGCTGGGGCACGGCCCGTTCACCGTCCTCCAGATCCAGTACGTCCTTCACGTGGAGGTAGCCCATGAAGGGGCCCGCACCCGGCGCGCAGACCGGAAAGCGGGAGTAGCCGGTGCGTACGGTCAGCTCCTCGATCTGGCGCGGGGTGACCGACGGCGGGACCGTCACCAGCATGGAGCGGGCGATCAGCACATCGGTCACCGGGCGGCTGCCCAGCTCCAGGGCGTCCTCGAGCCGCTCCTGTTCGGCGGGCTCAAGGAGACCCGCCTGACCGGAGTCCTCGACGAGGCGGTTCAGCTGCTCGCTTGTGAAGACCGCTTCCACCTCGTCCTTCGGCTCGACGCCGAAGGCCCGCAGCACCAGCCGGGCACAGGCGCCGAGTCCGACCGTGACCGGGCGGCACAGCCGGGCGAAGCCCACCAGACCGGGGCTCAGCCAGAGCGAGGTCTTCTCGGGGGCGGCCATGGCGAGGTTCTTCGGGACCATCTCACCGATGACGAGGTGCAGGAAGACGACCACGGCCAGGGCTATGACATAGCCCAGCGGATGGACCAGCCCCTCGGGCACATGGGCCGCGTGGAAGACCGGTTCCAGCACATGCGCCACGGTCGGCTCGGCCACCGCGCCGAGTGTCAGGGAGCAGATGGTGATGCCGAACTGTGCGGCCGCCATCATCTGCGGCAGGTTCTCCAGACCGTGCAGCACCCGCCGGGCCCGCGCGGAACCTGCCGCGGCCAGCGGTTCGATCTGGCTGCGGCGTACGGAGACGAGCGCGAACTCGGCCCCGACGAAGAATCCGTTCGCCAGCACCAGCAGCAGCGCGAACAGGAGTTGGAGGACGCTCATCGCGCGGCCTCCGTCAGGGCCGGCACATCGGCCGTATGCACCAGGCGCACCCGTTCGGCGCGGTTGCGGTCCACCTGACGCACAGAGAGCCGCCAGCCGGGCAGTTCGGCCCGGTCACCGGGGGCGGGGATGCGCCCCAGCAGATCGGCGACGAGGCCGGCCACAGTCTCGTACGGACCGTCGGGCACATCGAGGCCTATCCGGCGCAGCGTGAGGACCCGGCAGCTGCCGTCGGCCTCCCAGGCGGGGCTGCCGTCCTCGGACGCCACGGGGGCGAGTTCCGGCCGCTCGTCGGCCTCGGCGTCGTGCTCGTCGCGGACCTCGCCGACGAGTTCCTCGATGATGTCCTCCAGGGTGACGACCCCGGCCGTGCCGCCGTACTCGTCGACCACCACGGCTATGGGCTGCTCGCTGCGCAGCCGCTCCAGAAGCTGCTGGACCGGAAGCGTCTCGGGCACCAGCAGCGGCGGTACGGCGACCCGGTCGACGCGGGTGCGCAGCCGCTCCCCGACCGGTACCGCGAGAGCGCCCTTGAGGTGCACCATCCCGACGATCTCGTCGATTCGCTCCCGGTAGACGGGAAAGCGCGAAAGGCCGGTGGCACGGGTGAGGTTGAGGACGTCCGCCGCGGTGGCGTCGGACCGCAGGGCGCTCATCTTCACCCGCGGGGTCATCACATTCTCTGCGGTGAGATGCCCGAGCGAGAGCGTCCGCACGAACAGGTCCGCAGTGTCCTGCTCCAGCGTGCCGGCCCGTGCCGAGTGGCGGGCCAGCGAGACCAGCTCGCCGGGGGTGCGGGCGGATGCCAGCTCCGCGGTCGGTTCGACGCCGAACAGCCGTACGAGACGGTTGGCGGCGGTGTTGAGCAGGGTGATGACCGGACGGAACACGCTCGAGAAGAGATGCTGCGGTCCGGCGACGAACCGCGCGACCTGCAACGGCCGGGAGACCGCCCAGTTCTTGGGTACGAGCTCGCCGATCACCATCTGGACGGCGGAGGCGAGCAGCATGCCGATCGCCACCGCGACCCCGGTCACAGCCCCTTCGGGCAGACCGGTCGCGGCCAGCGGCCCGTCGAGCAGCTGGGCCATGGCCGGTTCGGCGAGCATGCCGACGACGAGCGAGGTGATGGTGATGCCGAGCTGAGTGCCGGAGAGCTGGAACGACAGCTCCCGCAGTGCCTTGACGACACGGCGGGCGCGGCGGTCGCCCTCGGCGGCGGCGCGCTCGGCATCGGGCCGCTCCACGGTGACGAGGCCGAACTCGGCCGCCACGAAGAAGCCATTGGCGAGGATCAGGAGAAATGCTGCGGCGAGCAGCAAAAGGGGGGTGATCATGCCGCCGCCTCCTGGGAGGGGGCGGCGCAGGTACTACCGGACGATCCGTCCATTGCTGGAGGGAGTCACTCCTCGGGTCGCAGGTGCCCCGCGGGCCGCTGGCGGCCGTGTGGTGCGGGGAGGGGCGCGCTTGTCGCCACCGCCACCAGACTAATGGTTTTCAGCCGGAGCTCCCTGGGTTGGTCCCCCGGGAGAAAACAGCCCGCCTGGCGGCGGGCCTGGAGCCGCGCGTCGCCGGCGAACTGCAGGGCGTGGCCGCGATGGGGTTCGGGGGCGTCGCCGCTCAGTCCTCTTCCGCGCGGATGCCGCGGCTCTCCACGAGCGCCCGCAGCGCGCGGGCGTCGCTGATGGCCTGTGCCTTGGCGATGCCGGGCTGGATGCCGAGCACCGGCAGGCTGGTGCCGTCGCTGAGGTCCAGGAACACCCACGGGTCGCCGGGACGCAGATTCACCCGCAGGATCTCCGCCCACTCCAGCCGGCGCGTACGAGTGAGGTTGACAACAGTGACGCCGTCCTCGTCGGCGACGGCCTTGGGCCGGCTCAGCAGGGCCAGTACGCCGAAGAAGACCAGCGCGGTGAAGACGAAGCTGCTCCGCTCCCCCGCGCTCAGCTTCTCCAGCAGCAGCGCGACCGCGGTGATCACGGCGAACATCACCGCGCCCACGGTCAGCAGAACGATCCGGGTACGGGTCGGCCTGAACGTGACCGGGAGCGCGGGGATTTGGGGCGCGGGGGCAGACATGGTGTCGGGCATCCTTCAGAGGCGGCAGGCGTGGATGGCCGTGGTGAGGATCGCCCGCGCGCCGAGGTCGTACAGATCGTCCATGATCCGCTGCGCCTCCTTGGCGGCGACCATGGAACGGACGGCGACCCAGCCCTCGTGGTGCAGCGGGGAGATGGTCGGCGACTCCAGGCCCGGGGTGAGGGCGACGGCCTGCTCCAGGTGCTCGACTCGGCAGTCGTAGTCCATCATCACGTAGCTGCGGGCGACCAGCACGCCTTGGAGGCGGCGCAGGAACTGCTGCACCTTGGGGTCGTCGGCCGGCGATCCCGTCCGGCGGATGACGACCGCCTCGGACTTCATGATCGGCTCGCCGATGACCTCCAGGCCGGCGTTGCGCAGACTGGTGCCGGTCTCCACGACGTCCGCGATGACCTCGGCCACGCCCAGCTGGATCGCCGTCTCCACCGCGCCGTCGAGGTGGACGACGGCGGCGTCGATGCCCTCGTCGGCGAGGTGCTTGGCGACGATGCCCTCGTAGGAGGTGGCGATCGTCATTCCGCCGAAGTCGCCGACTCCGGTGGCGGTGCCGGGCTTGGTGGCGTAGTGGAAGGTGGAGCGGGCGAAGCCGAGCTGGAGGATCTCCTCGGCGTTGGCGCCGGAGTCCAGCAGCAGATCGCGGCCGGTGATGCCGATGTCGAGCTTGCCGGAGCTGACGTAGATCGCGATGTCGCGCGGGCGGAGGTAGAAGAACTCGACGTCGTTCTCGGGGTCGACGAGGACGAGCTCCTTGGACTCCTTGCGCTGCAGGTAGCCGGCCTCATGGAGCATCGCCGACGCAGGTCCGGACAGTGAACCCTTGTTGGGGACGGCGATGCGCAGCATGAGTGGGGCTTCCTTTGTTCGTACGTACGTGGTGGAGCTGTGCTCAGAGGTGGGCGTAGACGTCGTCGAGGGAGATCCCGCGCGCGACCATCATCACCTGGACGTGGTACAGCAGCTGCGAGATCTCCTCGGCGGCGGCTTCCTTGCCCTCGTACTCGGCGGCCATCCAGACCTCGGCGGCCTCCTCGACGACCTTCTTGCCGATGGCATGCACACCCTTGTCCACCAGTTCGGCGGTGCGGGATGTGGCAGGGTCGCCGTTCTTCGCCTTGAGCTGCAGCTCGGCGAAGAGCTCTTCGAAGGTTTTGTTCGCCATGATGGTCCCCAGGGTAAGGGGTGTGCCCGCAGTACTCAGCGCCAGGGCTCGCTGACGGTGCGCAGTGTGGCGGCGGTGGCCAGTGCGGCGGTGACCGCCTCGTGTCCCTTGTCCTCGTTGGATCCTTCGAGACCGGCCCGGTCCAGCGCCTGCTGCTCGGTGTCGCAGGTCAGCACGCCGAAGCCGATTGGAACGCCGGTGTCGATGGAGACCTGGGTGAGGCCCTGGGTGACGCCCTGGCACACGTACTCGAAGTGCGGCGTGCCGCCGCGGATGACGACGCCGAGCGCGACGATCGCGTCGTATCCGCGGCCCGCGAGCACCTTGGCGACCACCGGCAGCTCGAAACTGCCGGGGACACGCAGCAGCGTCGGCTCGTCGATGCCCAGCTCGTGCAGTGCGCGCAGAGCGCCGTCGACGAGGCCGTCCATGACCTTCTCGTGCCACTGGGCCGCGATCACCGCCACCCGCAGGTCGCCGCAGTTGCGTACGGACAGTTCGGGTGCACCCTTGCCGCTCATGTTTCTCCCTTGCCGCTTTCTGACTTACTGGTTGCCGCAGGCCGACACGCTGGTGGCGTCGAGCCAGGGCAGGTCGTGTCCCATCCGGTCCCGCTTGGTGCGCAGATACCGGAGATTGTGCTCGCCCGCCTGGACGGGCATCGGCTCGCGGCCGTGGACCGTGAGGCCGTGCCGGACGAGCGCGCTGATCTTCTCGGGGTTGTTGGTCATCAGCCGCAGGCTGCGTACGCCGAGGTCCTCGAGGATCTGCGCGCCCGCCGCGTAGTCGCGGGCGTCGGCGGGCAGGCCGAGCTCCAGGTTGGCGTCGAGGGTGTCGCGGCCGCGCTCCTGCAGTTCGTACGCGCGCAGCTTGGACAGCAGGCCGATGCCGCGGCCCTCGTGGCCGCGCAGATAGACCACGACTCCGCGGCCGGCCTCGGTGATGTGCTGCATGGAGGCCTGCAGCTGGGGGCCGCAGTCGCAGCGCAGCGAGTGGAAGATGTCGCCGGTCAGGCACTCGGAGTGGACGCGTACGAGGACGTCCTCGCCGTCGCCGATCTCGCCGTGAACGAGCGCGACATGCTCGATGCCGTCGACGGTGGAGCGGTAGCCGTAGGCGGTGAACTGCCCGAAGGCGGTGGGCAGATTGACCTCGGCCTCGCGCTTGACGGTCGGCTCCGAGGAACGGCGGTAGGCGATCAGGTCCTCGATGGAGATGATCGTCAGGCCGTGCTTGCGGGCGAACGGGATCAGCTCGGGCAGCCGCAGCATCACGCCGTCCTCGCCCGCGATCTCGACGATGGCGCCGGCCGGGCGCAGGCCGGCGAGCCGGGCGAGGTCCACGGCGGCCTCGGTGTGGCCGTTGCGCACCAGCACCCCGCCGGGCTTGGCGCGGAGCGGGAAGACATGACCGGGGCGTACGAAGTCGGAGGCCACGGCCGCGCCGCCGGCCAGCAGCCGGAGGGTGGTGGCTCGGTCGGCCGCGGAGATGCCGGTGGTGACGCCGAACGCGGGCCCCGCGTCGACGGAGACGGTGAAGGCCGTCCGCATCGACTCGGTGTTGTGCTCGACCATCTGCGGCAGGTCGAGCCGCTCCAGCTCCTCGCCCTCCATGGGGGCGCAGATCAGGCCGCGGCACTCGCTCATCATGAAGGCGATGATCTCGGGCGTGGCCTTCTCGGCGGCGATGACGAGGTCGCCCTCGTTCTCGCGGTCCTCGTCGTCGACGACCACGACGGGCCGTCCCGCCGCGATGTCAATGATGGCCTGCTCGACCGGGTCGAGGGCAAAGTCCTCGACGTTGTCGGTGGAGTACCAGGTGGGCAGTGCGCTCATGCCGCTGCTCCTTCCAGGGAGGGCTTGGCGCTCGCTCGCGAGCGCAGCCACCAGTCGCGCATGCCCCACAGGACGAGCGCGCCGTAAATGATGTAGACGAAACCGGAGAAGGCGAAGCCGTTGGCGAAGTTGAGGGGAACGCCGACGAGGTCGACGAGCAGCCAAGCGAACCAGAACTCGACCATGCCCCGAGCCTGTGCGTACATGGCGACCAGAGTGCCGACGAAGATGTACGCGTCGGGCCACGGGTCCCAGGACAGCGACGGGTACAGGGTGAAAAGACCGCCGACGGCCACAGTGCCGACGACCGCACCGGCGGCGAGGACGCCGCGCTCGCGCCAGGTGGCGAAGCGGACGGCGATCGAGCCGTCCTGGGCCTGCTGCCGGCCGCGGGTCCACTGCCACCAGCCCCACGCCGCGACGACCATGACCACCACCTGCTTGCCGGCGCTGCCGGTCAGATGCGCGGAGGCGAACGCGACGAGAAGGATGACGCCGGACACGAACTGGACGGGCCAGGTCCATATCGAGCGCCGCCAGCCGAGCGCGAGGGCGATCAGGCCGACGACGTTGCCGATCATGTCGGACCACCTGATGTGCTGGCCGAAGGCCGTGAAGGCCTCGCTGCCCAGCCAGTCGACGGCGCTCACCGCGCGCTCTCCTTGCCGTCCGTGCCGAGCAGCCGCTCGACGTACTTGGCGATGACGTCGACCTCGAGGTTGACCGGGTCGCCGGGCTGCTTGATGCCGAGCGTGGTCAGGGCGAGGGTCGTGGGGATGAGGCTGATGGTGAAGTAGTCGGGGCCCGCGTCGACCACGGTGAGGCTGACGCCGTCGACGGTGATCGAGCCCTTCTCGACGACATAGCGGGTGAGATCGGCGGGGAGTGAGACCTTTACGATCTCCCAGTTCTCCGACGGCTTGCGCTCGAGGACGGTACCGACGTTGTCGACATGCCCCTGCACGATGTGCCCGCCGAGCCGGTCCCCGAGGGCCATCGGCCGCTCCAGGTTGACGCGGGAGCCTTCCTCGAGCGCCCCGAGGCTGGAGCGGTTCAGCGTCTCGGCCATCACGTCGGCGGTGAATTCACCGTCCCCGAAGTCGACGACCGTGAGGCAGACGCCGTTGACGGCGATGGAGTCGCCGTGCTTCGCGCCTTCGGTGACGAGGGGGCCGCGCAGTCGGAAGCGGGAGGAGTCACCGAGGTTTTCGACGGCGGTGACCTCACCCAGCTCTTCAACGATTCCGGTGAACACTCAGCGCTCCTTCGGGGTGGCGGGGACGGCGGTGATGCGCAGATCGGGGCCGATGCGCACCGTCTCGCGCAGGTCGAGGCGCAATGCCTCGCTGATCGTGGAAATTCCTGCATCGGCGAGGGCGGCGGGGCCCGCGCCGAGGAGTACGGGGGCGATGTAGCCGACGACCTTGTCGACGGCGCCCGCGGAGACGAAGGCTCCGGCGAGGGTCGGGCCGCCTTCGAGGAGTACGGAGCGGATGCCGCGCTGGTGCAGGGCGTCCAGCAGGGCCGTTACGGAGAGGCCGCTGCCGGCCCTCGGCAGCCGTACGACATCGGGGAGTTGGGTCTCGGCGTCCTCGGCGACCGCGACGAGAGTGGGCGCGGCGTCGTCGAGGACGCGGGCGCCGGGCCGCACGGCGGTGCCTTCGGTGTCCATGACCACGCGCAGCGGCTGTACGGCGTCGTCGATGCCGCGTACCGCGAGGTGCGGGTCATCGGCGCGCATCGTGCCCGAACCGACGATCACCGCGTCGGCCTCGGCGCGCAGCCGGTGGACGTCGGCGCGGGACTCGGGCGAGGTGATCCAGCGGCTGGTGCGGTCCCGTGCGGCGATGCGGCCGTCCAGGGTGGCCGCGTACTTCCACAGGACGTAGGGGCGGCCGAGGCGTACGGAGGTGAGCCAGGCGATGTTGCCCGCTTCGGCCTCGTCGGCGAGCAGGCCCTGCTCGACCTGTACCCCGGCCGCGCGCAGGGAGTCCGCGCCGCCGGTGGCCTGCGGGGTCGGGTCGCCGACCGCGTACACGACCCGGCTGATTCCGGCCTCGATCAGCGCCTGGGCGCAGGGGCCGGTGCGGCCGGTGTGGTTGCAGGGTTCGAGGGAGACGTACGCGGTGCCGCCGCGGGCCCGGTCAGCTGCGTCGCGCAGGGCGTGGATCTCGGCGTGCGGACCGCCGGCGCGCCGGTGGTAACCGGCGCCGACGGGCTGCCGGGAGGCATCGAGGATGACGCACCCGACGACCGGGTTGGGGCTGGTGGAGCCGAGTCCGCGGGCGGCGAGCTCGATCGCTCGGCGCATGGCGTCTGAGTCGGCTGCGGTGGCCACCGGGTCCTCCTGCCTTTTCGGGCACGGACTCCGGGGCCTGTCGATGACGACAGAGAGCGGGACGACAATTCACGGGGACGCCGGGACCGAGCACACCGATCGCCGACGGACGGCGATCAGCCACTACGGCCGGCATGCCGGAAAGGGCCGCCCGCCGCGCACTGCCTCCCATCCGGACTTTCACCGTCGGTCCAGGAATTTCACCTGGTCAACCGGCCGCTGGATGCGGACGGGTCGCGGACTGTAACCGCCGGTTCGGAATTACACCGACCCCGGAGTGCGCTGCTGCTGATACAGGGCAAGTCTGCCACGCCTGCTCGTGAGCCATGCGAGTGAACGGCTGTGGGCTGGCTCACAAGCCCGGCCCGCAAGGTCTGTGCGGGCTGC
Source organism: Streptomyces sp. ISL-1 (assembly GCF_018614585.1). Taxonomy (GTDB): domain Bacteria; phylum Actinomycetota; class Actinomycetes; order Streptomycetales; family Streptomycetaceae; genus Streptomyces; species Streptomyces maoxianensis. Next base: position 11,194 of record NZ_JAGGOI010000064.1, on the reverse strand, counting down.
CTCCAGCAGACCTATTGACGCTTTGGTCTAGTCCTTTTAGTGTCGGCGGCACCCTTATTGTCGGCGGCACCTCCGCCGAGCGTGGGGTGTGGACCGCCCGGCGGCGGAGACCGGCCCTTGCCGCCGTCGGGCTTCGCACGGCTCTGGCAGGCTGATGCCCATGACCTCGATCTTGGTAACGGGCGGTACGGGAACACTGGGCAGTCTGGTCAGCGACCGGCTGCGCGAGCGCGGACACGAGGTGCGGGTGCTGAGCCGCCACGCGAAGCCGTACGCCGTCGATCTGCGGGACGGCGCGGGGCTGGACGCCGCGGTCGAGGGAGTGGACGCGATCGTCCACTGCGCGACCGCACCCCGCGGCGGTGACGACCGAGCGGCCGCACATCTACTCGCCGCGGCGCGCAGGGCCTCGGTGCCTCATCTGGTGTACATCTCGATCGTCGGCGTGGACCGGGTGCCGCTCGGCTACTACGGCGTCAAGCGCACGGTCGAGCGGATGATCGAAGAGGCCGGGGAGTCGGGTCCGGGCTGGACGGTGCTGCGGACGACCCAGTTCCACGATCTGGTGCTGCGCCTGCTGGCCGCCACGGCACGGCTGCCGGTGCTGCCGCTGCCCTCGGGGGTGAGCGTGCAGCCGATCGACACGGCTGAAGTCGCCGACAGGCTGGCCGAGTTGGCCATCGGCCCGCCCGCGGGACGGGTTGACGACATGGGCGGCCCTCAGGTCCGCCCGCTGGCGGATCTGGCGCGCGCCTACCTGCACGCCACCGGGCGGCGTCGGCCGATCGTGCCGGTGCGGCTGGCCGGGAAGGCGTACGCGGGCTTCCGCAGGGGTGCGCATCTGACGCCAGAGCGGGCGGTCGGGAAGGTCACCTTTGAGGAGTTCCTGGCCCAGCGGCTGGGCTGACGGGCAGGCGCTCGGCTTTCCGGGGTGGGCCTCCGGCGTTCGGCGTTCGGCCTTGGGCATTCGGTCTTCGGCATTCGGCCTTCCGGAGTGGTCCTTCAACCGTCCGCCTTCGGCGTCTGACCTTCAGCCCCGTTCAGCCGGCGAACAGCTCGTCCTGCGCCGCCTCGCGCGCGGTGATCAGGGCTCCGCTCAGGACTGCGGCGCCGCCCAGCTTTCCGGCGCGTACCTCCGTACGCAGCGGGGACAGCGCGGCCAGCCGGGCTTCGACCCTGGCGGCCAACTCCGCGCCGCCCGCGTGCCCCACCTCACCGCCCAGGACCACACAGCCCGGGTCGAGTACGGCGGCCACCGCGGCCACGCCGAGGGAGAGCCGGTGGGCGAGGTCGTCGAGGAAGCCGCCGTGCCCGGATGCCACGGCCTCGCGTACGAGCGCCGCGGCAGCGGGATCCTGGGGCCGGTCCGCCTCGATGCCGTGCCTGGCGGCCAGCGCGCAGATCGCGGCGGAACCGGCCAGCGAGTGGAATCCGCCCTCGCAGTCGACCGCGGACGGTGTGCCCTTCGTGCCGGGCACCGGCAGGAACCCGATCTCCCCCGCGCCGCCCGATGCGCCCCGGCGGAGCCTGCCGTCCAGGAAGAGGGCGGCACCCACGCCGTGGCCGAGCCACAGGAAGACGAACGTGTCGCGGTCGGCGGCCGCACCGAGGCGTTTCTCCGCGACGGCCGCCAGATTGGTCTCGTTCTCGACGACGACCCGGGCCGGCAGCCGTTCCTGGAGGTCGGCGACGAGGCTGCGGTGCCAGGCGGGCAGGCCGGTGGTGTCGCGCAGTTCGCCGCTTGCCGGGTCGATCAGGCCGGGCGCACCGATGCCGACGCTGTGCAGCCTGGCCGCGCCTGCCTCCTTGGCCGTGCGCTCCAGCAGCGCGGCCGCCTGCTCGACGGCGGGTTCGGTACCGGTGTCGCCGTCGATCGGAAGAGAGGCCTCGGCGAGGGTGACGCCGAGCAGATCGGCGACGACGACGGTGACGCTCCGGGTCCGTACGTCGAGAGCGGCGAGGTGCGCCCGGTCGGCGATGATCCCGTACACCCGGGCATTGGGGCCGCGGCGCTCCGAGCCGGCCTCGCCGACGACCTGGATCAGGCCGGATCCCTGCAGCCGCTCCACCAGGTCGGCGACGGTGGGACGGGAGAGTCCGGTCATGGTCTTCAGCTGCCCTGCCGTCAACGGGCCCTCCTGCTGGAGCAGTTGAAGCGCCAGCCGGTCGTTGATGGCCCGGGCGGTACTCGGGGATGCGGGCATGCCGGGATCCTTCCAGATCGCTGCCGGCGCTATTTATCAGGCAGGGTTCCTGATAGTTTACGCACGACGTCGGCCGGGAGGGGCATCGGCATGGTGAACGAAGTGGTCCTCGGGCAAGGGCAGTTGAAGCGGGCGCGGTACGCCGTCGCCGCGGTCTTCTGTGTGCACGGCGCGGTCACCGGCAGCTTCGCCACCCGTATCCCCTGGATTCAGGACCATGCAGCTGTCAGCGCCGGCCAGCTCGGGCTGGCGCTCGCCTTCCCCGCGCTCGGCGCATCGGTGGCGATGCCGCTGGCCGGGGCGGTCAGCCACCGCTTCGGCGCGCGCAACGCCCTGCGCGGGCTGATCGCCCTGTGGACCCTCTCGCTGGTCGTGCCGTCCTTCGCCCCGAATCTCCTCACGCTGTGCGGGGCGCTCTTCGTGTTCGGGGCCTCGGCGGGGATGTCGGACGTGGCGATGAACGCCCTGGGCGTCGAGGTCGAGAACCGTATGGACCGCTCGATCATGTCCGGGCTGCACGGCATGTGGAGCGCCGGCGCACTGATCGGCTCGGCGGGCGGCACGCTCGCCGCGCATCTGGGCAGCGACGCGAGGTTGCACCACGCGCTCGCGGCCGCGACGCTGACCGCGCTCGGGCTGGTCGCGTGCCAGGGCGTACTGGATCTGCGCAGCGCGCCCGATGAGGAGCCGCCGCCGAGGTTCGCGCTGCCGCCCAGGTCTGCGCTGGTCATCGGGGCTATCGGGTTCTGCGCGGTGTTCGCGGAGGGCGCGAGTCTGGACTGGTCCGCGGTGTATCTGCGGGATGTGATGGACACATCGGCCGGTCTCGCTGCGGCGTCGACCACGGCTTTCGCGCTGACGATGGCGGTGGCGCGGTTCGCCGGCGACCGGATCGTGGACCGCTTCGGAGCGGTGCGGACAGTGCGGGTGGGCGGTGTGCTGGCGACCGCGGGCGGGCTGCTGGTGGTCGTGGCGCCGCATCCGGCCGCGGCGATGGCGGGCTTCGCCTTCATCGGGCTCGGTGTCGCCGTCGTCGTCCCGCTGGCCTTCGCCGCGGCGGGGCGCAGCGGCCCCAACCCCAGCCAGGCGATCGCGGGCGTCGCGACCATCACTTACACCTCGGGGCTGATCGCCCCGTCGGCGATCGGCGCGGTCGCCGACGCGACGAGCCTGGTGGTCTCCTTCGGTCTGGTGACAGCGCTCGCGTTCGGCCTGGTTCTGGGGGCGGGAGTGCTGCGGTCGGCGGGGCGGGAGAGTGCGAAGTCCGGTGCGCTTCCCGAGGCCGGGGCTCCGGCCCGGACCCTTCTCCTCAAACGCCGCAGGGGCTGAGTTCCAGCCGCTCGGCCCGCGATCGAGTCGCACTGTTCGGCCGCGGGCCGCAGCGCCCACAAGTCCCCGCCCGGCGGCGCCCCCAGCCGCGACACCGCCGCCTTGGCCTTGCGGTCGCCGGCGTCCGCGGCGGCGTGCACGACCGCTCGCCGCGTGCCGGTAGAACTCGAGCTCGGGGTGCGGCCGGCGGGCAGCCCCGGTCGCGCCGGGCAGCAGATGGCCGACCGCCTTGAACAGGCTCTGGCCGTCCGGTCCTTCGTACGACCACAGGCCGACGCCGACATGCTTGCCGATGTCGGCGAGCCGGGTGTACGCGACCAGTCGAAGTTCGAGTAGTGCCGGCTACGGGTCCGGGCGAGCTCGTGGGGCGGCTGCCGTCGGCCGCTGTCTGCGGGTCGATCCGCAGACAGCGGGCGGCGCGGACGACCTTGCGGACCGCGCGTCAGTCTCCCCGAGACCGATGCCCATTCGCCGGTCCCCCGTTCCGGTTAAGCCCCGGCCCGGCACCACGTCGCCGAGCCCATGGCTGGGACGCTGCCTCCATGACGCAGACGGAGCAGGCCCGGGTCGACACCGTGGTGGAGCGGATGCACTCCTTCCGCTCCCGCTGGCCGGCCGCGGACGGGGTGGCCGTCTTCAACCGCGTCTATCTGGCCGTGACGGAGGAGATCAACCGGCGCATCGACGGCGGCGAGTTCCCCGACAGGCGCGCCGCCGTCACGCTGGACGTCCTTTTTGCCCGGCGCTATCTGATGGCCGTGGACGCGGTTGCCGCGGGCCGGCGCCCGCCGGCCTGCTGGCGGCCGCTGTTCCAGTACCGGCGCCATCCCGGCGTACGACCGCTGCAGTTCGCCCTCGCCGGCATCAATGCGCACATCGGGCACGATCTGGCGCTCGCGGTGGTGGACGCCTGTCGCGCGCTCGGGTGCGAACCGGCCGATCTGGAGGGCGAGTTCGACCGCGTGGGCGACATCCTCACCCTGCTGGAGGAGCGCATCCGCGAGGATCTGATGCCGGGCCCCGACCTGCTGGAGATCGCCGATCCGCTCACGCATCTGCTCGGCTCCTGGAGTCTGGACCGGGCCCGCGAGGGCGCCTGGTCGGCGGCGCGGCTGCTGTGGAGCATGAGGGAACTCCCGGACCTGGCCGAGGAGTTCACCGAGCGGCTGGACTCCGGAGTCGGACTCGTCGGGCGCTTCCTGCTCACTCCCTGGCCCTGACCCCGTTCGACTCACCGTTTGATGACCGTCCGGGGTCGGCCGGATCGCGGCCGGCCCCGGACGGAAGCTCAGTCCCGGACTCAGTCCTCCGGCAGCTCGACCGGAGCGATCTCGTCGTAGAGGTCACCCGGCCCCGGGTTGCCCGGGTCGGTCGTACCGCCGAAGTGGGTCATCACGCCCCACACCGCGTTCAGCGCGGTCTGCACGGCGCCCTCGGCCCAGCCCGCGGTCCAGGAGATGTCGTCGCCCGCCAGGAAGATGCCGCGCTTGTCCGCGGGCAGCCGGTCCTGCATGAAGTGGGTGAACAGCCGCCGCTGGTAGCGGTAGTGGCCGGGCAGGTTCGCCTTGAACGCGCCCATGAAGTAGGGCTCGTTCTCCCAGGACACGGTCACCGGGTTGCCGATGATGTGGCTGCGGATGTCGACCTTCGGGTAGATCTCGCCGAGCGACTTGAGCATGACCTCCATCCGCTCGTTCGCGGACAGCGGCAGCCACTTGAGGCTGTCGTCGCACCAGGTGTACGAGAGGCAGATGACGGCGGGCTTGTCGGGCTCGTTGCCCAGCAGATAGGTGCCGCGGGTCATCCGGTCGGTGAGCGTCATCGACATGACGTCGCGACCGGTCGGATTCCCCCTGTCGTCGACGGCCTTGTCCAGCCAGAAGGGCCGGTCCACCGGAACGAAGAGCTTGGACGACTCCATGTAGTGGGTCCGCTCCATCGCCGTCCAGTGGTCGATGGGGAAGAGCGAGTCGTCGCAGGCGATCTTGGACAGCAGCATCCAGGACTGCGCTGTGAAGATGGCGGCCCGGTACGTACGGATGTCGCCGGAGGCGTCGGTGACGGTGATCCGGTTGCCCGCGGTGCGGCGCAGCCGGGTCACGGCCGGGCGCGGGTCGCCCTCGTGGAGGGACCGCAGGGACGTGCCCTGCGCCCAGTGCACGATCTTCTCGGGCTCGCGCTCCCACAGCCGCAGCGGCAGCTGCTGGCTGCCTTCGACGATGCCGCGGTGGTGGTCGTCGGCCTCGGAGTAGACGACGCGCAGGATCTCCAGGATGGAGTTGGGGAAGTCGGTGTCCCAGCCGCCCGTGCCGAAGCCGACCTGGCCGAAGATCTCGCGGTGCCGGAAGGACTTGAAGGCCTCGGACTCGCACAGGAAGCCGTAGAAGGTCTGGTTGTCGAGCTTCTCCACCAGCTTCGCCCAGATCTCGCGGATGCGCGGCACATCGCGCTCGCGCATGGCGCGGTTCATGTCGGAGAAGTCGGCGCCCTCTTCCAGACAGGCGTTCCAGGCGTCCATCACATCGCGGTAGACCTGCGGCAGATCGGCGATGGTCTCGGCGTAGTGCGACTCGCCCTTGAGGTCGACGACGGTCGACGGGGTGCCGGCGGCCAGGGGGTTGGGGAAGGGCTGCGTGGTCAGGTCCACCAGGTCGATGTAGTGCTGCAGCGCGGTGGAGGAGGGCGGGAAGCGCATCGCGCCCATCTCGGCGCTCAGCTCCCCTTCTTCACCTGCGGCGGAGCAGCCGTCGAAGCCGACGGTGCGCAGCCGGCCGCCGATCCGGTCCGCCTCGTAGACGACCGGCTTGAGGCCCATCTTCATCAGCTCGTACGCGGCGACAAGGCCGGAGAGCCCGCCGCCGATCACCGCGACCTCGGTGCCGTGCTCGGTGGCCGGTATCTGGCCGAGGCCGGCCGGGTGGGCGAGGAAGTCGTCGTACGCGTACGGGAAGTCCGGACCGAACATGGTGATCGGCGGCTGCGCTTCGGTGTGCTGGACAGCGGTGGGCACCGTGGACGTCATGGGGTGCGGACTCCTTGCACGGAAAGTTGAGCGTTGAGCGGGGAGGGGGAGGAGGTCGGACGAGTGGGGTCAGACGAGTGAGGCGTACAGGCCGGGCCGGCGACCGCGCAGATACGGATTGGCCTCGCGCGAAGCGCTCAGAAGGGCTGGGTCCACCTCGCCGACGATCAGTTCCTCGCCGCGTCCGGCGCGGGCGCGGGTCGCTCCGTCGGGGCCGGCGAGACAGCTGAGGCCGACGAACTCGAACTCGCCCTCCGGGCCTGTCCTGTTCACGTACGCGATGTACATCTGGCTCTCGAAGGCCCGCACCGGGACGAGGGACTCGGCGACGAACTGGAAGGGGTGCATCTGGGCGGTGGGCACCACCAGCAGATCGGTGCCGGCCAGCGCGTGCGCCCGGACGTTCTCCGGGAACTCCACGTCGTAGCAGATCAGCATGCCGATCCGGATCCCGCCGAGCTCCGCCTGGACAACGGGCTCTTCGCCCGGAGTGAACCACTGCTGCTCGAAGCAGCCGAAGAGGTGAGTCTTGCGGTAGTTCGCGAGGCGCTCGCCGTCGGGGCCGATCAGCTGCGCGGAGTTGAAGATCCTTCCCCTGGGGGCACCTCCCAGCGGTAGCTGGGGGACTTCGGCCGGCCGGACTCCCGTCTCGCTTGGCTCGTCCTCGCGCTCGGGGTGGCTCTCGCGCTCGGGGTATCCGTAGACGACGGCGATGCCGTGCCGTGCGGCGATCTCGGCGACGGACCGCGCACCGGGGCCATCGGCGGCCTCGGCCAGCAGCGGCACATCGTCGCCGATCGCGTACCCGGTCAGGAACATCTCGGGGCAGACCAGCAGCCCAGCGCCGGCGCCGGCGGCGCGGCCCGCGGCCTCGTCCAGGATCTTCAGGTTCTCGGCGACCGAGCCCGGTCGGCCGGAACTCTGAAGCAGGGCGGTGCGCAACGGCGGCATGGCTGACCTCAGGCGGTATGCGGGGGTGAGGAAGACATTTAAGACAGTACGGTCCGGCCATCCGCCCGGACAAGGCGCGACCGTTGCGCGTCGATGGTCGATCCATTGCGCAATCGACGGCACTCGCGGCGATTCATTGCGCGCCCACCCTCCGTCCGCCGTCCATTGCTCCCCAAGCCTGCGGTCGCAGTCCGGCAGGCCCTCCCCCGCCGAGGACCGGCCCGGCTACAGCTTGGCCTCCAAGGGCAGCCCCGTGCAGCCCCGTGGAGACTGAGGAGCTGCCCAAGTGCGTGGGCCCGGCGCCGTCCGAGAAGATCAGAGGTGGGACGGGCGACTTCGGGGTGCTGCGCTGGAACCCCACGCTCCGACCTTCCCGGATTCCGCGGCTCAGGCAGGCGCGCCGGAAGAGAACCGCCGCAGCAGCGGGGAGAGCACCAGCACCGATTTGGTGCGCTCCACGAACGGTTCGCCCGCGATCCGCTCCAGCACACGCTCGAAGTGACGCATGTCGGAGGCGAAGACCTGGGCGATCGCGTCCGCGTCCCCGGTGATGGTGGAGGCGGACACGACTTCCGGATACCGCTCCAGGCCACGGCGGATGTCGTTGGGCGAGGTGTTGTGGCGACAGTAGATCTCGACGAAACCCTCGGTTTCCCAGCCGAGCGCCGCCGGATCCACTCGTACGGTGAAGCCCGTGATGGCGCCTGCGGCGCGCAGCCTGTCCACCCGCCGCTTGACGGCGGGGGCGGACAGGCCCACCTCGGAGCCGATGTCCGCGTAGGAGCGCCGGGCATCCTCGGCGAGGGCGTGGACGATGCGTTCGTCGAGATCGTTCAGTCGCACTGCGGGCGGATCACTTCTCTGCGGTGGCCAGTCGGGAACGGCGCAAGCCGTAACCGAAGTAGAACACGACGCCGACGATCATCCAGCCTCCGAACACCGCCCAGGTGACGCCAGGAAGGCTGAACATCATGTAGAGGCAGAACAGCAGGCCCAGGATCGGGGTCGCGGGGAACAGCGCCACGCGGAAGGTGCGTGCCATGTCGGGCCGGGTGTACCTGAGGATCACGACGGCAACATTGACCAGCCCGAACGCGAAGAGCGTTCCGATGCTGGTGGCATTGGCCAGCTCGCCCAGCGGGATGGTCGCGGCGAGCACGCCGCAGAAGAGCGAGACGATCACCGTGTTGGCGCGCGGGGACCCGGTGCGGGCGTCGACCTTGGCGAAGACCTTGGGGACCAGACCGTCACGGGCCATGGCGAACAGGATGCGGGTCTGACCGTAGAGGACGGCGAAGACGACGCTGGCGATGGCCACGACCGCACCGGCGGCGAGGACTACGCTCCAGAAGCTGTGGCCGGTGACGTCCTTCATGATCTGTGCCAGGGCAGCCTCGGTGCCCTCGAAGTCCTGCCAGGGCATGGCGCCGACGGCGACCAGGGCGACGAGGCAGTACAGCGCGGTGACGATGAGCAGCGAGAGCATGATCGCTCGCGGCAGGTCACGCTTCGGGTTCGTGGCCTCCTCGCCGGCCGTGGAGGCGGCGTCGAAGCCGATGTACGAGAAGAACAGGGTGGCCGCGGCGGCGCTGATCCCGGTCACGCCGAGCGGGGCGAGCGGGGTGTAGTTGCCGGCCTTGATGCCCATGAAGCCGATCGCGCAGAAGATCACCAGGGTGACGATCTTGACGGCCACCATGATCGTGTTGACCCGGGCGCTCTCCTTGGCGCCGCGCATCAGGAACACCATGGCGAGCAGGATGACGACCAGGGCCGGGAGGTTGATGAAGCCGCCCTCCCCGAGCGGCGCGGACACCGACTCGGGGATGGTTGTGCCGAGCGTGCCGTCGAGCAGCTCGTTGAGGTATTCGCCCCAGCCGACGGCCACGGCCGCGACCGAGACGCCGTACTCCAGAATCAGACACCAGCCGCAGATCCAGGCGACGATCTCGCCCATGGTGGCGTACGAGTACGAGTACGAAGAGCCCGAGACCGGGATGGAGCCGGCCAGCTCGGCGTAGGAGAGCGCAGAGAACAGCGCGGTCAGACCGGCTATGACGAACGAGATCGCTACGGCCGGGCCGGCCAGCGGCGTGGCATCGCCCAGCACCACGAAGATGCCGGTGCCGAGCGTGGCGCCGATGCTGATCATGGTCAGCTGCCACATGGAGAGCGAGCGGCGGAGCATGCCGCCCTCGCCCTGGCCGCCCTCGGCGACCAGGCGCTCGACGGGCTTGCGCCGCATCAGCCGGGTGCCGAGACCGGGGGTCTTGGCGGGCGATGGATCGGTCGCGGGTGGGGCGCCGTGGTCCAGCACTGCGGGGGCTCCTTCGTGGCTGCGGGTCGGCGACGGGGTGATCGGCAGCGGCCCGCGGGGCATGACGGATGAGCCCGCGCATGAGGGGACGGACCGCCGAGCAGGCGATCACCGCCACTCTCCTGGTACGGGGCTTGAGCCTATGAGCCCTGCTCAGGCGGCGTAATGCATCGTTGTTGCGTATCAGCGGACGATCATTGCGCGATGACGGGCGTCACGGGGAAACATTGCGCCGCGGTGAACGACAGGCTCACAGCTCCCGCAGGCGCTTCACGATTTCGCTCAGCAGCTCGGGGTCGTCGAGGCCCGCCTGGGTGACCGGGGCGGAGACGCGGACGAGTCCGGCTTCGACCAGATCGACGAGCAGGACGCGTACGACTGTCAGCGGCAGGTCAGCGTCGGCGGCGATCTCCGCCAACGGACGCGGCTCGCGGCGTACCAGCTCGAGCAGCGAGCAGCGAGCATGGTCGAGCCGCGGCTCGGGATCCACCGGGTCGATGGCCGCGACCTGCGACATCAAGTCGATGGTGTGCTCGGAGGCGGGACGGGTCCGGCCCCGGGTGACGGTGTACGGCCGTACCAGGGGACCGGTCTCGTCCTCGTACCAGTGGTCGCTCACGGTTCAGGCGTCGGTGGCCTCGGCGGCGGAGCGGGTGGGGACGGCCAGGTGACGGCCCACTCGCTCGACCAGCAGCGCCATTTCATGGGCCAGCTGTCCGACGTCGGTCTCGATGTCGGAGAGCACGGCGAGCCGGCTGCCGTCGCCGGCGGGGGTGATGAAGAGGAACGCGTTGTCGAGCATGACCATGGTCTGTCGCACGCTCCCGGCCCCGAAACGGTTGCCCGCTTCCTTGGCGAGGCTGTGGAAGCCCGCGCAGACCGCGGAGAGATGCTCGATGTCCCTCCTGACCATGCCACGCGACGCGCTGCTGACCAGGCCGTCGGCCGTCAGCAGCACCGCCTGGCGGACGTGGTCGGTCCTGGCCAGCAGATCGTCCAGCAGCCAGCCGACTCCCGGCTGATCGCCGGCGCTCTGGTCACCACTGTTCTCGTCAGCCATCGTCGTCCGTCCCTTCCTCTGTCCTGCTGGGGCGCGGCGCGGCGCTCGGCGACACAGGGCCGACGGCATCGCCCTTCCGGCCGCGGTCCAGGCCGCGCTGGAAGGCTCCGAAGATCGAGCGCATCTCTTCGGCGGAGACATCGCGCTCGGGGCCATCGGCCGTGGTGGGGTGCGCCTCGCGGAGGGGGGCGGCGAGCGAGGCCTGGCGTACGCGCGTGGGCAGCGCGTGGGTCGCGGGCGCGTCCTCGGCGGACGGCGCACCCTCGGCGGACGGCTCGGCCCGGGCGGACGGCTCGGCCCGGGCGGACGGC
>NZ_JAGGOI010000063.1 GCF_018614585.1 Streptomyces sp. ISL-1 | reverse complement strand
AGGACACCGCCGAACAATCATTAGCCCCAGTCCCCGGACCTTGTCCGGGGACTGGGGTATTTTTGCGTTCAGGACGATTCCTGGGATGCGTCTGGTCCTTGCTGCCTGGCCGGTTGTGGCCCAATGTCCGGGAGGCGGTACGTGTCTGGTAACTCGGTCCCGGTACTTCGCCGGCGGAGGGGTGTTGTTGTCCACTATCGGCGATGGTGGTTCGAAGCAGCCGACTGTTCAGGGTATGATCTACCCCGTTGCCACAGCGCAGCAGGCCCCAATAGCTCAGTCGGTAGAGCGTCTCCATGGTAAGGAGAAGGTCTACGGTTCGATTCCGTATTGGGGCTCAGCAGCGAAGAAGGCCCCCGCCAACTGGCGGGGGCCTTCTTCACGTTCAGGACCTGTGGGGCTCCGGGACGCGCATCGCGAGGATCGCCATGTCGTCGGAGGCCGGTTCGGCGGCGAAGCGTTCGACCGCGCGCAGGACGCGTGAGGCGACCGCGCCGGCCGTGAGGCCCGTGCATGTGGTGAGAAGGTCGGCGAGTCCGTCGTCGCCCAACATGCGTGTTCCCTCGCGGCGTTCGGTGACGCCGTCCGTGACGCAGAGCAGAACGTCGCCCGGGTCGAGGGTCACCATCTGCTCGTACAGCTCCAGGTCGTCCATGACGCCGAGGAGCGGCTGCGGTTCCGCCGCGGGTTCCACGGTGCCGTCCTGGCGCAGGCGGAGAGGGAGCGGGTGGCCGGCGCAGACGACCTTGAGGACCGCGCTGCCGTCCTCCTGTGGCCACAACTCGCCATAAAGGAGCGTCAGGAAGCGGCTGCGGGCGCCCTCGTCGAGGATCGCGGCGTTCAGGCGCTCCAGGACGGCAGGGCCGCCGAAGCCCTCGCGGGCGAGCAGGCGCAGGGCGTGGCGGGCCAGGCCGGTGACGGCCGCGGCTTCCGGGCCCGTACCGCAGACGTCGCCGATGGCGAAGCCGTACGCGCCGTCGCGGATCGGGAAGAGGTCGTAGAAGTCGCCGCCGACTTCGTTGCCTTCACCGGCCGCGCGGTAGATGACCTCGACCTCGACGCCCGGGATCTGCGGGAGTTCGGGCGGCAGCAGGCTGCGCTGGAGGGATTGGCTGATGGCCACGCGCTCGGAGTACAGGCGGGCGTTGTCGAGGGCGAGGGCCGCTCGGCGGGAGAGGTCCTCGGCGAGTTCCAGGATTTCCTGGCGGAAGTGGTCGTCGGAGGGCTTGCCGAGGGTCAGCATGCCGATGACGCGGTTGCGGGCGACGAGCGGGAGGACGACCGTCTCGCCGCCGACCGCGGCGGCTGTGGCGAGGGTGGTGCCGATGCCGGAGGAGACCGGCGGACCGGAGCCGAGGCCGAGTTCACGCTTGGAGGTGAGCAGGGCAGCCCGTTGGCCGGCTTCGGCGGGGGCTGTCCAGACGCGCGCGCCGGGGGTGGGCACGGGGTCGGGCGGGTCGATCTTGGAGAGGAGGGCCTTGAGGCCGTCGATCCGCTCCTCGTCCTCGTGGAGTACGTAGCTGAGATACGGATCGGATGCCTGGTCGGCGATGGTGTAGACGGCGCACCAGGTAGCGAGGGTGGGGACCGTCATCTGGGCCATCAGAGCCAGGGTCTGGTCCCGGTCGAGAGTTCCGGCGAGCAGGTCGGATGCCTCGACGAGGAAGGAGAGTGAGCCCCGGCGCAGGCGTTCCAGTTCGCCGAGGCGAGCCGATTCGACGGCCAGGGCGATGCGGTCGGCGGCGAACTGGAGGCGCAGTGCCTCCTCGTTGGAGTAGCGGCCCGCGGATTCGGCTGCGACTCCGAGCGAGCCGGTGAGGCGGCCCTCGACCTTGAGCGGGACGGTGACGACCGAGCGCATGCCGGTGGAGTTGAGGAGCGGGACGGCGCCCGGGACGGCTGTGAGGTCCTCGTGGACGGCGGGCATGCGGGCGGAGCCGTAGCGGCTGGTACCGGCCTCGACAGGGACGCGGGCGAAGCGCTGACGGGCCGACGGAAGGCCGGTGGTGGCCCGTACTTCGAGTTCGGTCTCGTCGTCTGTGGCCAGCAGCAGGAAGGCTGCGTCGCCGTCGAGCATGTCGCGGGCGCGCTCGACGGTGCGCTGGAGAAGGCCGTCGAGGTCTTCGGGGGCGGGGGAGCCGATGAAGACCTCGAAGGGGTCCGATGCGTGGCTCTCCGCGCCCGTCTCGGTCACGGGAGCGCGCTGCGGGCTCTGGATGACGGCTCGTTCGTCGTCGCGCACGAGAAGGCAGACGGTGGACGGTTCGCCATTGGTGTCGCGGACTCGCAGGTGCGATGCGTAGACGGGGACGACGCGGCCGTCGGTGCCGCGGATGCCGTAACTGCCCTCCCAGCGGGAGAGTTGGAGCGCCTCGGCGATGCCGGTGCCGATGCCGGGGGTTTGCGGCCAGGCGGCGAAGTCCGTCAGCGGTTTGCCGATCACCTGCTCGGCGGCGTACCCGAAGAGGTGTTGCGCGTCTTCGTTCCAGACGGAGATGGAACCGGTGCGGTCGATCTGGGTGACGGCGACGCGTACGCGTGCGTCGGCGACCGGGAGCAGCGGGATCGGCAGGACCGGGCCGGCGGACCGGGTGCCCACGGGGCGCTGGGGAAGGTCGAGTTGGAACCACACCTGTTTGTAGGTGGGGGAGTACTCCACGCCCCAGCGGGAGGCGAGAGCGGCGCACAGGAGCAGTCCACGCCCGTTCTCGCGGTCGAGGCTGCCGAGCGACCGGCCGGTGCCCTGTATCGGGATCTCGCGCTCGGGATATCGGTCGGCGACTTCGACCCGTACACCCTCGTCCGTACGCAGACAGAGCACATCGGCGGCGGTGCCCGCGTGCACGACGGCGTTGGTGACGAGTTCGCTGGTGAGGACGACCGCGTCGTCCACGACGTCGGAGTACCCCCACCCCTGGAGGGTGTCGCGGACGAAGGCGCGGGCGGTCGCGACGGACCGCCCGACAGGGTCGAAGCTGGCAGCCGCCCGCGCGGTGATCACTGAACTCCTCGTACGCGTCTCGACGCCCGGCTCTGCCATGATCGGCCTGCCCCTCCCGGTGCCCGGTGGTAGTACTTGCGTCATGCCGCCCCCGCCGGGCGGACCGGGGCGGTTGGACAGCCGGATGCCAGGTTACTTACCTTCGCTGTCCGAGCGGATGCCGGTTGCCGCTGTTTCCGCCCACTGGGGGCGGGGACGCTATGCGAAGCTGCCGAACTGTTATGGCCTGGTTCGGCCATGGTGAAACACTGGGCAGGCTGTCCTTGGACAGTCTGGGCAGAACGGTCAACCCCTGCGGGAGGGACACGGTGGAGTCTGGCGTGGCGGCGCGTGGCAAGAATACGCGCGCGAAAGGCGGACGGTCCCGGAGCAATGGGACAACCGAAGTGGATTCGGCGGCTCTGAACAGGCTGCTCGCGGCTCTGGTGTCGATGCGGGACGGCAATTTCCGCCGACGTCTGACCGTGTCGGGCGACGATGTGATGGCGGAGATCGCGGCCGTCTTCAACGAGGTCGCTGACCGAAATCTGCACCTCACAGGTGAGATCGCGCGGGTCCGCAGGATGGTCGGGCGTGAGGGGAAGCTCACCGAGCGGCTTGAGACAGGGGCCTGTGAGGGCTCCTGGGCGGCCGCCGTCGACGCTTCCAACGCCCTGGTGGACGATCTGGCGCGGCCGGTGTCCGAGGTGGGCAGGGTGCTCTCTGCCGTCGCCGAGGGCGACCTGGAGCAGCGGATGGAGCTGCGCTCGCACTCGGTGGAGGGTGCGGATGCGGCGGTACGTCCGCTTCGCGGCGAATTCCTGAAGGTCGCCCGTACGGTCAACAGCCTGGTCGACCAGCTGTCGGCGTTCACCGACGAGGTGACCCGGGTGGCGCTGGAGGTCGGCACCGAGGGCAAGCTCGGTGGTCAGGCACAGGTGCGCGGTATGTCCGGTTCGTGGAAGGACCTCACGGATTCGGTCAACACCATGGCGTACCGGCTGACCGCTCAGGTGCGTGACATTGCTCTCGTCACCACGGCGGTTGCCAAGGGCGATCTGTCACGCAAGGTCACCGTCCATGTGGCCGGCGAGATGCTTCAGCTGAAGAACACCGTCAACACGATGGTGGACCAGCTGTCCTCTTTCTCCTCCGAGGTGACCCGGGTCGCCCGGGAGGTCGGCACGGAGGGCGAGCTGGGCGGGCAGGCGGCGGTGCCCGGTGTGGCCGGCGTGTGGAAGGACCTCACCGATTCGGTGAACACCATGGCCGGCAATCTGACCTCGCAGGTGCGCGGTATCGCCGAGGTGACGACGGCGGTCGCCAACGGTGATCTGTCGCAGAAGGTCACGGTGAGCGCGCGCGGTGAGGTGGCCCAACTCGCCGAGACCATCAATCAGATGACCGAGACGCTGCGTACGTTCGCGGACGAGGTCACCCGTGTGGCGAGCGAGGTCGGGGCCGAAGGTCTGCTCGGCGGCCAGGCGCAGGTGCCGGGAGCCGCCGGAACCTGGAAGGACCTCACCGACTCGGTGAACACGGTCTTCCGCAACCTGACCACCCAGGTGAGGGATATCGCGCAGGTGACGACGGCGGTCGCGAACGGCGATCTGTCGCAGAAGGTCACGGTCGATGTCGCGGGCGAGATGCTGGAGCTGAAGAACACCGTCAACACGATGGTGGACCAACTGCAGTCGTTCGGTTCCGAGGTGACGCGGGTGGCCCGGGAGGTCGGCGTCGAGGGCCGGCTGGGCGGGCAGGCGGAGGTGCCGGGCGCGGCGGGGACCTGGAAGGACCTCACGGACTCGGTGAACACCGCGTTCCGTAACCTCACCGGCCAGGTGAGGGACATCGCGCAGGTGACGACGGCGGTCGCCAATGGCGATCTGTCGCAGAAGGTCACGGTCGATGTCGCGGGCGAGATGCTGGAGCTGAAGAACACCGTCAACACGATGGTGGCGCAGCTCTCCTCGTTCGCCGATCAGGTCACGCGGATGGCGCGGGACGTGGGCACGGAGGGCCGTCTGGGCGGCCAGGCGCGTGTCGACGGCGTCAGCGGTACGTGGAAGGAACTCACCGACTCCGTCAACTTCATGGCGGGGAACCTGACTTCTCAGGTGCGGCAGATCGCGCAGGTGACGACCGCGGTGGCCCGTGGTGACCTGTCGCAGAAGATCGACGTGGATGCGCGCGGCGAGATCCTGGAGCTGAAGAACACCATCAACACGATGGTCGACCAGCTTTCGGCCTTCGCCGAGCAGGTGACGCGGGTCGCGCGCGAGGTGGGTACGGACGGCCGTCTCGGCGGGCAGGCGCAGGTGCCCGGCGTCGCCGGTGTGTGGCGCGACTTGACCGATTCTGTGAACGGCATGGCGGAGAACCTCACCGGCCAGGTCCGTAACATCGCGCAGGTCGCCACCGCGGTGGCCCGTGGTGACCTGTCGCAGAAGATCGACGTGGATGCGCGCGGCGAGATCCTGGAGCTGAAGAACACCCTCAACACGATGGTGGACCAGCTCTCGAACTTCGCCGAGCAGGTGACCAGGGTCGCCCGCGAGGTGGGCACGGAGGGCATCCTGGGCGGCCAGGCCGAGGTCCAGGGGGTCTCCGGCACCTGGAAGGACCTCACCCAGTCCGTCAACTTCATGGCCAACAACCTGACGTCGCAGGTCCGCAATATCGCCGAGGTGACGACGGCGGTCGCCAAGGGCGATCTGTCGAAGAAGATCACCGTTGACGCCAAGGGCGAGATCCTCGAACTGGTGACGACGGTCAACACGATGGTCGACCAGCTGCTGGACTTCGCCGACGAGGTGACCAGGGTCGCCCGTGAGGTGGGTACGGAAGGTGTGCTGGGCGGTCAGGCGCGAGTGCGTGGGGTCACCGGCATCTGGAAGGACCTCAGCGACAACGTCAACCTGATGGCCAACAATCTGACCAATCAGGTGCGCAACATCGCACGGGTCTCCGCGGCGGTCGCCAATGGCGATCTGACGAAGAAGGTGACGGTCGAGGCGCGCGGCGAGGTCGCGGAGCTGGCCGAGACCGTCAACACGATGGTGACGACGCTGTCGTCGTTCGCCGACGAGGTGACCCGCGTGGCCCGCGAGGTGGGCACGGAGGGCGAGCTGGGCGGCCAGGCGCATGTGCCGGGGGTTTCCGGTACGTGGAAGGACCTCACCGAGTCCGTGAACTCGATGGCGTCCAACCTGACCGGCCAGGTGCGGCAGATCGCCACCGTCACCACCGCCATCGCGAAGGGCGATCTCACCAGGAAGATCGACATCGATGCGCGAGGCGAGATCCTGGAGCTGAAGACCACCATCAACACGATGGTGGACCAGCTGTCGTCGTTCGCCGAGGAAGTCACCCGGGTGGCCCGCGAGGTGGGCACGGACGGGCAGCTGGGCGGTCAGGCCCGGGTGCGGGACGTCGACGGAACCTGGCGCGACCTCACCGAGTCGGTGAACGAGATGGCCGGGAACCTCACGCGTCAGGTCCGCGCGATCGCGGCCGTCGCGACCGCGGTGACCCGCGGCGATCTGAACCTCAAGATCGATGTGGACGCGGCCGGCGAGATCCAGGTGCTGCAGGACAACATCAACACGATGATCGCGAACCTCCGCGACACCACCCTCGCCAACGAGGAGCAGGACTGGCTCAAGGGCAACCTGGCCCGTATCTCCGGTCTGATGCAGGGCCGGCGCGACCTCGACGATGTGGCCTCGCTGATCATGAGCGAACTCACTCCGGTCGTCTCGGCGCAGCACGGAGCGTTCTTCCTGGCGATGCCGACGGGCGGCGGCCGCGCGGTCGTCTCACCGGGCGGGGAGGTGTCGTACGAGCTCTGCATGCGCGGTAGTTACGGCTACTCCGCCGGTCTGATGCCGACGTCCTTCCGGCCCGGCGAGACGCTGATCGGCACTGCGGCCGAGGAGAAACGGACCATCCAGGTCAATGTGCCGCCGGGCTATCTGCGGATCTCCTCGGGCCTCGGCGAGGCATCGCCCGCGTATGTGATCGTGCTGCCGGTGCTCTTCGAGGGGAAGGTCCTCGGTGTGATCGAGCTGGCGTCCTTCCAGCCGTTCACGCAGATCCAGCGGGACTTCCTCAACCAGATCGCCGAGATGATCGCGACGAGCGTCAACACCATCAGCGTCAACACGAAGACCGAGGTGCTGCTCAAGCAGTCGCAGGAGTTGACCGAGCAGCTTCGTGAGCGCTCGGCCGAGCTGGAGAACCGGCAGAAGGCGCTGCAGGCCTCCAACGCCGAACTGGAGGAGAAGGCAGAGCTGCTGGCCCAGCAGAACCGCGACATCGAGGTGAAGAACACCGAGATCGAAGAGGCGAGGCAGGTGCTCGAGGAGCGTGCCGAGCAGCTCGCGGTCTCGATGCGCTACAAGTCGGAGTTCCTGGCGAACATGTCGCACGAGCTGCGTACGCCGCTCAACTCCCTGCTGATCCTGGCCAAGTTGCTCGCGGACAACGCGGAGGGGAACCTCTCGCCGAAGCAGGTGGAGTTCGCCGAAACGATCCACGGGGCGGGCTCCGACCTGCTCCAGCTGATCAACGACATCCTTGACCTGTCGAAGGTCGAGGCGGGCAAGATGGACGTCAGTCCGACCCGTATCGCGTTGGTTCAGCTCGTCGACTATGTGGAGGCGACCTTCCGGCCGCTGACCGCGGAGAAGGGTCTCGACTTCTCCGTACGGGTGTCGCCGGAGCTGCCCGCGACGCTGCACACCGACGAGCAACGGCTGCTGCAGGTGCTGCGCAATCTCCTGTCCAACGCGGTGAAGTTCACCGACAGCGGCGCGGTGGAGCTGGTGATCCGGCCTGCGAGCGCGGATGTGCCTCAGTCGATCCGCGAGCAGTTGCTGGAGGCGGGCTCGCTGCGGGACGCGGACGGGGATCTGATCGCCTTCTCGGTCACTGACACCGGGATCGGGATCGCGGCCGGCAAGATGCGCGTCATCTTCGAGGCGTTCAAGCAGGCCGACGGCACGACCAGCCGGAAGTACGGCGGTACGGGCCTCGGTCTGTCCATCAGCCGTGAGATCGCCCGGCTGCTGGGCGGCGAGATCCATGCGGCGAGCGAACCGGGCCGCGGCTCGACGTTCACCCTCTACTTGCCCCTTCACCCCAGCGAATTGCCGCCGCAGGGTTACCCGCAGCTCACCCCCGGCACGTCCGGCCAGCACGCAGGCACCGCCGAGGACGTATCGGAGGACGGGCTCCCGCAGGCGCGGCGTGACGCGCCCGCGCCCGCGTCCGCGGACGGCCACGCCGGTCCGGCCGCGCTGTTCCGGCGGCGGCGCAAGGCCCTGGGCTCGATGGAGCAGCGGCGTGCGCTGCCCGGCCAGGCGGGCGGCGCGTCGACGGCCGCTGAGCAGTGGGCCGGGGCGAACAGCAGCCAGGAGGCGTCGGTGGAGCGGCGCACCTTCTCCTTCGACGGCGAGAAGGTGCTGATCGTCGACGACGACATCCGTAATGTCTTCGCCCTCACCAGCGTGCTGGAGCAGCACGGGCTCTCCGTGCTGTACGCGGAGAACGGCCGTGAGGGCATCGAAGTCCTGGAGCAGCACGATGATGTGACGGTCGTGCTGATGGACATCATGATGCCCGAGATGGACGGGTACGCGACGACGACCGCGATCCGCAGGATGCCGCAGTTCGTGGGTCTGCCGATCATCGCGCTGACCGCCAAGGCGATGAAGGGCGACCGGGAGAAGGCCATCGAGTCGGGCGCTTCGGACTATGTCACCAAGCCGGTGGATCCCGACCATTTGCTCTCAGTGATGGAGCAATGGATGCGCGGGGAGTGAGCGACGTCTGCCCGGTTCCCGGCGAGTTGCTGACTGACTGTGGCCGGAGGTGTGTGAGACGGCGGTATTCGGGGAACCTTCTGGTCTCCCGCTACGTTTCTGCTACGTGCACAGTGACATCGCGGTGACAGGGTGTGGCGACAGGCGGGGTGCGGCTACCATGACCGGCACAAGGACGGGCGACGCAAGGGAGTCGTCCCCTGGGGCGGCGCCCGGTGCACATCCGGGGCGAGGAGGACGGGCCATGGTGCAGAAGGCCAAGATCCTCCTGGTCGATGACCGGCCGGAGAATCTGCTGGCGCTGGAGGCCATCCTCTCTGCGCTCGATCAGACACTGGTGCGGGCATCGTCAGGGGAGGAAGCACTCAAAGCGCTGCTGACAGACGACTTCGCGGTCATTCTGCTGGATGTTCAGATGCCCGGCATGGACGGATTCGAGACGGCCGCGCACATCAAGCGGCGGGAACGCACCCGGGACATCCCGATCATCTTCCTCACCGCGATCAACCACGGCCCGCACCACACCTTCCGGGGTTACGCGGCGGGTGCGGTCGACTACATCTCCAAGCCGTTCGACCCGTGGGTGCTGCGCGCCAAGGTCTCGGTCTTCGTCGAGCTGTACATGAAGAACTGCCAACTGCGTGAGCAGGCCGTGCTCCTGCGGCTCCAGCTGGAGGGCGGCGGGCATGCGAGCGCGGGAGACAGCAAGGAGCCCGCTGGGCTGCTCGCCGAGCTTTCCGCGCGGCTCGCGGCAGTTGAGGAGCAGGCGGAAGCGCTGTCCAAGCAGCTCGACGACGACTCGGCCGACGCCGCCGCAGTTGCCACCGCTGCCCATCTCGAGCGCAAACTCACCGGTTTGCGCCGGGCGCTCGACGCGCTGGAGCCGGGTACCGGCGGCGGTACGCCGACGCTGCCCTCGCAGAACTGAACGTCCGCCAAGGGTTTGAGGGAACGTCAACTTCCCACCACCGGGGCGTCAGCCTGCCGCCCTCCTGGCACGACACGAACGAGTGAAGCAGTGGGCACACGTGTCCGCTGCCGTCGACACCGGTAACCTCACCACCATGGCCTCACGCACGTCCGGCAAGGGTTCCCAGGGCGCGGCGGGCACCGCCAAGCCGCGCGCCGGCCGTACGACCGGCGCCGCGAAGAAGGCGGCGCCCGCCAAGAAGGCTGCCGCCAAGAAGACCGCACCCGCGAAGAGAGCACCCGTCAGGAAGGCGGCGAAGAAGGCTGCCCCCAGGCCCGCGCCGTCCCCCACGGGGGGCGTGTACCGCCTCGCGCGCGCCCTCTGGCTCGGTCTGGCACACGCTGTGGGCGCGCTGTTCCGTGGCATAGGACGGGGAGCGAAGGGGCTGGACCCGGCTCACCGCAAGGACGGCCTTGCGCTGCTGCTCCTCGGTGTGGCGCTGATCGTCGCCGCCGGTACCTGGTCCAATCTGCGCGGCCCGGTCGGCGATCTCGTCGAGATGCTGGTGACCGGCGCGTTCGGCCGCCTCGATCTGCTGGTGCCGCTCCTGCTGGGTGCGATCGCCGTACGCCTGATCCTGTACCCGGAGAAGCCGGAGGCCAACGGCCGGATCGTGATCGGTCTGTCCGCGCTCGTCGTCGGCGTGCTCGGGCAGGTCCACATCGCCTGCGGTTCGCCCGGCCGCGGGGAGGGCACCGAGGCGATGCAGGACGCGGGCGGGCTGATCGGCTGGGCCGCGTCCAAGCCGCTCATCTTCACCATGGGCGAGGTACTCGCCGTACCGCTGCTCGTGCTCCTCACCCTCTTCGGCCTGCTCGTGGTCACCGCGACGCCCGTCAACGCCATTCCGCAGCGCCTGCGGCTGCTCGGCTCCAAGCTGGGCATCGTCGAGCCGGCCTACGACCCGGGAGCGGACCACGAGGCCGGCGAGGACGACGAGCGGTACGACGAGCAGTGGCGCGATGCTGTACCGGGAGGGGCGCGCCGCTCGTCCGCCCGCCGGGGCGAAGCGCCCGCGGACCTCGACCCGGACATTGCCGAGGACGTAGCGCTGTCCAAGCGCAGGCGGCCGCGCAGGACTTCCGTGCAGCCCGCCATGGACCGTCCGATGGACGCCGTGGACGTGGCAGCGGCCGCGGCCGCTGCGCTCGACGGAGCCGTACTGAACGGGATGCCGCCCTCCCCGCTCGTCGCCGACCTCACCCGGGACGTCACCGCCGACCGGCAGCGAGCCGCCGGCCCCGTGCCGAGCGCGCGAGAGGCCGAGGAGGCCGGGCCGAAGGAGAGCGGATCGAAGGCTTCCGTACCGGATCTGACCAAGTCCGCGCCGGTACACGCCGAGTCCCAGCCTCTGCCGTCGCGCGCGGAGCAGCTGCAGCTCTCCGGGGACATCACCTATGCCCTGCCCTCGCTGGACCTGCTGGAGCGCGGCGGCCCCGGCAAGACGCGCAGCGCGGCCAATGACGTCGTCGTCGCCTCGCTCAGCAATGTCTTCATGGAGTTCAAGGTCGATGCGGCCGTCACCGGCTTCACCCGCGGCCCCACCGTCACCCGGTACGAGGTGGAGCTGGGCCCGGCCGTGAAGGTCGAACGGATCACCGCCCTCACCAAGAACATCGCGTACGCCGTCGCCAGCCCCGACGTACGGATCATCTCCCCGATCCCCGGCAAGTCCGCGGTAGGCATCGAGATCCCGAACTCCGACCGCGAGATGGTCAACCTGGGCGATGTGCTGCGCCTCGCGGACGCCGCGGGGGACGAGCACCCGATGCTGGTCGCGCTCGGCAAGGACGTCGAGGGCGGCTATGTGATGGCCAACCTGGCGAAGATGCCGCACGTCCTGGTCGCGGGCGCGACCGGCTCCGGCAAATCGTCCTGCATCAACTGCCTGATCACCTCGGTGATGGTGCGGGCCACGCCGGAGGACGTACGGATGGTGCTCGTCGATCCGAAGCGGGTCGAGCTCACCGCGTACGAGGGCATTCCGCACCTGATCACCCCGATCATCACCAACCCCAAGCGGGCCGCCGAGGCGCTGCAGTGGGTCGTGCGGGAGATGGACCTGCGCTACGACGACCTCGCGGCGTACGGCTACCGGCACATCGACGACTTCAACCAGGCCATCAGGAACGGCAAGGTCAAGCCGCCCCAGGGGAGCGAGCGTGAGCTCACCCCGTATCC
Organism: Streptomyces sp. ISL-1; assembly: GCF_018614585.1. Classification (GTDB taxonomy): domain Bacteria; phylum Actinomycetota; class Actinomycetes; order Streptomycetales; family Streptomycetaceae; genus Streptomyces; species Streptomyces maoxianensis. Next base: position 24,274 of record NZ_JAGGOI010000063.1, on the reverse strand, counting down.
GTATCTGCTGGTCATCGTGGACGAACTCGCCGACCTGATGATGGTGGCACCGCGCGACGTCGAGGACGCCATCGTCCGGATCACCCAGCTGGCGCGCGCGGCCGGCATCCATCTGGTGCTTGCGACCCAGCGGCCGTCGGTCGACGTCGTCACCGGTCTGATCAAGGCGAATGTGCCCTCGCGGCTCGCCTTCGCGACCTCCTCGCTCGCCGACAGCCGAGTCATCCTCGACCAGCCGGGCGCGGAGAAGCTGATCGGAAAGGGCGACGGCCTGTTCCTCCCGATGGGTGCGAACAAGCCGACCCGGATGCAGGGCGCCTTCGTCACCGAGGACGAGGTGGCGGTGGTCGTCCAGCACTGCAAGGATCAGATGGCCCCGGTCTTCCGCGAGGACGTCGTGGTCGGCACGAAGCAGAAAAAGGAGATCGACGAGGACATCGGCGACGACCTCGATCTGCTCTGCCAGGCCGCTGAGCTGGTGGTATCCACTCAGTTCGGGTCGACGTCGATGCTCCAGCGCAAGCTGCGGGTGGGCTTCGCGAAGGCGGGTCGGCTGATGGATCTGATGGAGTCACGGAACATCGTCGGGCCGAGCGAGGGCTCCAAGGCGCGCGATGTTCTGGTGAAGCCGGATGAACTCGATGGAGTGCTTGCCGCCATCCGCGGGGAGTCTCACTCGTAAGGGTTTGGCGAGCAACCGTTTCCCCCGGTCGTTCGTCAAGTTGGATGGAGGGACAGACTGATGTCCCACCATCAGGATGTACGGCCATTCTGATGGCGTACAAAGTCCCTCGCCCGGTTGCCCCACCTTTTCGTTCCACCCATAGACTGAACCTCCAGCAGGTGGCTACACGCTCGAAAGGCGCCCCCGTGTCCATCGGCAACTCCCCCGAAGACGACCGGCCTTCAATCGAAGACGACCAGCCTTCCATCGAAGATGATCAGCCTACTGTCGAAGACGACCGGCCTTCGATCGGTCATGCGCTCCAGCAAGCCCGCATCGCCGCAGGTCTGACCGTTGATGAAGTCAGTTCCTCCACCCGGGTGCGCATCCCGATCGTGCAGGCGATCGAACAGGACGACTTCTCCCGCTGCGGCGGCGATGTCTACGCGCGCGGTCATATCCGCACGGTCGCGCGTGCCGTCGGCCTCGATCCCGATCCGCTCGTCGCGCAGTACGACGCGGGGCACGGTGGACGTCCCTCGCCGACGCCTGCCGCGCCGCTCTTCGAGGCCGAGCGCATCCGTCCCGAACCGCGCCGCCCCAACTGGACGGCCGCCATGGTCGCCGCGATCGTAGCCGTGATCGGCTTCGTCGGTTTCACGCTCTTCAGCGGGGGCGACGGCAAGGGCGGCCAGGTGGCCGAGGGGCCGGCGCCCGAGCAGAAGCCCGGCACGGCGGCGCCGTCCACGACCAAGCCCGCCCCGCCGAAGCCCGACCCGTCGGACAGCGCCATCGCGGCGGTGCCGAAGGACAAGGTGACGGTGAAGCTCTCCGCCCTGGACGACAAGAGCTGGATCTCGGCCAAGTCGCACAACGGCAAATTGCTTTTCGACGGGCTGCTGCTCAAGGGCGAGTCCAAGACCTTCCAGGACGACGAGCGGGTCGATCTGATCCTCGGGAACGCCGGGGCGATCGAGCTGTTCGTGAACGGCAAGCGGGTCGAGGACGAGTTCCAGACGGGCCAGGTCGAGCGGCTGTCGTACACGAAGGGCGACCCCGAGGTCGGCTAGCCCGAACAGGCCGCGGGCCCCGGGAACCCTCGGGGCCAGGGCGTGGGTCAGGACAAAGTAGTCTTGAGCCCATGCCCGAACGCCGTACCGTCGCCCTTGTCACTCTTGGCTGCGCCCGTAACGAGGTGGACTCGGAGGAGCTCGCAGGCCGCTTGGCAGCGGACGGCTGGGAGCTCGTCGAGGAAGCCGCCGACGCGGATGTCGCAGTCGTCAACACCTGCGGATTCGTCGAGGCCGCCAAGAAGGACTCGGTCGACGCCCTGCTCGAAGCCAACGATCTCAAGGACCATGGCAGGACCCAGGCGGTGGTCGCGGTCGGCTGCATGGCTGAGAGGTACGGCAAGGAGCTGGCCGAAGCCCTGCCCGAGGCGGACGGCGTGCTCGGCTTCGACGACTACGCCGACATCTCCGACCGCCTCCAGACCATTCTGAACGGCGGCATCCACGCCTCCCACACCCCGCGGGACCGCCGCAAGCTGTTGCCGCTGAGCCCTGCCGAACGGCAGGAGGCGACCGATGTGGCGCTGCCCGGCCACGGCGACATCGCGCCCGCCCCCGAGGATCTGCCGGAAGGCATCGCGCCGGTTTCCGGGCCGCGCGCTCCCCTGCGCCGCCGTCTGGGCACCAGCCCCGTCGCCTCCGTGAAGCTCGCCTCCGGCTGCGACCGGCGCTGCTCCTTCTGCGCCATTCCGTCCTTCCGCGGCTCCTTCATCTCGCGGCGGCCCAGCGATGTGCTCGGCGAGACGCGCTGGCTGGCCGAGCAGGGCGTGAAGGAGGTCATGCTGGTCTCCGAGAACAACACCTCGTACGGCAAGGACCTCGGCGACATCCGACTCCTGGAGACCCTGCTGCCGGAGCTGGCCGAGGTCGACGGCATCGAGCGGGTGCGGGTCAGCTATCTGCAGCCCGCCGAGATGCGGCCCGGGCTGATCGACGTCCTCACCTCGACGTCGAAGATCGCTCCGTACTTCGACCTGTCCTTCCAGCACTCCGCGCCCGGTGTGCTGCGCGCGATGCGGCGCTTCGGCGACACCGAGCGGTTCCTCGAGCTGCTGGGGACCATCCGCGGCAAGGCCCCGCAGGCGGGTGTGCGGTCCAACTTCATCGTCGGCTTCCCCGGCGAGACCGAGGCGGACTTCGCCGAACTGGAAAGCTTCCTCACCGGTGCGCGGCTGGATGCCATCGGCATCTTCGGCTACTCCGACGAGGACGGCACCGAGGCCGTCTCGTACGACAACAAGCTGGACGCCGATGTCATCGCGGAGCGTCTTGAGCATTTGTCGCGGCTCGCGGAGGAGCTGACCGCGCAGCGCGCCGAGGAGCGGCTCGGCGAGACCCTTGATGTGCTGGTCGAGTCCGTTGACGGCGAGGACGGTGCCGTGGGGCGTGCGGCGCACCAGGCGCCCGAGACGGACGGGCAGGTGGTCTTCACGTCGGACGAGGGGCTCGTGCCCGGTCGTATCGTCGTGGCGAAGGCCGTGGCCACGGAAGGCGTCGACCTGGTGGCCGAATGTCTTGAGGGGGCGGCCACATGACCGGAGTGCCGGCATCCGCGGGGGGCGGCACCGGCAGGCCCGCGCCCGGCGGCAAGCTGGGCGCTGCGGCCGTCAATCAGGCGAGCCTCTGGAACATCGCCAACATCCTCACCATGATCCGCCTGCTGCTCGTGCCCGGCTTCGTCGTGCTGATGCTGCAGGACGGTGGTTACGACCCGGCCTGGCGGGCCTGGGCGTGGGCGGCGTTCGCCGTCGCCATGATCACCGACATCTTTGACGGGCATCTGGCGCGTACGTACAACCTGGTCACCGACTTCGGGAAGATCGCCGACCCGATCGCCGACAAGGCGATCATGGCCGCCGGGCTGATCTGCCTGTCGGCGCTCGGGGATCTGCCGTGGTGGGTGACCGGAGTCATTCTCTTCCGTGAGCTCGGGATCACGCTGATGCGGTTCTGGGTGATCCGGCACGGGGTGATTCCCGCCAGCCGCGGCGGCAAGATCAAGACCCTTGTGCAGGGCACGGCGGTCGGGATGTACGTCCTGGCGCTGACCGGTCCGCTCGCCACCCTGCGCTTCTGGGTGATGGCGCTGGCCGTCGTGCTGACGGTGGTCAGCGGCCTCGACTATGTGCGACAGGCGATCGTCCTGAGGCGCAGGGGACGGGCCACCGAGCGGGCGGTGGCGGCCGAGAAGGCAGGGAACAACGCCGGGGGCGCGGGGAAAAAGCGGTGAGGACCGCGGCTCGGGTGCTGGCGCTGCTTGCGGAGCGTGGCGAGACGCTGGCCGTCGCCGAGTCGCTCACCGGCGGTCTGGTGGCCGCCGAGCTCACTTCCGTGCCTGGTGCCTCGAAATCCTTCCGCGGGTCCGTCACGGCGTACGCAACTACTCTGAAGAGGGATGCTCTCGGCGTCGACGGGACCCTCCTGGCGGAACGCGGCGCGGTGGATCCCGAGGTCGCACGGCAGATGGCGGCAGGGGTACGGGAGGCGCTTGGCGCCGCCTGGGGCATCGCGACCACGGGTGTGGCCGGGCCGGAACCACAGGACGGGCAGCCCGTCGGGACGGTCTATCTGGCCGTCGTGGGGCCCGGCGGCACCGGGAAAGTGGCTGCGTTGCGGTTGAACGGCGACCGGGCGGAAATCCGTAGAGAGAGTGTACGGAGCGTGCTCGAGCTGCTCTTGGGCGAACTGCACGAAAATGCGCGGACACTGGATATGGAGCAGAACGGGGGGACTTGATGTTTGCAGCCCTGAGTGAACACGACATCGCTCCCCGCACGGCCGCCGCACGAGGCGGTACGGTGGGGCGTGAAGGATGCGGCTACGCGGTCCGAGGAGGGAGCCACCGATGATTCTGCTCCGTCGCCTGCTTGGTGACGTGCTGCGTCGGCAGCGCCAGCGCCAGGGCCGTACTCTGCGCGAAGTCTCCTCGTCCGCCCGAGTATCGCTCGGCTATCTTTCCGAGGTTGAGCGGGGGCAGAAGGAGGCTTCCTCTGAGCTGCTCTCCGCGATCTGCGACGCGCTTGACGTACGGATGTCCGAGCTCATGCGAGAAGTGAGCGACGAGCTGTCGTTGGCCGAGCTGGCCGAGTCGGCAGCGGCGAGTGAGCCGGTGCCTGCGCCAGTACGCCCGATGCTCAATTCCGTCTCCGTGAAGTCGGTGGCGGGTGTGCCGACGGAGCGGGTGACGATCAAGGCGCCTGCGGAGGCGGTCGACGTCGTCGCCGCCTGATCCGTACGGCTCTGCACGGCTTGGTCTGTAGCTGAGGCCCCGGTCTGCCCCCTCTGTGGGGCACAGGCTGGGGCCTTTGCTTTGTCGACGAATGCCTGATTTAGGGTATTTGTGCCATGGTGGGCAGGTATCTGCGAACCGAGTGGAGGACATCGATGTCTGTCGTAAAGAGCCCCCTGTCCGAGACGGACCTCAAGACGGTCGGCGATGCGCTGAGGGGCGCGCTCGTGGATCTGGTGGATCTCTCGCTGGTGGCGAAGCAGGTCCACTGGAATGTAGTCGGGCCCCGCTTCCGGTCCATACATCTCCAGCTCGACGAGGTCGTGGCCACGGCGCGGACGCACTCCGACACGGTGGCCGAGCGTGCCTCGGCGATCGGGGTGACGCCGGACGGCCGGGCCCAGACGGTGGCGGCGCAGAGTGCGATCGGCGCGGTGCCGGAGGGCTGGATCAAGGACGTGGACGCCGTGCGGACCCTGGTGGACGCGCTCGGCGCGGTCGTCGGGCGGATGCGGGAGCGAATCGTGGCGACCGCGGATCCCGATCCGGTGACTCAGGATGTGCTGATCGGGCTCACGGCGGACCTGGAAAAGCATGCGTGGATGTTCCAGGCGGAGAGCACGTAGGGGCGTTGGCGCTGCGGCCCTCCGACCTGTGGCCGGGGGGCCGTGACTGCCGATGCGACGTCGTCCGCGACCAGGACCGGGGGTAGCTGTTCCTCGTCGCACTTTGGAGTGAGGTGACCAGCGCCCCGCGCGCCGGAGCGTGCATCCGGTGCGCCCTCCCGGTGGGTGATCGCGCCGGTCTAGCGTGGGCCGGAGGAGGCAGCCATGGCAGTGCGCGGTGTCGTCCTCATGCCGGTGGTCGCTCTCGGACTCGTGGCCGGCGGGCTGTGGTGGTGGGCCGTGCTGCGGCTGGTGCTCGTGCCGCAGCAGGCGGGGCTCGTCGAAGGCGCGGTGGCGGCGGGCGGGTGGGGGCTCAGCCTGCTGCCGGTGCACGTGACGGCGTCCCGTGGGGCCACGCGCGGTGGGATCACCAGGGCATCGCGACGCCGCCGTTCGGACGCAGGATCTGACCCGTCGTGAAGGCGGACGCGTCGGACGCCAGGTGAAGGACCATATGCGCCACGTCCTCGGGCTCGCCGACGCGGCGGAGTGGGGAGATCCGGATCATCGCTGCCTCGGCCTGGCGCTGGAGCGTGGCGTCGTGACGGTCGGTCATGGGGGTGCGGATCCAGCCGGGAGCGACGGCGTTGACGCGGATGGAATGCCGGCCGAGTTCGGTCGCGAGGGTCTTGGTGAGCTGGACGACTGCCGCTTTGGCCGCGCTGTAGCAGAGCAGACCGGCGCTCGCGGCGTCGACGGCGCCCGAGGCCATGGTGACGATGGAGCCGGGGGTGCCCGCGGCGATCATGGCGCGGGCGGACTCCTGGCAGGCGTACAGGATCCCCTTGAAGTTGACCGCGAGGACGCGGTCGAGGTCCTCGTCTCTCGTCTCCAGGACGGGGCTGTTGTGCATGATTCCGGCGATGGCGGCCAGGATGTCGAGCCGGCCGATGCTCTCGATGCGCTCGATCGCGGCCTTGAGTTGGGCGCGGTCGGTGACGTCGAGGGGGTGGGTGTGGGCTGTGCCGCCCGTGTCGGCGATCTGGGTGCGTGTCTCGGTCAGGCCCTTCTCGTCGATGTCGGCGCAGTGGACGGTGGCTCCCGCTTCGGCGAGGAGGACGGCCGAGGCGCGTCCTATGCCGCCGGCCGCGCCGGTGACGAACGCGGTGCGGCCCGTGAGGTCGTACGCCTTGAGGGGCATGGGCGGACGGTACGACTAGATCTGACGGGTCGTCAACTAGTAGGCCCGGACTGGCAGCGCGGGCACCAGTAGGTGGGGCGTTCGCGGCTGCCGTCGCCCTGGTCGGCCTTACGGATCGGGGTCCCGCAGCGCAGACATGGCTGGCCCTCTCGGCCGTAGACATACAAGGGCGGGCCGGGACGGCGGTGGCGGTGGGCGGTGCTGCTTGGGGGTCTGCTCGGGCTGGGGGTTCCGGGGATTCTTGGGGCGCCGGTGGCTGCGGGTGCGCGTGTGGTGCCTGTGGTGTCTGTGGTGCGGCGATCGAAGCTGTTCTTGTTCGCTTCGAGGAGCCGGTGGGCGGTGACAACAAGCCGTTGAGTGGTGTCGACGGGCAGTTCGCCGACGGGCAGCCAGGGCGTCACACGGGCCAGGAAGGCCAGCTCCGACTTGTAGACATTGCCGATGCCTGCGAGGTTGCGCTGGTCGAGCAGGGCCTCGCCGAGGCGGCGGGCCGGATCGGCAAGGAGGTTCGCGGCGGCGGTGTCCGCGTCCCAGTCGGGGCCCAGCAGATCCGGGCCGAGATGGCCCACGGCCTTGTCCTCGTCGGCGGTGCGCAGCAGCTCCAGGACGGGGAGGCGGTAGCCGACGGCGGTGTGGTCGGCGTTACCGAGGATCGCGCGGATCTGGTGCGCGGGGCCGCCGCGCCAGCGCTCGCCGGAGCCGTACACCCGCCAGGCGCCGTCCATACGCAGGTGGGAGTGGAGGGTGAGGCCGCCCTCGATGCGGGTGAGCAGGTGCTTGCCGCGCGGCGTGACGTCCAGGACGATCCGGCCGGTGAGGTCGGCGGTGGCGAAGCGCGGGACGCGCAAGTCGAACCGGGTGAGTACCTGCCCGGCGAGGGCGGTGTGCAGGCGCTGGGCGGTGTGCCAGACAGTGTCTCCTTCGGGCATGGATCCATGATGCGGGACGGGGGAGGGTGGGTTGGTACACGCCCGGGCGCCCCGCCCCGCCGTCAGGGCCGCAGCCGTAGGCCCCTCGGGGTGGCGTGGAAGCCCGCAGTCTCCAGGACGCGGGCCAGCGGCGAGGTGAGCGCCGGTATCCCGTTGGCACGCTCGACAGTGACCGTGCCGAGGGCGCCCGCCCGGGCCGCGTGCGCCAGCGCCTCGGCCGCCGCGCGGAGCGCGGCGGAGTCCGGGTCGGTCGCCCAGGCCAGCAGCGTCTTGCCGCCGCGCTCCATGTACAGCGTGAGCTCGCCGTCGACCAGGACGACCAGGGAGCCCGCCTTCCGGCCGGGCTTGTGACCGGCTCCGGTCGGCGGCTCGGGCCAGGGCAGCGCCGCGCCGTACGCATTGGCCGGGTCGGCGGCGGCCAGCACCACGGCGTGCGGCGCCGTCTGCCCGTCGGCCCGGTCTCTCGCTGTGGCCGCCGCACGGAGGCGGTCGACCGCGCCGTCCATCGCGAACTGTGCCGCGCCCAGCCCCTCCACCACATAGCCGCGCCGCGCCTGACCGCTGTCCTCGAAGGCGGAAAGGATGCGGTACGTGGCCGAGAATCCGCCTTCCACGCCTTCGGCTGCCACCGCGCCCCGTGTCACCACGCCATGGCGGTCCAGCAGGGTGTGGGCGAGGGCATGCGCGCGGTGGGTCGGGTCGGGCTCGGCGGTAGGCAGCAGTGACCAGCGCCCGCTCACCGTCGGCGGACCGGTACGGGAAGCGGAACGGGCGGCCGCCGTGAGGCTGCCGTACCGCCCGCGCGGCACCGTCCGTTTGGCGCGATGGGCCGTCGATCCCGCCGTCCGCCCCGAGCCGAGCAGAGAACGCAGCGGCGCCAGGGTGTCGTTGGTGAGACGGCCGGACCAGGCCAGGTCCCAGATGGCGTCGGCCAGTTGGGGATCGGCGGCGTCGGGGTGGGTGGTGGCCCTGACATGGTCCGCGATCTGACGGAAGAACAGGCCGTAGCCGGGGGAGAGGGCGCTGATCACGGACTCGTGGAACGCGGTGAGTTCCAGCGGATGGGGCTCAGGCAGGAGCAGGGGCGCCGCGTCGGCGAGGTAGAGGGAGATCCAGCCGTCCTTTCCGGGCAGTGAGCCCGCTCCGGCCCAGACGACCTCGCCCGTCGTGGTCAGTTCGTCCAGGAGACCGGGCGTGTACCCGGAGACGCGGGACGGGAGGATCAGCTTCTCAAGGGCGGAGGCCGGGACCGCGGCCCCCTGGAGCTGCTCGATCGCGCGGGCGAGGCCGTCGATACCGCGCAGGCTGTTGCTGCCCATGTGCTGCCACTTAGGGAGGAACGTCGCGAGCGCGGCGGGCGGCACCGGCTCCAGCTCATGGCGCAGCGCGGCAAGCGAGCGGCGGCGCAGCCGGCGCAGCACCGTCGCGTCGCACCACTCCTGGCCGATGCCGGAGGGGTGGAACTCGCCCTGTACGACCCGTCCGCTCGCCGCGAGCCGTTGCAGAGCGCCATCTGTGACGGCCACGCCGAGGCCGAAGCGCGCCGCCGCCTGGGTAGAGGTGAACGGCCCGTGCGTACGCGCGAATCGGGCGAGGAGGTCGCCGAGCGGGTCCTTGACCGGCTCGGTGAACGCTTCCGGCACGCCCACCGGGAGCGCCGTGCCCAGCGCGTCGCGCAGCCGGCCCGCGTCCTCGACCGCCGCCCAGTGGTCGGCGCCCGCGATCCTGACCTGGATGGCGCGGCGCGACGCGGCCAGTTCCCGCGGCCACTCCGGGTCGCCGCCGCGCTCGACCAGCTCGGAGTCCGTCAGCGGGCCGAGGATGCGCAGCAGGTCGGCAACGCCCTCCTCGTCCTTGATCCGGCGGTCCTCGGTGAGCCATTGCAGCTCCCCCTCCAGCTCGGTCAGCACCTCGGGGTCGAGCAGCTCGCGCAGCTCGGCCTGGCCGAGCAGTTCGGCGAGCAGCCGGGAGTCGAGGGAGAGGGCTGCGGCGCGGCGCTCGGCGAGGGGGGAGTCCCCCTCGTACAGGAACTGCGCGACATAGCCGAAGAGCAGCGAGCGGGCGAAGGGCGAGGGCTCCGGCGTGGTGACCTCGACCAGCCTGACCCGGCGGGACTCGATATCGCCCATCAGCTCCGTGAGCCCCGGGACGTCGAACACGTCCTGGAGGCACTCGCGGACCGCTTCGAGGACGATCGGGAAGGACCCGAACTCGCTCGCCACCTGGAGCAGTTGGGCCGCGCGCTGGCGCTGTTGCCACAGCGGCGTGCGCTTGCCGGGGCTGCGCCGGGGCAGCAGCAGCGCACGCGCGGCGCACTCCCGGAACCGGGAGGCGAACAGCGCGGAGCCGCCCACCTGGTCCGTGACGATCTGATTGATCTCGCCCTTGTCGAAGACGGTGTCAGCCGCGGTGACGGGGGCCTGCTCGCTGTCGAACGTGGCGTCGAGGTGGACCGGGTCCTGGTCGAGCAGGTCCAGACCCATCAGATCGGCGTCGGGCAGCCGCAGCACGATGCCGTCGTCGGCGTGCATGACCTGCGCGTCCATGCCGTACCGCTCGCCGAGCCTGGCGCTGAGTGCCAGCGCCCAGGGGGCATGCACCTGGGCGCCGAACGGGGAGTGGATGACGATCCGCCAGTCGCCCAGCTCGTCCCGGAAACGCTCGACGAGGATCGTCCGGTCGTCGGGGACATGGCCGCACGCACGGCGTTGCTCGTCCAGGTAGGCGAGGAGATTATCGGCAGCCCAGGCGTCCAGGCCGGCAGCCAGCAGGCGAAGCCGGGCGTCCTCGGTGCTCAGTCCGCCGACCTCCCGCAGGAACGCGCCCACCGCGCGGCCCAGTTCGAGCGGGCGGCCCAACTGGTCGCCCTTCCAGAACGGGAGCCGGCCCGGTACCCCCGGGGCGGGCGAGACCAGCACCCGGTCGCGGGTGATGTCCTCGATACGCCAGGAGGTGGTGCCGAGGGTGAAGACATCGCCCACCCGGGACTCGTACACCATCTCCTCGTCCAGCTCGCCGACCCGGCCGCCGCCCTTCTTGGGGTCCGCCCCCGCCAGGAACACCCCGAACAGCCCGCGGTCGGGGATGGTGCCGCCGGAGGTGACCGCGAGACGCTGCGCCCCCGGCCGGCCCGTGACCGTACCGGCGACGCGGTCCCACACCACGCGCGGGCGCAATTCGGCGAAGGCATCCGAGGGATAGCGCCCGGCGAGCATGTCGAGGACCGAGGTGAAGGCCGACTCGGGGAGCGAGGCGAACGGCGCGGCCCGGCGCGCCAGCGCCAGTAGATCGTCGACCTGCCAGGTGTCCAAGGCGACCATGGCGACCAGCTGCTGGGCCAGCACGTCCAGGGGGTTGGACGGGACGCGCAGCGCTTCGATCGAGCCGGTGCGCATCCGCTCGGTGACCACTGCCGCCTGTACGAGATCGCCCCGGTACTTGGGGAAGACGACGCCCGTGGAGACCGCGCCCACCTGGTGTCCCGCGCGGCCCACCCGCTGCAGGCCGGAGGCGACCGACGGAGGTGACTCGACCTGGACCACGAGATCCACCGCGCCCATGTCGATGCCCAGCTCCAGGCTGGAGGTGGCGACGACGGCGGGCAGCCGGCCCGCTTTGAGGTCCTCTTCGACCAGCGCGCGCTGTTCCTTGGAGACCGAGCCGTGGTGCGCGCGGGCGAGGAGGGGCGGCGCTCCCTGCGCGGACCCGGACTGCGCCATGATCTCGGCCGGTGACGCCTTCGCGGCCATGGTCGTGGCGGAGTCGTGCGCATCGAAGGCAGTACCCGTGGCGCGCTCGTACGCGATCTCGTTGAGGCGGTTGCACAGCCGCTCGGCGAGCCGGCGGGAGTTGGCGAAGACGATCGTCGAGCGGTGCGCCTGGACCAGGTCGGCGATCCTCTCCTCGACGTGCGGCCAGATCGACGGCTTCTCGCCGCCGTCCGATTCGGAGGCGGGAGAGCCCCCCAATTCGCCCAGGTCCTCCACCGGCACGACCACGGACAGGTCGAACTCCTTCCCCGAGAGCGGCTGGACGATCTCCACCTTTCGCTGCGGCGACAGATAGCGGGCGACCTCGTCCACCGGCCGCACCGTCGCCGACAGACCGATCCGCCGGGCAGGGCGCGGCAGCAGTTCGTCGAGGCGCTCCAGCGACAGGGCGAGATGCGCGCCCCGCTTCGTTCCCGCGACGGCGTGCACTTCGTCCAGGATCACCGTCTCGACGCCCGCCAGCGCGTCCCGGGCGGAAGAGGTGAGCATCAGGAACAGCGACTCGGGTGTCGTGATCAGGATGTCCGGAGGCTTGGTGGCCATGGAGCGCCGCTCGGCGGGCGGGGTGTCGCCCGAGCGGATGCCGACCCGCACCTGCGGCTCAGGCATCCCGAGCCGCGCGGACTCCTGCCGGATTCCGGTGAGCGGGCTGCGGAGGTTGCGCTCCACATCGACCGCGAGGGCCTTGAGCGGGGAGACGTACAGCACACGGCAGCGCATCTTCGGGTCCGCGGGCGGTGGGGCGGACGCCAGCTGGTCCAAGGCGGCGAGGAACGCGGCCAGGGTCTTGCCGGAGCCGGTCGGGGCCACGACCAGCACGTCCGAGCCCTCTCCGATGGCGTGCCAGGCCCCTTCCTGCGCGGCGGTGGGCGCGCTGAAGGCTCCCGCGAACCAGTTCCGGGTCGCGGGAGCGAAGGAGTCGAGTGCAGTCCTGGCCATGCCCCCCATCGTGCACCGTGCCACTGACATCAGCGGTCCAGGTCATGGACGCGCAGGTCAGAGGCGAGGTCGCCGGAGCACAATGGCTGGATGGAACGGCTGACGGAGCGGGAGTGGGCGAGGCACTGGCAGTACGAGGAGCTGCCGGGTCTCGATCTGCTGCGCGCCCGTTATGTCCGGCATACGTTCCCCCGCCACAGCCACGAGGGCTTCACCTTCGGCGCGGTCACCGGCGGGGTCGAGGACGTGAGCCTGCCGGACGGACTTGTCCGGGCGGGCCCCGGCACGGTTGTCATGATCAACCCAGAGGTGCCGCACTCCGCCCGGGCCGGTGTTCCTGAAGGCTGGACGTACTCGACGCTCTACCCCTCCGTGGAGCTCATCTCCGAGATCGCGGGAGCCGTCACCAGCATGCGCGGTACCCCGGGATTCGCCGAGACGATCGTCGAGGACCCGCAGACTGCCCAGCTGATACACAGCGTGCACCGGGCCGCAGAAGAGGGAAACGCGCTCGCAGCCGACAGCCTGCTGCGGATCGCCGTCGCCCGGATGCTGGGCCGTTACGGCAGCACCCTCTCCGCGCGTACGCCCCAGGCCTCAGGCGCCCACACGGCCGCCCTCGCCAAGCAACTCCTTGAGGAGCGGATGGCCGAACCGCCCTCCCTGGAGGGGCTCGCGCAGGTGGTCGGCACGAGCCCCTTCGCTCTGCTGCGCGCCTTCAAGGCGGCGTACGGCATGCCACCGCACACCTGGCTCACCGATGCGCGCGTGCGGCGTGCCCGCCACCTCCTGGACGCCGGGACGGCGCCCGCCGACGCGGCCGTCGCCGTCGGTTTCACCGACCAGCCGCACCTCAACCGGCATTTCACGCGGATCGTCGGCGTCCCGCCCGGCGCGTACCGCAGGGAGCGCGCAAGAACGTACAAGACCGCCGGTGAGCGCCCCGCGTAGCGTTTGCGACGTGGCAGAACAGACAGCTCATTCCGAGTCTCGCCCGCAGACTCCCGCAGGAACGTCCCCAGGCATACGCACCGCCGCCGTCGAGCGGGCGCGCAAACCGGATTCGGCGGTCGTGCGCGACGCGCTCGGCGTCGGCATAGCAGTCGGCCTGTCCGGTTTCGCTTTCGGCGTGACTTCCGCCGGAGCAGGCCTCAGCCTCCTGCAGACCTGCGCACTCAGCCTGCTGGTCTTCACCGGCGCCTCGCAGTTCGCGCTGGTCGGCGCGCTCGCGGTCGGCGGCAACCCCCTGGCCGCCGCGGCCGGCGCCTTCTTCCTCGGCGTACGCAACGCCTTCTACGGGCTGCGCCTGTCGCAGCTGCTCGCCCTGCCGCGCTTCGTGCGCCCCCTCGCCGCGCACTGGGTCATCGACGAGACCACGGCCGTCGCCCTCGCCCAGCCAACGCGGCATGCCGCGCGCCTCGGCTTCACCGTCACCGGGCTGACGCTCTATGTCCTGTGGAACCTGACCACGCTCGGGGGCGTGCTGGGCGCCGAGGCACTCGGCGACACCGACGCGTGGGGTCTGGACGCCGCGGGCCCGGCCGTCTTCTTGGCGCTCCTCGCACCAATGCTCCGTACGACGACGGAGCGAGCAGTCGCCGGGCTCGCCGTGGTGCTGGGGCTCGGGTTCCTGCCGGTGCTGCCCGCCGGGGTGCCGGTGCTGATGGCCGCGCTGGCCGCGCCCGCCGTCCTGTGGCTCAAGGGTCGCTCGATCGCCCGCAACAGCAATCGCAACAGCAATATCGCTCGCGACAGCGACGCAGACCGTACGAAGGGTGAGGACCGTTGAGTATCTGGATCGCGATCGCGGCGACCGCCGTCGGCTGCTACCTCGTCAAGCTGGCCGGCCTGCTGGTACCGGCCGGCGCCCTTGAACGCCCGCTCGTCCAGCGGCTCGCCGCGCTCCTGCCCGTCGCCCTGCTGGCCGCGCTCACAGCGCAGCAGACGTTCAGCGCGGACAGCTCCCTCGTCCTCGACGCACGGGCCGCGGGACTTGCCGCGGCGGCGCTCGCGCTGGTACTGCGCGCCCCCTTCCTGGTGGTCGTCGGGGCCGCGGTGGCAGTCACGGCGGGCGTGCGCGCGCTCGGTGGCTGAGGAGGAAAGGCCCGCGTCAAACGATCGCGCGGCCGTGCGCCCGTAGCGTCCGCAGCGCCTCGATCGTCACGATCGGCCGCGCCTCCAGGGCCGTGCCGGGCGCCCACTGCCGCCAGTTGACCGGCCAGCCGCCGTCCTCGCGCTGCTCGCCCACGAGATGCTCCAGCGAGCGCGTCATCTCCTCGTCGGTGAACCAGCGGCGGGCCAGCGACTGGGGCGTGCGGGCGTAGTCGTACGGGAAGTGGCGCTCGCCCGCCGCATAGCCGGGGGCGGGCGGGTACTCCTCGAGCCGGTCAGGGTCGAGGACCGCCAGGCCCTGTTCGCGCACCAGCCGGCCCAGCCGGTCCGCGGCGGCCTCGGCGCGCGAGCGGTCCGGGACCCCGTCCAGGAAGGCGACCGCTGCCTCGATCTCGTAGGGATGGGACTTCTCAAGGCTTTCGACGGCGGCCCAGCAGAAGTCCGTGGCCCTGAACAGCCAGGCGTGCCACACCTGATTGCGGTGCAGCAGCCCGACCACCGGGCCCGTCGCGAGCAGTTCGCTGGGAGGGTCGTCGACGATGGGGATGAATGGCGCGGACGGGTAGCCGCGCTGGGAGGGGTGGATCGCGGGCAGTGCCCCGTCGTGCGTCGACACGTCGGTGAGGTAGCGGCACATCCGCTCCACCCGCAGTCCGCCGCAGCGGCCGATGGAGTCGAGGATGCGCAGGGCGTGCGCGGTGTGCAGCGGCTGGCTGACAGGGCCGCGCAGATCGGGTTCGAGGGCGTGGCCGTAGCCGCCGTCTTCATTGAGGTACGCGGTCAGGGCGGTCTCGACCGTGTCCGAACCGCCGCCCATGAAGTGGTACTCGAAGCGCCGCTGCTCCAGAACCCGGGCGGTCAGCCAGATGAACTGCTCGGCGCGGGCGAGAGGTGACGCGGGCGAGGACGTGGGGGTTGCTCCGGTTCCAGCCATGCTCCGACCGTAGGGCGGAAAGGGCTTTCGGCAGGCCGGGAGGGACACGGCTGCACCCCCAGGGGCGGGATACTGACGTCATGCGGTTGACGATTTTCTGGGAGCGGATGGCGGACCACTTCGGTCAGGCCTACGCCGATTCCTTCGCGCGCGACCATGTGATGGCCGAGCTCGGGGGCCGTACGGTGCATGAGGCGCTGGCCGCCGGCTGGGAGGCGAAGGACGTATGGCGCGGGGTCTGCGCCGCGGTGGGCGTCCCGGCCGACAAGCGGTGAGAACTGTAGGTGACACTGGATCCCGTGGCCGAGACCGACAAGACCGAGCAGGGCACGCGAACTCAGGACGCGTCCCCGCCGAACGTCCTGCCTCCCGCACGGGCGGCCGGATCTCTCGGCCGGTCTCGCATGCCGCGCTGGCTGCCGCGCGCCATGGTGCTGGCGCTGGCTCTGTACGCCTGCTTCCAGCTCGGCAGCTGGGCCTTCCACCAGCTTGTCGGGCTGCTGATCAATATCCTGATCGCTTTCTTCCTGGCACTGGCGATCGAGCCGGCGGTGGGCAGGATGGCGGCCCGTGGCATGCGCCGCGGCCTCGCCACCTTCATCGTCTTCCTGGCCGTGATCGCCTTTGGCGTCGGCTTCGTCGTCCTCCTCGGTTCGATGCTGGCGGGACAGATCGTCGACATGGTCGAGGACTTTCCCAAGTACCTGGACTCGGTGATCCGCTGGATCAACAGCACCTTCCACACTGACCTCTCGCGGGTCGAGGTCCAGGACAGCCTGCTGCGCTCGGACTGGCTGCGGAGATACGTTCAGAACAGTGCGAGCGGCGTGCTGGACATCTCCACCACCGTGCTCGGCGGACTGTTCAAAGTGCTGACGATATTTCTGTTCTCGTTCTACTTCGCCGCCGACGGGCCCCGGCTGCGCCGCACGCTCTGCTCCGTACTGCCGCCGGCCAAGCAGGCCGAGGTGCTGCGAGCCTGGGAGATCGCCGTCGACAAGACGGGCGGGTATCTCTACTCACGCGGGCTGATGGCGCTGATCTCCGGCGTCGCGCACTACATCCTTCTGGAGATTCTGGGCGTGCCGTACGCGCCGGCGCTCGCTGTCTGGGTCGGTCTGGTCTCGCAGTTCATCCCGACCATCGGCACGTATCTGGCGGGTGCGCTGCCGATGCTGATCGCCTTCACAGTCAATCCTTGGTACGCGCTGTGGGTGCTCGGGTTCGTCGTGGTCTACCAGCAGTTCGAGAATTATGTGCTGCAGCCCAAGCTGACTTCCAAGACGGTCGACATTCACCCCGCGGTGGCCTTCGGCTCGGTCGTCGCGGGCACGGCGCTGCTGGGGGCGGTCGGCGCGCTGATCGCCATCCCGGCGGTCGCCACGCTCCAGGCGTTCCTCGGTGCGTATGTGAAGCGGTACGCCGTGACCGACGACCCGCGCGTCCATGGCCACCGGCGGCGCGACGGGGGCAGGGCGCTCGCGCGACTGCGGGGCGTGATTCGTGCAAAGCGGGACGAGGGGCCGCCCCGGGGGGCGGGGCCTGAGCAACCGTAGCGCCGCCGGCGTCAGAGGCATTCCGCGACGCCGTAGAGCGCGGGCGCGCGAAGGCGATTACCGGCGGGCCGTCGAAGGAGCTCAGCGGGTGGTGGACGGCCCAGGTCTGCAGGGTCACGGCGGCGACACCGGGGCAGGAACGACGGGCAGGAACGACGGAGCGCTGTAGTCGACGGGACTTGTCGACTACAGCGCTCGGAGCACACGGCCTGCCCGTCAGTCGTCGAGGAAGTGGTTCCCTTCGGCGACGTACGAGGGTCAGTGAGCCGGAACCAGCTTGGGGTTCGGGCCGTGGCTGTTCTCGTGCGACTTGCCCTCACTGGCAAGGAAGACGATCAGGATGATCACGCCGACGAACGGGACCAGCGAGATGAGCAGCCACCAGCCCGAGCGGTCGGTGTCGTGCAGCCGGCGGATGCTGACGCCGATGCCGGGAAGGAGCACGACGAGGCTGTACACAGCCCCGAGGATGGGGCTCGTGCCGGCGACATTGTCGATGATCGTCAGCGCGATGCTGATGACGGTGCTGATCAGGGCGAACATCCAGTACTCCTGGCGGCGCGCCCGCCCGCTGAACACCGCATATTTCTTGAGTACATCCAGGTACCAGTGCACTGCGTCCCCCCAAAGGATCGCGAATGGGGCCCGTCCTTATGGACCGGCCGAGCAGAACCTATGTGGCTTGAAGTGTGCGGGTCAAACCGTTACCTGGGGCCCGTCGAGCCGGGCTGAGAGGTGCGCTTGACACCAAAATCGAACATCCATTCTCATTGGATTCCGGCCCTCGGTTTCCAGGAGTTATCCACAGGCTGGAAGGACGCCGGGGCCCATTGTCAGTGGCAGGGGTTAGCGTCTTTGACGTGAAGCGATCGACTCAAGCAAATCGGGTGGAACCCATGGCAG
This sequence comes from Streptomyces sp. ISL-1, assembly GCF_018614585.1. GTDB lineage: Bacteria > Actinomycetota > Actinomycetes > Streptomycetales > Streptomycetaceae > Streptomyces > Streptomyces maoxianensis. Next base: position 6,362 of record NZ_JAGGOI010000063.1, on the reverse strand, counting down.
GAACCGACCGCGAGAAGGCGCTGGACGCCGCGCTCGCACAGATTGAACGGCAATTTGGCAAGGGCGCGCTGATGCGCCTGGGCGATCGGCCGAACGAGCCCATCGAGGTCATCCCCACCGGGTCGACCGCGCTCGACGTCGCGCTCGGCGTCGGCGGCCTGCCGCGCGGACGTGTGGTGGAGGTGTACGGCCCGGAGTCCTCCGGCAAGACGACCCTGACGCTGCATGCCGTGGCCAACGCCCAGAAGGCGGGCGGCTCGGTGGCCTTCATCGACGCCGAGCACGCCCTCGACCCCGAGTACGCAAAGAAGTTGGGCGTCGACATCGACAACCTGCTCCTGTCCCAGCCGGACAACGGCGAGCAGGCGCTCGAGATCGTCGACATGCTCGTCCGCTCCGGCGCGCTCGACCTGATCGTCATCGACTCCGTCGCAGCCCTGGTGCCGCGCGCGGAGATCGAGGGCGAGATGGGCGACTCGCACGTCGGTCTGCAGGCGCGGCTGATGAGCCAGGCGCTCCGGAAGATCACCAGCGCGCTGAACCAGTCGAAGACGACGGCAATCTTCATCAACCAGCTCCGCGAGAAGATCGGCGTGATGTTCGGCTCGCCGGAGACGACGACCGGTGGCCGCGCACTGAAGTTCTACGCATCGGTGCGGCTCGACATCCGCCGTATCGAGACCCTCAAGGACGGCACCGACGCGGTCGGCAACCGCACCCGCGTCAAGGTCGTCAAGAACAAGGTCGCGCCGCCCTTCAAGCAGGCCGAGTTCGACATCCTCTACGGCCAGGGCATCAGCCGCGAGGGCGGCCTGATCGACATGGGCGTGGAGAACGGCTTCGTGCGGAAGGCGGGCGCCTGGTACACGTACGAGGGCGACCAGCTGGGCCAGGGCAAGGAGAACGCCCGTAACTTCCTGAAGGACAACCCCGATCTCGCCAATGAGATCGAGAAGAAGATCCTGGAGAAGCTGGGCGTCGGCGTGAAGCCGGCGGCCCTGGCGGCCGAGCCTGGCACGGACGCGGCCGGTGCGGCGGCTCCGGCCGAGGACGCGGCGAAGTCCGCGCCCGCTCCCGCGTCCAAGGCCAAGTCGGCCAAGACGGCGGCGGCCAAGGGCTAGCGAATGGCCCGGCGAACCGAATGGCCGGGCGACAGCGCCGACTCGTCGAGGGCCGAGAAGGAGCTGTCGCCCCAAGATCCTGCTGAGCGGGCACGGGCGATCTGCCTGCGGCTGCTCACCGGGACACCGCGCACCCGCAAGCAGCTCGCGGACGCGCTGCACAAGCGTGAGATCCCCTCGGAGGTGGCCGAGGAGGTTCTCTCCCGCTTCGAGGACGTGGGGCTGATCAACGACGCGGCCTTCGCGGACGCATGGGTGGAGTCCCGGCACCACGGCCGGGGCCTCGCCCGGCGGGCGCTCGCGCGGGAACTGCGCACGAAGGGTGTGGACTCCGCGCTGATCGACGACGCGGTCGGGCAGCTCGACTCCGAGCAGGAGGAGGAGACCGCTCGCGAGCTGGTCGCACGCAAACTCCGTTCGACCCGCGGCCTGGACCGCGACCGGCGCCTGCGTCGTCTGGCGAGCATGCTAGCCAGGAAGGGCTACCCCGAGGGCATGGCCCTCAGGGTGGTCAAGCGAGCGCTTGAGGAAGAGGGCGAGGACACGGAGGACCTGACCGAGGACGGTGGCTTCTAGCCCGGGCCCGGGCAGCGGCCGCCCGCGGTGCGTGGGCACCCGGCTGCTTGGCGCAGTCGCCTGCATCACATTCAGTGCCCGCGCCGCCCTCCGCCTGCGCCCGCGTTCAGGGCCCGCCGCGCTCCGGCCGCAACCGCGTGCCGCTCAACGTCGCCGCTGGGGGAGATGGTCGCGGTCCGCGAGGGCGACCGCCGCGTGCGCGTTGGCCAGCAGCCGGCCCCGCGTTCAGCGACCGCGCTGCTGTGCCGCTCTCGGCAGCCACAGCGTGCCGCTCAACATCGCCGCCGCTGAGTGGAGAAGGCCGCCGTCACGCGGACACGACTCCGCCTGGTGCGACCGCTCGCGCCTGCCCACCCAACGCGCCGTCGCCAGGCCAAGCCGGCCTTCGCCCGCGCGGGCTCAGGGTGACCAGGCAGCCCGCGCCGGCGCCGCCCTCCGCCCGCGTCGCGGACTACCGCTCCACCGGCAGTCCCGCCGCTCGCCATGCCTGGAAGCCCCCCACGAGGTCCGTCGCGCGGTGCAGGCCCAACTGCCGTAGGGACACCGCCGCGAGCGACGACGCGTAGCCCTCGTTGCAGATCACCACGACCCGCAGATCGTGGCTGACCGCCTCCGGCGCACGGTGGCCGCCCTGGGGGTCCAGTCGCCACTCCAACTCGTTGCGTTCCACGACCAGCGCACCCGGAATCAGACCGTCCCGCTCGCGCAGCGCCGCGTACCGGATATCCACCAGCAGCGCGCCGGCCTCGGCCGCCTCGAAAGCATCCTTCGGCTCGACCCGGTCCAGGTTCTCCCGTACCCGCTCCAGGAGCTCGTCGATCCCCACCCTCTCGTTCACTGCCAGTCCTCCGGACGCTCGACCTGCTCAAGACGGAGCACCGCGCCGGACCGGCTGAAGCGCCGGATCAGCGGCAGCGGCGGGTAGTACGCATGGACCGAGACAGCATGCTCGGCGGCCGACTCATTCAGTACCTCGTGCACATGGTGCTTCCCGAAGGACCGGGACTGGCCGGCCCCCAACTGCCGCTCGCGGTCGACCCCTTCGTTCAGCTCCAGGGTCTTCCAGCCGCTCGCGGGGAGCCGCGCGGCGAGGGAGTACTCCTTCAACTCGCCCGCGGCCGTGGCGAACGCGCCGAACGACTCGGCGTGGTCGTGCCACCCGGTGCCCGTGCCCGGCGGCCAGGCGATCAGCCAGGCCTCACTGCCGCCGGGCCCTTCCAGCCGTACCCACGTACGGCCCTCGGGATCGAGCGGGAGTGAGGCGATGAGGTCTTTGTCGGCGGCGGAGCGCCGCACGAAATCGAGCAGCTCGGCGGCGGTCGGCGCCGACGCTTCCGTACGCGCAGAGGCAGCAGTGACCGGGGTGGAGACAGGCTGGGACACGGAAACCGTCCTGGAAGTTCGCTGTAGGGAGCGCGGGCTCATCAGGCCACGGCGCGGGGTGTAGGCGAATTCAGCAGGACGGGCGACACACGCAGCCCGGATAGCGGACGAGGTCCATATGGACCCTCCGCCACAGGCGCACATCGGTGTCGGTCACGCTCCGGAGTACACCATGCGGCCCCTCGACGGTCAATTGATGTCCGCAGTACGGTCACTGCGCGCCGCTGACGGAGCACCGCCGCGCGCCGCGTCCGCCGCCGAGTACAGCTCCGCGGGCCGCACCCCCGCGAAGGAGGCGACCAGGTGCCCGTCGGGCCGCACCAGCAGCACGGTGTGCGCCGAAGCGCCTGGGTAGCTCTCCGTCACCAGCAGCTCCGCCCGCACCGGCAGCGCGGTGACCGCAGCGGCCAGCCGCGGCATCACCCCCGCGCTCACCCAGTGCCGCCGGTCCCACACCCCCGTACCCGGCGCGACCAGTACCACCAGCAGCTGCCCCCGCCCCAGCCGGTCCCGCAGTCGCGCGCTGGCGCCGTCCGGCGCGGTCACCCGCACATCCGCGACCGGAGCCCCTGCCTCCGTGCCCACGAAAGTCTGCGAAGGGGCGTATTCGGGTGCGAGGGGGGAGTGCGTGTAAACGGGGGGCGCGCCCAGCGGGCCGTGCCCCAGATGGCCGTCGGTGAGCAGAGTGTCGTGCCCGCGCGAGGCACCCGGAAGATAGGTACGCAGCGCGCTGCCACCCCGCAGTATCGGCAGCGACTGGTCGGCGGCGCGCAGCCGCGAGGCGACAGCGGCCCGCCGCTCCGCCTGATAGCTGTCGAGCAGCGGCTCGGACACGCCGTGGTGCCAGCTGTGCGCCAGCTTCCACGCGAGGTTGTCGGCGTCTCGCAGCCCTTCGTCGAGCCCCTGGGTGCCCAGCGCCCCGAGCAGATGCGCGGCGTCGCCCGCGAGGAAGGCCCGGTCCACGCGCCAGCGCCGCGCGAGCCGGTGATGCAGCGTGTAGACGCCGGTGTCGAGGAGCTCGTACGGGGGTGTCTCACCGCACCAGCCGGCCAGGGTGTCCCGGACGCGCGCCACCAGGGCGTCGGGGGTGACCAGTTCGCCGCGGGACGGCAGCAGCCAGTCCAGCCGCCAGACGTCGTCCGGCAGCGGCCGGGCCGTGACCTCGTCGCCGCCGGTGCGCCAGGGCGGCTGGCGGTGCAGCAACGCCTCGTCGGGCCAGGGGAGTTCGGTGCGCAGGGCGGCGACGGCATGCCGTTCCACAGCCGTACGGCCCGGGAAGCCGATGCCGAGGAGCTTGCGGACCGTCGACCTGGCCCCGTCGCAGCCGACCAGATGACTGCCGCGCCACCAGGTCGCTCCGGGCTCCCGGGTGTGCACGGTGATCCCGGTCGCGTCCTGCTCGAGCGAGTCGACGCGACTCTCGGTGACGATCCGTACCAGCCGCTGCGAAGCGACGGCGGACCGCAGTCCGCGCGCGAGGGCGTGCTGAGGGATGTGCAGCGGCGCGGATGCGCCGTCGTCGCCGAGGGCAAGCTGCCGTACGTCCTGCCGGCGCCGCATCGAACGCCAGCCGGCCCAGCGGGAACCTTCGTCACAGACAGTGACGCAGCCGAGCCGTTCCACCATGGCTGCCGTATCGGGCCGCAGCACGACCGTACGGGCGGGACGCTGCTCGTCGTTGCCCGCGCCTTCATCGAGTACGACCGAGGGGACGCCTTGTTGCGCAAGTGCCAGCGAGAGCGCGAGCCCGACAGGCCCCGCGCCCACGATGATCACCGGGTCCACGGCACGGCTCCTTCTGGCTTGCTGATGGAACGAAAGATAGCAAGTGGAGCCCGGTGCACGATCACGCATCGTATGCAACCCACTGCGGGTGGCTTCGTCAAGCGACGCTGGAGCGCGGGGGTCTGCTGCAGGTTTGGGTGACAGGTCAAGATGTCACCCAATCGTGCGGCAGACTCGATCTTCATGGCTGGGTTGCGGCTTGCCGCCGGTAATGTGGTGACGGCGTCGCCAGGCGGACCACCTCCGTCGGTGGGCCACACGTGGACGGGCTGGACAACGAGGGTGATGAACAGGCGCTGGATCTCGTTGCAGGACAGCGGGATCAGATCGTCCGGAGCGGGACGGCGGGTATGTTCGTCGGCGCGGACGACGCTGAGGAAGGCGTGAGCGAGCATCGCCAGGGTGGCCCAGCGGGTCCAGGACGCGAAGCGGCGGACCTGATGCTCGTCAAGTCCGGCCAGGCCCTTCTCTGCCTGGAAGGTCTCCTCCACCCGCCACCTTGACCCGGCGACCTTGACCAGCATGCCCAGCCGTACCACCCGGGTGAGTAGCAGCGGTAGTAGGCGAGTTCGCCGGTGTGTCGGTTGCGGCGGATCAGCAACTGCCGGTGTCCAGGCCCGGGATCGGTGCCGGGGTTCGACCCGCGCGAACCGGCCCGCTATCCGGCCCATCAGCCCTTCGAACGCATCCCGCCAGCGGGCGGGATCTATGCTGTGACCTGCGGCCACCGTCTCATCGTTGGTCCACATAACTCACGATGATCAACGGTGGGGCCGCACCTGTTCCCCCACCGCATATGGCCTCGCCAGCGAGATCACGAGCTGCGACTCAAGTATTAGGGTGACAGTTCGATCTGATATCGGATGAAACCACGGTTCTCCGCCACCTTGTCGTAGAGATGCCGCGCAGTGCTGTTGGACGCGTGGGTGTTCCAGTACACACGGCAGCAGCCGCGAGCCTGGGCCCAGTCGGACACAGCAGCGATCAGCGCGCGAGCCGCGCCCTTGCCGCGCACGTCCGGCGCAGTGAAGAGGTCCTGCAGAAAGCAGAGGTCTGGGCCCGACGTGTTGGGGTGGACGAGGAAGTGCGTGATGCCGACGAGCCTGCCATCCAACCTCGCCCCGAGGGCGTGCAGACGTGTGTCCGCCTGGAATTCGAGCCATGCCCAGTCGTACATCTCGGGCGGCTCGACTCGCTGATAGAAGTCGATGTACGCGCGGAACAGGGCCTCCCACGCATCCCTGTCGGACGGCAGGACCTTGCCGATACTGATCACGGAGCGCCCTCCAAATACGGGTGGATCCAAAGATCACCATCTACCAGTCGGCTGGAAAGCGGTGGCGAGTGAGGCGAGGATCACAGCCCGTGTGGGGCGTCGAAGAGGGCGGTCGGGAACCCGCTCCTGTCGCTCCTGACGCCGCCCTCGACAGAAGCGACCCTCCAGCCATGAAGATCACGATCTACAGCTGGAGTATTAGTACTCCAGCCGGACTTCTT
>NZ_JAGGOI010000062.1 GCF_018614585.1 Streptomyces sp. ISL-1 | reverse complement strand
CCCACGGCTGGGCCGATTTCGGAACCTGGCTCAGCAGGTTGCGGGCGTAATGGGTGCGGCATCGCTGCCACGACGCGCCCGGCAGGACCGCGCCGATCGCGTTCACCAGGCCGGTGTGGGCGTCGGAGACGACCAGCTGGACGCCGGACAGGCCGCGGGCGGTCAACGAGCGCAGGAAAGCCAGCCAGCCCGCACCGTCCTCGGCGGTGCCACCCGGCCTCCGCGCAAGCGGTTGGTGCCGGATCGCTGTTCGCGCTCGCACCGGGCAGGGGCCTGCTGGCCCACCGGGAGGGCAGCGGAACCCTGCACACCTACGCACAGCTGAAAAAGCCCCAGGACTGGATCGCCGACTTCAACGCCGCCGGTGCCGCAACCCTGACCGCGCGGGTCTCCAAGGAATTCGACGGCTGGGCCCCTGAACTCACCGCGCTGATCACCGAGAGCGACACCCCGCCGGTCCTGCGCCCCATCTTTACACTGCCGGCCGGGCACCGCTGGGACCGTGTGCCGGGGTGACCCTGCTCGGTGACGCGGCCCACCTCAGGGCGCCGAACGGTGAAGGCGCCAACCTGGCCATGCAGGACGGCGCCGAGCTCGGCCGAGCCCTCGCCGCGCACCCTGAGGATGTGGAGGCCGCGCTCGCCGAGCACGAACGGAGCATGTTCGTCCGCGCCGCCGCCGTAGAAGCCGACGATGACGGCTTCTACTCGATCATGATCGATGACGACGCACCCCACAGCCTGCTCGCTTTGATGGCCGGAGCCGCGCAGGACTCGTGACTCACGGCACTGCGCGGAGCAGCTACAGGCCGCCCCTCGCAGTTCCCCACTCAGCGATCCCTGGCCCGGAACGCCATCCGCCCTCCCCGGCCAGTGATCGCCTCAGAGTGTCGCAACGGCCATTGACAGTCGGCACCGCGGAATCGGACGGCCAACCAGGCGTTCCGCAGGCGCCCGTCGAGGGCCACGCCTGGACGCCGCGCGAATCTCACAAACGATCAGATGCGAGAGTTCGGGCGAACCCCCTCCGGGCGGTCACGTTTCCGCAGGTCGCCGTTCGCAGAACCCCTGTCAAAACCAAGGTGTTCTGCGAAGCACTTCTGAGAGGGTGATCTCATGGATCTGACGCCCGATCAAGCCGCAAACGCGGTAGAACGCCACGACTGCCCCAAGTGCGAAGTGCCCGCCGGGAGTCCGTGCCGCACCCGTGGCGGCAAGACGGCGACGAAGTACCACACCCCGCGCTGCATCCTCGTGCCCGCGCTCCGCGAAGAACTCGAAGTCCTCGTCCCTGAGGATCGCGGCCCTGGTCGGCCGTGGAAGGCGGGCTCGCCCGTCGAGCAGACCCCGGATGCGCCGGCCGCCGCCCCGATCCGCATCGGGTACGCGAGATGCTCGACCGCCACCCAGGAACTCCAGTCCCAGCTGAATGCGCTCGAACCGGTCTGCAAGCGGATCTTCTCCGAGAAGATCAGCACCCGGGTCAAGACGCGGCCCGAACTGGAGAAGGCGCTCAAGCTGGCGTACGACATCAAGGAGGCCGCTCCCGACCAGGAGGTCATCCTCACCGTGCATGAGCTCAAGCGTCTGGCCAGGAACGCCGCCGAGCTCATGACGCTGTCCGGCAAGCTCCAGGACGCCGGGGTCCAGCTCGAACTCCTCACCGGCCCGCTCACCGGCATCTACGACCCACAGGGCATGGGCGCCATGTTCTTCGCCGTGCTCGCGGCCGCCGCCCACATCGAGCGCAACTACATCCGGGAGAAGACCCTCGAAGGCCAGGTCACCGCCGCCGCGAAGGGCAACCACGGCGGACGCCCGAAGGTCATCGACGACGACATGCTCACCTTCGCCCAGGCCCTCAAGGACAAGGGCGTGCCCGTCCCGGAGATCGCCAAGAAGCTCACCATCAAGACTGGCAAGAACAAGGACCAGCACCCCTCGGTCGCCTCGGTGTACCGCGCGCTCGCCGAAGCCGAACGGCACGATGACGGCGAGCGCTCCGAAGCTGAGGACCTTCCGCCAACGCCCGCGCGCACTCGTATCCGGCGCCCCGGCGATCCTCTCACCGCCGAGGAGCTTGCCCTCCGCGAACGCATCATCGCCCCGCGGCTCAATGATCCCGACCTTGAGCTTGACCCGTCCTGACCAGCCCCATCAGACCATGATCAATCTCGCCGGGACTTCCTGTACCTCAACTACTCACACCCGAGATCCGCGATTGTGAGCCGCAGGCGTCGGTCTGGCCGCCCCCACGGCCAGCACCCGCACGGACAAGCCGCTGCTGACGTTCAAGCAGATCGCCGTGGTGGTCGCGTGGACGTATGGGTGAAGCGGCCGGACGGCGCCGACTACGACGCTTCGCACATGGCCAGCGCGGTTCGCGCCAGCCCGCGCAGCCAGGCGTGGGCGTGGTCGGTGTCGTAGCGCTGATGCCACGACAGGTATATCGGTGCCGACGGCAGTTCGAGCGGGAGGGGGAGCACGACCAGGCCGAGGTCGGCGACCGCGGACAGTGTGGTGGCTTCGGGGACGCTGATCAGGAGATCGGAGCCGCGCGCGAACTCCAGCGCGGCCGCTTCCGTGGGCGCGGTCGCCACCACGCGGCGGGTGAGGCCGAGCCGCGCGAGGGCGTCGTCGAGGGCATTGCTGAGGTTTCCACGTCGCGAGACGGTGACGTGCTCAGCGGCGGCGTACCGCTTTGCGGTGACGGTCCTGACGCGGGTGAGGGGGTGCCCCTGCCTCACGACGATGACGAGGCGGGTCTCGCCCACGTTCTCGGCACGGATGTCCGGTGCGCTCGGGCGGTTGGCGTTCGCCTCCAGGTCGACCTCGCCGCGCCGCAACTCGGGGGTGTCGATGCTCGATTCCGCGACGAAGCGCAATCGCACGCCCGGCGCCTGTCCGCGCACGGCCGCGAGCAGTGCGGGGCCGCTCAAGGCGACCAGGGAATCGTGCCAGCGGAGTGTGAAAGTGCGCTCCAACGTTGCCAGATCGAGTTCACGGCTCGGTGCCAGCACCCCCTGGACCTGGTGCAGCAGCTCGTGCACCTGTTCCCGGACGGCGATCGCATACGGCGTCGGGGTCATCGTGCGGCCGGTGCGCACCAGGATCTGATCCCCGGTCGTGCGCCGGATTCGGCCCAGACTCCGGCTCATCGCGGGGGCGGTGACGTGCAGGCGCGCGGCCGCCCCAGCCACACTTCCCTCCTCCAGCAGTGCGTCGAGCGCGGCGAGCAGGTTCAAATCCAATTGCATGTGAGTAATCCTAGCCGTGCTTGACATGCATTTGAAGTTAATTGAAGGGCTGGATACCTTCGAGACGAGAGCGCAAGACGGAACGCACAGCTTGGCTCGACCGGCCTCATCACCCCTCCTCACACGGGAGTACCGCCATGTCCGAAACGCTTCAGACCACTGACGTCGCCGCCTCCGACGCCGACCTGCTCGGCCAGACCGCGATCGCCGTGCGCGCGGCCGGTTCCGCGCTGCGCGAGCGCTTCGGCGAGGTGGTCCGCTACCAGACCCGCGAAGAGCTGATGCGCGCGCTCGCCGCCAACGACGACACGGCCCTCGACATCCTGCGCCCCCGCCTCACGCGCCTGCGCCCGGACGCCGGCTGGGTGGAGGACGAACTGGACGGCGGGGCGCTGCCGCCCGGCGAATGGTGGGTCGTGGATCCGGCCGAAGGCAACGTCAACCACCTGCACGCCCTGCCGGAGTGGGCGGTGACCGCCACCCTCGTGCGTGAGAACCAGCCGGTGCTCACCGCGGTCCACCTGCCGTTGACCGGCGAGACCTACACCGCGCTCACCGGCGCGGGCGCCTACCTCGACGGCCGGCCGCTGCACGTCTCCCAGACCGCGGACCTCGGCCTGAGCATCGTGGCCACCAGCCAGGCCCGGCCGGACGAGGACGAGAAGGTCGTGCGGCGCGTCGGCTCCTCGATCACCGCGATGCTCTTCGACGCGCTCGTCGTCCGCACCGCCGTGCCCGCGACCCTGCACCTGCTGAACGTGGCCGCCGGCCGGATCGACGCCTTCTGGCAGTTCGCCGGCGCCCGCGCGGACCTGCTGCCCGGGGCGCTGCTCGTCACCGAGGCCGGCGGACAGATCTCCGACGCCGAGGGCCGCCCCTGGACCCCGCAGAGCGAGAGCTTCCTGGCCGCCGCGCCCGGCGTCCACGCCGAGGCCGTCGCCACGCTCTCACGCTGACCGCGCACCACAACCTGCACGCACGGAAGGACCAGATCATCATGACCACGATCGCAGTTCTCGGAAACGGCCGCGTCGGCGGCAACCTGGCCACAGCCCTCATCCGGGCAGGGCATGAGGTGACCGTGGCGGACCGCGCGCCGGGCGCCGCCGCCGACGCTGCCCGGACAGCCCAGATCGTCATCAACGCCACCCCGGGCGCCGGCTCGCTGGACCGGCTCGTCGCCCTGCGCGAGGAACTGCGCGACAAGATCCTCGTCGACGTCTCCAACGCCACCGTCGACGGACCGGACGGACTGCCCGCCGACCTGATCTACCCCGGCTCAAGCCTCGCCGAGCAACTCCAGGAAGCGCTCCCCGAAACGCGCGTCGTCAAGACACTCAACACCATGCTCTTCCCGGTGATGACCGCGCCAGCCACGCTCACCCAGGCGCCCGACGCCTACCTCTCCGGCGAGGACCCGCAGGCCAAGCAGACCGTCCGTGAACTGCTCATCAACCTCGGCTGGCGCAAGGAGTGGATCACTGATCTCGGCGGGATCCAGACCGCCCGCGCCACGGAGGCCGCAATACTGTTCGTACCGCACGTGATTCGGTCCAGCGGATTCGCGCCCTTCGCGATCTCGATCGCCCGCTGATCCGCACACAGTGCACCGCCCCCGGCGGGCCCACATCCAGAACGGATACGACAGCGCAGCCAGGGCCGGCAGCTGCCACGGGCGCGCAGCGCTCGTGTTGATCTTCCCGTTGGCTTGGTGGGTGGCGGGGTCGTAGCAGGCTCCGTCACGCCAGGAGGCCCAGATCACGCGGAGCCAGGCGCGGGCCAGGATGCGGATGGCGTGGGGGTGTCGCTTCTTGCGGGCACGGGCGTCGGTGTAGATCGTCGCGGCCCAGTCGCTGCCGTGTCTGATGTTGTCGGCGAACCTGGTGACGGCCAGGCGTGCGCGGCGGTTGGTCGCGTAACGGAAGGCGACGGTGCGGGACTTGCCGGAGGCTTGCGTGACCGGGACGACGCCGGCTTCGGCGATGAACTGCTCGCAGGTCTGGGAGCGTTCGAGGATGGGGCCGAGTTCGCCGATGATCTGGGCGAGGTTGACCTTGCCGATTCGCGGCATCGTCGCGAACAGCGGCGCGTAGGGGTGGGCCTTGACGGCCTCGGTGATGGCCTTGTCCAGCGCGCGGACGGTGGCACGGATGCCCTGGACGAGTTGGACCTGGACGCGGACGAGCTGTTCGACGGTGGCCGGGCTGAGCCGGGACGCGGCCGAGGGCGCCGACCGCAGACGCTCGACGAGGAAGCTGCCGGGCTTCTTGCCCGAGTAGCCGTGGCGTTTGCACCAGGCTTCCAGACGTCCGGCGGTGAGCTTGGAGGCGGCGGCCGGGGTGGGGTAACGCTCCAGGAAGGCCAGGGCTATGTCGCTGTCGAGTTCGTAGAAGACGGCCTTGCCGCCGGGCCAGTGGGCGTCCAGCAATGCGGCGAGCTGGTTGACGGCGGCGACTTTGGCCTCGATGTGGTCGGCGCGCTGCCGGGCGGGTGAGCGCCTGCAGGTTGAGGGTGGCCTGGTCGGTGGGCTCCAGGCGGGGCAGGAAGTGGCCGTCGGTGCGGAGGTAGTCGGCGAGTTTCATGCTGTCGCCCGCGTCCGTTTTGGCCTTGGCGGCACCCCAGCGCGGGCGCATCGCGTGGAAGGTGTTGGGGTGTACCGGCACCACTGGGTGACCGGCGGCCAGCAGCCGGTCGACGACCAGGCCACGGGTGGTCGCGATGGCCACCGGAAGATCCGCCGGAGCCCCGTATCGGGTCATGCGGGCCAGCGTCTTGGTGATCCCTTCCTCGGTGTGTGCCAGTTCCCACCGGTCCACGCGGACGCCGAGGTGGTCCATGACGGTCACGTCATGGGTCTCGGTCGCCCAGTCCCATCCGATGAACACGAAAGAAGTACTCGAGTGTCGTGCGCGGAGCACCTGCTCGGTGGTGAGGACGTCTGCCGGGAGCTCATTAATCGGCCCTCTGCGGGGCGTGTCCCTGAAGCCGATCAGACGGCCTCGGGGGGCAGGGCCGGCGGAACTCATGCCGGCCGTCCAACGGCTCGCGCCACTGGCCGTACCCCACCGGGACCGAGAGGTCACAACCCTGCCCATGAGGGCTGCAGAAGGGATGGTCCTCTAATGAGCCCCGCACCCGACGAACGCGACCGTATCCGCGCGGCCATGGACCGCATTCTGCAGGGAACCGCGCAGCACTCCAACGGCGCGCTGACGATCGTCGCCCTGGCCCAGGAAGCCGGCGTCCCGCGCAACGCGCTCACCCAGCGCCACCTCGACCTCAAGAACGACTTCTACGCGCAGGTCAGGGCGCGCGGACAGACACCGCATTCCGAGATCCGCCTGAGCCAGCAGATCGTCAAACTGAAGGAACTCCGCGCCAAGGACGCCACCGAGTTGACCCAGCTGCGGACCGACGTCGAGCACCTCGTCCGCGCTGTCAACCAACTGACCGCGCACAACGACAGCTGCTCCACGCCCTGTCCCAGCCCAGCTCCCCGGTCCAGGCGCTGCCGACCCAACCGCACCCGGACTCGAGCCACTGAGTCGCTGCGCGAGCGGTGATGGGGATCTGCTTCCACCGAGCCGCCGACTCGTAGCAGCACCCCTACACGGCCAAGACGGCAGCCTGCACTTCGCTGAGGATCTGCCGGGCGAGGTCGCTGTACTCATCGATGTTGTCGGCATCGCTCCACCGCTCGTAGGCGAACTTTCAGTGCGAGGGTGCCCAGCTCTGCGGCGGCTCGGGCGGTGAGGGCTGGGGTCCCGCGATGCGATAGGGCCTGGGCTATGGAAGCGGTGAGGTTGATGCCCTTCAGCGCTTCGCGCTCCTGCAGGTCGGGATGGGCCTCGATGACTGCTCGCCTTCGGGCGCTGAATGCACGGTGTGCGGGTGTAAAGACGCTCTGTCCGAGAGCGTCGATGCCGCGCGCCAGGGCGGTGACGGCAACGCGAGGGATGGCTGTTCCGGTCGGCTCAGGTGTGGAGATGGCTGCGTTCGCCGTTGTGGTCGAGGATGCACAGGATCTCGGCGGGGCCGCGGTCGCTGCGGATGGCGTGGGGAGTCATGGTGGAGAACGAGGCAGCCTGACCGGCCTCGATGCGGATGACGCGTTCGCCGAGATACAGGACGACGGTGCCGGACAGCACGGTGAACCAGTCTCTGCCGGGATGGACACCCAAGTCGTCGGGGGTGACGCTGCCCGCCTGGTCGGTGATGCGCATCTTGGCGACGGCCAGCCCCTGGGGGCCGTTGTCCTTGGTGAGGAGCCAGGTGGTCAGGCCGCGGGTCTCGTCGCGGTCGGGCCGGATGACGACGTCGGAGTCATCGGGGGACTCGACGAGCTCGTCGAGAGACTTTCCCAGCGCCCCGGAGATAGAGGTGAGCTGGTCGAGGCTGATGCGGCGATGCCCGGTCTCGATGCGGCTGAGCTGCGACGGGCTGATGCCCGCACGTTCGGCCAAATTGTCCAGTGACCAGCCGCGCGCCTTGCGCAGGGACCGGATCCGCATCCTGACGGCGGTGTCCAACGTCGATTCTTGCTCCACCGGCAAGAGTCTATGACGATGCGACAATGATCGCTTTACCGTCGACGCATGAACACACACCACAACACTCACGGCTATATCGGACACGAGCGGGCGAGCGGCTTCGACATCGCGATGGCGCAGCTGCTGGAACTGGACGCCGAAGTCCTGGCGCCCTATCTCGCAGAGCTGACCGGCTGGCTCGCCGATCTCACGCACCCCGCCCCGGCCCGGATCCTGGATCTTGGCAGCGGCCCCGGCACCGGCAGCCTCGCCCTCGCCCACCGGTTCGGCTCGGCACAGGTGACGGCGGTGGACATCTCTCCGCAGATGCTGCACCGCCTGCACAAGCAGGCAGCCGCACAAGGCGATACCGGCCGGATCAGCACGCTGGAGGCGAACCTCGACGAGCCCTGGGCCGAGATCGGTGAGGGCGGGCCGTACGACCTGATCTGGGCCGCCGCGTTCCTGCACCACGTGGCTGACCCCGCCCGCACGCTGGCCCAGGCGTTCGAGCATGTGCGGCCGGGCGGGCTCCTCGCGGTCACTGAGATGGACTTCTTCCCCGGTTTCCTGCCCGAGGACATCGGTATCGGCCGGCCCGGCCTGGAGGCCCGCCTGCACGCCGCCACGAACACCCAGCCGCCCCACGAATGGACCGGCGAGCTGACGGACGCCGGATTCACCCTCGAAGAGCGGCGCCCCTTCGACATCCGTCTCGACCGCGCACAGGCGGGACCGGACCTGAACGACTACGCCCAGACATGTCTGGCCAAGCTGCTTTCGCACGCCACCGACGCCCTGGACGCGGACGACCTTGACGCCTTGGATGCCCTGCTGGACGAAACGCAGCCGCACAGCATCGCGCGCCGTGACGACTTGACCGTGCGCACCACGCGCACCACCTGGATCGCCCGCGGCCCCGGTGCGTCCGCGGCCCCGGTGCGTCCGCGGCGTCCGCCTCACCGGCGAAGTCTGTGATCTCTCCCGGCCTCGGAGTACTACGGCGGCTCCGCCCCGTCCCCAACCGATCGGCGGTCGATGCGCCCAGCCCCAACTGCCTGCTGGAAACAAGCAGCGGGGCGAGATTCGGGACGGTTCCCGTGTTCACTGTGGTTCGCTCGATGAAGGAGGAGCCCGACTGTGTCCCTGCGGCATCGCCACGAGTACGCCGCAGGCTTTCCTCGTGGCCTCCCGGCCAGCTTCAGTAGACAGGCCCAGGAGTTGTCAGACCACCCGAAAGGATGACCTGCATACGCGCCGCTTCCGGCCCAGATCCGCCAGGTTCGAGCCGGTGTCTCGTTGAGAGACGTAAAACGCCGGTTCCTCGCGTACTCCTCTCCATCACGCTTGCCGGACCCGCCCCATCTGGCAGTTCTGGGTACGTCCCGGCTTTGTCAGGGCCGCTCTCGCCCTCCCCGGCATCACCCGGATCAGGCTGCCCTCAGCTTCAACCCTGCTGCTGCGACAGCGGGTTGGTGCAGGTCTTCCACCTCCACTCGAACCAACAGCGCCTCACGGCGCAAACAGAAGTTGAGCCAGAACCCGGCTCAGGCTGTCGAAGCCAAAGGTCACTGGTCCCGATTGCTTCGGGAGCTTCGTCTCTGTCCTGCAGGGGCCAGGGGCGAGGGGCCGGTTCTTTCGGGGTGGGCGTCGCGCAGGTAGTGCATGGCCGTGTGCGCGGACAGGCCGAACTGTCGCATGAGGTGAACTGGGTCGGAGGTGTGCTCGGCTTCGTCGAGGATGCGGTCCACGCGCAGGCGGCCGGCTTGCAGTCCCAGGCTGCGCAGCGGCTTGCTGAGCGCATCTGAGCACATTTTGGGGTGGGAATCGTCGGCGGCGGTCCGAGCGGACACCAGCAGGTAGGGGTTGGTGCACAGGGGCCAGCGCCGGTGGCGTTCGGCCAGCCACTGCGTGAGCAGCCGCGAGGTGAGCTCGTCCAGGTAGAGCGTGTGGTTGAGCTTGCCGACGCGGCGTACGAGGAGCTGGGCTCGGCTGCGGTCGAGGTCGTCGAGAAGCAGTCCGCGCTGGTCGTGGCTGCTCAGGGCGTGGACGGCCGCGAGGAGGAAGGAGAGTCGGCTGCGCACGGTGGGGAGTTGCTGCAGCGTGCCGTGGAGACGGTCAGTGGGCAGTGGCTTGTGGATGCGGTGAGCACTGGCGAGTGAGAGGTGGCGGGCCGGGTCGCGGAAGATGAGCTTCTGCCGTTTCAGGGCGCGGAACAGGGACCGCAGCGCCGTGGCCAGCGAGGAGGCAACTTGCCCCTTCAGCGGCTTGAGTGTCGTGTCGATGTGCTCGCGGGTGACGGCGCGTACGTCGGTGAGTCCGTCCTGGTGCCACGCAGCCAGGACCGGCGCAGCCCGGCGTACGTAACCGTCGATGGTGGTGGGGGCCAGCGACGAGCTGGGCGGGGCGCCGGTGCCGCACAGCACGTCGATCCACTGGTGCAGCGGGGCGCGGAATGGTTCGGGAGCCGCATCTGCCAGGCGCCGCGCATGGGCCAGTGCCGCATTGGCGCGCTGATCGGGTACGAGCCGGCCGGTCAGGCGCAGGTAGTTGATCACCCGGGGGCCCGTGAAGTCGTCCCGGCGGGCCAACAGCCGTACGTCCTCCTCCCACAGCGGTGCCTCGGCCCCCAGGTGCGCCAGCAACATGCGCAGGGTCCGCACGTTCGGGGCAAAGTTGCTCTCCTTCCAGCCGCGGCTGCGGAAGTGGGCGACGAAGTCGGTGAGTAGCCGACGCGCGCCCGGGAGCAGTGCGGGCAGGCGCTGCTCGTTGAGCCGCGACCAGTCGCGCACCAGGTGGAACATTTCTAATTGCCCTGGAAGGGCGAGATGGGTGGAGACGGGGCGGGCAGCACGGGAGGTGCGCACTGCCCTGAGGCGCCGGGCGTCATGCCGGCGTCGCCCGAACAGGCTGCCTTCCTGGCCCCGGTAGCCCAGGCGCATGCGCGGGGCGAACGGGCCGCCGAACCAGAGCTGATCGCCGCCGGTCAGGTGGATGTTGTCGATGTCGTACTCGGTCTCCGCCAGGAACAGCAGACACCGCCGGCAGTAGCCGTCCCGCAGCCCAAGCACGCGGCCGCACCGGTGACACGGGCCCGCACGATGGCTGTCGCCTCGTTCGTCCAGGCCAGACACGCACAACAACTGCCGCGGCCCTTCGACATCCATACGGGCACCAGCCGGGCCCGCGCGGGCGCGAGTAGCCCCGCGCGCTGGAAGGCTTCCTTGAGTGTGGGCCGCATCTGCGGCAGGTCCGCGAGCGCTTCGGGACGCACCAGGACCTCGTCCGGCGGCCTTGAGGCCAACGCGAGGCGGGCGCCTTCATGAGTGTGGAACTGCCAGGTCTCACCGACACCGCGTTCGACAGCCATGTCCGCCAGGACTGCCAACACAGGTGGGAGATCGGGAATGCTCCGGCCTCGGAGCCGCTTGCCGTGGAGCGGGTGATAGAGCGGGGCCACGGCGGGAACAGGCCCAGCTGGCCGGGCACTTCCTGAACACACACCCTCGGATCGTCGGGTGCGGGCGGGATCCGATCGCGAGCCCAGACCGGAAGGTGGGCGGGAGGCGCCACGGCATCGCGCTGCTTGAGCGGGAAGCTGGGCAGACGCACGCCCTCGAGCTGGCCGCGTAGACCACGCGGGCCCGCCGCCCGGGATGTTCGCCCGGGTGGTGAACGTGCTGGAGGTCGAGAACGACCAGCTTCGCGGCAAGCAGGGCCGCAAGCGGGCCCCGGTGGTGCCGTTGCACCCCGCACCCGAGCCCGGCCGGCAATCACGCCAGCCCGCCCGCCTCGTTCTGCCCGCGAGCACGGGCAGAACGAGGCGGGCGGGCACCACTCAGGCGGCGACACCGAGTTCGGAGCGGGTGCGGTGGACGAACTCGCGGACGGCCGGCTCGCGCCGCCAAGGCGCCAGAGCTGCGTTGAACTCGCGGACGTAGTCCTTGGCCCGGCTGGACTGAACGCGGGCGAGGATGTCAACGGAGCGATTGCCGAGTTCGAGGCCATGGTCGAGGTCGCGGGCCTGCAGATGGGCGGTCCCGACGATGGCGAGCCGCATCCCGACAGAGCGGGTGAACACCCCGGTCGGCATCGCGGCAGCCTGCTTGTTCCAGGCGAGGGCGGCCTTCGGGTTCCTCAGGTCGCGGAAGACCTCGGCGGCGTCCGCCGAGAGGCGGGCGTGGTGATAGAAGTCGATCCATCCGGGCTCGTGGCCGCTGTCGGCCCTGGCTTCGCCCAGCAGGTCCTCGGAGGCCGCGAGGGCCCGTGAGGCGGCCTTGGGGTCGTTCTCGCGGGCGTGAGCGCGGGCCTCGATCAGCTTGGTGAACGCCAGCACCCTCGGCGCCGCCTGCCCCTTGGCGCGCTCGAAGGCGCCCTGGGCCATGTCCACGGCCTCGGACGCGAAGCCCCGCATCAGGGACTGCATGGCCATCGTGGTCAGGACATAGCAGCCCAGCTGCACATCCCCGCCCGCGCGGGCCAGGCGGAGGGCCTGGATGAAGTGCCGCTGGGCGGCGTCGTGCTGGCCGACGTCGAACGCGGTCCACCCGGCCAGCCGGGACAACTCGGCGGTCACGCTGAAAAGTTCACGGCCGACGCCGTCGGAGAAGGAGCCCTGCAGGAGTGGGGCGGCCCGGTGTTCCAGGCAGTCGGTGACGGAGCTGGACTTCCAGTTCCCGCCGCCGTATTTGGAGTCCCAGTGGCGGGCGTGGTCGGCGGCTTCGCGCAGTTCGTCCAGGTCCGAGCGGCCGACTTGCTGGCCGCCCTGGTGGTCGGCGGTCTCGTCGGCGGGGCTGACGAGCCAGCGGGTGACGGGGACGGTGAACGCGGACACGGCGAAGCCGGACCCGGTGTCCTTGAGGAAGTCGCGGCGGTTCACGGAGCTCCAGAACGAAGTGGCGACACGGACGGCGTCGGCGGGATCTCGCGAGAAATCCAACCCCACCGAAGCGTCGATTGTCTCTGCCTCGCCCATACCGATTTCCGCGAGATTGACGGGCCGCCCCAACCGTTCCCCAAGAGCTTGGGCCAGCAGCCGGGGCACCGGCGGCTTCGGGGTCATCCCGCGCCGGCACCAGTTCGCCACGGAGGTATGCGAGTAGTCGGTCTCTATCCCGGCCTGGTGGGCGAGCTGGTTGACGCGCAGAGCCAGGGACTTGTGGCTCGCACCGGAGGCTTCGATCAGCCGGGACAGGTCCGTATTGGGCGGACGGGTCCGACGGACGGTCGATGCCACGACGTCCCCCTTGACCAGTACTGGAGCGTTGCGCACGAGCTCGTCTCGACTGGGCCCAGAAAGCGGTACGCGGACGGCTGAGGATTTTCAGTCGTACGCGAACCCACCGCTGGGCACGAAGAGTCGTACGCGATACGCGTGTTGGGTCACCGAGGGTATTGCCTTCGGGGGCCGCAGTGAACCGCGCACGCGAGTTGTGAGCCCCACTGCGAGCCCTCCCCGGTCTTCTTGCTGACCGCTGTGATGAAGGCCCAGGCCGCCGCCGGAACTGGACCAGGCTCCTTCCGGCGGTGGCCGCCGACAGGGCACCAACGCTCACTCTCGGGGGTGAACCAGATGCGCGGAATCGCAGGACTGGCCGGACCGGACGCTCAGTGGCACCAGACGACGGTGAAGGCTATGGGCATCGCCCAGCACTACCGCGGCCCGGACGGCACCATGCACGCCGCCGGCTCGGATGGGCGGGCGGTGCTGTCCATGAACACGCTGCTGATCGTGGACCCGCTCGCCCACCCCGGCCCCTACCTGGCCCGCACCTCCGGGGTGTTGCTGGCCTTCAACGGCGAGATCTACAACTACCGGCAGCAGGCCGCCGCCTGGGGCATCGAGCTCGCCGAGAAGGAGACCGACGCCCACCTGGTCCTCGAGGCATGGACGAAACTTGGACCGTCCTGCATGGACGGGCTGGACGGCATGTTCGCCCTCGCGGTCTACGACCCGCGCATCGGCAAGCTGTTCCTGGCCCGGGACCGGCTGGGGGAGAAGCCGCTCTACTGGCGCCTGGACGGTGGCCGGCTCGCGTTCGCCTCCGAGGTCACCACCTTGACCGGATACGGCTCGGCGCCGCTGATCGTCCGCCCGGAGATGCTGGCGATCGAGACCCCCGTCGGAGTCGACACTCCGTTCCAGGGCATCCAGCTGCTGGCCCCGGCGACGTTACTGACCTTCGACGTCGTGACCGGCTCGCTCGACCAGCACACCTGGTGGCGGCTGGAGAACCGGCTGCCGTTCGCGGGCGACTACCGCCAGGCCCTGGCTGCATTCTCGGTCGTGCTGGCCGACCAGGTTCCGCTACGGGCCCCTGGCTGCGACTTCGCGCTGCTGCTGTCCGGCGGCCTGGACTCTGGACTGCTGGCTTACCTGATGCGGCCGCCGGTCTGCGTCACCGTCTCCTACCCGGGCCAGGACCGCCTGGACGAGTCGGACGCCGCCGCGAGGATCGCCCGGGACATCGGGGCCGAGCTGGTGGTGGTCGAGCCGGACCACATCGACTTCACCAAGATCCTGCCGCACATGATGTCCGCGCTGGACTACCCGATGGGCGACGCGTCCATGTTCTTCGAGCACATGGCTTACCGGAAGGTCTCCGACCTCGGCCTGAAGGTGGTGGTCGGCGGGCTCGGCCCGGACGAGTTCCTGATGGGCTACATCCGCCATGCCCTGGTCCTGTTCGGCCCAGACGCCGTCCTAAAGGCGGGCCTGGACGCCTACCAGCCACTGGCCGCCAAGCTCCTGCACGCTGCAGGCCAGGAGCTGGAGCCGGTCGAGGCGGTCACCCGGCTCATCCTGCGCGGCCCCGACCCCGAGAACCGCATCCGGGACCGGGTCGCCGACGCGATGGAACGGGCCGGCGGCGACCTGGCCAGGGGGCTGACCCTGGCCGATCTGGCGACGGCCTGGCGGCCACTGGTGATGACGAGCGACAAGCTCGCCTCCGCCTACGCGTTAGAGCGCCGGTCCCCTTACCTGGCCCGCGATCTGATCGAGCTGTCCTACCGGCTCCCGGCCGACCACAAGATCGCAGATCCGGCGGCGGGCAAGCGGATCCTGCGGGACGCCGCGAAGGCCCTCGGCCTGCCCCGTGAGCTCTGGGGGAGCCGGGACAAGCTCGGCTTCGCCTCTCCGGTCCCCACCTGGCTGAACGGCCCCCTCGCGGGCTGGGCGGACGCCCAGATCCACACCGCGCTCGCCGAGGCCCCGTCCTCGCTGCAGCCGCTGCTGATGGGCGGCCTCAAGCCCGGCGGCCGGTTCGACCGCACCAGGATGCAGGCCCTGCTGGCAGCCGCCTGGTTTTCAGACCAGACGGTGAGGGCTGCCGCATGATCCCCAACTCCCTTACTACGGTGACGGGATGCACTCTGACCCCACCCGCCCCAAGGGCCCGGCCACCGCCCGCGGCGCGGTCGCCATCATCACGAACCGGCGCGGCGACCTCCTGATGCACCTGCGGGACGACCTGCCCAACATCGCCTGGCCCGCCCACTGGAGCCTGCTCGGGGGCGGCACCGACGACGGCGAGAGCCCCGCAGAGACGATCGTCCGCGAGCTCGACGAGGAAGCCGGACTCGCCCCCAGGAATCTCACCGAACTCTTCGAGATCCGCGACGAACACGGCTCCGGCCAGCTGATCAGCTTCTTCGCCGCCGACTGGGACGGCGACGAGACCACGCTGCCGCTGGCCGAGGGCGTCAAGCTCAAGTTCTTCGCCCCCGAACACCTCGACATCCTCACGATCCCGCCGTTCATCCGGGACGGGATCAACCACTACCTGGCCGCCCAGCCCGCCTGAACCCGTCCCCGGGAAGGGGGCGGCCGGGCGGCGGCCCCATCTGGAAGGACACGCTCGTGAAGCTCACCGTCGTCGGCTGCGGCTACCTCGGCGCCACCCACGCGGCCTGCATGGCCGAACTCGGCCACGAAGTCCTCGGCATGGACTGCGACATGGGCAAGGTCGCCGTCCTCAACTCCGGCAAAGCGCCGTTCTTCGAACGCGACCTGGACGACCTGCTGGCCAAACACACCGCCTCGGGCCGCCTGAAGTTCACCGCCTCCTACGCCGAAGCCGCCCACTTCGCCGACCTGCACTTCATCGGGGTCGGCACCCCGCAAACGCCCGGCAAGGACACCTACGACCTCACCCACCTCTATTCCGCGGTCCGACAGCTCGCCCCGCGTCTGACCGGTCCGGCCGTGATCGCGGTCAAGTCGACCGTCCCGGTCGGCACCGCACCCCGCGTCGCCGAGATCCTGCGGGACCACGCCCCAGCCGGCGACCAGGTCGAGGTCGCCTGGAACCCCGAGTTCCTGCGCGAATCGTTCGCCATCGAAGACACCCTCCACCCCGACCGGCTTGTCCTCGGCTTCCAGGAAGAGCAGACCTGGGCCGAGGCCATGCTCCGGCAATGCTTCGCGAAGATCATCGAATCCGGGACCCCGACGATCGTCACCGACTGGGCCACCGCTGAACTCGCCAAGGGCGCCGCGAACTCCTTCCTCGCCACCAAGATCTCCTTCATCAACGCGATGGCCGAGATCTGCGAGAAGTCCGACGCCGACGTCCACCAGCTCGCCGAGATCCTCGGCCACGACCTCCGCATCGGCCGGCGCGGGATGCGGCCCGGCCTCGGCTTCGGCGGCGGCTGCCTGCCCAAGGACGTCCGCGGCTTCATCGCCCAGGCCGCCGTGCTCGGCGCCGAAGCGGCCACCGGCATCCTCCGCGAAGCCGACGCGGTCAACACCCGCCGCCGCGAGGCCATCATCGACCTCGCCCGCGAACAGCTCGACGGCAATCTCATGGGCAAGCGGATCACCGTCTGGGGCGCCGCCTTCAAACCGAACACCGACGATATCCGCGACTCACCCGCCCTCGCCGCCGCCCAGAAACTCCACGAACTCGGCGCCCAGGTCACCGTCACCGACCCCAAGGCCCTCGACAACGCCCGCAAGCTCCACCCCGAACTCGACTACATCGACGACCCGATCGCCGCCGTCCAGGACGCCGACCTGCTGCTGCACCTGACCGAGTGGGCAGAGTTCGGTCACATCGACCCGCATCGTCTCGTCCACCGCCCCACTCAGCCGATGGTCATCGACGGCCGCGGCACCCTCAGCCCCGACACCTGGCGCGAGGCCGGATGGACCTATCGAGCCCTCGGCCGTCCTTGATCCCGAGGCAAAGAACGACGCACCACCACAGACGGCCAGCACCCGGGGAGGAGCTGGCCGTCTGCGGTTGATGCGGAGCTGTCCCCTTCTACTGAGCGTCACCATGGCGGCAGGAGAAGAAGGAAGCCAGGAAGGCTGCCGCAACACGCACAGACTTGACAGGGAAGCCATGTGCCCGTTCTCCGGCGTCTGCGCCTCCCGCGACCGCCGCGCACTTCAGGTGCGTGGCGGTTCCAAGGTCGCGGGGGTGGGGCCGTCGGGGCGGACGATGATGCCGTACGCCGCCTTCGTGGGGGTGGAGGAGAAGGCCAGGGTGTGGACTGGCAGCAGGTGTTCGAGCAGGACCGTCGATTCGCGGAGCGCGAATTGCAGACCGAGGCAGGCGCGGGGACCGATGCCGAAGGGGAAGAAGGCGCCCGGGTGGGCAGGTCGGCCGTCCGGGGTGATGAAGCGCCGAGGGTCGAAGTGCTCTGGGTCCGGCCACAGCTCAGGATCGCGGTGCGTGAGGTACGGGCAGATCAGGATGTCGGTGCCCGCCTCGACGGTGTAGCCGGCGAGGGTGTCGTCCTCGGTGGCGTGGCGGGGCAGGATCCAGGCGGACGGGTAGAGCCGGAGCGTCTCATGGACGAGAGCCTGGATGGCCTGGCGGCGTTGCGTCGAACCTTCGTCGCCGGCGGCGAGAGCTTGTTCGCGGGCGGCGGGGTACCGGTCGAGGAGCAAGTAGAGCCAGGTCAGGGTGATGGCGGTGGTCTCGTGCCCAGCCACGAGCAACGTGACCAGCTCGTCGCGGATCAGCCGGTCGGTGTACTCGGGGCGCTCGTTGGCGGCGTCGATCAGGACGTGCAGCAGGCCCGGGCCGTCGGGGCCGACCGCCCCGCCGCGGGCGGCCTCGATGGCATGCCGGGCGACCGCATCGATCCGGGCGAGATCGGCGGCAACGGCGTCCTGGGCGTCGGTGACATCAGCGGGCAGCGTCGGAAGGGCGGCCGCCACGGCTGCCACGGCGGCCAGTTCGCGCTCGGTCCCGTCATCGAGGGGGTGCCCGGTAAGAGAGCGCCAGATGGCGTCCAGGGCGAAGCGGCGCATCTCCCGCCCGACATCGAGGGTTTGCCCGGTACGGGCGTACCCGCCCCAGCGCCCGGCTGTGGTCCGGGCAGCCTCAGTGATCCGCTGTTCGTAGCGGCGCATCCCGGTACCGGTGAACTGGGACTGCAACAAGCGGCGTTGGCGCTTCCACGCCGCACCTGTGGCGGCGAGGACTCCGTCGCCGATCAGTAGACGGGCGCGGTGGGACCGCTTGACGTACCGCTCCGGGTGCCGGGCGAGTACGTGCTGGACCGCCTGGGGGTCGGTGACGAGAACGGTGGAGGCTGGCCCGAGGCGGAACGCGGCGATACTGCCGAACCGCTCGCGCACCTGGGACAGCAGCTCGACCAGTTCACCTCCCCCCGAACGCCACCGCTGCACGAGTCCAAGCTCGGCTTCGGGGACCGGCCGCCCCGTTCCGGGAACGTGCGAAAGGGAGCCGAGACTGGCTTCGGGGTCCATGATTCTTCTCCTGGTCAACCGCTGTGCTTGGCCGCAACGGAGCACTGGCACCACGGACTGTACGGGAGCAGTCACGGTGGCAGCCCGCCTCGGCATAGCCACTTTCCGGGCATGCCCCGGTCCTGCAGCCCTTCCGCCGGGCAACTGACCCGGGGGCAGCCGACCGGACTGTGCCCCGCCCCGGGCGGCGGGGCAGTGGCACCCCCGCCGCAGCTGTCGGCAGTGACGTCCTCGCCTCTTATCTGGACCAGGGACATGTCCAGCAGGGAGAGCGTGTTGCTGCTCTGCAGCGCACGGTAGTGCGCCCGCCGGGCGCGGTCTCGCGTCGCTCGAACGATGTGCCGGTGGGGTGTTCAGGTTCGCGGGCGGGGTGTCCGGGTGATGACGCCGGGTGGGAAGTTTTCGGTGCCTACAACGTCGTGTGCTCCGCGGATGGTGACGGTGTTCAGGTCTGGCATACCGCTCAGCGGCGTGAGATCGACAAGACTAGGACTTGTCCGGGCGATCACGTTCGGAGCCAGATGACGAGGGCTGCTGCCGTGGCGGTGCCCAGGTAGACGTAACCACGCTTGTCGTAGCGAGTGGCCACGGCCCTGGACTGCTTCAGCCGGTTGATCGCCCGCTCGACGGTGTTGCGTTTCTTGTACCGCTCTTCGTCGAAGCCCGGCGGCCGCCCGCCGCGTGAGCCTTTGCGCAGGCGGGCGGCTTGGCTGTCGGTTTTCTCCGGGATCGTGTGCCCGATGCCCCGGCGCCGCAGGTACTCGCGGCACGGCCCATTGCTGTAGGCCTTGTCGGCCGCGACGCTGTCCGGCCTTTTCCGCGGCCGGCCCGGCCCAATTTTCGGAACCCGGATCTTCTCCAGCACCGGCTTGAACTGCGTGCAGTCAGCCCGCTGACCTGGTGTGACGACCAGGGGCAGCGGTCGGCAGCGGCCGTCCGCGCTCAGGTGGAGCTTGCTGGTGAACCCGCCGCGCGAGCGGCCCAGGCCCTCACCTCCCGCACCACCTCCACCAGGCGGGCATGCAGGCTCTGCCACGGGGTTTCGTCCTGATGTTCCTTCGGTTCGGCCCCCTTTGAGCTGGCGGGGGCCGGTGGCGGGTCGGTGCGCGCGCCGGCCGTGTGCTGATGCGCCCGCACGATGGTGGAGTCCACTGAGATGTCCCAATCGATCTCACCCGCGGCGTCGGCTGCGGCCTGGACTTGCTGCAGCAGACGCTCCCACGTGCCGTCGGCCGACCACAGTCGGTGGCGTTCGTAGACCGTCTTCCATGGCCCGAACCGTTCGGGAAGGTCACGCCACTGCACGCCGGTCCGCACCCGATGCAGAATCCCGTCGATCACCTGCCGGTGATCCCGACACCTGCCACAACGCCTGTTGGTCGCCGGCAGGAACGGCCGCAACCGCTCCCACTCCGCATCCGTCAGATCGCCCCGCCCCATGACCACCACAACGAAACCGGCAAGCCGGGGAAACGCCGGGCCTACGCTATCGGTCATGCCCACTCACACTCGTCGTTCACCGTCGACGACGACGTCGAAGTGCCCGATCCCGCGTCGGGCGAAGTCTGGACCGTCGGCGCCGTCATCCTGAACCGGGATGGCGAAGCCTTCGCGCACAAGCGAAGCCCGGACCGACGCCTCTTTCCCGACACCTGGGACATCGTGGGCGGCCACGTCGAGGCTGGGGAAACGGTCCTGGAAGCTCTCGCACGTGAGGTCGAGGAGGAGACCGGCTGGCGCCTGACCGACGTGCGACGGTTCCTTGGCACCACGACCTGGACGGGCGACGACGGCGGTGGACTCCGTCACGAGGCCGACTATCTCGTCGAGGTCGACGGCGACTTGGACAACCCCACGCTGGAATGGTCCAAGCACTCCCGCCTACGACTGGTTCAGCTCCGACAACCTCGCCCGCCTCAAAGAGAACCGCAGGCCCGGGGAGTTCTTGATCCACGACCTCATCGCACGAGCCATTGAAGATCGCACGGACAAGTCCTAGCTCAGCCAGGTGTTTGCGCGAGCACCCGACGACCATCCGCTTGCCGTCGCTCTCCAGACTTTGACGTATGGAGTCTTCTGCCCACGCTCGGGCGGCTAGGTCGCGCGAAAGACCAAGCACTCATGGCGCAGCTCGTGTCAGGATGCTCGGCATGTCTGGTCGCGCGCTGAGCTTCGGAGTGATGGCGGAAGCATACGAACGGTTCCGGCCGGGGTATCCCGTGGAGCTTTGCGACATGGTGATGGCGTACGCGGGCCGTCCGGTTCGGACTGCTCTCGAGATTGGCGCTGGGACCGGCAAGGCAACCCGCCTGTTCGCTCAACGGGGGGTCACGGTCACCGCGACCGAGCCTGACGGGGCCATGCTCGCCGAGCTGCGCAAGCACGTGCCGGTAAACGTCAGTACGGTGCAGGCCGCGTTCGAGGAGTTGCGACGGGACGAGAGGTACGGGCTGGTCTATGCAGCAGCCGCGCTGCATTGGACGAACCCGGAGAGCCGGTGGTCACGCATGGCCGCGCTGGTGGAGCCGGGTGGTGTGTTCGCCTCGTTCGGCGGGCCGGTCCAGCTGACCGACCCGACTGTGGAGGAAGCTGTTCGCGCGGCACGCGCACCGTTCTTGGAGAGCGACGAGATTCCGTCCCCCGACGGGACACCTCCGGGGTATGACCTGCAGTGGCCGGGCACGGAGCTGCAACGGTCCGAGTGGTTCACCGGTGTTCAACAGTCCGTGATCGCACGGCGCTTGACGATGAGTGCTCGCGACTACGTCGGCCACCTCTCGACCATCTCGGCCTATCTCGTACTGCCGGCCTTGGAGCAGGAGCAGGTGTTCAGCCAGATCATGCAGGTTCTGCCTGAGACGGTCGAGATAGGCGCCGACATTACCGTCCATCTCGCGCGTCGACGCTACGAGCAGTAATACCTGGACAGGCACATGCCCGTCTCTACTAACGGGCATCCGGACATACCGCAGACAAGGTGAAGCCTTCCCTCGCCGCCGTCCTCTGGCTCGCTCTCCGTCACCCTCCCTGTCTATCGCCTGACGCCAGACACGGCGTCTCAACGCTCCGAGATAAGAAACAGGTACTGACAGTTCGGACACCGCCTGGCCTTTGCGGATCACGATCGTGTCTGCGCCCGCCGGGCCGGCTCACTGGGAGCAGCAGCTGCAATTGCTGCGCGATGTCGCGGGCTATGACCCCGCCTAGAGTATGTGGACCACCTCCTAGGCACCCTCGACGCCCGGGTCCTGCGCACCCCTGAAATGCCTGTACGAGGCCGCCCGGAGCTTCGGTACCCGCGTGTATCTCGAGCCCGTGGCGGTCCCCGCCTCCTGGACGGGACCGTTGTTCAGCGGTCCGGAACTCGCCGCGCTGGCGGCATCCAGGCCGATGCCGGGCGTCCGCTCGGCCAGCTGCCCTTCGGGTAGAGCTGCTCAGCCGGCGCGGGCCCGCATCGCAGTACGCGGTCGTGACAGGGAGCGGGCGATTCCGGACCGGTGTGGCACAACTGCCGTCCATCCGAGCCCAGTTGCTGTGTGATGTATCCACTTCCCTGTCGTGGCCTGGCCGTCGCGTGAATCCGGCGAGGCCTTTCGCCTGTTCAGCGGCTCAGCGCCAGCCTCCGCACGGCGCGGATGATCACCTGTTTGAGGCCTCACATGAGCGCTGTGTAATTTCCGTCGGATGCCCGCACCCGCATGACCCAGTTCCTCGCTGGTCTCACCACCGCCAAAAACGCCACCGCTGATGGCAACGTCGTCGAAGTGACGGGAGACTTTCACGCTCCGTTCCGTGGGAGCCCGGGGGTGCGGATTCCCCCGGGCCACCCGACCCTCACCCGCTGCTCGGCCGCGTATGTCCTTCCAGGAGTCAACCGTCTCACCTTCGTCGGCAACATCGTCGAGACCGGCACTGAGCCCCTACCGCCTTGCCTTCACCAGCCCGAGCCCAGCGCAGACGCAGCCTCTCAGCTCAGTTCCTGACCAATCACCGCGTCGATTTCCACTTCGACGAGCCAAGCAGGTTCGATGAAGCGGGAAACCTCTACGAATGTGCATGCAGGCCGGACAGAGGCAAACCGCTCGCCGTGCGCCCGTGCGGCCTCCTTCCACTGCGTCACGTCAGTCAGCATGATGCGTGTCCGTACAACATCCTCGATTGACGCCCCTGCCTCCTGCAATGCCTGCTCAGAGATGTCCAGGCACCGTGCTGTCTGGGCATAGACATCGCCAGGTCCGACGGTGGAGCCGTCATCCCCGATAGGAGCCGTTCCTGCAACGGCGACGTACTTACCTGCCCGCACCGCTCGAGAGAAGCCGATCTGCGGCTCCAGCGGCGACCCTGAGCTGACGACCTGACGCACATTTTCCATCTCGTCATGGTGTCAGAACTGCAACTGGCAACGAGTTACGCCCGTGAGGAAGGTCGCATCTGGGAGCGTCAATTTAACGGCTGATCTCGGTTGTTGAGGTTCTAGCGGGTGGCCGGGGTGAGCCGGCCTTCGAAGGCGATCTGGAAGGCGTTCAGCGGTGCCTTCCAACGCATGGTCCAGCGTTTACGGCCCTTCTCTGTCGGGTCCAGGCTCGCACGACCACAACCGCGCTCACCGCCGCCTGTGACACCGCCCCCTCGCGCCGGTCGGCACCCGGCAGACCGACTCGCCATGTCCACAACCGGGTTGGCCAGTGCTGATGCGGCATCCAGCCACTGCGAGATGGTCGAGGCCATGACAAACGGCGACGGTCCCGTCTACCATCGCGGCACGCAATGGCATTTATGTGACTTGGGGGGCCGATGCGGAGCAGTTACTTCCGAAATAGCTTACGAACGACGGCAGTTGTCGTGTCGTTGGCGCTCCCGGTGGCGCTGCTGAGCCTGCCGGCGCCCGAGGCAGCGGCGGCTGAACCGGTCAGGCTCGTCCCTGCCGCATGCGCGGGCATGACCCCGCCGCAGGAGGAGGACCACTCCGCCATCCGGGTCGACGCACCGGAACACGGCGCCGAGGTCGCGGTCGACGAGGAGGGAAAGATCGACGTCGGCGGCGTCCTGCACAAGCACGCGACGATGGTCGACGTGTCGGTCGGCAAGCTGGTGACGACCGACTTCACCCTCGGCCCGCCACCGGACGGGGTCTCGGGCTGGGCCTCGTCATGGGAGACGCGCCTGCGGCCGCCGGAACTGGGCGAGAACCTGGTGTGCACCCGCGCCGAGCGCGAGCCCAAGCGGCACGCGAGAATCCTGCGTTCCATTACCGTCGTCGACAACATTCCGCCGAGCAACGTCGCCGGTCTGACGGTCGGCGACATCACGGCGTACTCGGCCAAGGTGACCTGGGCCGCGGCCACCGACAACTACGGCCTCGCCGGCTACGAGATCAGGGTCGACGGCGGCGCCCCGCACCGTACGAACAGCGGCACCCGCTCGTACACCATCACGGGGCTGACGCCGGAGACCGAGCACACCGTGTCCGTGGTCGCCGTCGACCTGGCCGGCAACAAGTCGCCGACGCCCGCCACGGCGACCTTCCGCACCGCGCAGAAGCCGCCGGAGCCCGTCGGGTTGGAGTTCGACCCGGGGGAGGGTGGCGCCCTTGCCACATGGCACCCCGATCCCGCCTACGACGTCACCTACCGGGCCTTCCTCGACGGTTCTCTGTACGAGGAGTTCTCGCTGAAGCAGTACTGCGAGGACACGGTCGGCAACCCGGCGGACCCGTGCACCGCGGACAGCGTCGTCAAGTTCCCGATCGAGCCCCTCGAAGCGCTCACCTCACACACGTTCCGGGTCGACGCGGTCGGCGAGGACGGCACGAAGGTGCGGGACTTCGGGGGCGAGTTCATCACCTCGGCCGTCGAACCCGCGGTGCCCGAAGCGGTCACGCAGCAGGTGACCAGCGAGGGCTCACAGTGCGCCGCGCAGGGCGGCGACTTCTACATCGCGCCGAGCCTGCGCGCCGACGTCCCGGTGCCGGCAGGAGCCACGCAGGTGTTCGCGGGCTGCTACACCGCTGCTGACGCCACCTGCATCGAGGACAACCTTCCGCTGGACGAGGACAAGAAGCTCGACTGCGACGACGACGTCACCGACCTGCTCAAGGAGGTCTCCCCGCCCGGCAAGGGACCGGTGATCGACCCGCTGAGCGGCACCACCGGCCAAGTGGGAACGCAGTTCGTGCCAGGAGTCGCGGTCCAAACGGTCACTTGGTGCGCTCAGGGCGCCTGCGCACTACTGCTGGCGCCTCCGACGGTGGCGGTCGAGGCCGCAGTGGGTGCGGCCGCCACCTCCGCTGTCGCCACCTTCGTCGTCGTCACCATCGTGGGGATCGTCATCGGGATCGCACTCGGCGTGCTCTGGGCGATCCTCTTCCCCGGCGAGATAGCCATCGCAGGGCTCCTCGAATACCCGATCCACCACGACGACGACCTCACCACGTTCGACGACTGGCACCTGGACGACGGCGATTGGTACAACAGCCTGAAGGCGTACGCCCAGGTGATCACGACGACGAAGGAGATAACCGGCCGGGACAACCTGCCCTTCGCCTGGGACGACAGCGAGGACGCGAACCTCAAGCGCATCATCGACGCGGCGTGCACCGCCCAGCGGGGCACCCAGGGAATCGCGGCTTGCGACGACGACGTCGTCGTCTACGTTCCCGGTGGTACGAACTACCGGGGTGCGCCCATGCAGGAGACCGGGACCCATATCGTGGAGGCCATGGGCAACGGAAGCTACCCGCAGCCCCCGGCGCGGTCCAAGTGGTTCTACCCGGGGCGCAGCGAACGCGGCCAGGCCGCGACGGCCGCGGGTTACGACCGCAACTGGTACGACAACAACCCACGGTTCCAGCCGAACGTCTGCAATGGACGGGTCGCGAAGACCTGTGACGAGTTCCCGTTCTGGGCGACGGACCAGGCGGTCGACCTGTCGGGTCTGACCGCTTCCCTGAAGCCGGTGCCGAACTCGGAGTCGCTGCCTCAAGCCCATGACCTCTCCGCGTTCTACGGCAAGTGCCGGGTGAAGGACACGGACAAGTTCATCGTGCTGCCGATCAAGCCCTGGGTCGAGGCGAACGGGCCGAGTTTCGGATTCCGGATCAACCCGGGCGGGACCGACCTGTGCATGCAACCCAAGGCACTTCCGTGATGACGGCGATACCATCCGGAAGGAAAGTTCGTACGGAAGGCAGCTTCGTCATGAAGGCGAACTCGTCATGAAGGCAACTCCGTAGTGCTCGATGACATGCCGGCGCTGCGTGAGGCAGCGCAAGGCTACCGGGCGGCGGCGTCGGCTGCGGGCCTCACCTGGCCCGCGGCCGGCGCCCCGTCCGGCGTGCGGCCCCCGCCGGACCTCGTCCACCGGCTCTTCGACGTGGACCATGTCGCGGAGCAGGTGACCTGGCTCCAATCCCAGGGATGGCATGCGCGGCGGCTTCTGCCCAACGGCGGAGAGCTGCTCCCGTGGCCGACCGACGGGGAGACACTCGACACCCTGTCGCTCTCCGTCGGCGTGCCGTTCCCCTGGCGGCATCAGCTGCCGCTGTTCCACTTCGACATCATCGTCTACACGTTCGTGCTCGCCGGTGATCACGAGGGTGAGATCTGGCGCTATGAGATCGCCCCGGACGCCTGGGACGCGGTTCGAGCTGCCACCAGCCTGGCCGCCTTGTTCTCCACCTGGACGAAGGGGATCGAGGCCGGTGTGATCGGTTACAACGACTTCAACGGGTGGCTATCCGTCTCCGACGGCACCCGCAGCGGCCTCGACCTGCTCCACGAGAGAGCGCCGAGCCTTGATCCCTTGGCCTTCCCGGTGTCCGTGGCCCTTCACCCGCTGCTGCGGGCCCGACAGGCCGAGTGCGGGGTCAACGTGAGCTGCGTCGACCGGGGCTTCGAATGCATGGAGGAGCTGCTCGGCGAGATCGAGGCCGTCCGCACCTCCCTCGGTGTCTGAGCGGATCGGGCAACAGGGCGAGTTCAAGGTTGCTTGCCCGCTGACCGCCCACGCGGAAGCCTGCGTAGGGTTCGGTCAGGACACCGTCGAATAATCCCGTGCCGTGCCACCGGTGGACGTGCAGACTCGCCGCATGGCGGACATGAGGGCGTTCCAGGAGGCGGTCACCAGCTGGGCGACGGGCGGTCCCGAGGGGCCGGCGCGCGATCTGGCGGAAAGCCTGGAGGTGCGGACCGCGGTGCTCCTGGAAGGGCTGAGCGATCGCGCGGCCGTCGAGGCGCTGGCCGCCCGGCGCGGCCGGGACCTGGCCGCCGAGGGAGTGTGTGTCGTGCCGATGGGCGGGGCGATGAGTGTCGGCCGCTATGCCGGCCTCCTCGGGCCTCCCGGCCTCGGTCTGCGCCTGACAGGGCTGTGCGACGAGGGCGAACTGGGCTTCTACGAGCGCGGCCTGACGCGGGCACAGGCACCGCTCCAGGACATCTACGTATGCACCGCGGATCTGGAGGATGAACTCATCCGCGCGCTCGGCACGGCAGGAGTCGAGGAGATCCTCCGCGCCGAGGGCGACTTCCGCGCCTGGCAGACCTTCCAGCGCCAGCCCGCACAGCACGGCCGGCCCCGGCATCAGCAGGTGCGGCGCTTCCTCGGCACGAAGAAGGGCCGCAAGATCCGCTACGGCCGTCTCCTTGTCGAAGCCCTCGCACCGGACCGGACACCGCCACCGCTCGACGGTCTCCTCGCGAGCCTGTGAGGTCGTGGACGGACTGCCGTTTCGAGCGTGCTCGACAGCGAACGAGCGCGGGGCGTTAATCAGTTGACCGGGTGGCACCGGCTGGGCAGGCTCCAGCACGACCCGCCTGCCCCTACCGGGAGACCTACGGATGACTTCTCACCTGCACGCGCTCTGCTTCGGCGCGTACGACCCGCTCCGTCTCGCGCGCTTCTGGGCGGACTTTCTCTGCTGGGAGACATCCGAGGACTCCTGCGACGGCATCACGCTGCTGCCCAGCGATGACACCGGGTTCCGGCTCCGCTTCCTCCCGACCCAGGAGCGGAAGACAGGCCAGAACCACATGCACTTCGATCTGACGAGCACGTCCCTCGACGACCAGAAGCAGGTGGCGGAGAGGGCGCTCGAACTCGGTGCCCGGCACATCGACATCGGTCAACGCCCGGAGGAGGGGCATGTGGTGCTCGCCGACCCAGAGGGCAATGAGTTCTGTGTCATCGAGCCGGGCAACAGCTTCCTCGCCGAGTGCGGATTCATCGGAGCGCTGGCGGGCGATGGTTCGCAGGAGGCCGGGTACTTCTGGAGCCGAGCGCTGGGCTGGCCGTTGGTCTGGGACCGGGACCAGGAGACAGCGATCCGCTCACCGCACGGCGGTCCGAAGGTCACGTGGGGTGGTCCACCCCTGATGCCGAAGACGGGGAAGGAGCGGCTGCACTTCGACCTCGCTCCACCGACCGGCAGTGACCAGCAGGCGGAGGTCGACCGGCTCGTCTCCCTCGGGGCAACGCGCATCGACATCGGCCAAGGGGACGTCGACTGGGTGGTGATGGCCGACCCCGACGGTCACGAGTTCTGTGTGCTGACCCCCCGATAAGCCCCGGAGCGGGGTGGGTGCATGAAGGCAGGGCGTGTGCATCCCGAACCGCTGATGCGCGCGGCCGATGCCGTGGAGTTCGCTCGCCGACCGGCCGCGACGCGTGCGCCTCCAGGAGCGAAGCTTGCCGTTCCGTCCGAGGACCCGGCGCACCGGCCACTGTGGCGACCGTAAGCCGGGCTGCGGCACCTCGTCAGTCGAGTGGCTCGATGGTGGCGCGCGGCCCGTGCCCCGCCAGCGAAGAAGACCATGGCCACGGAACCCTGACCCCTATACCGTAGAGCGCGGGGGCCGTCGGGTGGAGGGCGTAGACCGGCGGTCATGACGCGTTGTCGGGACTCCAGTTGATCCTCACCACGCCGTTGCCGGCGTGTCCGCCGTTAGAGCCACCCACAGCGACGCCTGGGGGAGGATTTCCGTAGGACATCTGGCCGTGACCGCCGTTGTAGTAGGAGCTTGGCTGTAGGAGGCTCCAGCCCTGGCTGCCGCCGCCCCCTCCGCTGCCCGTGCCGCCCCCTCCGCCGCCGGCACCGTACCCCCGGTATCCGCGGCCGCCTCCGCTGTTGCCGCCTCCCGCGCCCCCGTTGCCGCCGCCAGCGCTTCCGCGCCCCTCCGACCAGCTGGGCCGCCTTCGCCGCCAGCTGTACCGCCGCCTCCGCCACCCCCGCTGGGCATGCCTTCGGACGGACACCCACCGTTGCCGCCCGCAGCACCGCCCGGTCCAGCGCCTCCGCCAGGGCCGTCGCCGCTCTCGCCACCGTTGCAATCCCAGCGGTCGCCGCCGACGCCGTAGCCGTCACCGCCCCCGCCATCACCACCGCGGAGGCCATCACCACCTTTTCCGGGATAGAGGCCAGAGCCGTCAGTACCAGGAGCTCCGCCGACGAGACGATTGCCATCCATGGAGGCGGAGTAAACCCTGACCGGCTCCGCCATGGCCGCCGCGGCTGTCTCCGTTGCCGCCCCCGCCGTGCCCGCCGCCGGCAGCAAGCCCAGGCACGACCTGCCCTTTGCGGCCCGCCACCTTCTTCCCGCCGTCCCGGCCGACACCGTCGGTGCCGACGGTGTCGGCCGCCCACAGGGACTGCGAGTCGACGATCGCCGCCGTCGGCGTGCGGCTGCAGGCGTACACTGCTGGTCAAATCGCCTCTTTAACTATTTTTACCTTTCAATTCTGGCAGGAGCGTAGCCAGAACCGTCGGATCCGGCGTCCGATCTGCCCGGAAGGTCCGCAACGAGTGGCCGTCGGCAGTCTTGGGAGGGCGCGGGCGGATCACATAGGCGCCAGGAGGAAGATTCCTCGATGACCCGGCCCGATGACCCGCGCACCGCGGCGGCCCGAATGTTCGCCGAGGCCGGCGCGTTCGGGGAGCTTCTGGCCGGGATCGACTGGGCGGCGACGCCGCTCGGGCCCCCCGAGTCCTGGCCGGGGCCCCTGGTGGACACCCTGCGCCTCATGCTCACCTCTGAGCACGGGATGGCTCTGTACTGGGGCGCCGAATTCACCACGCTGTACAACCTGGGCTCCACACCCATTGTCGGCGCCAAACACCCCTGGGCGCTCGGCAGGCCCTATAAGGATGTGTTCCCCGAGGTCTGGGTCCACCCCGTGAGCTCCCACTTCCACTATGTGACCGACACCCGCAAGCCCCTGCTGATCCCCGATGAGCCGCTCATCATGGAGCGCCACGGCTTTCCGGAACAGTGCTACTTCGACTCCGCCTTCCAGCCCGTGCTGCTGGACGACGGCACCGCCGGCGGCGTGCTGCAGATCATCACTGAGACCACCGGCCGGGTACTGGGCGAGCGCCGGCTGCGCCTGCTGAGCGAGACCGGCGCCCGCACCGCCGGGCTGCCCACCCCGGGCGAGGTCGCCCGCGTCGTCGCGGAGGTGCTGGGCTCCTATCCCGAGGAGATCCCGTTCCTGGGCCTGTACCTGGCCTCCGAGCCGGGGATGCTGCGGCCGGCAGCCTCCGCCGGGCTCCGGCCGGCGCCCGAGGCCGTCTCGCTGAGTGCGGCCGATGGGTCGGAGGTCGCGGCCCGGCTGGCGCAGGTGGTCGCCGACGGTGCCCCTGCCACGCTGTCGGCTGCCGCGCTCACCGGCGGCAACACGGCCGGGCAGCACGCCGCGGCCCCCCGGCTCCCAGTCGAGCAGGCGCTGGCCCTGCCGCTGCACTGCGCGGGCCAGGTGGAGGGCGTCCTGGTGGTGGGCGTCAACCCCTGCTTCCCGCCGGCCGGGGCCTACCGGGACTTTTTGGAGGTGCTCGCCGCCGCCGTGGCCGGGGCGCTGACGGCCGCGCTCGCCCACGACGAGCAGCGCCGGAGGGCGGAGGCGCTGGCCGAGCTGGACCGGGCCAAGACCACCTTCTTCGCCAACGTCAGCCACGAGTTCCGGACCCCGCTCACCCTGCTCCTGGGCCCGCTCCAGCAGGCCCTGGCCGACGAGGACCGGCCCGAGCGGCGCGAGCAGCTGGAGCTGGCCGAGCGCGGCGCCCTGCGCCTGCTGAAGCAGGTCAACACCCTCCTGGACGTCGCCAGGGCAGAGGCCGGGCAGATGCGCCCGGCCCTCGAGCCGGTCGACCTCGCCGGTGCCACGGCCGAGCTGGCCGGGGTGTTCCGCTCCGCCTTCGAGGCGGCCGGGCTGACGCTGGAGGTGGACTGCCCGCCGCTGCCCGAGCCGGTGTCCCTGGACCGGGAGATGTGGGAGAAGATCATCCTCAACCTGCTCAGCAACGCCCTGAAGTTCACCTTCACCGGCGGCGCCCGGGTGCAGGTGGCCGCGGCCGGCGACCGGGCCCGGCTGACCGTGACCGACACCGGCACCGGCATTCCCGCGGACGAGCTGCCGCGGCTGTTCGAGCGCTTCCACCGGGTCCGCGGCGCCCGCTCCCGCTCCCACGAGGGCAGCGGCCTTGGCCTGGTGCTGGTGAAGGACCTGGTGGAAGCGCACGGCGGCACCGTCGGCGTGGACAGCCGGCTCGGCCAGGGCACCACCGTCACCGTGGGCCTCCCCTTCGCCGCCGCCCACCGGCCCCGCCCGGACCCGGCCGGGCCGGCCGGCGCCGGATCCCCCGGGGAAACCCCCAGGGAAGGCGGAGGCGGCCGGCCCGGCCGCGCCGCGGCCTATGTGGACGAGGCGTTGGGCTGGCTGGCGGCCGACCCCGTCCCCGCCGCGGCCACCCCCGCGGCACGCACCCCGCACGCCCCCGCGACCCACGATGCCCCCCACGGCCCCGGCCCGCACGAAACCGACCGCCCCCACCGGGCCCGCCTGCTGGTCGTCGACGACAACGCCGACATGCGCGCCTACCTCACCCAGCTCCTGCAGCCCGACTACGACGTGCTGCTCGCCGCCGACGGCCGGGCCGCCCTGGAGATGGCCCTGGCGCAGCCGGTGGAGCTGGTGCTCAGCGACGTGATGATGCCCCGCATGGACGGCTTCGAGCTGGTCCGGGCGCTGCGCGCCGACCCGCGCACCGCCCGCCTGCCCATCGTCTTGCTCACCGCCCGCGCCGGCGAGGAGGAATCCGTGCAGGGCCGGCAGGCTGGCGCCGACGACTACCTGGCCAAACCCTTCTCCGCGCGCCAGCTGCTGGCGCGCGTCCGCACCGGGTTGGAACTGTCCCGGCTGCGCGAACAGGTCCTGACCGAGACCCGCAACCAGCTGGCTGTGCTGGCCTCCCTGGCCGACGCGGGCCTGCGGCTGTCCGCCACCCTCGACCCGGACCAGATACTGCAGACTGCCGGCCAGATCCTGCTGCCCGACTTCGCCGACCAGATCAGCATCCACCTCACCGCCGCGGCACCCGCCCCGGCGCAGTCGCCCCCGGCATACATCGCCGGCACCCCCCTTCTTGCCCGCGAGGCCCTGGCCACCGCCGCCACCCACGCGATCAACGGCACCGCCCCAGCCCCAGCCAGCCCGCACCCGGCGCCCGCCGCCGTGCTGGCCCTGCCGCTGCACGCCCACGACCAGACACTGGGGGCCCTGGTACTGGTCCGGCACACCGACTACTCCGCGGTCGAACACAAGTATCTGGAGAACCTCGCCCACCGCCTGGCCCTGGCCTACGACAACGCCACCCGGTACAACAACGAGCGCCGCCTCGCCCTGACCCTGCAGCGCGCCCTGCTGCCCCACCGCCTGCCCCAGGTGCCCGGGGTGCGCCTGGCCACCCACTACCGGGCCAGCAACCGCGGCGCCGAGGTCGGCGGCGACTGGTACGACGTGCTCGCACTGCCCGACGGTGCCGTGGGGCTGGCCATCGGCGACGTCATGGGCCACGACGTGGAAGCCGCCACCGTGATGGGCCAACTCCGCTCCGCCCTGCGCAGCCTCGGGATGGAGGGCGCCGGCCCGGCCCAGGTGCTGGCCAGGCTGGATGCCTACCTGCAGTCGCTCGCCACCGAACGCTTCGCCACCTGCCTGTACGCGGTCTACAACCCACACCGCCACCGCCTGCGCTACGCCGCCAGCGGGCACCTGCCGCCCCTGCTGGTAGCCGCCGACACCGCCTACCTGGAGCTGCCCCCGGCGCTGCCGCTGGGACTGGGCAGCACCCCAGTCGACCGCGAGGTGGCGTTCCCGCCCGGCACCAGCCTGCTGCTATACACCGACGGC
>NZ_JAGGOI010000061.1 GCF_018614585.1 Streptomyces sp. ISL-1 | reverse complement strand
CGGGGCCTTTCTGCGTTCAGGGGCAATACCGCGCCCCTCTCAGAGGCGGCCGGCAGCCTTTAGCGCGAGATAAGCGTCTGCGAGGGCAGGCGCGAGGTTGTCAGGGGTCGCATCGACGACGGTGACGCCGTGGCGTTGGAGCTGCTCGGCTGTGCGGCGGCGCTGAGCCTTGGCCTGAGTGCCCGCAGCGGCGTCGTAGACATCCTCGATGGTGCCCCGGGCTGTGGACATGTGCTGGATGTGGGGGTCGGCCACCGAGGCCACAAGCACCGTGTGGCGCTGTGTGAGCTGGGGGAGAACGGGGAGCAGGCCCTCTTCGATGGGTGCGGCGTCGAGATTGGTGAGCAACACGATCAGGGACCGGCGGGGGGCACTGTTCAGAGCTGCGGCGCTGAGGCCGCGGGCGTCGGTTTCCACGAGCTCGGGTTCGAGGGGAGCGAGCGCGTTGACCAGGGCAGGCAGGAGGTCGCCGGCTGAGCGGCCCTGGACCTGGGCGCGGATACGGCGGTCGTAGGCCAGCAGGTCCACGCGGTCGCCCGCGCGTGAGGCCAGGGCGGTAAGGAGCAGTGCGGCGTCCATTGCCGCGTCGAGCCGCGGGACATCCCCGACTCGGCCGGCCGAGGTGCGGCCCGTGTCGAGTACGACGAGGATGTGGCGGTCCCGTTCGGGGCGCCAAGTGCGTACGGCGACGGTGGTCCGGCGGGCTGTGGCGCGCCAGTCGATGGAGCGG
This sequence comes from Streptomyces sp. ISL-1, assembly GCF_018614585.1. Classification (GTDB taxonomy): domain Bacteria; phylum Actinomycetota; class Actinomycetes; order Streptomycetales; family Streptomycetaceae; genus Streptomyces; species Streptomyces maoxianensis. The sequence goes on along the minus strand of NZ_JAGGOI010000061.1, from coordinate 37,092 downwards.
GTGTCGTCACCGGGGACATAGTCGCGGAGGCTGTCGAACTCGGTGCCCTGGCCGCGGATGAGGACGCTGGTGCGGCCGTCGAGTTCGCGCAGTCGGGCCAGTCGGGACGGCAGGTGCTTGCGGCTGGTGAAGGGCGGCAGGACGCGGACAGTCCAGGGGACTTTGTGGTTGCCCTGGCGGGCGGCGAGGCCCAGAGGTCCGTAGGAGCGGACGGTGACGCGATCGGCCTGGCGGTCGCCACGGCGGGTGGGACGTAGGACGGTGGTGATACGTCGGCGCTCGCCCGCGGGGACGGTCAGCTTGTGTCGGGATGCCGCCTGCTCGGTGCCGGCGAGCCAGCTGCTCGGGGGCCAGGCGTCCCGGAGGTGGGCGCGCAGGCGGCGGTTGGAAGGGTTGGTGACGGTCAGTTGGACTTCGGCGGCGTCACCCAATCGAACTGATGTGTCACCGCTTCGGGTGAATCGGAGCGTTCGCACTGGCGCCGCGAGGGCGTAGTCGCACAGGATTGCTAGTGACAGAGGCGCGTTCACAGCGAGCATCCCGGTCCAGCTCGGGGCCAGGATGCCCACGGGGAGAGAGCCGAGAGCGGCGAGGAGTGCGGTTCTTCCGGTGAGGGCCATGAGTCGGCGCCTCAGCGGGGGACGGGGACGTGGCTGAGGATGGCGGTGATGACGGAGTCGGCGGTGACTCCTTCCATCTCCGCTTCGGGCCGCAGCTGTATCCGGTGGCGCAGGGTCGGCAGGGCCAGGGCTTTCACATCATCAGGGATGACGTAGTCGCGGCCGGTGAGCCAGGCCCAGGCGCGGGCGGTGGAGAGCAGGGCTGTGGCACCTCGGGGAGACACACCGAGGGTGAGTGAGGGGGATTCACGCGTGGCACGGCAGATATCGACGACATAGCCCGTGATCTCGGGGGAGACCGAGGTCTTGGAGACGGCGGTGCGGGCCGCTTCCAGGTCGGCGGGGCCCGCGACGGGGCGCACGCCCGCAGCATGGAGGTCGCGGGGGTTGAAGCCCTCGGCGTGCCGGGTCAGGACGTTGATTTCGTCCTCGCGGGACGGCAGAGGGACCGTCAGTTTGAGGAGGAACCGGTCCAGTTGGGCTTCGGGAAGGGGATAGGTGCCCTCGTACTCGACGGGGTTCTGGGTCGCGGCGACCAGGAACGGGTCTGGCAGCGGGCGGGGCGTGCCGTCGACTGTGACCTGCCGCTCCTCCATCGCTTCCAGGAGCGATGACTGGGTCTTGGGCGGAGTGCGGTTGATCTCGTCGGCGAGAAGGAGATTGGTGAACACGGGACCGGGCTGGAAGGAGAACTCGGCAGTACGCGCGTCGTAGACGAGAGAGCCGGTGACGTCGCTGGGCATGAGGTCGGGGGTGAACTGGACGCGCTTGGTGTCGAGTTCGAGGGAGGCCGCGAGGGTGCGGACCAGGAGCGTCTTGGCGACGCCCGGTACTCCTTCGAGGAGGACATGGCCGCGGCAGAGCAGGGCCACGACGAGTCCGGTGACAGCGGGATCCTGGCCGACCACGGCCTTGGCGATCTCGGTGCGAAGGGCCTCCAGGGAGGCGCGGGCGCGGTCCGAGTTCTCAGCTGTCTCGGGGGTCGGGACGCTCATGAAGTGCGTACCTCTCTTTCAAGGGCGTCGAGTTGGTCTGCCAGGTGGACGAGAGCGATGTCGTTGGCCGGAGCCGGGCCGAAGAGCAGGGCCTTGAGGTCCCGGTCGCTGGTGGGGAGATGGGCCGAGATGGCCGGGAGCAGGGCCGCGGGGGAGTGTGCGTCGTTCGGGGGGACGCCGAGGAGCGGTGCAAGACGGGTGCGGGTGGCGGAGCGCAGGGCCGACGCCGCGCGGTCTCGGGCGTTCGCCTTGCGGTAGAGGCGGGCGCGGCCCTCGGTGGACTCGGAGGCGCGGATGGCCACGGGAAGCCGTTCGGTGACGAGGGGGCCCAGCCGGCGGGCGCGCCAGATGGCTGCCAGGGCGGCGGCGAGGGTGAGTTGGAGTGTCCCCCAGAGCCAGCCGGAGGGGACGAGATCGAGGAACGTGCTGTCGGTGTCGCCGTCGGTGCCGTCTTGGGCGGCGGAGCTGTCGCTGAGCGAGGGGAGGTACCAGACCAGATGGGTGCGGGAGCCGAGGAGTTGCAGGGCGAGGGAGGCGTTGCCGTGCTTGTCCAGACGGTGGTTGTACAGGATGTCGGGGGAGCCCAGCAGGACGGTCTCGCCCCGGCCGGGGTCGTCGATCCTGACGAGGCTGGGCAGGCCGTCGCTCGGGTAGCAACTGTCGGCGCCGGGCGTCCGCGTGGAGTACCGCTCACCGCCGAGGTCGGCGTTGCCGGCGCTGCGGGCGGCGGGGAGGGAGCACTGAGGGGTGCGTGCCGAGACGGGGGCCGGGATCTCGCTGTCGACGCCCGGGGCCAGTGCGTCGAGCGACGCGGGTCCGGCGGAGAGGAGGACGGTGCGCCCGCCGGAGTTGGCCGTCGCGGTGCGGAGGGTCTCCTGCTGGTGGTCCGTCAGCAGGTCGGGTGCGGTGACCAGAAGGGTGGTGCGGGGGCCGGCCGCGGCGGTGGCCTCGTCGAGCGTGGTGACCACGCGGGTGGAGACGCCGCGGTCCTTGAGGAGTTCGGCGACGGCCCGGCTGCCGGAAGGGTCGGCGGAGCGGGGGTCGAGGCGGCCGTGCTGGTCCCCGGAGCGCAGGGCGGCCATGGCGAACCCGGCCGCGACGATGACGACGAGCGCCAGCAGCAGACCGCGGGTTCGGGTCCACACCTGGTTGCCGGTGGGGGACATGGAGGTGGAGCTGAGGGTCGCCCCGGTCATTCCGTTGCTCCTTGGGCGCCGCTCAGTTGGGGCTTGGCGCGCTCCAGCTCGAGGTCGAGGTCACGCAGGCGTAGATATGCCTGCTGGTCGGCGGTGCGGCCGCCGTATGTGACGTCGTCGAACTCCCTGGCGGAGGCGCGGAGTCCGTCGGCGTGGCCGGGAAGGGAGCGGCCTGCTTCTGCGGCGGCCTCGTCGGCGGTACGGCCGGGGCGCGGGTCGAGGAGGGTTCGTTCCTCCAGGGAGCGGACGATTGCTCGCATGCGTTCCTGGACGGCTTGGTTCCAGCGTCCCGCGGCGGCGTGGGCCTCGGCGGCGGCGCGGTGTTCCGATGCGCTGCGGGGGCTGTCGTCGAAGAGGGAGACCGCGGTGCCGGGGGTGCGCCGCGGTGTGCCAAGTCGCCACCACAGGGCGGCGATCAGGCCGATGACGAGCAGGACGACGACGAGAAGACCGACCGGGCCACCGGGGGTGGCGCCTGACGCGGCGTCGAAGATGCCGCCGACCCAGTCCCAGAAGCGGTTGAGCGCGCGCTGGAGCAGGCTCGGGTCGTTCTCGTGGTACATCGGTTTGGACAGTTCCCGCTCCGCCGCTTCCCGGGCGGGAATGCGGGGAGTGTCCACCGGTACGTCGTCGTTCGCGCGGATCAGCGCCCGCGCCATTGTCATGCCCCCCCTGGTGGACACCGCATCAGCTCCTGGAGGGGGCCTGGCCGGGCTCGGAGCCGTAGCCGGGGACGCCCGCTGCCCGTGCGAGTTCGATATCGAGGGCCTCGCGGCGGATGCGCTGGTCGATGTAGAGGAGGACGGTCACGCCGGCGGAGATCGGGTAGGTGATGGAGGACGCGATCACCGAGCCGATGCCCGTGATGATCAAGAACGGCCAGCCGAAGTCAGGGGTGGTCCCGGCGAACAGGTCGCCGATCCCGCTGCCGTCCACCGCGAATGCGATCAGAGCGAACGGCACAGCGATGATCATCGAGACGAGCAGGGTCAGCAGCAGGGTCAGCGCCACGATGCCAAAGGTCCGCCACCACGCGCCCTGGACCAGTTTGGCGGAGCGGCGCAGGGACGCGACGATGCCTTGGCGTTCCAGCATGAGCGCGGGAGAGGCAAGAGCGAACCGGATCATCAGCCAGAGGATCACGACGCAGGCCGCCAGGCCTGCGAGTACGGAGAGCGCGACTCCCCCACCGTCGCCCAGCAGCAGGCCGGGCAGAATCGCCACGGCCATGATGCCGCCGCTTATGAGTGGCAACAGCAGGGTCAGACCCAGCAGTTGGGGGAGCCGGGGCCGCGCCTCGTGCCAGGCCTCGGAGAGTGTCACCGGGCGGCCCAGGACCGAGCGGCTGATCACCACGGTGAGAAGCGCCGTGGTGAAGAGCGTGGCGATCAGCGTGATGATCAGCACCGGGCCCATGGCGATCAGGCTGGACTGCAGCGAGTCGACCGACTGCCTCAAGGCCTCCGACGGGTCCGCGTCCGGGTTGACCTCGGGCGGGTCGGGGAGCAGGTAGCGGTCGACGAGGATGTTGCCGATCTCGGTGATCACGGAGACGGTGATCGTGATGCCCAGCACCGTCCGCCAGTGGGCGCGCAGGGTCGACACCGCGCCGTCGAGGATCTCGCCGACGCCCAGTGGACGGAGCGGGATGACGCCGGGCTTGGCGGCCGGAGGACGGCCCCAGCTGCCGCGCGGCTGACCGCCGCCCCAGCCGGGCGCCGGCGGTGGCGGCGGTGGCGGCGGCGCAGGGACGCGGTTGGCACCCGGTGCGGTCGGTGCGGTCGGCGCGGACCACTGTCCCGGGGGCGGCTGTTCCTTGGACCAATTCGAGGCGGGGCTGCTCTCGTCGGCGGGCGGGGCGGGCTGGGGGACGCCGCCGTCCTGGCCGTCGGAGGGAGCAGATCCGGGCGGGGCCCAGCCCGGAGTGTCGTTCACGGTCGTCCACCTCAAGGATTGGTCACGGGGCCGGCTCGGCGAGCCGGCACGTTCAGGGTGCCCGTCCCCGTAGTGGGGCGGCAGGTTGGCTGCCATCGTGCCACGCGGGGCCCGCTGGTGGGCGGGCCCCTGTATCTCCCTCGCACCTTCATTGTCAGTGGCTCACCGGGCAGACTGGGCGGATGGCTGATCAGTTCGTACAAAACCCGGTGGGCGCGGAGCCGCCCATGCTTCCGGTGCTGCGCTGGGACGAGCCACCGGAAGGACCTGTGCTGGTGCTTCTCGACCAGACCCGGCTGCCCATCGAGGAGGTCGAGCTGGTCTGTACCGATGTGCCCGCGCTGGTGCGGGCGATCCAGACGCTCGCCGTACGCGGGGCGCCGCTGCTGGGCATCGCGGGCGCTTATGGTGTGGCCCTTGCCGCTGTGCGGGGCTACGACGTGGAGGAGGCAGTGGGGCTGCTCGAGCAGGCGCGGCCCACCGCCGTGAACCTGGGGTACGGGGTGCGGCAGGCGGCTGCCGCGTACCGGGCCGCGGCGGAGAAGGGGGCGGACGCGGAACAGGCCGGACAGGCGGCCCTGGCCGCGGCCAGGGGGCTGCACGAGGAGGATGCAGCGGCCAGCGCCCGCATGGCTGAGCACGGGCTGGTGCTGCTCGACGAGTTGCTGCCAGGTGGCGGTCACCGGATCCTGACCCACTGCAACACGGGGGCACTGGTCTCCGGGGGTGAGGGCACCGCGTTCGCCGTGTCGCTTGCGGCGCACCGCGCGGGGCGGCTGCGGCGGCTGTGGGTGGACGAGACGAGGCCACTGCTGCAGGGTGCCCGGCTGACCGCCTATGAGGCGGCGCGCTGCGGAATGCCGTACACATTGCTCACGGACAACGCCGCGGGGTCGCTGTTCGCGGCGGGGGAGGTTGATGCCGTACTGATAGGGGCCGACCGGATCGCCGCCGACGGTTCGGTGGCGAACAAGGTCGGGAGCTACCCGCTCGCCGTGCTGGCGAAGTACCACCACGTGCCCTTCATCGTCGTCGCGCCGACGACGACGGTCGATCTGAGCACGCCGGACGGGGCGTCGATCGAGGTGGAGCAACGGCCTGGACAGGAAGTGACGGAGGTCACTTCGCCGCAGATGGCGGCGGCCGGAGGGGGAGGGAGCGGGCTGCCGGTGGCACCGCTGGGAACGCAGGCGTACAACCCGGCGTTCGACGTCACACCCCCGGATCTGGTGACGGCGATCGTCACCGAACAAGGAGCGTTGTCCCCGGTCACCGGGGGCGGAATAGCGGATCTGTGTGTCAGGTCACGCCAGGTAACGATTAGCTAATGGGATGATGTCGATTATGAAGGGACGAGTCCTTGTCGTCGATGACGACACCGCACTGGCCGAGATGCTCGGGATTGTGCTGCGTGGTGAAGGTTTCGAGCCGTCGTTCGTAGCGGACGGCGACAAGGCACTTGCCGCTTTCCGTGAGGCCAAGCCGGATCTTGTACTGCTGGATCTCATGCTGCCCGGACGGGACGGCATCGAGGTGTGCAGGCTGATCAGGGCCGAGTCCGGCGTGCCGATCGTGATGCTCACCGCCAAGAGCGACACCGTGGATGTGGTGGTCGGCCTGGAGTCCGGGGCCGATGACTACATCGTCAAGCCGTTCAAACCGAAGGAGCTGGTCGCCCGGATCCGGGCCCGGCTGAGGAGGTCCGAGGAGCCGACGCCGGAGCAGCTGACGATCGGGGATCTGGTCATCGACGTGGCCGGTCACTCCGTGAAGCGGGACGGGCAGTCGATCGCCCTGACCCCGCTCGAGTTCGACCTGCTGGTCGCGCTCGCCCGCAAGCCCTGGCAGGTGTTCACCCGCGAGGTGCTGCTGGAGCAGGTGTGGGGCTACCGCCACGCCGCGGACACGAGGCTGGTCAATGTGCATGTACAGCGGCTGCGTTCCAAGGTCGAGAAGGACCCCGAGCGCCCGGAGATCGTGGTGACCGTCCGTGGCGTCGGTTACAAGGCCGGGCCGAGCTGACATGCCCCGAGGCAGTGTTGCTCCGAAGCCCGGGGAGCCGGGAGTCCGTACGGGGCGGGCTGCCGGACCGGGGCGTGAGCCTTCGCGATTCGGCCGCCTGTTCCATGGCGGACGGCTGCCCCAGGGCAGTGCGCCCGGCGGCCCGATCCTCCGGCTCGCCATGCGCTGGGTGCGCCGTCCGCTGCTGCCGGCTGTCCGGCTGTGGCGGCGGAACATCCAGCTCAGGGTGGTCGCGGGCACACTGCTGATGTCGCTCGGCGTGGTGCTGTTGCTCGGCCTCGTCGTCATTGGCCAGGTGCGCAACGGTCTGCTCGACGCCAAGGGGAAGGCGGCCCAGAGTCAGGCGGCCGGCGGTTTCGCCGTGGCACGGGAGAGGGCGAACGCGCCCGTCGGGCCGGGCGGGCAGGACGGCGCCTCGACAGACGGCAGGACCGCCCGGAGTTCCTGGCGGTCCGACCTGGTGGAGCAGCTCGCCAGTGGTGGTCAGGGCGCGTTCAACGTGGTGGCGCTGAGTTCCGGCTCCAAGGATGCGGGTTCCAGCCGCGGGCCCCGGACCTCGGGGAGCGTGGACTTCGCGAGCATCCCCGAGGGACTTCGGGAAGCCGTCGACCAGGGGACCGGGACGTACGAGACCTACCTCCGGATCAAGTACAACAACGACGAGCACGAGCCCGAGCCCGGGCTGGTCATCGGCACACGGCTGAACGACATCGAGGGCGATCCCTACGAGCTGTACTACCTCTTCCCGCTGGCGCAGGAGGAGCAGTCGCTCAGCCTGGTCAGGGGGACCCTGGCCACGGCCGGACTGTTCGTGGTTGTCCTGCTGGGAGCCATCGCCTGGCTGGTGGTGCGGCAGATTGTCACGCCCGTACGGATGGCTGCCGGCATCGCCGAGCGGCTCTCCGCGGGCCGCCTCCAGGAGCGGATGAAGGTCACCGGCGAGGACGACATCGCCAGACTGGGCGAGGCGTTCAACAAGATGGCGCAGAACCTCCAGCTCAAGATCCAGCAGCTGGAGGAGCTCTCCCGGATGCAGCGGCGGTTCGTCTCGGACGTCTCGCACGAGCTGCGTACTCCGCTGACGACCGTGCGGATGGCAGCCGATGTCATCCATGAGGCGCGGCAGGACTTCGACCCGGTGACGGCGCGCTCCGCCGAGCTGCTCGGGGATCAGCTGGACCGCTTCGAGTCGCTGCTCTCCGATCTGCTCGAGATCAGCCGCTTCGACGCGGGAGCGGCGGCCCTGGAGGCTGAGCCGATAGATCTGCGCGAGGTGGTACGGCGGGTGATCGGCGGCGCCGAGCCGCTGGCCGAGCGCAAGGGCAGCCGGATACGAGTGACCGGCGACGAGCAGCCGGTCGTGGCGGAGGCCGACGCCCGGCGTGTGGAGCGTGTGCTGCGGAACCTGGTCGTCAACGCCGTCGAGCACGGCGAGGGCCGGGACGTGGTGGTGCGGATGGCAGTGGCCGGCGGGGCCGTCGCGGTCGCCGTGCGCGACTACGGGGTAGGACTGAAGCCAGGGGAGGCGACCCGGGTGTTCAACCGCTTCTGGCGGGCGGATCCGGCGCGTGCCAGGACCACTGGCGGCACCGGTCTCGGTCTGTCCATCGCGGTCGAGGACGCCCGATTGCACGGCGGCTGGCTGCAGGCGTGGGGTGAGCCCGGCGGGGGTTCGCAGTTCCGGCTGACGCTGCCGCGTACGGCGGACGAGCCGCTGCGCGGTTCGCCGATACCGCTGGAGCCGGAGGACTCGCGGCGGAACAGGGAACGTGCCCTGTCCGCGGAGCCGAAGGTGAGCGGGCACCTGCTGGCGTCCGTGCCTGCACAGTCGGTGACGGACCGGCTGCCCCTGCCCGTACCGCCGCGTGCTCAGGTGGCGCCTCGTACGGGCCCGACCGGCGTGGATCCCGCGGCGCTGCCGGGCAGCGGTGCCCGGGTTGTGGCCCGTCAGGCGGGGGAGCGGCTCGACGACTCCGCGGCACAGGTTTTTTCGGACCGGGAGGACACGACTCGTGGGCGCTGATCCCCGTCGCAACGGCCGCCGAGGCGCGTTGCGCGTGTCGGCGCTGCTCGGCTGCGGCAGTGTGCTGGTGGCCGGGTGCGCCTCGATGCCCGACAGCGGTGACATCCACGCCGTGAAGGCGTCCCCGCGCGCGGACTCCCAGGTGCGGGTGTACGCCGTGCCGCCGCGGAAGGGAGCCACTCCCGACGAGGTCGTCACCGGCTTCCTGGAGGCGATGACCAGCGACGATGCCAATTTCGCAACCGCGCGGACGTATCTGACGCCGGAGACGTCCCGGAACTGGCGGCCGGAGGCGGGCACCACGGTGCTGTCGGCCGCACCGGACGCCGGACAGGCAAGCACGGGTGGAGCGGACAGTCCGGGTCTCGACTATCCGCTGCTGGGCAAGCAGATCGCCACGGTGGACACCCAGCACGCCTATCAGCCGGTTACGCCCACCGACTACCGCCAGACCATTCATCTGACGCAGCAGAACGGTCCGGACGGCAAGCAGTGGCGTATCGACAACCTGCCGCCGGGACTGGTGCTCGGCGCATCCGACTTCCAGCGCAACTACCGCTCGGTGAACAAGTACTACTTCGTCTCCGGGCGGAACATCCTGGTGGCCGATCCGGTCTACATGCGGCAGCGGCTGGATCCGGTGACCCGGATGGATCCCGTCACCCAGTCGGTCAAGGCGCTGCTGGACGGGCCGACGAACTGGCTGAAGCCAGTGGTCGAGTCGCCCTTCCCGACCGGTACGACGCTGAACAAGGGCACCAAGGCGCTGGCGTTCGACGACCGCAACGCGCTGAAGGTGCCGCTCAATGAGAAGGCGTCCAATGTGGACCGCCAGCAGTGCGTGAAGATGGCCGCCCAGATTCTGTTCACTCTGAAGGATCTGACGTCCACCAGGGTGGAACAGGTGGAGCTGCAGCGTGCGAACGGCTCGCAGCTGTGTGTGCTCAACAGCGGCCAGGCGGAGGGTTACGCTCCGGACCACGTCTCCGGCAGGCCGGTCAACCAGTACTTCGTCGACGACAAGCACCGGCTGGCCCTGCTGGCCGGCGGAGCGAAGGACATAAGCGAGCCGGAGAACGTGCCAGGGCCGTTCGGCAATGGGCAGCTGCCCATGAGCATGGTCGGGGTGGCCCGCGACGAGCGAACCGCCGCGGCGGTCTCGAAGGACAACAGCCGCCTGTACGTGTCGTTCATTACCGGGCCGAGCAAGCTGGGCGACGCGGTGGTGAAGAGCACCGGCAAGAGCACCGGCAACCGTCTTTCGGCCCCGAGCTGGGACGGGCGTGGCGATCTGTGGGTCGCGGACCGCGACCCCGAGCGTCCGGCCCTGTGGCGTCTGGAGGACGGCGCGGGCAAACCTCAGAAAGTCGAGATCATCCCGGGGCTGGACGGCGCGCGCATTGAGGCGCTGAAGGTCTCCGCGGACGGCGTGCGGATCGCGCTGCTGCTGACGAAGGACGGGAAGACCACGCTGAAGATCGGACGGGTCCAGCGCCCGGGCCCCAAGGGCAACCCGGTGGTGTCCGTCGCGGAACTGCGGCCCGCCGCACCGCAGATGGAGACGGTGACGGCCGTATCCTGGGCCGGTCCCAGCAGGCTCGTGGTGGTCGGCAAGGAGTCCGGCGGGGTGCAGCAGGTCCGCTACATGCAGACGGACGGCTCGAGTTCGGACGTGAGCGTGCTGCCGGGGCTGAACCGGGTCAAGGCGGTCGCGGCGTGGGACGACGAGACTCGCCCGCTGGTGGCGTACTCCGAGGACGATGGGATCGTGAGACTCCCGGCCGGCGCCAACTGGCAGACGCTGGTGAAGGCCGGCTCGGCGCCGGTCTACCCGGGGTAGGCGCGGCCGGCTCGACGCCCCCCCTCGTCCGGCTCGGCACCTTTCCCCCTCCGGGCCGACCGCACCCGGAGGGGGCTGGGGCTTCAGGACAGCCCTTCTGCGGGCCTCAGAAGGGCCTGGGAGAGCCTCGGGAGAGGTCCGGGGGCAAAGCCCGCGGAGCGTTGTCCACAGGGGTGGCACGGCGCTCCAGCCGTTGGCACAGTGGTTGCCATGCGGGGCTGGTGGCGGGAAATTTCCGGTCTGGTGCTCCCGGTCGACTGTGGTGGCTGCGGCACTCCTCGTACCCCGCTGTGCGAGGAATGCGCGTCGGCGCTGTACGGCACGGCAGCGCGCCGGGCGAGGCCGGTGCCGGAGCCCGCAGGCCTGCCGGTGGTGCACGCCGCCGCGCCGTATGGCGATGCGGTACGTGCGGTGCTGCTGGCCCACAAGGAGCGGGGCGCGCTTGGGCTGGCCCGGCCCTTGGGTGTCGCGCTCGCCGGGGCGGTGCGGGCGGGCCTGCCCCGGGCCGCCCGGGCGGCAGCGGGGCCGCTGCTGCTCGTACCGGTGCCGTCGGCGCGGCATGCGGTCAGGGCGCGGGGGCACGACGCGGCGCGGCGGATCGCTCTGGCCGCCGCGGGGGAGCTGCGGCGTACGGGGACCGAGGCGAGGGCGCTCCCGGTGCTGCGGCAGTGGCGGGCAGTGGCCGACCAGTCCGGCCTCACGGCGCCCGAGCGGCTGGCGAATCTGGCAGGGGCCCTGGAGGTCGCGGCCGGCGGCGGGCGGCTTCTGGAGAGCGGCCGGGCGGTGCTGGTGGACGATCTCATGACGACCGGGGCATCGCTGGTCGAGGCGGCACGGGCGCTCCGCGTGGCCGCCGGGCCGAGATTTCCCGGACCCGTGAGCGCAGCGGTTGTCGCAGTGCCACCGATCTCTTTCGAAATGAACCGGAACTGACAGGGTAGTCGGAACGTTGCACGTAGTGAGAGGAGAATTACTCCTGAACGGAGGTACGCGCTGGTAGCGGGTGCCAAGACCCGTCCGATCGAGCTATGTTCGGTTGTGAGGAATGGCTGCTGCCGTGCCTCGCCGAATGCACTGCCGTGCTTCCGGGCTTTCGGTCAGGGATTCGAGAAAATCGAACCTTGAAAAGTTGGTGGGGTGGGGACCTTGTCGACTGGGGAGGAGGAGGTGAAAGTCGCCAAGTCGGAGGCTCTGGTGATCACCGGAGCCTGGTGCAAAAGGGAGACGCTCCGCAGCCTGCGAGCGGGCGGGGCTATCCGGGAACGGAGTTCTGCGTGGACATCGTCGTCAAGGGCCGCAAGACCGAGGTGCCCGAGCGGTTCCGCAAGCACGTGGCCGAGAAGCTGAAGCTGGACAAGATCCAGAAGCTCGACGCCAAGGTGATCAGCCTGGACGTCGAGGTGTCCAAGGAGCACAATCCGCGGCAGGCCGACCGTTCTGACCGCGTGGAGATCACTCTCCACTCCCGAGGCCCGGTGATCCGGGCGGAGGCCGCGGCCGGCGACCCGTACGCAGCACTCGACCTTGCCACCGGCAAGCTGGAGGCGCGGCTGCGCAAGCAGCACGAGAAGCGCCATAACCGCCGTGGCAACGGCCGCATTTCGGCATCCGAAGTGGCTGATGTCGTTCCGGGCGTCGCCGAGTTGAACGCCAATGGCCGGCCGTACGCCGAAGAGGCGTCGGAATCCATTCCCACCACCAGGATCGGCTCGCTCGAAGTCCAGGGTGAGGGACCGCTGGTGGTCCGCGAGAAGATCCACACCGCAGCACCGATGACGCTCGACCAGGCGCTCTACGAGATGGAGCTGGTCGGGCACGACTTCTATCTCTTCGTCGACTCCGAGACGAAGCAGCCCAGTGTCGTCTACCGGCGGCACGCATACGACTATGGCGTCATCCATCTGGAGACCGACCCGCTGGCGGGATCCGATGCAGGCGGCGCCGGAGGTGCTCTCGGCGGCTGACGACGGCCGTCACAGCAGGTGGATGGTGCCCCTGGAGCGCCCTGTGCGCCCCCAGGGGCACCACCCTGCGACCACAAGGATCACCGCTCCGCCGTCCGGGCATGAAAGCATGGCCTCCAAGCCAACCGAAGTGCTGTGCACTGACGTTGGAAGACCCACACGTGATCTTCAGGCCACGGCCTCAGGGGGAGGAACGATGGCGGACAGCTTCGGGCCGGTTCGCGACGACAACGCGGACCACGCCGGTGCCACGGTCGTCGCAGCCGACGCGGACCACAGCGGCTCCCGCAAGGAGCCGATCCGGGTTCTGGTGGTGGACGATCACGCCCTCTTCCGGCGCGGGCTGGAGATCGTCCTCGCGCAGGAGGAGGACATCCAGGTCGTCGGCGAGGCGGGCGACGGCGCGGAGGCCGTGGACAAGGCGGCCGACCTGCTGCCCGACATCGTGCTGATGGATGTGCGGATGCCCAAGCGCGGTGGCATCGAGGCCTGTACGTCCATCAAGGAGGTGGCCCCCAGCGCGAAGATCATCATGTTGACGATCAGCGACGAGGAGGCCGACCTCTACGACGCGATCAAGGCGGGCGCCACCGGCTATCTCCTCAAGGAGATCTCCACCGACGAGGTGGCCACGGCTATTCGCGCGGTGGCGGACGGGCAGTCGCAGATCAGCCCGTCCATGGCGTCCAAGCTGCTCACCGAGTTCAAGTCGATGATCCAGCGCACCGACGAGCGCAGGCTTGTGCCCGCGCCCCGGCTGACCGAGCGGGAGCTGGAAGTGCTCAAGCTTGTCGCCACGGGGATGAACAACCGAGACATCGCAAAGCAGTTGTTCATTTCCGAGAACACCGTGAAGAACCACGTCCGTAACATCCTGGAGAAGCTGCAGCTGCACTCCAGGATGGAGGCCGTGGTCTACGCGATGCGGGAAAAGATTCTCGAGATCCGGTAGCGGCCACCCGCTGGGCAAGGCTCAGGAAACGGCCCGGACGAGGTCCGCGGTGAGTTCGGGGCGGTCGACTCGTTCGATGCGTACGGAATCGCAGCCGACCCACTCCGCCGCCTCGCGCAGCGCCTGCGCCATGGGGGCCACCGACTTCGCGCCGTGCAGCGACACCTGGCGTGCCACCAGCGTCGAGCCCTCGCGGGCCGGGTCGACGCGGCCCAGCAGCTTTCCGCCCGACAGCAGCGGCATCGCGAAGTAGCCGTACACCCGCTTGGGCTTGGGGACGTAAGCCTCGAGGCGGTGAGTGAAGCCGAAGATCCGCTCGGTGCGCGCACGTTCCCAGACCAGCGAGTCGAACGGCGAGAGCAGGGTCGTGCGATGCCGGCCGCGCCGCTCGGAGGCCAGCGCCAGTGGGTCCGCCCAGGCGGGCTTGGACCAGCCCTCCACCGTCACCGGCACCAGACCGGAATCCACTACAACCGCGTCGAACTGCTCGCCCTTGAGCCGGTGGTAGTCCGCGATGTCCGCGCGGGTGCCGATGCCGAGCGCCTGGCCCGCGAGCCGGACGAGCCGGCGCAGACATTCCGTGTCGTCCAGTTCGTCGTGCAGCAGGTCGTCGGGGACGGCCCGCTCGGCGAGGTCGTACACCCGCTTCCAGCCGCGCCGCTCGGTGCACACCACCTCTCCGTACATCAGCGCGCGCTCGACGGCGACCTTCGAGGCCGACCAGTCCCACCACTCCCCGCCGTTCTTCGCGCCGCCCAACTCCGTCGCGGTGAGGGGGCCTTCGGCGCGCAGCTGCTTGACGACCGTGTCGTACGCACCGTCCGGGAGGTCGTGATTCCAGTGCGGGCGGGCGCGGTAGGCGCGGCGGCGGAAGGCGAAGTGCGGCCATTCCTCGACGGGCAGGATGCAGGCCGCGTGCGACCAGTACTCAAAGCTGTGGCCCTCTGTCCAGTACGCGTCCTCGACCGTCCTGCGGCCGACCGCGCCGAGCCGGGCGTACGGAATCAGCTCGTGCGAGCGCGCCAGGACCGAGATCGTGTCCAGCTGTACGGCGCCGAGGTGCCGCAGCACGCCCCGCACCCCGGCCCGCCTGTCGGGCGCGCCCAGGAAGCCTTGGGCGCGCAGCGCTATGCGGCGGGCTTCGTCGGCGGACAGTTCGGTTGCGGGCCGCGGCACGGTGGTCATGGTCGGCACCCTAGACGGCGGCACTGACAAAGGGCCCGGGACGGACGATCAGCCCTGGCAGGGCCTGGCGGGCCAGGGCCTGCCAGGGCCGATCGTCCGTCCCGTCCGGTCATTCACCCATCCCCTCAGTTCCGGGTCGGAAGATACGGGTGGGTGCTCGCCAGTCCCAGGTCGGACGGGAGCAGCGCGCCCACCCAGGCGTCCCTCAGGGTGTCCTTGTTGAGCAGGGCCGCGCGCAGCGCGCCCTCGACGACGAAGCCGGTCTTCTCGGCGACGGCTCGCGATCCCGCGTTGCCCACCTCGGCCCGCCACTCGAGACGCGTCGCGCCCAGCCTGGCGAAGGCCCAGTGCGCCACGGCGCCCACGGTCTCCGCCATGATGCCGCGCCCACGGTGCTCCTTCGCCGTCCAGAAGCCGATCTCCCAGGTGCCCGAGAATGTGCGCAGGGTCACTGCGACCGACGCCATCAGCGGGCCGCCGGCGCGCGGCAGCACGGCGAAGGTGCACATTGTGCCGGAGTGCCAGCCGTCCGGCACCATCTGCCTGGTGAACTCGGCCGCGTGCTGCCGCTCGTAAGGCGAGGGAACCGTCGTCCAGCGCTGGATGTCGGGATCCTGGCAGGCCTGGTACACCGCGTCCGTGTCGTCGGTCGTGAACGTACGCAGCAGCAGGCGCTCGGTGGTGAGGGTGATGGGCTCCATGACCGGATTCTTGTCAGGTCCGCGGAGGGATGCGAGTACTTTTCGTACCTCACCGGCACCTTCCACGCGTCCCGCACGTTCTATTTGCGGATGACAGCAGGCCTGGCTGACGGCGGACCTCCCGACCCGGTGGGGTCCTCGCTTACGATGGCCGTTGCGGTGGGGCCCACCTGCCGTGCCCGCGCCAGTGTCCATTACACGACCCAGTGCCAGGCCCGATTGGCAAGGAGACCAACCTCAGTGTCCGTCTTCAACAAGCTCATGCGTGCAGGCGAAGGCAAGATCCTGCGCAAACTGCACCGCATCGCGGACCAGGTCAACTCCATCGAAGAGGACTTCGTCAACCTCTCCGACGCCGAGTTGAGGGCGCTCACAGACGAATACAAGGAGCGCTACGCCGACGGCGAAAGTCTGGACGACCTGCTTCCCGAGGCGTTCGCGACCGTCCGAGAGGCCGCCAAGCGCGCCCTCGGGCAGCGCCACTACGACGTACAGATGATGGGCGGCGCCGCGCTGCACCTCGGATACGTCGCCGAGATGAAGACCGGTGAGGGCAAGACCCTCGTCGGCACGCTGCCCGCGTACCTCAACGCGCTTTCGGGCAAGGGCGTCCACCTGATCACGGTCAATGACTACCTGGCCGAGCGTGACTCCGAGATGATGGGCCGGGTCCACAAGTTCCTGGGCCTGAGCGTCGGCTGCATTCTCGCCAACATGACTCCGGCGCAACGTCGCGAACAGTACAACTGCGACATTACGTACGGCACGAACAACGAGTTCGGCTTCGACTACCTGCGCGACAACATGGCGTGGTCCAAGGACGAGCTCGTCCAGCGCGGCCACAACTACGCCATCGTCGACGAGGTGGACTCGATCCTCGTCGACGAGGCCCGTACGCCGCTGATCATCTCCGGCCCCGCCGACCAGGCCACCAAGTGGTACGGGGACTTCGCCAAGCTGGTCACGCGTCTGACCAAGGGCGAGGCCGGTAACCCGCTCAAGGGCATCGAGGAGACCGGCGACTACGAGGTCGACGAGAAGAAGCGGACCGTCGCCATCCATGAGCCGGGTGTCGCGAAGGTCGAGGACTGGCTGGGCATCGACAACCTCTACGAGTCGGTGAACACCCCGCTCGTCGGGTATCTGAACAACGCGATCAAGGCCAAGGAACTCTTCAAGAACGACAAGGACTACGTCGTCATCGACGGCGAAGTCATGATCGTCGACGAGCACACCGGCCGTATCCTCGCCGGCCGCCGCTACAACGAGGGCATGCACCAGGCGATCGAGGCGAAGGAAGGGGTGGACATCAAGGACGAGAACCAGACTCTCGCCACGATCACCCTGCAGAACTTCTTCCGCCTCTACGGCAAGCTCTCCGGCATGACCGGTACGGCGATGACCGAGGCCGCCGAGTTCCACCAGATCTACAAGCTGGGCGTCGTGCCGATCCCGACGAACAAGCCGATGGTCCGCCTGGACCAGTCCGACCTGATCTACCGGACCGAGGTCGCCAAGTTCGAGGCCGTCGTCGACGACATCGTCGAGAAGCACGAGAAGGGCCAGCCGATCCTGGTCGGCACCACCTCGGTCGAGAAGTCCGAGTACCTCTCTCAGCAGCTCAACAAGCGAGGCGTCCAGCACGAGGTCCTCAACGCCAAGCAGCACGACCGTGAGGCGACGATCGTTGCCCAGGCCGGCCGCAAGGGTGCGGTCACGGTCGCGACGAACATGGCCGGACGTGGTACGGACATCAAGCTCGGCGGCAACCCCGACGACCTCGCCGAGGCGGAGCTGCGCCAGCGCGGACTGGACCCGGTCGACCATGTCGAGGAGTGGGCCGCGGCGCTGCCCGCCGCGCTGGAGCGCGCCGAGCAGGCCGTCAGGGCCGAGCACGACGAGGTGACCGACCTCGGCGGGCTCTATGTGCTGGGCACCGAGCGGCACGAGTCGCGGCGTATCGACAACCAGCTGCGTGGTCGCTCCGGCCGTCAGGGCGACCCGGGCGAGTCCCGCTTCTACCTCTCCCTGGGTGACGACCTGATGCGGCTGTTCAAGGCGCAGATGGTCGAGCGCGTGATGTCGATGGCCAACGTCCCCGACGATGTGCCGATCGAGAACAAGATGGTCACGCGCGCGATCGCGTCGGCACAGTCGCAGGTCGAGCAGCAGAACTTCGAGACGCGTAAGAACGTCCTGAAGTACGACGAGGTCCTCAACCGGCAGCGCGAGGTCATCTACGGTGAGCGCCGCCGCGTCCTGGCGGGTGAGGACCTGCACGAGCAGGTGCGCCACTTCATGGACGACACCATCGACGCGTACATCCAGGCGGAGACCGTCGAGGGGTTCGCGGAGGAGTGGGATCTGGACCGGCTGTGGGGCGCGTTCAAGCAGCTCTACCCGGTGAAGGCCACCGTCGAGGAGCTGGAGGAGGCGGCAGGCGACCGGGCCGGGATCACCGCCGAATTCATCGCCGAGTCCATCAAGGACGACATCCACGAGCAGTACGACGAGCGCGAGAAGCAGCTCGGCTCGGACATCATGCGTGAACTCGAGCGGCGCGTGGTGCTGTCCGTACTGGACCGCAAGTGGCGCGAGCACCTCTACGAGATGGATTACCTCCAGGAGGGCATCGGTCTGCGCGCCATGGCGCAGAAGGACCCGCTCGTGGAGTACCAGCGCGAGGGCTTCGACATGTTCACCGCCATGATGGAGGGCATCAAGGAGGAGTCCGTCGGCTACCTGTTCAACCTGGAGGTCCAGGTCGAGCAGCAGGTCGAGGAGGTCCCGGTGCAGGACGCGGCGGAGCGGCCCTCGCTCGCCAAGAAGGACGCGGTGCCGGCGGGTGCGTCCCGTCCGGAGATCCGCGCGAAGGGGCTCGACGCACCGCAGCGGCCCGACCGGCTGCACTTCTCCGCGCCCACGGTGGACGGGGAGGGCGGCATCGTCGAGGGCGACTTCGACAACGACGGGCAGCCCGCACGGTCGGAGACGGACGGGTTGACGCGGGCGGAGCGGCGCAAGGCGCAGAAGGGCGCCGGGCGCCGCCGCAAGAAGTAACTCTGCGCTTGCCTGTTGCGAAACGGCCGGGGCCGGACACCGATTGCGGTGTCCGGCCCCGGCCGTTTCGCTCAGGGGGGGTCGCGTTCGCTCAGAGGCTCGCGGTGGCGCGGCCGAGGCCGAGGCGGCGGGCGGCGCGGGTCATGGCGCGGGACATCTTCGACGGCGTCGAGTCGGGGGCCGGGACGGTGACGGGACGGACCCGGCCGTTGTGGATGGCGCTGATCCGCCATCCGTCTTCGGTGTTCACGGTGACGACGGTCTGCCGCGACAGCCGCCGCTTGGGGAGTGCCGCTTGGGGAGTTTGGAGCGCCAGGGCATCAGTACGGAGGCGGTGCCGTACAGGATGGCGACCCCCGGGGCGATGTGCCTGATGTCCTCGATCTCGCCGACCAGCGCGGAGCCGGTGAGGACGCCGCGGAAGAGCTGGTCGTGGTTGTCCTGGTGCTGGGCCCGCCCCACCGCGCGGGTGCCGTCGTACGACACGTAGTCGGAGTCCGCTGTGAAGCAGGCGCCGAAGGCGACCGCGTCCCCGTCGTTCCAGGCCTGCATGAAGCGCTGGAAGAGGTTCTGGATCTCGATGTCGTTCGTGCTCATGGCATGACCTCCGGTTTGTCCTGCGGCCTCTGTCCTTCGACGGTGTATCATTTCGACCAGCGAAACTTACGATAACAGAAAGGTTCGAATGTCGAAAGAAGCTTTGATGAGGAATGTTGCCCAGCAGCTCCGCTCCCTGCAGCAGAGCTTCGACGCCTTCGACGAGGCCGCCGCCGCGCGGCTCGGCGTGAACCGCACCGACCTGCGCTGTCTCGATCTGGTGCTGGGGGCGGGCGAGCTGTCGGCCGGTGAACTGAGCGCAGCGCTGAAGCTCAGCCCGGCGGCGACGACCACGGTCATCGACCGGCTCGAGCGCATCGGCCTGGTCGTCCGCAGCCGGGACGCGGCCAATCGGCGGCGGGTGCTCGTCACTGCCACGGACGCCGCGCGTGCGGCCGAGGCCGAGGTCTACGTACCTGTCGGCGTCGCCGGGGCCGAGGCTCTGAGCCGCTACGACGAGGAGCAGCTCGCCACGATCCTGGACTTCCTCCAGACGGCCCGGCAGGTGCAGGAGGGGCAGGCGGCCCGGCTCGGCGCGGACGGCAGCTGAGCGGACCGCCTGCCGCTTCCTGCCGGACGGTCGGGCGGCCCCCGGGGCGGCGGCTAGTTCCCGGCGGACGTGCCGACGCGTTCTCCGCCGAGTTCCACCGCGGCGCAGCGCCAGCGTTGGTCCGCGCCCTGTTCGAGGCGGAAGGCCATCGCGCTGACCCGGTCGCCCGAGCCGATTCTGGCGAAGGCCTCGATCACGCCGGGGCCCGGGTGGTACTCGCCACAGTGTCGGACGACCGGTGTCACCCGCCCCGCCGGCCGCAGCGGGGCTCCCGGGGCGAGCCGCACCAGCTGTTCGTACGCTTCCCCGATCGTGTGTCCGAGCATCCAGTGCACCGGGCGCCGGCCGCTGAGCACCGCCAGCAGGCGGTCGGCGAACCAGTAGTGCGGCTTGTGCTGCCGCCGTGCGCGTGCCATCGCCGTTGCCGCCACCACGGCGGGACGGCGCTGGTCGCGCCGCCCTGCGGGCCGGGTCCTGTCCATGCAGATCGCCCCCGTTGAGCCGGGCCCGGTTGATACCGGGCGGTAACTTCACTGGTGATCTTCTACGGGGCGGGCTGCGTCGTCCGCAATGCGCGCTGCCCGACGAGGCGGCGGCACCGGAATTCACCTATCAGGGTGATGAAGGGCCGCCGCGGGGCTTCGCTGGCGGGGTGGGGTCATTAGCCCGCTGACGTTGCGCCAGGCCGGGAGCGGCACTCCGAAGGGGGACCTCGCACGTATCCTGAGGGCGTCTCCGACTACGAAAGCGGCCAGCCATGCGCGTCTACGTTCCCCTGACCCTCTCCGGTCTCGCAGAGGCGCACAAGACGGGCGAACTGGGGCCCGGCCCGCTCACCGCGTATGCCGTCACTCCGGGACTGCGCGAGTGGTACGTCTCCGACGACATCGAGGAGCTCGAGTACGCCGCGCTGAACCGTGCCGCGGCCGCGTCGCTGCGGCTGCTCGCCGGTGACCCGGACGCCGCCCGGCGCCGAGTGGTCGTCGCGGTCGACGTACGGGACCAGGACGCGGTCGCCGACCCCGACGCGGCGCTCGTCGCGAGCGCGCTGGGCGAGGTGCGGGTGGCGTCCGCCGTGCCGCTCGCCAAGGCGGCGGCGATCCACGTCGATGCCACCGACGCGGTCGGCGACGTGTCCGCGGCGGCGGCGGCGCTGGGGGCGGCGGACCAGGGCGACGACGACGCGCAGTTCACGGTGGACGGGGCGGAGGACCACGAGCTGCTCTGGTACGCGGTGCAGGAGATCCCGAACCTCATCGACTGAGGCAGTTGCCCGGTTCACCAGGTCCGGGTGGGTTCGCCTGAAGCGGTCGGTTCCCGGTCCGGGCCGGTTGCGTTGTCAGACCCGGCCGGTACCGTTTTCGCATGGGGAAGCACAGCACGCATCTGGTCTGGGACTGGAACGGCACACTGCTCGACGACATCAAGGCGGTCATCGCGGCGACGAACGCCGCCTTCGCGGACATTGGCCTGGAGCCGATCACGCTCGAGCGCTACCGCGAGCTGTACTGCGTGCCGATTCCCCGGTTCTACGAGCGGCTGATGGGCCGGCTGCCCTCGGACGCGGAGTGGGAGGTCATGGATGAGACCTTCCACCGGTATTACACCGAGCACCGGATCGGCTGCGGTCTGACCGAGGGCGTCGAGGACCTGCTGAGGGAGTGGCAGCTTGCCGGGCGCAGCCAGTCGCTGCTCAGCATGTACGGGCACGAGCAGCTGGTCCCGGTCGTGCGGGGGTACGGCATCGAGAGTCACTTCATACGCGTGGACGGGCGGACGGGGCCGTCCGGCGGCGCCAAGGCGTTCCACATGGAGCGCCACCTCCGGGCACTGGACGGAGCCGCCCAGCCGGGCCGCACGGTGGTGATCGGCGACGCGGTCGACGATGCGGTGGCGGCGGCGCACGTGGGCGCGCGGGCGGTGCTGTACACGGGCGGCTCGCACAGCAGGGCCAGCCTGGAGGCGGTGGGCGTGCCGGTGGTGGACACGCTCGCTGAGGCGGTGGAGGAGGCCCTGCGCCTGGCGGCGTGAGCCCGCACCCCTGACTCCTGGGCGGGCAGCCTGCCCGACCTCCCGCCGCCGGTTGAGCTCGCACGAACAGGCCAGGACCGGCAAGGCGTCGGCCGCCCCGACCGGCCCGTCGCTCCGGACTCGCGGTGCGGGCCCGACCCTCCCGGTGCTCCAGACGCGGCAGCGGGCCCGGCCGCCCCGCCGCCGGTTGAGCCCGCACGAACAGGCCAGGACCGGCAAGGCGCCGGCCGCCCCGGCCGGCCCGTCGCTCGGACTCGCGGCGCGGGCCGGCCGTCTCGTTGCTGGGCGAGCCGGCACGCTGCAGGCCTGGCCTGGCCGGATCCCGGGCAGCCCCGCCCGCCTCGCTGCCCCAGGCCCGCGCCGCGGTCCGCCGGTCCGCTACGTCGTCACCGGTGCTTTCGCTCGCAGCACCTTCAGGAATTCCCGCATCCAGGCCGGGTGGTCCGGCCAGGCGCGGGAGGAGACCAGGGTGTTGTCGACCACCGCCTCCGTGTCCTGGAAGCTGGCTCCGGCCGCCTGCATGTCCAGTTCCAGGGCTGGGTACGCGGTGACCCGGCGGCCCTCCAGGCTGCCGATCGCCGCCGTCAGCAGCGGGCCGTGGCAGATCTGGGCCACCGGTTTGTCCGCGTCGAAGAAGGACTTCAGGATCTTGCGGAGCTCAGGGTCGTTGCGCAGGTACTCCGGGGCGCGGCCGCCCGGGATCACCAGCGCGGTGTACTGTCCGGGGTCGACCTCCGAGAAGGCCAGGTCGGCCGGCCAGGTGTAGCCCGGCTTCTCGGTGTACGTGTCGAAGCCCGGCTCGAAGTCGTGCACGACGAACTGCAGTTGCTTGCGGGCGGGGGCCGCGATGTCGACCTCGTACCCCTCCTCCAGCAGCCGCTGGTACGGGTAGAGGACTTCGAGGGACTCGGCTGCGTCGCCGGTGACGATCAGGATCTTCGTTGTCATGGCTGCTCCCGGTGTCGGGCTGTCGACGGGTTCCCCTGCCGGGGATGCAGGGGCGGCTGCCGCTCGCGGTGGCGCCGTGTCGTCACCGCCAACCTGCACCGCGGGCGGGTTGTTTGCCAAGAGAGGGCCTGTGTCGCTGTCCAGACTGTCAAACTTCGGGCCCCGCTTTTGTACACATACGGCTCATGACGGGTCGGGGGGGCGGGGCGATAGCCTTGACCCGTGATCAGCGCTATATGCCGTGGGGGCAGCGAAGCCCCCGGCCCGCGCCCGGAGCGCCACAGCGCCCGGGCGGTCGTTGATCTTCCCGTTCCGGCCAGGCTGCCAAAATTGGCCAATAACGGCTCGGACATCTCTCATCGCGGCATAACGTCGACTTCGACCGGATACCCCGCGTCGTGGCGTTGCGCCGTTTCTTCCACCTACGTCACGCAACGGCGCGCGACAGGAGCCAGAGGATATGCAGACCAAGCTGGACGAAGCCAAAGCCGAGCTGCTCACAAGGGCTGCCCGGGTAGCTGAGAACAGCCCGGTCGGGGGGAACCTTCCGACTGGGGCAGGGCAAGGGAAGCGTCCCGACCAGGACACCCTGCTCTCATACCTCCAGCGCTACTACCTGCACACCGCTCCCGAGGACCTCGCCGACCGCGACCCGGTCGACATCTTCGGCGCGGCACTTTCCCACTACCGGCTCGCCGAGAACCGCCCGCAGGGGACGGCCAACGTGCGGGTCCACACCCCGACCGTCGAGGAGAACGGCTGGACGTGCAGCCACTCCGTGGTCGAGGTCGTCACCGACGACATGCCCTTCCTCGTCGACTCCGTCACCAATGAGCTCTCCCGGCAGGGCCGCGGCATCCATGTGGTGATCCACCCGCAGCTCATCGTCCGCCGGGATGTCACGGGCAAGCTCATCGAGGTGCTGCCCGGCGAGGCCAACGGCAAGGCCAAGGGCAAGGCGCTGCCGCACGACGCGCTCGTCGAGTCCTGGATTCACGTCGAGTTCGACCGTGAGACCGACCGGTCCGATCTGAAGCAGATCACCTCCGACCTGCTGCGCGTCCTCTCCGACGTGCGCGAGGCCGTCGAGGACTGGGAGAAGATGCGCGACGCCGCGCTGCGCATCGGCGAAGAGCTGCCGAGCGAGCCGACCGCCGACGATCTGCGCGACCAGGAGGTCGAGGAGGCGCGCGAGCTGCTGCGCTGGCTCGCCGACGACCACTTCACCTTCCTGGGCTACCGGGAGTACGAGCTCACCGAGAGCGACGCGCTGGCCGCCGTGCCCGGCACCGGCCTCGGGATTCTGCGCTCCGACCCCCACCACAGCGGCGAAGACGCCCACCCGGTCAGCCCGTCCTTCAGCCGGCTGCCCGCCGACGCCCGCAAGAAGGCCCGCGAGCACAAGCTGCTCATACTGACCAAGGCCAACAGCCGCTCGACCGTGCACCGGCCCAGCTACCTCGACTATGTGGGCGTCAAGAAGTTCGACGCCAACGGCGAGGTCATCGGCGAGCGCCGGTTCCTCGGCCTGTTCTCCTCCGCCGCGTACACCGAGTCCGTCCGCCGCGTCCCGGTCATCCGCCGCAAGGTCGTCGAGGTCCTGGAGGGCGCCGGCTTCTCGCCCAACAGCCATGACGGCCGCGACCTGCTGCAGATCCTCGAGACCTACCCGCGCGACGAGCTCTTCCAGACGCCCGTCGACCAGCTGCGTTCCATCGTCACCAGCGTGCTCTACCTCCAAGAGCGCCGCCGGCTGCGGCTCTACCTGCGCCAGGACGAGTACGGGCGCTACTACTCCGCGCTGGTCTACCTGCCGCGCGACCGGTACACCACAGGCGTACGGCTGCGCCTGATCGACATCCTCAAGGAGGAGCTGGGCGGCACCAGCGTCGACTTCACCGCCTGGAACACCGAGTCGATCCTGTCCCGGCTGCACTTCGTGGTCCGTGTCCCGGCCGGCACCGAGCTGCCCGACCTCACCGACGCCGACAAGGAGCGCATCGAGGCCCGGCTGGTGGAGGCCGCCCGTTCGTGGGCCGACGGATTCGCCGAGGCGCTGAATGCCGAGTGCGGCGAGGAGCGCGCGGCCGAACTGCTGCGCCGTTACGCCAACGCCTTCCCCGAGGGCTACAAGGCCGACCACTCGCCACGCGCCGCCGTCGCCGACCTGGTCCATCTCGAGCAGTTGAACCAGTCCGGCAGGGAATTCTCGCTCTCCCTGTACGAGCCGGTCGGGGCGGGCCCCGGCGAGCGCCGCTTCAAGATCTACCGCATCGGCGAGCAGGTCTCGCTCTCCGCGGTGCTGCCGGTGCTGCAGCGGCTGGGCTGCGAAGTCGTCGACGAGCGGCCGTACGAGCTGCGCTGTTCGGACCGTACGAGCGCGTGGATCTACGACTTCGGGCTGCGCATGCCGAAGGCCGCGGGCAGCGGCGACTACCTCGCCGACGACGCCCGCGAGCGTTTCCAGGACGCCTTCGCCGCCGTCTGGACCGGCGAGGCGGAGAACGACGCCTTCAACTCCCTCGTGCTGGGCGCCGGTCTGAACTGGCGGCAGGCAATGGTGCTGCGCGCGTACGCCAAGTACCTGCGTCAGGCCGGTTCGACCTTCAGCCAGGACTACATGGAGGACACCCTCCGTACCAACGTCCACACCACCCGGCTGCTGATCTCCCTCTTCGAGGCGAGGATGTCGCCGAGCCGCCAGCGCGCGGGCACCGAGCTGACCGACGGTCTGCTCGAGGAGCTGGACGGGGCGCTCGACCAGGTCGCGAGCCTGGACGAGGACCGGATCCTGCGCTCCTTCCTCACCGTCATCAAGGCGACGCTGCGCACCAACTTCTTCCAGGAGGCGGCGGGCGGCGTTCAGCACAGCTATGTGTCGATGAAGTTCGACCCGCAGGCCATCCCCGATCTGCCGGCGCCCCGCCCGGCGTACGAGATCTGGGTCTACTCCCCGCGCGTCGAGGGGGTGCACCTGCGCTTCGGCAAGGTCGCGCGCGGTGGGCTGCGCTGGTCCGACCGGCGTGAGGACTTCCGTACGGAAATCCTGGGCCTGGTCAAGGCGCAGATGGTCAAGAACACCGTGATCGTGCCGGTCGGCGCGAAGGGCGGCTTCGTCGCCAAGCAGCTTCCGGATCCGTCGGTGGACCGGGACGCCTGGCTGGCCGAGGGCATCGCCAGCTACAAGATCTTCATCTCCGCGCTGCTCGACATCACCGACAACCTGGTGGCGGGCGAGGTCGTGCCGCCGGCCGATGTCGTACGCCACGACGAGGAGGACACCTACCTCGTCGTCGCCGCCGACAAGGGAACCGCGTCCTTCTCCGACATCGCCAACGAGGTCGCGGTCTCGTACAACTTCTGGCTCGGTGACGCCTTCGCCTCGGGCGGTTCCGCCGGATACGACCACAAGGGCATGGGCATCACCGCCCGCGGCGCGTGGGAGTCCGTCAAGCGGCACTTCCGCGAGCTCGGCCACGACACCCAGACCCAGGACTTCACGGTCGTCGGCGTCGGCGACATGTCCGGCGACGTGTTCGGCAACGGCATGCTGCTCAGCGAGCACATCCGGCTCGTCGCGGCCTTCGACCACCGGCACATCTTCATCGACCCGAAGCCGGACTCGGCCCTCTCGTACGCCGAGCGCTGCCGGCTCTTCGAGCTGCCCCGCTCCTCCTGGGCCGACTACAACAAGGAGCTGCTGTCCCAGGGCGGTGGCATCTACCCCCGCAGCGCCAAGTCGATCCCGGTCAACGCCCAGATGCGCGCGGCGCTCGGCATCAAGGCGGGCATCGCCAAGATGACGCCCGCCGAGCTGATGAAGGCGATCCTCAAGGCCCCGGTGGACCTGCTGTGGAACGGCGGCATCGGTACGTACGTCAAGGCATCCACCGAGTCCAACGCGGACGTCGGCGACAAGGCCAATGACGCGATCCGCGTCAACGGCGAGGACCTGGGCGTCAAGGTCGTCGGCGAGGGCGGCAACCTGGGTCTGACCCAGCTCGGCCGGATCGAGTTCGACCGCCACGGCGGCAAGATCAATACCGATGCCATCGACAACAGCGCGGGCGTGGACACCTCCGACCACGAGGTGAACATCAAGATCCTGCTCAACGGCCTGGTGTCGGACGGCGATATGACCGTCAAGCAGCGCAACAAGCAGCTCGCCGAGATGACCGATGAGGTCGGTGCGCTGGTGCTGCGCAATAACTACGCGCAGAACGTCGCCCTCGCGAACGCCGTCGTCCAGGCGCCGAGTCTGCTCCACGCCCACCAGCGCTTCATCCGGCGCCTGGAGCGGGACGGCGCGCTGGACCGGGGGCTGGAGTTCCTGCCGACCGACCGGCAGATCCGTGAACTGCTGAACGCGGGCAAGGGACTCAGCCAGCCCGAGCTGGCCGTGCTGCTCGCCTACACCAAGATCACGGTGGCGGACGAGCTGATCAGGACCCCCCTGCCGGACGACCCGTATCTGCGCCGGCTGCTGCACGCGTACTTCCCGAGGCCGCTGCGCGAGAAGTTCCCGGAGGCGATCGACGGGCATGCGCTGCGCCGCGAGATCGTCACGACGGTGCTGGTCAACGACACAGTGAACGCCGGTGGTTCGACCTTCCTGCACCGGCTGCGGGAGGAGACGGGCGCGTCGGTCGAGGAGATCGTGCGGGCGCAGACCGCGGCCCGGGAGATCTTCGGTCTCGGCGCGGTGTGGGACGCCGTCGAGGCTCTCGACAACAAGGTCGCGGCCGACGTCCAGACCCGTATCCGGCTGCACTCGCGCCGCCTCGTGGAGCGCGGTACGCGATGGCTGCTGGGCAACCGGCCGCAGCCGCTGGAGCTCGCCGAGACCATCGACTTCTTCGCCGAGCGTGTGGAGCAGGTCTGGGGCGAGCTGCCGAAGATGCTGCGCGGCGCCGACATGGAGTGGTACGAGCGCATCCTGCAGGAGCTCACCGATGCGGGCGTGCCCGAGGACCTCGCGCTGCGGGTCGCCGGGTTCTCGTCCGCCTTCCCGACGCTCGACATCGTCGCGATCGCGGACCGTACGCAGAAGGAGCCGATGGCGGTCGCCGAGGTGTACTACGACCTCGCCGACCGGCTGCGGATCACTCAGCTGATGGACCGCATCATCGAGCTGCCGCGGGCCGACCGCTGGCAGTCGATGGCCCGGGCCTCCATCCGCGAGGATCTGTACGCGGCACACGCCATGCTCACCGCCGATGTGCTCTCCGTCGGCAACGGCGCCTCGACGCCGGAGGAGCGGTTCAAGGCGTGGGAGGAGAAGAACGCGGCGATCCTGAGCCGGGCGCGTTTGACGCTGGAGGAGATCCAGGGCTCGGACACGTTCGACCTGGCGAACCTGTCGGTGGCGATGCGGACCATGCGGCAGCTGCTGCGGATGCACAGCTAGCGCGGTGACCGGCGAAGGCTGACCGGGTCCGGCCGGTGGCCGGTTTGTCCTCAATCGCCGGACGGGCTTGATTTCAAGCCCGTCCGGCGATTGTGCGTCCTGATCAGCCGGCCCGTCCGGCCGTCGCCGCCCACAGCCGACGGGAGGAGAGCAGTGCCGCGGCGAGCAGCAGCCCGTTCCGTACGACCATGAGCAGCAGGCCGCGCGGAGAGCCGGCCAGCACGTCGTCGTACAGCACGGGGTAGGCCAGCGCGCTCAGCGCGGCAGCGGGCAGCATCAGGAGCGCGACCGGGCGCTGAGTGGTGTGCCGGGAGGTGAGGCAGACCGCGGCCAGGCCGAGCAGCCAGATCAGATACTGCGGGCTGATGACGCGGCTGGTGACGGTGAAGAGCAGTACGGCCGCGAACGCGGCGTCGAAGGGTGTGGCCGGAGTCCAGCGCGACGCCCTGAGCCGCCACAGCAGCAGCCAGCACATCGCGGCGACGGTCAGCAGCAGGGAGATCCGCGCCACGCTCGGCACATGGGGGCCGACGAACTCGAAGGCCCCGTACTGGTATCTGACCGAGCCCGGCCAGCCCGCCTTCCGCGCCAGCTGGAGCGCGGTCCCGCCGAGCGACTCGATCTGCACGCCCCGCGCCCCCTGCTGGCGCAGAAAATCCAGGCTGTGCGTGAAGGTGAGGGACAGCACGGCGAGCAGCGCGGCTGCGGAGGCGGCCGCGGAGATCCAGGCGGCGCGTGTCGTAGGTCCGCGAGGCGTGCCGAGCACGGTGAGCAGCGGCCATACCTTGATCATCGCGCCGAGTCCGGCGAGCGCTCCGCCGATCAGCGGCCGGTTTCGCACAGCCAGCAGTGCGAGCACGGCGACGGCGGTGACCTGGACGTCGTAGCGCGCGTAGGGGAGGTGCAGCATCAGCGGCAGTCCGCACACCCACAGCCAGGCGCCGTGCACACCGGCCCGGGCGAGGGCGAGCGTGATGACGGCGTCGGCGGCGAGGGTGAGCGCGACGAAGGCCTGGAAATAGGTCAGCCACGGCAGCGCGCCGGGGGACAGGAACACGAGCGCGGCGCCGGGCGGGTACTGCCAGGTGACGTCGTCCAGCGGGAAGGCGCCCTGGACGAGCTGTTCGTACCAGCGCCGGTAGAGGGTGTGCACCTCACCGGCGACGCCGGTGTCACCGACGCGGTCGACGAGGAGAAGGGCGAGCATGCCGGCGCGGGTGGCCGCCCAGAGGGCACCGAGGGCGGCGGCTTGCAGGGGGTGGGGGCGGGTGCCCGGCACCGGGGGGAGGTTGAAGGCGGGCGGGGGCGGGCCGATCCGATGGGTCGTCATCGGCCGGTACTTTAGCCCGCTTTGAGGTTATTCCAACCGATTTAGCGCTCCCTCCGCTGCTCCCTGCCACTTCCCGCAGCTTTCAGTTGCTGCCTGCTACTTCTTGCCGCCGGTGAACTCTTCGTACGCGGCCACGACTTCCTTCGCCGGGCCGTCCATCCGCAGTGTCCCCGCCTCCAGCCAGAGGGCGCGGTCGCATGTGTCGGTGATCGTGCCGTTGCTGTGGCTGACCAGGAAGACTGTGCCCGCCTCCGCGCGCAGCTCGTCGATCCGCTCCTGGCTGCGCCGCCGGAAACGGGCGTCGCCGGTGGACAGCGCCTCGTCGATCAGCAGGACGTCATGGCTCTTCGCGGCGGCGATCGAGAACCGCAGCCGGGCGCCCATGCCGGAGGAGTACGTACGCATCGGCAGCGAGATGAAGTCGCCCTTCTCGTTGATCCCGGAGAACTCGACGATGTCGTCGTAGCGCGCGTGGATCTGCTGGCGCGTCATGCCCATCGCGAGGCCGCCGAGGATGACATTGCGCTCCCCGGTCAGGTCGGCCATCAGCGCGGCGTTCACGCCGAGCAGGGAGGGCTGGCCCATGGTGAATACCTTGCCCTCGGAGGGAGGCAGCAGACCCGCGACCGCCTTGAGCAGGGTTGACTTTCCCGAGCCGTTGGAGCCGATCAGGCCGATGGCCTCGCCCTTGTACGCGGCGAAGCTGACGCCCTTGACGGCGTGCACCTCGCGCCCGCTGGGGGTGCTCTTGCGGGAGATGATCCGGCTCAGCGCGGTGGTGGCGCTGCCCCTGCCGGTGCGGGCGCCGTTCACTCTGTACTTGATGTGGACGCCGTCGACGACGACGGTGGGGACGCGGGTGGTGCGGGAGTCAGCCACGGCCGTACTCCTCCTCTGCCTTCCAGAAGTACATGAATCCGCCGGCCCCGAAGAGCAGCGCCCAGAACAGGGCGAGAGCCCAGACGTGCGGAGGGAGCTGGGCGGTGGTGAAGCTGTCGATGAGGGCGAAGCGCACCAGGTCGATGTAGATGGCGGCGGGGTTGCACTCCAGCGCGAGCATCACGAGGTGGGGCAGCTTGTTGTTGCTGAGCACATGGTCGATCGACCACATCACGCCCGAGACGTACATCCAGGTGCGCAGGACGAACGGCATCAGCTGGGCGATGTCCGGGGTCCGGCTGGCCAGCCGCGCCATGATCATCGAGAGGCCGGTGTTGAAGCCGGCCTGCAGGAGCAGTGCGGGGATCGCGAGCAGCCAGCTGACGTGCGGGTACTCCCCGACGGCGATCAGAATTCCGGTCAGCGCGGCGAGTGAGAAGAGCAGCTGCTGGAGCTGCTGGAGCGCGATGGCGATGGGCAGGCTGGCGCGGGGGAAGTGCAGGGCCCGTACGAGGCCGATGTTGCCGGAGATCGCGCGGGTTCCGGCCATGATCGAGCTGGAGGTGAAGGTCCAGATGAAGACGCCGGTCACGAGGAACGGGACGAAGTCGGCGACGCCGCTTCTGGTGTCGAGCAGCACGCCGAAGATGAAGTAGTAGACCGTCGCGTTGAGCAGGGGGGTCATGACCTGCCAGACCTGGCCGAGCTTGGCCTGGCTGTACTGGGCGGTCAGCCGGGCGGTGGCGAAGGCGACGATGAAGTGGCGGCGGGACCAGAGCTGGCGGACGTAGGCGCGGAGGGTGGGGCGGGCGCCGCTGACGGTGAGGCCGTGGCGGATCGCGAGCGCGGTGAGGTCCGTCTCGGGTTTGTGCAGCTCCGGTCGTGGCCGGGCGATGGTCTGGCTGCTCACGGTGCTCGCTTTCCACAGGGCGGGGGCGGCGGCGACGATGGGACGGACCCGTTTCGTCGCTACGGGGAGAGTAGGGCGGAGTTACGTCGCGACGCAACCGTCTCGTCGTCCCGCTATGCTCTGGGCATGACCACGGATCCGGGAACCCCACGTCGCGCACCGGCGGGAGCCGCAGTGCTCCGGGAGGACGTGACCGACGCCATTCGCGCCGCGGTCTTCGAGGAACTGGCGGCGGTGGGCTTCGCGCGGATGTCGATCGAGGGGATCGCGCGGCGGGCGGGCGTCGGCAAGACGGCGGTCTACCGGCGGTGGAAGTCGAAGCTGTCGCTGGTGCTGGACCTGGTCTCGGCGTTCGCGGCGCAGGGGTTGCCGGCGCCGGCGACGGGGTCGCTGTACGGGGACGTACGGGCGCTGCTGGAAGTGGCGTCGCACGCCCTGCGCCACCCGGTGGCCTCGCAGGTCATTCCTGATCTGCTGGTGGAGGCGGCCCGCCACCCGGAAATCTCGGACGCGATCAAGGCGGCGCTGCTGGACAGCCAGCAGGGGGTGGCCGCATTGGTGGTACGGGACGCGGTGGCGCGCGGCGAACTGCCCGAGTCGACAGACCCGGACCGGGCGCTGGACGTGATCGTGGGGCCGCTGTACTGGCGGCTGGTTGTGGTGCGGGCGGGGCTGCCGGAGGGGTACTTGGACGAGCTGGCGCGGTCGGCGGTGGCGGCGCTCAGGGCGTGACGGGGCTTTTCCCGGCCTTGCGCCGGGCGACCACGGCGGCTCCGGGCTCGGCCCGCGCGATCGCCGCTTGGCCTTGGCCCGCGACCGCAGCGGCACACCTGGCGTTGCGCCCGGTCTCGCGGGTGCCCCGACCTCGCCGCTGCAGCCACGGCCCCGCTGCGCGCCCGGTCCCGCGAGCGTGTCGACCCCGCCCCGCGCGACCGCGGCCCGGCCCCGGGTCAGACCTCGACCAGGGCCACCGCCGACGTTGGTGCCGGGACTACTTGACCGCTCCCGCCATCACTCCCGTCACGAACTGCCGCTGGAACGCGAAGAAGACGGCCAGCGGGATGATCATCGAGACGAACGCTCCCGGCGCCAGCACATCGATGTTGTTGCCGAACTGCCGCACCTGTCGCTGCAGCGCCACCGTGATCGGTGCGCTCTCCGAGTCCGCGAAGATCAGCGCCACCAGCATGTCGTTCCACACCCACAGGAACTGGAAGATGCCGAGCGACGCGATCGCCGGGCCGCCCAGTGGCATCACCACGCGGGTGAAGAGCCGGATCTCGCCCGCCCCGTCCAGCCGCGCCGCCTCCAGCAGTTCCCTCGGGATCTCCGCGAAGAAGTTCCGCAGCAGGAAGATCGCGAACGGCAGCCCGAACGCCACATGGAAGATGATCACGCCGATCGTCGTCTCGAAGATGCCGATCTGGCCGAACAGCCTGGAGACCGGCACCAGCGCGACCTGGACCGGGACCACCAGGAGGGCGACCACCGCTATGAACCACCAGTCGCGGCCGGGGAACTCCATCCACGCGAAGGCGTAACCGGCCAGCGAGCCGATCACCACCACAAGGAGCGTCGCCGGGACGGTGATCAGCACGCTGGACAGCAGGGAGTCGGTGATCGCGTCGTTGTCCAGCAGACGCGAGTAGTTGTCGAAGGTGAGCTGCGCGGGCGCGGTGAAAACCTTCCACCAGCCGCTCTCGCCGATGTCCGAAGCCCCCCGCAGCGAGGACAGCAGCAGCCCGAACGTCGGCATCAGCCAGAACAGGCCCACCAGGACCAGGAAGACGCGCATCACGCCACCGCCCGCGTGCGCCGCGATCCGGGCCGGGAAGGACTGCCTCGTCTTCGCCACACCGTCGGTCGTCGTCATCGGCGGGCCTCCCTTCGCATCCGCCGGACGTTGAACAGCATCACCGGGATCACCAGCAGCAACAGCAGGACGGCGATCGCACTGCCGAGCCCCAGGTGGGAGTCCGTGCCGAACGACGACCGGTACAGCTGCAGCGCAAGCACGTTCGCGTCGTCCTGGGCCGAGCCGGGCGCGATGATGAAGACCAGGTCGAAGATCTTCAGCACATTGATCATCAGGGTGACCAGCACCACCGCGAGTACGGGCGCCAGCAGAGGGACCGTCACCCGGCGGAAGACCTGCCACTCGTTCGCGCCGTCGACCCGCGCCGCTTCCATCAGTTCACGCGGCACGCTCGCCAGGCCCGCCGCGATCAGCACCATCGCGAAACCCGCCCACATCCACACGTAACTGCCAATGATCGCCGGGGTGACGAGCGAGGGTCCCAGCCAGTTGACGCCGTTGTACGGCTCCCTGAAGTTGTCGGCGGGCAGCCGCAGTTGAGCGCCCTCCGCGGACGCCGGGAGTGTGAACGTACCGTCCGCGCCCGCCCGCGCCGACGCGACGACCTTGCCGTCCCTGACCGCCTCCACCTTGATGCCCTTGAGGCCGAGCTCTCGCGCGTCGATGGCGTTCAGCTTGCCGCCGCCGCCCTTGGTGAAGTCCAGCCAAGCGGTCCCGCGGATCTTCCCGTCGTCCGGCCGCGCCGCCTTCGCGGGCTTCGCGTCGGACGGCATCTTCGCCGGGGCGACTCCGACCAGCGGCAGCAGCGCCTCCTTGGCCGCCGTCACCGGCTCCTTCGTGACGAACGAGCCGCCGCCGCCCGCCTTGAGCGGATGCACCGGCAGCGGATGCGCCTTGGGGAAACCGGCCGACTCGGCGAACGTGTCGTGCACGCCCACCCAGACCGCGTTGGCGACCCCCCGGTCCGGATCCTGCTCGTACACCAGCCGGAAGATGATGCCCGCGGCGAGCATCGAGATCGCCATCGGCATGAAGACGATCAGCTTGAAGGCGGTGCCCCAGCGGACCCGCTCGGTGAGCACGGCGAAGATCAGACCGAGCACCGTCGAGACGGTCGGCGCGACCACCACCCAGATCGCGTTGTTCTTGACCGCGGTCAGGATGGAGTCCTCGGTGAAGATCTCCTTGTAGTTGTCCAGCCCGGCGAAACCGCTGCCGGCCTGGTCGAAGAAGGACCGGTAGACGGAGTACCCGATCGGGTAGACCACGAGCGCACCCAGCAGCACCAGCGCGGGCAGCAGAAAGCCGACCGCGACGATTTTACGTGTGCCTGTCACGCTCTTGCGCTTGCCTGCGGGGGGCTGCGGGCTCACCGAGCCCCCCGCGGTCGCCGCGGTTTTCACCCGCGTCAGCTCTTGAACGCCTTGGCCGCGTCCGACTCCAGCTTCTGCTGGGCCCCCGCGACATCTTTCGGGTTCTTCAGGAAGTCCTGCAGCGCCTTCCACTCACCCTTGCCGGGCGTGCCGCCGAACGACTGCGGCATCTGGTCCGACATGTCGAAGCGGAAGTCGTCGCCCGCCTCGATCAGCGCCTTGGCGATGTCGCGCTGCACATCATTGGGGTAAGCGGCGAGGTCCAGGGCCTTGTTCGGGGAGATGAAGCCCCCCGAGGAGGCCGAGATCTTCGCCGCGTCAGGAGAGGCGAGGAAGGTCAGCAGCGCCTGCGCGCCCTTGGAGTCCTTCAGCGCCACGGCCGCGTCTCCGCCCGTCACCACCGGAGGCTCCGAACCGACCGCCGGGAACGGGAACACCTTCGCGTCCGTACCGATCTTGGCCTCGGTCTGCGCGATATTGACGGTCACGAAGTCGCCCTCGAAGACCATCGCGCCCTTGGGCTGGTCGCCCCCGCTGAAGGTCTGGGTGACCGACACCGGGAACTCCGTCTGCAGCGCGCCGTCCGCGCCGCCGGAGATCAGGGCGGGCTTGCCGAAGAGCTCGCCGAGCGTCGTCAGCGCGGTCTTCACGGACGGGTCGGTCCACTTGATCTTGTGCTGGGCGAGCTGGTCGTACTTCTCCGGGCCCGCCTGGGAGAGATAGACGTTCTCGAACCAGTCGGTGAGCGTCCAGCCGTCCGCGCCGGCCACCGAGACCGGGGTGACGCCCGACGCGGAGATCGTCTCGGCTGTCGCCAGGAAGTCCTTCCAGGTCTTCGGCTCCTGTGCGCCCGCGTTCTCGAAGGCGGCGGTGTTGTACCAGACCAGCGACTTGTTGGCGGCCTTGTAGTACACGCCGTACTGCGTGCCGGCCACCGCGCCGAGATCCTGCCAGCCCTTGGAGTAGTTCTTCGCCAGCTGCGCCTTGGCCTCCGCGCCGACGGGCTTGGCCCATTTACGCTCTACGGCCTGCTGGATCGCGCCGACCTGGGGGAGCATCGCGACATCGGGAGGACTGCCGCCCGCGATCTTCGTACCGAGGAAGTTGACGATCGGGTCCTGCGCGGGGACGAAGGTGACCGTGGCCCCGGTCCGCTTCTCGAACTCCTTGAGAACCTTGGTGAAGTTCTCCTGCTCGGGGCCGCTCCAGACCGCGGCAACTTCTATCTTCTCGCCGTTCAGCTTGGGCAGTTGGACGGCCTGCGCGGACTCCTTGCCCTTGCTCTCGCCCGGTTTCGCCTTGTCGTCCTTGTTGTCGCCGCAGCCGGTGATGGCGAGGGCGCCGATTGCGGCGAACACCACAGCGGCCCTGCCCGTGCTCGTACGAAGAGTTGTGCGCATCACTGCCCCGTCTCTTCCGTGCGCTGTCCCGAACGCTGTCCCGTGACCGACAGGTGTACGCCCGGTATCCGGGTGCCGCAATACCGCACCAGGCCTCAAAAAGCCTTTTGTGATGGCCTTGTGACGTGATGTCATGTCAAAGGCCGGGCCCGCTGGATCCTGCGGGCCTGTGCCGTCGGTCAGGGGCGGGCGGGAGTCAGCGGCGGAACGGGAGCCGCGTCCACCGATCGGGCGGCTCGCTCCAGGGCACTGGCCAACAGCGCCAAGTCCGTTGGGCCATTGCCCAGTTCCCGTATGGGACGACGGGTCGGCGGATCGCCCATCCGTTCCCACTCGAGCGGCACCACGGTGGGACGCGAGGTCGCGGTACGCGGAATGCGTCCCGTCACCCGGCCGGTCTGGAACGGCGTCACCCGGCCGTCCGGATGTCCGAGCCTGCCGCGACCCGGGGCCGGGTCCTCCGGTCCCGGCGAGGCCGGCGGCGCGTCCAGCACCGCGCGCAGCCGCGCACCCTGCGCCAGCTCCGTATCGGCCGTGCGGTCGGGGCGCGCGGACGTCGCCACCAGATGTACGCCGAGCCGCTCGCCGTCACGGGCCACGGCCTCCAGCGCGCGTACGACCGAACCGGCCGCGGGGCGTCCCGGGCTGCCGAGCGCCGGGGCGACCAGTGCGTCGAAGTCGTCCACCAGCACGACGAGCCGGGGCAGCGGGGCGGGCCCCTCCGCCTTCGTACGAGCGCCGGGGCGCAGCCGCAGCGTCCCTCCCCCTTGCTCCGCGGGAGGGACCCCCGAAGGAGAGTCCAGGTCGCCGCGCTGCTCGGCGGCGCTCGGCGGGCGCTGGCCCACCATCCGGTCGGCCACCTCGCGCTGGGCGTGCCACTCGGCGAAGCCCACGCTGCCGAGCAGCTCGGACCGGCGCTTCAGCTCGGCCCCCAGTGCCTGCGCGAAGGCCCGCATCCGGACCGGGTCGGAGGCCATCAAGTGCTCGGTGACATGAGGGAGTTCCGTACAGGCCGCGAGCCCTTCGCCGCGCTCGCCGCCCGCGCCGTCGACAAGCAGCAGGCCGAGCCGGTCGGGGCGGCCGGCGGCGGCCAGCGAGGCCGCGACGGAACGCAGCAGCTCGGTGCGGCCGCTGCCGGCCGGTCCCTCGATCAGCAGATGCGGGCCCTCCTCGGTCAGATCGACGGCCAGCGGGCCGTACGCACCCGCGCCGAGCACGGCGGTGCCGTCGCCCGCGGACGCCCAGCGCGCCATCAGCGACGCCGGAGTGGCCCGGGCCAGGCCCAGCTCGTCAAGGAGCCGCGCGGAGCGGGGCAGCGCCACGGCCCTGCCCGGGTGGGCGCCGGTGGCCACGCCCTC
>NZ_JAGGOI010000060.1 GCF_018614585.1 Streptomyces sp. ISL-1 | reverse complement strand
GGCGCACCTGGGTGACCATGCCCGACATTGCATCCACCACCATCGCCAACAGGCAACCGATTATTGGTTCGCTGAGCTGCCAGGCTTCAAGAAACCTTCCATGAACTCGCAGCCGGCCTGGACATCTCAATCTCCACCGCGAGCCGCCATGGGACGGTGCTCCCCATGCCGGACTCATCGTCTCCAAACGCAGCGGTGGATCCGTCGTCCATACCTGACCCCGCTCGGTTCTGCTCTCGTGCGCGGATGAGCTGCCGGAGTTCGT
Source organism: Streptomyces sp. ISL-1 (assembly GCF_018614585.1). Classification (GTDB taxonomy): domain Bacteria; phylum Actinomycetota; class Actinomycetes; order Streptomycetales; family Streptomycetaceae; genus Streptomyces; species Streptomyces maoxianensis. The sequence continues at coordinate 67,326 of NZ_JAGGOI010000060.1, read as the reverse complement.
GATGACGTGAACCAAGCCAAACGTTGCCGCACCGGAGGACAACTGTCCTGTCCGACTGAAACTTGCGAGAGGCGGGTCGGCTGATCTGCGATTCGCGACCTTGGGTGGGGCCGGCGAGTGCTGGCCGTCTCGCTACAGGTTGCATATCGGCGGCTCGTCGGACTCCGAAGCACCACGCCGGAGAGTGGAACCCGGCGCCCACTCGACGCGACAGTCGGACCGCCGGCCTGCCCCGGCTCCGGAGAGGCCGCACCACACAGGACCCTCGTCAAGAAACCGACGAAAGCTCATGAACGATCGAGGTTAGGCTCGCTGAAGTGGCCCGAGGGTTATGGGCGTTGACGTGCAGGAGGAGGGGGGAGCCGATGGACGGACCTAGCCTCCGGGTGACCAATGACAGATTGACCGACCTCGCCAATGACCTCGACGACATGCAGGACTACCTGAACAAACAGGTCAAGCGCATGGACGAGATCGTCGACGTCATCGAGTCAGGCTGGCGCGGTCCCGCGGCCAAGGCCTACCGGGCCCTCCACCGGGGCGCCGCGGAGGATGCCGTTCGCATCCGTGAGGTCATGAAGGTGCTCGAACAGGCAGTTCGTCTGAGCCGGGACGGCTTCACAAAACAGGAGTTGGACATCATGGAGCGCTTCCGGCGAATCCAGAGCTCGGTCGATGTGGCCGCCGAGGCGAATGCCCTCTCCACACCGAACCCGGACGCCGCGGTGCCAGCTCCGCCGAAGCCGCAGAGCCGTATCAGCGACTTGTGATATCAGGGGGACACATGTCGTCGGATGACGACCACATAGCCGTCGATTTCGCGACCTTGCGGAATCTTTCCGCCGATCTCAAGGACATACTCAATAAGCTGAACGAGAAGCTGGACCTGCTGTATCCGCGGGTGGAAAAGGTCGTTCTGACCTGGGAAGGCGAGGCGCGACAGGCCTTTGTCGACGAGCTCGACAAGTGGGATCTGTCCGCGCAGGATCTGGAGGCGGCGCAGGCCTGGCTCCAAGAGGTTGTGGTCAATGGCCACATCAATTACGCGGCAGCGCACCAGGCTGTGCTGCGTGGCTGGGGGGCGGCCTGATGGCAGGTCCGCCGCCGCCGTCACCGTCGCAGAACGGGGCCTTCGACATCCAGCCCACGCACGTCTACCACGCCTCCGACCTGGTACGGGACGGCCAGTACGCGCACGACGGGCGAGGAGTGACGCTGGTCGACGCGCTGAACAAGTACACCCAGTCGGCCGGTACCGGCAGCGGCGCGGACTCGTTCGCCGACGCCTATAAGCAGGTGGTGGAGAAGTTCCTGGAGGCCTGGGGAAAGGGAGTGGTGAGCATCGGTGGAGCCGCTGTCGGGCTGACCGTCACCGCGAACAACTACGACCAGGCGGACTGGGACGCACGTGGCCGGAAGGGCCGGCAGCCGGTGAAGAAGCCGGAGCCCGTCGTCATCAACAAGATCCCGCCCTACGGGCCTGTCAACGACATCAAGTGGACGGGCACCGGCGAGGACGCCGACTCATGGGCGATCTCCGGCGTCATGGGTGAGTTCCCGGACTTCCTGGCGGACGTCATCAGGCCGGCGGTCGAGCACGGACTTCGTCTCGGTAAGGTCCACGAGATCACTCCTGGCGCCAAAGCGGAGGACCTGCGGGGGATGGCCGTGGCATGGCGGGCCGTCGCCAAGGACGCGAAAAAATCTGCCGACGAGTTGACCGATTCCATCGCCTATCTCACGGATCCGCAGGGAAACAGTGAGTGGCAGGGGGCGATGAGGGCGTTCTGCCAGACGATCTGGGGCACCACTGAATGGGGGCGCACCCGCGACGAGGACGGGTTGCGGGCGCCGCGGGGGCGCAGTTGGAAGACCAGCCGCGGAACTGCCCCCGATGGGCGCCGGCCCATCATCGAAGTGCTTCAGAAGACTGCGGACGCAGTTCAGGAGATCCTCGACCATCTGGCTGATGTCGCTGACAAGACCCGCGGGATGACGACGAAGTACGGCAAGGAGGCAGGGGAGGCGACGTTCAAGGACCTGACGACTGGCCTCGACCTGTGGGAGCTGACCAGGCTCGCGGCGACCATGGCGTTCATTGAGATCGTCACCACCTTCCGGTCCCACATGGACAAGACCGGAATGAACGCGGAGGTCGAGAATTACCATCGTGAGTTCAACGAGGCCGCCACGAAGCTGAACAAGCTCAAGCCGGAGCTGGATGTGGCGCTGCGCAGCGCACCCACGTTCCAGGCGGAGCAAGCACGGGCCCAGGCCTTCGGCGCCAGGTCACTCAACGAGTTCAAGAAGGAACATAGTTGGCAGCGTGACGAGAGTCAGGCTCCCTATGTGTACTCCCTGGACCTGGCGACGAACGAAGAGCTCAGCGGCGGCCATACCATCGACAAGCATGTGGGCAAGACAGACACTCAGTTGCTCCAGCGCCTGGAGGACCAAGCCAACGGGGCGGGCAGGCCCAGCATTCCTGCGGCGTCGAGCTTCCCGGACCTGGAGTCGGCGCAGAGATACACGCAGTACTGCATCCGTTCCAACACCACGGAAATTCAGGACTGGTTGAAGAATCCGCCGCCCTCCAAGCCTTCGAAAGTGTTCGACGTCAGTTCGGTGCCGAGCCAAGGTCCGATGGCCGGACAGGCGGTGACAGGGCGGGTCTCGGACGTGGTCAACGACCAGGCAACTCCGGTCAAGGATGCGCATGGGGTGGCGACGCGGCTCAAGTACGACCCGAACCTCGATCCGCCTTTCGTTGTCGTGACGTCGATGCCTAAATAATGGAGCGATGATGAGAGATATCGATGCAGAGGCTTGGGCGGACGCGCTGGAGCTGTTCTATCGCTATACGTTTGTCGCTGTCACGCGGCGCGAGCACCAGGAGTGGTGGTACGACGTTGCGTCGATCATGCGGGGCGAGGCACAGGACCCCCGGGGATGGCAGTCGCTTGACACGGACAGGGACGAGGACGAGCGCCGGGACGACCCGGGGTTCCCCTTCGCACCGCCTCCGGCGACAGCGGAGGACGTGGAGTCGTGTCGGCGGCGGGTGACCGAGCTCCCGCGGAGTTCTGTCGAAACGCTGCTGGTTACGCTGGCGACCAATTGGCTGGACGTCTCGCGAGAGTGGGAGTTCGACCGACGCAGACCCGAGATGGAGCGCCGGGCTCATGTCGTTCTGTCGCGATTCCCGGCCGAGAGCCGGTTCTATTCGAACATCGGGTGGAAGGGTGAGAGTCCGGACTTCTACGCTCAGCCCGTCAGGTCGACCGATCCGTTCAGCCGGTACGACTGGGATGCCGGCCTGATCGCCGTCTCTGATACCGAGGTCGGCCTCGTCTGGTCGTTCGACGCCACCTGAACCGCCCACCGAACCGAGGACGCCGTGCTCACCCGATCCGCCACCTACCCCGACCGGGAAACCGCCCAATGGGCCACCCAGCAGGTCGTCACCGGCAACGAACAGGCCATCCACCGCTGGCTGGCGCAGGGCACCCGGCCCCGCCTCGCCATCGAGGCCGCCTGGCCGTCCCGTTCCGAGCCGGTCGGCCGGGTACTGCTGCAGGCCATGGCGCTCGCCGGGCGGGAGCCTGTTGACGTGCGGGCCGCGCGGGTGGTGCTCAGGCGCGAGCCGACGAGCCCACACGGGTTCGTTGTGCACGCCACCTTCCCGATCTACCCGTAGAGGCCGAACGCCGTGTCCATGAAGCCGCTCGAATTCGACCGCCGCTACGGCGAGTTGGACCAAGTGATCAACGCGTACGTCGCCGAGCCGGCCGATGATGATCCTGAGAGGCCGAGCCGCGCCCTTCAGGCGTATCTGCGCCACACCTGGCACTCGCGTCCCTGGGCCCTGTCCGTCGCGGAGCAGCAGATCCGCGACTACGCGCGCAATCCCCCCGGCCGGTTGCGGCTGCGGCTAGGCGAGTTCTACCCGGTCCCGGATGTCGGCCGGCCCGAGTCCGAGATCCAGGACTGGCTCCTCGTACTCGCCGACCACATCAAGCGCAGCATCGAGGAAGGCGAGGTCCCGCCCCCGTCGGCGGTGCCCGAAACGCACTGGGAGTGGCATGCCCGCTTTCCCGAACTGGCCCAGTTCCTGGGCGGCTGGTTCTCGCAGGACATGCCGGACGAGTTCGCCGACCACGACGCGGCCGTCCAGGACTACGACACGGCGACAGACCGCACCCTCGTGGCGCGCCTCGTCGGCGAACTGCACGAGCTGCTCGCCCTGCGCCTCGAGGAGGCCGATTACGCCTTGGCCGTAGGTGAGCTGGGGATGGAGGTCGATCCGCCGACGCCATACACACCGGGCGCTTGGCTCGCGCTGGTGGCGGACCGGCTCGGCGGCTTCCGGGCGGACTACGGACAGTCGGGGGCCGATGGCTGAGTTGGTGCCCACAGGGCGTGGTCCCTCGCTGACCGCGTCCACCTGGTGCAGGAGTTCGAGACGCTCCAGCCCGTCGGCTTCGAAGGTGTCGAAGGCCCAGCTGGTGAGTGCCTCCAGAGCGCGGGGGGCCACTCCCCGCCCGCGAGCGTGCGCCGCGGTCCAGTAGCCCACCTCGGCCGCCGGTTTGCCGGAGGTGACTTCCTTGAGGATCACGTTGCCCACCAACTGTTCGCGAACTGAACCGGGTTGTGCCGCAAGGACGGCAAAGCCGAACCGGTCCCCCGCTGCCCAGCCCCGCTGCTGGTCCTGCACCCACCGTGCCCCCTCAGCATCGTTGTCCACGACAGAGCTCGCCCACTGGAGCAATGCGGGATCCCGGCTCACCTCGACCAATGCGGCAACGTCCTCCATGCGCCAGGGGCGAAGAACGAGAGCGGGAGAGGCCGACGTCGCGGCCACCTGAAGTACGACGGGGGCATTCATAAACCGATCATGTGCGGCGGCGTTTTCACCCGACGCCGGCCGCGTCCGGCCCATGCCGCCTTGCGACCGCCCCGTCATTGCTGTGTCCGGACGCGCAGAGCCTGGACGGACCAGTCGAGCACTGGAGCCAGACTCTCCGGGGCCGGCCAGCCGTTGACCACTGCGAGCAGCTGGAGGTATCGCTCCCTGCGGGGGTCGTTCACGCTCTCCAGCCGAGTCGCCAGCCGGCGGCGAAGCTCGACGTCGTCGGGGCGGCCGAGGAGGTGCGCGTAGTGCGCCGTGAACGCCGCGACGATCGGATCGGCCTGGGGCGAGGCCGGGTCGACGCCGGCGGTCAGGGCCGGGCCGGCCTGGTCACGGACGGCTGCGGCAATGTCGCGGCGCGGGCCCATCGTGTCGCTTCGGGCCTGCTCGGCTGCCTGGTCCTCGGCCATCCGCCGCACGACGGCGCGGAAATCCGGGTCCAGGGACATTTCGGCCAACTCCACCCACGCCTGGACCTGCTCCGCCTCCGGGTTGTCGGGCAGCTCGGGGGTCATCGAGCGCATGACCCCCGCGAATGCGGGGGCGGCGTCAAGACCGCCGAAGACGGCGTCGAGGAAATCGCCGATCAGACGTCGGCGTTCGTCCTCGGAGAGCTGGGCCAGCCGGTGCATGAGTTCCGTCTCCTCAGGTGTGGACCCGCGCTCGGCCACCGCCGTCAGCACCGCGCGCCGCAGGCGCAGGACGCGGATCTGCACTGCCAGTGCTTCGGCGTGCGCCGCGGCGACCTCGCGAAGCGAGAGCTCGCGGTCCACGACCTTGCGGATCGTGGAAAGGTCCAGTCCCAGCTCGCGCAGGGTTCGCACGAGCTCCAGGCGTGCGACGGCGTCGATGTCGTAGAGGCGGTAGCCGGCCGGGCTGCGGTCCGTCGGCGCCACGATTCCGCGATCGGAGTAGAACCGAATGGTCTTGACCGTGAGACCGGTCCGCCGAGCGAGCTCGCCGATCGAGTAGAGCGTGTCGCCGTCCATGCCCCCACCTTGGTGTCTCCCCCTACTGGAGACTCAAGTCCCTTCGCCTGCCAGCAGGCAACCACTCCTCATCCACAAGTCTTGACAATTCCTCTTTCGTCGCTTCGGCACCCGACTTCGTGAGTGCTCCAGAACTCTCCTGGGTACTGCTACTCATCCGTCGCGCAATGCTGACGCCTACCGTCACATGCATGTTCAAGACCCCTGTACGTAGAGCCCGGGCCTCCGGGCGGCCCGTCCTGTACGCCGTCACAGGGCTCGTGATGGTGGCGCTGTCAGTCGCTGCCGTGGTGGCGGGGAACTTCGTGTGGAACGGCGCGCCGTATCCTTCGGCCGACCCCGACGCGGTCGCGCAACGGCTCAAGGACCGGTCCGACGGGGTGTACGACGGCTTCGCGCTGCCCGAAAAGTACGCAGCGGACTCGGGCAGGGTCGATACCGGTGCCTGTTACTACCGCGGGCTGAGGAGCATCGCCCACATTGACGAGGCACGAAGCGACGTCCGCAGCTTCCGACTCGATTGGAGCGTGCCCGACGTCCCCGAAGCCACCGCCCGAGACGCACAGCGGCGCGTGCGCCACCGGCTGGTGCAGCAGGGTTGGAAACTCACCCACGAAGGCGACCGTGCAGGGACAACCTTCCGCCAGCTGGGCTTCCGATTCGAAAACCCGGAAGGCGGCGACCAGGTCGGCGTTCAGTGGAACGACTCGACCACGACTCTGTTCATCAGCGTCTATGCCCCCTGTGGGCAGGTTCCCGACGGGTTCGTGGAGTACGGCTGGTCCGAGGCGGACTGGCAACCGAAAGAGCAAGCCGCTGGGCTTTGAAGGGCCCCTCCGCCCTTGAGGATTGGAAGCGATTCGTCACTCGGCCGGATTCGTTGGCAGAGCGGCTGACTTCATTGTCAAGGGACAGTTGTCCCGTCTCGAAAGATCTGGTTCCGAGTCGGACCGCTGACATGCGGCGACCAGCTCAGTTGAGACGTGGGGATACCGGGAATCTCGGGTGATGTGGTCCTGGGCGGGTGGACGCCGGATGCTGTCTCAGTTGATCTGGTCCGGCTCCGGTGGTCTGCGCCACAGCGCCCTGACAGGTCGGGGGCGGTTCTTCGTCCGCCCATAGGGACAGAACGAGGACACGTTCGCGGCCCCTCAGTCGAGACAGAACTCGTTGCCTTCGATGTCCTGCATCCCGATGCACGAATCGTTGCCGTCATACAGTAGTCGCACGCGTACCGCGCCGAGCGGGACCAGTCGTGCGCACTCGGCCTCGAGTGCGGCGAGGCGCTCTTCACCCACGAGCCCGGTGCCGACCCGCACGTCAAGATGCAGCCGATTCTTGACGGCCTTGCCTTCGGGAACGCGCTGGAAGTACAGTCGCGGGCCCACGCCCGAGGGATCAACGCAGGCGAACGCTGAACCCTGACGCTCAGGCGGCAGAGAGCGATCGTAATCGTCCCAAGTGGCAAACCCCTCCGGTGGCGGCGGTACGACGTACCCCAACACCTCGCACCAGAAACGAGCGACGCGCTCAGGTTCTGCGCAGTCGAAGGTGACCTGGAACTGCTTGATCGACGCCATCGGGCCACCGTAACGATCACCGCCGCACGGGTCGAGGTCTCGCGTGACATGAGTTGGTGACGCGCTGGGCCGGGTCGCATCCGGTCGTTGAATCTCGCCGGATTCAGCGAGCTCTGCACCGGGCAGCCGGAGAACTGTCACGGTCGAGGCAACGACCGGCTGTCAGGTGGTCGGAGCCCTCGAGGAACACGACGACTGCCGGTGACGCACCACAGGTCTGGCTCGGGTCCTCCACCCGCCTCCACCGCACCGTCGCACGCGTTGAGCAGGAACCCCGGCACCTGACCTACCGTCAGATTGAAACGTGTTCTAGTCTGCCGCTCATGCGCATCGGAATCGCTCACGAACAACGGGGGTTGGCCCGGTCCGTACGCGGCATGCCGGCGCGTGTCGTGCCTCCCGAGGGAACGCGGAAGGTTCTGCCCAGGTTTCTCGCCGCCGCCGCCACGGCCTGCTGCGCCGCGCCGGGCAGCGGGAGCTGGTCGGGGACCTCGCGGGCCTCACGGACGGGCGGTGGATCTGGGCGATCGCGCTCGGCGCCGGCAGCCTCACCGCCGCTCAACCCCGTCGCCGAGCGCATCATCGGCCTGCCCAGGACTGAGAGGAAGACATGAAGTCGTACATCGTCGGGGTCGGGACGACGAAATTCGAGAAGCCCGAGTCCAGGGACTGGCAGTACTGGGACATGGCGAAGGAGGCGGGGACGCGCGCGCTCGCCGACGCGGGGATCTCGTACGGCCTTGTCGAGCAGGTGCCTGTCGGGTACTGCTTCCAGGCGTCGACGGCGGGCCAGCGAGCCGCGTACGAACTCGGCCTGACCGGCGTGCCCGTCTACAACGTCAACAACAACTGCGCGACGGGGTCGACGGCCCTGATGATGGCGCGGCAGTTCGTCGAGGGCGGCATCAGCGACTGCGTACTCGCCCTGGGCTTCGAGAAGATGACCCGGGGCGCCTTGGGCGCGGGCTCGGACGGCGGGGCCCGTGGCGGAGCCGGCAATGTCGGCGGCACGACCTCGCCCGTCGCCCGCCACTACGGGTTGATGGCGGCCGCGCACGGCTTCGAGATGAGTCCGCCCACGGCCCAGATCTTCGGCAACGCCGCTCGCGAGCACATGGAGCGGTACGGCACCACCGAGGCGCAGCTCGCCGCCGTCGGCGCCAAGAACCACCGGCACTCGGCGAACAACCCCGACGCCCAGTTCCAGAACGTCTACTCGGTCGACGAGATCCTCGCCGCGAAGACGATCCACCGGCCGCTCACCAAGCTCCAGTGCTCGCCCACCTCCGACGGGTCGGCCGCCGCGGTCGTCGTCTCCGAGCGGTTCGTCGTCCGGCACGGGCTGCACGAGAAGGCCGTGGAGATCGCGGCCCAGACGATGACCACCGACACCGAGGAGTCCTTCGCCTCCGGCTCCTGCATCGATGTCGTCGGCAAGCCGATGTCACGGGCGGCGGGACGGCAGGTCTTCGCGGCCTCAGGGCTCGGCATCGAGGACGTCGACGTCATCGAGCTCCACGACTGCTTCTCCATCAACGAGCTGCTCACCTACGAGGCGCTGGGCATGTGCGCGGACGGCGAGTCGGGCAAGCTCGTGGAGAGCGGGGCGACGACGTACGGCGGCCGGTGGGTGGTCAACCCTTCCGGCGGTCTGATCTCCAAGGGGCATCCGCTGGGCGCGACCGGGCTGGCCCAAGCCGCCGAGTTGGTACGGCAGTTGAGGGGTGAAGCGGGCCCGCGGCAGATGGCGGGCGCGCGGGTGGGGCTCGCGCACAACATCGGGCTCGGCGGGGCGGCGGTGGTCACCCTGCTGCGGAAGTCCTAGGTCCAAAGGGCCCCGACCCATACATCGATGTCGGCATGTACGGACCACAGCATGGCTGAGACCATGACGCTCATGGTCCAAGCCCCGTCAGACGCCCCACAGTCCCGCACATCGGAGCCCATCGCCCCGTCCGCGCGTACCTGGGCGGTGATTCTCGCCGCGTGCGCCGGACAGTTCCTCGTCGTGCTCGACGTGTCCGTGGTCAATGTCGCGCTGCCCTCGATGCGCGCCGACCTCGGGCTCACCACGATCGGCCTGCAGTGGGTCCTGAACGCGTACTCCATCGCCTTCGCCGGGTTCATGCTGCTCGGCGGGCGGGCCGCGGACATCTTCGGCCGCAAGCTGATGTTCCTCGCCGGGCTCGGGCTGTTCACCGCTGCGTCCGTCGCGGGCGGGTTCGCGCAGGAGGGCTGGCAGCTGCTCGCCGCCCGCGCCGTACAGGGCCTGGGCGCGGCCGTGCTCGCGCCCGCGACCCTCACCATCGTGACCTCGGCCGTGCCGCCGGGCCCGGCGCGCACCCGGGCGATCGGCACCTGGACGGCGGTGGGCGCGGCGGGCGGCGCGGCCGGCGGACTCGTCGGCGGCGTTCTCACCGACCTGCTGTCCTGGCGCTGGGTGCTGCTGATCAATGTGCCGATCGGCGCGCTGGTCCTGGTCGCCGCGGCGATCTGGCTCACCGAGAGCCGGGAGGGCAAGGGCCGTCGGCTCGACCTGCCGGGCGCCGTGCTGGTCACGGGTGGCCTCGCGTCCTTCGCGTACGGCATCGTGCAGACCGAGGAGTCGGGCTGGACCGCGCCCGGCACGCTGCTCCCGCTGATCGGCGGGCTCGCGGTGCTGGCCCTCTTCGTGGCCGTGGAGGCGCGGACCGGTGCGCCGCTGATGCCGCTGAAGGTGTTCCGCTCGCGCGCGGTGACCGCGGCGAACGTGGCCATGTTCGTGTGCGGTTCGGCGTCGTTCGCCATGTGGTTCTTCATGACGGTGTACGCCCAGAACGTGCTGGGCTACCCGCCGCTGCAGGCGGGCCTGGCGCTCATCCCCAGCTCGGTCAGCGTCATCGTCGGCTCGAAACTCGCGCCCCGCCTGATGGTGCGGGCCGGAGCCAGGAATGTCGCGGTCATCGGCGCGCTGGTCGCCGCGACCGGGTTCGGCTGGCAGTCCACGATGACCGCGGACGGCACGTACCTCACTTCGATCCTGGGCCCCGGCATCCTGATGATGGCGGGCGCCGGCCTCGCGGCGACCCCACTCGCCGCCCTCGCCACATCATGCGCGGCGCCGGGCGACGCGGGCCTGGTCTCGGGCCTGGTCAACACCTCCCGCACGATGGGCGGCGCGCTGGGCCTCGCCGTCCTCTCCACGGTCGCCGCGGCCCGCACGGCGGGCGGCACGGACCCGGAGGCGCTGACCGCCGGTTACGCCCTGGCGTTCCGTACGGGGACCGGGGTGCTGCTGGCCGCGGCGGTGCTGATGCTGTTCTGGCTGCCGCGCCGGGCGGAGCCGTAACCGGCGGCTCCGGCCCCGGACCTCGCCCCCTTCCCGAACCGGGGGTAAGTCCCCGGACCCCCGTACTACGGGCGTAGGGGGAGTGTCCTCAATCTCCCCCCGGCGGGCTTGGATGTTCGGTCACAGCCAGCCCTGCTGACGCGCCGCTCGCACCGCCTCCATGCGGTTGCGCGTGCCCGTCTTGCCGATCGCCGACGACAGGTAGTTCCGTACGGTCGACTCGGACAGATGCAGCGCCGCGGCGATATCGGAGACCGTCGCACCGTCCACCGCGGCGTTCAGCACATCCCGTTCACGGGCGGTGAGCGGACTCGGCCCGGCGCTCAATGCGGCGGCGGCGAGCGCCGGGTCGATCACGGTCTCGCCGGTCAGCACCCGCCGGATCGCCACCGCCAGCTCCTCCACCGGCCCGTCCTTGACGAGGAAACCCGCGGCCCCCGCCTCCATGGCCCGCCGCAGATAGCCCGGTCGCCCAAAGGTCGTCAGGATCAACACCCGGCAGTCGGGCACCTCGTCCCGCAGATCGGCGGCGGCGTCCAGCCCGCTGCGCCCGGGCAGCTCGATGTCCAGCAGGGCCACATCGGGCCGTGAGGTGAGCGCCGCATCGACGATGGCATCGCCCCTGGCGACCTGGGCCACCACCTCCATGTCCGCCTCAAGGCCGAGCAGCAGCGCGAGCGCGCCGCGCATCATGCCCTGGTCCTCGGCGAGGAGGACACGTACGCACTTGGCGGGCCGGTGATCCTGGGGCATCTCTTCCACGGCCCAAGGGTATGGCGACGGTCCCACCTGCGGGTCATTCGGCGAGCAGGTCATTCGGTGTGCCGCGGACCCGCGGCCCCGGCCAGGTCCGCCGACTTCACCGAGTCCACCGGGAGTTCCGCGCGCACCCGGAAGCCGCCGCGCGTCGAGGGTCCCGCGTGCAGAGAGCCGCCCGCCGCCGCGAGGCGCTCCGTCAGACCCTTCAGGCCTGTGCCGTACGGAGCCGGGGCGGCGTCGGCGGGGGCGCCGCGGCCGTCGTCGGTGATCGTCAGGCGGACCCGTTCCGCGGTGCCCTCGACCGTGATCTCGCACTTCGTCGCGCCGCTGTGGCGTACGGCATTGGTCACCGCCTCCCTGACCACCCAGCCCAGCAGGGCAGCCGTCTGCGGCTCCGGCGGGGGGCCCGACCGGCGGACGACGGGCTCGATTTCGGCGGCGGTGAGCGCCGAGCGCGCCCGGTCGAGTTCCGTGGCGAGGCTGCCATCGCGGTAGCCCGTCACCGCTTCCCGGATCTCGGTCAGGGCCTGGCGGCCCACCGACTCGATATCGGTGATCTGGGCCAGCGCGGCGTCCATGTCGCGCGGGGCGAGGCGGCGCGCCGCCTCCGACTTGACCACGATGACCGAGAGGGTGTGGCCGAGCAGATCGTGCAGATCACGGGAGAAGCGCAGCCGCTCCTGCTCCACCGCTGAGCGGGCCAACTCCTCGCGAGTCTCGCGGAGTTCCTTGACGGTCTCCGACAGGGCGAGGATCGCGGCGGTCACCATGCAGGAGATGAAGGTCCCGTACGCGACATTGACGGCACCCCAGCCGTCCCGCAGCCCTGCGACGACACCCGCGAGGGCGCCCAGGCCGAGCGCGATCGGGCCGAGCCACCTGCCCCGCACGATCGATCCGGTGGCCAGGCCGAGCAGCATGAAGAAGAGCAGCCAGCTGCCCCCGTACGTGATGGCCAGTCCGCAGGTGATCACGGCCAGCGCGAGAAGCGCCCGGCGGGTGGAGGGGGCCTGGCGCGCCTTCTTGTCGAAGGCGCGGAACACCACATGGATGTAGAGGGAGTTGAAGGCCAGCAGACCTATCCCGCCGATCCAGGGATTGGGGGTCTTGCCCTGGAGGAGGTTGGAGAAGGCGCCCATGCCCATCAGCAGCCAGGGCAGCAGGGCGAAGCCGTTGGGCGGGCCCATCTGCTCGGGACCGGTCCTCCCGGGTCTCTTCCGCTCCCGCCACTTGGCCTTTTGTGCCTGCCAGTCGCCCTTCCACGCGCAGCCGCCCTTCCACGCGCAGTGGCCCTTCCTCGCGCCCATCGGCCTGATGTGGCGTTCGAACTTCCAGCGCATGGTCGCTCGCCCCCGTTACGCGGTCCGCCCGGCGCGGCGGTACGAGACCACAGCGTACGAGCCGAATATTCCCAGCCAGCCCAGCACCACAGCGACGGTGGTGAGCCCGGGCGCCGCGCCATGCGTGACCGACCAGCCGAGGTCGGCGAACCGGTTGGCCGGCGTGAACCGGGAGACCGAGCGCAGCCAGTCGGGGAAGGCGTCGATGGGGAACCACAGCCCGCCGACCACCGCGAGACCCATCAACGTAGCCACATTCACCACGCCCGTGGCCTGGGCGGTGAGCCGGTAGCCATTGCCGATGCCGAGCAGGGTGAAGGGGGTTGCGCCGGCCCAGAGCAGCAGGGTGAGCGCCGCCCACTGCCAGAGGTCCAGCCGCACGCCGTTGACCAGCCCGCCCGCTACGAGCACGGACAGGATCGCGGGGAGCACGGTCACCGAGCCGGTCAGCGCGCGGCCCACCACCACCTGGCGAGGGCTCATCGGGGTGATCCGCAACTGTCGCAGCCAGCCCAGCGTCCTGTCCTCGGCGATCCCGGTGCCCACGCTCATCGCCGCGCCGAGCGCGCCGTACGCGGCCATGCCGACCATGGACATGGCCTTCCAGCCGTCCACCTGGCCGGCTCCGCCGAGGTTGGTGAACAACAAATACATCAGTACGGGCATCCCGGCGCTGAAGATGACGAAGCCGGGGTCGCGCAAGGTCCGGCGCGTTTCGAGCTTGACGTACTCGGCGATCTTCGGCATCACATGGTCTCCTTGGCGCGGTCACGACTGTCGGTCAGGGCGAGGAACGCGTCCTCGAGCGTCGCTGGGGTGACTTCGAGGCCGCGGATCGCACCGAGTCCGGCGAGTGCGACGACCGTGGCGTCGGAGTCGGCCGTACGCAGCCGGGCCCGGTCCCCGCGGATCTCGACCGAGACGACGCCCGGAAGCAGGCCGAGACCCTCCCCGTCCCCTCCCGCCAGGTCGAAGGCGACGAGGCTGCTGCCGACCGACCGCTTGATCCGCTCGCCGCTGCCGTCGGCCACGATCCGGCCGTGGTCGACGACGACGATCCGGTCGGCGTTGCTGTCGGCCTCCTCCAGGTAGTGGGTGGAGAACAGGACCGTGTTGCCGCGCGAGGCGTACGCCCGCATCGACTTCCAGAAGGCGTGCCGCGCCTCGACGTCCAGCGCGGCGGTCGGCTCGTCGAGGACGATCAGCTCCGGGTTGCCGGCCAGCGCGACGGCGAAGCGGAGGCGCTGCACCTGGCCGCCGGAGAGCCTGTCGCCGCGGCGGTCCGCCGGCTCGGTGAGCCCGGCCAGCTCCAGAGCCTCGGCGACCGGCAGCGGTCGCGGGTAGGTGCGGGCCACGAAGGTGACCAGTTCGCGCACGGTCACCCGGGGGATCGGACGGCCGTCCTGGAGCATCGCGCCGACCAGACCGGCGGCGACGGCCTGCCCGGGGGCACGGCCGAAGATCCGGACCCGTCCGGCGTCGGGGTCGTTCAGGCCGAGCATCAGGCTGATGGCGGTGGACTTGCCCGCGCCGTTGCGGCCGAGCAGAGCGACCGTCTCGCCGCGCCGGATGCCGAGGTCTATGCCGTCGACGGCACGTACCGCGCCGAAGGCCTTGGCCGCCCCGGCGAAGCTCACCGCCGCCGACTCGCTCCCAGTTGTCTGCGTCTGCGTCATACGGATCACGCTATGGAGCGGGCGCAGGGCTCCGGCAGATGCGCACGTACGCACTCGGCGGTGACAAATGTCCCGGTGGCGCATGCCGTCGGCGGCCAGTGCTGACATGGAGTCAGCAGTCTTCACAAGTAATGGGGGCTGCGTTATACATAGGGGCCACCGACTCCTAGAACGCGTTCTAGAACTGGCCTGGGGCCGGTCCCGTACGACCTCGGTGCGGCCGACGGTGCGGACGGCCGCGCCGAGGTCTTCCACTCATCAAGGAGCAGCATCCTCATGCCCATCGATGCCGCCAAGGCCGTCGCCGCCGAGTCCCGCAGCGCCAGGATCAGCTGGGGCCACAAGGACGTCCAGCTCTACCACCTCGGCCTCGGCGCGGGCGTCCCCGCCACCGACCCCGACGAGCTCCGCTACACCCTCGAGTCGAAGCTCCATGTGCTGCCGAGCTTCGCCACCGTCGCGGGCTCGGGCCTGGGCGTCGTCAGCGGGCTCTTCGGACCCGGCCTCGACGTCGACCTGGCAGCCGTGCTGCACGGCGGGCAGAGCATTCGGCTGCACCGGCCGATCCCGGTCGAGGGCAGCGCCGTATCGACCTCCAAGGTCGCGGCCGTCTACGACAAGGGCAAGGCCGCGGTCCTCGTCCTGCGTACCGAAGCGGCCGACGACGAAGGCCCGTTGTGGACGAGCGACGCCCAGCTCTTCGTACGCGGAGAAGGCGGCTTCGGCGGCGACCGCGGGCCCTCGCCGCGCATCGAACTCCCCTCCCGCGAACCGGACAAGACCGTGGAGAAGACCGTCCGGGAGGACCAGGCACTCCTCTACCGGCTCTCCGGCGACTGGAACCCGCTGCACGCCGACCCCGAGTTCGCCGCGCTCGCCGGCTTCGACCGGCCCATCCTGCACGGGCTGTGCTCGTACGGCATGACGCTCAAGGCGGTCGTCGACACGCTGCTCGGCGGGAACGTCGGCCGTGTCCGTTCGTACACGACGCGCTTCGCCGGGGTCGCCTTCCCCGGCGAGAGCCTGCGTATCCGGATGTGGGCCGGCTCGCCGGAGTCCGACCGCGTCCAGGTGGCGGTGACCGCCGTCGAGAGGGACGACGCGCCGGTCCTCGCCGACACCATCGTTGAACACGCCTAGCCATCCGTACGAGAGGAGCCGCGCCGTGCGCGCAGCCGTACTGCACGAGACAGGGCAGGACAAGCTCGAGATCCTCGACGACGTCGAGGCGGTGGGCTTCGGCCCCGGCAAGGTCAGGATCCGGGTCCGGGCCACCGGACTGTGCCACTCCGACGTATCCGCGATGAACGGCGTGCTGCCGCAGCCCGCGCCCTTCGTCCCCGGGCACGAGGGCGCCGGCGAGATCATCGACGTCGGCGACGGCGTGAGTGGTCTCCAGCAGGGCGACCGGGTACTGCTGTGCTGGCTGCCCGCGTGCCGCGCCTGCCCGGCCTGCAAGCGCGGCCAGACCCAGCTGTGTCTGGCCGGCTTCATGAACGCCGGCACCCCCAACTTCAGGCGGCACGGCGCCGGCCCCTCTGATGTATTCGGCTTCGCAGGCACCGGCACCTTCACCGAGGAGGTCGTCGTCGACGCCGGGTGCGCCGTGCCGATCCCCGACGACGTGCCGTTCGACATCGCCGCGCTCATCGGCTGCGGAGTGACCACGGGTCTCGGCGCGGCCATCAACACCGCCGACGTGGCGGCCGGTTCGTCGGTCGCCGTCATAGGCTGCGGCGGCGTCGGGATCTCCGCGATCCAGGGCGCGCGGCTCAAGGGCGCGGCCCAGATCGTCGCCGTCGACCCGGTCGTCACCCGGCGCGAAGCCGCGCTCAGGTTCGGAGCCACCGAAGCCGTCTCGCCCGACGAACTGGCCGACGCCAAACAGCGCGTCACCGCGGGTGAGGGATTCGACTACGTCTTCGAGGTCGTCGGCAAGTCAGCCACCGCGCGCACGGCGTACGAGACGACCCGGCGCGGCGGCACCCTGTGCATCGTCGGCGCGGGCGCCATGGACGACTTCCTCCAGCTCAACATGTTCGAGCTGTTCTTCGACGAGAAGCGGATCCTGCCGTCGATGTACGGGGGCGGCGACGTGCTCACCTCGTACGAACGGGCCATCGCCCTGTGGCGGGCGGGCCGTATCGACCTCGAAGGGCTGATCACCCACCGGGTCCGGCTCGCGGAGGTCAACGACGCCCTGGCCCAGATGCGTACGGGCGAGGCGCTGCGCACCTGCATCGAGATCTGAAAGGGCCTTTGATGTCACTGCCACTTGAGGGCCTGTCCGCGATCGTCACCGGGGCGGGCCGTGGCCTCGGGCGCGCCGAAGCACTCGAACTCGCCCGTCTCGGCGCGGGCGTCGTCGTCAACGACTACGGCCTGCCCGGCCGGGACGGCTCGGGCGAGGCGTCCGCGACCCCGGCGGAGGAGGTCGCCGAGGAGATCCGCTCGACGGGCGGCTCCGCCACCGCCCACCACGGCGACGTCTCCGACTTCGCCCAGGCCCGCGACCTGGTCGAGCTGGCCGTCTCCACATACGGAAAGCTGGACATCCTGGTCAACAACGCGGGCATCCTGCGCGACCGGATGGTCTTCTCGATGAGCGAGAGCGAGTGGGACTCGGTGATCCGCGTCCACCTCAAGGGGCACTTCAACACCACCCACTTCGCGTCGGTGCACTGGCGCGAGCGCTCCAAGGCATCCGGAGCACCGGTCTACGGCCGGATCGTCAACACCTCCTCGGAGGCGTTCCTCGCGGGCTCGGCGGGCCAGCCGAACTACGCGGCGGCCAAGGGCGGCATCGTCGGCCTGACCACCTCCACGGCGCTGGCACTCGCCAAGTACGGGGTCACGGCCAATGTGATCTGCCCGCGCGCCAGGACGCGGATGACGCAGGATGTGTTCGCCGGCTTCGGGGAGCCGGCGGACGGCGGGCTGGACCCGTTGGCGCCGGAGCATGTCTCCCCGCTGGTGGGCTATCTGGCCTCGCCCGCGGCGGCGAAGGTCAACGGGCAGTTGCTGGTCGTGCACGGCGGGATGGTGGCGATCGTCGAACGCCCGAGGGTGGCCGCGAAGTTCGACACCTCGAAGGAGGCGTTCTCGTACGACGAACTGGATGCGGTGCTGACCCCGCACTACGCGGCCCGCCCGGCGAACGAGACGTTCGCGGCGGCGGAGGTACTGGGCCTGAAGCGGGGCTGACCGGGGCCGTCCGGCAGCCGGTCTGTTCTCGATCGCCGGACGGGCTGGAAGGTGACGCCCGGCGGGCTTGAGGATGAACGCTGGGCGGGCTTGGAAGTCAGCACCGGGGCAGGCTCGAGGGGCGCCGGGCCCTTGGAAGTGAGCGCCTGGGCGATTGAGGGAGAGCGCCGGACGGGCTTGAGGATGACCGTCCGGCGGGCGGGAAACCCCAGCCTCTTGGGGGTCCCCCGCCCGAAGTCCGGGGGTTTGAGGAGCCGGGGGTCCGGGGCGGGGCCGCAGCCCCCCGCGTCGGGCGCCCCAGCCCCCCGCGTCAGGCGCCGCGAACCCCATGCGGCCGCCGGTGGCGGCCGTGCGCCGGCGTCGCGGAGTCCTCCGTGGTCGCCGGACCGCCCCGGTGCTTTCCGACGCCGCCGGCTGCGCCCCGGTCCGCGGCCGCAGGATGCGGACGCTGCTGGGTCGTGTCGGTTCGGGCTTCAGGCATGTGGGAAGTCACCCCGTGGTTGATCGCTGATTACGTGTCGCAGGGCACCCCGGCACACCTGCGAACCCCGTCACCGTCGGTGTCCGGTCGGTGTGGTCGCGGGGCCCCGGCCCGAGAGTTCAACCAGTGGCCCCGCCGCCGGTGAGAGGCGCCTGCTGCAAAGGAACCGGCTTGTACACGACATGAGTTCCGGTACCCCAGCACGCTTCCCCACCAGGCCATTTCGATGGTGCCGGTTCTGTGATCACCTTCGCATCCGTGATCACATCCGGTACGAGCGAGTCCGCCGGCCCGTCGATCCGCGCCACCCCGCACGGCACGGCCCTTGTCGCGTACGGGAGTTGCAGCACGCCCTCCCGGCTCCACAGGCCGGCCCCCGCCAACCACCCGTCCGGAGCCGCCAGTTGATGCAGCTGCCGGCCCGAAGGCCGCCACACCCCGAGCCAGCTCCCCGCCGCGCCGTCGATCCGCAGCGCCACCGCGCAGCTCTCCGGCATCAGCACCTGCCCCGGCTGTACGGCGAACGGCGTCACCGCGCAGTCCGCCAGCCGTAGGCACTCGGGAAAGCGGACCGGCCGCAGGCTCCCGAGCACGCCCCAGCCGAGCCGGTCGTGGCCCGGCGCGTTCGAGCGGATCAGCAGCAGACCGCTGTCCAGGTCGGCCAGCAGCAGCCGGTCGTCGCTGTCATCCGTGATCTGCAGCAGCGGCGTCGCCTCGCCGCCCCGCCCCAGATCGACCGCCACGGCCTTCACCGGGCCGCCGCCCAGCTGTCGGTCGAGGGCCAGTATCTGCCCGGCACGGTCCAGCCAGACCCCGCCGGAGCAGTGGCCCGGCACCTCGGCGACAACCTCGGGGCCGAACGCCCCGCCCGCCACCAGCCAGACCGCGGTCGACTGCGCGCCGGGCGCCAGGGCGTACGCGCTCCTGCCGTCCGGCGCGGGCGGAAGCAGCCGCAGCTCCGCCGACTCGACGGCGCCGAGCGGCAGTTCACCCGTCCCCGGTCCGGTCGGATACAGCAGCGACAGTGCGTGCAGTCCCGCCACCCGCCGCCGGATCAGCACCCGCCCGTCTGCCAGCGGCAGCACCTCGGTCTCGCGCTCCTCGGGCTGATCCAGCGGCAGCGGCACGGCGTAGGGCTCGGGCCCGAGCGTCCACCGCTCCGGAAACAGGGCATCACGACCTCCCGCAAGCCGGGCCGCGTATGCGCCGTCCGCGGTGATCGTGATTCCCGTACGCCCCACCGCCCCGTCCTCCGCTGCGGTCTCGATGGCACAGGCTGTCATCGGATCCTCACCTCCGGCCACCGAAGCTAGGTATCGCACTTCCTGCCGAACAACATGTGACTCACCACTTCACACATATGGGTGGCCATGCCCGGATTCTCCTGATGGGGAGGGGGCGGCTGTGCTCAGCGAGAAGCCGGTGGATAAAGTTAGGTCTCCCTAAGTACCGGATCAGGAGCACGCCATGTCCCTATGCCGCCGCGGCACCGCCGCCGCGCTCGCCCTCACCGCCGCACTGGCCCTCACCGCCTGCGGCAGCCAGGACGGCGGGGACAAGAACTCCGGCAGCAAGGCCGACGACGGCGGCAAGAAGGCCGTCGCGCAGGGCGGCAAGGGCTTCGGCGACGCGGCCGCGAAGACCGCGGCGATGGGCACCGACGCCAAGCCCGGCCGGTTCCCGCGCACCGTCACCCACGCGCTGGGCAAGACCGAGATCAAGACCGCGCCCAAGCGGGTCGTGGTCCTCGACGTCGGTGAGCTGGACAACGTCGCATCGCTGGGCGTCAAGCCCGTCGGCTACGCCCCCACCGAGGGGGATGAGGGCATCCCCGGCTATCTGCGGAAGGAAGCCGGCAATCCCAAGAACGTCGGCACGATCAACAACCTCAACCTCGAGGCGATCGCCGCCCTCAAGCCCGACCTGATCCTCGGCAGCCAACTGCGTGCCGCCGACAAGTACAAGGAGCTGTCCACGATCGCTCCGACCGTCTTCTCCATCCGGCCGGGCTTCACCTGGAAGGAGAACTACCTCCTCAACGCCGCGGCCCTGGACAAGACCGCCGAGGCGAAGGCGAAGCTCGACGCGTACAAGAAGAAGGCCGGGCAGCTCGGCACGGACATCGGCGCCAGGAACGCCAAGAAGCCGACCGTCTCGATGGTCCGCTACATGCCGGGCAAGATCCGTCTCTACGCCCAGGCCTCCTTCATCGGCACCATCCTCAAGGACTCCGGCCTGCCGCGGCCCGCGAACCAGCAGGTCGAGGACCTCGCAGTGGAGATCAGCCCCGAGAAGATCGACTCCGCGGACGCCGACTGGATCTTCACCGGCGTCTACGGCGACCCCGGGGCCACCAAGCGGGACAGCGCGCGGTCCAACCCGCTGTGGAAGAACCTCAAGGCGGTCCAGGCCGGTCAGGCCGAAGACGTCCCGGACGAGACCTGGTACCTCGGCCTCGGCGTCACCGCGGCGGACAAGGTCCTCGACGACCTCCGGGGCTTCCTGACCAAGTGACCGGCGCAGGCCGCGGGGGCACGCAGGACAGGTAGCCTTTCCCTCGTGCCCCGTCTGTCTGAAGTCCTCACCGCGCTCGACGTCCTCTGGCCCGCCGAGCGGGCCGAGGAGTGGGACGCGGTCGGCACGGTCTGCGGCGACCCGGACGCCGGGATCAGCCGTGTGCTGTTCGCCGTCGACCCCGTCCAGGAGATCGCCGACGAGGCGATCGAACTGGGCGCCCAGCTGATCGTCACGCACCACCCGCTCTATCTGCGCGGTACGACGACGGTCGCGGCCTCCACCTTCAAGGGCCGCGTCGTGCACACCCTGATCAAGCACGACATCGCCCTGCATGTCGCGCACACCAACGCCGACACCGCCGACCCCGGAGTCTCCGACGCCCTCGCGGGCGCGCTCGACCTGCGGGTCGTACGCCCCCTGGTGCCGGATGCGACGGACCCGCACGGCCGCCGCGGCCTGGGCCGCGTCTGTGAGCTGGACCACCCCGAGACGCTCGGCGAGTTCGCCGCACGCGCCGCCAAGCGCCTGCCCCCCACCGCGCAGGGCGTCCGCATCGCGGGCGACCCGGACGCCCTGGTGCGTACGGTCGCGCTCAGCGGCGGCTCCGGCGACAGCCTTCTCGACGTCGTACGGGCCGCCGGCGTGGACGCGTACCTCACCGCCGATCTGCGCCACCACCCGGCGTCCGAGGCGGTGCAGCAGTCACCACTGGGGCTGGTCGACGCCGCCCACTGGGCCACCGAGTGGCCCTGGTGCGAGCAGGCCGCGGCCCAGCTCGACGAGATTTCCGACCGGCACGGCTGGGGCCTTCGGGTCCACGTCTCGCCCACGGTCACCGACCCCTGGTCCTCCCACCACACTTCTGGAGCCCCCAACTGAACGCCGATCCCGCCGACCAGATCCGACTTCTCGACGTGCAGGCCCTCGACGTACGTCTGTCGCAGCTCGCCCACAAGCGGAATTCGCTGCCCGAGCACGCCGAGATCGATTCGCTCACCAAGGACCTCACGCAGCTGCGCGACCTGCTGGTCGCCGCGCAGACCGAGGAGAGCGACACCGCCCGCGAACAGACCAAGGCGGAGCAGGACGTCGACCAGGTGCGCCAGCGCTCCGTCCGGGACCAGCAGCGTCTCGACTCCGGCGCGGTCACCTCGCCCAAGGACCTGGAGAACCTGCAGCACGAGATCGTCTCGCTCGCCAAGCGCCAGGGCGACCTGGAGGACGTCGTCCTCGAGGTCATGGAGCGCCGTGAGTCCGTGCAGGAACGTGCCGCCGAGCTGACCGGACGGGTCTCCTCGGTCCAGGCCAAGCTCGACGACGCCACCGCGCGCCGGGACGCCACGCAGGAGGAGATCGAGGGCCAGGTCGCCTCGGTCACCAAGGAGCGCGAGCTCGTGTCCGGCTCCGTGCCGGCGGATCTGCTCAAGCTGTACGAGAAGCTGCGCGTCCAGCAGGGCGGGGTGGGCGCGGCCCGCCTCTTCCAGCGCCGCTGTGAGGGCTGCCAGCTGGAGCTGAACATCACCGAGGTGAACGAGGTCAAGGCGGCGTCCCCGGACACGGTGCTGCGCTGCGAGAACTGCCGCCGGATCCTGGTCCGTACGTCCGAGTCGGGGCTGTAATGCGGGAGTTCGTCGTCGAGGCGGACGGCGGCTCCCGGGGTAATCCGGGCCCCGCCGGATACGGTGCGGTCGTGCTCGACGCGAAGACGGGGGAGCCGCTCGCCGAGGTCGCGGAGTACATCGGCGTCGCTACGAACAACGTCGCCGAGTACAAGGGCCTGGTGGCGGGGCTGAAGGCGGCGAAGGCC
Organism: Streptomyces sp. ISL-1; assembly: GCF_018614585.1. Lineage (GTDB taxonomy): Bacteria > Actinomycetota > Actinomycetes > Streptomycetales > Streptomycetaceae > Streptomyces > Streptomyces maoxianensis. The sequence continues at coordinate 44,736 of NZ_JAGGOI010000060.1, read as the reverse complement.
CTCGACCCCGAGGCGCGGGTCCGGGTCCGGATGGACTCCAAGCTGGTCGTCGAGCAGATGTCGGGCCGCTGGAAGATCAAGCACCCGGACATGAAGCCGCTGGCGGCACAGGCGGCGAGCATCCTTCCCGCTTCTCAGGTCACCTACGAGTGGATCCCGCGCGAGAAGAACAAGCACGCGGACCGGCTGGCCAACGAGGCGATGGACGCGGCCAAGAAGGGCAAGCAGTGGGAGGCCTCGCGCTCCACGGCGGAGCTCGACGCACGCGACGCGAAGGCGGCGAGAGTGGTCGGCGACGCGACGGCGGGCGCGGCGAGGGCGAGGGCGGCGCTGAGCGGCGCGACGGACGACACGGGCGGCGCGGGCACGGTCCGCGCCGAGCCCCTGGCCGAAGGGGCCGGCGAAGCAGCGCCGAGCGCGCCTTCCGTCGGGTGGGGCCCCGCCGACCTCGGCCCACCCGCCACCTTTGTGCTGCTCCGACACGGCGAGACGGCCCTGACCCCCGACAAGCGCTTCTCGGGCAGCGGCGACCACTCACTCTCCCCCGCGGGCCTGCGCCAGGCCGAGGCGACCGCGGCCGTCCTCGCGGCGCGCGGCACCGTCCAGGAGATCGTCAGCTCCCCGCTGAAGCGCTGCCGTGAGACCGCGGAGGCCGTCGCGGCCCGCCTGAACCTTGAAGTCCGCATCGAGGACGGCCTGCGCGAGACGGACTTCGGCGCCTGGGAGGGCCTGACGTTCGCGGAGGTCCGCGAGCGGTACGGCGACGACCTCACCGCCTGGCTCGCCTCGGCGAAGGTCGCCCCGACGGGCGGCGGAGAGAGCTTCGCTGCGGTGGCGCGCCGGGTCTCGGCGACCCGCGACAAGCTGATCGCCCGATACCCGGGCCGCACGGTCCTGCTGGTCACCCATGTCACGCCGATCAAGACCCTGGTCCGGCTGGCGCTGGGAGCCCCGCCGGAGTCGCTGTTCCGGATGGAGCTCTCCGCGGCATCGATCTCGGCGGTGGCGTACTACGCGGACGGCAACGCGTCGCTGCGTCTGCTGAACGACACATCGCACCTGCGCGGATAGGAGCACCGGGCGGGGGAGCCCATCGGGCGGGGAAGTTCATCGGGCGGGGAAGTTCATCGGGGCGGGGGCGAAGGAGCCCCCGCCCCGACTGGTCACCGTCGCCGTGAGCCGCGACGCGCTCGACGCCGGGGGCCGAACAAGTCCTGTTCTTCGCGGACTTGGCCAACCCCACCAGCAACGCCCTCTATCAGCGCCTCGGTTACCGACCGCTCGCTCCCTTCGTGGACCTCGACTTCAGCCGACCCGGTCGCGCAGCGCGGCGGCCTCGGCCGCCAGAGTCTCCACCCGCGCCCACTCCTTGGCCGCGATCGCGTCCGCCGGCAGCATCCACGTACCGCCGACGCAGCCCACATTCCGCAGCGCCAGATACGAGCCCGCGGAGGCGAGCGAGATTCCGCCCGTCGGGCAGAAGCGGGCCTGAGGCAGCGGACCCGCAAGGGACTTGAGGTACGCCGTGCCGCCCGCCGCCTGGGCCGGGAAGAACTTCATCTCGCTCACCCCGCGCTCCAGCAGCGCCACGACCTCCGAGGTCGTCGAGACCCCGGGCAGGAACGGCACACCCGACGCCTGCATCGCGTCCAGCAGCCGGTCCGTCCACCCGGGGCTCACCAGGAACCGCGCCCCGGCCGCCACCGCGGCGTCGACACCGTCCGCCGAGATCACCGTGCCCGCGCCGACCACAGCGCCCGGCACCTCGGCCGCGATCGCGCGGATCGCGTCGAGCGCGGCCGGCGTCCGCAGCGTCACCTCGATCGCGGGCAGACCGCCCGCGACCAGGGCACGCGCGAGCGGTACGGCATCGGCGGCGTCGTCGATGACGACGACGGGGACGACCGGCGCTAGGTCGAGCACGGTGGGCAGGGCAGAGGCGGTCATGCCGTCATCCTGCCCGCCGTTTGCATCATGCGCAAAGAGCGTTGCGCATGATGCAACGCTCAATGGATCTGGTTCACCACAACATCCAGCTCCCATGCCTTCTGGGGCCTGCCCGGCGCCTGCGCCTCGACCACGTACCCCAGATCCCGCAGCGCCTCCACCAGCTCGCCAGGACCCGTCGGCTTCGCGCCCGCCGTCAGCAGGTCCCGTACCAGCCGGCCCTTCGTCGCCTTGTTGAAGTGGCTGACCACGGACCGCTTCTCCACCCCGTCGACGATTTGCGAGTGCAGCACCCGCACCGTCGCCGTACGCCCCGCCACCTCGCCCTTCGGCTTCCACGCCGCCGCATACGCGGAGGACCGCAGATCGAGTACGAGCCCGTCACCGGCGGCCTCCGGCACGGCGGACGCCATGGGCTCGCGCCAGTGCGCCCCGAGCGCGCCCAGCCCCGGCAGCTTCACCCCCATCGAGCAGCGGTACGACGGAATCCGGTCGCCGACCCGCACCGCGCCCCACAGCCCCGAGAAGACCAGCAGCGACCGCCGGGCCCGGCGCCTCGCGTCCGGTTGAAGTGTCGCCAGGCCGAGCGCGTCGTAGAGCACACCCGTGTAGATCTCCCCGGCCGGCCGGGTCCCCGCGGTCCGCAGCTCCACGTTCTTCGCGATCTCGCCGCGCAGGCCCTCGCTCAGCCCGAGTACTTGCCGCGCCTTCTCTTCGTCGGCGGCGCACAGTTCCACCAGTTCGTCGAGCACCGCGGCGCGCGCCCCGGCAAGGCCCGGCAGCGACAGCGACTCCGGCTTCAGCGGAGCCCCGCGCCCGGAAGCGGCCTTACCCTCCGACGGCGGCAACAGCACGAGCACGGCAAGTCTCCTTCGTACGTACGGGGACGGGGGGTGCGGCCCCCCGCGCCAGCCTACGGTCACCCGGGGTGCCGTCCGTCCGGGACCGCCATACGCTCGGTCCATGCCCCGCCGCCATATGCGTGTGACCGGCACAGCCCAGGCTCCGCTGGGGGCCGCCCTGCGGAAGCTGCGTACGACGCTCGGCGTGCCGGACGATTTCCCGGCGGAGGTCCTCGCGGAGGCGGAGTCGGCCGCCAGAGCCCCGCGTCTGCCGGAGCGCGACGCCACCGGCATCCCGTTCTTCACGATCGATCCGCCGGGCTCCGCCGACCTCGACCAGGCGATGTTCCTCGCCCGCCGCGAGCCCGGGGGCTTCAGAGTCCACTACGCGATCGCCGACGTCGCCGCCTTCGTCACGCCCGGCGGCGGGCTCGACGCCGAGACCCACCGCCGGGTGCAGACTCTCTACTTCCCGGACGAGAGGGTTCCGCTCCATCCGGCGCTGCTCTCCGAGGGCGCGGCCAGCCTGCTGCCCGGCCAGAACGCGCCCGCGCTGGTCTGGCAGATCGACCTCGACGCCGAGGGCCGAACCGTCTCGGCCGAGGTGCGGCGGGCGCTCGTACGCAGCCGGGCCAAGCTCGACTACGAGGGCGCGCAGCGGCAGATCGACGCGGGCACCGCCGAGGAGCCGTTGGCGCTGCTCAGGGAGATCGGGCAGCTGCGCGAGAGGCTGGAGAGCGAACGCGGCGGGATCTCCTTGAACGTCCCCGAGCAGGAAGTCGTCGAGCGGAACCATTCCTACTTCCTCGAATACCGCGCCATGCTTCCGGTCGACGGCTGGAACGCCCAGATTTCCCTGCTCACCGGCATGGCCGCGGCCGACCTCATGATCGCGGCGGGCACCGGCATCCTGCGCACCCTGCCCACCGCCCCGGACGGCGCGGTGGCGCGGCTGCGCCTCTCGGCGAAGGCGCTGCGCGTCGACTGGCCGCACCATGTCTCGTACGCCGAACTGGTCCGCTCCCTCGACCCCCACAACGCCCACCACGCCGCCTTCCTCCAGGAGTGCACGACCCTGCTGCGCGGCGCGGGCTACACCGCGTTCACCGGGGGTGCGGTGCCCTCGCCCTCGGTCCACGCGGCGGTGGCAGACGAGTACACGCACTGCACCGCGCCGCTGCGGCGTCTGGTCGACCGGTACACGGGCGAGCTGTGCGTGGCCTCGGTGGCGGGAGCGGAGCCGCCGGAGTGGGTCGCCGCCGCGCTGGAGTCCCTGCCGAAGGAGATGGCGGAGGGCTCCCGGCGTGCCAACACAGTGGAGCGGGAGTGCGTCGACATCGTCGAGGCGGCGCTGCTGAAGGATCGGGTCGGGGAGGTCTTCGACGCGATCGTGGTGGATGTGCAGGAGCGCGAACCGGCTGTCGGCACGGTCCAGTTGGAGTACCCGGCGGTGGTGGCGAGGATCAAGGGCGGCGAGGCGGGACTTCCGCTGGGGGAGCGGCTGCGGGTCCGGCTCACACAGGCGGACCCGGGGAGGGCGAAGGTGCTGTTCGCGCCTGCGTAAGGGCTCCCGTGCGCGTTCGGCGGCGACGAGAACGAAGAGAACACTGCCCGCGCGGCCTGGGCCCTCGTCCGCGGCACGACCATCCGCGAAGTGAGCAGCGGCTTCCTTCCCCCAGGCGCCGACCCTCGCGGCGTCCTGGGCGACCGGCTCCGCGGGCTTTGTCCTTGCAACACGCCAGGTAACATGGCGTGCACGGCAGACGAGCCGGGCGGACGGCCGCGTGGAGATCCTCTGGATTTCCCCGAGGAACGTCCGGGCTCCACAGGGCAAGGTGGTGGGTAACGCCCACCCGGGGTGACCCGCGGGACAGTGCCACAGAAAACAGACCGCCGGGGACTTCGGTCCCCGGTAAGGGTGAAACGGTGGTGTAAGAGACCACCAGCGCCTGAGGTGACTCAGGCGGCTAGGTAAACCCCACCTGGAGCAAGGTCAAGAGGGGCCGCTGTAAAAGGCGGCCCTGCGCGGACGATCGAGGGCTGCCCGCCCGAGTCCGCGGGTAGACCGCACGAGGCCGACGGCAACGTCGGTCCTAGATGGATGGCCGTCTCCCCGGCCGCCGCGAGGCGACCGGGTGACAGAACCCGGCGTACAGCCCGACTCGTCTGCCGCCACCTGCGGCTATGCCTTGGAAAGGGCCTCTGATCTGTGATGGAGGCCCTTTCCGATCTTTCAGGAGCTTGCTGTGTTGGGCGGCAAAAAATCCCTCGGAAGTCCCTCAGACAGCGCTGAAAGTCCCTGAAAAGTCCCTGGAGCGGAGGGGCGGGCGAGGCCTCTGGGCTGGGCGTTCGCGACAGCCGTCGGAGCATGACGTTGGAGTCGCAGCCCTCGGGATGGCCTTTGGACCGGCGGGATTACGCTGCCTCGGCGTTGGTGGTCGTATCGGTCCGCGCGGCCCATTCGGCGCGGGCTGCGGTGAGCCGGGGGTGCATCGCGCGAAGCACTTCCAGCTGCCCGGCCACCGTCTCGATGAACCCGGCCAGCTGGTCCGGATCCATCGGGCGGGTGTACATGTCGGCGGCCACTTCGACGAGAACGTGCGGGACTCGGTAGGCCGGGCTCCCGTCGTCCGTCAGGACTCGCCGGTTGATGGTGTCCGTGTCCATGTGCACCGGTTCGACGATGTCGGCGACCAGCCCATACCGGTCTTCCAACACGTCAGCGGCCAACGTCCCGACCTCCGTGTGCGGAGGGACGGCGTGCCGTGAGGACGGTGAAGGCGCCGTCGCCCGCTCTCCGTTGCTCGCCGATGAAGTCCTGGGCGGCCTCTCGGGCGGCCTGCTGCCAGGGATTGTCGGCGGTCCACAGACTCCGGTCGCTGAAGACCGCGACCACTCCCTCGGGGGCCATGTACTCGCTGAGCCGGTCGAGGAAACGCGGCTGGTTCAGCCAGTGGAAGACACGACCACAGGTGACGAGATGCGGCTGCCATCCCTCCGGCGGCAGGAAGTCCTCCGCGAGCGCGTGACGTAGTTGCAGTCGGTGGGCGCCGTCGAGCGCGGGGCGGAGCGTGGCTTCGGCCTCCGTGAGCATCCCTGGCTCGGCATCGACCGCGAGCAGATCGTCGAAGTACGGCAAGAGCGCCTGGACCACGAGTCCCGGGCCGGTGCCGATGTCCAGGAGGCGCCGCGGACTGTCTGTGGGCGCTGCCCGGTCGTGAAGGGCCGCGAGGGCAACGGGGATGCCTGGGCGGAAGCGTCGGTAGTAGGCGGAGGTTCCGGCGAAGGTGTTCACGCACGCCACCCGCCCCACACGTTCTTTCCGGTCTCCAGGCGCAGGTTCTCCAGCATGGTGTGCGCCTCGTCGACCAGGCCGATGTCGCGGTGCTTGATACCCCAGTCCATCGTCAGCCTCTGCTCGCAGTCGCCGCTTCGCATAGCCGGAAGTTGCGTCCAGTTGATATGGATTTATAGCGATGCGTTCAGGTTGCGAGACCTTCACGAGTGGCGCGCTGACCTGCTGCTTCAGTCGGGAGGGTCGCCCGATTCAGGTACGTGAGCAGTCGCCTTTCAGTAGTTGCACATCTTTGCCCGTTGGTGGCTCGTACGTTTCCTCCGCCAGGTTGTTATCGAACTGTCAACTCGCGGTGTACAACCCTGGTCAAACCATGTCGAGCATCACGTCCTCATTGGCGGGGTTACCCAATTGGCCGACTTTATCCGGTGGTTCATTCGACAGGGAACGCATAGAAATGCCTGCGGCGGCACCGATTGTGCGTCGCCATTCGCAAATCGACCGACCCTGCTCAGGGAACGTGAGTGGGTCAAGAGGAGCGTTCAAGTTGTCCCGATTAGTAAGAAGAAGACGCGCCTTATCCCGCATAGCCGTGGGCGCGGCACTGCTTACCGCGGCTCCAATCGCCATCACGGGAACCACCGGAGCCACGGCCGCGGACGGATCCACACCGGTCGCCGCCACCGAGGCGAAACAACCGAGTGCCGCGGAGATCGCCGAGGCGGACCTCGCATGGGCGACGGAGCACAGCAAGGGCGGCATCCCCTGGGCCCTCGCCCGGGCGAAGAAAACGGGGAAGAGGGTTCTCGTCCCGAACGAGACCACGGCCACCACCCTCACCCACGCCAACCCGGACGGATCGCTCACCTCGGAGCTGACCTCGGGCCCCGCGCGGATGCAGCGTGACGGCAAGTGGGTGGACGTGGACGCCACGCTCACCACGACCGCCGACGGTCAGGTGGTTTCCAAGGCCCACCCCGGCGGTCTCAGGCTCGCCTCCGGCGGCGGCACCCCCGCCAGGTCACTCAAGGCGGCCGAGGACGCGGCCGGCCGGGACCTGGTGACCCTCGGCAGCGGCGACGGGCAGGTCACGCTGCAGTGGAAGGGCGGCCTGCCCACACCGCGGCTCGACGGCACCCGCGCCACGTACAAGGACGCCGTCCCCGGCGCCGATGTGGTGGTGGAGGCGACCCGGACGGGGTTCGAGCAGTTCGTCGACATCAACCGGCGGCCCGCCACCGGCGACTACAGCTACACCCTGCCGCTGAAGACCGAGGGCCTCGAAGCCCGGCCGCAGAAGGACGGGTCGGTGACTTTCATCGACCCGAAGACCGGCGAGAAGCGGGCCGTGATGCCCGCCCCGGTGATGTGGGACGCGGCGGTCGACAAGGTCTCCGGGGAGCACACCAACCGACACCCGGTGGACATGAAGGTCGTGGACAAGGGCGACGGCGCGTTCGACCTCGTGATCACCCCGGACGCCGACTTCCTCGCCGACCCGGACACCAAGTACCCGGTGACCGTCGACCCCTCGACGTCGAACCTGTCGAACGTCTTCGACACCTACGTCCAGCAGGGCGAGACCGGTGACCTGTCCACGGACGTCGAACTCGACTTCGGCAACCCCGGCACCACCAACAGCGACGGCACTCCGCGCACCGCCCGGTCGTTCGTCACCTGGAACACCGCGGCGTTCAAGGACGCGATCGTCACGAACGCCGACGTCTCCCTGTGGAACTTCCACTCCGGGAACACCGACTGCCTGCCGCAGGAATGGACGATCTGGGACACCAACGCCTCGTCCACCGCCTCACGTTGGACGAAGCAGCCCACCTGGAACCAGCAGTTCCATTCCTCCACCCAGACCAAGGGCAACCCGTCCTGCACGGCGGCCCCCGACGGGTGGATCACCGCGGACGTCACCACGCTCGTGCAGAGCTGGTCCTCCGCCCTGGACGGCAAGGGCTACATGGGCCTGCGTGCCGCCACGGACGACGTCAAGGACTGGAAGCGCGTCAACAGCGCGAACGCCACCAGCAACCCGCCGAAGCTGACGGTCACTTGGAACTACCGTCCCGGTGACGGCACCGCGCAGCAGGCCGGCGCCCCGTTCAAGTCCTACGCCGGTGTCTGGGCGGTGAACACCACCACGCCGACCCTGCGGGACAAGTTCACCGACACCGACGGTGACAAGGTCAACGGAACCTTCCAGATCTACGACGCGGCCACGAACAAGCCCATCACCACCCCGGCCGGGGAAGGCTTGATCGTCTCCAGCTACGTCACCCCGGGCTCCTGGGCCTCGGTGAAGGTCCCGGCCGGGCAGCTCGTGAACGGCAAGACATACAAGTTCCGCACCAACGCCTACGACGGCACCCACTACAACCTGAACTGGTCCCCGTGGCGTGAGTTCGTCGTGGACACCACCGCGCCGGGCGAGCCCAAGAGCGTGTCGTCCGCGACCTACCCCGAAAACTGGGGCGGCGGCGGAGCAGGCGTCCAGGGCACCTTCAACGTCGACACCGGCGTCACCGACGCCCGTGACGTGCAGTACCGCCTCGACCCGTTCGAGGACGATGCGGCGGAGTCCGGCTGGTCCACCACCCCCACGACCACCACCGCCACGACCACCAAGGCCGTCGCCGCGACGAACACCGCCGCGTACATCGCGACACCCGCCGAGAACGGCAACCACGTGGTGCAGACCCGCAGCGTGGACCGCGCGGACAACGTCGGCCCGATCCGTGACTACGGCTTCACCGCCGGAAACCGGGACTACAACCGCAAGCAGAAGATCGACATCAAGCTGCCGAAGACGGACCCGGACGCCACGCCCCCCGCGCTCACGGACGATCCACTGCCTGCGCCGGGATGGAAGCAGGGTTCGGCCAGCCGCACCTTCAACAAGGGCGGCATGGAGGTGACCATCACCCCGAAGGCGCAGCGGTCCCTCGAAGGCACCCGGAAGGCAGCCAAGGAGGCTGCGAAGCGGGCGCCCAGCTACCCCGACCCGGTCGTAAAGGACTCCTGGTGCCAGCCGAGCCTTGCCGGTGAGGCACAGAAGTCGCTGATGACCCGCAACAAAGCCTGCCTCTTCTTCGACCTCAGCTTCACCGCCAGGAGCAAGACCCTGCCCGGCGTCGACGACATCGAATACCAGGCCACCTTCGAGACCGCCTTCCAGATCAAGACCGACCCGCACGCCAGCGACGTCAAGACCTGGATCCAGCTGAACCCCATCTCCAACACGTTCCCCGCCCAGGACCGCGCCGTCCTGCTCGGCTCCGGTGACCCGGACGCCTGGATCTCCTCCATGTGCTACAGCGACGGCTGCAACGACGGGGCAGGCGGGAAGGACATCGACTTCTACGGAGAAACCAACTGGAAAGGCGGTATGAACGGCAACCAGCCCAACGACCCGCACATGATCACCGGCACCGCCGACCACAAGTGGAACGGCAAGGTCGACAACGCCTCCGGCGCCCGCGACATCGACCTCTCCAAGAGCATGCCGGTGTACTTCGCCGGCATGCCCGACACCGACGTGGAGCCGCCGCCTGCCCCAGACGGCAGGAAGCGTGAATGGCAGGACGCGAGCGGCCCGTGGCGGTCCCCGGATCTCGTCGTGCGCTGCGACAAGGTCGACTCCAACGGTGTCCCCGGTTGTGTGATGCCGCAGTACGCACCTGAGTACAAGTTCAACACCGCCAAGTACACCGCCGCTGCGGCTCACGTCTGGATGGTGCAGAACAAGAGCAAGCCGTCCAAGGGGCTCGGCGCCACTCCGGAGAAGCCGCTGCACTACCACCCGTCTGCGAGCCGGGCGGAGAGCGGTTGGAACGCCGAGAAGGACTCCCGCAAGGTGATGTGCACCAAGTACCGGGGCAAGCGCGCCGCCGATGGTTGGGTGCCGACGAAGAACTTCGTCAACCACCCGAAGACGATGATGCACCAGGAACTCGTGAACAGCCCGTACCCGGATACGATCTCGTGTGACGAGTTCCCGTTCGCCTCGACCTACGAGTCCCCGGGGCTGCCCGCCAACAAGGGCGGCAAGATGCCTGCCGGGGCGGACGGCGGTGGTGAGTGCATCCAGACCGTGTCGGCCAAGACCGATGACGGCAGTGAACACCTGCTGGACGACACCCGCTACGACCCACCGACCTGGGACGAGAACTGCGGTCGCTCGTCGATGTCGACGTACATGAACTCGGGCGCGATGAGCCGCCTGGGCAACGAGTTCGCCCCGCAGTTCCGGCTGCTCGACAAGGACCCGTACACCGTGGATGTCGGCGACGCATGGTTCAAGGCATGTGACACCTCCAAGGCCGACCTCATCTGCGAGATGAAGAAGCCCTGACAGGCTGATCTCGCTCCCAGCCCCAGCCTCGAACAGGCTGGGGCTGGGAGCCCGCCGTCCTCAAGAAACCGGGTGGAACGACTCCCAGCCGTCCACAGCAGGAGAGTCAGGGTGTTCCCACACCAGACATCCCTTCACCACCCCAGGCAGCTCTGGCCATCTCTGACTCACGAACGGAGCACTGCCTGACTCCAGCGCCTCGGCAACCCCCTCGAGATAGGAACCGACAGAAGAAAACTCGGGCGCGGCCATCTCGGGCCCGGAGTGCGCGGACCACTGCCCCTCACCGCCGCCTCCAGGCCCCCCGGATGCGTCGACGTAGCGGCCCATCAGGGCCCCTTCCTGATCCTCACCCAGCCAGGCAACCCACGCCCTCCCCCAGTCGACATCAGGCCAATTGAACGACAGGCGAATCGCGGCGGCCTGCCTCGGACTGAGGAAAACCCCACCGGGCAGGAACATGTCCGACCGAAGCTCGCCCTCCTCGTCCGCTTCAACCTCGACGCACTCCACGCCGCCACACACCCGCCACAGGACTTTCAACTCATCGGGGAATCCATGTCCCAGCCACTGCCGCAGCTGCTCCTCATCGGTGCGGACCTCCTCGTCGGTAGCCGGCGGCAGCAGGCTCTGGTGGGAGACCGGCGCGTTCTTCTCCAGCCAGCAGGTAATACGCGCCCACACAGGTTCAACGTTCGGGTATTCGGTCATGCCCCCGAGCCTACGAAACCTACGAAAGGCGAACCCGTGTCCCGCACAAAGGTCCAGGCGACCACGCGCTCCGCGATGCTGCTCGCCACGGTCACCGTCGTCACCGCCATCGTGGCCGCGCTGTCGTGAAGGCTCTGGCAGCGTTACTGGTCGCCCTTGTCCTGGCGGCTGGGATCCTCGCCGGTGTCGGCCGTCCCGGCGTACCCGAAGGCCCGCGTGAGCCGCCGCCCGCCGAGACGCACCAGCCCGGGCCCGCTTCGGGCGGCGGTGAGGTGGACTGCGTCAAGCTCGCCGCCGAGCTGAAGGCCGAGCAGGCCGCGACGACCGACGAGCCGGAGAAGGACGGCAGGGCGACGTTCGAGATGGTGGCTGTGCCGGAGGAGTGCAAGGACGAGCTCGGCACAGCAGGCGTCAACCGCCGCTGAGGGCTCTGGTCGAGGATCTGGTCGCCGCCCTCGACCAGATCGACACCAAGGCTGAGCCATCTTCCGACAGTGATCGATGACTATTGCTCCAGAGCATTCAGCAGGCTGCGACAGCCGGGCTTACCGACAACGGCCATGGGAACTGCTTCTCACGGGAGTCGGGTCAGCGGTTGCGGGAGAACGCGACGCGCGGGTCTACCGGGCGGGCCGCCGGAGCGGAGGCGCCGGGTGTGGGAACCGAGGCCTTACCGGGCAGGCCGACGCGGGGCGGGACTGGCGGCGAGCGCGGCGGCGCTGATGGGGAACTTGAGGGTGGTGAAGCCTGCTGCGCTCGTGGCGCGCTGCCGTCGTGGGTACAGGTGATCGGCGCGCGGTTACGTCCTGGGCGAGGAGGGGCTGCACAGCCACCAGGAGGTCGGCGCGGTTCATCGACACCGTGGTTTGGGCGACTTTACCGAGCGAGTCGCGGCGGTCGGTGGTGATGGGCAGCGTGTAGATGTCCAGGCTCGGATTATGCCGCCAGCCGTGTTCTTCCAGGATGCGTCGGGTGCCGAGAGTGGAGGAACCGTCGGCGGTGGCGGCGACCACGCCGAGCTGCGGATGCTCGGCGAGCGCGACGTCCGGCTCAACGCGCGGGGGCCGGTCGCGGGCGGCGGCTGTGTCGGAGGCCAGCGAAGGATCGAATGCCGCGTCCGCGTCCACTCGGTAACCGGCCTTGCGCAACAGCGCGACGGCCCGGGTTGCGCGGTCCTGCCCGTCACGCTGCTGGTTGGCCAGCGCGTCACCCCTGATCATTAGCCGGCAATGACGCGCTCAACTGCTCCCGCTTTCGTACTCGTCGTGTGGGGCCGGGACCCGTCTGGCCTCGCTGACGTTGATGAACGGGATGACGCCGTCGTTGACAGGGTCTTTGGTCTGTTTGCCGCTGTAGGTGCCGATGACTTCGAGCCAGGCGTCGGGCGGCAGGACAGCGGGGATCTGTCCGGACAGGCCGATCTTGACGGGTTGGGCGTCGGCGGCGCAGCAGTTGAGGGCCATGCGGACGAGGTACGGTTCGCCGCTGCGGTCGAGGGCGATGAAGCCGGTGATTTTGAGCCGCCGGCCGCTGAGGGAGCGCCCGTGGTCGTAGACCGCGCGGCCGGCGTAGTCGCCGACGCTGAGCTTCAGGGGGTCGCCGGCCGGGAGGGTGGGGAAGCCCCAGGGGGGTTGCAGGGCTGTGCCGGTGCGCATGGCGCTGTAGGAGCCCAGTGCGGGTGGGGCGACCAGGATGAGGGCGAGCAGGGGCAGGATGAGGAGCCAGGAGATGCGTGGCTCGCGGTGCGCATGGCCGACCTGCGCATGGCCGACCTCATGGTCGCGCCGTTCGTGGTGCTCGGGCTGGGTCTGCTCGGTCTCCTGGGTCTCCTGGGCCGCGCGCGGCCGCAGTTCGTAGCAGACGGTGGCGATGGCGGCGACGATCAGGACGATGCCGGCCGCGAGCAGCAACGGGCGCAACCCGGCCTTGACGTAGCGGAGATGGAGATCGGTGAAGCCGGCGTGCAGCACCGCCGCGCCGACGAGGAACATCACGGCCGCTTGCGCCTGCCGGTTCACAGCAGGACCGCCCCGACCAGGGCCGATATGAGGACGGCCAGGGTGAATGTGGCGGGGGCGAACCGCAGCGCGAACCCGCGGCCGAACGTGGCGGCCTGCATGGCGAACAGTTTCAGGTCGATCATCGGTCCGACGACGAGGAATGCCAGCCGGGCGGTGAGCGAGAACTGGGACAGGGACGCGGCCACGAACGCGTCGGCCTCGGAGCAGATCGACAACAGCACCGCGAGGATCGCCAGGGCGAGGATCGACACCACGGGGTTGTCGGCCGCGGCGTGCAGCCAGTCGGCCGGTACCACCGCTTTGAGGGTGGCCGCGGCCATCGCGCCGACGACGAGGAACCCGCCGGCGTGCATCACGTCGTGTCGTACGGATCCCCAGAACGCCGCCGCCTTGCTGAGGTTGTCGGACGACGGGCGGTCCGGCGGGCGCAGCCAGTCGGCGCGGCCCAGCCGTTGCCACAACCAGCCCATCGCGCACGCCACGAGCAGACTCGCCACGAATCGGGCGAGGACCATCTGCGGGTGGCGGGGAAACGCGACGGCGGTGGCGGTCAGCACGATCGGGTTGATCGCCGGGGCGGACAGCAGGAACGTCAACGCCGCCGCGGGGGTGACGCCCCGGCGCACCAGCGCCCCGGCCACCGGCACGGAGGCGCACTCGCAGCCGGGGAGGACCGCTCCGGCCATCCCGGCCACCGGGACCGCCAGGGCGGGCTTTCCGGGCAGCGCGCGGGCGAAAAACGATGGCGGGACGAACACCGCGATGATCGCCGACAGCAGCACGCCGAGGACGAGGAAGGGCAGGGCCTGGACGAACACCGCGACGAACACGGTCATCCAGCTCTGCATCACCGGCGCCGACAACGCCCTGCGGATCGGCCCCTGCAGCGCGACCACCACGAGCAGCACCATGGTCAGGACGAGGGATGAGTTGAACTGCCAGCCCTGCGGATCATCCGCGTCGCGGCGCTCGGCCCGGGCCGGGGCTGCTTTGGTGGTGGTCACGGGTGAGGTACCTCCGGTACGGAAGGGCTTCGTGAGTTGGTTCCCCTCCACCTTCAGTACGCCGGTTCAGGCACGGCTTCTCATTTCGAGGGGCGACCCGAGTCGCATCATCAGCGGCGGCTCGCACATGCACAGCACCAGTTCGTCAGTTCTCCGCGGAGCCGAGCGAGCGCGCGGCCACGCGCCGTACGTGAGTGTCGAAGACCCCGGCCGCGTCCGGCGTGAGCGTACGCAGCGCCACCATCGCCGTGATGATCACGTCGCACAGCTCCGACTCGACGTCCCGCCAACTGTGCGTACGGCCCTTCCGCGGGTTCTGGCCAGTCGCGCCGATGACGGCCTGGGCGACCTCGCCGACCTCCTCGGACAGCTTCAACATCCGCAGCAGCACCTCCTGTTGGGGCGGCAGGTCGCTCTCCGCGTCGAGCCAGGCGTGCAGGCGGCCTACCTTGTCCCAGATGGGGTCCATGGTGGTGTCCAGGGTGTGTTCCATGCGGGAAGCCTGCCACGTGCGGTGTAGGGATGAGGGGCCTCTTTTCGGTACCGAATGCTCCGTACCGAGCCCCGTACCGAATGCTCCGTACCGACTGCTCTGGACTGCCTGTACCGAAAGACCGTGGAGACCACCATGACCATTCCTGTGGACCGGCTCACCGAACCCGCCGTACGCGCCTTCGTCGACGCGCTCAACGCCAATGACCGCGAACGCTTCCTGGCCGCCCTCGCGCCCGGCGCCACCATGTCCGACGACGGCAGCGATCGGGACCTCGACGACTGGACCGACCGGGAGATCTTCTCCTCTCGCGGGCACATGGAGGTCGAGTCGCAGTCCGCCGACGGGCTGAGCCTGGTCGCCCGGTACCGCAACGACACCTGGGGCGAGATGCGTACCGCCTGGAAGTTCGTCGTCGACGGCGGGAAGGTCGGCCGCTTCGAGACCGGGCAGGCATAGGCACGGCGGCCGGTGGCGCACCTCGCCTTGGCGCAGCGCCGGGCGCGATGGTCGGCGGCCTCGGCGATTGTGCGCTCCAACGTGCAGCGCGCGCACGGGCGCCATCAGCGCCCCGCGCCCCCGACCTCACCCCCGGCCGATGTACGGCATCCCCGTCGCCATCACGGTTACGAACTGCACATTCGCCTCCAGCGGCAGCTCCGCCATATGGAGCACCGTCCGCGCCACGTCCGCCGCGTCCATCACCGGCTCCACCACCACCTCTCCGTTCGCCTGCGGGATCCCCCTGCGCATGCGCTGCGTCATTTCCGTCGCCGCGTTGCCGATGTCGATCTGGCCGCAGGCGATTCCGTACGCCCTCCCGTCCAGTGACAGCGACTTCGTCAGGCCCGTCATCGCGTGCTTCGTCGACGTGTACGGAGCCGAGTTCGGGCGGGGCGCATGCGCCGAGATCGAGCCGTTGTTGATGATCCGGCCGCCCTGGGGGGACTGGTCCTTCATGATGCGAAAGGCCGCCTGCGCGCACAGGAATGCGCCTGTCAGATTGACGTCCACCACCGCGCGCCAGTCCTCGTAGGAGAGGTCCTCGAAGCGGGCCCGTGGGCCGGACGTGCCCGCGTTGTTGAACAGCAGGCCAACATTGCCGTGGCGTTCGCGCGCGGTCGCGAACAGCGTGGTGACATCCGCCGGTGACGTCACATCAGTGGGCACGCACAGCACGTCCCCACCCGCCAGCGACGCCGTTTCCTCCAGCGCCTCGGCGCGTCGGCCCGCCACGACCACCGACCAGCCCGCCCCCGCCAGCGTCAGCGCCACGCTCCGGCCGATGCCCGAGCCCGCTCCGGTCACCACGGCAATCTTCGCAACTGCGTTCATGGACGCGCAGCGTAGACCCGTACCTGTACGCGGAACTCATCCGACCGACATACGGATGTTGTGTACTCGACAACGCAGAGTCGTCAGCCCCCACTCCAATGCGAAGGGACAACAGTCGTCAGGGGAGGGGCACATGACACCCGCACCGCACGCACCCGAACTCCGCGCGGCCGCCCGGCACATCGGCCGCCGCCGGTTTCTCACCGTCACCGGCGCCGCCGCCGCACTCGCCTTCGCCGTCAATCTGCCCGGCTCCGCCCACGCCGCCGAGCTCGACGCCCAGAAGATCACCGAGGATCCCTTCACGCTCGGCGTCGCCTCCGGAGACCCGCAGCCCGGTTCGGTACTGCTGTGGACCCGCCTCGCTACCCGCCCCTACGAGCCCGACAGCGGACTGCCCCGCGCCAAGGTCCCCTTGCGCTGGGAACTCGCCCACGACTCCCGCTTCGCCCGTATCGCCAGGCGCGGATCCGTCACCGCCCACCCGGAGTTCCACCACAGCGTCCACGTCGAGGTCGACGGCCTCGGCAGCGACCGCCCGTACTATTACCGCTTCCGCGCCGGGAACTGGATCAGCCCGACCGGGCGGACCAGGACGGCGCCCGCCCGGGCCGCGCGGATCAGCGAGCTGAAGTTCGCTGCCGTGTCCTGCCAGGCGTACCACGACGGCTACTTCACCGCGTACAAGCACCTCGCCGAAGAGGACCTCGACGCCGTCTTCCACCTCGGCGACTACCTCTACGAGTACGCCGTGAACGCCGTCGGCGGCGCCCGGAAGTACACCGACCGGGTCCTCCCCGCCCACTTCAACCGCGAGACCGTCACGCTCGACGACTACCGGATGCGCTACGGCCTCTACAAGTCGGACCCCGACCTCAAGGCCGCGCACGCCGCGCACCCCTACGTCCTCACCTGGGACGACCACGAGACCGAGAACAACTACGCGGGCGACATCCCCGAGAACAACGTCCCGCCGGAGGAGTTCCTGCTGCGCAGGGCCGCCGCCTACCGCGCGTACTGGGAGAACCAGCCGCTGCGCAGGCCCCAGCAGCCCGAGGGCCCCGACATGCAGCTGTACCGCAGGCTGCACTTCGGGAGGCTCGCGCAGTTCGACATCCTCGACACCCGGCAGTACCGCTCCAACCAGGCGTACGGCGACGGCTGGCAGGTCCCGGGGCCGGAGTCCGACGACCCGTCGCGCACCCTGACCGGCGCCACCCAGGAGCGCTGGCTGATCGATGGCTGGAGGAGCTCCCGGGCCCGCTGGAACGTGGTTCCGCAGCAGGTCACCTTTGCCCAGCGGCGTGATGTCCCGACCACGCCGTACAAGGTGAGCATGGACGCCTGGGACGGGTACGCGGCCTCCCGCGGGCGCGTTGTGGACGGCGCGGCGGCGGCCGGCATCGAGAACCTGATGGTCCTCACCGGCGATGTGCACCGCGGCTACGCGTACGACCTGAGGCGGAACTTCAACGACTCCGCCTCGCCCGTCGTCGGCACCGAGATCGTCGCCACCTCCATCTCGAGCGGCAAGGACGGCGAGGAGCGGCCCGCCAACTACGACACCCTCAGGGCCGCCAATCCGCACATGAAGTTCTACAACGGCCGTCGCGGCTATGTGACCGTCACCCTCGGCGAGCAGCAGGCGCGCGCCGACTTCAAGACGGTCAGCGCCGTCACGACGCCGGGCGCGCCGATCGTCACGGCCGCGTCGTTCGTGACCGAGGCCGGCGACCCGGGGCTCAAGCCCGTGTGACCCCACTCGCCGGGAAGCGGACGCCGATGCGGTCCCGTACCGCGTCGAGCGTCCGCAGCACGGCGAGACTGCCGTTGGGATCCCCCCATGCCGAAGGCCAGGGGCGGAACCGGCGGCGGACTTCGTGTCGCCCGCCCATCCCTCTCATTCCCGGCACCGTCTCAAAAACAGGTCTCGACCACTCCGGACGAGCTGAGAGCATAGGGAGGGATTCAAGGACATGGAGACGCGATGCCGAAGCCGGACAGCGGCCAGACCAGTACAGAAGGACACATACCGGCCGCCGACCCGGCACTCGTGACGTCGGTCGGTCCCGCGCCCGCTGTGGCCGCCGACCCGGCAACTACCGCGGCCGACTCCGTGCCTGTGGCGGCAGCGCGCCGCGTCGGCTTCCTGGTCACCCTCGTCCTGGGCGGACTCACCGCCCTGCCGCCGCTCTCCATGGACATGTATCTCCCGGCGCTGCCCGCGGTCACCGAGTCGTTCGGCTCGCCCGCCGCGACCGTCCAGCTCACGCTGACCGCGTGCCTGGCGGGCATGGCGCTCGGCCAGCTCGTCGTCGGCCCGATGAGCGACCGGTGGGGACGCCGCCGCCCGCTGCTCATCGGCATGATCGTGTACGTCGCCGCCACCGCGATCTGCGCGCTGGCACCCACCGCCGAGCTGCTGATCGGCTTCCGGCTGCTCCAGGGACTCGCGGGCGCGGCCGGCATCGTCATCGCGCGGGCAGTGGTCCGCGATCTGTACGACGGCGTGGAGATGGCCCGGTTCTTCTCCACGCTGATGCTCATCTCCGGCGTCGCGCCGATCATCGCGCCATTGATCGGCGGGCAGGTGCTGCGGATCACCGACTGGCGCGGCATCTTCGTCGTCCTCACGGCCGTCGGCATCGTGCTCACGCTCGTGGTGGCGAAGTGGCTGCACGAGACACTGCCACGGGAGAAGCGGCACAGCGGCGGCGTCGGTGAAGCCCTGCGCACCATGCGGGGGCTGCTGTCCGACCGGGTCTTCACCGGCTACACGCTCACCGGCGGGCTCGCCTTCGCCGCGCTCTTCGCGTACATCGCCGCGTCGCCCTTCGTCGTCCAGGAGATCTATGGCGCGTCGCCGCAGACCTTCAGCCTGCTCTTCGGCGTCAACTCCATCGGCCTGATCGCCGTCGGCCAGATCAACGGCAAGGTCCTGGTGGGCCGGGTCAGCCTGGACAAGGCGCTCGGCTTCGGGCTCGGCGTGATCACGCTGGCCGCGACCGCGCTGCTGCTGATGACGGCAGGGGTGTTCGGGAAGGTGGGCCTGCTTCCCGTCGCGGCCGGTCTCTTCGTGCTGATGTCCGCGATGGGCCTGGCCATGCCGAACACCAACGCCCTGGCCCTGATGCGCACCCCGCACGCCGCGGGCTCCGCGTCCGCGCTGATCGGTACGTCCGCCTTCCTCATAGGGGCGGTCGCCTCACCGCTCGTCGGGATCGCGGGCGAGGCCACGGCCGTACCGATGGCCGTGGTCCAACTGACCTGTGCGCTGGCCGCGATGGGCTGTTTCATCGGGCTGTGCCGCCCCTGGCAGCGGCGCGCCGAAGCCGTCTGACGCGCATGCCTGACGCGCATGCCTGACGCGCAGCCGTCCGACACGGACCTTCTACCTTCTACGTTCCCGGCTACCGCTCGTGGCGCGGGTAACCGATCAGATGCAGCCGGTCCTTCGCGTCCGTCCAGCTGAAGATCCCCACCCCCGCGGTCTCCGCCCCCGGCAGCCGCACACTGGGGGCCAGCGCCTCGGGCACCGCGGTGGCCAGATCCAGCTCGATCGGGGCGCCGCCGCCGGCCAGCGCGTCCGCCGGGCTGCGGGCGCTCGTCGCTCCGTACGCCGTGCCGGAGTCGGTCACCGTCGTCAGCGTCAGCGGCTTCGATCCGTCCGACTGCTCGAAGCAGTGCGCCTTGCGCTGCTCCAGGTCGAAGGCGAGATTCCCGGCGACCAGATAGCCGCCCTCCGGCGCGAGCACCGCCCGCGGGTACTCGCCCGGCTCGATCGCGGGCTTGTGGCAGCGCACCTGCACCAGCGGCTTTCCGGCGGCGGTGTCGTGCACCGCCCAGATGTCGTACGTACCGGCGTCCTTGCTGCCCCTCGCGGGCTGCCACTTGGCCAGTACGTAGCCGGGGGCGACCGAGGTCGGCACGCCGGACGCGGGGTCCGTACGGGCCGGGGCGACGTTGCGGCTGTACCACCCGCCGCGGACCCAGAAGCCCCGGTCGCCGCTCAGCAGCAGGCCCTTGTCGGTGAGCCCGCGGATCTCGGTGAGGCGGCGGCAGCCCGTACAGCCTCTGGGATGGCCGAGCGCGGTCTCCGGCACCTCGGTCACCTCGCCCGAGACCGGGTCGACCACCGCGCTCCTGGTGCGGCCGTCGCTGATGAGGACGCCCGGGCCGGTGCCCGAGACGGCCGGCGGGGCCGGCCACGGGACCTCTACCCGCTGCCGGGTGCCGTCCGCCACGTCGTACAGATCGAGCGCGACGAAGGTGTCCGCCGTCGTCAGCGCGTCCTCGCCGGCCTTTCCGTACGACCAGGTCACGAAGTACTCGCGGCCGTCCTTGGCGACGGACAGCAGCCGCGGGAACTGGTCGGCCAGGGCGGGCGGACGCCAGGGCAGTGAAGTCCAGCCGGGCCTGCCGGTCGCGGCGTCCAGGGTGCGCAGCCGGAACCGCTCGTCGCCGACCCGCTCCAGATAGCCGATGCGGCCGCTGTCCTGCGCGATGGCGTATTCGGGCGATGCGTTGGAGATCTCCCAGCCCTGCGAGGTGTCGTACGCGGACGGGACGGTGAGCCGGGTCAGGGGCGCCGCGCTGTGCCGGGCCGGCTTGCGGGGCTTGTCGTCGGCTGCCCTGCCGCCCTCGCCGCCCCCGCACATGGTCAGCAGGAGCAGCAGCGCCAGCACGATCACCCCGGCCACCAGGGACCCGCGCACGACCCTCTGTCTCATCGTCCCCCCGTGAGCGGTGCGCCACGTACTGTGAGCGGCGACGGCCGTCAGCGTAGCAACAGCCCCCGCGCCACCAGGAGTTCGGATCCGTCGCTGTTCTGTCCCGATTCCGTGCCTAGAATTTGTCGGTGAACGCCACCCTCCCCACCGCGGAAGCCCTGCGCGACGCCCTGGCCGAACTCCTGGCCGAGCAGCCGCCCACGCAGACGGCCCAGGCCGTCGAGCGGCTGATCGCCAACTACCGGGGGACCACCCCGACCGACGCGCCCGTGCTGCGGGACCGCTCCGACGTCGCCGCGTACGCGGCGTACCGGATGCCCGCGACCTTCGAGGCGGTACGGTCCGCGCTCGCCGCGCTGCGGGCCGCGGCCCCCGAGTGGTCCCCGGCCACCCACACGGACATCGGCGGCGGGACGGGCTCGGCGAGCTGGGCGGTCGCCGAGGCCTGGGAGGAGGACGCCCCGCGCACCACCGTCCTCGACTGGGCCGAGCCCGCGCTGGCACTGGGCCGCGAACTGGCCGTCGCCTCCGGGGTGCCCGCGCTGCTCGCCGCCGAGTGGCGGCGAGCGCGGATCAGCGACGCGCTCCGGATGGCGAGCACGGACCTCGTCACGGTCTCCTATGTCCTGAAGGAACTCACTCCGAAGGACCGGGCCGCTGTCGTCATCGAGGCGGCCCGCGCCGCCCAGGCCGTCGTGATCGTCGAACCCGGCACCCCCGACGGCTATGCCCGTGTGATCGAGGCCCGCGACCGGCTGATCGCGGCGGGCCTGACGGTCGCCGCGCCCTGCCCGCACAGCGACGCGTGCCCCATCGAGCCGGGCTCGGACTGGTGCCACTTCGCGGCCCGGGTCAGCCGCTCCTCGCTGCACCGTCAGGTGAAGGGCGGTTCACTGCCGTACGAGGACGAGAAGTTCAGCTACGTCGCCGCGGTCCGCTTCCCGGCCACACCCGCCCCCGCCCGGGTCACCCGCAAACCCCAGATCCGCAAGGGCCTGGTCCTGCTCGAACTGTGTACGCAGCCGGGGGAACTCCGCCGCGAAACGGTGACCAAGCGCCAGGGTCCGCTGTACAAGGCGGCCCGCGACGCGGAATGGGGCGACGCCTGGCCGCCGGACGCCTCCGACGGCTGACCAGCCAGGTCATCACGTACGAGACGAAACGTATCGGCTCCTCCCGTTGGTAGATTGACGCCATGAGCGAGACCAAGGCCCCCGACTCCTCCCGCCGCAGCGAACGCTCCCGTCGCGCCATCTACGACGCCGCCCTCGCCCTCGTCGGCGAGGCCGGCTACGCCAAGACCACCATCGAGGGCATCGCCGCCCGCGCCGGCGTCGGCAAGCAGACGATCTACCGCTGGTGGCCCTCCAAGGCCGCCGTCCTGCTGGAGGCCTTCCTCGACCTCGCCGAGCGGGCGTCCGAGGGCGAGAGTGAGATCCCCGACACGGGCGACCTCGAAGCCGACCTCAAACTGGTGCTGCGGGCCACCGTCGACGAGCTGAACAGCCCCGCCTACGACGGCCCCGCCCGCGCGCTCGCCGCCGAGAGCGTGGTCAACCCCGAGCTCGCCGCGCAGTTCGTCGAGAAACTGCTCGAACCCCAGCTCCAGCTGTACGTGAAGCGGCTGCGGGCCGCCCAGGACACCGGGGGCGTACGCGTCGGCATCGAACTCCGTACCGCCCTGGAACTGTTCACCGGACCCCTCACCCATCGCTGGCTGCTGCATACGCTCCCGCTCACCCACGACTACGCGGACGCGATCGTCGAGTACGCGCTGTACGGCCTCGCACCGCGGTCCTGATCGCCGGATCGGGGGGTGCGGCCACCTGGCGCCCGGGAAGGTGGGACCATGGCAGAGTCCGCCGGTGGCGAACGTGAGGTGTGAGGGGATAGATGGGCGACGGTATCGGCCGCTACCGCGGCACGGAGAACAGGCTGTCCCGGGAGAGCCGGCTGCCCCAGTGGCTGCGCCGACGCCCCAAGAACACCGACGCCGACGACTCCCGCCGTGTGACTCTGCTGCTGGCTGCCGGCGCCGCGGGACTGCCGCTCGCGCCCGCCGCGTACCCCGTCTCGTACCGCTGTTCCTGTGAGCGCATGGGCTGTCCGACGCCCGGCAGGCACCCCGTCTCCTTCGCCTGGCAGACGCAGTCCACGACCGACCCCGCGCAGATCGAGCGCTGGGCCGAGGGGCAGCCGGAGGCGAACTTCATCACGGCGACCGGCATGGTCCACGACGTACTCGACGTCCCGCTGGAAGCCGGCCGCAGCGCGCTGGCCCGGCTGCTGGAACGGGGCATCGAGGTCGGCCCCGTCGCCGAGTCCGGCGCCGACCGGATGCTGTTCTTCACCGCCACCCGCGGCACGCCCGAGGACGAGGACGAGTGGTGGCCCTGCGAGTTGGACTGCCACCCCGAGACGATGGACGAGCATCCGGGGCTGCGCTGGCACTGCCGGGGCAGCTATGTACTCGTACCGCCGGCGCGGTTGCCCGGTGAGCTGGAGGTGGCCTGGGTGCGCGGGCCGGAGCATCCGCTGCCGGATCCGCTGACGCTGCTCGAGACGCTGACGGATGCGTGCGCGAAGTGGGCGGGCGGGGTGGAGGGCGGCGTGGACCGCCACGAGGTGGCCTGGCCGCTGAGCCGCTAGGCCCGCCCGTGGCCGGAGCTCGGCCGCGGGCCCCGCGCCTCAATCCCCCAGGCTGCGTCCGGGGGACCCCCACGGGCTGGTTTGCGGGGCTCCGCCCCGGACCCCGCGCCTCAATCTCCCCCAGACTCCGTCGGGGGGAACCCCACGGGGCTGGTTTGCGGGCTCGGCCCCGGGACCCGCGCCTCAATCTCCCCCAGGCTTCGTCGGGGGCCCACGGGCTCGATTTCGGGGCTCGGCTCCGGGGGGCCCTGCGCCTCAATCTCGCCCGGACTTCGTCCGGGGGACCCCACGGGGCTTGATTTTCGCCCGGGCTGCCTTGAAGTTCTGCCGACGGGGCTCGAACTTCCGCCCGGCGGGCGGGAATTCAGCCCGTCCGGCGATTGAGAACAACGCCCGAAGGGCGTGCGGGGGCTCGGGGCGGAACCCCGGTTCGGGAAGCGC
Organism: Streptomyces sp. ISL-1; assembly: GCF_018614585.1. Taxonomy (GTDB): domain Bacteria; phylum Actinomycetota; class Actinomycetes; order Streptomycetales; family Streptomycetaceae; genus Streptomyces; species Streptomyces maoxianensis. Next base: position 20,908 of record NZ_JAGGOI010000060.1, on the reverse strand, counting down.
GCTGCGGTCAACTGGCGTACCGCTACGACCCCTTCGCCGCCGTCAGACCCGTCAGCCGGCCCAGCACATCGACGTCCCCGCCCCCCGCGCCAACCGTCGGCACCGTCACCGCCTGGCTGGAGACCCGCTCCTTGGTGACCGTGGACTTCACGTCGCCCGTCAGCAGCGCCTTCACATCCGGGTGGACCTTCAGCCGTACACCCTTCGCGGCGGTCTGCCGCTCGTAGTTGCGCATGGCGAAGAAGACCAGCGCGTCGCCGTCCGCGGTGACAAGACCGAGTGGCGCGAAGTCGTCGGAGTCCAGCGGCTGGTCGATGTACTGCGTGGACATCCCCGGCAGATTCGAGTCCTTCTTGCGGGACTCGCGCCAACCCGAGGTGTGCGGACCGTCCTTGAAGTGCTCCGGCTTGCCGTTCTGCAAGTACGAGGAGTACTCCTCGCTCAGATCGCGCGGAGCGACCGCCAGCGCGGCGCTGTCCGGCGCGACCGGCTCGGCCCACCCGTCCTCGTCGGTCTTCAGGGCGGGTATCCGGCCGGGAGACAGGATCGTCAGATACGCGGCCTCCCACAGCTGGTCCACGTCGCTGCGTACGAAGACCAGCACCCAGCGGTTGTCCAGCGCGCCCTTGTCCTGGTCGCGGTTGGAGTCGACGTCCGCGAGGAAGAACCGCGGCCAGCCCGCCTTCTTCGGGATTGCGAACTTCGCGTCCGTCAGCTCCAGCGGCACATGCTGCGGGTTGCCGTTTGGGTAGTTGACGCTGCGCGCCTTGAGGCCGGCCTGGTTGATCGCGCCGAGCGCACCGGTGACATGGGCCGCGTCCAGAGCCGGATCGTAGGCCTTGTCCGCCTTGTTGTACGCGTCGGTGAAGTCCTTGAGCGCCTGCGCGGCCTCAGACTTCGTCGCCGACGGTACGATCTCCCGCTCCCCGTGCACCGTCACGCACCCGCTCGCCGTCAGGCACAACACCGTCATCGCCGCGAGCCCTGTCGCTGCCCGACTCAGCCTTCTCATCGGTTGCCTTCTGCTCCTTGACCCCCACTGACCGTCCGAACCCTACCGGGGCCAGGAACAGCCCGAGCGTCGGGACCAGATACAGCACCCACACCGTGACCTGGAGGACCGTCGGGTCGGGCTGGAAGTTGAAGACGCCCTTCAGCAGCGTGCCGTACCAGGTGTCCGGCGGGATCGTCGTGCTGATGTTGAACGCCTTGTCCACCAGACCGCCCAGGAAGCGGGCCTCCTGCAGGTCATGGACGCCGTACGCCAGCACACCGGCCGCCACGACGACCAGCATGCCGCCGGTCCAGGTGAAGAACTTGGCCAGGTTGATCCGCAGCGCGCCCCGGTAGAACAGCCAGCCCAGCAGGATCGCGGTGGCGATGCCGAGCAGGACGCCCAGCAGCGGCGCCTGCGTGCTGTGGCTCTCGTCCGTGGCCGCCCGGACCGACGCCCAGACGAACAGCGCCGTCTCCAGGCCCTCGCGGCCCACCGCCAGGAAGGCGGTCGCGACGAGTGCGCCCGTACCCATCTGCAGCGCGGCGTCCAGCTTGCCGTGCAGTTCGGACTTCAGATGCCGCGCGGTGCGCCGCATCCAGAAGACCATCCAGGTCACCAGGCACACCGCGAGGATGGACAGGGTGCCGCCGAGCAGTTCCTGCGCCTCGAACGTCAGCTCCTGCGAGCCGTATTCGAGCGCGAAGCCGAAGCCGAGCGAGATGGCGACCGCGACCCCGATGCCGATCCAGATCGGACGCAGCGCGTCCCGTCGCCCGGTCTTGACCAGATACGCGATGAGGATGCAGACGACCAGGCTGGCTTCGAGGCCCTCGCGCAGGCCGATGAGATAGTTGCCGAACACGTCGGGTCCTTTCCTACGAGCGGGTCAGGAGAACAGCGCCCGGCCCCACCAGTCGTCCTTGTCCCGGACGCCCGGCGGGATCGCGAACAGCGCCGAACCCACGTGCTGGATGTACTCGTTGAGGTCGTCGCTCGCCGCGAGGGAGCGCTGCACCGGGATGAAGCCCTTGTGGACGTCGCGCTGGTACGCGAGGAAGAACAGCCCCGCGTCCAGGCGGCCCAGGCCGTCCGTGCCGTCGGTGAAGGAGTAGCCGCGGCGCAGCAGCTTCGCGCCGCCGTTGGTGTCCGGGTGCGCGAGCCGCACATGCGCGGTCGGCAGCATCGCCGGCAGGAACGGCTCGTCGCGCTCCTTGGCCTTGCCGACCGGGGCGCCCTCGCCCTTGTCCCGGCCGAAGATGTCCTCCTGCTCCGTCAGCGACGTACGGTCCCAGGTCTCGATGTTCATCCGGATCCGGCGCGCGACGAGGTAGGAGCCGCCCGTCATCCAGGCCGGACCGTCCTTCTGGGACACCCAGACATGCTTCTCGAGCCCCGCCGTGTCCGTCCCGGCGATGTTCCGGGTGCCGTCCTTGAAGCCCATCATGTTGCGCGGGGTCTGCGCGTCGGGCGTCGTCGACGAGGTCTTGCCGAAGCCGAGTTGCGACCAGCGGACCGCGACCTTGCCGAAGCCGATCCGGGCGAGGTTGCGGATCGCGTGCACCGCGACCTGCGGGTCGTCCGCGCAGGCCTGTACACACAAGTCGCCGTCGCTGCGCGCCGGATCGAGGTTGTCGCCGGGGAACTTCGGCAGATCGACCAGGGCGCCCGGGCGCTTGCCCTCAAGGCCGAAGCGGCCCTTGGCGAACAGGGACGGGCCGAAGCCGATGGTCAGCGTCAGCCGGGACGGCTTGAGGCCGAGTGCCTCGCCGGTGTCGTCCGGCGGGGCCTCTCCCGGACCGCCGTACGCGCCCTCGCCGACAGCCTGCCCGGCCGTCATCCGCTCGGCCGCCCGCGTCCAGTCCTTGAGCAGCTGAATCAGCTCGGAGCGGTCCTTCGTCTTCACGTCGAAGGTCGCGAAGTGCAGCCGGTCCTGAACGGCGGTGGCGATGCCGGCCTGGTGCGCGCCGTGGAAGGGAACGGCCGCGCCGCTCGAGGCGGCGGGCACTGCGGTGTCCTCGCGGCCCACGGCGAGCGCCGCGCCGCCGGCAGCGGCGGCGCCGAGCGCGAGGCCCGCACCGCCCCAGCCGAGCAGCGCACGACGGGACGGAGCCGTGCCGCCCATCTCCTCGGACCTGCCGGTTTCGTCGGACGCGCCTGCGCTCTCCGCGGGCACGTTTGCGGCCTCCGCGGGCACGTCCGCGGCCTTCTCGGACATGTCTTTGGTCTGCTCGGACATGTGGTGCCCCCCTCTACTTCACAACCGCGGCGGCGAGCTTGGACAGCGGCTCGGCGAGCGCGTTGACCGCGTCGCTGAGCTCCTTGCGCTCCGCCTTGCCGACCTTGTCGTACGACGTGAACTCGTACGAGGTGGTGTCCTTGCGGTACTTGTCGAGCAGCTTGTTCAGCGCCGCGAACTGCCTGTCCAGCTCGGCGACGAGCTTCGGGTCGTTCTTCGAGGCGACCGGCTTGAGCAGCTCGTGCGACTTCTGCGCACCCTCGACATTCGCCTTGAAGTCGACGAGGTCGGTGTGGCTGTAGCGCTCCTCCTCACCGGTGACCTTGCCGGTGGCGACCTCGTCCAGCAGCTCCTTGGCGCCGTTGGCCATGGAGGTCGGGGAGATCTCGGCCGTGCCGACCTTCTTCTGCCAGTCCGTCAGGTCCTTGATGAGGGTGTCGGCGAGGGCCTTCTCCGCGGGGCCGACCTTCTTCGTCTGCCACAGCGCCTTCTCGAGGGTGTGCCAGCCGGTCCACTTCTGGTCCTTCTCCAGACCGTCCTCGCGCAGGTCGACCTTCGGGTCGATGTCCCCGAAGGACTCGGCGACCGGCTCGGTGCGCTCCCAGCCGATGCGGGAGTCGGCGTATGCCTTCTTGGCGGCCTCGATGTCGCCGGCCTTCACGGCGTCCGCGAAGACCTTCGCCTTCGGCAGCGTCTCGTCGGCCTGCGTCTGCACGTACTTGCGGTACGCGGCGACGGCTGCGTCCATCTCGGGGCTGCGCCGGGCGGCCTTGCCTTCGCCGGTGGCGGTAACCTGTCGGCGGATGCCGTCGCCCTTCATACCGGGCTTGCAGGCGACCTCGTAAGTACCGGCCTTCACCTCGGCGGTGAGCTTCTGCTTCGTGCCGGGGCCGATGTTCTCGCGCTCGGCGACGATGCGGTCGTCGGGGAAGAGAAGGTAGACCTCGGTGACCTTGGAGCCCTTGTTCTCGATGGCCAGCTCGACATGGCCGGCCGGGAACTCCTTCTTCGACACCTCGCAGGAGTCGTCCTTCGCCGTGACGACGATGCCACCGTCGCCGCCCTTGGCGTCGCTCTTGTCGGCGCAGCCCGTGACGGCGGTCAGGGCGGCGGCGGTTGCGGCGGCGGTGACGACGGACAGACGGACGGCTCGCATACGGGCTCCACAGAGGACGGGTACGGGTGAGGCGGACCTAACTTAACCGAGGCTTACCTGAGCAATACCCGCGGGTCCAGTGATGTAGCTCTCAAATCCGGGCCTCGGCCACGGCGCTGTCACGGGAGGGTCAAGCGAGCGTCAAATTGCCCTCCTCGGCAGGACCAGTGGCGCTCCGGTCCGCGGGTGCGCCAGCACCTCGACCGGCCGGCGGTAGACCCGCCTCAGCAGTTCGTCGTCGAACACCCCGGCGGGCGGACCGTCGGCAGCGATCCGTCCGCGGTGCAGTACGGCGACCCGGTCCGCGTACGCGGCAGCGAGGTCGAGGTCGTGCAGTACGACGACGACCGCGTCCCCGGCCGCGGCGCGGGCCCGACGAGGGCGCGGGCCCGACGAGCGCGAGCACTTCGCCGGCCCGGGCGGCGAGATCGATGCCGCTGAGGAACTCGCGCTGCCCGAGCCGCACATACAGTGCGCGCGCCTCGACGAGTGGGCTGCCCAGGGCGGTGGGAGCGGGCAGCTCGCGCCCGCGCGCCGCGAAGAGGCTCCTTGAGGGCCCTCACGCCCAACCTCCTTGCCTACGACGTCTCCTGCGCAGCAGCCAGAAGAAGGACGGGCTGCCGAAGAGCGCGGTGAGCACGCCGAGGGGAAGCTCGGCGGGCTGGGCGACGGTCCGCGCGGCGAGGTCCCCCGCGACGAGCATCAGCGCGCCGCCGAGCGCGCTGCCCGGGACGAGGTACCGGTGGCCCGGTCCGTGCGCCATACGCAGCAGATGCGGGTTAGCCCTACCTTGCTCGCCAGGCCGCGAAGCGGTTGCTTGAATGGTTGGGTGAACGAACTGGACGTACTGAGCGTCTTCTGCGGGCCCGACGGCCGGCACGGGAACGCGCTCGGAGTCGTACGCGACGGCCGCACCTGTCCCGACCTGGCGTCCCGGCAGGCCACAGCCGCCCAACTCGGGTTCAGCGAGACCGTCTTCGTCGACGACCCCGAGCGCGGCGTCGTCGACATCTACACCCCCGGCCGCCGGCTTCCCTTCGCCGGGCACCCCCTTGTCGGCGCGGCCTGGCTGCTGGATCTGGAGACGCTTCAGCCTTCCCCTGTCCTGGGTGGGGAGGCATCCGCCGCGGAAGAGGTGTGGGCCCGGCAGGACGGGGAGTTCACCTGGATCACCGCGCGCCCCGAGTGGGCGCCACCGTGGCGGCTGGAGCGGTACGCATCCGCGGCCGAGGTCGACGCGCTGTCCGCGCCGCCATCCGGGGAGGGCCGGCTCTACGCCTGGGCCTGGCAGGACGAGGCCGCCGGACGCGTACGCGTCCGCGCCTTCCCGCGGCGCGACGACGGCATCGTCGAGGACGAGGCGACCGGCGCCGCCGCGCTGCTGCTCACTGCCGAACTGGGGCGGGCCCTGAACATCACCCAGGGCCGCGGGTCGCAGATCCTGACCGCACCCGGCCCCGACGGCACCATCGAGATCGGCGGCCGCGTACGCCTCGCGGCCTCCGTTCCCCTTCCCGTACCGGCTACGCGCTGAGCGGGAACTCCGCCCCGAGCTCCCGGAACACCGCCCCGTTGTACTCGAATGCCCGCTTGCACTCGTCGACGATCCGCTGCTTCTCCAGGTCGTCCACGTCCACCGCGTCCAGCAGTTCCCGGTAACCCCGCTTGAACGCCGACGGGTTCGGGATCCGCTCGAATACGTAGAACCGCACCCCGTCGCCCTTGCGCGCGAAGCCCCATGTCCGCTCCGCCTTGTCGCGGATGATCTGGCCGCCGGACAGGTCCCCGAGGTATCGCGTGTAGTGGTGCGCCACATACCCCGCCGGCCAGTCGCGCGCGCACTGCGCGACCCGCGCTGCGTACGCGGCGGTCGCGGGCAGCGGCGCGAGGCCCGTGCGCCAGTCCGGACCCCGCAGGTGCGCGAGATCGCGCTCCAGCTCGGCGGTACGCATCAGCTCGGGCCGGATGAACGGCCCCGCCACCGGGTCCTCCCGCAGCGACTGGGCACCCTCCTCCAGCGCCCGGTACACGAACCACAACTGCTCGGTGTAGCGCGCGTACGCCCGCACACCGAGTCGGCCGCCGAGCATATTGCTCATGAAGGCCGAGGTCTCCGCCTCGGTGTGCTGCTCGTGCGACGCGACACGGATGAGAGTCGAGAAGGGGGTGCCGGGGGGCGTGCCGGTGGCGTCCAAGGCGGGCCTCCAGGGACCGATGGGAGGGGGAAAGGAAGCGGCAGCGGCAGCAGCACTGGCGATTGCCACTACCGAGCTTCCTACTTAGGCTTACCTAAGTCAACGTGTTCCCGACGTCCTGTCGGTAAAAATTCTACGCCTTCCGGCGATCACGGCAACGTGAGGATCTCCGCGCCCGTCTCTGTCACGACCAGGGTGTGCTCGAACTGCGCCGTCCGCCTGCGGTCCTTGGTCAGCACGGTCCAGCCGTCGTCCCACATGTCGTACTCATGCGTGCCGAGCGTCAGCATCGGCTCGATCGTGAACGTCATGCCCGGCTGAATGACGGTGGTCGCGTGCGGGGCGTCGTAGTGCGGGATGATCAGCCCGGAGTGGAACGAGGAGTTGATCCCGTGCCCGGTGAAGTCGCGGACCACTCCATAGCCGAAGCGCTTGGCGTACGACTCGATGACCCGCCCGATGATATTGACCTGGCGGCCGGGCTTGACCGCCTTGATGGCGCGATTGAGGGACTCCCGGGTCCGCTCCACCAGCAGGCGCGACTCCTCGTCGACGTCGCCGCAGAGGTAGGTGGCGTTGTTGTCGCCGTGGACGCCGTTGATGTACGCGGTGACGTCGAGGTTCACGATGTCACCGTCGCTCAGGACGGTGGAGTCCGGGATTCCGTGGCAGATGACCTCGTTGACCGAGGAGCAGAGTGATTTGGGGAAGCCGCGATAGCCGAGGGTGGAGGGGTACGCGCCGTGGTCGCACATGAACTCGTGCGCGACCCGGTCGAGTTCGTCGGTGGTCACGCCGGGTGAGATGTGCTTGGCGGCCTCCTCCATCGCCTGCGCGGCGATGCGACCCGCGATGCGCATCCGCTCGACGGTGTCGGAGTCCTGGACCTCCGGCCCGGTGTACGGGGTGGGCGCGGGCTTCCCGACGTACTCGGGGCGCGGAATGTTTCCGGGGACGGAGCGGATGGGAGAGAGCTCCCCTGGGACGAGCAGCGACTGGCCAGACATGCCAGCGAGTCTAACCAGGGGGCCATGGGGCAGCATGGCCACAGAGGAAGGAGCCGACGATGGCCCTGTTCAAGAAGCGCACGGTCGGAAAGCCGGGCGAGTGGTACTACTGCCTGGAGCACAAGAAGGTCGAAGAGGGCCCGGAGTGCCCGGCGAAGAACCGCTTCGGTCCGTACGCGTCTCGCGAGGAGGCGGCACACGCGATGGAGATCGCGCGGGAGCGGAACCTCGAGTGGGAGAACGACCCCCGCTGGCACGACGCGAACCGCCCGGCGGGCGACGACCCCGCGTAGCCACGGGGGCGGGGGAGGACGACGAGGTCGGCGCAGGGGTGCGGGGCGCGGCGGTGCGGGGTTGCCCGCGGCGCTTCCCCCACCCCGCCCCTTCCGGTAACCGGGGGCGGCGCCCGCGCACCGCCCCTGGTAGGCCCTTCGGGCGTTGTCCTCAATCGCCGGACAGGCTCGAATTGAGCCTCGTGGCCGCAGGCGGTCAGGCCCGCACCGCCGCCGCCTCCTCCTTCTGCGCCCGCCTCCGCACCGCGTCCTCGTCCGTCTCGGCGTCGTACGTCAGCAGCTTCGGCAGCGCAGCCGCCAGCAGCCCCACCGACGCCACGCACGCCACGCCCCCGCTCCAGATCGCCGGGCGGGTCCCCGTCCAGCCCGCCAGTGCGCCCGCGCGGACCTGGCCCAGCTGCGGACCGACGCTGTACGAGAGCACCTCGATGCCTGCCAGGCGGCCGCGCAGCTCCTCCGGAATCGTCTGGTTCCAGATCGTCGAGCGGCCCAGTCCGCTCAGCATGTCGCCCGCCCCCGCGAACGCCAGGCACAGCAGCACCAGCCACACGTTCGAGAGCCGGCCGGCCGCCACGATCGCCAGCCCCCAGCCCGCAGCGCCGAAGACCACGAGCAGTCCGTGCCGTCGCACCCGGGACGTCCAGCCGCTGGTCAGGCTCAGCACCACCGAGCCGACAGAGCCTGCCGCGTACATCAGGCCCAGCGCCCACTCCGCGTCCAGGTCGTCCGCCAAGAAGGGGAAGATCGTGTTCGGGAAGGCGAAGAACATCGCCGCCAGGTCGATCGCGTACGTGCCGAGCAGCACCGGGCGCGACCATGCATAGCGCGCCCCCTCCGCGATCCCGCGCAGTGACGGCTTCTCCGCGTCGTGCGCGGGCGGCGCCTCGGCGAGGCGCAGACACAGCAGTACGGACGCGATGAAGCCGAGAATCGTGATCGCGTACGCCGGCGCATGACCCGCGTATGCCACGACCAGACCCGCCAGCGCAGGTCCCGCGATCGCGCCGAGCTGCCAGCGCAGGGCATTGAGCGCGGCCGCCGCAGTCAACTGGTCGTGCGGGACGATGCGGGCCATCAGGGAGTCCAGCGCCGGGCGTTGCAGACCTGCGAGCGCCGAGACCCCGGCCGCGACCACATACAGCGGCCACAGCATCGGATCCGGGAGCAGCGCGTTCACCAGCAGGATCACGGCCAGCAGACCAAGGCCCGCCTCGGTGCCCAGGATCAGTTTGCGGCGGTCGACCGCGTCGGCCAGCGCCCCGCCGTACAGGCCGAAGACCACCAGCGGCACCAGCTCCACCGCGCCCATCGCGCCGACCGCGAGCGGGGATCCGGTGAGGTCCTTGATCTGCAGCGGCAGCGCGATCATCGCCATGAAACTGCCGAAGTAGGTGACCAGACCCTGGACCCACAGCAGCCGGAAATCGCGAGAGGACCGCCAGGGCGACAGGTCGGGGAGGATGGCGGAGAGCCTGGAGGCCATGGTCGCGGTCACAAGGCGCCATGGTCCGTGGCTGTGGTGACCCCGAGCAACCGATTTACCGGCATGGCTGGGTCTACCAGCGCGACGGTGGCGGCGACGTCAGCTGGTCCGCCAGCCGCGACAGACGGTCCCGGAAGCTCCGCCTGCCCCGGGCCACCGGCAGGCTGTTCTCCCCCGCCGCCGCGCTGACCAGATGCTGCACCGTGTCGATGTCCACCTCGTCCGCCCGCTCCGCCACCGTCAGCGCCTCGTGCGCCAGACCGTGCACCTCCGGGTCCCCGCCGTCCAGCGCCAGAACCGTCGCCCCGGCCCGCCGCGCGTCGTGCACCCGCTCGAGCAGACCCGCGTCCGGCCGCGCGGGCGCCACCACCAGCAGGGTCTCGCCCCGCCGTGCCGCCTCCAGCCTGCCGAGGCCGACCGCCAGCTGGGCGGGGCCGCCGGGCCGCACCCGGTGGCGTACGAGGGTCGGCGTCAGCTCCGGCTGCCCGGACCAGGCCGCCTCGTCAACGAGATGCGCGGCCAGATGCCACGGCTCGTACTCCTCGGTGCCCACCAGCAGCAGTCCGCCGCCCTGCGGCACGACGGACGACCGCAGCACCCCCGCGAACCGCCGGGTCGCCGCGGGCCACGCCGTGCCGGCCAGGACTTCGCGCAGCAGCGCGACGCGTACCGCATCCATGGCCCCGCATCCTGCACCACCTACGCGCCGGGCGGGGCGGGGTTGCGAGCAGCTCACCCGTTCGGGCGCCGATACTACGAAGTAAGGTCGGCCTCATGACTTCTAGTGACAGTGCAGGCACCGCGCCGAAGGCCCCGGCCAAGGATCCCTGGGACCTCCCCGACGTGTCCGGCCTGGTTGTCGGCGTCCTCGGCGGCACCGGCGACCAGGGCCGCGGGCTCGCGTACCGGCTGGCCAGGGCCGGGCAGAAGGTGATCATCGGATCCCGGGTCGCGGAGCGCGCCGAGACCGCGGCCGCCGAGCTCGGTCTCGGCATCGAGGGCGCCGACAACGCGGAGTGCTCGCGGCGCAGCGACGTGGTGATCGTGGCCGTGCCGTGGGAGGGGCACGCCAAGACCCTCGAAACGCTGCAGAAGGAGCTCGCGGGCAAGCTCGTCGTGGACTGCGTCAACCCGCTCGGCTTCGACAAGAAGGGCGCGTACGCACTCAAGCCGGAGGAAGGCAGCGCCGCCGAGCAGGCCGCCGTCCTGCTGCCCGACTCACGGGTGACCGCCGCCTTCCACCACCTCTCCGCCGTGCTGCTGCAGGACCCCTCGGTCGAGGAGATCGACACCGATGTGATGGTGCTGGGCGAGGCGCGCGCGGACACCGACATCGTGCAGGCGCTGGCGGGCCGCATCCCCGGTATGCGCGGAATCTTCGCGGGCCGGCTGCGCGGCGCCCACCAGGTCGAGTCGCTGGTCGCCAACCTGATCTCGGTGAACCGCCGCTACAAGGCGCACGCGGGTCTGCGCGTCACCGACGTGTAGGCGGTGCGGCCGCGAGAGGGGCGTGGGGGACACTGGGCGGGACGTACAACACCCGACAGGAGCCGCACCCCATGCCCCGCCTCGCTCTTTACACCCTGATCGTCTGCACGCTCGCCGTCGTCGCGGCCGTGATCTCCTTCGCGCGGGGCAGCTTGCTCGGCATCGTCTGGGTGGCGCTCGCGGGGCTGGCCTCCAACATGGCCTGGTACTACCTGCGCCGGGCGAAGGCCGAGCGCCAGGCCGGCGGCGGGGCCACGGGCTGACCGCTGCTTGGGTCGGCCGCGCCGGCTGACGGCTACCGGCGGGCCCCCGCCTGACCGCTACCGGCTGACCGCTACCGGTTGGCGACCGCCTCACAGCCGGGGTTCCGGTCGCTCCAGAACTGGTAGAAGTCCTGGCCGCAGTAGCTGTAGTCCTCCTGCACGCCGAGCCCGCTCAGCACCGTGTCGATCACGCCGAAGAACGCGATGTTCACCTCGGGGATGAACAGGAGGGCGAAGACGGCGAGCAGCCCGAACGGTGCGTACGGCTCGACCTGGCGGCGGATCTTGTACGAGAGCCAGGGCTCGATCATGCCGTAGCCGTCAAGACCCGGCACCGGCAGGGAGTTCAAAATCGCGGCCGTGATCTGGAGCAGCGCGAGGAACGCGAGCGCGAACCGGAACACCATCGGCACCCCGTCCAGCGCATCCAGCCAGAACGGCGCGGTGCACACGACCGCGAACAGCAGGTTCGTCAGGGGCCCTGCCGCCGAGATCAGGCTGTGCTTCCAGCGTCCCGTGATGCGGCCGCGCTCGATGAAGACCGCGCCGCCGGGCAGGCCGATGCCGCCCAGGATCACGAACAGCACGGGCAGCACGATGCTGAGCATCGCATGCGTGTAGGCGAGGGGGTTGAGCGTCAAGTACCCCTTGGTGCCGATCGAGATGTCGCCGCTGTGCAACGCGGTGCGTGCGTGCGCGTACTCGTGCAGACAGAGCGAGACGATCCATGCCGAGGTGACGAACAGGAACACGGCGATCCCCGGGCTTGCCGCGAAGTTCGTCCACACCGCCCAGCCGGTCACCGCCATCACGGCGGCGATTCCGAGGAAGACCGGGCTGATCCTCCGGTCGCTGTGGCGTCTTGTGGCGGTGGTCATGGGTGCGGCTCCTGGAGATATGCGGGGTGTGCGGTCGACCGTACCGGTGGCGTGGAGTGAACGTCCCACGGATGCGGCGAGGTTCCTGCTGCCCTCGTTCGCGCCGGTTATTGCTGCGCGGTTCCGGCTGCGTACCGGTGACAATGGGTGGGTGCGCTATCGGGTACTCGGCACCACTCAGGTTTTCCACGACGACGGCACGCCCGTCGCGCTCGGCGGTGCGCGGCTGCGCGCGCTGCTGGCGGTACTGGCCCTGCGACCGGGGCGTACGGTCCCGGTCGGCGTCCTCGTCGACGAGGTGTGGGCCGGCGACCCGCCGGCGGACGCGGTGGGCGCGGTCCAGGCGCTCGTCGGACGGCTGCGGCGGGCGCTCGGGCATGCGGCGGTGGCGTCGGCGCCCGGCGGCGGATACCGGCTGTGCGCCGACGGCGACGACGTGGACCTGCACCGTTTCGACCGGCGCGCGGGGGAGGGGGCGCGGGCGCTGGACGAGGGCGACGCGGTGAAGGCGGCGGCGCTCTTGGACGACGCGCTCGGGCTGTGGCAGGGGCCGGTGCTGGCCGATCTGCCCGACCGTACGGCAGAGGCCGCGCGCTGGGAGGCCCGTCGGCTGGACGCCCGCCGCGCACGCCTCGCGGCGGCGCTGGCGCTCGGCCGCGCGGACGAGGCGCTGTCGGAACTCGCCGCGCTGTGCGAGGAACACCCGATGGACGAGCGCCTGCAGGTGCTGAGGCTGCGAGCGATGCGGGACGCGGGGCGTACGGCGGAGGCGCTGGCGGCGTACGAGGGGGTACGCACCGTCCTCGCGGACCGCCTGGGCGCGGACCCGGGCCGTGAACTGCGCGCACTGCACGCGGAGTTGCTTGCCCCCGCCTCGCTACTGGAGGCAAGCCCCCAGACCCCACGCTTTTCGGGCGTTGTTCCCGATCTCGCCCAGTCTTCGTCCGGGTGGACCCCCACGGGATCGAGTTTCCGCCCGGCCGGCGGAAACTCGAGCCCCGCCGACGAGACTTCCAAGCCCCTCCGGCGATTGAGGAGCGGGGCCCCGGGCGGAGACCCGAATCCAGCCACGCCGACGATTGAGGCGCGGGGTCCGGGGAGGAGCCCCGGGCCCGCTCCGGGCAACCTCCGCGCCCGGCTCACCTCCTTCGTCGGGCGGGACGCCGACATCCACGCCATCCACGACGACCTCCGTCGCGCCCGGCTCGTCACTCTGCTCGGTCCCGGCGGGGCCGGGAAGACCCGGTTGTCGCAGGAGGCCGCCGAGCGGGCCGTCGACGGGACTGGGGCACAAGAGAGCCCCTGGCCGGACGGCGTCTGGCTGGCCGAACTCGCCCCCGTGGACGCCCCCGAGACCGTGCCCGAGGCCGTCCTCACCGCGCTCGGCGCCCGTGAGACCGTGCTGCGCGGCGCCGGCGCGGAGGAACTGCGGGCCGCCGAGCGGCACAGCGACGACCCTCTCGTACGGCTGGCCGAGCACTGCTCACGCCGTCGCATGCTGCTGCTCCTCGACAACTGCGAGCATGTCGTCGACGCCGCCGCCACGCTCGCCGAGCGGCTGCTGGAGAGCTGCCCGGACGTCACGGTGCTGGCGACCAGCCGTGAACCACTGGGCGTGCCGGGCGAGTTGGTGCGCCCGGTCGGTCCGCTGCCCGACCCGATGGCGCTGCAGCTGCTCGCCGACCGCGGCGCCGCCGCCCGGCCCGGATTCCGTATCGACGCCGACGAGGCCACCGCCGCCGCGTCCGCCGAGATCTGTCACCGCCTCGACGGACTGCCGCTCGCGATCGAACTCGCCGCCGCCCGCCTGCGGATGCTCACCCCGCGCCAGATCGCCGACCGTCTCGACGACCGCTTCCGCCTGCTGACCAGCGGAAGCCGTACCGTACTGCCCCGTCAGCAGACACTGCGTGCCGTCGTCGACTGGTCCTGGGACCTGCTCGACGACGCCGAACGCGCCGTCCTGCGGCGGCTGTCCGTCTTCGCGGGCGGCTGCGACCTCCCCGCCGCTGAGGCGGTCTGCGCGGACTCCGGAACGGACCGCGGCAGCCTGGACGTCGCCGACGCGCTCGGCTCGCTCATCGACAAGTCCCTCGTCGTCGCCGCCCCGACGTCCGACGGGCAGATGCGCTACCGCCTCCTCGAAACGGTCGGCGAGTACGCGGCCGAGCGGCTCGACGAGGCCGCCGAACGCGCCGCCGTCGAGTGGCAGCACCTGCTCCACTACCGGGAGTTGGCGCGCACCACCGATCCCCTGCTGCGCGGCCCCGGCCAGCGCGCCGCCATCGGCCTGCTGCAACTGGAGTACGAGAATCTGCGCACCGCGCTCCGCCGTGCCGTCGCCGCCCGCGACGAGCAGGAGGCACTCCACCTCCTCCTCTCGCTGGCCTGGTACTGGCAGATGAAGGACCTGCGCACCGAGGCCAGGCACTGGACCACCGTCGTGGGCGAGCTCGGCCCCGACCCGTTCGCGTCGCCCGTCGAGCCCGCGCAGCCGGTCTTCGAGCGCTTCACGGACGCGCCGCCGCCCATGTCGCCCGAGCTGCTGCAGGAGGCCAGGCGTGGCGCGGCGCTGATCCGGATGGTCTTCATGGACTACGACATGGACGAGTGGACCTCGCCGGAGAGGCTGGAGCGGCTGGGCAGGGTCACCCAGGTCTACCGGCCCGGGCTGCCGCAGACCTGCCGGCCTCCGGGATCGCTCTGGTTCTTCGCCGTCGTGGTCACCGGAGACAACGAGCGGCTCAGGGAGTTGCTGAACGAGACCGTCGACGCCTGCCGCGCGTACGGATACGAGTGGGAGCTCGCCGCATCCCTCCAGGCGCGGGCCAATGTCCTCGCCAACCGCAGTCAGTGGGCCGGCGACGCGGCCGGCGACGCCGACGAGGCGCTGGAAATCTTCACCCGGCTCGGCGACGCCTGGGGCGCCGCCGAGGCATTGTCCGCGCGAGGCGAGGCGCACGAGCGGCGCGGTGAATACCCGCTGGCCGCAGAGGACTTCACGGCCGCCATCCGGTACGCGGAGCGGATCGGGGCCCAGGCCCAGGCGGCCGTGCTGCGCACGCGCCTCGGCGGCAATCTGATGGAGACGGGTGAGGGCGAGCGCGGCGAGGCGCTCATCCGCGAGGTGCTGGCCACGGGCACGAACCTGGGGAACGAGTCGACGGCCATCGCCCGGCTGCTGCTGGGCCTGTGGCTGGGCCGCACCGGCCGCACCCAGGAGGCGCGCGTCGAGATCGAGCGGCTGCTCGAGCAGTTCAGGTCCAACACCTTCGCGATCTTCGAGGGCATTGTGTTCGGCTACCTCGCCTGGCTGGATCTCCTCGACGGCGAGTACGAGCCGGCTCTGGAGCGGGCGCGTACGGCACTGGCTAAGGCGAAGGATCCGCTGACCCGGATGGTCGCCCCGCAGATGCCGTCCGTGTACATGGTCACCGCCGCCGGCGCGCTGGCCCGGGGACGCCCGGAGCGCGCGCCGGACGCGGCCCGGTTGCTCGGCGCGTCCGACGCCATGCTGCCGCACGGCCACTTCGCGCCCCATTACGAGCGGGAGAACAGGGCCTCTTCCGAGGCCGCGGTGCGCACGGCGCTCGGTGACGACGCCGCCTACGAGGCCGCCTACGCCGAGGGCGGCGTCCTCTCACCCGATGAGGCCGCCGCCCTGGTGTGACTTTGCGTCAGGATCAGGTCTTCTTACGGAACTTGGCGACCGCGAGTGGCGCCGTGACCGCCGTAATGACCGCGGCCCAGCCGAGCGTCATCCACACGGAGTCGGCGACCGGGCCGCCGTTGATCAGATTCCGTGCCGCGTCCGCGAGGTTGGAGAGCGGGTTGTAGTCGGTGAAGCTCTGCAACCAGCCGGGCATCGTGGTCGGTGGCGCGAAGATCGACGACCCGAACTGCAACGGCATGAGTACCAGCATGGCCACCCCCTGGACGGCCTGGGCCGTCTTCATGGTGAGACCGAGCAGAATGAAGATCCACATCAGCGAGGCGCCGAAGACCACGGACAGGCCGATAGCCGCGGCCAGTTCGAGGACCGAGGTGTGGATCTGCAGGCCGAGCAGGAAGCCCATGCCGAGCAGGACGGCGGTGGCGACCAGCATCCGGCCGATCTCGACCACGATCTTCGCGATGAGAACGGAGGACCGGGCGATCGGCATGGACCGGAAGCGGTCCATCACGCCTTTCTTGAAGTCGTCGTTGACGCCGGTGCCCACCGCCATGGCGATGTTCATGCCCATCATCGCCATCAGGCCGGGGATCACATAGTTCACGTACGCCTGCTGGTTGCCCTTGCCGGAGATCGCGCCGCCGAAGACGTACACGAACAGCAGCGTGAAGACGATCGGCATCAGCACGGCGTCGAACATCGACTCCGGGTCCTGCTTGATCTGCAGGGCGTTGCGGCGCACCAGCGCGCCGATGTGCCGCACATTGGCCCGCAGACCGATCCGGCCCTCGCCGGGAAGCGCCTTCGCCGGCGCGGCAGTGATCGTTACCGCGCTCATGCGGCGACCTCCTCAGCAATCGTGTCGGAGATCTCCGACGACAGGGTCTTCTCACCGGTGATCGCCAGGAACACCTCGTCCAGGCTGGGCAGATGGGTGCCGATGTGCGCGATGCCGAAGCCGCGAACGCCCAGCAGACCGACCACCGCGGTCAGTTGCTCATCGCTCAGGATCGGCACGTACAGCAGTCCCTCGTCCAGGACGGCCTGCGCCCCCGCGAGCCCGTCCAGACCGGCGTCGGCGACCGCCGCCGCCATCGCGGGCAGCTGCGCCGGATCGCTCGGCCGGATCTGCAGGGTGCGGCCGCCCACCTTCGCCTTGAGCTCGTCCACCCGGCCGTTGGCGATGACCCGCCCGCGGTCGATGACCGTGAGCTCGCTCGCCAGCTGCTCGGCCTCCTCCATGTACTGGGTGGTCAGCAGTACGGTCGCCCCGTCCGCGACCATCCGCCGCACCTCGTCCCAGACCTCGTTACGGGTCCGCGGGTCCAGGCCGGTCGTCGGCTCGTCCAGAAAGAGCACCGCCGGGCTGCCGATCATCGAGGCGGCCAGGTCGAGCCGTCGGCGCATGCCGCCGGAGTACTGCATCGCGGGGCGCTTCGCGGCCTCGGTGAGCGAGAAGCGCTCCAGCATCTCGTCGGCCCGTAGCCGGGCGTCCTTGCGCGACAGGTCGAGCAGCCGCCCGATCATGTAGAGGTTCTCCCAGCCGGACAGCTTCTCGTCGACCGAGGCGTACTGCCCGGTGAGGCCGATGACGCGGCGCAGCTGGCGCGGCTGTCTCAGCACGTCGTAGCCGGCGACGACGGCGTGGCCGGCGTCCGGGGAGACGAGGGTGGAGAGGCAGCGCACAAGTGTCGTCTTGCCGGCGCCGTTGGGACCGAGGACACCGAGGACCGTGCCCTCGCGCACGTCAAGGTCCACCCCGTCCAGTGCCTTCGTCTCGCCGTAGTGCTTTACGAGGCCTCGTACCTCGACGGCGTTCTTGTCGATTCGTGTCATGCCGTACACGATTGCAGCCGCCACCGACAGCCTGCCGACAGATCACCGACAAGCCGGTGACAGCCGCACCGACAACGGGGGGAGGGGCAGGTCGGGCCCCGTGGAGGGTCAGTACTAGGCAGGCTTGGCGTAGTCCCCGAAGCCGGCCCAGTCGATCATGACGCAACTCTCGTCCCCCAGCACCCATGCGTCATGGCCGGGTGTGACGGAGATGAAGTCGCCGGGTCCCGTGTCCACGGACTCACCGTCGTCCATGACGATCTTCATCCGTCCGCTGATGATGTATCCGACGTGAGCGGCCTGACAACTCTCGGTGCCCGCAAGGGGTTTGACGTGCTTGGACCACTGCCAGCCCGGCTCGAACACGGCCTTGCCCACCGGACCCTGGTCGGTGTTGAGAAGGGCGACGTTTCCCTTGCCTTCCACGAAGGGCCGGGTCTCATCGGCCGAATCGAAGTTCTTGGCAACGATTCCCGTCATGGTCATCCGCCTCCCGGGCGGAGAGTGCCTCCCGAGTCCAGTTCCAGGCTACGCCGAGGCCTCCCGGGGGTCGCGCGAACCCCGACAGCCCGCCGATGGGGGATGTCGGCGGGCTGTCGTCTGTACCGGGGGTGGCTGTTGGGCGGTGCTCAGTGGAAGGTGTGCTCCTCCTGCGGGAACGCACCGCCGACGACGTCGTCGGCGAAGGCCTTCGCGGCGTCGCCGAGCGTCTGGCGCAGGTTGGCGTACTGCTTGGTGAAGCGCGGCACCTTGCCGCCCGTCAGGCCCGCCATGTCGGTCCAGACGAGGACCTGGGCGTCCGTGTCGGGGCCCGCGCCGATGCCGATGGTCGGGATCTGCAGGCTGCGGGTGACCTCGGCGGCGACCTCGGCCGGGACGAGCTCCAGGACGACGGCGAACGCACCCGCGTCCTGCGCCGCCTTGGCGTCGCGGACCAGCCGGTGGGCGGCCTCGTCGCCGCGGCCCTGGACGCGGTAGCCCATGGTGTTGACGGACTGCGGGGTCAGGCCGAGGTGCGACATGACCGGGATGCCCGCCTGGACGAGCAGTTCGGTCTGTCCGAGCGAGCGCTCGCCGCCCTCCAGCTTGATCGCGCCGACGCCCGCGTCCTTGACCAGCCGGGTGGCGTTGCGCAGGGCCTGGACGGGGCCTTCCTGGTACGAGCCGAACGGGAGGTCGCCGACGATGAGGGCTCGCTTGGTGCCCCGTACTACGGCGGCGGACAGCAGCGTCATCTCGTCCATCGTGACCGGGACGGTGGTCTCGTAGCCGAGGTGACAGTTGCCCATGGAGTCGCCGACGAGCATGACCGGGATTCCGGCCTCGTCGAAGACGGACGCGGTCATCGCGTCGTATGCGGTGAGCATCGGCCACTTCTCGCCGCGCTCCTTGGCGGCGGCGATGTCGTGGACGGTGATGCGGCGAGTGCCCTTACCGCCGTACAGCGCCTTGCTGCTGTCGGTGGGCTTCTGGGCAGCCTGAAGCGTCATGGTCAACGGCTCCTTCGTCATCTCGAGGCGCCCTCACGGCGTCCCCGGATCACCCCCATGGTGGCACCTCGTGCCGCTCCGGCGGAAGAGGACCGGTACATTCGGTAAAGTGCCCTATACGAGACGGTCTCGTATCGGAAATAGGTAACGCAGGGGATCATGTCGACTCTGTCCGGCGCACCTGCTCCACCCCGCATACCCGAGGCCGTCCACCGGCGGCGCTGGGCGATCCTGGCCGTCCTGATGTTCGGCCTGCTCATCGTCGTGCTGGACAACTCGATCCTGAACGTGGCGGTCAAGACGATCGCCAGCCCCGAGCCCACGGGCATCGGCGCGACCCAGAGCGAGCTGGAGTGGGCCATGAACTCCTACACGCTCGTATTCGCGGGGCTGCTGTTCACCGCGGGCCTGTTCGGCGACCGCATCGGCCGCAAGAAGGTGCTGGTTTTCGGCGTCGCCGTCTTCGGCGTCGGCTCGGCCCTGGCGGCGTTCTCCGGCTCGCCCGGCGAGCTGATCGCGTACCGCGCGGTGATGGGCTTCGGCGGGGCCTTCGTGATGCCGGCGACGCTCGCCGTAGTGATGGACGTGTTCGAGCGCCACGAGCAGCCCAGGGCGATCGGCATCTGGGCGGGCAGCGTCGGCGTCGGCATGGCCATCGGCCCGATCACCGGCGGGCTGCTCATCGAGCACTTCTGGTGGGGCTCGATCTTCCTCATCAACGTGCCGGTCGTGGTCGTCGCGCTGATCGCGATGGCGCTGCTCCTGCCGGACTCCAGGGACCCCAACCCCGGTCGTATGGACCCACTCGGCGTAATGCTGTCCATCATCGGGCTGATCCTGCTGGTGTACGGAATCATCCGCGGCGGCGAGCTGGCGGACTTCTCGGCGCCGTCCGTGCTGCTGCCGATGGTGGGCGGTCTGGTGGTACTCGTCTGCTTCGTCCTCCACGAGTGGCGCACCGACCATCCGGCCGTCGACATCACGTACTTCAAGAGGCCCGCCTTCGCGGCGGCGGTCACCGCGATCGCGCTGGTCTTCTTCGCGCTGACGGGCGTGACCTTCTTCTCCGCGTTCTATCTGCAGAGCGTGCGCGGCTACGGCGCGCTGGAAGCGGGCCTGCTCATTCTGCCGCTGGCCGTGGCGCAGATGGTCGTCGCGCTGCGCGCGCGGCTGATCGTCGACCGGTTCGGGGCGCGGTCGGTGTGCACGGTCGGCATGCTGCTGGTCGCAATGGTGCTGGCGGCTTTCGTGATGTTCGATGTCTCGACCCCGCTGTGGGTGATCGAACTGGTTCTGTTGATGCAGGGCGTGGCGATGGCGCTCATCACGCCCCCGGTGACGGTCTCGGTGATGCAGTCGCTGCCCCGCGAGAAGGCGGGGTCCGGCTCGGCGGTCAGCAACACCTTCCGCCAGGTCGGCGGGGCACTGGGTATCGCGGTGCTCGGGTCGCTGCTGTCCACGCAGTACCGGGGGGCGATCGAGGGGCACCTCTCAGTGGTCCCGAGCGGCGCCCGCCAGGCCGCGGGCGAATCGATCGAGGCGACGCTCGCGGCCGCGGAGAAACTCGGCCCGGCGGGCAGGGCGCTGATCGGCCCGGCGAACGAGGCGTTCCTGCACGCGATGCATCTGACGGCGCTGGTCTCGACGGGTGTGGCGCTGATCGGCGCGCTGGTGGTGGCGGTCTTCCTGCCGGACGGAGACCCCGAGCCGGAACGGGAGAGCGCCGAAGGCGCTCCGGGGCGGGCGCTGCCCGTCAGCGGGCGATGACGATGACGAGAGGCGGACCGGACGTGCCGGTGAGCGACCACCAGGACAACCGCGGCCACGACGCGGATCCTCCCGCCCGCCGCAACCGCCCTCCCCGCGACGCGGGGCCTGCCACCGCGGGGCGTGCCACCGCGGGGCGTGCCACC
>NZ_JAGGOI010000059.1 GCF_018614585.1 Streptomyces sp. ISL-1 | reverse complement strand
GCCAAATGAGATGACTTCTAAACAAGGCCGCCGCCAGCTGCACTGCGTGCCCGCGGTCCACCACCAGTGAGCCCGACCGATCCTGCGCAGCCCCGGCGGCGGCGAGCCATCCGAATGGGTGGGCTTTCAAGGGCCGTCCCACAGCGGTTGGCCCGCTGCCTAGCCTCATCCAGATGGAGGTCGAATACCTGAGCCACGGGGTGCCCCTGGCGGTCTACCAGTTGACCAAGGCCGACCACCGCCAGCAGAAAGACAAGGTACGAATCCACGAGTGGGTCCAACGCCAACTTGCCAAATTCCCCACCTCCGTCTCCGAAGAGAGCCGGGAACGGCTGCGCCAACTCCTCGGCCCACCAGTCCCGGCGTGGAAACTGCACCGGTGGCGGCTGCGCTTGTACTGCGGACACGTCATCGAGGCGACCCGAATCCGGTCAAGCCCACGGCCCGATGAAGGGATCTGCGACAAAGAGCACTGCCCGGAGTGCGGTCTGGACCCATCCGTGATCGTCGCCTTCGAGCCCCTGGGACCAGTTGCCGATCCACCGCCAGAGACGTCACCCCCTGAGTGATGTCCCCCGGAAGATGATCCCGCCGACTGCACCGACGGCACGCGCCACTACCGGCCCGGATAGAACGAGTTGGGCGTCAACCATCCACGATCGTGTGGGGTTTCACGAGGCGAGCGGATCCTCGGCGGTAATGCGGGCCAGCAGTGTGCGGGCTTCCTGGATGCGGGGGTGGGCCGGATGCAGGAACTGCTCACAGGCGGTCAGCGCCTGACGGGCTGCAGCTTCTGCCTCACTGCGGGCGGCCTACGCCATGCAGGGCTGCGGCGGTAGCCATGCTCAGAGTTCCGCTTTCGGCACGGACCCAAAGCGGCGTGAGCCGACCTGCCTCGGCCAAAGCCTCCTCGTGCCGGCCCTGCCCGCTCAGGCTGCGCACCAGGACACGGTGCAGGGCGGCAGCCGTATGTCCCTCCGCGCGGGGCAGATTCCCGCGGGCGATGGACTCGGCCTCTTTGTAGCGATCCTGCCCGCACAAAGCGGCCGCCAGATTGGCCAATGCGGAGAGCTCGACCCTCCACACCTCGGTGAGGAGCGCGAGACGGGCTGCGCCGCGCAGTATGTCCTGCGCCTCGGCTTCCGCCTCCGTATGCCTTTCCTGGTCGACGAGGACCGACACACGGTTCCCCCGGACCGCCAGTAGCAGTGTCCGCTCGGCGCCAACGGCCCGCTCCAACTCCGCGATCAGAGTCTCCATCTCGGCCAGCACCTCGGTCCCGCGGCCATGAGCGGCCGCCGCCGCCGTGGCCAAGGCCTTGGCCAGCCACACCACCATGGGGCTCCGGCCCCAGACGCGCCGTGGCACGGCCGCAAGAGCTCTCGCCCGGGCCTCGGCCTCCTCGTACTCGCCTGCCTCGAACAGGTCCCGGAGGCGGTCGAGCTCCCTCCCCTGCCAACGGGACACCCCGCCCTCGGCCCAGCTGAGCCCCGAGCCGCCCCGCACCATTCGTATGAAACTCACAAGCCGTGAGATTACGGGAACCCAGGCAGTCTGCGTCCCCGCGTTTCCACGGTCCCGAAAGCTTCACCGCCACCACCGGTCTCCGGCAACATCCAAACGTCGATCTGTGGGCTGCACCTGGGCGATGTCACACATTCGCCGCCTGGAGGCACTAGGAGACGCGGTGCCGGTGGTGGCATCGCTGACTGAGTGCCAGGAGGACTAGGTGGATCCGGTGTTGCTGTGGTGCCATGGCGATCGTGCTCGTCAGCGCTGCATGGAGCGTGGCGCGGCACAGCATGGGGCTGGGCACATAGGGGCGGGCATCGTCGTGCAGGCGCTGACGGGGCAGTACCGGCTTGCGGTGCCCAGGGCTCAGTCGACGGGTGACACGCGGCGCGTTCATCTCATCGGCGGAGCTGGGGTGAGTCGTCATGGAGGACGCGGCGAGCGCTGAACTGCGCGTCAGTGAACCTCTCGAGACGGCGCTTCCCTCGCTGCGCGGCCGGGATCTGGCCGAGGAGCTCCACCATGCTGAATACCCGGGCCTGGTGCGCTTTTTGCTGCTGCACGGCGCGTCCTGGAATGAAGCGCAGGACGCGGCGCAAGACGCTTTCACTCAGATGTGCCAGCCCGGTACGAGTATCAGCTATCCCAAAGCCTGGCTGCGGAAGGTGGCCTGGCGTTCCTGGTTACGGCAGCAGGTCCGGCCAGAGGATCCGTGCTCGCAGGTCCCGGCGGAGTCGGTGGTGCACTGGCAGACCCCCGCGCACGCGGCGGAACTCGGTGTCGAGGAGCGGCGCGTTGTCGAGCTGCTGTTGAAGCTGCCGGCCAAGCAGCGCGCTGCCTTGGCGTGGACTCTGGACGGTTTCACCACGCAGGAGAGCGCGGAAGCAATGGGCATCACGCCCGAGGCGGCGCGTCAGAACCTGGCCCGGGCCAGAGCGACTCTGAAGGCGGAACTCAGCCTGGAGGGATTCAGCGGCACAGCTGGAGAGGAGGAGCGATGAGCCACGACAGCGCAGAAGAGCGGTTCGACACGCTGCTGGCGAGCATGCATGAGCAGTTGGGGGTGGCGGTCTACGACGGACTCATGGGCGGGGGCGGGCCACCGGAACTTCACGATCCTGACCGGGCGCTGGGACGGCTGCTGGCTGGCGTGCATCGGCAGACCGGCGCTGCCGTCGGCCAGCGGCTGGCCCGGCGGCGGAAGAAGAAGCTGGCGGGTGAGCAGCCGGCTGCGCCCGAGGGCTGTGGGCAGGGCGGCGGCACCATGCTGATGCGCAGGCCAGCGGCGGTGCGGCTCAAATACCGCGAGCAGGCCTTGGATATGGCTCGGACGTACTGGCCGCAGGACCTGGTGCAGATACTTCGGGACGCTGTGGACTTCGTTCAGGATCTCGTCGTACACCTCGAGGAGGATTCATTGCCGACCGGTTCGTGTCAGCGGCTCACCCAGGTGGGCGCCAGTATCGGGCAAGTTCTTGCGCTGCCGGAGTCGCCTCAGTTTCCGGTCGCTCTGGCGGGCTACGACTACCTGGAGACGGTGGAGAGCGACCTGTCTCCCTGCGCCCTCCGGCTGATGTCGGAGGTTCGCAATGCGCAGCAGCTGCTGGAGTCGGAGCTGGTTCCCCACCTTCTGGCAGCAGAGGTGTCCTGGCTCGGTGCTCTCGAGGTGGCCCAGGATCTTGCCGACGATCTGGACTTGGCGCACCGGGAAGCGACGGCCCTGTCTGCGGCGGTGAAGGCGGTCGAGGAGGTGAGTACGGACTTTCGGGGGGCGGACCTGCGCTCGGTGGATCTCGAGGGAGTGGATCTCGAAGGCATCCGGTGGGACGCCGCGACGGTGTGGCCTGCGGAGTGGGAGAAACGGATCTGGAAAGCCTCACTCGCCGCAGAATCCGACCGCGGAGTCCTCATCGTCGGCACGGAACCTCGCGACAGCACAGTGCCGGCGGACCTGTGAACTGGTTCCTTTTTGGAGCTGGACCCTCGCCGATTCGCCCAGATTCGCGGAGCACTGAGGGCGATCTGTTTTGGGATGCGTCCGGGGCAAGGACCTTGGCGTGGGCCCGCCCCCGATTGGCCAGGCCTCCACTCGGGTTGGGGTGCTGCCTTGGGGCCTGCCTCGGCGGCATCTCTTCCTGCGGGACCTCGCGGGTGGTCGGTGCGTCGGAGATAGCGTCCGGACCATCCATCAACGCGCCGGGCCCATCGTTCTGGGTACGCGGCTACCATTTTCTGAGGCGACGGAGATGATCATCTACCGTGATCCGCGCCGCCTCTTCATGAGGTCGACCGATACCAGGTCTGCCAGTGCCGGAAACAGCGAGGTCCCCCGACGTGTGGAGCGTGGGGGACCTCAATCCGAGGGCACGTCCAGCCTTGACTGTGGCTCGGATGTCGCCCGCTGAGCGCGAGCGCTGTGTCCATGTAACGAGGACATGGGTCACGCCGTCTATGGTACGTCCTCCACTGGACGGTGTCCGAAATAATGAAAAAGACCACACCAACTGTGACCTGGCAGGACGTCTTCACGTAAGTATCGCCGGATGGTCAAGGACCTGTTTTTTCACGTCCGATACCTCCCCTTTCGAGTGACGCAAGCCACAACATGGAGGAGCCGTAAGCAACTTGGCAATTCGCACATCCGCACGTTCCGTCAGAACGTTTGCCCGATAGTGGATTTGCGATCTTGATTGTCCTTCTAGCCGGTGAACTGGGTTTAGCTCACCCTTTTTTCAGAATGTGCGCCCGGGGCATTACCCAGCGTGGTACCGGAGCGCCTGAGGTGACATGCTTATGCGAAGGGCAGGGGAATGGAGCCCGTCACGCTCAAGGTCTGTGGAGGGCCAAGTGGCGGTATCCCACTCCCTCAGTCCAGCCGAATGCAGGCCTTCACCTGCGCGGGGCCCCCGCACGTTCCATGTGCGGGGGATCCGGCTCAGCGCAGTGAGCAGCAGGGCCTGTCCGTGATGACTGTGGAAGGACATGCAATGCAGTGCAGTGATCCCCGTCGGGGAAGTCTGTGCCTGCCGGCAGGCCCCGAGGGCTGGCGTCTGGTGCTGGTGCCGCTGGCCTTGATGCTGGGTGTGGCGGCCGGCAGGTGGTTCTACTTCGTGTTCGGCGAGGCGGCCGAGGCCGTCACGGTCGGCGTCACCGCCGCCGACGTCGCCGTGCAACTGGTGGAGTTGGTGCTCACCGCGGCGGCGGCCGGCAGCGTCGGCACGGACGCCGCGATGCAGCCGCTGGCGGCCGGCCGTATGTCCCCGGTGATCCCGCTGATCACCGCCGCCGCGATGGGCAGTGCAACCGGCTGGTCGTTCTACCTGGCCTTCACCGAGGCCGCCGAGGCCGTCGCCGTCGGCGTCACCATGACGTCCGTCGCCCTCCGCGTCGTTGAAACGCTGATCAGCCCGGTGCGCGTCGTGGTCGTCTCCTGCGCCCGGGCGCTGGTGACCAAGATGAACGAACTCGCTGACACTGTCCGCGACTTCATCAACCGCTTCTTCAGCGGCTTCGGCGGTGCGGCGCCGTGCGCGGTGAGGGCAGCCTGATGGCGACGACCCGCTCACACGGCCGGCCGCGCCGACAGGTGCTGCCCCCGATGACGCCCAGCCTGCGGCGACTGGTGGAGGAGCTCGGCGACGGCCGCGGCGACATGAAGCTGACCGAGGTCGCCAAGGCCACGCACTACTCCATCAGCGCCCTGTCGGACGCCACGTCGGGCAAGCGCATCCCGACCGTCACGCTGATCGAGAAGTACGCGGCCGCGTGCGGCATGGACCCAGCCCCCCTGCTGGCTCTGCGTCAGCAGGCCGTCCAGGAAAAGAACACCGTGCCCGCGGATGAGCCGGATGCGTCGTCGGCTGTCGTGGTGCGCCACGGCACAGCCGAGGTCGTACGGCAGACCATCGGTGGCATGTCGCTGCCGAAGATGCGCGGCACCCGCCGCGAGGAAAGCACCCCGTCGGCCGAGCCTCCGCCAGGCGGGCTGGACGTGCACATGGCCACACTCATCCAGCAGGCCATGGCGAGCGCGGGGCGTACCAGTGTCCCGGTGCACGTCGACCCCATCACGGGGGCCCTCTCGCTGTGCACCGTGCCCAAGGACCTCATGGAGCTCCTGCGCGCCCTGTGGCTGCAGAGCGAGGTCGGCCTGCGTGAGATGGAACAGCGGGTGCGCCGCTATGACCTCGCCATCTCCCGCAGCTCCCTGCACAAGATCCTCAACGAGGACCAGCTCCCGCCGGTCAAGGTCCTCGCCGCCATCGTCGGCGCCTGCGGCGTGCCACAGGACCAGATCGACGTCTGGATGTACCACCGGGCCCGGCTCGAGATCGCCGAAGTACGGCACATGCGAACCACCGCGACCGCCAAGTCAATCGCCAGCCACAGCCACACCGGGCCGCTCACGCGGATCTCGTACGGTCCGGGCCGGAGCCTGCAGATCCTGATGGCCGCCTGCAGCCTGATCGCGGCCCTGCTGCCGCTGCTCATGCGCCTGTAGTCCGCCCTCATCCGCTCGCCGGTGGGCCCCGGAACCAGCTGGATCCGGGGCCCACCGGCATTCCCAGGACGTCCGATGCCGCTGGATCCCCACCGCGGTCGACTGGAGATCAAACAGGCCCGCGAACACGGCGGCCGCACCTGGCGCCTGGCCGACACCTGCGCCGCATGCGCCGCCGCCCCCACGCAGCCGCCGTCCCCGAAATGCGCGCATGTGCGGGACTGCTCGGCACAGATCACAACGAATGTGTGATCAGTGGGTAAGGAGGTCGGCATCTCGGCATCACCCCTGGGTGCCGATCACCGGGTGAGTGCCCCGCCCCTGCCGCATCCGGCAGGCCTAGCCTAGCGTCGCCATCCGTGAGGAAGCTTGACGCGGGCGAAGGCAGCGGTGTGCTCTGCCCAACTGCCGTACTGCGTCCTACGCTTGCGAGGAAGAGCACATCGAAACCGGTGAGGTGAGGCGGATGGGGTGGAGGGATGCGCTCAACGGCGCTCTCGACGTCCTCGCTCCCGGCCCTCCATCGGCAGGCGACGAAGTCGGTGACTTCTTTGCTCGCCTGGACCGGCACTGGCGCAACGCCTACGCCGAACTGGGCACGCCTCCCAGGGATGTGAAGACCGGCGACACGAGCCGCGCTCACTCCCACGGTCTGGAACTCATCCGCAGGGGACGTGTTGCGGAGGCAGAGCGAGTGCTGCGCGCGCTCAGTGACACCGGAAGCGCTGGAGCCCGTACGGATCTGGGCGTACTTCACTTCCGAGCGGGTGTGCTGAACCTGGCCGAACAGGAGTGGGAACAAGCTGCGGACCAAGGCGACATACGGGCTGCGCACTATCTGGGCGTGCTCCTTGTACAGCGGGGGCGGCGCACCGAAGCGGAGCAGTGGTTACGCCGGGCCTTTGAAGCAGGGAGGACACAGGCTGCCGTCGATCTCGGCCTGGTGTTGAAAAAGTCCGGACAGCTTCAGACAGTCGAGCCTTGGCTGAAGCGAGCAGCTGACAGCGGTGTCGCCGATGCGGGGGTTCTTCTGGGCCTTATCGACTACGAGCGCGGCAATATCAACGGCGCGGAAGCATATTGGCGGCAAGCCGCTGAGCGGAGTAGCCCGGATGCCGCCCACAATCTTGGACTGTTGCTGGCCACGAGGGGACAGTACGCGGAGGCCCGCGCATGGATACATCGGGCCGAAGATGCAGGACACCGTTTGACCGCCCGCGCCTGGTCGTTGATTCACGGTAGCGAGCGACGCACGGCGGGACCGGTTGCCGGGCCGGACGCATCTCACGCCGTGAAGCATTGGGACCCCTGATGACCGCCCCGCGCGAACAGCGCGATGAAGGTCCGGGCCTGCGCTGGGACGCAAGCGTGGCCAGGGAGTGGGAGGCAGTCAAGCCCGGACTCGCAGCCGAGATCTGGGCGGAATTCCGTACGGATGAGCGCCACCGTCGACGGCTGGCGTGGGCAGCCGTGGGCCAGCGGGCTATCGGGCAGCTGTTCGCGCTCGTCTCCGTCGGCGGCATGCTGGTATTCGCCAAATATAGTCTCGACGCGGGGGAACCTCTCGTCGCTGCATTCGCGGTCGGCGCCCCGTCCATATCACTCGCCGTGATCTTCGGTCTCTCGCGTATGCCAGGACGGACCCTAGAGAACGCTCTAGCCCGACCGGGACGCCGCATTGCGGCAGTGACAGCCGGCGCCCAGCAACCCCCACCTGAGCCCACGCCCTCCGCTGGCCCACCGCCAGGGACCCTCTAGGCCACGCTGCAGCAGACCGCAGTCCGACGACTGATCCCTTGCCGGCCGCGGCTCGGGATCACGCGTCGAACGCCTGCTTCGGCGCCGTTGGAGTGGAAGCAGAGGACTTTCGGCCTGCCGCGGACGCAGCACGCACAGGCAGAGGGGTGCCGAAAGGTTCCGCGGTGGATGGAGCGTGGCACGCGAAGGCAGCTGTCCGGGGCTGTCAACGACTCAGCTCCGCCCACCGTGTAGCGCCCTTTTCGTGCGTGACACTGCCGTGCCGAGTGGCGAGGGCGGCAACGATGTACATCCCACGGCCGTGTTCCTCCTTCGGGTCGGTGTGCGACGACCGGTGGGGTTGCGGGCCACCATCCGTGACTTCGATGCGAAGGACGCTGCATCGCGTGCACTGGACCCGTAGTGCTGCCGGCGGGAGGGCGTGGACGACAGCGTTGGTGACAAGTTCGGAAATGATGAGCAGCGCGTCCTCGCGTACCGATGGCGACACATGCATGCGCGCGAGGAAGTCGTGGGCAAGGTGGCGGATCCGGCTGACGTCTTCGGCACCGGCGCTCACCAGGACCAGGTGCCTGTCTTCTTTGTCGTCCTTGCCGGGCCAGGGTCCGTGGCGATGGACCTGACCCGAGGCAGGGGCCGTGGCGCTGGGGTCTGCCTCGAGCAGTTGGACCGGCCCGGTCGATTCAGGGAGTGCTTGGGCAGTCATGGCAACCTCGCGTGTTCCGCGTGTGCGCCGAGCGGTTATCCCGGCCTAGGTGGTAATAACCAGATATGACCAGCCTGAACCTGGGGTGGGGAGGTTGTCAATCGGGTACGAAGGGGTATTTTTCGCCGCCGGCCCGCGGATGGGCGGCGAAGGGCACGCGCGAGGGATCGCATGATGTCAGCGGCTGGTCCGGTTCCTGGCCCTTAACGCCCGGCGATGTGTCTCCTGGACCTGCTGCAGTGGATCGCCGTCGAGTTCCCAGGGCCAGGTGGTGGCCACTGCTGACATCGCATCGAAGACCGGCCACGCGTCGCGCAGTCGCGTGGCTTTCGCCAGTACGTAGGCTAGGAGGTTGAGGTCGGCGAGTGCTGCTGCGTGGGTGAGAAAGCCGGGCTGCTGCCAAGTCGCCAGGGCTTGGTCGACGAGGGCGCGTTCGTGCGGCTGGTTCCAGTGCCGGTGTGCGGTCAGCGCCGTGATCCCGCCGGCTGCCAGCGCTCTGCGATACCGGGCGAGGGAGTGGGTGAGGCTCAGCGCCGCCACGGGGGCGCCGGGGGGCGCGGCGATGGTGACGGAGTCGAGGAACTGCACGGTCAGGGCGCTGGATCCGCATTCCTCCGGGGAAACGTAGTGCAGCATCTGCCGGTGGGCTTCCCGGTTCCAGCGGTCGCGTTCCTTGACGGCCTCCCACACGGGCTGGACCGCCGTGCCGGGGGACCTCTGCATGCGGTGGCAGCTGAGCATCGCGATCCAGGGGGCGGGGTCCGGGGGCGCGAGCGCTGCTGCGTGCCGGCAAAGACGAACGGTGTCGTCGATGTGGAGGGCGGTGCCGGTGTCGCGGGCCCGGTGGATGTCGGCGAAGACCTGAAGGAGCAGGGCGTCGGCGCTGGCGGGGTCCCGGCTGCGCCATTGGTGGGCGAGGACGGGCGCTTCGGGGATGGTGCTGAGCACGAGCAGGCGGTGCATGCGCCGGTCCCAGTCGTCGCCCGGGTCGCGCAGTGCCTGTTCGATGGGGTACGTGAGGGCACCACGGTCATTGGCTTCCGCCAGGTTGTCGCCCTGGGCGGCAACCTGGGCCTCGAGGTGTGTCAGGGTGCGGGTGAGCTGGCTGTCGTCCAGTTGTGGGCACAGTCGGCGGGGTGGTCTCTGGCGTCGTTTTCGGGGCCACATGGTCACCTTCTCCTTCCTGCGTTGTGTCCGTGCGGCAGCGGCGCCGGGTGGCCGCTGCCGCACGGAAGCGGTCAGGCTGTGCGAGGTGTCTGTGCCTGGGCGGGGCTATTCCGGCAGGCTTCACGGGCGGGGGCCGCGCCCGTGGCGGTCAGGGCGTGCAGAGCCGCTCCGAGGAGCCCGGCGTCCGCACCGAGGGGTGAGATCTCCACAGCTGGTGCGGTGCGCCAGGCGAGTCCCTGTTGCAGGCTTCGGCGGACCGGGCCCGTGAGGCGGTCTCCGGCCGCTGTCATTCCGCCCGCCAGAACGATGCGTTCGTGGTCGAGGAGGACGGTCGAGGTGACCAGGGCCCTGCCGAGGGCGTCTGTCGCCTCGGCCCAGATGCGGGCGGCGGCCGCTTCGGTGTCCAGGCGTGCGGTGATGTCGGCGGCGGTGTCCGCGGTGTTGCCGGTGCGGCGGTAGCGGCGGACCAGGGCGCCGGCTGCGGCGTAGGCCTCGGCGCATCCGCGCTGGCCGCAGGCGCACAGCTCGCCGTCGGGGTGCACGGGGATGTGGCCGAACTCTCCGGCGATGCCGGTCGCGCCGTGTATGAGCCGGCCGTCGCTGACGATGGCTGCTGCCAGGCCGGTTCCGAGTACGACGACGAGCAGGTTGCTCACGCCGGCGCCGAGCCCGAGCTGCCGCTCCGCCAGGCAGGCTGCCCGGACATCGTGCTCGAGGGTGACGGGCAGGCGTACGGCGTCTGCGACTGCTGCGGCCAGGGGGGTGTTGCGCAGGCCGAGGTTGGCGGCGAAGCGGATGATCCCGGCGTCGGTGTCGATCAGCCCGGGAGCGCAGAGGCCGACGGCCCGGACGCCAGGGCGGACGAGGGCGGTTGCCGCCTGCACGACCGCGGCGACGACGGCGTCGGGCCTGTTCGGGGAGGGTGTGGGCAGCCGCAGAATTTCCTCAGCAGTCCCGTGGGGGTTGTAGCGGGCTGCCTTGATCGTGGTGCCGCCGAGATCGACGGCGACAACATGTGCGGGGCGTGTCATCAGTACCTTTGTCCAGCTGGCTTGTGGCGGGCAATGGAGCGGTAGTAGGCCCGTTGTTCCAGCTGGGATGCAGCGAGTTCGTCCACCACGACGGTGGCGTGGGGGTGCAGCTGGAGGACCGAGGCGGGGCAGGCCGCGGTGACAGGGCCTTCTACGGCGGCGGCCACCGCGCGGGCCTTGTGCGGGCCGGTGGCGATCAGCACGAGGTGGGACGCCTCGCCGATCGTGGCGAGTCCTTGGGTGATGACGTGGCGGGGAACGTCGTCGAGGCTGCCGAAGAAGCGTGCGTTGTCGCGGCGGGTGTCGTCGGTGAGGGTCTTGAGCCGGGTGTGTGAGGCCAGTGAGGAACCCGGCTCGTTGAAGCCGATGTGTCCGTTGACCCCGATTCCGAGTATCTGCAGGCCGACGGGCCCTGCCTCGGTGAGGCAGCGCTCAAAGCGGCGCGCTTCCGCAGCGGGGTCGGGCGCCACGCCGGAGGGCAGGTGGAGCCGCGCAGGGTCGAGGTCGACATGTTCGGCCAGCTCGCGTTGTATCACCTGGGCGAAGGACTGCGGATGGGCGGGCGGGAGCCCGACGTACTCGTCGAGCAGGAAGACGTCGACGCCGCTGAAGCTGAGGCCCTCGTGACGATGGCGGCGGGCCAGGTCCCGGTAGACGCCCAGGGGCGAGGTGCCCGTGGCCAGTCCCAGCGTTCTCACACCTTCCGCCAGCGCCTGGTGGACGATGCAGGCGACCGTGCGGCCGGCGTCGTCCGCGTCAGGGCGGATCACCACCTCCATGTCACAGCCCCTCGCGGTCGTGGGCTGCCGCACGGAACGCTTCGCCCATCTCCTGGGCGGTGGCACGTGCTGCGGCCGGTTCCGCGGCGTCGAGTACGGCGGCCGCCAGGCTGCGGCACTGCTCCAGTGCGAGCTGGGCGAGCGCGTCGCGGACGGCGGCGACGGCCGGGGCGGCCATGGACAGGCTGCTTACCCCCAGGCCGGCCAGAACGGGGGCCAGTAGCGGGTCGGCGGCCGCCTCGCCGCAGACTCCCACGTGCCGGCCCAGAGCCTCGGCCGCGCCGCACACCTTGGCGACCAGGTTGAGCAGGGCCGGCTGCCAGGGATCCAGAAGATGGCTGAGGGCATGGGAGGTCCGGTCGGCGGCCAGGGTGTACTGGGCCAGGTCGTTGGTGCCGATGCTGGCGAAGTCGACGTGCTGGAGCAGACGGTCGGCGGCGAGAGCGGCGGAAGGTACTTCGATCATGATTCCGACGGTCTGTACGCCGTGGCTGCGGGCGAGGCCGGCGAAGTGGGCGGCTTCCTCGGCGGTGGAGACCATCGGCGCCATGACCCTCATCCGCGCGCCGGTGCGGCGCTGTGCCGTAACGAGGGCCTTGAGCTGGGTTTCGAGGATGCCCGGCCGCAGCGTGGCCGTGCGCAGCCCCCGGAGCCCGAGAGCGGGGTTGTCCTCACGGGGCAGTTGCAGGAAGGGCAGGGGTTTGTCGGAGCCGGCGTCCAGGGTGCGCACCGTCACCGTGCGCCCTTCGAAGGAGGTGAGGACCTGGGAGTAGGCCTGTATCTGTTCCTCAAGCGTGGGGGGTTCGCGGCGGTCCAGGAAGAGGAACTCGGTGCGGAACAGTCCCACGCCTTCGTTGTCGGCCTGCGCGGCGCGCAAGGCGTCCGCGGGGGTGCCGATGTTGGTGAGGAGCGCCACGGCGTGCTGGTCGGCGGTTCGGCCCGGCCCCTTGGTGCGGGGCTGCGTGCGGGTACGGGCCTCTTCGAGGGCTTGTCGCCGGCGTTGGGGCGAGGGGTGTGCTTCGACGGTGCCGGCCCGGCCGTCGAGGAGGACGGGTGTGCCGTCCGGCAGGGCGGCGGCCTGCGGGCATCCGACCACGGCGGGCAGGGCGAGGCTGCGGGCGAGGATGGCGGTGTGGCCGGTCGGGCCGCCCTTTTCGGTGAGCAGTCCCACCACGTCACTTCCGGCGAGTTGCGCGGTGTCGGCCGGGGAGAGGTCCTCGGCGGCGAGGATGAACGGGTGTCCGGGCCGGGGTATGCCGGGCATGGGCACGTCCATCAGGAGTGCGACGGCGCGGTTGCGGATGTCGCGCAGGTCGGCGGCGCGTTCGGCCATGTAGCCGCCGGCTTCCTCCAGTTGGGCGCAGTAGGCGTCGATCGCGAGGGAGAGGCTGTGGGCGGTGGGCATGCCCCGGCCGATGTGGTGGGCGGCGGCCTGGACGAGGGCGGGGTCGCTGGCCATGGCGGCGCCCGCCTCCAGGATGGCGCCTGCCGTTCCACCTGCCGCGATGGTGGAGAGCTGCGCGGCCACTGCGGCCAGGGCCTGTCGTACGCGCTGGACTTCGTGCCCGGGGTTGTCGCCCGGTGCTTCGTCGGGGTCGGTGACGACCGGCGGCGTCATGCGGGCCAGGGGTGCACACGCCAGCCCGGGGCTGACGCCGTGGCCGGTCATCGTGGTGGAGGTGGGGCTCACGCGTCGAGCTCCTTGCTCAGCAGGGCCGCCAGTTCCTCCAGGACGGCCTCCGCCCTGTCTCCGTCGGCGGTCAGGGTGACCTGGTCGCCGTAGCCGGCGCCGAGCGTCATGACGCCCAGCATGCTGTCGGCGGCCACGGGGGGTTTGCCGTCGACGGCGATCGTGACCGGCAGGGACGCCTGGGAGGCGGCCTGGACGAAGGTGGCGGCGGGCCTTGCGTGCAGGCCGCTGCGTGAGCCGATGGAGACGACGCGCTGCGCCATGGACGGTTCCTTTCGACGGGACTGTGGAAGAGCGTGGGGCCGTGTCAGGCCGCGGGCTCGGGCTGGCGTTCCTGATCGGCCTCCGGGTTGTCCTCCTCGCGGCCGGGGGTGCGCAGGTTCCAGCGGCGGATGACGAACCGGAACAGGACGTAGTAGAGGGCGGCGTAGCCCAGGCCGATGGGTATCAGCAGCAGCGGGTTGGTGGCCTTGCCCCAGTTGAGGACGTAGTCGATGAGTCCGGAGGAGAAGGTGAACCCGTGATGGATGTCGAGGGCGTTGACCAGGGCGAGGGAGGTTCCGGTCAGCACGGCGTGGACGAGGTACAGGGGCCAGGCGACGAACAGGAAGGAGAACTCGATCGGCTCGGTGATGCCGGTGAGGAAACTGGTGAGTCCGGCGGAGAGCATGATGCCGCCGACGGCCTTGCGGTGCTCGGGGCGGGCTTCACGCCAGATGGCCAGAGCTGCGGCGGGGAGGGCGAACATCATGATCGGGAAGAACCCGGTCATGAAGATGCCAGCCTCGGGATCGCCTGCGAAGAACCGGTTCAGGTCACCGTGTGCGCCGTTGTGGTCGCCGAGGATGAACCACACGACGGAGTTGAGGATGTGGTGCAGGCCGAGGGGGATGAGCAGCTTGTTCGCGGTGCCGTAGATACCACCGCCGACGATGCTGTTCTCGTCGACGGCCTCGCCGACCGAGGTGAGACCGCTGTTGAACAGCGGATACACCAGGCTCATCAGGACACCGACGACGAGTGCGGTGAACGCGGTCAGGATCGGCACGAGTCTGCGGCCGCTGAAGAAGCCCAGGTAGGGCGGAAGCACGGTGCGGTAGAAGCGTTGCCACAGCATGGCGGCGAGAAGGCCGATGACGATGCCGCCCAGGACCCCGAAGTTCACCACGGCCTGTTCGCCCGCCAGGTCTTTCTTCCCCTCCAGGACCACCGGGGACATTGCGGTGAAGACGCCGTCCAGGACGAGATACCCCACCACCGCGGCCAGCGCCGTGGAACCGTCGGCCTTCTTCGCGAACCCGATCGCGATGCCGACGGCGAAGATCAGTGGAAGATGCGTGAACAGCGCTCCGCCGGCGGCGGAGATGACGTGTGCGGTGTCCTTCAGGGCGGAGAACCGGCCCAGGACGTCGTCCTGCCCCAGCCGGAGGAGGAGGCCCGCGGCGGGCAGCGTGGCGATCGGCAGCATCAAGCTGCGGCCGAGTTTCTGCAGGCCCGCCAGGCCGGGACGGCGGCCTGCGGATGTGGACGTGACGGTGCTCATGACAACCTCGAAGGTGTGTGCAGGAGGGCAGGTGCGCCGACAGCCGGAGCGGCTGACCAAAACGCGACCCACGCGTGGTATCTACTGGTCATGACCAGTTGCCCTTAGAATGGCCCCGAAGTCACGGCATGTCAATGCCTCGACACGGCATCCAGGGGCCTGCGGTGCACGTGCCGAGGCGGTGAGCCAGACGCCCTGATCCACAGCCATGAGCCAGAAGAGGCACAGGCGTACTGCATACTGGTAGTAACCAGCTAGGAGGCGTCGCGCCTCCAGGAGACCGAGAGTGGGTCGCAGTGGCTACACAGCAGATCGGCGCCAAGGGCATGGTGCCCAAGCACGCGCAGCTGCGCGCGATTCTGGTCGACATGTGCACCAACCAGCTCTCCCCCGGCGACGCGCTGCCGAGCGAGCGGCAGCTGTGCCTCGACCACGGGGTCAGCCGGGTGACGGTGCGCGAAGCCCTCGGCCAGCTCGTGGCCGAAGGCCTGGCCGTCCGGGTGCACGGGCGCGGAACGTTTGTGGCCGAGCGGACGCACCGCTCGGAGCTCGGCCTCGCCTCGTTCCACGAGGACATGCGCCGGCTCGGCCTCGAGCCGGGCACCGTCGTACTCTCCGTCGACAAGGAGCCCCCCACCGCGGCCACCGCCGCGGCCCTTCAGATGACCGAGAAGCAACAGGCATGGCACATCCGTCGCCTCCGGCTGGCCAACGGGACTCCCATCTGCGTCGAGGACGCGTGGTACAGCTCCGATCTTCTGCCGGAGCTGGACAGCGTGGACTTCACCGCCTCCATCTACGACACTCTCGGCGCACGATTCGGATATCCCGTCGACCGTGCGGAGCAGACAGTCGGGGCCGGGCCGGCCTCCGCCGAGACCGCCGCCCTACTGGGCATCCGCAAGGACACGCCCGTCATGACCTTCGACCGGATCGCCTACAGCGGCGACCGCCCCGTCGAGCACGCGTACTCATGGTTCCGCGCCGACCGCTACCAGCTGCACATGACCCTCACCGAACACTGAGCCCCCCGGCCCGGGACACCCCGGACTGGACCCGCAACTTGACATGCTCATGATCGTACAGTTGCCTGCTACAACATCTCCGAGCTACTCTTCTGGTCATAACTGGTACTTACCAGTTTCGTTCGCGGCGTGGTCGCCACCTCGGCGCGGCGCCGCATCCATCCGTGATCAATGCGAGGGGGCACCCATGTCCAAAGCCCGGCTCATCGTCGAAGGGCTCGGAGGGGCCGACAACATTGCCGACATCGAGGCCTGCATCACCAGGCTGCGCACCGAGGTGAACGACCCGGGCGCCGTCGACGTGGGCGCCCTCAAGAGGGCGGGCGCCCACGGGGTCCTGGTGTCGGCAGGAGTCGTGCAGGTGGTCGTCGGCCCCGAGGCGGACTCCCTGGCCGAGGACATCAAGGAGCTGCTGTGAGCCTCGCCGTCTACGCCCCTCTGTCCGGGACCCTCACGGCGCTCGGCAAAGTCCCCGACCCGGTCTTCGCAGCCCAGATGGTGGGCTCGGGAGTGGCGGTAGATCCTCCCGGCGGCGCCGGGCCCGTCGACGTCGTGGCACCTGTCGCCGGCACGGTCGTCACCCTGCACCCGCACGCGTTCGTGATCCGCACCGGCAACGGGGAGGCGGTTCTGGTGCATCTGGGCATCGACACCGTGCGGCTGAAGGGAGAAGGGTTCCGCGCGCATGTGGCCGAAGGGGAACAGGTCGAGACCGGCCGGACTGTGATC
Organism: Streptomyces sp. ISL-1; assembly: GCF_018614585.1. Taxonomy (GTDB): domain Bacteria; phylum Actinomycetota; class Actinomycetes; order Streptomycetales; family Streptomycetaceae; genus Streptomyces; species Streptomyces maoxianensis. The sequence continues at coordinate 12,086 of NZ_JAGGOI010000059.1, read as the reverse complement.
ACGTTCGACCCCGGCGCGGTCCGGGCACGCGGCATGTCCGCGATCTGTCCGGTCGTGATCCTCGACAGCCGGCCCGGATCGGCCCAGCCGCCGTCCGTCACCGGCCCGGTGCCGGCCGGGGCCCTGCTGTTCAGCTGGGCGGCGTCGTGACGGCCGCCGGCTCCCGCCCGCCGAAAAAGCCCAGCACCAAGGCGCCCGGCTCCCGGCCGCCGTGCGAGGCGGTCCTCCTGGACCTGGACGGCACCCTGGTCCTCAGCGAAGAGGTTCACCGCCTCGCCTGGCAGGCGTTCTTCGACACATGGGGTGTCCAGGTGACCGACGCCGACTACGAGCAGCACTACATGGGGCGACGGCCCAGTGACGTCATCGCCGACGTTCCCGGGCCCTGGGCGGGCACCGACGCACAAGCCGTGTTGTCCACCCTGACCGCCTTCACACTGGAACACGCCGCCAGCGTCGAGGCCGTTCCCGGTGCTGCCGCACTCATCCTGCAACTGCGCGTGAAGTACCCCGTCTCCGTCATCACCAGCGCCGGAGCGCTGTGGGCCCAGCACCTCCTCGAAAGAGTCCTCGGCGTGCGGCACTTGGTCGACGTGGTCATCACCGCCGAGGACACCACCTCCGGGAAGCCCTCCCCCGAGGGCTACCTCAAGGCCTGCACCGCCCTGCAGGCGCGCCCCGAGCACTGCCTGGCCTTCGAGGACTCACCGTCGGGAGTCCGTGCTCTGGTCGCCGCCGGTGTCCGGGACATCGTCGGCGTCACCACCACCGCCGCCGCGGCCGACCTCACCCGAGCCGGAGCGCGCTGGACCGTCCCCGATCTCACCTCCGCAAGCCTGCGCAGTGTCCGCGGCGCCCTCAGAGCACACCCCCCGGCCGCGGGAAGCAACGACGACGAGGAGAGGGAAGCATGAAGAGACTCGACGTGGCCGTGATCGGTGCCGGATTCATCGCCCGCACCCACGTGCCAGCCTGGATCGCCCTCGGGGCACGCATCCGCATCTTCTCCACCGACGACCAAGCCGCCCTGCTCGCCGAGGAGTTCGGCCTCACCGAGGCCACCTCCCTCGAGGAAGCGCTGGACTGGGCAGCGGTCGCCGACATCTGCACGCCCACCGCCACCCACCGCGACATCGCCCTGGCCGCCTTCGAGGCGGGAGCGAACGTCCTGTGCGAGAAACCGCTCGCCCTGACGCCCGGGGACGCCCAGGAAATGGCTGAAGCCGCCCACAAAGCCGGACGCCTGCTCTACCCCGGACACGTCGTACGGTTCTTCCCCGCCTACATCCGGCTCCGCGACGCCGTCACCTCCGGGGCGCTCGGGCGCGTGGCCGTGGCCCGCTTCACCCGCACCGGCCGCTATCCGACGTGGAGTTCCTGGTTCGCCGATCCCGCTCTCTCCGGAGGCATCGTCACCGACCAGATGCTGCACGACATGGACATCGCCAGGTGGCTCTTCGGCGAGGTCGTCAGCATCCACGCCACCCAGCGCGGCAACCTCACCGCCCCCGGCCCTGCCCCCAAGGCGCCGGTGGCCACCGGCAGCGCCACCCTCACCCACGAATCCGGCGTGATCTCCCAGGTCCTGGGCGTATGGGGCCCGCCTGCCACCCCGTTCCGCTACACGTTCCACGTCGCCGGCTCCAACGGCACCCTCACCCACGACTCCCTCGCCCACCCGTCTGTGCGCGTGACTGGCGCAGCCGGACCCGAAGCCAGCGCAGTACCCACCGGCGACTTCGGCGAAGACCCCTTCGCCGCCCAGATCCGCGAGTTCGCGACCGCCTTCCACGGCGGCCCCGCACCGCGGGTGAACGCCCTGGACGGTGTGGCGGCCGTCAAGATCGCCGCAGCCGCTCGCCGGTCCGCAGCGACCGGCCTGGCCGTCGCCATCCACAACACGACCCCGCGCACGCCCACAAAAGGAAGCCCCCGATGAAGGTCGCTCTCCTCTCCTTCGCCCACGTTCACGCAACGACGTACATCCAGCTGCTGAGCGACCGGAACGACATCGAGCTCATCGTGACCGACCCCGACGCCGAGCCGGGCGACCCGACACGCGGCAAGGCCCTCGCCGACGAACTCCGTGTCACCTACCGGGCCAGTTACGAGGAGGTCCTCGCCGAACGCCCCCGGGCCGTCATCATCACCAGCGAGAACGCCCGCCACCGCAAACTCGTCGAACAGGCCGCCTCCGCCGGTGCCCACATCCTGTGCGAGAAACCCCTGGCCACCACCGAAGACGACGCACGCGCCATGATCGACACCTGCGAGCAAGCCGGGGTCAGCCTCATGACCGCCTACCCCGTACGCTTCCACCCGGCATTCGCAGCCCTGCGGCACACCCTCACCGACGGCACCCTCGGACCCCTCCTCAGCGTCCACGGCGTCAACAACTCCCGCCCCCCTGCTCTGGAGCGCCCCTGGTTCGCCGACCCGGCCCTCGCCGGAGGCGGTGCCATCATCGATCACACCCTGCACGTCGCTGACCTCCTCGACGTCCTCCTCGACGGCGAACAACCCACCCACGTCCACGCGGTCGCCAACACCCTCCTCACCCCCGACGGCGCCGACCGACCGGAAGTGGAGTCCGCCGGCCTCCTCACCCTTACCTACGCCAACGGGCTCGTCGCCACCATCGACTGCAGCTGGAGCCACCCCGCCACCCACCCCACCTGGGGCGGCCTCACCCTCACCTGCGTCGGCCGGCGCGCCCTCGTCGAGTTCGACGCCTTCCCACCACTCCTTACCGGCTACGACACCGCCCAGGCCACCACCCGCTGGGAACCCGCCGCCACCGACCTCGACGCGGCCATGCTCGACCGCTTCCTCACCGCCGCCCGCACCGGACAACGCGCACACCCCGACGGCGAGACCGGCCTGCGCACCCTCAAAACCGTCCTCGCCGCCTACACATCCCTGCGCACCGGCCAACCCGCCACCACCACAGCAGCCTGACCGCTGCGCCGCAATCGTTACTGACCTGGCGTTTCAGCAAGGCCGTTAGCATGCTGCGCTACCAACGAGAGGTCGCTGCGGGATGCTGAGGCAGCGGGACTCCCAGCCCCTTCCCCCCAGCGGATGCCGTGGCCGCGACGATTGCGCGAGACGGTCTCGGCCGATGAAGCTCTGCAGCAGGCTCCACGCTCGAGCGGCCGTCATGAGGGGCGCCTGGAAGCGACTCGCGTCGCGAACGTGATCTACCGACTGATCGGACTGCTCCGATACGCCGCCGATCCGGCCTTCATCGACCTCGCCGATCACCCAGACCTGGTGACCTCCGCGAGGAGGCTCTGTTCCCAAGCAGGTCTGCCTGCCCTCGATGAGGTCTCGGCACCGTTGCTGGGACCCGGGCCATCACCGCAGCCCGAGTAGTTCCGTCCGACAGGCCGGACGGCTGCGGGTGGCCCGTTCCCCGCCAAGGCCGTATGGCAGTTCCGTGAGGTGCTGGGTGGAGGAATATCGCTGCAGCCCGACGGCTCCTCTGGTCTGGGGCAGGGTCCTTCGCGTAGCAGGTGCCCTCTCGGACACCTGATGTTCAGTTGCTCAGACGTGTCTGTGCGCGGCTGGCTATGCCTGCAGCCCGTGTAATTCCGATCATGCCGATTGCGGATGCTGTCACCGTTCCGCCGACGCCGGCCAGCGCCACCAACGTCACCGATTCCATCGGGGCATTGTCCGGGTCCAGGTGGCGTCCGGCAGCCGGTCGCGGTGTCTCGTCATGGTGCTGTCGGCAGGGGGGTTGGGGATGCCTCCTTGGGGGTGGTCGTGGATCCAGGACAGGCCTCCGAGGTCCAGGCGGCTGCGGGCGCGGGTGACGGCCACGTAGGCGAGGCGTGCTTCGGCGTCGTCGATCGGTCCGGGCAGCGGGCGTCCGCCGCAGTCGTGCTGTTCGGTGTCTTTCGGTGGGGTGAAGTCGTCGGCGATCTTGACGGTTGCCCATTCGCGTCCTTTGGCCCGGTGGGCGGTGGAGATGATGATGCTGGCGGCCTCTTCGGCGGTGAGCTGGTCGACAGCGGCGAGGACGGCGTCGGGGCCGTGCTGGTCGATGAGGTCGACGAACGGTTTCAAATCGGCGCCGGCTGGGTCGTGTTCGGCGTAGTCCTGCAGCTCTCCCCAGGTCGGGAAGAGGGTCAGTTCCGGGTGCCAGGTGCGGCGTCCTTCTTTGAGGTCGCGGGCGGCGGTGGCCAGGGCGCGCAGGGTGTTCTCTCCCCCGGCCAGCGCCACGCGATAACCCATGCCGAGGTGTGCCATCACCTGATTCATGGCTCCGATGTTGGTGCGGCACAGCACCGCCTCGGGATGCTCGACGGGGGCGAGGTCGGTGGAGATCGTCTCGGTACCGGTCAGGCGGATCGGGGCGTCGGCGATCGTCAGCCACCGGTTGGCCTCCGTGGCGAGAGCGGGCCCGAAGCGGAAGGACCGGGACAGGGACAGGGCGTGGCCGTCGAAGTCGGTCATGATGTCGCGGGCGCCGCGCCAGCCGTAGATGGCCTGGGCGGAGTCGCCGACCATCACGAGCTGGGCGTGGGGACGTTGGGCGGTGAAGACCTGTTCGAGGACGGGGTTGGTGTCCTGGGCTTCGTCGAGGAGGAGGAAGTCGGCGTCGATCCTCGGCTCGGAGAGGGCCCAGATTTTCAGGTAGTGGTCGTGCTCGAAGCGCACGACGCCGTCCTCGGGATGCTGCAGGTCGGCCCAGGCCTTGTGGGCATAGGGCAGCACGACCTGGATGAGCTGGTCGTGCAGGAGGGGGTTTTCGAGGCCGCGCAGGGGCGGGATGTGGCGGCCGGCGAGGGTGCGGTCGGCGGAGTGGCAGTAACGGGTGATGGTGCGCAGCACAGCGTGGGAGAGGGCCTTGGGGGTGACATCCCGTTCGCCGATGCGCACTGCCTTGGTGATGCCGAGGGCCATACCGGTCTTCCAGCCTGTCTGCCGGGGCCCGTTGAGGCGTCGGGTGTAGCGGTGGCCGATGGCGGCGAAGGCCAGGGAGTGGGCGGTCTTACACGTGACGGTGGGAGGGAAGCGGGTGGCAGCGTGCTGGGCGATGGCCTTGTTGAAGGCGATGTAGCGGCCGCGGCGCCGGGTCGCGTTGGCGAGCAGGACGAGGGTGCTCGTCTTGCCGGTGCCAGCGCCGGCCTGGAGGGCCAGGTGGCCGTCTGCGCGGAAGGCGTCTGCGCGGAAGGCGTCTGCGGCCGCGGCCTGTTCGTCAGTGGGATGCAGCACGAGTGGCTTCCTGTGTGCGTGTGAGGGCGCGGCCGAGCGCTGCGACGAGCTGGTCGGGTGTCGTGCGCTCAAGCAGAGCCTGCAGGGCGTGGTCGAGGTGTTCGGCTTTGCGGCGGGCGTGGTGGGCCAGAGCGTCGTGGAGGGCTTGTTCGACGAACGCGCCGGGCTGCTGCCCTGCCTTGTGTGCGGCGCGGCGGATGAGGGCTTCGGTGTCCGGGGCGAATGCGAGGGCGAGGGTGATGTGGTTCTCGGCGTCCGGGTAGTGCGTGCGACGACATCGACGGGCAGCAGGTCGGCGAGGCGGCGGTGGACTCGGTTCAGCGCTTTCGCGGTCTTCTTGCCCGGGGCCAGGGTGATCAGACGGGTGCGGTCGCGGTTCGGCGCGGGCGGCATTACTTCGGTGACGCGGGCGAGCTCGGCGCGGGTGGCGGGGCGGGTGAGGGTGATCTCAAGGGCGTGGTGCGGCATGCCAGGGCCTCCCCCATGCGAGAGTCTTCGTGTTGTTCATGAGTGTCCTCGGTGGTGCCTGGCCGCAGCCGGGAGGCGAGGGTGGATGTGCTGGTGGTGGACGAGGGGGTCGAAGACCTCCCAGTCGGCAAGAGCGAGATCGGCCGCTGCCGGAGTTGCAGCGTGCGCGGGACAGCGCTGAGCGCGCCACCGCAGCTGCTCCGCATACGGCAGGCTGGCGAGGTCGTAGACGGCCATGTCGGCTGCGGGCAGGGCAAGCTGGCCGCGGGCGGCGGTGGCGGGCATCAGCGTCCATCGGCCGGCTGGGATGCCGGGGGTGAGGACGGGATGGGTGCAGCGCTCCCGCCGTCGGGTCTGGGCGACGCACTGGATGGCGTCGACGGGTCGGGCGGCGAGGTATCGGCCGTAGAGGATTTGCACCACGGGCCGCGCAGGCCGGCAGACGGCCGCGTCCGTTTCAGGAGGCGGAGCCGGCAGGGCGGCGGATGGGGTGAGCGTGCCGGAGTCGAGCAGGCGCCGGGTACGCAGGGCGAGGCCGCGGCGCAGGGCAGCCAGTTGGGGCGTGAGTTCGGCCGGGGCGTCGCCACGCGGACACAGGGCGAGGTGCGGGACGCGGCACCACGGGGTGCCGTCACTTCCGGGGTGGGCGATGCCGGCCTCGACGTGCCAGCAGGAGCCGGCCGGGACGGTGGCCGTGTGGAGTTCGCCCGGGTGGAGGCTGATGGGTCGGTGGTCGGTGCGGGTGTACCAGTCGATCCGGTTGCCGCAGGCCCGGCACCGGCCGCGCTGGGCGGTGCGCAGGAGCCGGGACGGGCTGTCCGCAGCGATCCGCAGAGCCCGCGCTCGCCGGGCGGTGGTGGAGCTGCCGTCCCAGCGGCGGCCGGATGAGGCAGTGGTGGTGGAGCACATGGCGTGAAGGTGACAGGCGGCGCGCTGCAGACACGGCGTCCGTGCCGCCCGTATCCCACGGACAGCCCAATGAGCGGGAACGTGTGGACGACTCGTCGTGTGTCAGAGCGAAACCGGTTCCCTGATCGGGTGATTCACCCGGCCTGCGTGAGGACGGGTCAGTCGGTGGTTCCTGCGGGCGGGGTGTGACCCTCGCAGAGCGGGGCGAAGAGCTGGTCGACGGGCACGTTCAGAGCGTGCGCGAGGGCGTGCCAGGTCTTCAGCGATCCGATGGTGCGGCCCTGCTCGATTTCAATGACGGTGCGTCTGCCCAGGCCGCTGCGGCGGGCGAGCTCGTCGTAGCTCCAGCCGCGCTCGCCCCTCAGGCGCGCCAGCTGCAGACGCAGCGCATTGAGGTTCGGGTCCGGCGGGAAGATCGTCACCCCACCATCCGACGGTGCAGACCCCTGCCCTGTCAGTGCAGACATCTGCCCTATTTCTGCAGGTGACGGGATCAGCGGCAGGGCAGAGGTCTGCACTACGGTGTGCCGCCAACACCCCGCTCCCCCATCGGCAGGCGGGAAGGCGGACCGGCCCCGCGCCGACGAACTGGAGGAACGCGCGCCCCATGAGGCTGTGCACCGTGCACCCACTCGTGCCTCGTACCTGGACCGTGGAACTGCGCCCCCAGCACGGCGGGTCGGCACTCCACTGTCCGCGCTGCGCGCCGCAAGGTCAGCTCCTGCAGGGGGCATCAGCCCGGCCCGCGGCCCTCGCGCACCTCGCCCGACACGCCCGCAGCGACGTCCTTCCCCCGCATCTGCGCGTCTGCCAGTGCCACGAACGCGGCTGCCGCTGGCACCCCCGCCACCGTGGCTGCGGCGGCCCTATCCTCCTCGTCCTCACCCGCGAACACGGCGGACGCCTTTGGCGCCTCGCCGACGTCTGCGCAGCCTGCGCCGCGACCACACCGCACGCCGCCGTCGTACCGGACACCACGCACACCCTGTCGGCAGAGCCGGCCTCCGACAAGGCGACCGTGGCCGGGCGGCCACCGCGCCCGCACGGCCCTGCCGAACAGGCCCGGATCCAGGACATGCTCAGCTATCTCGCGGCCGCCCTCCCCGCCAGCGCCGGGCCAGAGGCAAGACTGCTGGCCCTCCAATGCGCTCTGCGCGCCACCTGCCGCGGACGCGTGCTGCTTCCCGCCGGGCTGCTGCGCGGCATGCGCCTCCATCACGTCGCCGCGTTCTGGCACCAACTGGAGGAGCACCACTGGCTCCACCTGGCACGGCCGAACGCCACCGGCGCGGCGGTCATCGCCCAGCTGATCGACCCTCTGAACCGGGCACCCGGCCGGGCTGGCCGGCTCCGCGCCGCCGACTGGGCGCTGCGCGCCACAAGCAGCCCACGGGTAAGAGACCTGCCCGTCGGCACACGGCTGGCCTGGCTGGCCCTCGCATCGCACACCTCCCCTGCCCATCCCCGCACCAGTGCGGACACGGACCGCGTCAGCCGCGCCTGCGGCACCGACGCCGCCCGTATCGGCCCGTTGCTCGACCAACTCCTGGCCGCCGGGATGATCAGCGACTGGGATCACGCGCCCGACACCGACGAACTCATCTGGGCAACGTCACCTCCACCGGCACAGGCTGCCTGCCCCCGTAGCGCCCTGGACAGCCGGCTTTCCGGTGACGCGTGAGCACCCACAGGGCGGTCAGACGCCCTTGGCCGGATCGCCGAGCCGGGCCGGGAACACTTCGAGAAGGTGCCCCGCATCAGCTTCGGTGGCTGGAGGCGATCACTCGTGCAGGGGATCCGGCGCCCTGAACAGAACCGCACAACCAACTCGCGTGCATAGAAGCTGATTCGGGTGCTACTGCTTGCGCGACATACGGCACAACCCAAAGGCAGCATCATGATCATTCTGGACACCTGTGTCATACGCGGAATGGGACTCCGGAGCAGTGAAGCGGACGTCCTGCGCGCCATCCGGGAGACGGGAACCGAACGCATCGCGGTCCCCTGGATGGCGCTCGAGGAGCTGGCTGCACAGAAGGCTGTGGACTACAACAACGCTCACCGGGAGGCCGCGCGGGCGCTGAAGAAGCTCAAGAGGGCGAGCGTCACGGACGCCCCGAAGCTCGGTGACCCAGAGCCTGAAAAGGTTCGAGAGAGCTGGCGCGCCAGGTATGGCCAACTGCTCGAGGTCCTGCCGACGAGCGAACGGGCGCTGCGCGAGGGCGTCTACCGAGAGGCCAACGTCCTCCCGCCAGCCGCGGTGAAGGGTGAGGGTGACAAAGCGGTGAAGGTCGGCGCGCGGGATGTGGCGATCTGGCTAACCGCGGTTGAGTACGCCCAGGAACACCCGGATGAGACCGTGTACTTCGTCAGCAGCAACCACAAGGACTTCGGCAAGGGCGGGGCGTACCCGCCCCCGATGGATAAGGACGTCGAGGAGCTTGGCGACAGGTTTGTGCACCTGACGAACCTGGATGGCGTACTGAGCCAGTTCGCGCCCGACGCCATCGTCGACGAGGAAGTCCTCTGGGATCTACTGCGCGACTACGCAGTCCATGCCCGCGACGAGGCACTGACCCGTTGGGGCTTGCTCCGGTTCAATGCGCCGTCTGCACCCTTTCCCGCGGCCGTAAAGCCGCGCTTCTCCACGATGCCCACGATGGAAGCCATTGGGTGGGCCATACCCCGCGAGGTTGTAGCCGAGCCTCGGGAAGTGACCGCCGCCCGCGCCTACCGCCTCGGGGACCACGAATGGTGCACGGTCAACGTGCGCTGGCAGCTGACCGGCAACGCTCTCTTCAACAGCGTCATCGAGTACGCGGCGTCCTTCTGGGACACCCGACTCCTGGTACCGGTAGTCAAGGGCGGCCCGCTCCCTCGCATCCTCGACAGCGGCACCCCTTACGCGCCCGACGCCGACGCAGTCGTCTGGCCGGCACACCAGGAGTTGACGATGGCGTTGGGTTCCGGAAAGACGTCGTCGGTCTGGGCCGTGTTCTCGCAGATCATCAACGGCGTCGGACAGCCTTCATTCGGTAGCTGGGCGGACCAGAGCGCGGCCCTCCTGGGCGACGAGCAGGATGAGGAGGGCACCCTGGAAGGCTGGGAGGAGGCATACGACCCCGACGCCGACAGCGACACGTTCGACGAGTAGCCGCTGCCGGCGCCCACCGGCTGCGGGCCGAGGACGCTCCCCCGGATGAGGCGCACCCAGCGGGCACCGTGCTGCGCCTGGTGGCGGCGGGAGGCCGGAGAGGTGAGGGGCGCAGCCGGACGGCTGCGCCCCGAGGATCAGACCTCGTCGTCCCACCTGCGGCAGTGCTCGTAGGCGAGTGCTGCGGCGGAGTCGGGGTCCGGGGCGTCGAATACCTCGGCCCAGCGGGTGAAGTCGTCCTCGCTGGTGGCGAGCAGCTCGATCTGCTCGGCAACCGGGCCGGGCACGACAGCGGCGACGAGCAGCCCGGCGGCGACCCGCCTACTGGAGCAGGTAGTGGAACTCGTCGTGATCAAGGAACTCCTCGGCCACGCCCACATCGGCGTCACCGCCACCGTCTACGCCCACGTCCGACTCCGCCTCCAGCACAACGCCATCGACCTCCTCGGCCGCGCCCTTCACACCTCCACCGAGATCATCGGTTCCCGCGACGGCGGCGACCAGCCGACTTGTGCAGCACCCGTCCGCTGACGTTGCCGTCAACTACTGCCGTCAAGGCGGGCCTGCGCCCCGCAGAGAATCATTTCGAGTCTCGCACAAGCCCGCCTTTTCGTGCACCGATGGCCTCGCTTCGAATACGAGTCAACGCAGAAGTGAACGCATCCGCTGCGCAATATCTGCCGCCGCCGTTTGAACCTGAGCGTCACTAAGCGTGCCTGGGATTGGATCACCCTCGCCCGCGTAGTGATCATGCGCCAGATAAAACAGGTCAGTGGCCAACTGGTAGTGGTCAGGTGACGGATAAGATCCCGAATAGTGCTTGTACAAGGGGAGGCATACTGTCGAAAAATCGACCGCTGACAGCCTCCCCTCTGCAACCGCAGAGGCAAGCACCAGGAACGGTTCTAGCTTGGCCATTACAGCTTCCCATGCATCGTCAGGTACCAGAACTGGTCCGATCCCGGATCAGACTTCCAGGCACCAAGCATCTTTCCACTATCGAGATCGACGGAGACGTGGCGCCCTGAATTCAGATCCACATAATGCCGAGCCGGAGTTCCCCGGTAAGTCCCCGCGATCTGAACGTTCCCAGAGTTCTTTACGAAGTCACCTATCGCGCCGACGAATGCTTGCTTGGTCGCCTTGCTTTCCTTCCCCATGATTCCGAAGTCTTCGGCGTGCTTGAAGTGGTGGGGAATGCTGTTCGAATCAATCCACGCAGATCCACATCCGGGACCACTGTTGTGCACGAGGACTGGAGTGTCCCCGGCGAGCACATAATACGTGTGGAGGTCTTCAACGGTGAGGTTGTACGTGCGCGCGTGCTTGGCGAATGGCCGGTTGTTCGTCACGGTGACGGTGGTGCCATCGTCCGTGAGGAGTGTCGCGCTCGGCTGGAGTTGGCCGGCTTCGACCCACCGCTTCTCGGAGGGGGACCAGAAGGGGTGCTCGTGTGTGGCGGTGAGCTTCTGGGGTCCGTCGTCGGTCGCGATGGTCAGTTCGTTGAAGTGCTTGTCGTCTTCGGTGCGGATCAGGCGTGAGACCTTGCGGCTGCCGGACTTTCCCGTCTCAGGGTCCGTCGCGAGGACTTCGTCTCCGACCTCGATGTCTTCAATGTCCTTGGTGGAACCATCAGCCATGAGGACGTCAGTGCCGGCGAGAAAACACTTGCAGTCCGACAGCAGTCGCGCAACGCTTTCTGCGCTACCCAGTTCTGCACTTGCGGCGGCACCCTTGGCTGAAGCGGCGGCTCTCCTGGCCGCTGCCCATTCCCACCCGGCGCCGACGAGATATAGGGCGACGGTGACGGCGGCTTCGCCGCAGTCTTTGCCCTTGGTGACGCAGCGGATCCCTAGTTTTATGCCGAAGGGATCGTCTCCGACTTCGAGGAGTCCAGCTTTTCCTGCCGTGGTACAGAAACTTGCATACGCGGTGGGCCGGGAGCACTTGCTCTTGGCCCACCACTCAACGCGGTAGCCGTAGGTGTCCTGATCCGTGTATGCGGCGGCGTATATGGAGAGTTCTTCGTACGTGGGAATCGTAATTCCGCCGATGGATGGCTGGCCGTCATCGCTACCTCCGCCACCTCCGCCACCACCTCCGCCGCCACCTCCGCCGCCATTGCCGTTCCCGCTGTTGTCCTTAGACCCGTTGTTCTTATCCTTGCCCGAGTGTTGAGCGGGAGTGCAGTACTTGACGTCCCATGAGCAGGTGCCCGGCGTGGAGCCAATCTCTAGTCCCGTGGGGTCGCTGAAGGTGACGGGAGAGTTGTTGGCGTAGGAGTAGCCCTGCATTTGCTGGGGATCGTCACCCACAGGTCGCGAAGGACCTC
>NZ_JAGGOI010000005.1 GCF_018614585.1 Streptomyces sp. ISL-1 | reverse complement strand
CGGCGAGTAACAGTCCAGAGTCACCCCTCGCAGTACGGCGCCTGGCACCATTCGCTCCTTCGCGTCCGCGCGTCTGTCTCCGTGAGCCGCCGCTGCATGCGATCACCGGCCACAGCCACACCGTACTCGCCACATCCACCGCTGAAGTAGCGGTTTACCCCTGCCTCAGAGCAACGGGCGGCTGTGACCGGCGCTTTCGATACAGGCCCTAGGCAAGGCCGTTCTCGCCCGCGCGCTCGATCTGACCGGCGACCGTGAACCTGACGTGCCGGGGATGCTGCAACGCCTCGCCCGCCGCGACGCCCGCGGCTACACCTTCGCGATTCCCACGAGCGCGGGCCGCACCCTTCTCGGCGCCAGCCCCGAACTTCTCGTCTCCCGACGTGGCAGCGCCCTGGTGGCCAATCCGCTCGCCGGTTCCACACCCCGCAGTGGCGACCTCGCCGAGGATGTGCGGCGCGCCGCCGCCCTGCTCGAATCGCCCAAGGACCTGCACGAGCACGCCGTCGTCGTGAACGCCATACGCGCCACGCTGGCCCCGTACTGCACCGACCTCGTCGTGCCCGAGCGGCCCACCCTCGTGAAGACCGCCGCCATGTGGCACCTGTCGACGACCCTCACAGGAACTCTCCCCGCACAGTCGGTCTCCGCACTGGAACTCGCCTGCGCCCTGCACCCCACACCGGCTGTCTGTGGGGAGCCGACTGCGCCGGCCAGGAAGGTCATTGGGGAGCTGGAGCCGTTCGACCGGGGTCTGTATTCCGGGGTCGTGGGGTGGGGTGACGCGGACGGGGACGGCGAGTGGGTGGTGACCATCCGCTGTGCCGAGGCGGACCGGAGCGGTCTGCGGCTGTTCGCGGGGGCGGGTGTGGTGGCCTCGTCCGACCCGGTGGCGGAGACCGCCGAGACGAGCGCCAAGTTCCGTACGTTCCTCGACGCCGTGGGGGCACAGCTGTGACCGCCGACGCACCCGCCTGGCCCGCCGACTTCGCCGGGCACTACCGGGCCGCCGGATACTGGCGGGGGGAGACTTTCGGGCAGATGCTGCGCGCCCGTGCCGAGCAGTATCCGGACCGGTTCGCTGTCGTGGACCCGGCCGGTGACCTGCGGCGCTGGACCTACGGTGAGCTGGACCGCCGGGCCGACCGGCTCGCCGCCGGCTTCCTCCACACCGGAATCGGCAGGGGCGACCGTGTGGTGGTTCAGCTGCCGAACGTCGCCGAGTTCTTCGAGGTGGTCTTCGCGCTGTTCCGGATCGGCGCGCTGCCGGTGTTCGCGTTGCCGGCTCACCGGGAGATCGAGATCGGGTACTTCTGCTCGTTCTCCGAGGCGGTCGCTTATGTCATCTCCGACCGGCACGAGGGCTTCGACTACCGCGACCTCGCCACCAGGGTGAAGGCGCAGACACCCACGCTCCGCCATGTGTTCGTCGTAGGAGAGCCGGGAGAGCACACCGCGCTGAGCGCGGTGCCCCGTGAACCCGTGCGGCCGGGCGGGTACGACGAGCCGCAAGCGTCGGACCTGGCCTTCCTCCAGCTGTCCGGCGGCAGTACGGGAGTGCCCAAGCTCATCCCGCGTACGCATGACGACTACCTGTACTCACTGCGGGGGTCGAACGAGATCTGCGCGATGGACGAGAACAGCGTGTATCTCGTCGTCCTGCCCGCCGCGCACAACTTCCCGCTCAGCTCGCCGGGTTCGCTGGGCACCCTGTGTGCCGGCGGACGGGTGGTGCTGTGCCCGGGACCGGCCCCGGAGACCGCGTTCCCTCTCATCGCGGGCGAAGGCGTGACGATCACCGGTCTGGTGCCGCCGCTCGCCCTGGTGTGGACTCAGGCAGCCCCGAACACGCCGTACGACCTCGGCAGCCTGAAGGTCCTGCTGGTGGGCGGTGCCAAGTTCAGCGAGGAGGCCGCGCGGCGAGTGCGGCCCACGCTCGACTGCACTCTGCAGCAGGTCTTCGGCATGGCCGAGGGTCTCGTCAGCTACACCCGGCTGGACGACGACGAAGAAACCATCGTCACCACCCAGGGCCGGCCGATCTCGCCCGCCGACGAGATCCGCATCGTCGACGACGAGGACAAGGACGTCATACCCGGGGAAGCCGGCCACCTGCTCACCCGCGGCCCGTACACCATCCGGGGCTACTGGCGCGCCCCCGAACACAACGTTCGATCGTTCACGCTGGACGGCTTTTACCGCACCGGGGACATCGCCCGCACGACCCCGAGCGGACACCTCGTGGTGGAGGGCCGCGCCAAGGACCAGATCAACCGCGGCGGCGAGAAGATCGCGCCGGAGGAAGTCGAGAACGTCATCCTCGGCCACGCTGCCGTACACGACGTGTCGGTCGTCTCCGTCCCCGACGACTACCTCGGCGAGCTCACCTGCGCGTACGTCATCCTCCGCGAGGGGGCCGAACTGCGCCCCGCCGCCCTCAGACGGTTCGTACGCGAAAGCGGCCTGGCCGCCTACAAGGTGCCCGACCGTGTCGAGTTCGTCGACGTCTTCCCGGCCACGGGTGTCGGCAAGGTCAGCAAGAGGGACCTCCGCAACACCGCCGCCCAGCCCGCCCACCCCTGAAAGGCACCCGTTTCCATGGCGCTGCCAGCCATCGCCCCCTATGCCATGCCCGGTGTCACCGGCCTGCCCGACAACCGCGCCGACTGGACCGTCGACCCCGCCCGGGCCGTCCTCCTCGTCCACGACCTGCAAAACCACTTCCTGTCCGCCTTCGAGGCAAACGCCTCACCGGTGACCGAACTCCTCACCAACACCTCCCGGTTGACGCAGCACGCCAGAAGCCGCGGCATCCCCGTCGTCTACTCGGCACAGCCCGGCGGCCAGAGCCCCGAACAGCGCGGACTCCAGCAGGACTTCTGGGGGCCGGGGCTGCCCGACGACCCGCACGCCGAAGCCATCGCCCCGGCCGTGGCACCCCAGGACGGCGACACGGTCCTCACCAAGTGGAAGTACAGCGCCTTCGTACGGTCCGACCTTGCCGCGCTGATGGAGCGCCACGGCCGCGACCAGCTCGTCATCACCGGCGTCTACGCACACATCGGCGTGGTCATGACGGCGTGCGACGCCTGGATGCGGGACATCAAGGCCTTCGTCGTCGCCGACGCCGTCGCCGACTTCGGCGAACACGAACACCGATCGGCGCTGCGTTGGGCGGCCGGCCGCTGCGCCGTCGTGACCACCACCGACGCGATCCTCGAGGGGAACTGACCCGTGGCGCTGACCGTGCAGCAGATACGTAAGGACGTCGCCGATGTGCTGGGAGAGGATCCCGCAGACATCCCCGACGACGAGAACCTCGCCGACTACGGGCTCGACTCGATGCGTCTGATGAGCCTGGTCGAACGGTGGCGGCGCGACCACGGCGCCGACATCTCCTTCGTCGACCTCGCCGAACGCCCCGCCATCGAGGCATGGACGCCTCTGCTGGGGGCCCAGGAATGACAGCCGTACCGACAGCCGAAACGACAGCCGGACCCGCCACGGAGTCCGCGCCCGTGGCCACGGCGGCGGACGCCGTCGGCCTTCCGCTGACCGCCGCCCAGTCGGGCATGTGGTATGCGCAGGCCCTCGATCCTCAGAGCCCCGCGCTGAACACGGCCGAGTACCTGGACCTCGAAGGGGCCTTACGGCCCGAACTTCTCGCGCAGGCGCTGCACCGTACCGCTCGCGAAGCCGATGCCCTGTGTGTGCGGATCGCTCAAACCCCCGACGGGCCACGGCAGTTCCCCCTCGACCTGGGCACGCCCGGATCCGGTTTCCCGCTGCACACGGCCGATCTGCGGTCGGAGCAGGATCCCCGGGCGGCCGCCCGGGCCTGGATGGACGACGATCTGACGCGGCCCTTCGATCTCGCAGCGGGCCCGCTGTTCCGGCATGCGCTGCTCCGGATCGGCGACGAGCGCTGGCTGTGGTACCAGTGCGTGCACCACATCGTCATGGACGGGTTCGGCTACTCGCTGCTCGCCCGCCGCACCGCGGAGGTCTACTCGGCCCTCGCCGCACGGGCCCAGCCGGGCGAGCGGCCCTTCGGCCGCCTGGCCGAACTGATCGCCGACGACGCCGCCTACCGCCACGGCGAGCAGTTCGGCAAGGACCGCGCTCACTGGGCCGAAGCTCTCGCCGGCCGACCTCAGGCGCCCTCGCTCGCCGGGCGTGCCGAGCTGCCTTCCCGTACCTTCCTGCGGCGCAGCGCCCGCGTCCCCGACCGGACCGTGGCCCGTCTGCGGGCGCTCGCCGACGAACTGCGGGCGACTTGGCCGGATGTACTGATCGCCGCCCAGGCGCTCTACGTCTCGCGGGCCACCGGGAGTTCGGACGTCGTGCTGGGGATGCCGATGATGGGTCGCATGGGCTCGGTCGCCCTGAAGATTCCCGGCATGGTGATGAATGTGCTGCCGCTGCGGCTGACCGTCCGGCCGGACACCACGACGGCCGGACTGACGCGGCAGGTGGTCCTCGCGGTGCGCGCCGCGCGCCGACACCAGCGCTACCGGTTCGAGGACATCAGGCGTGATCTCGGCCTGCTCGGTGAGGGCCGTGCGCTGGTCGGACCGCTCGTCAACATCATGCCGTTCGACTACGGACTCCCCTTCAGCGGCATCACCGCCGTCCCGCACAACCTCTCCGCGGGCCCCGTCGACGATCTGACCGTCAACGTCTACGACCGGACCGACGGCCGGGGCCTGCGCATCGACCACGACGCCAACCCCGCCGTGTACACCGGCGACGAACTCATCGCCCACCAGCGGCGGTTCCTCCAACTGCTCAACCGGATCGTCAGCTGTGATCCCGCGGCCCCGCTCGCGGAACTCGGCATCGCGACCGAAGAGGAACAGTGGCGCGTGCTCGTAGAGTTCAACGACACCGCCCGGCCGCTGCCCGCCACCACCCTCATCGGCCCCTTCGAGGAACAGGCACGCCGCACCCCCGCCGCCCCGGCCCTCGTCTACGGGGACAGGACGCTGACGTATGCCGAACTGAACGCCGAGGCCAGCCGTCTCGCCCGCCATCTGACCGGCCACGGCGTACGGCCCGGCGCGCTGGTGGCGATCGCCCTGCCGCGTTCGGTGGAACTGATCGTCGCCCTGCTGGGCGTACTCAAGGCGGGCGGCGCGTATCTGCCGCTCGACCCGGGCTATCCGGCAGGCCGCCTCACCGACATGCTGGAGGACGCCGCCCCGGTCTGCGTGGTCACCGACTCGGCCACCCGCACCCAATTGCCCGACACGGAGCTGCCGTACATCCTGCTCGACCGGACGGATCTTTCTGCCCTGTCCCCGCTCGAGCTGCCGCGCGCGCCATCGCCGCGGCACCCGGCGTATGTCATCTACACCTCCGGTTCCACAGGCAGACCCAAGGGTGTGGTGGTGCCGCATGCGGCCATCGACAACCGGCTGCGCTGGATGCAGCACACCTACCCACTCGCCCCCGGCGACCGGGTGCTCCAGAAGACACCCTCCGGCTTCGACGTGTCCGTGTGGGAGTTCTTCTGGGCCCTGCGCGAGGGCGCCACCCTCGTCGTCGCCGATCCCGACGGCCACAAGGACCCGGTCTACCTGGCCCGGACCATCCAGGAACAGTCCGTCACCGTCTGCCACTTCGTGCCCTCGATGCTCCAGGTGTTCCTCGCGGAGCCCGAAGCGGCAGGATGTTCCTCGCTGCGGGACGTCTTCTGCAGCGGCGAGGCGTTGCCCCGCGACACTGTGCGGGGCTTCCACCGCACTCTGCCCACAGCGCAGTTGCACAATCTGTACGGGCCCACGGAAGCGGCCGTCGACGTCACCCACCACACCTGCACACCCGGCCGGAGCGGGCCCGTCCCCATCGGCCGCCCCGTGTGGAACACCCGCCTGTACGTCCTGGACGCGGCCCTCAAACCCTGCCCGCCCGGCATCACGGGCGAGCTCTACCTCGCCGGAGTCCAACTCGCCGACGGCTACCTCCACCGCCCCGGACTGACCGCGACCCGCTTCGTCGCCGACCCCTACGGCCAGGGCGGCTCGCGTATGTACCGGACGGGCGACCTCGCCCGCTGGACCGCCGACGGAGAGGTCACCTACCTGGGGCGCACCGACCAGCAGGTCAAACTCCGCGGCCAGCGTCTCGAACCCGGCGAGATCGAGGCCCACTTGGCAGCGATGGACGCCGTGACCGGCGCCTGTGTGACCGTGCGCGAGGACCGGCCCGGTGACCAGCGGCTCGTCGCCTACATCACAGGCAGCCCCGCCGTGCCGGACCAGGAGAGCCTGCGCGCACACCTCAGCACTGTCCTGCCCGAATACATGGTGCCCTCGGCGATCGTCCGCCTCGACGACTTCCCCCTCAGCCCCAACGGCAAGCTCGACCGCAGGGCCCTGCCCGCCCCCGCCACCGACGCGAAGACTGACGGACGCGCCCCTTGCAATCCCACCGAGGAGACGCTGACCCGACTGTTCGCCGAAGTCCTCGGCCTCGAACGGGTCGGCACGGAGGCCGCGTTCTTCGACCTCGGCGGCACCTCCCTGCTCGCCGCCCGGCTCATGTCCCGTATCCGCGACACCCTCGGCTTCAGCGCCCCGATCGGGACACTGTTCCGCGCGCCGACACCGGCCGCACTGGCCGACCGGCTCACCGACAACACCGGCACCGACACCGCCTTGGAGGTCCTGCTGCCGCTACGCGCGAGCGGCGAGGGCCTCCCGCTGTTCGTGTTCCATCCGGCCGGCGGCATCAGCTGGTGCTACTCGGGGCTGCTCCCCCGTCTCGGCGCCGGCCGGCCCGTCCACGGACTCCAGGCCCGTGGCCTGACGCGCGACGGCGAAAGCCTGCCCGCCACCATGGACGAGATGGCCGCCGACTACGCGGAACAGATCCGCACCGTGCAGCCGCAGGGCCCCTACCGTCTCCTCGGCTGGTCCGTCGGGGGCGTCATCGCCCACACCGTCGCCGTCCACCTCCAGCAGACCGGAGAACGGGTCGACCTGCTGGCCCTCATGGACGCCTATCCCTCCGACCAATGGCGCGACCTCGCCGGGCCCACCGAAGCCGACGCGCTGGGCGCGCTGCTCCGCATGGCCGGTTTCGAGGGCGGTGACGGTCTTACCCGGGACAGCGTCCTCGCCACGCTGCGCCACGAGGGCAGCGCGCTCGCGGCCCTTCCTGAACGCGTACTGAACGCAGTCCTCGGCATCGTCACCAACAACGCCCGCCTGATGCGCACCCACCGGCACCACGTCTTCGAGGGGGACCTGCTGTTCTTCACGGCGGGGGCACCCCGCGCCGAGGACTGGCTCACTCCGCACGCCTGGCGGCCGTACATGACCGGCCGGCTCGACGAGCACACGCTGGACTGCCTTCACCCCGAGATGACACAGCCACGGCAGCTCGACACGATCGCCACCGTCCTTACGGCCCGGCTCAAGGAACTCGACACATGACCCTCCCCTTCGACCCGACCGGCACACCGGGCCCCACCCACCTCGTCCTCGTCAACAAGGCGGGAGAACGGTCACTGTGGCCGGTATTCCTACCAGTCCCCCAAGGCTGGAGGGCCGAACACGGTCCCGCATCCCACGCGAACTGCCTGCGGACACCGGGCCTCACGGCCGGCTGACCCGGCCGCAGGCCCGCGACGAATTCCACGACCGTATACCGCCGGGACATTCTCTTCCGGCACCGCCGGCAGACCTGCCCGAAAGCGCGCGCCCCCGGATGTCAGCGAAATGTCAGACGAGGGGCAAAAACCAGCAATGGACAAGTCCTGCGCCCATAGTGAGGCAGGGGCCTGACCAAGGCGAATGTCCGACTTGCCACAAATCGGAACCCACTTCTCTTTGTTCTGGAGGCACCATCATGTCCCGCACCCGCACCTCGATCCACCGCCGGGTCCTGCTCGCCGCCGCCATATCCGCGACCTGCGCGCTCGGTCCGGCAGGCATGGCGTCGGCCGCGGCGCCGGCGCAGGTCCACACCCGCCAGGCGTCCTACACGGTGGACTCGGCCGAACTGGGCCAGGGGCTGTACCAGTCCGCCTACTCCGCGCGGAACAACGTCCTGTGGGTCACCAGCTCTGTCGGGTTCCCCCCGGTCACCCAGTCCCAGTTGCTCAAGGTGGACCCGGGGACCCTGAAGGTGCAGGCCGCCTACACGCCGCCCCTCAAGGACGAGGCCACCGGCGCGCGGGAGGCCGTCTACGGCGTGGCCGTGGACGACGCGCACAACACCGTGTGGACCACCAACACGCTGGACAACTCCCTGGCCGTCTACAGCCAGCGCACCGGCCGGCACCTCGCCTCGCTGCCCGGCGTGAAGCACGCCCGGGACGTCATAGTCGACGAGCAGCGCAACCTGGCGTGGGCCACCGGGCTCGAGGACGGTAGTGTCGTCGCCTTCGACACCCGTACGTACCAGCAGAAGAGGCGGGTCACCGTCGAGGGCGCGGGACCGGCGGGACTGGCCCTCGACCAGCGCACCGGTACCGTCTACGCGGCCGACCTGATGAACAGTCGGCTCATCGAGGTCTCCCCCACCTCCGACGAGCCCAGGCTGATCCCCGCCGGCCGGGGCTCCATCGACGTGTCGGTGTCGGCCGACGGCCGGACCGCCTACACCGCCAATCAGGCAGCCGGTTCCGTCTCCGTCATCGATCTGCGCGCGGGAGTTGTGCGGAAGGAGATCGCTACGGGGGCGGGCAGCCTCGCCGTGGCGACCGATGTCTGCACGGGCAACGTCTTCGTCGCCAACAGGGGCTCCGGGACGACCACGGTGGTCGACCCCCGCAACGGTACGGTTCTCGCGGACCTTTCGACCGGCGCGAACACCGACCATGTCGTCGTCACCCGTGGCACCGCCTATGTCCTCGACAAGGCGGCGGCCGGCGCGGGAGCCGTGGACTCCATCCACCGCATTCGCGTCACCGGCTGACCGGCACGCCTCACACCCGCAGGGACGGTTCGACTCCGCATCGGGTAATCAGGCTAGAACCCGACGACCTTGGGAATATGCTGAGTTGACGCATATGTCAGCTCGTACGAGAATCTCGCAGGGTGGGCCCGTCGGGGGCAACGGGGAGGGCTTCATGGCTGCACACGACGCCGGTACGCGCACAGAACTCGACGCCATCGATCCCACGCCGGACGTCGGCCATGTGCTCGTCGACTTCGCGCCGACGCCCGGCCTCCGGCAAGTCGCGACGAGCCCCGCCGACCTGGCCCGCCGCTCGGAAAGCGCGGTCGACGCCGCGATGGGCACCATCCGTTCGATGGCGCGACGGGTGGAGGCCGCGGTCGACGCACTGCCGCACCGCCCTGACGAGGTGGAAGTCGAGTTCGGTATCACGCTGGATGCCGAGAGCGGTGCGTTGATCGCCAAGGCGAGTGCCGGTGCCTCGCTCACCGTGCGGCTCACCTGGAGCTCGGACCGTCCATGACAACGGATTCAAACCGCAAATACCTGGTCAGACTTCAGAATGTGAGGCTCATTACCGTACGGGTGGCGCTGCCCGGCACCGAGGAGACGCTGGGAACGGGAGTGGCGATCGCCCGGCAGGGGCTGATCGTCACTTGCAGACATGTGCTGGAGGCGGGCGGACTTGATGCCCGGGCGCATCCGGCCCCGGAAGTCGACGTCCACTTCCCGGCCGTGGACCACTGGAAGGCCCTTACCCACCGGGCCAGAGTCGTCGCGTTCTGCGCCGACAGCGACGACGACATCGTCTGCCTCAGAACCGAAGGCCTGATCCCCGCGGGCAGAGTCGCGGTGCTGGGCGACGCGGCCGCCTCCGCGTGGAATGAGTTCATCGGCTATGGGTACCGCAGACTGGGCAAGTATCAGGGGCTCCTCGCCCAAGGCATGATCATGGGTGAGATCGAGGCACCGGAGGGTCACTCCCTCCTCAAGGAGCCCGTCCAGCTCCGGTCCTCGGACATCGCCGAGGGCATGAGCGGATCCCCCGTACTCGACCGCACACGCAATCTGGTGGTGGGGATGGTCTCGGAGAAGTGGGGCTCGGCCGGCAACGCCGAGGACCGCGACACCGCCTGGGCCGTCAACGCGCACCTCGTCAGCTTCCCGCCGTTCTCCCTGGTCGTCCGGGCCGACCCGCTCCCCATGCAGCACGCCGAGCCGCCGCGGATGGACGACGACCTGCTGCGCCGGATCCAGCTACCTCGCTCCGACCGGCTGGAGGACGCGCCGGGGCCGCTGACCGAGTGGGTGGCGCGCGAGCCGCTCCTCGCGGAGGCCGACCGGGCGGCGGACGATCCCGAGACCCTCGTCGTTGGACTCATCGGGTTCGGAGGCGAGGGCAAGACCACCATCGCCCGGCAATGGCTGGAGCGCCGGTCCAGGGCGGCCAGGGACCGGACCGGCCACGGCAGGCCCGAGTCCGCGGCGCCACGCTTCTTCTGGTGGAGCTTCGCCGAACGCGCCGGAGCCGACGACTTCCTGGAGGCCGCCCTCGAATTCGTCAGCGGTGGCCAGATCACCTCCGAGGACTGCGGCGACGGCCGCGCCCGCGCCGAGATCGTCGCCTCGCTGCTGAGCAGCCAGCCGTACGTCTTCGTCCTCGATGGCCTCGAAGCCGTACAGGAGCAGCGCGGTGACCACTACGGATCCGTACTCAGCCCGGATCTGCGGGACTTCCTCACCTTCTTCGCCACACCCGGACACCGGTCCTTCTGTCTGATCACCTCGCGTGCACCAGTCGTGGATCTCATCTCCTTCGTGACATACCGACAGATCGACGTTCCGGCGCTGACCGCCGGGGCCGGCCGGCAACTCCTGGCACTGCTGGGCGTACGCGGCTCCGATGCGGCGCTGGAGCGGGTGGGCCTGCAGTGGGGCGGCCACGCGCTCACCCTCAGCCTGATCGCCGCCTACCTGGTCAGGCGGTACGGCGGTGACGTGCGGCGGGTCGCCACTCTGCCACCGCCCGGTCCCGACATGCCGCGCGCCGAACTGGTGCGGCGCATCCTCGGCCAGTACGACGCATGTCTGTCAGAGGCCGAACGCGCCCTGCTCGTCGGCTTCAGCGTCTTCCGTACGCCGGTGGGAGAGGAGGCGCTGCAGGCCGTGCTGCCCCAGGGCGCCCAGCGGGAAGAGCCCGCGCTGCCCGCAGCGCACGCCGTCGCACTGGTTCATCTCGTCGACGCCCGCGTGGTCCGGCGCGACCAGAGTGGCAGGCTCGGCACCCATCCGCTGATCCGCGACTACTACTACAAGTCCGCGGTCCAGGACGTGGACCACACCCGGCTGCACGAGTGGGCCAAGCACTACTACCTGCGCGTCGCCGACGCCCGTGCCGAGCCGGCCGCCACCCTCGACGCGCTCGACCCGCTGATCGAGGCCGTCCACCACTCCTGCCGCTCCGGCGCGTACGCCGAGGCGTATGTACTCATCACCGACCGGCTGTACGCGGGCGATCGCGGCCTGGTCACACGTGAACTCAACGCCTACGACACTGCGCTGGCCTGCTTCGCCGATTTCTTCCCGCGCGGCGACTTCCGGCGCGAGCCCTACACGGAGGGCGGCGACCCGGAGATGCGGGGTTGGGTGCTGCACGAAGTCGCCACCAGCTTCCAGATGCTGGGGCGGCTGTGGGACGCGGTGGCGGCGCTGCGCCGGGCCGAGGCCGCGTTCCGCGGACTGGGCCGCTACCACCAGGCCGCCGTCAGCTGTCAGAACAGGGCCGAACTGCATTTGGCGCTGGGCCAGTTGACGAAGACCGAAGAGGCGATCGAGAGCGCGTTCGAGCTGGCGCGAAGGGCCGGCGACCGCGAGGACGAACTGGTCGCCGAGACCCTGCGCGGCACCCTGCACCACTACCGCGGCGAGCACGACGACGCGGAGCGGTCCTTCACGGCGGCTCTCACGCTTGCCCGCGAGTTCACCCCGATCCCGCTCCTGTACAGCTGGAGCGGGATCCACTACGCCGAGCATCTGCGCGCCACCGGGCGGCCGGGGGCGGCCCGCCGGGCCCTTGAGGCCAATCTGACCGTCTGCCGCCGGGCCGGGTGGAGTGCCGACGAGGCCGCCTGTCTGATCGGCCTGGGAGACCTCACCCTCGACCAGATGCAACGGTCCGGCGACGCCCCCGACAGTGCGGCCCTGGAGCAGGCCCGCGCCCACTTCGAGGCGGCTCACACCATCGCCCGCGGCATCACTCGCCGGGACGTCCTCATCGGCTCGCTCCTCGCCCGCTGTCGGCTCGCCGCGGCCACCGGTCGGTCCGCGAGCGCGCGCGGGGACGCGGACCAGGCGCTGGCGATGGCGGGCAGCGGCGGCTACCGGGTCGCCGAGGTCGAGGCTCGGCTCGTCCTCGGCCGCGTCTACCAGGACTTGGGCGACGAACAGGCGGCCTGGGAGGAGATCAGCCGGGCCTCGGAGACCGCTCGGGAGATCGGCTACCGGCCGGGCGAAGAGGCGGCGATGGCGCTCGAAAGCCTCCTCGACGGCGAGGGTTGGGGATAGTGGCGCGGCACAGGGACGGTTCAGGTGCCGGTGTGCGTCTCGTCCTCGGTATCAGTGCCGATACCGGTCTCCTGCCCGCTTTCGATGCCGGTGTCGGCGTCGGTCTCGGTGTCGGTGCCGTACGAGGAGAACTCTTGCGCGAGCGAGTCCAGCAGAGCCGCCGGGATCCGCCCGTCCATAGCGGTGGTCTCCCGATGAACGGCGGCCGGCTCCGCCCGTTCCGGAATCTCGTCCTGCGCGGATGTCATCGGCCCGCTCCTCTGCTGGCGACGCGCGACGGAAGGCCGCATGTCCATCATGCCCATCTGACGTCGGGCGGGACACCGGATTCGCCGATGGGTCATCTCCGGACCGGTCGGTGCCCGGGAGCCATGCCGTGTCGGATGCAGACGACGGCAGCGCTGTCCCGGCCGTCGATCCGCGACGAACTGAGCACCTTGAACGCGCCCTTGACCGGGCCGGTAGCAAAGCCGAACGTACTAATGGCGGGCGACAATTAAGGAGCCACTCATGACGACGCCTGAGTTCACCCTGTTGGGCAGCAAGCGGAATGCACCGATCGACAGTGAGGAACTGGAGACGTTCCCGAAACCCGAGGGCCTCTACGAGGTGGAGTTCACCACCAGGGAACTCACCTCCCTGTGCCCGATCACCGGGCAGCCGGACATCTATACCCTCACCGTCCGGTACACCCCGGACGCCCTGTGTCTGGAAGCCAAGTCGGTCAAGCTCTACCTGCACCGGTTCCGCAACATCGGCGTCTTTGCCGAAGAGCTGGCCGTGGTCATCGCTCAAGACCTGCAGCGAGCCTGCGGAGCAACCACCGTCAGCGTGGAGGCGGCACAGCAGGTCCGAGGGGGCCTCTCCTTCACCGCGCGGGCAAGCGCCGGCCCGAGGGGTGACGACGTATGAAAGTCGTCGTGCTGCTGTCCGGCGGGCTGGACTCCACAGTCCTGGCCGCACAGTTCGTTGAGGGCGGCCATGTGGTGTTGGGCCTGTCGGCCAATTACGGACAGCGTCATGTGCGGGAACTGGACGCCGCCGCCGCCGTGTCGGACGCATTGTCCATCCGCCACAACATCGTCGACCTGCGGGGCGTGACAGCTGCGATGGACCCTGCTTCCTCGGTGCTCCTGAGTTCGACCGCTATGCCCCACGGCCAATACAGTCACGAATCCATGGCCGCGACCGTAGTCCCGGGCCGGAACCTGCTCTTCATCGCGGCCGCGGCTGCCGTTGCCGCCTCGCGGCAGTACGACGCCGTGGCTCTGGGCGCCCACGCCGGCGACCACCCCGTGTACCCGGATTGCCGTCCCGACTTCCTGGTGGCTGCCGCCGGGGCGGTGGAGCGCGGTACGGGGGTGGAACTCCTCTTCCCGTTCGCTGAAACGGACAAGACCGGGATCGTGGCGCTCGGCGCCCGCCTCGGCGCCCCGCTCGATCTCACCTGGTCGTGCTACGACGGCGGGGACGTACATTGCGGACGGTGTGGCACATGTGTGGAAAGAGCTGAGGCATTCAGTCTGGCCGGGATCCCCGACCCGACCGCGTACGGGGTATGACCCTGGGCGACCACCTATGAAACAGCGCCCCGGGCAGTGTTGATGCCGGATGCCACTACGCGGCTCAGGAGGTCCGGGTGTGGTGGTCCAGCAGGCGGGTGAGCAACTGCACGAACTGGTCGCGTTCGGCCGGACTCAGCGGCGCGAGCAGTTCGTCGTGGAGGTCGTCCAGGACCTTGTCAAGGCGGCGTAGGTGGCGGCGGCCCTGGGGGGAGATGGTGATGATGTTGCGTCGCCGGTCGTCGGGATCCGGTGCCCGTTCGACGAGGTCACGCTCGGCCAGTTCGTTGAGCACGCTGACCATGTCGCTGCAGTAGATGCCGGTGCGTCCGCTCAGCGCCGCTTGGCTCCCCGGCCCGGAATCCTGAAGTGAGGCGAGCACGGCGTAGTGCCACTTGCGGGCGTCGACCTGGGCCAGTCCCTCGTTTATCAACCGGTCCGACCGCGCGGACAGTTGCGACAACAGTCGGCTCGCCCGTCGTCGCAGCCTGTCGGGCGTCTTGGGTGCGCCGTCGTCGGGCCTGTCCGCGGCTTCGGCTCTGATCATGGCGCCCATCCTAACTCGTTGCGTTAGTTCGACTAACGATGTACGTTCGTTCGCGCCGAAAACGTTAGTGCAATAAACGATTGAGTGAACTCCAAGGAAGGAAGATCTTGCCCACCAAGACACTGCAGATTCCCACCACAGACGGCCAGGCTGACGCTTTCGTCGCCTTCCCCGACCGCGGCGAGCGGCACCCGGGGGTGCTGTTGTACCCGGACGCCTTCGGCGTGCGGCCCGAGCTGGAGGAGAAGGCCCGCGAACTGGCCGGGCACGGGTACTACGTACTCGTCCCCAACCTCTACTACCGGCACGGCCCGGCACCGGTGATCGAACTCCCCGAGCACATCGGAGCAGAGGTCCGGCCCGCGGTCATCGACCAGCTGATGCCCTTTATCGAGGCGCACACCACCGAACGTGTCCTGCGCGACGCCGACGCCTACCTCCGGTTCCTCACAGCCCAGCCCGAAGTCAGCGCGGGACCGGTCGCCACGATCGGCTACTGCCTGGGCGCCGCCCTGGCGATGCGCACCGCAACGGCCCACCCCGACCAGGTGGCCGCCGTCGCCGGATTCCACCCCGGCTTCCTGGTCACCGACGCGCCCGACAGCCCGCACCGCCTGGTCTCCGAGCTCACCGCCCAGGTCCACCTCGGTCTCGCTGAAGGAGATCTGACGCCCGAGGCCATCAGCGAGCTCAACAAGGCCTTCGATGCCGCGGGTGTCGGCTACACGACCGAGATCTACCCCGGCACCGTCCACGGCTTCACCATGTCCGACACCGACGCCTTCAACCCCTCCGCACTGCAGCGCCACTGGGACCGTCTGCTCCCCCTGCTCGACCGCACCCTGGCCAACAGCTGACGCTCCGGCCCGGAAGCCAAACCCGAAGTGCACGGCTCCGCAGCCCGTAGCTCGCACGCCGGCCGCAACGCAGCGGCCGGGACCTGGTGATCGTGGTCATGCGCCGCAATCGCGTGTACCTCGTGACAGCTTCCTTAACGACGAGCCAGCACCGCGCCGGCCGCACCCTGCGCAAAGTCCGTGGTGGCGGCGCTGGACCAGCGCCCGAACTGTTTAGCGGGCATGAAGAAGTCTTCCTGTGAGACGGGGGCTGGCGGCCTGACCGTAGCCGTCCGGGGCGGACGGGCCGTCGCCGCGCAGCGGGCTGAAGTCGACGTCCAGGTGCGGGTCGTACGCCTCGGGCTCAAGGCCAAGTTCATGGGGTGGAGTATTCGCCGAAGCGGCGGATGTGCTCGGTCAGGTACGGCGAGATGTGCGCCAGGTCCTCGGGGTCGATGACGTGGCCCTCCTCCTGGAGCCGGCGCACGATCTCGGCGATGTCCAGGGCGTTGCGGAAGATCACCGCGTTCGTGAGCAGAGCATTGAATTTCGCGGTCTTCTCCCTGCTCGACGGGGTCGTTGTCGGTGATGACGACCACCGTTGCCGAAGCCGATCCACTGGGAGAAGCCGTTGGGTCGAGTTGCTGTCAGGCCGGCGCCGGTACTCAGGCATGCCCACGTTGGAACTGGCGCGGGGGCTGCCTTGTTCTGGAGATATCCGCCGGGGTGCCGACGTCGGCCTGGCCACCAATACCGTCGCGCCGCACCAAGATCATCGTCCCCGCTCGATCCCGCAGCGGGGATGCAGAGCACATGGCCGTACGTCTCGCCGACTGCGCTCACGCGGCCGCGGCCGGCGGCTTCAGCTCCACCGCCATAATGCTCGGGTGACTGCCGCCTCCTCCCCTTCCTCCGCCGCGTCGGTACAGCGCGCCCCCGTCGTCATCGTGGGCGCTGGACCCGCCGGTCTCACCGTCGCCAACATCCTGCGCGCCGCCTCCGTCGACTGCGTGGTGCTGGAAACGGAGAGCAGACAGTTCATCGAACAGCGGCCCCGCGCGGGCTTCATGGAGGAGTGGGCGGTACGCGCCCTGGAACGGCGCGGGCTGGCCGACCGGCTGCTGGAACAGGCGCAGGCGCACAGCGAGTGCGAATTCCGATTCGCGGGTGGGCGCCACAGGTTCCGGTACAGCGAGTTGTCGGGGCACCGTCACTTCGTCTATCCCCAACCGCTGTTGGTGACAGATCTGGTGCGCAAGTACGCGGACGAGGCCGGTGGCGACATCCGCTTCGGCGTACGCGATGTGGAACTGCACGCCATCGACACGGATCAGCCCTCGGTGTCCTATACGGACCCGGAGACGGGCGAGCGCCGACGCATCGACTGTGAGGTCATCGCCGGCTGTGACGGCGCACGCGGCGTGACGCGCGCCTGCCTGCCGGCGGAACACATTTCCGTCGCCCGGCACAACTACGGGGTCGGCTGGCTGGCTCTCCTCGCCGAAGCGCCCCCGTCCTCCGACTGTGTCGTCTTCGGCGTCCATCCGCGCGGCTTCGCCGCCCATATGGCCCGTAGCCCCCAGGTCACCCGCTACTACCTCGAGTGCCCGCCCGGCGACGACCCGGAGAACTGGCCGCACGAGCGGGTGTGGTCCGAGCTCCGCCACCGGCTTTCGGTGGATGGGGCCCAGCCGCTCGCCGAGGGACGGCTGATCGAGAAGCGGGTGCTGGACATGCACAACTACGTCGTGGAGCCGATGGCATACGGACGGCTGTATCTGGCGGGCGACTCGGCCCACCTTGCGGCGCCGATCGCCGCGAAAGGCATGAATCTCGCCCTGCACGACGCGCTGTTGCTCGGCGACGCGCTCGTCGCGTACTGCGGCAAGGGCGACGACAGCGGACTGAGCGGCTACTCGGCGGCCTGCCTGCGGCGCGTGTGGCAGTACCAGGAGTTCTCGCAGTGGCTCTCCGAGGTGCTGCACGGGGCCTCGTCGGGCGACGCCTTCCGGGCCGGGTCCACAGCTGCCCGGCTGCGGCGGATTCTCGGTTCGCCGGCCGCCGCGACCGCTTTCGCCGAGTTGTACGTCGGCAAGGACACCGACTACTGACCCGGACCGGGCCGGCGGCTGGGCTGGGTATCTCCTGTTCCGCTCGTCAACCAGCCCCCGTGCTGCACGCTCAGCCGGCAAACGATGTCCGGCGAGACTTGCTTCCGGGCCGGAAGGCTGTGCCGTCCGGCCGTGCGGCGGTGGACCCGGCAGCGGCGTGGCATTCGTCGTGCCGGGTCCTTTCCGGGTCCGGGTCGGGCCGGGTCCGTTCCCGGTCAGGGTCCGGGCGTCGTCAGCCGCACCTACGGCCGCTGTTGATGCAGTTCACTGCTTTCCTCATCAGCGACGAGGACATCACGTTAATGAAGTCACCATGGTCCGTGCCCGGCTTGTGCAACTGCTCGGGGAAGCTGTCGACGGCGAACACCGAGCCGGGCGCAATCTTGTACGTGATCCGCTGGACCAGCTGCGGGATGGCCCGGAATCCCTTGGCGCACGAGCCGTTGGGCCGGGCGAAGGCCACATGCGTGCGATGGTTCGCGCTGTCAGTGTTCTGACCGTCCCAGCAGCTCTGGAACTTGAACGTACGCACCACATTGCTGCCCTGCGGGCACAGCGGGTACTTGTCCTTCAGCTGTCGGTTCTCGAAGCCGGTGCAGCTCCACGAGGCGTTGGCATTGGCTGTTCCGTTGGTGAACGCCTTGGCGTCGCCGGTGATGATGCGCAGGAACGTGGGTATCGCCGTGACTTTGCTGACGGGGCTGCCGCGGAAGGTGAGCTGCACTGAGGCGGGCTGGAGAATGCGCCCGACGTTACCGTCCTGTCCTCCGCCGGGGAGGTTCACGTCCCCCTCGTTCTTTCCGTTGCGCAGTCGCAGGACCGGCCAGTAGTGGGTGGAGCGGTCTCCATTGGTGCATGTCGTCCCGGCGGTTGCGAGGTCGTCATTGCTGGAGAAGGCGTCGGTCTCGAGATTGCCGACGTAGTCGTGCATGTGGTGGGCGCCGTTGCTGACACCGGGGGCGACGATCACGTTGTCGGGGTTGAAGTGCTTGTTCTCGTTGCGCCCGCAGCGCGACTGGAAGGTGCCACGGGAGGCAGTGCTCTGCAGGCGGGGGCTCGCGACGTTGGGCCGTACTTTGCGGATGTCCACGAAGTCGGACCGTCGGGGGCCGGTCTGCGCCTGACCGCCTGCGGCCGGAGCGGAGGCACCCGGAGCGGGGGCGCCAGGAGCAGAGGTGCCGCTGGCCGGAGCACTCGGAACCGCTGCGCCGGAAGCGGGCGCAACGTCGTCCCGCTTGACCGTGCAGGACGCCAGCGAGTCCAAGCCCTGCGGCCTGGTCGAGACCCGCTCGATTTCGGCGGCGATACGGTCCAGTGTGCTGCGGCGCTGCGACGACAGCGGGTCCAGCACTTGCGAGCGCACCCAGTTCTGGTCGGCTTTCGCGTCGCCCGTGGCGAGCTGCCCATAGGCATCCGCCACCTGGGTGTCCAGCTGCGCCAGCTCATTGTCCACGGCGGGTCGCGCCTGCTGCGGCACACTCCACAAACGGACCGCGACATCGGGGCAGTTGATGGTCATCGGCGCCTGCGCCGCCGCCAGCTGGCGCGCTGCCTTCGCGGATTCCCGGGAGGCCGAGGCATTGTTGCCGGTCATCAGGAGAGCCCCGCCCCCCACAGCCATTGCCGCAACTGCCGCGACTGTCATGCCGATCCATCTGGACCGCTTGTGTCTCTGTCCGTACCTCACAAGTCCGCCCCTTCTTGGTCGCGTTCGCACACCGCCGTGCCCTCACCCGCCCGGAGGAGACACAGCACAACGCCTGGGGATACGGAAACGAGGACTGTTCTACTCAGTAGGAGCTGAAGGACATTGAAACTCCGCGCGCCGGGCGGGCGTCGAACGGGCTCTGCCGCCCCTCAGGCAGCGCCGATGATCAGCGCAGAACTCACTCGTACTCGGCGCCGCCGACGAGCAGACGCTCCAGCAAGTCACCGAGCAGTTCGCGCTGGTCGGGGGTGAGCGGGGCGAAGGAGTCGGTGAGGACGCGGTCCACGATCTCGGCACCCTCCCGGTGTACCTGGCGGCCGTGGTCAGTGAGGCGGTGGCGTACGGCGCGGCCGGGGCCCGGTAGGCGTTCGATGAGGCCTCGCTCGACCATCCGTCCGGCCAGCGTGCCGAATGCCTGGTCGGTCTGGAAGGTCAGCTGCGCCAGGTCGTGCAGCGACGCTTCGGGGCTCTGGTCGACGTGGCGCAGGGCGTCCCACTGCACCAGGCTCACTCCGATCGTCCGGAGGCCGACGTTCAGGGCGTTGTGGTGGCGGTTTTGCAGGCGCTTCACCGCCCGCCCGAGTTCCTGGAGAGACGTACTCACACGGCTATCCTAGCTCCTGACTAAGGTTGCTTATATAAGTATGTTGATTTACCTTTCCCGTACGACTCACCTGAGCGCTCCCACCCCGCCTGCCGCCGCCGCGCATACCACCACCGTCCAAGACCTCCCCTTCGAGAACCTCACCGCTCCGGGGACCGCCGACACAATCATCAGCACCCTCGGCCGGCACGGCGAAGGGCACCCCTACCTGCTGCTGCACGGAGGTGCCGGACCCCAGTCCGTCGCCGCCTTCGCCGGGCAGCTCGCAACCGACGCCCCCGGCCAGGTGATCGCCCCGACCCACCCCGGTTTCGGCGGAACCCGGCGTCCGGACCGGCTCGACAGCATCGCCAAACTCGCCGTGCTCTACCGCAATCTGCTGGACCGGCTCGGCCTTGAAAACGTCACCGTCGTCGGCAACTCCATCGGCGGTTGGACAGCCGCCGAACTCGCACTTCTGCGCAGCCCGCGCGTCAGCCGCGTCATCCTGGTCAACGCCGTCGGCATCCTCGTCGAGGAGGCTCCCGTCACCGAAATCTCCGGGCTGACACCGGACGAACTGTCCCGGCTCAGCTTCCACGACCCGGCCCCGTTCCGGGTCGACCCGGCCTCGCTCACCGAACAGCAACTGGCCGCCATGGCCGCCAACCGTCGGGCGCTGGCCGTCTACGGCGGGCAACCGCCCATGACCGACCCGGCACTGCGCGACCGGCTCGCCGGCATCACCACGCCCACCCTCGTCCTATGGGGCGAGAGCGACGAGATCGTGATCCCCGCCTATGGCCGCGCCTACGCCGAGGCCATACCCGGCGCGGAGTTCCGCGTACTCCCCGGCACCGGACACGTCCCCCAGATCGAGACTCCTCAGCAACTGCTCAACCACGTACGGACATTCGCGGAGGCCCAGCCGCCAAACGACCCGGCATAGCACCCGACGCCCCGGCCCACAGAGGCGGACTCACCCAGGCAAGGGCATCTGACGGAGACGATGGAAGCGTGGCGACGCGGTCGGTCCGTCGCCCCGCTCCGCTGGATGGAGACAGTCCAGGGCCACGCCGGAGATGTCCGGCCGTAGCCGGACCGTGATGCTCAAGTTCCCCTCAGATGTAATGACGGCGAGCCAACCGGGTCCTTACTCTCCTCCCTACGCAACTCGCGCGCGACGCGACAACGGTGATCGTCGTCACGCACGAGATGGGCTTCGCACGATCCGCCGGGAACCGGGTCGTACTCGTGGCCGACGGCAAGATCATCGATGAGGCCTCGCCGGAACAGGTTTGCAACACCCGCGCAGGGACCGGGCCAAGGACCTCCTGTCCAAGATCCTGCGCCGGTGACGCGCGACGTCCTGCGGGCGCCGTTGTCCCCGACCGTCGAGCCTGCCGAATCCGTTGACATAAAGGATGTTTCACGATGAAGCCCTGCAAGTCCGCACTCGCGGCGATCGCTGTACTTTCGGTCGCCCTCACAGCAACCGCCTGTGACAGCGGGTCCGGCGGTGCCGATGACACGCCCACCGGTAGCTCGGGCAGCGGGAACCGGCCGACGCTGCCCACCTACGCGGTCGCCAAGGACGTCAAGATCGACTCCCCGACCCTGCGGAAGGCCCAGCAGGCCGGCAAGCTTGTCATCGGCGCCAAGAACGACCAGCCGTACCTCGGTTTCGAGGACGCCAACGGCAAGCGGTCCGGCTTCGACATCGAGATCGCCAAGATGGTCGCTGCCGACCTCGGGTTCTCGCCGGACATGATCGAGTTCAAGACGGTCGACACCCGCAACCGCGAGGCCACCATCTCCAAGGGCGACGTCGACCTGTACGTCGGCACGTACACGATCAACGACGAGCGCAAGAAGCAGGTGGGCTTCGCCGGCCCGTACTACACGGCGGGCGCCGACCTCCTGGTCCGTAAGAACGACGGGACGATCAGCGGGCCGTATTCGCTGCAGGGCAAGACGGTCTGCTCGGTCAAGGGCTCGACCGCGATCCGGGAGATCAAGAAGCCCGACTACAACACCACCACCGTCGAGACAACCAAGTACAACGAGTGCGTTCAGCGACTGCTCAAGAACGAGGTCGACGCCGTCACCACGGACGATGCCATCTTGATGGGCTACGCCGCCCAAAGCCCGGAGAAGCTGAAGGTCGTCGGCAGCCCGTTCACCGAAGAACCCTATGGCGTCGGTATGAACAAGGATGACAAGGCACTGCGTGACGCGGTGTCGGACGCCCTCGAGGAGCACGACAAGAACGGCGATCACAAGATGGCGTACGACGCGACGCTTGGCCTGTCCGGCTCCCAGTACGGCGGGGCGTCGATGGTCGAGCGCTACTGACGGCGCCGACGTCGCCCAATCGGCGCCTCGACAGCACGGCAACCGTCTCAGGCGTCGGGCACGCGAATTCCGTGGCGACCCTTTTCCAGGCATCGGACGCCTAGACCGATCTCCGGCTCACCGAGACCCGGACCTTCGGCAACGGGGGTCGTGCTCCTCCATTACCGGCGTACTGAGGCTTCCTCGCCGAAATGACCTTCGCGAAGCGGCGCCTCGCGCGGATGCACGGCCAAGGCGTGGGCGCCGATGGCGAGTTCAGTGGCCGTGGGCGTACGGGCCATATCGTCCAGGGGCTCGCCTCGGGTGCGCTCAATGGGTAGCGGCCGCGGAGCCGCTCCCGTTGTCCAGCTGTCCAGCTGTCCGGGACAGTGCCCTGACC
Organism: Streptomyces sp. ISL-1; assembly: GCF_018614585.1. Taxonomy (GTDB): domain Bacteria; phylum Actinomycetota; class Actinomycetes; order Streptomycetales; family Streptomycetaceae; genus Streptomyces; species Streptomyces maoxianensis. Next base: position 105,769 of record NZ_JAGGOI010000005.1, on the reverse strand, counting down.
AGTCCGGACACCGCCGCGCTGTCCGGGACAGCTGTCCACTGTTGCCGGGTCCCCCGCCGCGCCGAAAGGCTCTGTCGCAGCCCGAGCGATCCCGCCGGGCACCGTTCCACCCCACGACAGGAGTGCCTCATGGGAACCCGAGCACGAGTCGCACCCGTAGTCCTCGCCATAACCCTCGTCGGCGGCCTGACGGCCGCCGCCGTGGCCCCGGCCCATGCCGGGGCGACGGCCGAACGCGCCGTGGCCCCCGCCGCGGCTCCCAGCTACTACCTCAAGTTCGACAAGAACACCGTGACCAACTCCAAGCTGTATCTGATGAAGAGCGTCGCCGGCCCCGACAAGGTCATCGCGAGCTACAAGGCCGGGTCGGGCACCAGCACCAACACCTGTGCCGTCGCGAAGGGCTGGCTGCCCAACGGCGACTACAAGATCGAGTTCCACCGGAAGAACTTCGACGGCATCATCAACGGCTACGTCATCAAGATCTCCGACAAGAAGTGCCACAGTGGCACCAAGCGCACCGCACTGTTCATCCACAGCGAGATGAAGCCGAACGGCAAGCAGGGCTCGATCGAGTCCGAGAAGTGGACGAACAGCAACCCGAACGACTACTACTCCAACGGTTGCATCAAGCTCAACCCGTCCAACATCAAGAACCTGTTCGGCAAGGTGGACGCCGTCGGATGGTCGAAGCTGACCAAGCTGAAGGTCGTCAGCTAGGGGAAGTACCGCCGAAGCGTCGCGTGGGACGACGCGGACAACGCGGCGTGGGTCCCGCGGAGTTGCGCGACCGCGGTGCCGGACGGCACGCCCACACGCACCACCCAGGGGACGCCCTCCCGGACGAGGTCCGGGAGGGCGTCTTCGGATCCCGAGACGCCTCCCGCCACGTCAACGGCGTCAACGCGACGCCGGAGGAGCGGGGGCAGTCTAGTGCGCGTCCACTCATCAGGATGTATATGCGCCCTCGTTCTCTCGCTGAGGGTTATTCGGGAGATACGCTACGTCAGGTAGTGAGATCGCCGACGGGCGTGCTCACCGTGCCGGGAGGAGAACGGGTGGTCGCTGATCGGCCAAACACGCAGCGAGCCGTAGGCCGGGAACCGGACGAGGAACAGCGCGAGCGGGACATACGCATTGTTCCCAGAACCCTCGAGCGAGATGCCGAACTGGTCGTCGTCAAGGCCGCGTTGGACGCCGTGAGCGGCCGTTCGACGACGGGTGCGGTGATCCCCTCCGCACGCCGCGGCGGTTTACTGGCCTTCACCGGACCGGCCGGCGCAGGCAAGACGACCCTCTTGGAGGAGGCGCGTCGCCGTGCGGCCGAGCGGGACTGCACAGGGCTCGTCGCGAAGGGCGGCGAGCAGGAGCAGAGTCTGGCCTTCCATGTGGTCCGGCAGTTGCTCCAGCCGCTGCTGGCCTCGTACTCCGAGAGCGAGCGCCGTGAGGTGCTGGGCGACTGGTACGGCATCGTCGGTCCTTGTGTCGGCCTGAGTCCCGCCGCGGAACGCGCGGTGCCGGATCCGCAGGGGGTGCGGGACGGTCTGGATTGGGTGGTCACTCATGTGGCGGTCCGGCGAGGCCCCCTGGTCCTGGTCGTGGACGACGCGCACTGGGCGGACGCGGAGTCCCTTGCCTGGCTGACCTCCTTCGCCGCGCGGGTCGAGGACCTGCCCGTACTCGTGGTCGTCGCCTACCGCCCGGAGGAACTGCCGGATGAGGCCCGGGCGTTCAGCGACATGGTCGAGCGGAACCGGGTGCGTCCGCTGGACCTGGCGCCATTGACGCCGGCCGCCGTCGCCGATCTGATGCGCGAGACCCTGGGAACCGGGATCGACGACGACTTCTGTCGCGAGGCCTGGCTGGTCACCGGTGGCAACCCCTTTGAGACGGTCGAGCTGGCGGCGAAGGTACGCGACCGTTACCTGACCCCCAGCAAGGAGAACGCCTGCGCCCTGCGGGACCTCGCGGCCGAGACCAAGGGCGGCGGCCTCGTGGACCGGCTGGAGCAGCTGGGCACCATCGCGGTACGGCTGGCCTGGGCCGTGGCCGTCCTTGGCTCGGAGGCGACCTTCAGCCTCGCGGCGTCGCTGGCGGCGCTGGGACCGGCCGAGGCCGCGGACGCGGCGGATGTGCTGCGGGCCGAGCGCATTCTGACGTACAGCATAAAGCCGGAGTTCGTCCATCCGCTGATTGCGACGGCGGTCTACCGGGCCATCCCGCCCGCGGTGCGGGTGGCACTGCACGGCAAGGCCGCCTGGGATCTCGTCGAGGCGGGCGAGAGTCCGGCCGTGGCGGCCCGGCATCTGCTGGAAACGCAGCCGGAGGGCGACCCCTGGGTGGCGGAGCAACTGCGCGAAGCGGCCCAGGAGTATGTGCGCCGCGGCGCTCCCGACGCTGCCCGGCGCTGCCTTGGCCGCGCGCTGCGCGAGCCTCCGCCCGCGACACTGCGGGCCGCCGTGCTGCACGAACTCGGTTCCCCGGCGCTGCTGCACGATCCGGCGGTGACGGTCAACCATTTGCGGGCCGCGCTGCAGGAGCCCGTTCTGCCTTCGGCACTGCGGCAGAGCATCGTGATCCGTCTCGGGCGTGCGCTGTCGCATTGCGACCGGCTCGCGGAAGCGGCGGAGGTGGCGATGGAGGAAGTCCGTATCGCCACGGACTCTCAGGTACGTCTGCGCATGCTCATGGAACATTTCATGTTGTCGGCGTTCACCTCCGAGGACCGCGAGGCCCCGGTGCTGTCGCGTCGGCTCAGCCAGCTCACGCAGCGGCTGTCGGGTGACAGCCAGACCGAGCGGTATCTCTACGGCCTGCGGGCATGGGATGCGATGGTGCGCGGCGAACCGGTGGCAACCGCCCTGGAGTTCGCGGAGCGGGCGCTGGGTTCCGGCGGGATGAGCTGGACGGACGAGCAGTGGGGCTTCGAAGTCCCCTCGCTGGTGGCCCTCACCTTCCTGTACTGCGACCGCCCGGACCGGGCCGAGGAACTGTACGCGGGGGCCATCGCGGAGTACGAGCAGCAGGGCTGGCGCGGGGTGCACCTCTCGCTCGGCTACAGCCTGCTCGGCTATATCCGGTTCTGGAAGGGCCAGCTCACCGACGCCGAGGACTTCGTACGCGCCGGGCTGCAGCTCGGGGACCGCCTCGGGCCCGCCGGCACGCATGCGCAGTGGTACGCGATGGCGAGCCTGATCGAAATCCTGATGGCCCGCGGGGAGACCGCGGCTGCCCAGAAGCTGGCGGTGGAACGACGGTTCGGCAAGCCGTTCCCGTCGGCCGTGACGCTTCCCGACGCCGAAACCGTCCACGGCGAACTCCTGTTGGCGCGAGGCATGGACAAGGAGGCCGCCGAAGAACTGACCGCGGTGGGCAGTCGCCTCGATCTGCGCGGTATGCGCAATCCGGCCTGGTGCCCATGGCTGCCCCATCTCGCGCTGGCCACCCGGACGACGGATGCCGGGCGGGCACTGGACCTGGCACGGGAGGCGCTGCGCCGCGCCGAGCGCTTCGGTACGGCAACGGCAGTGGGCAAGACCCTGTGTGCGCTCGCCCGGCTTACGGACGGGCCCGAGGGGATCGCTCTGCTGCAACGTGCCGTCAGCACACTGGAATTGGCTCCCTCGTCGTACGAACTCGCCGCCCCTCTGGTCGAACTCGGTGCCGCGCTGCGCCGTGCCGGCCTCCTCTCGCAGGCGGCCGAACCCCTGCACCGTGGCGTGGACCTGGCCGGTCAGTGCGGTGCCGGGGGTGTCGCGGCGCGGGCGCGCGACGAGCTTGTCGCGGCGGGGCTGAGGCCGCGACGCCTGGAGGTGGTACGGCACGAGCCGCTTAGCGGAGCGCCATTGGTGTAGTCAACGGCGCACGGTAGCCCGTGCACGCCGTGCCGTGCACCCACGTCGTGGGCGTGGTGCGCCAGGGGCAGTGTGGTGGTTTCCCCCGGCGTGGAGAGGTGAAGCATGAAGGGCGAACGAACGGGGAGCACCTGCTCTCCGCTCTGATTGACTCGCTCTTGCTTCCTCGTCTCGCTCCATCGGAGGGGGGCCACCATGCGCGCTGCTGTGGCGGGTGCGGGGGGCCGTACCATGATGGCCCTCACTGATGCCGTGCTGGACACGGTGAAGATCCGGCACGCGGTCGACTCCGTACTTGCGGAGTTTCTGGCGGCGAAGAGCCGTTCGGCTCCTCCCCAGCTCATGGAACTCATCGACACCTTACGAAGATTCCTCTTCGTGGGCGGCAAGCGTTTACGACCGCTGATGTGTGTGTGCGGCTGGTGCGCCGCGCGCGGCCGGGGAGACCCGGAGCCGGTGCTGCGGGCCGCTGCGTCTTTGGAGCTGTTCCACACCTTCGCCCTCATTCATGACGACGTCATGGACGACAGCGACACGCGCCGAGGGCATCGAAGCGTCCACGCTTCCCTGGCCGACCGTCACCGCAGCCGCCAAGGCCCCGGGGACGCCGACCGGTTCGGCGCGAACGCAGCCATTTTGTTGGGCGACCTCGCACTGACCTGGTCCGACGAGTTGCTCCACTCGGCGGGCCTCGCGCCCGTCCCCATGCGTGCGGCCCTCGGCGTGGTGAACGCGATGCGTGCCGAGGTCATGTTCGGCCAGTACCTCGACCTGCTCGCCACCGGCAGGCCGACACGCGATATCGCTCATGCCCTGACGGTGAGCCGCTTCAAGACCGCCAAGTACACCGTCGAGCGACCGCTGCATCTCGGTGGCGCCCTGGCCGGCTGCGGCACCGCCGTCATGGAAGCCTGCACCGCCTACGCGATTCCCATCGGAGAGGCGTTCCAACTCCGCGACGACCTCCTGGGCGGATTCGGCGATCCTGAGGCGACCGGCAAACCCAGCACTGACGACTTCCGCCACGGCAAGTGCACCGTCCTGATGGCCATCGCCGTCGTACGGGCCACTCCCGCGCAACTCCGCGTTCTGCGCGCTCTGGTGGGCCACCCCGACCTGACCGAGGAGCAGGCAGATTCCGTACGGGCCGTTCTGGAAGCCACCGGCGCCCGACTCGCCGTGGAGCGGATGATCGCCCGCCGCTGCCGCCGAGCCATGAATGCCCTCGACTACGCCCCCTTCCCGGAGGCGGCCGTCGAAGCCCTGCGCCAACTTGCCCACGCCGCTTCCGTGAGGACCTCATGACCGAATTTTTCCTGCCCGAGCTTCCACGGCTGCTGCCGGTGGCCTACCACCCCAATGCGGCGCAAATCGAGTTCCGGTCGAACGGCTGGGTGCGCAGCCGACTCGCCGACTGTTTCGCGAGCGAGGAAGACCTGCTGACCTTCCTGCGTCAGCGCAACGGACTGTACGGACCACTGACCGTGCCGTACACCGACGAGCGGCGGGCGCTCGATGTCGCCGACTGGTACCAGTACGTCACTGTCATCGACAGCCTCGTCTCGGACCGCTCGGCGCTGGGGGCCGATGAGGCCAGGGCCCGCGAGGTGTTCGCCGACATCATGGGCGACTTCCACGGTGACGGTGGCGGGAGCGGCGACTTTGCCTACGGCGTGGCGGGCAAGGAGCTGTGGCGTCGTATCAGTCCTGGGCTCTCCCCTGATCAGATACGTCGGTTCGCCGGAGCTCTCGAAGCGTTTCTGCGCGGGTGCGTCACCGAGATCCGTTTCAAGCTGACGGAGCGGGTGCCCGACTACGAGACCTGTATGACCGTGCGTCTGGACAGTTTCGGCTGCGACTTCATCCGGTTGATGACCGAATACGCGGCCGACGTCGACATGACCGGATGCGACCGGATACTCGCGGACGTGCACACACACTGCATGCGGCAGATGATCATCGTCAACGACCTGCTCTCGTGGCGCAAGGAGCATGCCCAGGACGACAAGATGACGGTCGCCCGCGTGCTGATCGAGCGCGAGGGTCTAGGTCTGCAGAGTTGCGTCGACCGGCTTTGTGAGCTGATCGACCACCATGAGAGGGCCTACATCGCGGCCCGGGACCAGGTGCTGAACGGTCCACACGGCACGCGCCCGGGAATCCGTGCGTATCTGAAGGGCCTGGACCATCTGATCGGTGGCAGTGCGGAGTTCGAGTACCTCACGCCTCGCTACTTCGGCGACGGCTACGTCTGGGACGGTTCCACCTCGGGCTGGATCAGCCTCACCGCTCCCGTCACCCGATTCCGGGCACGGCCCAGCACCGATACCAGTACCGAATCCAATACGGATAGCGATACCGATACCGATACACAGAGCGGCAGTCCGCAGGCGCCGACGCCATCCATGACAAGGAGCTGAAGAGTGGCAGACACCGCACGCATACGGCCGGGCGCCGGACACGCGACGACCGGCGTTGCCGGGCCGTCGAGGAAGGGCCGCGCCCCCGGCCGGCTCCCCGTGCTCGGCCATGCGATCCCCCTGCGGCGCCGTCCGCTCGAGTTCCTGGTCGACCTGCCCACGCACGGCGACCTGGTCGAGATCCGTCTCGGCCCCAAGCGGGCCTACATGGCCTGCCATCCCGAGCTCGTACGTCAGGTCCTGCTGGACTCGCGCACCTACGACAAGGGCGGCCCGCTGTTCGACAAGGTCCGCCCCCTCGTGGGCAACGGCTTGTTCAGCTCCGCCTGGGCGGAGCACCGATTACAGCGCCGGCTGGTGTATCCCGCCTTTCACCCCGGCCGGATGGCGTCGTACGCCGCCATGATGTGCGAAGAGATAGACGCCGTGCTCTGTTCATGGCAGGAAGGCCGTGCCATCGACCTCGGCGCCACGCTGCACGCGCTGACGGTCCGGGTCACCACGCGAACCTTGTTCTCCACCACGGCCGGTGGTGGAGCCGTTGCCGACGTACAGCACTGTCTGCCCATCATCCTGCGGGGCATCTACCGGCGGATGACCGCGCCGGTCGGTCTCCTGGAGAAACTGCCCACCCCGGAGACCAGGCGATTCGAGCAGGCACGCAAGAGGCTGGGCGCCGTCATCGACGAGACGGTCCAGGGCTGCCGGCGCTCGGGTGCGGACAACGGGGACCTGCTGTCGACACTGGTGGGTGCCCGGGACGAGGAGAGCGGTGAACGCTTCACCGACGACGAACTCCGCGACCAGGTGATGACCCTGCTGATCGCAGGTACCGAGACCACCGCGAGCGTCGTGGCATGGACCTTCCACCTGCTGAGCCGGCACCCCGAGGTCGAGCGGCAGTTGCACGACGAAACCGACCGCGTCCTTCAGGGCCGAGTGCCTGTGTTCGCCGACCTGCCCGCCCTGGAGTACACCCGACGCCTCGTCACCGAAACCCTTCGTCTCTACCCGCCCGCCTGGCTGCTCAGCCGGATGGTCACCGTTGAGACGGAACTCGCCGGGGAAAAGCTGAAGCCGGGCGCGACCGTCCTGTACAGCCCGTACCTCCTCGGCCGCTCTCCCGGCCTCTTCCCCGACCCCGGTCGCTTCGACCCCGATCGCTGGCTTCCCGAGCGGGCAGCATCAGTGCCGCGCGGCGCGATGGTGCCCTTCGGGGCAGGCAGCCGCAAATGCATCGGTGAGGCCTTCGGCATGGCCGAGGCGACCCTGGCCATCGCCGCCATCAGCACGCGCTGGCAACTGCGGCCCGTGCCCGGGACGACGATCCGGCCGAAGCCGGAAGCGGCCCTGGGCACCGGTCCCCTGCACATGCTCCCCCGACCACGCCGCTTCGGGACGGGCTCGGGGCGCGTGAACCCCTGACACCGACCGCAGGTCATGGACCCCTGACACCGGCTGCCGGTCTGCCGAGCGGCGACGCCCATACCGGAGCCCGACTCGGCAGATCACCGCCCGCCCTCCGGGGAGCCCCCCTCCCCGTCTGCCGCGCGGTCGTGTTCGAAGACCCAGACAGCCACCTGGGCACGGGAGGTGAAGCCGAGTTTGCTCAGTATGTGCTCGATATGACCCTCCGCCGTGCGCTGGGCGATCACGAGCGTGGCCGCGATCTCCTTGTTGCTCAGCCCCTGCGCGACCAGGTGGGCGATCTCGGTCTCCCGAGGGGTGAGCGGGGAGGGCCGCTCGTCCTCGCCACCCGGTTCCCCCGCCGTCAGGTCCTCCTCGAGCGCGTAGCTGAGCGCCTCGTCGTAGGAGAGCCGGGAGCCTTTCTTGACGGCGGCGCGGAAGGCCGCCGCACCGAGGGCCCGGCGCGTGCGGGACTCGCATTCGTCGTGGTAGTTGACGAGGTGCCCGTACCCGGACAGCGGTGCGCCGATCGCCTGCCAGATCGTCTGCAGGATGCCCAGGAGCCGGGCGGCGCGCTCGTAGTGCTCCTCCGTGGCGGCGATCCAGGCCAGCACCTCCAGGTTGACGCCGACCCCCAGCGGATCGTCGAGCGAACGGTTGAAGGCCAGGCTCTCCTCCTCGAGCCCGGCGGCGCGACGGGTGTCGCCCTGGCGCCAGACCTCGACTCCGAGCGCCATCGTCGTATAGGCCCGGTGCCAGCCCTCTCCGTAGGCGTCGCACACGCTCAGGGACTCCTCCCCGATGGAGATGGCGCGCGGCGAGTCACCGAGGAACGAGTGCAGCAGGGAGAGCCGGATCAGTGACAGCACCAGTCCCACGGGATCATCGGTGGCCCTGTGCCTGGCCACCGCCTCCTCGTAGAGCCCGATCGCGGATTCGGCGTCCCCCCGGTACATGGCGATCATGCCGGAGTACAGCGCGGTGTAGGCGAGCACGGACTCGTCCGCGAGCTGTTTCCCGAGCCTCCCGCTCTCCTCGAGCATGGCCGCCGCGGCGCCGGTCTCGGACTGGATGACGGCCAGCCAGCTGTTGGTCCACAGCGCTCGGGCCCGGACCTGGCTCGGGTCGGTGCAGACGGCGAGCCCCTGGTCCAGCCAGCGCCGCCCCTCGCCGATGTAATAGCTGGTGATCCAGTGGTAGAGCAGGTCCGAGGCCATGTCCAGGCCGGTATCGGCCTCCCCGGGTTCGTCGAAGCTGAACTCCAGGGCTGTGCGCAGATTGGTGTGCTCCAGGTTGAGCCGCGTGAACCAGGGCACCTGTGACGGACCGAACAACTCGGCATGCGCCTCGCTCGCCAGCCGCCGGTAGTAGTCGCGGTGGCGCCGTTGCCAGGTCGCCGCCTCCCCAGCCGCTACGAGCTGCTCCCGGCCGTACTGCCGCAGTGTGTCCAGCAGCCGGTAGCGCACCGTCGAATGGGGCTCCTCTCTCAGCAGTACGGACTTGTCGACCAGTCCGGTCACCACGTCGAGAACCTCTTCGCGGCTGATGCCGTCGCCGGAGCACACCTCCTCGGCCGCCTCCAGGTCGAAGCCGCCGGTGAACACCGAGGCGCGAGCCCAGAGCAGTCGCTCCTGATCGGTGCACAGTACGTAACTCCAGTCGATCAGCGCGCGCAGCGTCTGGTGGCGCGGGAGCACCACCCGCGAACCGGCGGTGAGCAGCTGGAACCGGTCGTCCAGACGCTCCAGCAACTGCTGTACGGAAAGGGCCCGCAGCCGGACGACGGCAAGCTCGATGCCCAGGGGGATGCCGTCCAGCTGGCGGCAAATCCGTTCCACTGCTTCGCAGTTGGCCTCGGTGACGGAAAATCCGGGCAGGACGCCGTTCGCCCTCTCGATGAACAGCCGTACGGCGTCGCACCGGGCCAGCGACTTGACGGAGAGCCGACGCTTCTCGGTGCTCGGCAGCTCCAGCGTCGGCACGGACAGGGTGTGTTCGTATGTGAGGCCCAGAACCTGCCGGCTGGTGGCCAGGATCTTCAGGTCGGCGGTGGAGCGCAGCAGCGAATCGGCCAGCACCGCGCACTGCGGCAGCAGGTGTTCGCAGTTGTCCAGGATCACCAGCATGCGCTTGTCCCGGAGGTGGTCGGTGAGGACGTCCAATGGCCGCCGGGACGAATGGTCACGGATCTCGAGCGCTTCGACGACGGTCTGGGCGAGCAGCTCGGGGTTCTCCAGGCCCGCGAGTTCGACGAGCCACACGCCGTCCAGAAATGCCGACCGGACTTCGGCCGCGACATGCGACGCCAGTCGGGTCTTGCCGACTCCCCCCACACCCGTGAGCGTCACCAGGCGCGATCCGGACAGCCTGCGGCGGACCTCGGCCACCTCGTACCGACGTCCCACGAAGCTCGTCACCTCGGCAGGCAGGTTGCCCTCCTGCCGACGTGTCGAGACCCTTGGTGCCACGACAGCCATCGATTCCTCGGATCGGGTCCCGATCCGAGGCGCACCAGCCGCTCGCGGACCGGGCCGACGCCATCCAGCCTATTCCTCCGGGTGCAACCATGGTGTTATGTCCGCCCACGGTGCCATTGGCACTGGTTCCCACCTCCGGCGGGGCACTCCTGTCGGCGACGAGTCCTCCCTGGTCGGCCGCCGACGGCAGCTGGCCGAGGCCAAACGGATGCTGCGGCATTCTCGTCTGGTGACCCTCACCGGTGTGGGTGGCGTGGGCAAGACCAAGCTGGCTGCAGCAGTTGCCGACGAGGTGCGAAGGGCGTTCCCGGACGGCGTATGGCTGGTCGAACTCGGCACGCTGGAGGACGAAGGGCTGCTCCCGCAGACCGTCGCGACCGCGCTGGGTCTACGGGACCAGTCGGCCAGGCATCCGGAGGACATGCTCTGCGACCATCTGCGTGACGCGCGCTCCCTGGTGATCCTGGACAACTGCGAGCACATCCTGGACAGCTGCGCTGCGCTCACCGCCCACCTGCTGCGTGCGGCTCCCCAGATGTGCGTACTGGCCACCAGCCGCCAGCCCCTGGGGGTGTACGGCGAGTCCGTCCTCTCCGTGCCCGCGCTGGCCGTGCCGGGACCCCGCCAATCGCTCAGCCCCGCGGCGGCCGACCACTATGCGGCGCTCAAGCTGTTCCAGCGGCGGGCAAAGGAGGCGTCGCCCGATTTCACCCTCGGGCCCGAAAACCTGGAGACGGTCATCCGGCTCTGCCGGCACCTGGACGGCATCCCGCTCGCCATCGAACTGGCCGCTGCGCGACTGAGGACGCTCACGCCCCAAGAGCTCCTGCGACGGCTGGAAGAGCGCCTCGATCTGTCTGCGGACCACATCACGGCGGACCTGCCCCGGCACGAGACCCTGCGCGCGTCGATCGACTGGAGCTTCGATCTGTGCTCCCCCGGTGAGCAGCGATTGTGGGCGCGCCTTTCGGTCTTCGCCGGGAGCTGCGGACTGGAGGAGGTCGAAGCCGTCTGCTCAGGTGACGGCATACCCGAGGAGCACGTCCTCGACCTGGTGGCGGGGCTGGTGGACAAGTCGGTCCTGATCGGGGAGGAGCACGCTGCCCAGGTGCGCTATCGCCTGCTGGAAACGGTCCGGCAGTACGGCGCGGAGCGCCTTGTCGAGGCCGGGGAGAAGCCTGCCCTGCAGCAACGCCACCGCGACTGGTACCACCAGCTGGTGGACCGGGCGGAGGCGGAGTGGCTGAGCCCGCGCCAGGAGACCTGGCTCACCCGGCTGCAGAGCGAGCACGCCAACATCCGCACCGCCCTGGAGTTCTGCCTCAGCCGGCCCGGCCAGACACAGGCGGGGCTGGAGATCGCCGCGTCGCTGTGGTTCCACTGGCTGTGCAGCGGCCGACTCAGCGAGGGCCGCCACTGGCTCGGCAGGGCGCTGGCGCTCGCACCCGAGGACACGGTCGCCCGCGGCAAGGCCCTGTGGGTGGACGGCTGGCTGTCGGTGCTCCGCGGCGACACGGCCTCCGCCCTGCCGCAGCTGGCGGAGTGCCGGGCCCTCGCGCTCCGGCTTCGCGACACCTCCACGCTGGTCCATGCAACACAGTTCCTGGGCGGACACGCGCTCTACGAAGGCGACTTCCGCCAGGCGATCGGCCTTCTGCGGGAAGCCGTGGAAGGCCACCGCGCGGCCGGCGACCGCAATGGCCTGATGACCGCCCTGTACCAACTCACCTTGGCCTGCGCCATGTCCGGCGACCCCCGTGCCGCGGATGTCGGGAAGCAGTGCCTGGACCTCTGCAATGAGGCACACGCACCCTGGTCCCGCTCCTACGCCCTGTGGGCGCTCGGCCTCCACCTCTGGCGCCAGGGCGAGCCGAGCCGCGCTGCCGAACTCCTCCGCGACGCCCTGAACGCCCGCCGGGTCGTAGGGGACGGGTGGGGAATCGCCCTGTGCATGGAAGCGCTGGCCTGGACCGCCGCCTCGGCCGGCGAGGCGGAACGCGGTGCCCGGCTGCTGGGCGCGGCGGAGGTCGTGTGGCGATCCATCGGGATCTCGCAGTCGGGCTTCCGCCACCTGGCCGCGGGACATGAGACGACCGAAACCCGGCTCCGCACCGATCTCGGCGAGCGCAGATACGGTGCGGCTCTCCGGCGCGGAGCGCGGATGGGACTCGACGGGGCGGCGGAGTGGGCCCTGTACGGCTCCTCGGCCCCGGCTCCGAGGCCACCCCAGGATTCGGCAACCCAGTAACGGTGGTTTGCGGGGGTTTCAGGTACCGATCCGGGGATTTATCCCCTCCTCGTCACTTCCACCGTCGGCACATGATGGTCGCGCCATACGAGATCTCAACGAATCGGGCGGAGAATCGAAGGTCCGACCAATGTGCAAGCACCAGCCATCCTGCCCCTCCTCGAGCGCGCCCGACCGTGTCGCCGCCCGCCTCGTGGCCTACCACCCCGAACAGGGCTGGGGCCTCCTGTGCAACGGCGTGACGGTGTTCGAGGACAAGGGCGAGCTCCTGCCCGACGGCAGGTCCGCCCCAACCCTTCAGGGCATGGGGGGCAGTGCGGCATGAAACCGTTCACCGCGTCCATGCCGGATACCACGGCTGGTCTGCCGTTGCAGGCCGGGCTCGGCGCCGCCCCGCACGAGGCCCCCCATAAGCGGTCCTGGCTCCTGCCGCCCGACCCGTCCTCGGTACCCGAGGCACGGCGACTCGCGCGTCAGCAGCTGACCGACTGGGCTCTAGAGGAGCAGATCGAGGACACGGAGCTGCTCGTCAGCGAGGTGGTCACCAACGCTCTGCGCCACGCGTGGGGGCCGATCCGGCTCACCTTTTGCCTGTCCTCCCGGCACGGCGGGCTGCGTTGCGAGATCGAGGACGCGAACCCGGCCGAACCACTGGGGCGCCACGCCGACGAACACGACGAGGAGGGGCGGGGGCTGCACATGCTGAACCTGCTGACCCGCTGCTGGGGCAGCGACCACACGCACGCCGGGAAAGTGGTGTGGTTCGAGCTGAGAGCGTGCGCCGGCCCCGCGTAGAGGCCTGCGCCCGACGAGGGAGGGAGGAACTATCGGAGAGACAGAAACACGCGAACAACATGACAGCCATCGAAATGGCCCAGGGGTCGGGGAGCTGAGTTCCACCGCTGCCTCCCGCCTCTGGGCCTCCCTATCGCTCTGCACGCCTTGAACAGCTCCCACAAACCGCAGAGCACGCTCCACTCGCCCCTGCCAGGGCCTCGGATAGGCTGATGTGTTAGCAATTGCGCCCGAAAAAGCTGTGCCAGAAGTCGCTGTATCCGAAAAAGCCGCTGTACCCGAAGACGCTGCATCGACAAGGCGTCGGCAGCGCCCGGCCGGAAGATCGCCAGGGAGTGGTCGGCAAGCACAGGCCCCCCACTCCCCCGGGGTGAGGTCGTTGCGTTGGACACCCACAAACCGACGAGTGCTGTGCCGGATCACCCCCTGTCCGCGGTCGGCTACGCGAGTGTGCTCCGCGACCTGCTTCCGATCGCGCTGTGGAGGGCCGATTCCGACGGGCGCATCGTGGAGTGGTCGCTCGCCGCCCGTGACCTGCTCGGCTACGGGCCGGAGCAGCTGCTCGGCCGGAACGCGATCCCGATACTGGTCCCCGAGTCCAACTGGGAGCTCGCTGATCAGCTGACGCAGAAGGTCCTGGCGGGTGAGGCGGTTGTCGGAAACCTGCCGGTGCGACATCGCGACGGGCACCTCGTGCCGATGGAGATGTGGATCTGCCCCTCCGCGGACCCGCGGGGAGGAACGGGCATCCTGGCCATTGCCGTGGAGACCTCCGCGGTGCTGCGAATGCGGGATTCGCTGGCGGCCATGGAAGGTCTGTTCACCCAGTCCCCCATCGGTCTGGCCATGCTCGGCCCCGATCTGCGTTTTCTGCGGGTCAACGACGCGCTGGCGCGGATGAACGGCGTCTCCGCCGCCGAGCACCTCGGCAAACGGCCGGCCGAGGTGGCGCCAGGGGTCAACGCCCCGGCGCTGGAGAGAGTGATGCGGCAGGTGCTGGACCGCGGCAGGGCGGTGGTCGACGTGCGCCGCACCGGTCGCACTCCGGCCGATCCCGATCACGACAGGACCTGGTCCTGCTCCTATGCTCCGCTGCTCGACAGCGCCGGCCGGCCGCTGGGAGTGATCGCTTCTCTGATCGACATCACCGACGGGCAGCAGGCCCACCTCGATGCCGAGCGGGCACAGCATCGCTTCGGCCTGCTGGCCGAGGCCGGCACGCGGATAGGGACCACGTTGGACCTGCGGCAGACCGCCGAAGAGGTGGTCGAGGTGCTGGTGCCCCAGCTGGCCGACTCGGCGGACGTACAACTGCTGGAAGAGGTGCTCGACCCGGACGAGGTGGCCGCATCCACCCACGGCGTGGCGCGTCGTATGGCGGCCGTCTTCACCGATCCGTTGGCCCCCGCGGAGAAACTGGCGGTAGGCATGACCTACCAGATCCCGCCCGGCTCGGTGTACGAGCAGGTCATCGCCGATGGGCACGCCATGAACCTCTATCTGTCCGACATCCCGGCGCTGATCAGTGATCCCCGCGCCGAGCGACTGCGCCAGTACCTCTTCGCCCATGTCGGCTCCGCGCGACTGATCCCGCTGGTCGCCCGCGGCAAGGTGCTCGGCGCCGTGGTGGTGACACGTACCCGCGGCCGCGAACCGTTCAACGAGCAGGACTGCGTGCTCATCGACGAGCTGGTCGCCCGTGCCGCGCTGAACATCGACAACGCCCGTCTGTACACCAGCCAGCGAAAGGCTGCCCTCACTCTGCAGCGAAGCCTGACGAACACCTCGCTGCCGGAAGTGACCGGCCTGGAACTCACCGGGCGCTACCTCCCCGCCAGCGAGCACGAGGTCGGCGGCGACTGGTTCGACGTCATCACCCTGCCGCACAACAGGACCGGGCTGGTCATCGGGGACGTCATGGGGCACGGAATCCACGCGGCGGCCGTCATGGGACAGCTGCGCACAGCGGTGCGAACGCTGGCACGCCACGACGTCCCCCCGGCCCAGATCCTCTCCTCCCTGGACGCCACCGTGGCGGACCTGGGGGAGAACGAAATGGCGACGTGCGTCTACGCAGTCCACGACGCGGCTGCCGGCGGCTGCGTGATCGCCAGGGCCGGCCATCCACCTCCGGCCGTTGTCGATGCCCAGGGGACGATCGCGTTCCTCGACGGCCCGCCGGGTACGCCCTTGGGAGCGGGCGGACAGGACTTCGGGACCGAGCAGGTCCAGCTGCCCCCCGGCAGTCTGCTGGTGCTGTACACCGACGGCCTCATCGAGGCTCGTGACAGAGACATCGACCAGGGCTTGCAACAGCTCGCCAGGGCGCTGCGACACCTCGATCACCCGTTGGAGAAGATCTGCGACCACATCCTCGGCCGGCTGCTCCCCTCCCCTGCCCAGGACGACGTGGCGGTCCTCCTCGCCAGAACCCTGCGTCCGCGGGGCTCGGTGAGGAGTTTCCCCGAGCGGCACCACATGGGCGGTCCCGCTCGGAAGGTGCGAGGGTGGTAACAAGATGGACACTCCGGTGACAACGTTCAGCGAGGGCCCGGAAGACCCGTTCGCGGTGCGACGCGCGGCCCTGATGGTGCTGGACGACCGCGGGAGGGTAGTCGGCTGGAGCGAGAGGGCCGAGGCGCTGCTCGGTCACCCGCCCGAGGAGGCGCTGGGGCGGCCGGCGGTCGACTTCCTGGTCGACCCGCGCGACCAGGACGTGGTCATGGACGCGGTGGCGGCATGCGTACGCGACCGGGGGTGGTTCGGGGTCGTGCCCGTCCGGCATCGCGAGGGGCACCGCGTGGAGTTGGGGTGCCGGGCCCGGATGATCGTGAAGGGCGACTCTCCTCGCGAATGGTTCCTCGTCGGTGCGCCCGCCGAAGAGGTGATCGAGTGGGAGACGGACCGGTCGGTCCTGGACGGACTTTTCCGCCGGTCCCCGATCGGTCTGGTCGTCCACGCCCGGGACCTGACCATCCTGCGTGTGAACAGGGCGATCGCGCGGTTCAGTCAGCTACCGGTCGAGCAGCACCGCGGGCTCACCACCAGCGACTTCCTGATCCAGCAGGACACCGACACCGTGGAGAGGCAGTTGCGGGAGGTACTGAAGACCGGCCGGTCCTCGGTCTTCGCCGAGCAGCCCTGCCGTACGCGGCAGGATCCCAGCAGGGAGATGTTCGTGTCGGTGTCGGCCTTCCGGATGGAGGACCCCTCCGGCCGGATCCTCGGGGTGACGCAGACAGTCGAGGACGTGACCGAACGCCATCAGGCCCGCCGTCGGCTGGCCCTGCTCAACGAGGCCAGCGCCCGCATCGGTACCACGCTGGGCGTGGCGGAGACAGCGCGTGAGCTGGCCGAGGTGGCGGTCCCCGAACTCGCCGACTGCGTCTCCGTGGACCTGCTGGAGCCGGTGACCCGCGGCGAAGAGCCCACCCAGGAGACGTTCGAAACCGTGCGCCGGACTGCGGTCCGCAGCATCCTGCCGGACACGGCGGAGGTGATGTTTCCGGTGGGCCACACGATTCACGTACCGCCGGGGACTCTGCAGGCACGGTGCCTGGCCGAACGGCGTCCGCTCCTCGAAGCGCAGCTGAAAGACGGCCCTACCGGGTGGCTCTCCATGGACCCGGAGCGGGCTGAGCGGGCCCTGAGCCTGGGCGTCCACTCGCTCATGGTGGTGCCCCTGGTCGCGCGGGGACTCGTGCTCGGCCTGCTCAGTCTGTGGCGGTCGCAACGGGTCACGCCATTCGAGGAGGACGACCTCACACTCGCCGAGGAGTTCGCCTCCCGCGCCGCCGTCTGCATCGACAACGCACGCCGCTACACCCAGGAGCACGAGACCGCGCTCACCCTGCAGCACAGCCTGCTCCCGCACGATGTGCCCAGGCACCCGGCGGTCGAAGTCGCCCACCGCTACCTGCCGGCCGACACGGCGACCGGCGTCGGCGGTGACTGGTTCGACGTCATCCCGCTCTCCGGAGTACGCATCGCTCTCGTCGTCGGCGACGTGGTCGGCCGCGGCATCCACGCGGCGGCCACCATGGGCCGGCTACGCACCGCCGTACACACCCTGGCCAACCTCGACCTCACCCCGGACGAGGTCCTCTCCCATCTCGATGATCTCGTGGACCGTCTGGCGGACGAGCAGGAGTCGACCGACGAACGTTCCCCTCAAATCATTGGCGCCACCTGCCTGTACGCGGTCTACGACCCGGTCTCGCGGCACTGCGCCCTGGCCCGCGCCGGCCACCCGCCGCCCGCGGTGGTGACCCCGGCCGGGGACGTACACCTTCTCGAACTGCCCCCAGGCCCGCCTCTGGGCCTGGGCGGGCTGCCCTTCGAGACCGCCGAACTGGAACTGCCCGAAGGCAGCCTCCTGACCCTCTACACCGACGGCCTCATCCAGGGCCTCAAGCGAGACGTCGACGAGAGTCTGGCGGATCTGTGCGGGGCACTGACGTCGCCGGCCCGCTCGCTGGAGGAGACATGCGAGGCGGTGGAGGCCGCGTTGCTGCGCGACCGGTCCACCGATGACGTGGCTGACGACGTGGCTCTGCTCATCGCCCGTACCCGCGTCCTGGCGGCGGAGAAGGTGGCCACCTGGGAGCTGCCCCTGTCGGCAACCGCCCCTGCTCAGGCCCGGACGCTGACGGAATCCCAGCTGGCCGAGTGGGGGCTGGAGGAGATGGACTTCACCACCGAACTGATCGTCAGCGAGCTGGTCACCAACGCCTACCGGTACGGCGACGGGCCGATCACCCTCCGGCTCATCCGTGACGGCCACCTCATCTGCGAGGTGTCCGACACCAGCAGCACCTCACCGCACCTCCGCCGCGCCCGCACCACCGAGGAGGGCGGCCGCGGACTCTTCCTGGTGGCCCAGCTCACCGAGCGGTGGGGCACCCGCTACACGCGCGACGGCAAGACGATCTGGACCGAACAGCCGCTGTCCTCCACGTCGGCGTCGTGAAACCTACCGGCGCTGCAGGGAACCTCGGACGAATGCCGCCTGGCCGGCGTGCTGCAAGTCGTCCGCGAGGACGCTGATCAGACGGACGCCCAGGGTGACGGGCGGGGACCAGGACTCGTCCACGACGCGGTCCAGCGCCGCGTCGTCGAGCCCGCGCAGGAACCGCGAGGTCTGCTCGTGGACGGCGTCGTAGTAGCCGAGCAGCAGCTCGGCCGACTGGACCTGTACCGCCGCGACCTGCCTGCTGGAGTGGCCGAACCCGGTCGCCCGCTTGGGAAAGGGCAGCTCGAAGCGGGCCGCCCAGTCCTGCGAGAACCACACCTGCTCCGCTCCGGCCGCGTCAGCCAGGTGATCGTCCTGGATGCGCGACAGATGCCACACGAGCCAGGCGATCGAATTCGCGCCGGCGTCCAGCCTGGCGTTGAGGTCGTCCGGGGAAAGCCCCTCGACCGCGGCGTGTACCGCCTCCCGGACGCGCTCGAACGCGTCTGCCAGCAAGTCTGCGCTGTTCATCCACTGATCCTTGGTCCTGGGCGGTCCCGGCGAAGGTTTGGTCTCCGGGACCACCATGGACTGTCCCCGGCCCCGGCCATGCGTTCGACACGCGCACCACTGCGCTCACCGCGCCGCAGTCACTGCCCCGCCGGGCTCACCCCTCGCCGCGGGGAACGGCCAGGTCGGTGAGCAGCGCGACGCCCGGTGCGAGCGCGGACCATGTGCCACGCCAGGTCAGCACGGCGACGGCGGAGGTGGGGAACTTGGTCTGTGCGCGCTGCAGAGTGCCGCCGAGTGCCTCCCCGGCGAGCAGCAGGATCAGGTCCTGAAGGCCGGGGTTGTGTCCGACCAGCAGCACCGTCCCGACATCGGCGGGCACTACGCGTGCGACTTCGAGGATGTCCTCGGCGTCCGCCCCGTAGAGGCGCGGGTCGTATCGCACCGGCGGGGCGCTGCCCATCTGCGCGGCGGCAAGCTCCCAGGTCTGGCGGGCACGGCGGGCGGGGGAGCACAGGACAAGGTCGGGCAGGCAATCGGCTTGTGCCAGCCAGCGGCCGGCGGCGGGAGCGTCTCGCAGCCCGCGCGGGGCGAGGGGGCGCTCATGGTCGGGAACGTCCTCGGGCCGTGCGGCCTTGGCGTGCCGCAGCACGACAAGCCGCCGCAGGGGGCTCACGCCGGCGCTCCGGCGGGGTGCGGCCGGCCGGTCTCGCGTGCGAGTTCCAGGCCGAGGACGCGGTCCAGGTGGGCGAAGGTCTCGAACTTCGCTCCGGCCGGCACGTCCGTGTCCGTCTCCAGATCCCGCAGCAGGTCGAGTACGGCGGGGGTGCCGAGTCCGTCCTCCAGCCCGGCACGGACCGGGCGCAGGAGGTCCATGGGCATCGGCATCGACGGCTGCTCCGCCCAGTCGGCTACGGCACGCCGCCATCGAGCCAGCGTAAGGCGGGCCTCGTCGAGGGCTTCGGCACGGAGCGCGGTCGGCTCATGGTGGGCGTGGGAGAGCAGGAGCAGGCGTACGGCGAGCGGATCGCGCTCCTCAAGTCCCGCCGGGGACACGGAGGTATGTGCCTCCGCCACCTGGAGGGAGGCGCCGCCCCCGCCCTCGTAGGCGCGGTTGGTGAGGTGTACGCCGGGTGGTCCGCCGAGCATGTCGGCGATGTGGTCCGGGGTTCCGTCGGCGTCGGACGGCCGGATGCCGACGGCCGCGGCCGACGGGACCCCCGGACCCGTCCGCCCCAGCAGGACGTGTCTGCCGCGCAGCTCGACGACGCGCGCCAGCACATCGGCGACCAGCAGCACGCGCAGACCGGTCAGGTCGCCCGGCCCGCCGGGCGGCGGCACATGGGCGCAGATCCGCAGGGGCCCACGGCCTGCCAGTTCGTCAACGATGCGCAGCACACAGCCGAGCCTAGGCGCCCCGACCCCGACTCCGCACCGCGAACGACGCGGCAGCGGGTCTTCCGTAACCCCGGATCGGCGATGGGCCCTCGGCGATGGGTCCCGTAACGATGGTGAACGCCCTCGGGTACGGCCCCCTCCCCCGGGCGCCCCGCGACGCCGGGCCGGTCGGGTGCCCGACGTCCTCGGCATCGCGTGCCGCCCCCGGTCGCCCGGCCACCTGCGGGGCCGCGCGCAGCTCCTATGTCGCCATGTCCGACCAGCTGTACGGCGGTGCGGCGCGCCCGCTCGTCGATCCGGCGCCCACGGCCTCGAGCTCAGTGTCGGCCGCCCTCATCAGCTGTCTCGCGACGTCCCTCATCGCGCGGCTGGCCGCAAGCTCGTCGCCGATGGTGGGGATGTCGACGTCCTGGGGGTTGCAGCGAGCGACCCCGTGGCCGGTGAGGGTAGCGGTACCGGTGTCCAGTACCGCGCGGGCCTTGGTCGTGCCGTCCTCCTCCGACAGGTGGAGGCGGACGCTCCACTCCAGCGTCCGAGTCATCGCACACCTCCTCGCCCGCGTCCGGGCCCGAGTGCGCCACCACGACGCGGTCCTGACTCCAGGATCCACCCAGTTCACTCCGCCAACCTGCCGGGGTAATGCGGCGATCGTAAGTCTGGTTTTCAAACTCAGTGACGCAATGCGCGCCCAGCTCGGCGAGGCACTCGTCGTACGGACGCTCACCCGCTTCCTGGCGCCGGTCGACGACCGTCCCGTCAGCGTGGAGGGCGCGATCGAGCGTGCCGGGCGCGGCACCTCGCCGCAACCGCCCCTCAACGCGGATCGGGACGGTCTTCGACGGTCAGCGCGGCCTCTGCTTTCGCGAGCGTCGCCGGATGGCCGAAGAGGCCGGGCAGGCCACCCGAGTGCAGGAAGAGCGTGCGCTGCCCCGCGACGACGTCGCCCTCCTGGATCGCTGCGATCAGGCCGGCCATCGCGCGGCCGGTGTAGATCGGGTCGAGCACGATGCCCTCGGTGCGGGCGGTCAGGGTCAGCGCCGCCATCGCCCGCTCGGTCAGTACGCCATAGCCGTCGCCCACCTGATCGAGACGCAGTCTCAGCGTCTTCGGCGCGCAATGGGTGCCGGACAGGCCGGAGGCCAGCGCGGACACGGTCCCGGCCGGATCGCCGACGGCGCCGCAATGGACGCCGAGCACGCGCTCGGCGCCCAGCTGGTCGACGAGGCCGGCCATGGTGCCACCTGAGCCGACCGCGACGACTACGGTCGCCAAATCCGGGGCCTGCGTGTGGAGTTCGCGCCCGCACTCGGCGTAGCCGCGCGCGCCGATGACGCTGGAACCGCCGAAAGGGATCAGCGCCGGCACAGCGCCCCGCCGCCGCAGCTCTTCAGCCACCTCCTCAGCGGTTGAGGCGAGCGCCTCGTCGTCGGCGACACCGGCCCATACGACCGTGGCGCCGAAGAGACCGTCGAGCGCCAGGTTCCCGGAGGCCGAGGCTCCGGGGCCGCCGGCGAGCACGAGTACGACGTCCAGGCCCAGCCGGGCCCCCGCGGCGGCGGTCAAACGCGCGTGGTTGCTCTGTGGCGCACCCGTGGTCACCAGGACGGTGGCGCCACCGGCCAGCGCCGCGCCGCAGGTCCACTCGAGCTTGCGTACCTTGTTCCCACCGCCGCCCAGGGAGGTGAGGTCGTCGCGCTTGACCCACAGGTCGTCCGTGCCCAGCCCGAGCGCACGGGCCAGCCGTGGCATGGGCTCGAGCGGGGTCGGCCATGTGCCCAGCGCTGCCCGTTGCGGAGTCTCGCCGTGCGGGGTCATCGTCACCACCCTTGCCGCGGCGCCTCAGTCGTGTTCGCAGATCATCATGCCCCAGGACAGCCCGTTGCGCCGTGACGCTGCCAGAGGGCTTGCTGTTCATGCTGGTGCAACGCGTGGCAGCGGCGCGAAGGCCTGTTCTGCGTTTCGGCGCGGGGCTTCCCTGTCGCGGCCGGCGATTGCCGGCGCGTCCGGGCCGTGACGGGATCAAAGCCACGGCTCCGGTCGGCTGCCGCGCGGGTAATTGCGCCATATGCACGCAGCAGCAGGGGATCTAACGAGTTCTTGATGCCGCTCCCCCCGTCGCAGCGTGCTGCAGAGCGGGTGGTGCCGCTTACGCTCGCGCCGTGTTCAACCTGACGGGGCTACTCAAGCGGCTGGTCATCGGCCGGGCCAGGCGCAGCGAGGAGCTGGGCGAGACGCTCCTGCCCAAACGTCTCGCCCTGCCGATCTTCGCCTCCGACCCGCTGTCCTCCGTCGCCTACGCCACGCAGGAGATCCTGCTGGTGCTCACCCTGGGCGGCCTGGCCTACCTGCACTTCACGCCGTGGATCGCGGGCGCGGTCGTGGCGCTGATGACGGTGGTGGTGCTCTCGTACCGCCAGGTGGTGCACGCGTATCCGAGCGGCGGCGGCTCCTATGAAGTGGCCTCGACGAACCTGGGGCCGTCCGCCGGTCTCGTGGTCGCCGCCTCGCTGCTGGTCGACTACGTGATGACCGTGGCCGTCTCGGTCGCCTCCGGCGTGGACAACATCATCTCGGCGGTGCCCGCCCTGGTCGATCAACGGGTGCCGCTGGCCCTCATCTTCGTCGCCCTCCTGACCGCGATGAACCTGCGCGGCGTACGCGAATCCGGCCAGGCGTTCGCGGCCCCGACGTACCTGTTCATCGGCGGCGTACTGATCATGGTCGGCACGGGCCTGTTCCGCTACCTGCTCGGTGACGCGCCGTCGGCCGAGAGCGCCAAGTACGGCATCGTGCCGGAACCCGGGGAGGCGAACCTGGCAGGACTGGCCCTGGTGATGGTCGTCCTGCGCGCGTTCTCCAGTGGCTGTACGGCACTGACCGGCGTGGAGGCCATCTCCAACGGAGTGCCGGCGTTCCGCAAGCCCAAGTCCAAGAACGCCGCGGCCACCCTGGCCGCGATGGGCATCATCGCCATCACGATGTTCGTCGGCGTCACCACGCTCGCGATCGTCGCCAAGGTGCACATCGTCCAAGACCCCTGCCGGCTGACCGGACTGCCGGGCGACTGCACCTCGTACACCCAGCGCACCGTCATCGCCCAGCTCGCCTCCTCCGTCTTCGGCGGAGACAACAGCGTCGGCTTCTATTTCATCCAGGCCGCCACCGCCCTGGTGCTGATCCTCGCCGCGAACACCGCCTTCAACGGCTTCCCCCTGCTCGCCTCGATCCTCGCGCAGCACCGATACCTGCCGCGCCAGTTGCACAACCGCGGCGACCGGCTCGCCTTCTCCAACGGCATCCTGGCCCTCGCCGTCGTGGCCGGCCTGCTGCTGTGGGCGTACAAGGCCAATGTCACCAGCCTCATCCACCTCTACATTCTGGGCGTGTTCACCTCCTTCACGCTCTCCCAGACGGGCATGGTGCGGCACTGGAACCGCGAGCTGCGCACCGAGACCGACCCGGGCCTGCGCCGTCGCCACCGCATGACGCGTGTCGTGAACGGTGTGGGCGCGGTGATCACGGGATTCGTCCTGGTAATCGTGCTGGCCACCAAGTTCACCCAGGGCGCCTGGCTGGCGGTGCTCGCCGCGGTCCTGCTGTGGGTCATGATGCGGGGCATCCGCCGTCACTACGACGCCGTCGCGGCCGAACTCGCGGTCACCGACCCGCGCAGCGAGTTGGTGCCGCCCTCCCGCGTCCTGGCCATCGTTCTGGTCTCCACCATCCACAAGCCGACCCTGCGGGCACTGGCCTACGCCCGCGCATTCCGGCCCGACCACCTGGAAGCCCTCACTGTCGCGGTCGACCGCGACGCATCCGTCGCGCTCAAACGTCAGTGGGAGGAGTACGGCATCGACGTACCGCTGAAGGTCCTCGACTCCCCCTACCGCGAGATCACCCGCTCCGTCATGGAGTACGTCCGCTCCGTCAGCCGCGACAGCCCGCGGGATGTGGTCGCGGTCTTCATCCCCGAGTACGTCGTCGGCCATTGGTGGGAAAACCTGCTGCACAACCAGTCCGCGCTGTGGCTCAAGAGCCGCCTGCTGTTCACCCCGGGCGTCATGGTCACTAGCGTCCCCTGGCAACTCAGCTCCTCCGCCCGCGCCGACCACCCGGCCGCCCGCGCCCCCGGCTCCGTCCGGCGCGGAGAACCCACCGCGACACGCAAGAGCGAAGACGTCAGCACACACCGGTGACCGCAACGACGGCGAACGGGCCCCGGGCCTCGCGGCCGGACGCGGGTGGGAGGACCCTGGAGACAGGACCACACGGCGGTGCCCCGACTGCGGACGCGTGGTGCGCGAGGAGGTAGGCCATGAAACGGACCCTGGAATGGAAGGTCGGGCTGTACCTGTCCGAGGAGGACGGAACGACACAGGCGCGAGCGGTGCTGGACACCGGCTCCTCGACGCTCACCGGGCAGGGGACCGCACGGTGCAGCGCGGAGGACGCGGACGTACCCGAGATCGGTGACGAGCTCGCGGCGAGCCGCGCGCTCAAAGACCTCGCTGGTCATTTGATGCGGGTGGCCGACCGCGACATGGAGAGGGTGGGCGCCGGGGCGGAAGCGCCGCTCGGTCCGCCGTACAGCTGGACAGTGGGGGCGTAGGGCCGCGGGTCGCACCGGCTGTGCGGCACGAGTCCGAGTCGCCTCACGCCTGATACTCGATTGTTGTCCCGTCGTGACCCATGGGCTCTTCCTGGGACAGGGTGAGGAGGGTGCACGATTCGCCGGGCGCCACGGAGACCGTGCGGTCCGGCAGGGCGATGTCGATCGGTGACCGGTCGGAGTCGGGCACGGTGATCTCCAGTTGTCCCGCGCTCAGCCGGAGCCGTACGCCCCAGTGCCCCTGGTAGCGGATCGCGAAGCCGTACTCCGACAGCTCCGGCAGCGGCACGGGATCGAGCCACAGCGCGCCGCCCCGCGTCTCCAGGCCGGTCAGTCCCCGCTGTACGAGATCGAGGGTGCCGGCCATCGCGCCGAGGTGAATGCCCTCCCCCGTCGTGCCGCCCTGCAGATCGGCGATGTCCCCGGCCAGCGCCTCCTGGCAGAACGCCCAGGCCTCCGCGCGCCGCACCCTCGCCAGCACCCAGCCGTGCACGAGGCTGCTGAGCGTCGAGCCGTGGCTGGTACGGCGCAGATAGTGGTCCACGGTGCGGTGCCAGACGGAGTCGTTCAGCTCGTATCCCAGCCGGCGGAAGAGGCCACGGAGTTCGGCCGGTGAGAAGAGATAGCCGAGCATCAGCACGTCGGCCTGCTTGGACGCCTGGTAGTTGTTGACCGTGTCCCCTTCGGCCTCCAGGATCCGGTCGAGTCGCCGGATGTCGCCGTAGCGGTCCCGGTAGATGTCCCAGTCGAGTTCTCTGAGTTCGCCGTAGCCCTCGAACTGGCTGATCATCCCGGCGTGGAAGGGGACATGCAGCTTGCGGGAGACCTCCTCCCACTCGTCGAGTTCGCCGTCGGCGAGTCCGGTGCGTTCGACGAGATCCCGGCGGCGTGGCTCCGGGAGACTGCGCAGTACGTCGAGGGCGCGGGCGAGCACCCAGGCAGCGGTGACGTTGGTGTACGCGTTGTCGTCGAGGCCGGGTTCCTTCGCTCCGGGGTAGGCGTCGTGGTACTCGTCGGGGCCCAGGACCCCGCGGATCCGGTAGCGGCCGAGCGTCTGGTCGTACGCCGCCGCGTCGGCCCAGAACCGGGCGATCTGCAGCAGCATTTCGGCGCCCTTGGTGTGCAGGAACTCCAGGTCGCCGCTCGCCTCGCAGTACTGCCACACGTTGTACGCGATCGCCGAGCCGACGTGGAGCTGAAGCCGGGAGTGATCGGGCAGCCAGCGCCCCGACAGCGGGTTGAGATGCAGTTGCTGGGTCTCCTCGCGGCCGTCGCTGCCGCTCTGCCAGGGGTACATGGCCCCCGCCCGGCCGGCGTCGCGAGCGGCGAAGCAGGCCCTCTCCAGGCGCCGGTGGCGGTAGCTGAGCAGGGCCCGCGAGACCTCAGGGAAGTGCAGGTTCAGATGGGGCAGGACGAAAAGTTCGTCCCAGAAGACATGGCCTCGGTATGCCTCGCCGTGCAGGCCGCGGGCCGGGACGCCGACGTCGAGTTCGGCGGTGTGCGGGGAGAGCGTCTGCAGGACGTGGAAGAGGTGGAGTCGCAGGATCGGGCCCGCGCTGTTCGGGACGTCGAGTTCGGCGGTACGCCACAGCTGGCGCCAGGCCGTGCGGTGCGAGGCCAGCAGGGCGTCGAAGTCCGGGGCGCGGTTCAGCCGGTCGACCGCGGCGTGCAGTGGCTCGCTGATGGCCGGGTCGCGGGAGGTGTGCAGGGCGATCGTCTTGTCGACGGTGACGGTCCGGCCCGGGGTCAGGGTAAGGCGCAGGAGCTGGGCGACCCGCCGCTTGTGATGGCGAGTGGTCGCCTCGGCCGGGGCCGGGATGCCGGCCAGGTCGCCCATGCCTGCCACGTCGGCCACGGTGCGGGCCGCCAGGCCGATCTCGATGTCGGAGGTACTGGTGCGGCAGCGCAGCCACATGGTGTCCGGGGCCGACGTCCCGGTGTGGACGTGGGTGAGGTGACGGCCGGCCAGCTGCCGGTAGCGCTCGACGCCGGAATTGGTGACCGCTCCGTCGAGCGCCGACTCGACCTCGATCTCCCCGGACCAGCCGTCGGCGGTGAACTCGGTGCGCAGCAGGGCCAGATGAGGGTAGGCCATGTGCACCAGGCGAAGCTGCCTCACCGCCAGGCCCCGACCGCTCGGGTCCTCGTAGCGCAGGGTGCGCTCCAGTGTGCCGGCGCGCAGGTCCAGCCTCTGGTGGTGGTCCAGGACCTTGTGGGTGTCCGGGGAGAGCCAGCTCCCGGCGTCCGTACGAAAGCGCAGCGGCAGCCAGTTGGGGAGGTTGACCATGTCCTCGTTCTCGACCTGCCGTCCCGCCACCTGCGAGATCAGCCGGTTGTAGCAGCCCGCCGCGTACGTACCCGGATAGTGGACGGGGCCGGCCGCGCACTCGGGGGCCGCGCCGCGAGTCGCGAAGTAGCCGTTGCCGAGGGTGCACAGGGACTCGCGCAGCCGCTCCTGTTCCGGGTCGTAGTCTTCGTACTCCCAGATCCAGTCGCGCATCGTCAGTCCTCCGGGGCGAGAAGTTCCGCGAGGTCACGAACTACGATGTCCGCGCCGTGCTTCAGCAGTTCAGCACGGGTTGCGGGAGTACGGGCCCGGTCCACGCCGATGACCAGGCCGAAGCCGCCGCGCGAGGCGGCCTCCACTCCGGCGAGGGCGTCCTCGACGACGGCGGCGCGGGAGGCGGGGATGCCGAGCCGGCGGGCCGCCTCCAGGAACAGCGCGGGGTCGGGTTTGCCGGGCAGCCGCAGGCGGGCCGCCTCCGCGCCGTCCACCACGGCGTCGAAGAGGTTCAGCACTCCCGCGCGCTCAAGGAGTTCGCGGGCGTGCCGGGAGGCGGAGGCCGCTGCCAGGGGTACACCGGCGGAGCGCAGGGTGTGCAGCAGCCGAACGGTGCCGGGGAAGGCATCGACGCCGTGCTCGCGCAGCCGCGCGGTGAACAGCCGCTCCTTGTTCGCGGCGACGTCCCGCACGTCCGCGTCCGTCGGCCTCAGCCCTCGGGAAGCCAGGAAGGCCGCGGCCCCGTCGAGGCGCGACTTGCCGTCGACGTGGCGCAGATAGTCCTCCACCACGTCGAAGGGTCGCCGCTGGGCGGGATCGGCGGGAGGGTGTTCGCGCAGGAAGGCGTCGAAGGCCGTCTTCCAGGCGGCGGCGTGCAGCCGCGCGGAGTCGGTGATCACTCCGTCGGTGTCGAGGACCACGGCCGCGGTGCCCCGTAGTGCCCGGGGCACGCCCGTGCCGTTCTGCGCCGGTTTCACGAGCCGTCGGCCACGCCTTCCCGTGCCCGGCGCGAACGGGGGCGGCCGATGCGGCCGACGCCGTTGCTGCCCATCCGTACGGTCATGTTGCGGCTCTCCTTTCCCCGACACGAGACGGATTTCATCCGGTCCAGGTCCATTCGGCGACCTCGGGCAGGTCGGTGCCGTGTGCGCGGATCCAGGCGTGGTGGCGGGTGCGGGCGTCGGCCATGTGCTGGCGTACGGCGGCCGCGCGCACCCCAAGGCCGGGGACGCGGTCGATGACGTCCATGACCAGCCGGAAGCGGTCCAGGTCGTTGCGTACGACCATGTCGAAGGGGGTCGTGGTGGTACCCATCTCCCGGTAACCGCGGACATGGAGATTGGCGTGGCCGGTGCGGCGGTAGGCGAGCCGGTGGATGAGCCAGGGGTAGCCGTGGTACGCGAAGATCACCGGCTTGTCGCGGGTGAACAGTCCGTCGTACTCGAAGTCCGGCATGCCGTGGGGGTGTGCGTCGTGCGGCATCAGCCGGGTCATGTCGACGACATTGACGACCCGCACGGCGAGGGCGGGCAGGTGCCGGCGCAGCAGCAGGGCGGCGGCCAGCGTCTCCTGGGTGGGGACGTCGCCCGCGCAGGCGAGCACGACGTCCGGTTCGCGCTCGCCGTGCGCCGTACCGGCCCACTCCCACACGCCGGCGCCGCGGGCGCAGTGGACGCGGGCCTGGTCCATCGACAGCCAGTCGAAGCAGGGCTGTTTGCCGGCGACGATCACATTGACGTAGTCGCGGGTGCGCAGCACGTGGTCGGCCACGGACAGCAGGGTGTTGGCGTCCGGCGGCAGGTATACGCGTACGACCTCGGGGCTCTTGTTGAGTACGTGGTCGACGAAGCCGGGATCCTGGTGCGAGAAGCCGTTGTGGTCCTGTCGCCAGACATGCGAGGTCAGCAGGTAGTTGAGGGAGGGGATCGGGGCCCGCCAGGTCAGTTCCCGGGACGTCTTCAGCCACTTGATGTGCTGGTTGACCATCGAGTCGACGATGTGGACGAAGGCCTCGTAGCAGGAGAGCAGTCCGTGCCTGCCGGTGAGGAGATAGCCCTCCAGCCAGCCCTGGCACAGGTGTTCGGAGAGAATCTCCATGACCCGGCCGTGCCGGGAGAGATGCTCGTCGGTCACGTACGTCTGCGCCTGCCAGGCCTTGCCGGTGGCGCCCAAGACGGCTCCGAGCCGGTTGGATTCGGTCTCGTCGGGCCCGACGAGCCGGAAGTCGCGGCGCTCGGAGGTGGCCTCCATGAGCTGTTCGATCAGGACGCCGAGGACCCGGGTGGGCTCGTGCAGGGTCGAGCCCGGCTTGTCGACGGGCACGGCGAAGCGGTCGAGATCGGGCATCGGCAGGTCGCGTGCGAGAAGGCCGCCGTTGGCGTGCCGGTTTGTGCCGAGGCGCCGGGAGCCCCCGGGGACGCAGGCGAGGACGTCGGCGGTGGGACGGCCCTGCGTGTCGAAGAGCTCGTCCGGCCGGTAGGAGCGCAGCCATGCCTCCAACTGCCGCAGGTGCTCGGGGTTTTCCCGTACGCCGGGCAGCGGGACCTGGTGCGAGCGCCAGGTGCCCTCGACCGGCACCCCGTCGACCTCGGCCGGTCCGGTCCAGCCCTTGGGCGTGCGCAGGACGATGACGGGCCAGCGCGGCCGCGTGGTGACGCCCTCCTCGCGTGCCGTGCGCTGCAGGACGGCGATGTGCTCCAGGGCGCGGTCGAGCGTGGCGGCCATGGCCCGGTGGACCTGGAGGGGGTCGTCGCCGGCGACGTGCATCGGATCGTGTCCGTATCCCCTCAGCAGGTCGTCGAGTTCGGGCTCGGGAAGGCGGGACAGGATCGTCGGGTTGGCGATCTTGTACCCGTTGAGGTGGAGGATGGGCAGCACCGCCCCGTCGTGGACGGGATCGAGGAACTTGTTGGAGTGCCAGGAGGCGGCGAGCGGACCTGTCTCGGCCTCGCCGTCGCCGATCACGCACGCGACGAGCAGATCCGGGTTGTCGAGCGCGGCGCCGTACGCATGCGCCAGGGCGTAGCCGAGTTCACCGCCCTCATGGATGGAGCCAGGGGTTTCCGGGGCGACATGGCTGGGCACCCCGCCGGGGAAGGAGAACTGCCGGAACAGCCGGTCCATCCCGGCCGCGTCCCGGCTGACGTCCGGATAGATCTCGCTGTAGCTGCCTTCCAGCCAGGAGTTGGCCAGGACCGCCGGACCGCCGTGTCCAGGGCCCCAGATGCACAGGGCCGACAGGTCGCGGGCCTTGATGACGCGGTTGAGATGGGTGTGGACGAGGTTGAGTCCTGGGGACGTGCCCCAGTGGCCGAGCAGCCGCGGCTTGATGTGCCCGGGTTCCAGCGGCTCCCTCAGCAGCGGGTTGGCCATCAGATAGATCTGCCCGGCGGACAGATAGTTCGCGGCACGCCAATAGGCGTCCAGGATGCGCAGCTCCTCGTCGGTCAGTACGGTGCTGTCCTGGTGCTTGGCCTTGGGCATGAGTGACTCCGTAACGTCAAAAAGCGTGGGAGGCGGTATGGCCGGCAAGAAGGCACGGCCCGACGCGCTGCCGCGTGCGCTGTACGAGCGGGAGCTGCTGCGGCTGCAGGCGGAGCTCGTGAAGCTCCAGGAATGGGTGCGCGCGGAAGGCGCGCGGCTCGTGGTGGTGTTCGAGGGGCGGGACGCGGCGGGTAAGGGCGGCACCATCAAGCGGGTCGCGGAGCATCTCAACCCCCGGGTCGCACGGATCGTGGCTCTGCCCACGCCCACCGAGCGCGAGCGCACGCAGTGGTATTTCCAGCGTTACATTGCGCACCTGCCCGCTGCTGGCGAAATCGCCCTGTTTGACCGAAGTTGGTACAATCGTGCGGGCGTCGAACGGGTGATGGGCTTCTGCACGAAGGAGGAGCACCAGCGGTTCCTCTACCAGTGCCCGATCTTCGAGCGGATGCTCGTCGAGGACGGGGTCCTGCTGCGCAAGTACTGGTTCTCGGTGAGCGACGCCGTACAGGAGCAGCGGTTCCGGCGTCGCCTCGAGGACCCGACGCGGCGGTGGAAGCTCTCGCCGATGGACCTGGAGTCCATCACTCACTGGGAGGCGTACTCCCGGGCCAAGGACGAGATGCTGGTGCACACGGACATCGCGCAGGCGCCGTGGTTCGTGGTGGAGAGCGACAACAAGCGCAGGGCACGCATCAACATGATCGCCCATCTGCTCGCGTCGGTCCCCTACCACGATGTGCCCCCGCCGGCGCTCGAACTGCCGCCCCGGCCGCCGCCCACGGGCTATGTGCGCCCGCCGCGTGACCTGCAGACGTACGTCCCCGACCACGCGGCCGGTCTGACCGGCTGAGCCTGCCAGGGCGCTCACGGGCAATCACGTCCGCTGCGGTACGACGGCCACGGGGCAGACGGAGTGGTGCAGCATCGCGTGGGCCACCCGGCCGAGCTGGAGCCCGAAGTGCTCGTGCCGCCGCTGGGCGCCGACGATCAGCAGATCGGCCGCTGCCGAGGCGTTCATGAGCACCTTGCGGGCGGGGCCTTCGGCCGTCGCCCGGTGCAGCTCGACGTCGGGGTGGTCCGCGGCGGCTTCGCGTAGCGCCTCTTCGAGCGTCTGTGCCGCTTCGCTCTCGTGGTAATGGGCAGCGTCCTGGGCGAGCAGGGGATGCTCGGCCGTCTCGTGCGCGGGACAGCGCCAGGCCCGGACGGCGTGCAGGGCGGCCCGGCGCGCCCGTGCCTCCTGGAACGCGAAGCGAACGGCGGCCAAGCCCTGCGGGGGTTTGTCGACGCCGAGGACGATCCGCCGGTGGACACCGCTGCGGGTGTCGTGCCCGCCGCGGATGACGATCACCGGGCAGTCGGCACGGGCGGCGACCGCCAGGCTGACCGAGCCGAGCAGCATCTCGGCGAGTCCGCTGCGGCCACGTGAGCCGGTGACCAGGGCGGAGGCGTTGCGGCCCTCCCGCAGCAGGGCGGTCACCGTGTCGTCGGGCAGGACGTCTGTCAAGATCTTCAGGTCCGGGTCGCGGCGGCGGGCGCGCTCAGCGGCCGAGCCGACGATGTTCTCGGCCATCACCTGTTCCGAGGGGCGGTCCGGGCTTTTGTCGGGTACGACCCCTTCGTAGCGCTCCCACATCGACGCGTTCACCAGCCGAAGCGGCACCCCGTGCAGAGCAGCCTCGTCCGCCGCCCAGTCCACGGCCCGCAGGCTGGACTCGGATCCGTCCACGCCCACGACGAGGGGCAGCTCCATTGACCCCACCTTCTTCCTTCCCCCCTCAGAATCCGGACTTCTCTGAGAAATCGAAGGTGATGCGGGCGTCGACCGCGGCTCAGGACAACGCGTGAGGGCGGGACGAGACTCTTCAACGGTAGTCGAATCCTGGCGTCGTGCCGAGAATCCCCTGCTACCGCGGCCGCTCGCTCCTCAGCGCAGCCCGAAGGCCTCCGCGAGCATGTCGAGTTGGGCATTGAGCAGTGTCCCGGCCTGGTGTCCCATACCCGAGTACTGGCCGGAGACCTCCAGGCTGGCGGTGCCGTGCAGTTGCGACCAGGCAAGCACCGTCCCGGCGAGCGCGGTCCCGGCGTGTGCGTCGTCCGCGGCCAGGCCCGTGTACGCGTGCAGCCAGTCGGCGACCGCAGGGTCCTTTCGTACCCACCCCTCCATCTCGGCGACCACCGGCCGCACCGCCCCGGTGGCCTCGCCCTGGGCGAACACCTTCACGAACGGCCCCATGACTGCCCTCGCCCGCTGCGCGGTGTCCGGCGGGGCCGCGTAACCGGGCACCGGACTGCCCTGGATGAGCAGGTAGCGGTGCGGCTGTGCCACTGCCCAGTCGAGATAGGCGCCACCGAGCGCGCGCAGTGCGAGTCTCGGGCCGGCCTGCGCGTCGGCGCCGACCCGGCCGACCGCTGCGGCGACGTCGTCGTAGGCGTCCCGGACAAGGTCGTTGAGCAAGTCGTCACGGCTGGAGAAATACCGGTACAGCGCCGGGCCGGACAGCCCCACCTCCTTGGCAATGCGGGTGAGTGCCACCCCCTGCGCGCCACCCTCGGCCATGTGCCGCAGCGCGATCTCCTTGATCTCTGCGCGGGTCTGTTCGCGGTAGCGGGCCCGCGGGCTCCGGATCTCTGCGGCCATGGCGTCCTCCAGCACATCGAATCGTCGTCACAGACCGTACCCCACATCTCGAATGCGACAATCGATCTCGAGAGTTACGATGCCTAACGAAGTAGTCGGCGGTACCCGCCGGGGGTGGCAATCCTGCGGCACAGCGGTATCCGCAAGTCATCGACGCCGGGGGCGCGCAGAGCGCCGAGCCGTCGGCCGGGTGATCATCGTCTCCAGGAGCCGACGGGCCTGCACACGACCGGGCGATCCGGATCTGGAGCCGGACCCTCAATTCCCGGTCGGCGGGCGGCAGTCGGCTGCCGTCAGAGTGTCTCGGTCAATGAATCCGCGAGTCGCCTGCGCGCTGTCCGGGTCGCCGGCAGGGCCGCGGCCGCGACAGCGCCCAGCACGGCGCCCGCCACGACCGAAGCCAGCAACATCGCATGCGGGACATGAGCGATGCCGGCGCCCATACCGCTGGAGCGGCCTTGAACGTCCACCAGCCAACTGCCCGACAGCACCCCCAGCCCCGTGCCGATCCCGGCGGCCAGCAGTGCGGTGAAGCCGGCGGCCGCCACGATCGCCGAGCTGATCTGACGCGGTGTCAGCCCGATCGCCTTGAGCGCGAGCAGATCACGGCCGCGGTCGCGGACGCCGGTGCCGATGACGGTCATCAGCTCGGTGAGCCCGATCAGGGCCAGCACGCCGACAAGGGCCGCGATCACCCCTCGCGCCGGTTCCAGCCGGTCCGCCGGGTTGGGAGTCTCGCGGATCTCCAGAGCGCCTCCCGCCGCCTCGGCGAGAGCGCTGCTCACCACGCGGGGCTCCGCGCCGGGCCGCAGGACGAGATGGTAGAAGTCCGGACGCAGCGCCGGATCGCGTTCCTCGAGCGTGTCGACCGTCGTCGAGATGACCCGCCCGCCGGCTTCCGGTTCGATGCTGCGTCCGACGATGTGCAGGATCTGCGGCCGTCCCTCAACCGTCATCCTGACCCAGTCACCAACCCGTACGTTCAGCAGATCGAGCAGCCCTTGACCGGCGACCGCCTCGTCCGGGCCGTCGGCGGGGCGCCCCTCGACAACGGTGAACGGATAGGGGTCGCGGGCGGTGCCGAGCCCTCGCAGTGTGATGGTGCCGGTCTGACCGGGCACCAGCGCCGCGACCTCCACGCCCGGATGGACAGCGGCGACGTCCGGGGGCGCGGTCAGGGCGCGCTGGAGCTGCTGGCCGGTGAGGCTGCCGGGCTGCTCGGCCCGTACGGTCAGCGCTGCGGGCACTCCCATGTCCGCGGGGCGGCTGCGGAACATGTCCAGCGTGGACCAGGCGACGAGCGCAACGGTGATCAGGAGGAGCGGCAGGGCGAGCCGGGCCACGGTGATCAGGGTGCGCGGCCTTCGGGGGAACGCCGCCCGCCACCCGAGGACCAGCGCGGGCGGCACCCGCATACCGAGCGCCCGGCGGCCAAGCCCGGTCATCGGTGCGGCCGAGGGAAGTGCTGCCCGGGCGACCGGCACCGGCGGGACCCGGCCGGCTCGCCAGGCAGCGAGTGAGGTGGCGGTCGCGATCAGCAGCACCGCGCCGCTCGGAACGCCGATCATCAGGGCGGTGTGCCCGGGCAGGTCCTGCCACACCCCGGCCGCCTCCCCGATCCGGCCGGGTATCCGGGCACCCATGAGCGCGATCGCCGCGGTGCCCAGGGTGACCCCGAGCAGCGCGAAGGCGAGGTGCTGGACGAGGAAGCCGCGTACCACCTGGCCGGGCGTGAACCCGATCGCCTTGAGGATCGAGATGTCCCTCAGCTGTCCGCGGATGCGGGCGCTGATCGCCCCCGACGCCGCGAGCGCGGCGGCCAGCAGGGCGCCAAGACCGAACACGGCGAACAGCTGCCCGAGCAGTCGTTCGTCGCCCCCGGCCTCGGCGCGCGCCTGCTGCCATTTGGTCACCTGGGCGACACGGTCGGCGCCGAGCAGAGTGACGGCCTGCTGGACGGTGAAGTCGGTGTCGTCCGGATCGTCCAGCCGCAGTCCCACGCTGTGGCTTGTGCTCCGCGGTGCGACGCGGTCGAGCGTGCCTGGCAGCACCCATCCGATACCGGGCTCGCCGCCCGGCCGGTAGCGGGGTTCCGCGGCCTCGGCGACGCCGGCCACCCGGAGGTTGCGCGCGGTGCCGTCCGATCCCGCGACGGTCAGGGTGTCGCCCGGTTCCGCCCAGAGCACTCGCGCGAGGGAGCTCTCCAGTACGACACCCTCGGCCCGCGTATCGAGCCAGCTCCCTTCGGTCACCAGTGGCCGGGCGATCTCCGGCGGCTGGGTGCCCGCCGCGCGCAGGGCCACGCTCGCCCGCACCCCACGGGATTCAATGGTGGCCTGACCGGTGCGGTACGGCCCCGAGACACCGGCCACACCGTCCAGCGCGGACAGCGCCCCCATGTCCGCGGCGACCCGGGTGTGGAGCCAGACATGAGCGCCCTGGGACTGGGTGAAGATCCGCTGCCAGGGGTTCGCGGCATAGCTGAACAGGGCCACGGCCAGGAGCAGCGAAGCGATGATGCCGGCGCTGGCCAGGACGACGAACACCGACTGTCCGCGGTGTGCCCGCAGATCGGCGTGCGCCCAGCGCAGAGTGGCCCGCACGCTCACTCCTTCAGTTCGAGCACGCCGGAGACGCCGCCCGCGGTGCGGCGCCCCGCGCCGAGTGTCGCGTCGTCGGCTATTCGCCCGTCGAAGAAGCTGATGACCCGGTCGGCGGCGCTGGCCATCCGTGCGTCATGGGTGACCAGCACGATCGTCTGGCCGCGCTGGTGGAACCGGGAGAGCAGCCGGAGCACTTCCCGGGTGCCCTTGCTGTCCAGGCTGCCCGCCGGTTCGTCGGCGAGCAGCAGCGCGGGATGGTTCACCAGGGCCCTGGCCAGGGCGACGCGCTGCTGCTCGCCGCCGGACAGTTCGCCCGGCATGGACCGTTCCCTGCCTTCGAGCCCGAGTTCGGCGAGCAATTCGGCCCGGCTGTCCCGGGCTGCCCTGGGTGAGGCGCCCGCGAGCAGCGCGGGCAGTTCGATGTTGTCGGCGACAGTGAGGTCGGAGACCAGGTTGAAGAACTGGAAGACGATGCCGATACTCCGGCGGCGCAGCATCGCCCAGCGAGCCTCGCGATACTCGTCCACCCGGCGGCCGTCGAGCCAGAGACGGCCGCTGTCGGGTCGCTCGAGCCCGCCGATGAGGTGGAGCAGCGTGGACTTGCCGGCGCCGGAGGGGCCGGTGACAGCAACGAACTCCCCGGGCTGAACGGTCAGATCCACTCCGCGAACGGCGTGCACCGGTGTGCCTTCGCCGTGATGGGTCTTGGTCAGACCCTCGGCGCGCACGATCGGCACATTGCCCCCCTGACCGGGCGCGGCGCCGGGAGTGCCCAGCGCGGCAGGAGCGGTGTCCTCGCTCATTCCAGCTCCTCCTGACAGCGTTCCAGCCAGTCGAGGTCGGCTTGCAGATGCAGCATCGCGCCCTCGATCAGCAGCTGGGAGACCCTGTTGTCCCGGTCCTCGGCCGCGGCCAGCTTCGACAGGTCACGCATGGTGTTCAGGTACTGCCGCCGCTGTCTGTTGATCAGGGTGATCGGGTCGGCGAGACCGGATTGTGGTGCGAGGGCGACCTTCATGAAGAACTCGTCCCTCACCCGTGGCTCGTCCGCGGTCTCGTCGAACCAGGCGAGTACGGCCTCGCGCCCGGCGTCGGTGAGCCGGTAGGTGCGCTTGTTGGGTCTGCCGGACTGCTCGACGTCCTCGCCGGCGATCAGACCGGCCTTCTCCAGCCGCCCGAGGGTGACATAGATCTGGCCGACGTTGGGCTGAGGGTACGCGGCGCCCAGGAGCTTCTCAAGGTCCTGCTTGAGCTCGTAGCCGTGAGCCGGACCACGGGTGAGAAGTGCCAGGAGCGGCAGCCGCACGCGCTCCCTCCCTCCCGCTCCGTAGTTTCCTGTTGGCTCGGATACGGGGTGTGGTTCGCGCCACCCGCCTTCTCCGCCTGGACGTCTAGTATCGCCCATGCCTAACAGGTATACATAGGCCACATGGGACGGCGGCGCGGCCGGATCGGTGCACTGGGAGGAACCTATGCGGTGGATGCACGCCGCGGGTAGGGGGCTCCTCGTTCTCGCCGTGCTTCTGGCGGGTTACGCGGGCTTCGCCACCCAGCCCGGGGCTGCGGCTCCCAAGGGCCGCGGGCCCATGACGCTGGTGACAGCGGGCGACCTGACCGAGTATCTCGGTCCGCTGCTGGACAACTGGAACCGCAGTCACGCGAAAGAACAGGTCACGCTCGTCGAGCTGCCCGACTCCGCGGACGAGACCCGGGCCCAGATGATCAGCGAGCTGCGGTCCGGCAGCGACCGGTTCGACGTACTGAACATCGATGTGGCCTGGACCTCCGAATTCGCGGCCGCGGGATGGATCTCCCCTCTGCAGCGGGACCGGTTCCCGCTGGACAGCTTCCTCGCTCCCGTGGTGGACACAGCCACCTTCGACGGCCGCCTCTACGCCGTCCCTTATGTCACCAACGCCGGACTGCTGTACTACCG
The DNA here is from genome assembly GCF_018614585.1 of Streptomyces sp. ISL-1. Taxonomy (GTDB): domain Bacteria; phylum Actinomycetota; class Actinomycetes; order Streptomycetales; family Streptomycetaceae; genus Streptomyces; species Streptomyces maoxianensis. The sequence goes on along the minus strand of NZ_JAGGOI010000005.1, from coordinate 68,156 downwards.
CAAGGACATCCTGGAGCGGGCGGGCGAACGGCCCCCGCGCACCTGGGCACAGCTGGCCCGGCAGGCACGGGAGCTGGCCCCCAAGTACGGCATGGACGGCTATGCCGGCCAGTTCCTGCCGTACGAGGGACTGACGGTCAACGCCACCGAGGCGGTGCATTCGGCGGGCGGCTCGATCCTGCGGGACGACGGCGCCAGGGTCACGGTGGACTCGGCGCCGGCCCGGGCCGGACTGGAGTTCCTGGCGGGCGGAGTGCGGGACGGCTGGATCTCCCCGCAGGCCCGCGGCTACAAGGAGGAGGAGTCCCGGCAGGCCTTCCAGAACGGCCGGCTGCTCTTTCTGCGGAACTGGCCCTACGTGTACTCGATGGCCAACTCGCCGGGATCGAAGGTAGCCGGCGCATTCGGTGCGGTGCCGCTGCCCGGACCGTCCGGACCGGGCACGAGTGTGCTCGGCGGTTCCAATCTCGCGGTCTCCAGCCACTCCCGGCATCCGGAGTCGGCCGCCGACCTGATCGCCTATCTCACCAGCGAGCGCGTGCAGCGCCAGGTGCTCACCGAGGGCTCACTGCCACCGGTACGCGCCGCGCTGTACGAGGACCCCGCCCTGATCCGGGCCTACCCGTATCTGCCCACGCTGCGGCAGAGCGTGCTGGCGGCCGAGCCGCGGCCCAAGAGCCCTCGGTATGACCAGGTGAGCCTCGCCGTGCAGGCCGTCGTGCAGGACGTCATGGCGCTGCGTCAGACGCCGCAGCAGGCAGTGGAACGGCTGTCCCGCGAGCTGGGCGCGATCTCCCGCAGGGGCTGAATCTTTCCAGCCGTCCCCCTTCAGCCATTACTTATTTGTTATCTAGCGCCTGACTCTGACATACCCCCAAATACTCGGGCATACCCGGGCTGATTCTCGCAGCATCGTTGACACGTTGCCGTCACCCCTACTTAACATGCATGCATAACAGCGCACCCGCTCTGGGGCGCTCTCGCATCCTTCAGAACGGGTCATCGCGAGATGCTCACAGCTCTTCCGGCCGCCCTCGGCCATTCCTCCCGCACGGCCGGCTCCTGGTGGCGCGATGCGGTTATCTACCAGGTGTACGTCCGTAGCTTCCTCGACAGCACCGGGGACGGCATCGGCGACCTGGCCGGCGTACGGGCCGGACTTCCGTACCTCAGGAAGCTCGGTGTCGACGGCATCTGGCTCAGCCCGTTCTATCCGTCGCCGCAGCACGACCACGGTTACGACGTCGCCGACTACCGCGACGTCGACCCTGTCTACGGCGACCTGGCCGAGTTCGACCTGCTGATGGCCGACGCCCGCCGGCTCGGACTCAAGCTGCTGCTCGACATCGTCCCCAACCACTGCTCCAGCGAGCACCCGTGGTTCCGCGAAGCGCTCGCCGCCGACCCCGGCAGCGCCCCCCGCACCCGCTTCCACTTCGCCGACGGCCGCGGCCCGGACGGCGCTGAGCCCCCCAACAACTGGCGGGCGATGTTCGGCGGCCCCGCCTGGAGCCGGATCACCGAATCCGACGGCACCCCCGGTCAGTGGTATCTGCACCTGTTCACCTCGCAGCAGCCCGACCTGAACTGGCGCAACCCCGAGGTCGGCGACAGCTTCGAGCAGGTACTCCGCTTCTGGCTGGACCGGGGCGTCGACGGCTTCCGCATCGATGTCGCCGCCGGTCTCTTCAAGCACCAGGAGCTGCCAGACTCGGCCGACCCCGCCGCCGACGAGCGCGCCCGTGACTCGGTGAACCCGCTGGCCTGGAACCAGCCGGAAGTCCACCAGGTGTGGCGGCGCTGGCGATCGGTGTGCGAGGAGTACGCGGCCAAGGACGGCAACGAGCGGCTGCTCGTCGGCGAGGTCTCCGTACCCACCGCCCGTGAGCACGCCAAGTACGTACGGCCCGACGAACTGCACCAGGCGTTCTTCTTCGACCTGCTCAGCGCTCCCTGGGACGCCGATGCCTTCCGGGCGACCATCACAGAGGCGATACGCGACATCGCAGGGACCGGCTCCACTGTCACCTGGGTGCTCAACAACCACGACCAGGTACGCACGGTCACCCGATACGCGGGCGAACCCGGCGTGGAGGCAAGCGGACTCGGCGCGGCGCGCGCCCGCGCCGCCGCTCTGCTGATGCTGGCACTGCCCGGCGCCGCGTACGTCTACCAGGGCGAGGAGCTCGGCCTCCCCGAAGTCCTCGATCTGCCGGACGAGGTGCTCACCGACCCGATCTTCCATCGCACCGGCAGCCGCGCGCGCATCCGGGACGGCTGCCGGGTGCCGCTGCCCTGGTCGGGCCACGCCTCACCGTTCGGCTTCAGCCAGGGCGCGGCCGGCGCGCGGCCCTGGCTGCCACAGCCCGATTGGTTCGCCGAACACGCCACCGACCGGGCGCTGGCCGACACCCGCTCCTTCTGGCACCTCTACCGCGATGGACTCCAACTGCGGCGCAGCCTGCCGCAGTTGGGCGAGGGCAGCCTGCGCTGGCTGGAGACGCCCCCGCAGGTCCTGGCTATGACCCGCGGCGACGGGCTGATCTGCGCGGTCAACTTCGGCACCGAGCCCGTGCCCGCGCCGGTCACGGGCACTCCGCTCCTCTCCAGCGGCCCCTGCCCCGACGGCGTGCTCCCCGGAGCGACCGCCGCGTGGTGGACGGGCGACTGCCCCACCCCCTGAACCACCAAGCATTCCCACCCTCTCGGAAGGACTGTCACCATGCGACGACTCACCACGACCCGGCGGACCACGGCGGCCGCATCGACGGTGCTCGCCCTCGCCCTCAGCGCGACGGCCTGCGGCGGCTCACCCGGCCCGGCGAGCGGCCAGGAACTCAGCGGCCAGACCGTGACCGTGGCCGGAGTCTGGACCGGCAGCGAGCAGAAGAACTTCCGCAAGGTGCTGGACGCCTTCACCAAGGAGACCGGCGCCAAGACGGTCTTCGTGCCCACCGGTGACAACGTCTCCACCTTCGTCGGCAGCAAGATCGAGGGCGGCAACGCACCGGACGTGGCGATGGTGCCTCAGGTCGGCGTACTGCAGCAGTTCGCCAAGGAGGGCTGGCTCGAGCCCCTGTCGGAGAAGACCGCGAAGACCGCCGGCGCCAACCTCGCCACGGTGTGGAAGAGCTACGGCACCGTCGACAAGACCTACTACGGCCTCTACTTCAAGGCGGCTCACAAGTCGACCGTCTGGTACAGCCCGAGCGCGTTCGAGCAGGCCGGAGTGGCGGAGCCCAAGAGCTACACGGACATGCTGAAGGCGGGCCGCACGCTCGCCGACTCCGGACTCCCCGCCTTCTCCGTCGCCGGCGAGGACGGCTGGACCCTCACCGACTGGTTCGAGAACATCTACCTCTCCCAGGCAGGACCGGAGAAGTACGACCAGCTGGCCGCCCACACCCTGCCCTGGACCGACGCCAGCGTGGTCAAGGCGCTCACCACCCTGGGTGAGGTGTTCAAGGACAAGCAGCTGGTGGCCGGAGGCTCGGCCGGCGCCCTGCGCACCGACTTCCCGGGCTCGATCGAGCAGGTCTTCGGTCCCGAGCCCAAGGCCGGCATGGTCTACGAGGGCGACTTCGTGGGCGGGATGGCCAAGGACGACTTCGGCAAGAAGCTCGGCGAGGACGCCAAGTTCTTCCCGTTCCCCGGCGTCGACAGCGGCAAGGCGCCGGTGGTCAGCGGCGGCGACGCGGCCGTGGTGCTCAAGGACGGCAAGAACAAAAAGGCGGCGCAGCGGCTGCTGGAGTTCATGGCCACCCCCGAAGCGGCTTCGGTGTGGGCCGGCGCCGGAGGCTTCCTCTCCCCCAACAAGGACGTGGACCTCGCCTCGTACGCCGATGACACCACCCGCTCCACGGCCAAGTCGCTGGTGGATGCCGGTGACTCGGTGCGCTTCGACATGTCCGACCAGGCCCCGGCCGCGTTCGGCGGAACCAAGGGCGCGGGCGAGTGGAAGCTCCTCCAGGACTTCCTGCGCGACCCGTCGGACCCGAAGGCCACCGCGGCCAAGCTCGAAGCCGCGGCCGCCAAGGCTTACAAGAGCTGAGGCCTCGCACCATGGCTGCACTCACCACATCCACCGCCGCCGCGAATCCGCGGCGGCGGGCCATGCGCCAAAGGCGGAACATCGCCGTGGTGTTCGTCCTGCCCGCGCTGCTCCTGCTCGGTGCCCTGGTCGTCTACCCGGTTCTGTTCTCCGCCGGTCGCAGTCTCTTCGACGCGAGCGGTGACCGCTTCGTCGGCGGCGACAACTACTCCGAGATATTCAGCGATCCCGCGACGCTCAAGGCGATCCGCAACAGCACCATCTGGGTTGTCGTCGCTCCGGTACTGCTGACCGGTCTCGGCCTGGTGCTCGCCGTACTCACCGAGAAGGTGCGCTGGGCAACTGCCTTCAAGCTGGTCCTCTTCCTGCCCATGGCGGTGTCGTTCCTGGCCGCCGGCATCATCTTCCGGCTCGCGTACGAGGAGGACCCGAACCGGGGTGTACTCAACGCCGTGGCCGTCGGGGTCCACGACGCCTTCGACGACCGCTCCGCGTACCCCACCGCCAGAGCCCGTCAGGGCCAGGGACTGACCGGGGATCCGGGCGGTGCGTACCGTACGGCCGACGCGGTCAGCCCCGGAAAGTCCGTCAGCCTCGGCTTCGTCGGAGTGGCACCGGACAAAATGCCGTCCGGTGCCCGGCCCGCACATGCCGCGTCCCTGGCCGCGCCCGCCGCCGACGAGGTGAAGGGCGTGGTCTACCTGGACTTCACTCCCGGCGGAGGCGGCAAGCCGGGCAAGGTCGACCCGGTCGAGAAGGGTCTGCCGGGGATGTCGGTCGAGGCTGTACGGGACGGAAAGGTGGCCGCGAAAGCCACCACCGCCGCGGACGGCTCGTTCAACTTCCCCGGCCTGGACGCCGGTTCGTACACCGTCCGGCTGCCGGCGGAGAACTTCGCAGCCCCCTATCAGGGCATTTCCTGGCTCGGTCCCGCTCTGGTCACCCCCGCGATCATCGGTGCCTATCTGTGGATCTGGACCGGCTTCTCGATGGTGCTGATCGCCGCTGGACTCGCGGCCATCCCCCGGGACGCTCTGGAGGCGGCCCGGATGGACGGCGCCAACGAGTGGCAGATCTTCCGGAAGATCACGGTGCCGCTGCTCGCCCCGGTGTTGACGGTGGTCTTCGTGACCCTGGTGATCAATGTGATGAAGGTCTTCGACCTCGTGTGGATCATCGCGCCCGGGCCGGTCCAGGAAGAGGCCAACGTCCTGGCGACCCGGATGTGGCTGGTGTCCTTCGGCGGCGGCAACAACCAGGGCCTCGGCAGCGCCCTCAGCGTGCTTCTCCTGCTCCTGGTCGTACCCGCCATGATCTTCAACGTCCGGCGCTTCCGAAGGAGCGGAGCATGAGCGGTCACAGCACCATGGAGCGCAATCCGTCCCAGCCGGTCGCCAAGACCTCCCTCAACGCCCCTGTGCGGCCACGCCGGCCGCGCCCGCGCCCCCTGGGCGTGCTCACCAAGTGGCTGAGCAACGGACTGGTCCAGGCCGTCCTGCTCGTCGTCGCACTCGTCTGGATCACGCCGCTGGCCGGGCTGTTCCTGTCCTCGATGCGCTCCGAGCAGGACAACGCTGCCGAGGGCTGGTGGACGGCGCTCACCGATCCCGGGCAACTGTCGCTGGACAACTACACCGCTCTGTTCCAGGACTCCGGTATCACGCAGGCCTTCTGGAACACCGTGCTGATCTCGGTGCCCACCACCGCCCTGGTCGTCGGCATCGCGGCGCTCGCCGGATACGCCTTCGCCTGGCTGGAGTTCCCCGGCCGCAACACGATCTTCCTGGTGGTCGTGGGTCTCCTCGTGGTGCCCGTCCAGATCGGGCTGCTGCCCGTGGCCAAACTGTTCGGCGCCGTAGGGCTGTTCGGCACGATCCCGGGCGTGATCCTCTTCCATGTCGCCTATGGACTGCCCTTCGCGATCTTCCTCCTCCGTAACTATTTCGCCGAGATCCCGCGCGAAATGCTGGAGGCCGCCCGGATGGACGGCGGCGGAGAGTGGCGGATCTTCTACCAGCTGATCCTGCCACTGGGACGGCCCGCCCTGGCCAGCCTGGCGATCTTCCAGTTCCTCTGGGTCTGGAACGACATGCTGGTCGCGCTGCTCTTCGCCGACAGCGAGTCCCAGCCGCTCACCGTCGCCCTCCAGTCCGAGATGCGGCAGTTCGGCAGCAACATCGGAGTACTGGCACCGGGTGCCTTCCTCTCCCTGGTGGTGCCGCTGATCGTCTTCTTCGCCTTCCAACGGCACTTTGTCCAGGGGGTGATGGCGGGCTCGGTCAAATAGCCGCCGCATCGTCGCGGCCGAGGCCGCAACCGAGGCCGCGACTGCGCGACCGCGACCGCGACCGGCACCATCGCCGACGACAAGCACATGATCGCCCGGACCGTTGTGCGGTCCGGGCCTTCATCGCTGCGGGTGCGAACTGCTGAGGGCGCGAGATTCAGCTCCCTCGCCGAGAATGGGAGTGTGGCCCCCGAACCGGCAGTCGCCGAGATCCCGCGGCACGTCGCCGCACGGGCGAATTCACCATCCGAACACGGCCCCATCACCTGGATGACGGCCTGGCGCCGCCCTTTCGCCGGATGCTCCCTGACGGACCATCGGCATGTCCCCGACATTAAGGAAGCGCCAGTGAGACTGCACCGCTCTCCCCGACCGGCGGCAGCCGCCGCTCTCGGCGCCGCGCTCGTCGCACTCCTCACCCCGGCCCCCGCGCAGGCCCGCTCCTCCGCTCCGCCCACGGTGACCCCCACCGCGGAGACCCCGGCCCTCTACGACGACGCGGCGGGCGGCAACGCCAACGCCGACGACCCCGCGATCTGGCGTAACGCCGCCGATCCGGCACGCAGCCTGGTCGTCGCCACGGCGAAGGAAGGCGGCCTGCGGGTCTACGACCTCGATGCCAGGCCGGTCCAGTCGATTCCCGCGCCCGCGCCGCCCGGCCAGGGGGACGCGCCGGGCCGGTTCAACAACGTCGACCTCGTCCCCGGACTGCGCACGCCGGACGGCCGCGCGGATTTCGCGGTGGTGAGCGACCGGGGCAATGACCGGCTGCGCGTCTACCGCATCGACCCGTCGCGACCGGGACGCCCGCTGACCGATGTCACGGGTCCGGCGGCCGCGCCCGTGTTCTCCACGAGTCAGTCCGAGATCAACGAGCAGCGGACCGCGTATGGCCTGGCCACCTGGACGGACAAGAGCAGTGGGCGTTCGTACGCGCTCGTCAGCCGGCGCAACAGGACGGCAGTCGCGCTCCTGGAGCTGAAGCCGACGGCGGCAGGCACGGTCGGTTACCGCAAGGTTCGCACGATCGAACTGCCGTCGTCCTTCCGCCTTCCCAACGGCGCGAGCTGGAGCCCGTGCGCCGAACCCGACGAACTGCCGCAGGTCGAGGGCATGGTCGTCGACCCGGCCAACGGGGTGCTCTACGCCGGCCAGGAGGACATCGGCATCTGGCGGATGCGTGCCGACCTCACCGGCAAGCCCGTACTGATCCACAAGGTCAAGGAATACGGCATCCCCGGCGTCTACGACGAACAGACCGAGGAGTGCACCCTGGGCGCCGATCCCGGCTACGGCGGCAAGCGACTGTCGGCCGACGTCGAGGGCCTGACGCTGTTCCAGGAGCCCGACGGCGACGGCTATCTGATGGCCTCCAGCCAGGGCGACGACACGTTCGCGCTGTACGACCGGGAGATCTCCGAGCACAACGAGTATGAGGGCGGCTTCCGGGTCGGCCCCGCCTCGGGCACGCTCGACGGCAGCGAGGAGTGCGACGGCGCGGCTGTGCTCAACCAGCCGCTCGGCGCTCGCTATCCCCGCGGCCTCCTCGTTGTCCAGGACGGGCACGAGACGCCCGCGGTGCCGGACGGCCAGGGCGGCGACAGGGAGGCGACCGGCTTCAAGTTCGTCGACCTCGGCAAGGTGGTCGACGCCGCCGACATGTGACGCAGAGGACCTGAGGTGACGGCCCGCGGCAGCCCGGCAGATGCCGGCTGCCGCGGGCCGGAGCCTCTGCCGGGCACGACCGCGGGTGCCTCTGCTTGTCGTTTGCTGTCGTTTACTTGTCGCTTACTTGTCGTTGTCCGCGAGGGCGGCGAGGTAGCGCTCGGCGTCCAGAGCCGAGGCACAGCCCGAGCCTCCGGCAGTGACGGCCTGACGGTAGGTGTGGTCCACGACGTCGCCCGCGGCGAAGACGCCGGGGATGCTCGTACGGGTGGAGGGCGAGGCGACTTTGACGTAGCCGTCCTCTTCCAACTCCAGCTGACCCTGGACCAGTTCGGTGCGCGGGTCGTGGCCGATGGCCACGAACAGGCCGGTGGCGGGGAGTTCGGACGTCTCGCCGGTCCTGGTGCTGCGCAGGGTGAGGCCGGCCAGCTTGCCGTCCCTCTCATGGAGTTCGACGACTTCGCTGTTCCAGACGAACGAGATCTTCGGGTCTGCGAAGGCACGCTCCTGCATGGCTTTGGAGGCTCGCAGCGTGTCGCGTCGGTGGACGACGGTGACGGAGCGCGCGAACCGGGAGAGGAACGTCGCCTCCTCCATCGCCGTGTCGCCGCCGCCGACGACCACGATGTCGTGGTCGCGGAAGAAGAATCCGTCGCAGGTCGCGCAGTACGAGACACCGCGGCCGGAGAGCGCGTCCTCGCCCGCCAGGTTCAGCTTGCGGTGCTGTGAGCCGGTCGCGACGATCACGGCCTTGGTGCGGTGGACCGTGCCGGCGGTGTCGGTGACGGTCTTGATGTCGCCGGTGAGGTCGAGGATGACGACGTCGTCGGGGATCAGTTCGGCGCCGAACCGGGCGGCCTGGGCGCGCATGTTGTCCATGAGGTCCGGGCCCATGATGCCGTCGCGGAAACCGGGGAAGTTCTCCACCTCGGTCGTCTGGGCCAGCGCTCCGCCCGCGGTCACCGAACCCTCGAACACCAGCGGCTCGAGGGAGGCGCGGGCGGCGTAGAGGGCGGCGGCGTAGCCGGCCGGCCCGGAACCAACGACGATGACGTTGCGGATCTCGTTCGGGCTGGTCAGGATCTCGTTCTCGCTGGTCACTTCGCGGCCTCCGGCGCGGCCTCGGCGATGAGGCCCTCGACGAGAGTCCTGATCTCGCCCCGGATGGTCCGTACGGCCTCGACGCCCTGGCCCGCCGGGTCTTTAAGATCCCGGTCGAGGTACTTCCTGCCGGGGAAGACCGGGCGCACATCGCCGCAGACCTCGATCAGCTCGCCCGCGAGGTGGGTGAGGAATCCGGCGGCCGTCTGCGAACGTCCGGCGTTGTGGACACGGACGAACAGCACGGAGGCGAGCGGGCTGGAGACCATCGGATTCCTTTGCCGAGTATGCGGAGTGGTCCGACGCGGGTGCGCGGCCCTTCCACTCAGTCCGGACTGGTATCAGTTCCAGTTGATGTAAGGATATCGGCCCATGATGGCGTCAGTCGACGCTGACCCGATCCGAGCGGATGCCTCGATCGCCGCCAGGCTCTCCACGCTCGACGGTCCGGTTTTTCGAGCCCGGCAAGCGCGGCGGGGCACTTCGGCGGCACACTGCTGCCATGGCTGCGAGTCGATCCCTTGATGTGCTGGTGGTGGGCGCGGGGCCCACCGGGTTGGCCCTCGCGGCGCAGTTGCATGCGTACGGGGCTCGGTTCCGGATCATCGACCGGCACCTCGACCGGGCCCGGGAATCACGGGCGCTTGCCATCCAGCCCCGAACCCTGGAAGCCCTCTCCCCGTTCGGCGTGACGGACGAATTGGTCGCGCGCGGGAACCCGGCCGTGCAGCTGCGGATGCACCTTCCGGGTCGTACCGTGCGGCTGCCGCTGTTCGACATCGGCGTCGCCGACACCCCGTACCCCTACCTGCTCTTCCTGTCCCAGGCCGAGACGGAGAGCGTGCTCGACAGCCATCTCGCCACGGTCGGCACGACTGTCGAACGGGGCACCGAGCTGCTGGATCTGACGGCCGAAAACGTTTTTTCGGCATGCCGGTTGAGGCATCAGGACGGCAGCGAGGAGGAGGTGACCGCCCGCTATGTCGTCGGCTGCGACGGGGCGCGCAGCACGGTCCGCGAGCAGGCCGGTATCGGCTTCGAGGGCTACGCCTACCCGCAGACGTTCGCGCTCGCGGACCTGGAAGTGGACGGTCTGGAAAAGGGCGCTGCCCACGTGTACATGACCGACGCCGGGGTGCTGTTCTTCTTCCCGCTGGTCTCACCGGCGAGCTGGCGGATGCTCGCGATGCGCCCGCCGGGTGACACCGACGCCGAAAGTCCGCCGGCGCTCGGGCAGCTGCAGGCGATCGTCGACCGCTATGTCAGCGACCCGCTGCGCCTGCGGGACCCCGAATGGATGACCGACTTCAAGCTCTACAACCGCGGCGCCAAGAACTACCGCGCCGGACGCGCCTTCCTCGCCGGCGACGCCGCCCACATCCACAGCCCCGCCGGGGCCCAGGGCATGAACACCGGTATCCAGGATTCGCTCAATCTGGGCTGGAAGCTCGCCCTCGTCTGCCGCGGCGACGCCCCGGACGCCCTGCTGGACACCTACGAGAGCGAACGCGCCCCGGTCGGCCGCAACGTGCTGCGCTTCACCGACCGCGCGTTCACCATCGCCACCGGCCGCAATCCACTGCTCAAGCTGGCCCGCGCCCGCGTCGCACCCCGTCTCGCACCGCTGATCCTGCGCCTTCCCTTCCTCCGCGCCGCGGCCTTCCGTACGGTCTCGCAGCTGGCCATCCACTACCGGCGCAGCCTCGCCACGACCGAGGGCGGGCGTCCGCCCGGGCACGGTCCGCGGGCAGGTGACCGGCTGCCGGACTCCCCCGGCGGCCTGCACGCGATGACGGCCGCTCCCGGCTACCACCTGCTCCTGTGCGGGCGCCGCGAAGTGTGGGACACGGAACGGATCGCGGCGACCACCGGCGGTCGCGACGACCTGCTCCATGTCCACACGCTCGGCACGAGCGGCCCTTGGCGGGGCATCACCCACTGCCTGATCCGGCCGGACGGCTATATCGGATACCGGGCCGGGGGCACGGACCTGACCGGTCTCCTCAGTTACCTCGACCGGTGGCTGCCGCCGGCTGATCAGGCGGCGGACAGCAACTGAATCAGCGGATCTCGCTTTCGGCGAATTCGCGGAAGCCGCGGGCCGGGCGGCCGGTGATGCGTTCGGCGTGGCGCTGGCCGTGGTCCCGGACACCGGCTCACTCCGCGGCGACCTGCGCGCGAGCCTTGACGCGCTGATGGAGTGGCTGACACACCCCCGGTTCTCCCGGATTCTGCCCGACCTCGTGGCCGAGACGGCCCGCGACCCGGAGCTGGGCGAGTTCAGCAAAGCCATGATCGGCGCGCCGAGGCGCGAGGTTGCGATGGAGATGTTCCAGCGGGCGATCGAGCGCGGCGAGCTGCCTGCGGATACCGATCTGGAGCTTGCGCTGGACCTGCTCGCCGCGCCGGTCTATTGGCGGCTCATCGTTCGCGCCGAGGCGGCGGGACCGGACTAACTCGACAAACTTGCCCATACCCGGGCGATTGCCGCCTAGCGAGGAGCTCCCCCGGCCCCGGTGGCCACCGCCCCGCAGATCCCCTTGCTCCACGCACTGCTCGCCGCTCTACGCATCGCTCACCGGCCACTCCAACGAGGACAGCAGGGTGGGGCCAAGCCGGGTCAAAGGCGTCTGCGATGCTGGGCGCCGTGTCGCTCACACCGCTCGCCCCGGAACCGATAACGGCCGACCCGCCCAGCACCACAGCGAATCCGCTGCTCACCCAGTCGTGGCTCGACCTGGCGTTCCTGCACTGGGCCGTCGACCCGGCGGACGTGGCTCCCCTCCTGCCGGCCGGAACCGTCCCCGACACCCTGGACGGGGTCACCTATGTCGGCCTCGTAGCCTTCCGTATGCACCGTGTCGGCTGGTTTCGCCTCCCCGGCGTCCCCTATCTGGGAACCTTCCCCGAGACCAATGTCCGCCTCTACTCGGTCGACGCCCACGGGCGGCGCGGCGTCGTCTTCCGCTCGCTCGACGCCTCACGCCTCATACCGGTAGCGGTTGCCCGAACGGCGTTCCGGTTGCCGTACCTGTGGTCCCGGATGACGGTCCGCCACCGCGACGACACCATCACCTACACAAGCGCCAGGCGCTGGCCGGGGCCGAGCGGCGCGCACAGCCGGATCACCGTACGCATCAGGGAAAGCGTCGAGGATCCCACCGCCCTGGAGCACTTCCTGACCGCCCGCTGGGGCATGCACAACACCTTCCTCGGACGGCAGATGTACCTGCCGAACACCCACCCACGCTGGCCCCTGCACCGAGCTGACCTGGTCGAGTGCGACGAGAACCTCATCGTGGCCGCGGGACTCCCCAAGCCGGTCGGCGATCCGGTGAGCGTGCTGTACTCGCCAGGCGTCCCCGTACGCTTCGGACGCCCGGCCCGCCCCGGCGGCATCCCGACGCCCTGACGGCGTGCCTTGTCCGTGGTCACGCCCGCCTTCGGTGTGCCGGCGGCTCGGCGACGGGGCAGCGCCCCAGCACGGGTCAGAGGCTCTTCATCACCCGTCCGCTTCGGCACACAGATCTCGTTCGCTTTCCTGGCGGGGCGTACCTAGCATGCGCACTCATGACCAGCCCCACCGAAAGCATCCGCCCGTTCCGCATCGACATTCCCCAAGGCGACCTGGACGACTTGCAGGAGCGTCTGGACCGGACCCGATGGCCGGACGAACTGCCCAAGGTCGGCTGGGCCTACGGCATCCCGCGTGACTACCTCAAGGAGCTGGCGCGGTACTGGCGGCACGAGTACGACTGGCGCGCCGCGGAAGCCCGGCTGAACGAGTGGCCGCAGTTCACCACCACCATCGACGGGGCACACGTCCATTTCGCCCACATCCGGTCTCCGGAACCGGACGCGACGCCGCTGATCATGACGCACGGCTGGCCCGGCTCGATCGTCGAGTTCGCCGACATCGCCGGTCCGCTGTCAGACCCGCGAGCCCACGGGGGCGATCCGTCCGACGCGTTCCACCTGGTGCTGCCGAGCATCCCGGGATTCGGGCTGTCCGGGCCGACGCGGCAGACGGGCTGGGAGTTCCGCAGGGTCGCCGCCGCATTCGCGGAGCTGATGCGGCGTCTGGGCTACCGTCGGTACGGCACTCAGGGCGGCGACTGGGGCTCGGCCGTTTCCCGCGAGCTCGGCCGCACCTGCCCCGACCAGGTCATCGGCGTACACCTGAACCTGTTGCCGGGCTCAGCCGCGGCCGAGGAGCCGGACGCCGACGAGCTGGCCGCGCTCAGCCAGGCGGAGCGTGAGCGCACACTGGCCTCGTGGGAACGGAGCCGGCAGTGGCGCCGCGACAGCCAGGGTTACGCCGACATCCAGTCCACCCGGCCACAGACGCTGGCGTACGGGCTGACCGACTCACCGGTCGGCCAACTGGCCTGGATCGCCGAGAAGTTCAAGGAGTGGACCGATTCACCGGACCGCCCTGAGGACGCAGTCGACCGCGACCAGCTGCTCACCAACGTGATGCTGTACTGGCTTACCGGCACTGCCGGTTCGTCCGCCCGCATCTACTACGAGAGGGCGCACGCCGACTACTGGGGCGCGCCGCCCGAGCCGTCGACCGCGCCGACCGCGCTGGCCGTCTTCCCGCACGAGAACTTCATTCCGCTGCGGCACATCGCGGAGCAGACGAACTCGATCGTGCGCTGGACGGAGTTCGACCGGGGTGGGCACTTCCCCGCGATGGAGGAGCCGGACCTGCTGGTCGACGACGTACGGTCGTTCTTCCGTGCCCTTCGCGCTACCGGCCACGGCTGACGCGGCCGTCAGTGCCCGGTCGTCAGCGTACGGAATTGCGTCGCTTGCGGGATACCGCGACGAGGCCCGCGCCCGTGAGCACCGCGGCCACCGCGATACCACCGCCGGCAACAAGTGCCCGGGTCCTGGAGGAGCTCCTATCAGCCAGGTTCGCCTTCGCGGGCGCCTGAGCACCGGTGGCTGCCACGATGAGATCCGTGACGGCGTCGGGGTGGGTGATCATGGCGACGTGGGAGGAGTCGACCCCGACGGTGTGCGAGCGGGCGCGTTCGGCCTCGAACCGCTCCAGGTCGGCGGCGATGGACTTGTCATGGGCGGCGACCAGGGCCCACGACGGAACGGTCCGCCAGGCAGCCGCGGTGGCCCTGTCCATGAACGCGGAGGCATTGATGGGGCGTTGGGCGGCCGGCCCCGCGGCCACCACTGGCGCTGCGTCGGCGGCAGCGGGCCCGGCGGCGGCGAACAGTGTCGCGGTGAGGACCACTGCGACCGCGTACCCGTGACGCGAACGTATCCACGGGCCGAGGACGGACGACAAAGGCATGCTGTTCCCATTTCTGGAGGTGGGGCGGCTGGGACCTCAGCATTTCCGAGCGGCGCCGAGACGGCGCGACCCGCGAAGCATGCGGGTGAAGACTGCCGACCATCCGAGTGACGACGGCTCCTCCAGTGCTGCGGAGCCGGCGTCCAGGCATTACGGCCCTACGGCGTCCTCCACGGCACCCTCCCGGGGAGGTACCGTCGCGCCCCCAACGACCGGGAGGGTCGCCGGGCCGGCGCAGCACGGACGCTGCGACTGCAGCCGGGGGACGCACGGCGCAAGAACGGGAACGTCCGGACCCGGGACCGGCTGCTGCTGAGCGCCCACGGCGGTCACGACGTCGCGGCATGGCGTGACGCGGAGAGCTGGAACAACGACCGCGGGCGCGCGACGCGGGGCCTGGAACACCCGCGGATCTTCGTCGGTACGGCAGCCACTCGATGTACAACAACCAGGGCGGCACTACCCAAGTCCGGGCCGATCAGCGCGGCGAACTCGTGGGGGTCGTGAAGGACGGTCCACTGCAGCAGAACTTCGAGGCGGGTGCTGCCGCTTGGGAGAACGCTCAGCGCAATCCCGGCAAGGTGGCGAGGGAATCCTGCTCTCACTGACCCGGCAACGGGCCACGGTCGGTCGGCGGGCGGGGTCGTGCTGCTCAACCACCACCATGGGAGCCCGGCCCGCCGACCGCGCCGGCCGCCACGGTCTACAACCGCAGCAGCCGTTCCGTCACCTCGCGATACGCGCGCAGGGCGACCCGCAGCTCCTCCGTGTCCGCCTCCGCCGAGCTGTCCTTACCCGCGCCCTGCCATTCGGCGCGCAGGGAGTGACGCTGCTCGGTGAGGGCGGCCGTGATCTGCTTGGCGGTCTCGTCCAGTACCGCCGCCGCCTCCGCGACCGCGTGCTGCGGCCCGTCGACGAAGCCGGTGAGGGACTGCTGCAGGCGCAGGGCCAGCTGCTCGCGCTCGTCCGTCGGGATGAGGTGCACCGCCAGGGGCTGCTCCTGCGGCCGCGAGGGCTCGGAGCGCTCGGAGCGCTCGGAGTGCTCGGAGTGCTCGGAGTGCTCGGAGTGCTCGGAGTGCTCGGAGCGCTCGGGCGAGTCGGTCCGCTCCACTTCGTACACCATCAGGCGCCACTCCCCTTCGGCTTCAGCAGATGTCCGCGCCGAACGCGTCCCGGCGCACCGGCACGCGGCCCGCGGGTGTCCTCGGGACGGGCGCTGACCAGAGCGACGAACAGCGCACGGCCCTCGACCATCGCCTCGCGCAACTCCTCAGTGCTCGCTTCCCCGTGCGCCGCGCGGTGGACCCGGCGATAGCCGTCGACCTGTCCCGCGTGGTGCACGGACAGAGCGGCGAGCTGCTCCTCGTGCTGTGCGGCCTCGGGGAAGCCCCGCTCCGCCGCGAGCCGCGCCAGGAGTTGGTCCGCCGCGGCGACCGCTCCCTCCGGGGAGTCGACGAACTGCTCCTGGAGGCCGGCCCATTGGGCGACGTACCACTCACGATTCTCGTTCGTCAGCGGCCGCGCCTTGAGATCGCCGTGGCGCTTGACGTGCTCCGTCAGTTCGCGTTCCGCGGCCTTGTTGTCGCCGTCGTGGCGGGCGACGGCCCGGTCGTACTCGGGCCCGAACCGCCGCTTGAGACCCAGCCGGCCGCCGCCCGCGCCCGGTGAGAGGTAGAAGACCGCGGCGGCGGCGATCGCGAGCACCGCCACCAGAGCGACGATGATCAGTACTGTGTACATGGCTGCCTTCCCGGTTCATGATGGGCATTCCTCCCGACGGGTTGCCCGCAAGCCGTCGGCCAAACGGACCGCGGCCCCCGGGGCCGGTCCCGCAGTGACCTACGGTGACTTCAACGCACGTACAGGCAGGGGTACCTCATGGCCGCGGACGACGACGGTGTCGTGCTGTACTGGCGTCCCCTGTGCCCGTACTGCATGAAGCTGCGACTGCGTCTGCTCTTCACGCGCCTGCGCTACACCAGCGTCAACATCTGGAAGGACCGTGAGGCCGCGGCCTTCGTCCGGTCGGTCGCGGACGGGAACGAGACGGTGCCGACCGTCACCGTGGCCGGGCGCGCCATGGTCAACCCGTCGAAGCGCCGGCTCTTCGGCGAGATCCGGACATACGCCCCTCACCTGCTGCCCCGGGCGGGCGGGACCGACCGGTCCTCGTAACTCCGGGCGGATGCCTGCCGCGTTCTCACCAGGGCTGGTATGCGCACCCCGTGCCGGGCGGCGGTCACGGTGACAGAGTCCGCGCCCTCGTCGGCCGCCGTCCCCGCGCGACGTGTCGGCACCGCCGTCCACCGCAGCGGTGAAGGCCTGCCTCGGCCGTGACAGCGGTCAGCCTCTCTTGAGCGACCACGACCCGCCGTTCCACTTCCTGGCGGCACCATCCGGCGTGTCCTCGTCGACATCAGCGGGCAACTCCGGGCCGACCTGTAGAAGGAGGCCACGGGCGCGTTCATGCGGGACCAGTGGGGCTGCCCCGGGGCCGGCAAGAGTCGACAATCGGCCGGGAGTGTCCGGCGGGTGGATCCGGAGGGCCGGAACATGAGCAGTGGCGCCTGGACCGGTGTGGCGGTTGCGGGCGTCACTGCCGCGTACGCAATGTTCTCGCGTCGGCTGGCCTCGACGCCCCTCTCGTCGGCCATCGTGTTCGTCGGCACCGGGGTCCTCCTCGGGCCGGCCGTGCTCGACCTCGTCGACATGCAACACGACGCCGCACCGATCATCGCCCTCCTCGAAGCCACCCTGGCGCTCGTCCTGTTCACCGATGCCATGACGGTACGCAGGCGGGACCTGCAGATCGGCGGCTTTCTGCCCGGCCGCCTGCTGGGCATCGGACTGCCGCTGAGTATCGGGGCGGGCTGGCTGCTTGCCTGGCCGTTGCTGCCGGGGCTGACAGTCTGGGAGCTCGCACTCGTCGGCGCCATCCTCGCCCCCACCGACGCAGCCCTCGGAAAGACCGCCGTCTCCAATCCCCGGGTCCCGCCACTCGTACGTCACGGACTCAATGTCGAAAGCGGCCTGAACGACGGCATGGTGCTGCCCTTCTTCATCCTGTTCCTGGCAGCCATCCCAGGTACGCACTATGCGGAAGAAGGCGTGGCGGGTGTCTTCTGGCGCGCGCTTGTGCTGAGCACCGCGCTGGGTCTGCTGGTCGGTGGCCTCGGCGGTCGGCTGCTGCAGTGGTCCCGGGCCAGGGGGTGGGTCACGCGGGAGTGGCGGCAGGTCTACCTGCTGGCCGTCGCGGCGGCGGCGTACGAGCTTGCGATCGCTGCGGACGGCAGCGGATTCATCGCCGCCTGGGTTGCCGGATTCGCTTTTGGGTTCGCCCTGCGTCGCCTCCGGATCGGTGGCGAGGAGAAAGGCCCGGACCGCACGGCCGACTTCGCCGAGAATCTCGGAGGACTCCTGGCGTCGATCAGCCTTTTGGTCTTCGGGGCGGTACTGCTCGGCCCTGCGCTGGGGCACCTGAGCTGGCGGATCATCGTGTACGCGGTGCTCAGCCTCACCGTCGTCCGAATGGTGCCGGTGACTGTCGCGCTTGCCGGGAGCAGGCTGCGGCCCTCCACGGTGGCGTACATCGGGTGGTTCGGGCCACGCGGTCTCGCGTCCCTCGTGCTGGGTCTGCTCGTGGTGGAGGAGAACGTCCCCGGGGTGGAGCTGCTGGGCAGGGTGGTCGCGATCACCGTCGGCCTCAGTGTCCTCCTGCACGGCGTCTCGGCCGTAGCGCTCGCCGAGCGGTACGGACGCTGGCACGAGAAGGCCGCGGCCACCACCCCTGAACTGCGCGAGGGCACACCCGTACCCGAGACCCCCGCGCGCCGCAGGCTCGGCGCCCTGAACGAGCCCGATACGTGATGCCGCCCCAGGCCGGCCGCAGCACCGGGTCGTCGCGCAACTGGCCCGCGTGGCGCCCCATCGCGCGGGCCACAGACTCGCCGGGCAGGCATCCCCGTTGCGCTGAGTGCGGCCTACCCGCCGGGCAGCGGCCGGTCGACCGGGCGCAGGATGCCGAGCAGCAACTGCACGAGCTCGTCCACGACCTGATGCAGCGTCGCGTCCACCCAGCCGGCTCTCCAGTCGTGCAGGAGACCGTTCACGCTTCCGATGAAGGCGGCCGCGGCGACGCGATAGTCACGAGGCGCCGCCTCACCCCGCTCGACCGCCGCTGCCGCCTCGGCGCAAATGAGGTCCACCCACCGGGAGCGCCGCGCCAGGCGCTGCTCCTCCATTCGCGGACTGACACCGATGATCTCGACGAAAGCGATACGGATACGACGGGGGTCGCCGGTGACGTCGGCGGCGTATGCACGGAAGGTCGCCGTGGCGCGTTCCGCGATCGGCAGACCGTCGGCATCTGCGAGCGCGGTCAGGGCGGCTTCCTCCGCCCAGTCGTTGACCTGCAGGTGCAGGGCGGCCAGTACATCCTCGAGGGTGCGGAACTCCTCGTAGAACTGACGGGTGGACAGCCCGGCGGCCTCGCTCAGCGCCGCCACTGTCGTGGCGCGGTAACCGGGGCTGTCGCCGAAGAGTTGCAGCCCGGCGTCGAGAAACCGCTGACGCCGGTCGGCCTGCCGTTCCTCCGCGGACCTGCCCCCGTAGCGGCCGGTCGGTTGCCTGAGCCTGCCTGCCACTGCCCCTCCCTGCCTCGTCGGTCCCGGCATTTTCTCGTGTCGTGAGCCTTGTGGAGTGTCCCGCCTCTCGTTACTTTCCAGTAGCCCAATCTGAACGCACCCGTATTCAGATTGGGTCTGCGGCCCCTTCGTCCGACGGCAGAGGCCCAACTCGCCGCACCGTTCCACCACTTCCGCACCAACCCGGCACCCCGTACAGCGCCAAGAGCTGCGACTCCCCCACGGAAGGAACGACGATGTCCTTGCCCACAAGCCGGCGTTCACGGCGGATCGTGTCAGTGCGTGTCCCCCGGCCCCGCCCGTCCCTGCGCGCGCTCAGCGCTCTCGCCGCGGCCTTCGCCTTGGCAAGCGCCAGTTCCGCGACCGCTGCCGCCCCGAGTGACGGCACGTCGGGACTCAAGGAGGTGATGTTCGTGGGCAACAACTGGGACGGCACCGCCGACGTCATCGCGTCCAGAGGCGACTTCGCCAAGATCGGCCGCATCAACGTCATTCCGGACAAGGACCAGCGCCTCAGGGAGATATACCTCAACCCGGTCAAGCTCATCTACTTCCTCGGCATCCGCAACGGCCCCGGCGAGGGACACGACCAGTTCGTCGACGACATGTACTCCACGCCCGACGGCTCGGCCATGGTCGCCTCCCGCCCGAGCTTCGCCGACGTGGTGTCGATCGACCTCGCCACGGGCCGGATCAACTGGCGCTTCCCCGTGTCCGGTTACCGCTCCGACCACATGGCGGTCTCCCCCGACGGCACACGCGTGGCCGTCTCGGCATCGACGTCCAACACCGTGCATGTTCTCGACATCAGGACCGGCAAGCAGGTCGGGATGTTCAAGACCGGGGACAAACCGCACGAGAACGTTTTCACCGACGGCGGTAAGCACCTCTGGAACATGTCGATAGGCGAGGTCAACACGGCGCTGGACGACCCGGCGTGGGACTGGACGAAGGGCGACCGCCGTATCACCGTTGTCGACGCCACCACCTTCAAGGAGGTCAGGGTCATCGACATGCGCGGACGCCTCGACGCCTTCGGCCGCAAGGACCTGTCCGACGCGGTCCGGCCAGTCGCCTTCACACCGGACGAGTCGAAGCTGTACTTCCAGGTCTCCTTCTTCAACGGCATCGTCGAGTACGACGTCGCCTCCGACCGGATCACCAGCGTCAAGACGCTGCCGAAGAATCCCGGGACCAGCGAGGACCGCACGACCTGGGTCAACGACTCCCGCCACCACGGCATGTCCATGAACCCGGCGGGCGACAAGCTGTGCGTCGCCGGGACGATGGACGACTACGCGACGATCGTCGACCGGGCAACGCTCCAGGAGGGACCGCTGGTGACGGCATCGAAGCCGTACTGGGCGACCGTGAGCGGCGACGGCACGTCCTGCGTCATCTCGGAGAGCGGCGCGGACCGCGTCACCGCGATCGACTTCGCCACCGGCAAGAGGGTCGCGTCCGTGACGGTGGGCGACCACCCGCAGCGAGTACGCATCGCCCATGTGGCGGCCGACTGGACGGGCCCCGGAGCGGGCTGATCACCCGTCTGTGTCGCTACCGGGGAACGGGACAGCCGCTCGACGACTCCCTCCCATCGCCTCCATCAGCCGGGCACGCTGCGCCGCGCTCAGCGGGACAGCAGCGTGCCGGGCCGGATCGTCGCCGCGCTGGTTCACAGCCGCGTGTATCGGCCCGGCAGCGCTCGGTGAGGCGGATCATTCGGACCCTCTCGTCCGACGGATCGGACTCCGCCACCACCACCTGGCCGTCCCTCTCCAGTAACCGGAGCAGCCGACTCGGATAACCGGAATCCAGGCCGAGGCGGAGGCGCCGAGACCCGGTCCTCGGCGCCGTCGCTGCCGATCTCCCACAGCACACGGGACGCACCGAGCGGTCGGCCCCGGGCGAGGTACGCGTCGCAGAGCGCGCCGATCCGCTGGGTCACGGTGCGGTTGAACGACCGGACCTGCTGGGTCGCCGGCCGTGGCCTATGGGGCCCGCTACGCCGTGGGCGTACACCCTTCCGTCCATCGTCACCGATCCCTAACGTTAATTACATGATTACAAAGGAGCAGGAGCAGGCACTGCGCGGCTGGTTCGCCGGGCGGCTGCCTGAAGGACTCTTCAGTGAGCTCGTGGATGTGACCGTGGACCGTGAGGAGATCACCGTCATCGGCCGGATCCCGGAGCCTGACCTCGGCGATGACGCGACCGAGGCGGAACGCGAGGCGTCCCTGGAGGGACGTATATCGGAGTTCCGGGAACGTACCCGCGACGAGCGCATCGAGGTGGCGCGCGATGCCGAGCGGCGATTTCGGCGCAAGGTCTCGTGGGGCGTGGAGTGCGGTGGCAAGCGGGCCATGTACACCACCGTCTCCGCGCCTGTGATGACGCGTCTGCGTCAGCCCGAGCGCCAGGTGCTCGACACCCTGATCGCCGGCGGCGTCGCCCGAAGCCGCAGCGAAGCACTGGCGTGGTGCGTCCGCCTGGTACAGCGCAATGCGGACACCTGGCTGAGCGACCTGCGTGACTCCCTCCAGCATGTGCAGGAGGTGCGCGCGCAGGGGCCTGACACCGAGTAGGGCACATCCGGAACAGGCAGGCCACCGACTGGGCTTGTCTCCAACCTGCCTACCACGTAAGGAATCTGAACATGTGACAGTTATGCCCATCGCGGCAGGAAAAACGCGGTGCGCTGTGACGGCCGCTGAAGTAGCGTCGGCAGCCATGACGCCTCCCCGCATTCGCCCTCCATACGTCGCCGACGAACGGACGCAGCTTGTCGGCTGGCTCGACATGCAACGCGCGATCATCCGATGGAAGTGCGAAGGGCTGTCCGACGCGGATGCCCACCGGTCCGTCCTTCCGGCCTCGCCCAGGATGACGATGGCGGGTGTCGTCTCCCATATGCGATGGGTCGAGAACTGCTGGTTCGAGGTCCTCTTCCTGGGCCGACCGGCCAAGGGGCCCCAATTCGAGGACGGGCCCGAGGACGCCGACATGATGGTCGAAGGCATCCCCCTCGCGCGGCTCCTGGAGGAGTACGACCGGCAGTGCGCGGTGTCGAACGAGATCATCGCGGCCCATTCCCTGGACGAGGCGGGCCGGCACCCCGACTTCGATTCCGCCGCCGCGAGCCTGCGGTGGATGTTGATCCACATGGTCGAGGAGACCGCCCGGCACGCGGGTCACATGGACACCATCCGGGAGCTTCTCGACGGTGAAACCGGCTACTACTGAGCCTTTTTCGGCCCGAGAGTCATGGCGTGTGATGCGGCGTCAGGGCGGCTTGGGCGCGGAGGCCGCACGACGGGGGTGCGGGGTCGGTCACTGGACTCGGCGAGCCGGCCGGCCGCCTCTGACCGTAGCTCCCGGGCGGACCCCCGCAGCGCAACAACCGGGCGCGCAACCGCCATTGTCAGTGCCGCGCGAGATGCTTGACGGTCCGACACCTTCCAAAGGAGGCAACCGAGATGACCGATCCTGAGCTCGCCGCGGCGCAGGCGTACGTACGGCTGCTGGAGACCACCCGGGCTGTCCTCGCCAACGCGCGACAGGCCCCGCTCACCCTCCCGCTGCTGACTGTCCCGATCGCCGAGGCCGACGAGGCGTTGCGCGCCGTCGGGCTGGCCGGGAACGAGGCCACCTTCTTCCGTCTGGTCGCCCGGCTTCGGACCGTCCTGCCCGAGGACAGAGGGCACGACAGCCGGGCCGCTTGATGCGCGGCCCGAGGTCGAACGTGCTCGTCTAGGGCGCCTCCACACTCTTCTGGGTCTCGTCGGGCGCGACCACGGTCTGTGTCAGCGGGATCCGGGAGAGTGCGACGGCGCCCATGGCGATCAGTGTGAGACCGAGCAGTTGCGGCAGCAGCCACCAGCCGGAGCGCACCTGCTCCTCGTAGAGGGTGACGCCGAGTACCACGCTCAGCAGCGCGTCGCCCAGAGTGATCGCGGGCTGGGAGGCGACCAGCGGGCCGGCCTGCATCGCGTTCTCCAGGAAGAAGAGCGCGGCCACGCCGGCCAGCGCGAAGGCATAGGTCTGCCAGGCGGCGAAGAAGGCCACGATCCCCTGATCGTCCAGGATGTGCATCGACGCCTTCATCAGTGCCGCGGTCAGCGCGTAACTGATGGCGGTGGCCGTGCCGAGACAGGCCGCGCGGGCCCGGCCTTCGGAACGCCTCAGCGCCGTGACGGCGAGCACGACGACCGCGCCCACGCAGACGGCGAGGGCGGGGACCCAGCGGTCCAGCGGTACATGCGTGCGGTTTCCCGTGGGTGAGGCGGCTATGAGGGCAACGCCGAGTCCCGCCACGACGAAGGCCACCGCCGCCCAGCCGGCGCGCGGGAGTCCTCGGCGCAGCAGCAGGGAAGCGACGATCAGTGTGAGGGGCAGTTCGAGGACGAACAGGGGCTGTACGACCGTCAGTGGCCCGGTCGCGAGAGCCAGCGCCTGGCAGACGGCCGCGGCGATGACGGCGAGGATCCCGGCCAGCCAGACGGGGCGCCGCAGCAGATCGAGAATCAGGCCCGCGCGCAGTCCGTCGGAGCGCGGCACGCTCATGGCGGCCTTGCGTTGCAGCACGGTGGCGAGGCTGTTGCTGAACGCCGCGCAGAGCGCGAAGAGGACCGGCAGCAGGGTATGCACTGTCAACGGCCTCCAGGGCTCAGCGGTCGTCGGGATTCAGGCCGGACTGGGGCCGGGAGAAGAGCCGTCGGGCGTTCTCGTCGAGGGCGGCGAATCCCTCGACCAGTTGGGCGGCCACCCTCCAGGGGCCGTCCGCGCCAGCGCCTGATCGCCCGTCACCTGAGGCGCCGCCCGGCCGGGGTGCCGGATCGAACTCCCAGACATGGAACGCCTTGCCGGTGAAGGCGTCACTCACCGGCGATCCGTCGAGGCGATGGCGCAGGAAGAACTCCAGCCGGGTATGGGCGAGCCAGCGACCGTCGGGCAGCCGCACCGGCGTGGACATCTGCTCAACGGTGTGGGATTCGTCGAAGAACTCCGCGCGGGCGCCGAGGAAGTCCCGTAGTCCCTGCTCGCCCTGCCAGATCAGACCGTCCACGAAGCCCGTGCGGAAGTCGTCGGTGAGGATTTCGTCCCGCATGCGCTCCGCGGACACATGAGCCTGCAGCAGGGTGAAATACCGCTGGATCGTGTCCCAGATCACCGGGGCAGCGCGCTCGGAAGACATGCGACCTCCCACTTCCGCACGGGTCCGGCACCGTGTGTCGCCGGGGCCGGGCCGTTGCACTCCCTGCCATGGTGGCCCCGGCCCGCCGTCCCCCGCGATCCGGACGTTCAGCGCCGGGAGCCTCCCGTACGGGTGGAGGACCGGAACCGACCGGGCTGCGGGTCGTCGGTCGCGCGCCGACAATGGACGAGGACGCACGCCCGACGGCCCCGCGGCGGCGGGCATCGGCTGAGAGGAATGTGCCCTTGTGCCCAACGTGCGCAGAGCCATCCTTGGCCGCGCGGGCGCCGACTCGTGAGGCGCGACCGTGACCGGCGCGCGTACCTCTGAGAAGTCCCGGCATCAGCATCCCGATACGCGAAAGCCGGAGCGCAAGGCGATCGTGCACCGTGCTGTCCGGGTCACCGTCGCCGCGTCCGCCGGGTTCTATCCGCTTGTGTACGGGCTGCACCAGCCCTCGATGTCGCTCTACGCCCTGTTCGGACCAGTGGCGCTCGGAATGCTGTCGCCGATTCCCGGGTCGGGGCGGCAGCGGGCCGCCGTCATGCTGCGGGCGCTGCCGGTCGGCCTGGTGCTGGTCGCCCTGGGAACGGCGCTGGCCGTACGGACCTGGGCGGCGGTTCTCGGGATGCTGGTCGTCGGATTCACGCTCGCCTTCGCGGCGGTGGCGGGTCCCCGCCCGGCCGGGGCGGCACCGGGCCTGCAACTCTTCTACATCCTGGCCTGCTTCCCGCCGTACGCCCCGGAGACCCTGGGGGCGCGACTGGCGGGCCTCACCCTGGGCGTACTGCTCCTCGCGGCCTGCGAAGTGTTCCTGCTGCCCGCCCCGCCGACCGCCTCGTACAGGGAGAGCCTGGCGTACGCCGTCGAGGCCGCGGGCCGGGCCGCCAACGAGGCCGCTGTGTCTTCAGCGGGTTCAGCGGGCACCACCACGTCCGACACCGGTCCGCGCCACGACGCGCCCGGCGGGCCGGGCGACAGCCCGCCTGGCAGCCCGGCCGACAAACCTGTCGACAGCTGGGCCGACCGGCTGCGCGCGACCGGCCAACAGCTGCGCTTCTCCCAGCTGCCGCCCGCCGAGCGGCCCGCCGGGGCCGGGCGCGTGGACCGGGCCATGGCACAGGCCGGTACGGCGACACGCACACTGCTGGACCAGTTGGCACGGCTGGGCGGACCCGCGCCGACCGCCACGACCCGCAACAGCGCGGACGCGGACGCCGCTTCGGCCGATCTCCTCAGCCGTATCGCGGCGCTCTGCGCCGCGACCGCGGAGGCCCTGCGCACGGGACGGCCGCAACCGCTGCCTTGGTCCATGGAGCAGGCGATACGGGACTTCCAGGCGGTGCGCGTCCGGCAGGCGACCGGCCCGCCGCAGGCCGTTCCGGCCGTTCCGGAGCTGCGCCGACAGGCCGCGGTCCTGGGCATGGCGGAGTCGGCCAGGATGCTGGAGACCGCCGTACGCGTCGGGCTCGACGGCCGGCGCACCGGGCCGATCCCTCCGCGGGAGCTCTTCTGGTATGCCGACTCCGCTACCGCCCACCTGTGGTGGCGACGCCTCGTCGGCAATATGACGCTGCACTCGGTCCAGTTCCAAAACGCCGTAAGGACCGCATTGGGCCTGGGCGCGGCCCGGCTGGTGGCCGGATCCCTGGACCTGACCCACGGCTTCTGGGTCCTCCTCGCCGTACTGACGCTGGGCCGCACCACCGCGGGGGAAACTTGGGCGGCGGTGCGTTCGGCGCTGGTCGGCACGCTCGTGGGCGCGGTGGCGGCGGGCACGCTGCTGCTCGTCCTGGGCCGCCACACCGAGGCCTACGCGGCCGTGCTGGCGCCCGGCATGCTGGCCGCTTTCGCGCTCGGGCCGCTGCTCGGGATCGCCTGGGCGCAGGCGCTGTTCACCCTGGTGGTGTCTGCCGCGTTCGCCCAACTCGCCCCCGCCTCCTGGCAGCTCGCCGAGGCCAGGATCGTGGATGTGGTCACAGGCAGCGTGATCGGCCTGCTGTGCGGGTTGATCGCCTGGCCGGCCGGCGCCCGGCGGGAGGTGCGAAGAGCCGTGGCGGGCCTGCTGGACTCCTACGGGCCTCTGATCACCGGTACTGTCGGCGCGCTGCTGGCCAACCCGCCGGGATCGGCGCCCCTGCCGTCCACGTACCCGACCATGCACAGGCTGCGCCTCGCGGAGACCGCGTACGCGCAGTACCGGACCGAACCGGGCGAACACTCGGTCGCGCATGCCGACTGGCAAGCCGTACTCATCACCGCGAACCACATCCTGGTCGGCTCCCGCTGGCTCCCCCGCTTCGATCTGCCCCCGGTCGGCGTCACCCCTGAAGCCGCCGTCTGGGCTCGCACCAGCGCGGACCGGCTCGCCCTGACCACGGCTCGGCTCGCCGCCCTCTGCGCGGGCAGGAGACCGCCGCCGGAGCCTTCTCCCCCATCAGCGCCCCACTCGCCCGCCGAGGTTCCGGGCGCCCCGCCGCTGCCCATGCTGATCGACCTTGAAGTGTGGCTGAGCAGCCTCACCATGGAACTCCGCCATATCGAGCGCTCGGTGCCACCGCTCAGGAGCAGCACACCCAAGACGCCCAGCCGGTAGAAGGCTCGGCCGGCTACGTCACGCCGCCGCGCCCTGCCACGCACGGCCGCGGCGCCGAACGGAACGATCCCCGTCAGCCTGGTCCTCCACGGCCCGCGAGCCGCGGAGGCGCACTCCAGGGTGCCGCCTTACGCTCATGGTCATGACCATCGACCGGCGCATGCTGCTGCGCGGCATGGGCAGGGCGGCCACGGCAGGCGTGATCGGTGCCGCACTGGCCGCGGGTGACACGGGCAGACCGGCTGCGACAGCCCGCCAGGCCCACCCCACCGACCCGAGGGCCCAGGCCGCCGCCCCGTGGGCAGCGGCTCAGCCGGCCGTCGTGCCACGCACGGTCTGGCAGGCCGCCCCCACGCGCCGGAAGGAGCCCGCTCGCACCGCGACCGCGGTCAAGGCGGTCTTCATCCATCACACCAATAGCGGTAACGACTACACCCCAGCAGAGGTCCCCGATCTCATCAGGTATCTCTCCGGCGACCACACCGAGAACCGGGACTGGGACGATGTGGGCTACAACTTCTTCGTCGACCGGACCGGCACCATCTATGAGGGGCGTGCCGGCGGCATCGCCAACCCTGTCGTCGGCGCGCACACCATGGGCTTCAACGTCGGCACCGTCGGAGTGGCGGCGATCGGCAGTTTCGGCGCAGGCGCGACCGTGCCGGCGCCCATGGTGGAGGCCATAGCCCAACTCGCCGCGTGGAAGCTCGGCATGTACGGGGTCGATCCACGCGCCAGCACGGTCCTGGTTTCCACCAACGACGCCAGCAAGTATCCGGAGGGAAGCCGGACCGTGTTCCACACGATCTCCGGGCACCGCGACGGCTACTGGACGCGGTGCCCCGGCGCGGCGCTCTACTCGCTCCTCCCCCAGATCCGCGACCGCGCCGCCCACTTCCAGTCGCGACCCGCCGGCCCGGCATCAACCGCCTGACGCCGTCGGCCTCAGGCCGTGTCGCCGAAGTGCGCGTCGAGGCGCTCGTACTCGAGTCGCCCAGGATGCAGGACGGCTCGGCCCGCCCGCTCAGAACCGGACACGGAGCCTGCGTGTACGAACGGTGGCGATTGGCGCATAGCGCTGCGCGTCACGCCCCCGCCGCAGGCATCTGGTGCTGGTGGGGTGGCCGTCGCCTTGCGTGGTTTTCAGGTCGCGGCCCGGGAGCGCGCCGGAAGGCTGCCGTCCACGTCGTGGAGGCACACGTGTGCAGGAGCCACCACAGCGGTACGGAGTGCGGCACGCCGTCCGCCAGCGGTTCCAGTGCCGCTGCCGCGCCAGTCCAGTACGCCTTCCCGTAGTGCCTCGTTGACTCTGAGCAGCAGAAAGAGCGAGGAGCATTCCGGTTACCGGCAGGGGAGCTGCGGAGCCGGCCCCCCTCCCCATCTCCTGACTCAGGAGTCAGTTGACAGTGCATCAGCAAACGGCTGAGAGTTTGCCGGTTCCCCGAAGGGCATACACCCCACCCGGCCCCCACACCGCCGCAGCCTCGGCACGCCACGACCGGCGGGACGAACCTCGCGCGGCCGTCCGGTAGTTGTCACCGATGGACGCGCGTAGAGCGGCCGAAAGGCGCTCTTGTCGCCGATGCAACCGGACCCCAGGATTCCTAGCGGCGCAGGTTGTCAGGATCATGACCGAGACCAATGGTCATGGCCCGGCCTCCACGCGCTGTAGGGCCCGCCCACCCAGCGGGTCCCGGCTTCCCCCACCGGAGGATTTCGTGAACTTCAAGCGCTTCTCCCCCCTCGGCAGCGTCGCGAGACGAGCGCGGCTGATCGCCGTCGTATCGAGTCTGGTGACCGTCTCCGCGCTTGCCGCCCCGGCCGCTGTGGCCGAATCGGGCGACGGCGTACGGGCCACGACCACCCAGCTCGCACAGGCGAGCGACGCCATACTCGACACGGACGTGGCCGGTACCGCCTGGTACACGGACACCGCAACGGGCAAGGTCGTCGTCACCGCGGACGACACCGTCTCGGCCGCCGAGATAGCCAAGATCAAGAAGGCGGCCGGCGCGCGGGCCGGCGCCCTTGAGATCAAGCGCACGCCCGGCACCTTCAACAAGCTCATCGCGGGCGGCCAGGCCATCTACACGGGCGGCGGACGCTGCTCGCTCGGCTTCAACGTCCGCAGCGGGAGCACGTACTACGCCCTCACCGCCGGCCACTGCACCAACATCGGCAGCACCTGGTACACCAACTCCGCCAACACCACACTGCTCGGCTCCACGGCCGGTTCCAGCTTCCCCACCAACGACTACGGCATCATCCGGCACTCCAACGCCTCGGCCGCGGATGGCCGGGTCTACCTCTACAACGGCACCTACCGTGACATCACGAGCGCCGGCAACGCCTACGTCGGTCAGTCCGTACTGCGCAGCGGCAGCACCACCGGCCTGCACAGTGGCACCGTCACCGGCCTCAACGCGACCGTCAACTACGGCGGCGGGGACATCGTCTACGGCCTGATCCAGACCAACGTCTGCGCCGAGCCCGGCGACAGCGGCGGCTCGATGTTCTCCGGCAGCACCGCGCTCGGTCTGACCTCGGGCGGCAGTGGCAACTGCTCCTCCGGCGGCACCACGTTCTTCCAGCCCGTCACCGAGGCGCTGAGCGTCTACGGGGTGAGCGTCTTCTGACGCCTGAAGCCTGAAGCCTGACGCCTGAAGAACTGACGCACTGAACAGAGCCGGCGGACCCCCATCGGGTGGTCCGCCGGCTTCTCCCCGCTCCATGTCCGCCGTCAGCCGTTCGGGTCAATCCGCAGTTCGCGCTCCTCCTCGCCGGAGCCGATGTCGCGGTGCCCCTCGTCAGTCACGTCGAAGTACGTCCGAAGGCCGCGGATGAGGCGCTGAATGTCGCGCGGGCGGCCGAATACCAACGCGCGGACGGCTTCGGGCAGCGGGACCGGAGTGCTCACAGAACGGCTGTGCCGTACGTCGAAGGACCTGGTCGGCACCACCGCGCGCCCGCCCGGAGGGGACATGATCGCGCCGGTCCCGGGCAGCGTAGGGGCGAAGATCGCGGCAAGCGTCTCGTACACGACTGAGGCCGCTGCGCTCCCGTCCATGTGCACTCCGGCCGTTCCCGGCCGGCGGCTGCCCACAGATATCTCACCGCTCACTCGATGCCGCATTCCTTCAGCATCGGGCCGGCCGCGCGCATCCGCTCGGGGAGCGCCTCCGGCTCAGAGCACCTTCCACCGAACCAGGGCGCCCAGCACCAGGGCTCCGGGGAGCAGCGGCAGCCACACCGTGATGATCCGGAAGCCCAGCACGGTGGCCGTGGCCACGGTGAGCGGCACCCCTGACGCGACGAGCGTCAGGACCAGGGCCGCGTCGACGGAGCCGATACCTCCCGGGGTGGGCACCATCCCTGCCGCGATGCTCGCCGCCAGATACGCGATGGCGACATGGTGCCAGGGCAGCGGCACCTCGAGCGCCACCGCCACCGACGCCAGGACACTGGCCTGCAGCGCGGGAAACGCCAGCGCGCCGCCCCACAGCGCCAGCACCCGGGAGGGGCGGGCGTGCAGGGCGCGGGCGTCGGTCAGCGCCGTGTGCAGGAAGCCGCGGACGGTGCGGCGCAGCGGGCCTATGGCAAACAGGGCCAGTGCCAGCGCGGCGAGCGCCGCGGCCACCACCAGGAGCAGGACCAGCAGGGTGCGTCCGTCCGGGGTAATTTCGTCCAGTGGCAGGGCGCCGGGGACGGCAGCCAACAAGGCGAACAACAATACGAAGCGGGCGATCGGCTCGACCAGGGAGTACAGGGCGAGCGAGGCCGTACCCCGGGACAGCGGAATGCCACAGTTACGCAGGAATCGCAGCGTCACCGCGTGCGCGCCGAGACCGGCGGGCAGCACATGATTGGCGGCGCCCGCGGCGAACTGCGATGCAAGAAGCCGCCCGGCGGGCAGCCGCTCGAGGATCGCTCCCTGCCGTACACAGGAAGCCGCCACCCAGCACAATCCGGTCACCGCCACCGCGATCAGCAGCCAGACGGGGTCCGCACCGCGCAGCCTCCCCGCACCCTCGGCGATCACCGACCAGTGCGTCACCACCCAGACGGTGATCAGCACCAGCGGGATCAGGCACGCGATCTGACGCAGCGGCACTCTCCGGAGGACCGGCGTCACGGACAAAGCCACAACCAGCCGTCCTTCCACATTCACAGGCGCGCGACGGCGAGGCGCCGGGCACGTATGGACACTGCCCGCCGCGTGCGACGCACCGGTGTCCAACAGCCGACGAAACGGCAAGGCGCACATGACCGAAACGTCGCCCGGCCCATGGCTGAAACGACTCCCCGGCCCGGAAGCCAACGTGCGCCGGCTCCCGGCTAAGGTGACCCGCCATGACAAACCTTGATCACACCACCGCGGCGGATCCGGCTCCCGCGTCCTTCGCCGTGCACATTCCGGGCGCCGAACTGGAGCCGGAGCCCCTCGACCCGGCGCAGATCATCTCCGGCGACCCCGTCGTGACCGGGAAGGTGCTGTGGGAGTCCGGCGACGGCAAGCAGCTGCGCGGGATCTGGCAGATCACCCCGGGTGTGGTCACCGACACCGAGGCAAACGAGCTGTTCGTCGTGGTCAGCGGGCGCGCCACGATCGATGTCGAGGGCGGTGACACCCTCGACGTCGGGCCCGGGACGGCGTGCGTGCTGCGAGAGGGCGACCGTACGACCTGGACGGTGCACGAGACGCTGCGCAAGGCGTACCACATCAGCCTCTGAGGCCCCCGCTCCAGGACAAAGCGCGGGCTCAGGGGATCACGGACGGGGCCTCTCACTCCCCGTTGCTCACTCCTCGCGGCGGGCCGCGCCCGCCACGTTGATGTTCACGAAGCGCGGCACGCGCCGTCCGCCGGCGCGGAACTCCTCGGCCACGGTGGTACGTACGTGCGTCACCCGGTCCCGCGGCAGCAGCACCAGGGCGCTGCGCTCCGGCCGCGGTCCGGGCCACCAGGCTGCCCTCGCACCCGCACGCCGCGCGCTCGCCACAGCCCGCTCGATGTCGTGTGCGCCGGGTCCTTCTTGGCGGGTCACCAGCAGCATCAGCCGCGCCTCGTGCTCGGCCGGGTCGAAGCGGATGTGTCGCCGGCCGTGGCCGCCGAGCAGCAGGGCCCGGCCGGGGCGGGCGAACAGCACGGCCTCGCGCAGCGCTTCGTCGCCGTCGGGCGCGGCAGCTCTCGCGAGGTCGGCCAGTCTGCCGCGCGACGGACGCGGCCTTGAGCAGCCGGCGTGCAGTTCGGCGACCGCCAGCGCCACGGCACATTCCAGCGGTTCGGCACTCGAAAGACCGGCCGCGGCGGTCAGCGTTGAGTGGATGTGCAGGTCCATGCCGCCGCGTCCGTATCCGACGTCGGCCATGGTCCGCAGCAGGGCGTATGTGCGGGCCGCCCAGTCGGGGTGGGTCGGCGGCGGGCCGGTGAGCGGGAGTTCGCAGCTCTGTGCCGGGTGGGCGAGCGAACTCAGCCGTACGAGACCGTCGTCGCGCGGTGCGGCGGCCGCCGCCACCGGCCAGTCGGCCGCGGCGACAAGGTTCGGGGAGCCGACGTGGAAGGCGTGCGGGGCGCTCCACACCGTTGCCGGGGGCCGGTCGTGCGCGGATTCGAGGGCGTAGGCGACCAGCCGGAAGAGCGGGTCGGCCGTATGGCGGCGGGCGATGTCCAGCGTGCTCACGGCCCTCACCTCGCCCCAGGGGCCGGTAGCGACTTACGGGCGATCAGGCGGTAGGCGTTGCCGCCATCGGTGGCGCGGGCCACCGCCGCGCGCGCCCTGTCCAAGGCCGCGGCGGCCGCGTAGCACGGCAGCGCCGCGGTCTGCACGGCTGTGCGCAGCGCCCGCCGGGCCACGGTGGCGCCGCCCGGACCCCAGGGGGCGTACGGATTGGGCGCGAGCCGGTTCGCGGTGAGGAGGACGGCGCCGACGAAGTCGCATGCCTGGTGCGCCGCGCCGTGCTCCTCGGCCAGGACCGTGAACCCGCGGTCGGCCAGCGCCTGCCGGAGGTTCGCCAGCGGGATGAGGTGCTGGTGCTGGGGCTGGAACCAGGGCAGCCAGTACGCGCCGAGCAGGCCGGCGAGCCGCGACTCGGGGTCGGGAAGCTCGATGAGCAGATGTCCGCCGGGAGGCAGCACCTCGGCGGCGGCGTCGAGCTCGGCGAGCGGGTCCCTGGTGTGTTCCAGGTAGTGGAACATGCTGACGGTGTCGTAGCGGTGGACGAGCCCGGCCGCGAGCTCCGGGAACTGGCCGCGGTGGGCGGTGCCGACCCAGCCGCGGGCCTCCGCCTCCCGCACCGTTTCGGCCATGTCCAGGCCGTCGAAACGGGTGTCGGGCCAGATGTCGCGCGCGCTGTCGCAGAAGTGGCCGTGCCCGGTGCCCACGTCGAGCCAGGCGACGGGCTTGCCGAACGGCTTGAGCATGGCCGCGCGACCGCGGTAGGAGGGGCCCATCGTGCCGAACACATGGGCGGCGCCGCCGACGCCGAGGCCGTCGTAGAAGTCGCGGTAGTAGAAGTCGAGGCCGTCGAGAGAGAGGCGGGGGTTCTGGAAGGTGTGCCCGCAGCCTCCGCATTGTTCGAGGGTGAAGTGGCCCGGCTTGCCCTGGAAGAGGTCGAGCATGTGGGTGCGTACTGCCAGCCGAGTGGAGCCGCACCAGGGGCAGTCGGGGCGGCGGGGCTCGAAGAACCGCTCGGTGCCCGTCTTGAGGTCGGCGGCGTAGCCGGGTCGCAGCGCTTCCAGCTCCGAGTGCTGCTGGGCCAAGGCGGAGTCGTCACTCGCGGCGGTACGCAGGGCGGTGCCCGCGCCGTGCAGTGGCCGCGCGGCGGTGACGCGCCTCAGGTCGGCCGGGCGCAGCGGGCTGCCCGGGCCGCCGAGGACCAGGGCGGGCTGCAGCCAGTAGAGGGCGAGCGCCGCCGCACCCCAGCGGCGGTCCGTGGCCGCCGCGCGGACGAGCAGCGCCAGGCCCGCCAGCTGAGCGGCGGCCACCAGGCGCGGGGGCAGCCCCTGGGCACGCAGCTCTGCGGCCCGCCCGGCGAGGTCGGAGGGCGGGGCGGCCAGTCCGGGGGCGATGGCGATGCCGGTCGCGGCGGTGGCGTACCCCTTCAACCGGCCCAGCAGGGTGTGCAGTTCCACGGTGTCGAGGTCTGTCTCCGCCTCGGTTCCCGACCGGTCCCGGACGCTGTCGGCCACCAGCACGGCATGCCCCGCGCCGCGCACCTTGCCCGTGCGGGCGAAGCGGGAGTCCTTGAGGTCGAGGTCACGGAGCAGGCCCAGTGCGTGTTCTGTGTCGAGCCTGCCCGGGACCAGGTCGAGGAGTTGCAGACCGGTCTGTTCCGCATGGGCGACCGCGGCTGCAAGGGTCGTTTTGTCGACCTCGACGCCTCGGGCTGTGATCAGGTGCCAGCCGTCCGCGGGCACACTGTCGGCAGCGGCGTCCGTGTCCAGTACGGGTACGGTCGCCAGTCTGCGGCGGGCGCGCACCGTGCCTGCGGTGAGCCCGGCAAGAGCGGCGACGGCTGCCCACGGGACGCGAGTACGGGACTGTGTCATAGCAGCTTCTCCAACCTGTCGGCCGCGGCCGCGGCACCGCCGGCCGCGGCGAAGGACGCCTGGATACGGCGAGCGGCCCGGTGGTGGTCCGGGTCGTCGAGGACAGCGTTCAGGGCGGTGTGGATCTCTTCCGTGCGGGGACGGCCGAAGCGCACCCGGATGCCTGCCCCGGCCGCTGCGACCTGCTGAGCGACGATCGGCTGGTCGTCGCGGA
The DNA here is from genome assembly GCF_018614585.1 of Streptomyces sp. ISL-1. Taxonomy (GTDB): domain Bacteria; phylum Actinomycetota; class Actinomycetes; order Streptomycetales; family Streptomycetaceae; genus Streptomyces; species Streptomyces maoxianensis. Next base: position 33,544 of record NZ_JAGGOI010000005.1, on the reverse strand, counting down.
CCGGCGCGACGACGAGGGGCAGGCCGTGGGCGAGTGCCTCACAGACGGTGTTGTGCCCGCCGTGGCAGACCACCGCGTCGAGGTGCGGCAGCAAAGGGAGTTGGGGGACGTACTCCTGAAGCAGGACATGGTCCTCCCGCACCCGGCCGACCAGGTCGGCGGGTGCGGCCACAATGAACTGCGCATGGTCGGCGAGGCGCTCGGCGGCCCGCAGGACCGCGGCGTAGAAACGGCCGCCCGCCTCACGGTTGAGGGTGCCGAGGGAGACCAGCACCCGACGGCGTACGGGATCCAGTCGCCGCCACGGGAAGGAGGCGTCCCCCGGGCGGGAGCCGAACGCCGGCCCGACGAAGGCGTGGTGATCGGGAACCGCCTCGTCCGCGCCGAGGAGTTCGGGGGTGGAGAAGACCAGAACCAGACGGTCCGAGAAGCGCGGGTCCCAGCCGGCCGGTGCGCCGCACGCGGCGAGAAAGCCGGCGATCTCGTCCGCCACCCACCGTCCCACCTTGGGGAAGCCGGCGAAGGGCCTGGTGAACTCGGCCGTTGTCGTCGCGGACGTCACCCATGGCAGACCGCGCCGCCGGGCGACCACGGCTCCGGCGAGGGCCTGTTGATCGGCGACCAGCACATCGGGACCGTACGCGTCTACCGCTGCCTCGACCCCGGGCATCATCCCGTGGGCGAGCGGGATGAGCGCCTCCTCCCACAGGAAGCGCAGAGCTGCGACGCCGCGCAGATCGCGCCAGCGGCCGTGCAGCGCGCCGTAGCCTCCGGATCCGGTGCGGTCGCCGGACGGCAGGAGGGTGGCGCGCGCGGGGAGCAGACCCGACAGCACTTCGGCGGGGCCTGTCCAGGCGACCTGGTGTCCGCGCGCGGTCAGTTCGGCGGCGACGGCGACCGTGGGGTTGACGTGCCCCGCGAGCGGCGGGACGACGAACAGCACTTTCATACCGTCACCACCTGGGGCTGCCGTGCCGCCTCGGCCAGTCGGTCGAGGACTGCCCGGCGAAGCTCGCCGGTGCCGCCCTGGAGCACGTCGTGGCCGAGACCCGGGACTACGCGGACGGAGCACTGTGGGGCGTGTCGGGCCAATTGCCGGACACCGGGGACGAGTTCGGAGTGCTCCCCGCAGACGGCAAGCACCGGACAGCGCACCCGGGCGAAGTCCTCAGGCGTGAACGGCCGGGCCGCCGCGATGTCGTCGATCAGGGTGGTGCGGTTGAGGAGCTCGTCGGCCGTGGCGGTCAGCCGGGCGGCCTTGCGCGCGCCGAGCGAGGCGAGTTCCCGCGGCACCTGGCTGCCTTCGAGGCCGAGGGCGGCGACGGAGAGAGTGTCGAGCATGTTCTCGATCCAGGGGCCGTTCAGCGGTGGCTCGATCAGGATGAGCCCCGCGACGAGGTCGGGGCGGGCCAGCGCGGTGTGCAGGGCGAGCGTGCCTCCGTAGCTGTTGCCCACGAGGTGCACGGGCCGTTCGCCGAGACCCAGGGCCGCGAGCAGAGCGGTCAGGTCACGTACCGAGGTGCCGATGTCATAGCCGGCGGGCGGGCGCTCGGTGCGGCCGTGGCCGCGCTGGTCGTACAGGACGACGTCGTGCCCGGCCCGGGCGGCCGGGACAGCGAGGGTGCAGTAGAAGCTGGAGAGGTTGTCGACGACCAGACCGTGCAGGAAGACGGCGGTCGCGCCCGCACCACTGCCCGGGTCGGCGGCCGGCAGTCGGTGGACGTGGAAGCGGAGGGAGTTGGCGAGAATCTCGGCCATGGCCGGCGCTCAGCCGGCCGGGGCGGAGGCGACTGCGCGGCTCGCCGGGACCTGGGCGTCGGCCGGGACATGGGCGTCGACCGGGACCTGGGCGACTGGGGCCGGAGCGGGGGTGCCGGCGATATGGGACACGAGATCGCCGACCGTCATGGCGAGGATCTCCTCCATGTCCTTCTCGGCGAGGAACGCGATCAGGTCCACGGCCGCCCCGTACCGCTGCTGGAGCAGTTCGGCGAGTGCGACGAACTCGATGCTCTCCAGCGCCAGGTCCTCGTTGAATGTGGTCTTCAGGGTGACCTCCTCCGCGAGGAGGAACTCGTCGCCGACGGTCTCCACGAGCATGGCGGTGATGTCGGCGAGTATCTGTTCGGCGGTGGGGTCAGGTGCCATGGCTGGCCTCCGTCGGAGTGTGGGTGGGGGGTTCGGTCCAGGCGACGACATGCGTCGTGGGTTCGCTGTCCGGGCCGGGCAGATCGTGGACCGTGCTGATGCGTACGGCGTGGCCGCGGCCCGCGGGAGAACTCACCCTGAGCCCTGCCGGCCCCTCGGTGACAGTCCATTGCCGCAGGCGTCCGCCCAGGCCCGTGCCTTCCGCCTTGGCGGCGGCCTCCTTGGCGCACCACAGCGCGGTCAGCGCCTGCGCCCGGCCGCACCCGTCCCGCGCCGCGAGTTCCTCGGCGAGCCGCCGCTCGTCCGCGGTGAGCGCGATACGGCCGAGCGCCGCGGGATCGTCGGTGACGGCCTCGACGTCGATGCCGACGGCATGGCCGGGGTGGGCGTAGGCGACCGCCACCCGGTCCTTGTGCGCGAGGGAGAGCCGGAGTCCGGCGGCGAAGGGGCCCTGCGCACGCGGTCGGCCCTCGGCGTCATTGCCGACCTGGACCTCCACGGGGAAGAGCGGTCCCGCGCCTTCGTCCCACAGCAGTTGGCGTACGGCGTCCTTCGCGGCGATCCGCCCGAGCAGCCAGGCCGAGCGGGCACGCGGCGGGCGCTGCTCGTACGCCATCCGCTCGGCGGCGCCCAGATAACGCCGCATCACCAGCTCCTGCGAGGCGGGATCGGTCCAGCGGCGCCGGGCCAGACACCAGCCGCCGGGCTGCGGCTCGCCGATGCCGCAGATCTCCGGGGTGAACTTCATCGGCCACACCCGCTCGTCGGCCGCGAAGCGCCGGTATGTCCAGCCTGCCAGGCGGGCCCACACGGTGCCGTCGTCGGCGACGAGTTCCACGTCGCCGTGTACGGAGTCCGGCCGCACCGCGCGGATGCGGGCGGTGGCGTGCAGCAGCGCGCCGTCACGTGGGGCGGGCCCGTACAGGCTGACCCGCTCCAGGGACGCGGGAAAGACCAGCCGGTCGGCGGACAGCCGCAACTGCATCCAGTGGCCGAGGAGTTGCCCGGCGGCGTCCAGCAGGGCGCCAGGGGCGGGCAGGGCGCGCAGCACCCCGCGAATACCGTCGTCGGCGACGGCGGTCACCTCGTGGACGCCGGCGAACTCCGGGCCGTGGAACATCCATCGGTCGCGGTAGAGGGCCTCCGCACTGACGGGAGGCAGTCCCTCCCGGGTCAGCGCCGAGCGATCAGCAGCGGGGCGCACGGGGTGGCAGTCGGCGAGGACGACGGTGACGGACGCGCACCCGCCGATCTCCACGCGTACCCGGTCGCCGGTCGGGGCGGCGCTCACATTGAACTCCGCGTCGACGGGCGGGGCGACGGAGAGCCAGCGCAGCGCCCGTACGTCGCAGAAACCGGTCACCACCCCACCGGGCACCGCCTGGCGCGCGGCGTCCGCGGCGAGCTCCAGCAGCGTGGTCATGGGGACGACGGGGAAGCGGTCCGAGGCGTCGGGCCAGCTGTCGGGCTGGAGATAGACGCAGTGGTCACGGACGTACGGCATGGTCTCGAGGGAGAGTCGCCGCCTGGTGCGGTGGGCGGATGGCTTGTCGTCCGGGGCGTTGGGGGCGGGTCGCCTCGGCGGCTGCGGGGCGGGTGCCCCGCGCCAGGCTTCGGCGACGGCGCGCGCCGCGTGTTCCGTCTCGTCGAGTAAGGCGTCGAGGGCGGAGAGCAGTACGGGTTGGTCGGTGGCGGCTGTTCGGGGCGTCCCGAACGGGCGAGCGAGGCGGAGCGGGGAGGCGACGCCACCCAGACTGACCAGCGGAGACCCGAGATCGAGCCGCACGATGCCCGGCTCCGGGGCGGCGGGCACGGCCGAGGCGCCGGAAGCCGCTGGTTCAGTGGGCGCGGCGGACAGGCTGAACGGTAATGGCTCAGCGGGCGCGGCCGACCCGGCGGCCGGACTGGCCGGAGAGCCTGGATCGAGCCGCACAGGCCCAGGCCCGAGGGCCGCGGACGCGGGCGCGGGCGCAGGCGGCGTCGGCTCGGCTGTCGGCGCGCCGGGCGGCGCGGCCGGCTCGGCGGTCGAAGCGGACGCGCCGGGACCGGCCGGGGACTCGGGCGGGGACTCGGGCGGGCCCGACCCGCCGTGCACCCGTACAGACGGGGACCCGGGATCGAGCCGCACTGACCCCGGCCCGAAGGCCGCGGACGGGGCGGACACCACCGGCTCAGCAGGCGGCCCGCCATTCGACGCGGACGCGGGCGCCGTCGGCTCAACGCGCGGCCCGCCGTTCCGCCCCGGATCGAGCCGCGCAACCCCCTGCCCCCGCACCGCTGACGCGCGCTCCGTAAGCCGGTCCCAGCGGGGGTTCAGCCCCTCCGTCCACAGTGCCGCCGCCAGCCGGCGCAGTTGGTCCAGCCCGTCGCCGCCTCGGGACGCGCCCGCGGAGACCGCGAGGTGGTCCCGACCATGCAGGGTGTCCGACACGAATCCCGGCAGGCTTCCCGGGCCCATCTGCACGAAGGCCCGCACGCCCTCGGCGTACAACCGTGTGGTCAACTCCCGGAAGCGCACCGGCTCCAGCAGATGGCGCAGCACCACGTCCCGTACGTCCCGCTCCGTACCCGGATACGCGGCGACCGTGGTCGCCGACCAGACGGGCACGGCTGCCGGCCGCAGCGGCAGTCGGCCGAACGCGGCACGCACTTGGTCGAGGTAGGGCGCCCACATGGGTGTGTGGAAGCCCGAGCGGAAAGGCAGCTCCTGGGTGAGTACGCCCTGGTCGGCCAGCCGGGTCAGCGCTTCGGCCAACGCACGGGGTTCGCCGCAAAGCACCGACTGGTGGGGGCAGTTGTCGTGGCTCACCGCGACGCGTTCAAAGCCGTGCAGTGCGTCGGTGGCCTGCTCCGCCCCGCAGCCGAGTGCCGCGTAGACCAGATCCGGGACGTCGAGATCGCCCGGCCGCAGCGAGTCGAGAAACGTGTCGACGGCGTGCTGCGGATACATCCCGGCGACCACCATCGCGGTCCACTCGCCCAGGCTGTGCCCTGCCAACAGGCGTGCCTGGATACCAAGTTCGGGGAGTACGCCGGCGAAGAAGCGGCCGACGGCGATGGCGTCCACGGCCCTTTCCACCAGCGTGCCTCCGCCTGTCAGGGCGGGTCGCGGCAGCCCGAAGCGGTCGGCGACATCATCGACCTGCGGCGCGAAGTCGGGCTCAAGGCCGGGGAAGAGAAAGGCCGGTCGATCATCGTGTGCGAGCAGCGGGCGCGGTGTGAACCACACGCCGCCGCGACCTCGCCACGGCCGTCCCCGGGCGACGACCGCCGCGGCCAGAGCCCGGCGCTTGGAGGTGGGGCCGAGCACGGCGAGGCGGCAGGGTCCGTCGGACGTGGGCAACTGCGCGGACCACTCCCGAGTACTCAACTCCTCGACCATACGGCCGAGTTCGCCGGGCGTCCCGGCGGCCAGCAGCGTCACCGCGGAATCCTCCGTCGGCGCTGAGCCGCGCGCTGCCGCGGCCGGTCGGCCCGGCCCCGGCCGGTGGTACGAGGCCGGCGCCTCCTCCAGCACCACATGCGCGTTGATCCCGCCGAAGCCGAAGGCGTTCACGCCCGCCCGTCGCGGCGCGCTCCCGCGGTCCCAGGGCTCCGCCACCGTCACCGGGCGCATACGGGTCCTGGCGAAGCCGTCATGCGGCTCTTCGAGGTGGAGCGTCGGGGGCAGCGTCCCGTCGTGCACCGCGAGCACGGCCTTGATCAGCCCGGCCATGCCGGAGGCCTGCATGGTGTGACCGAGCATCGACTTCACGGAGCCCATCGCGACCGGCTCGGCGCCCGCCGTACTCGGACCGAAGACGCGGGCCAGGGTGGTGAGTTCGGCCTCGTCACCGACTGGCGTCCCGGTGCCGTGCGCCTCCAGCAGACCCAGCGCGCCGGGCGCCGCAGGGTCGAGGCCGGCCTGCGCCCAGGCCTGGTGCAGGGCGCGTACCTGACCGTCCACCAGAGGGCTCATCAGGCTCGCGGCCCGGCCGTCGCCGGCCACTCCGACGCCTCGTACGACGGCGTAGATGCGGTCGCCGTCGCGTTCGGCATCGGCGAGGCGCTTGAGGAGGACGACGCCGGTGCCTTCGGACAGCAGCGTTCCGTCGGCCCGGCGGTCGAAGGGGCGGATGCGCTGACTCGGGCTGAGCGCCCGCAACTGGGTGAAGACGCTCCAGAGCGTGGCGATATGACAGTGGTGCACGGCTCCGGCGACCACCAGGTCGCAGCTGCCGGCGGCCAGCAGACCGGCCGCCTGCTCGACCGCGAGCAGCGAGGAGGCACAGGCGGCGTCGAGCGTGTAGGCGGGTCCTCGGAAGTCGAGACGGTTGGCGGCCCTGGCGGCGGTGAAGCTGGGTACGAGTCCGATCGACGCCTCAGGCCGTTCCGGACCGAGTCCGGCCTGGAAGGCTTCGCGCACGGCCGCTATGCGCCCTTCGCCGAGTTCGGGGGCGAGTTCACGCAGGGTCGCGGCCAGTTGGTGGGCGGTGCGAACGCGCTGGTCGAGGCGGGCGGTGGCGACACCCATGAACCCGCCACGGCCGAGGATGACGCCGATCCGGGAGCGGTCGGCGGGCAGCCGCTCCTCGCCTCCGGCATCGGTCACGGCCTCGGCGATGACGCGCAGGGCGAGCAGCTGGTCGGGTTCCGCACCGGCCACGGCGGCGGGCATGATGCCGAAACGGGTCGGCTCGAAGGCGGTGAGGTCGTCGATGAAACCGCCGCGCCGGCAGTAGAAGTGATCGCTGCGGGCGGGCCCTTCGGTGGCGTCCGGGTCGTAGTAGACCTGAGGGTCCCAACGGCCGGGCGGTACGTCGCTGATGGCGTCCGCCCCCGCGACGAGGTTCCTCCGGTACGCGGCCAGGTCGGCGGCGCCGGGAAAGACGGCTCCCATCCCGATGATGGCGGCGTCGCTCGGTCGAGGCCCGCGACCGGGATCAGCCATGGCTGCCCTCCCCCGGGGCCGGGCTCCCTTCCGCGAGTAGTACGACCTGGCCGGTGGTGCCGTGCGCCAGCTCGGCGAGGAACGCAGCCGTGCCCGCGGCCGGATCGAGGAGCGGGATGCCGCGGCTCGCGTACATCCGTTCCAGCTCGGGGGTGACCATGCCGCCTGCCTCGGCCGCCCACGGGCCCCAGTCGACGGCGAGGACCCGGCCGGGGAAGCGGCGCGACCAGGCGGGGGTGGTCGCGAGGGTGTCCAGGGCGTCGTTGGCGGCCGCGTAGTCGGCCTGCCCGCGGTTGCCGAGGACGCCCGAGACGCTGCCGAAGAGGATGAGGAAGGCGGGGGCGGGGCCGGCACCGTGGTCCGCGGCGGCGTCGGCGAGGTGGCGGGCGCCGTCGACCTTGGTAGTGAACACCCGCGCGAAGGACGCCGGATCCTTGTCGCGCAACAACTTGTCCTCGATGGTTCCGGCGCCGTGCACGATGCCGTCGAGCCGGCCGTGGCGCGTACGTATGTCCTGGACGACAGCACGTACGGCATCGGCGTCGGTGACGTCCGCCGCGTGATAACGCACCGAGGCGGCGGCGGAGTTGAGTACGGCGAGGGTGGTGCGGATCTCGCGCGCGGCAAGGACGCGGGTCGCGGCAGCCTCGATCTCCGCGGGCGTGCGCAGACCTTGCCGGACGAGCGCCGCACGCAGGGCGACCCGGTCGTGGGCGTGGGCGACAGCCGGGTCCTCGGCGTCGTCGGGAGGTGGGGTGCGGCCGATGAGTTCGATGTGGCAGCCGGTCGCTCCGGCGAGGGCGATGGCCGTACGGGCGGTGATGCCGCGGGCCCCGCCGGTGAGCAGCACCACCGCGTCGCGGCCGATCGGAAGCGGTGGCGCGGCGTCGGGAATGGAGGTCGGGACGGCGGTGGGGACGGTGCGCAGGGTGTTGCGGGTGCCGTTGGTGTAGCCGATGACCACCGGCTCATCGGGGGCGCACAGTTCGGCGATCAGATGGGCGGCGATCCGCTCGGGGCGGTCCTTGGGATCGATGTCCACGGCGCGTACGGCCGTGCCGGGGTGTTCGATCGCCGCCGTACGGGCGAAGCCGTACAGCCCCGCGCCGGGGATCGGGTCGGCCGGGCCCGGCGATTCGTGCGACGGCGCGGTACGGCCGAACGCTCCGCCGCATCCGGTGACGAGCAGCAGCCGGCGGGTCCCGGCCGTCAAGGTCGCGCGCAATGCGCCGAAGGTCTCCGGAAGCACGGGGGCCGGGGCGGGGCGCAGCGCGCTGAGGTCCACGACGCCGTCGGCCCCGGCGGCGTCCGCCAGGCGGTCCGGGTGGAGAGTGCGCACCTCGGCGCCGTGGGACTCCAGCGCGGCGGCGAGGGCGAGGGCGACGCCCAGGCCGTCGTCGACGACGGCGAACCGCAGCCCGGGCAGCACATCGGCGGGGTCCCGGGTGTCGGGGGGCCCGACAGCCGCGACCTCGACCACGAGCCGGGCGGGGCGGGCCCGTTGGGGCGCGGGGCTCGTCGGTTGCTCGCCGGCGGCCGGGCCGGGGCGCATGCCCGCCGGGTCCGGGGCGAGGGTCTCCGCGGCCTGATCCATGCCCGCCGGGACCCGCTCCGTGCTCCCCCCGTTCGCGCCCTCGGCCGCGCGCGTGCCCAACTCCGTGTCGAAGCTCTCCGCCGGCCGGCCCTTGCCCGGGGCCGGGGCCGACTCCCTCGTTCCGCCGGGCGCGCCGACGGCCGCGCCGGTGCGTACGGCTCCGGGCGCTGGGCTCGGCACACGCCCGCCGGGGGCGGCGGCCGGGTCCGTGCCCGACCCCGCCGCGAAGGGCTCCACGGCCCGGCCCGTCGCCTCGTCCGCGGCCCGGCCCATGGCCGGGTCCGGCTCCGCGGCGCCGCCGCGCGACACGATCCAGTCGACGATGCCTCCGATGGACTTCAGCCGGGAGAGTTCCTCGACAGCCGATTCCGCAGGACCGTCCCCTCCGCGCGGCAGTCCGATCCGGTCCGCCAGCGCCCCGATGATCTCGACCCGTTTGATCGAGTCCACCGAGAGATCGGCTTCCAGATCAAGGCCGGGGTCGAGCATCTCCCTCGGGTAGCCGGTGCGGATGTGGACGATCTCCAGTACGGCGTCCATGAGTTGCTGGCGAGTCAGCGGCCGGCCGCCGGCCTCGTCGGGTAACTGTCGCGGGGCCGGGGCCCGTGGCGTGTCGGGCTCCCGCACGGGCCGCGCGGCCACCGGCGTCGGCGCTCTGTCCGCCCCCAAGTAACCCAACAGCACATCGCGTTGCGCGGCGACCAGCTCCCGAGCTCCCCGCAGGTACTCCAGTACGGCGTCCTCCCGCCGGTCCGCGGCCGCCGGGGCAGGGGCCGCCGCCACTCGCCGGGCCGGGCGCAGTCCGCCCGCCACAGGTTCGCCGTCCGCCGTCCGGACGAGGTGGCCGTCCACCAGCCAGCCGGCGCGCCGCGGCGGCTGGGCGGGCAGTGCAGCGGTACGGCCCTTGAACAGCGGCTCCGGGTCGAACGGGACGCCCGCCGCGGCGAGTTCGGCCAGCGTGGTGGTCAGGCGGGTCAGCCCGTGTTCGCCCGGGACGTCGAGTGGGACAGCGGTGTGCGGCCGGTCGCCCAGGATGCGGCCGACGAGCCCGGTGAGCACCCGGCCCGGGCCGGCCTCCACGAAGGTCCGTACCCCGGAGGCGTACATGGCCTCGATCTGCTCGGCGAAGCGCACGGGTTCGGCGAGCTGGCGGGAGAGCAACTCCCGTACGGCCACGGGGTCCGCGGGGTAGGTACCTGCCGTGGTGTTCGACCAGACCGGGACCGTGGGCGCGTTGACGGCCGAACCGGCCAGTTCCGCGGCCAGCGCGTCGGTGGCGCCCGCGACGACGCCGCTGTGGAAGGCGCAGGCGACCGGGATGCGTTCGGCGGCGATGCCGGCGTCGCGCAGCGCCCCGATCGCGGCCTCGACCGCGTGGGTCGGACCCGAGATGACGCTCTGCGCCGGCGCGTTGTGGTTGGCGACGACGCATCCGGGCGGCAGTTCCGGCAGATCCTGCGGCGCCGAGGGCACCGCGGCCATCGCTCCGGGGTCGTCACCGGCGGCGGCGAGGATCGCGTCGGCTCTGCGGTCGCTGAGCCGGAGGAGGGTCGCGGTGTCGTAGGCCCCGGCGGCCCACAGGGCGACCAGTTCGCCGTAGGAGTGGCCTGCCGTGCAGTCGGGGCGTACGCCGAGCGACGTGAGCAGGACGTGCGCGGCGGCGCCGGTGAGCCCGAGGGCGGGCTGGGCGACCCGGGTGTCGGTGACGGCCGCGCGCTGGGCGGCTCGCTCCCCGGGTGTGAAGGCTGCGGGCGGGAACATGGTCGCCGCCCGGCGCGGATCCGCGTCGTGCAGCAGTGTCCGCAGGCGCGGGAAGGCGATGAAGAGGTCGCCGAGCATGCCCGGCCGTTGACTGCCCTGCCCGGGATAGAGGAAGGCGACCCGGCCAGGATTCCTTTCGTCGCGCACATACACACCGTCGCCGGGTGCCGCGCCCGACTTGCGGGCCCGGTCCAGCTTTTCGGCAAGGTCGTCGAGGTCGCCTGCGACGACCGCGACGTGTATCTCGCCCTCACCGGCCGAGGTCTCGGCGGCGAGGTCGCGCAGCGGCCATGGGCGTCCCGCCGCGTCGTTCTGTTCCAGTCGGGCGACGAGCCGCTCGATCGCACGGAGTGCGGCCACGCGGTCGGCGCCACGGAAGCAGAACAGCTCGGCGGGCCATGCCTCCAGCCCGTGTGCGGGCTCGGGCGCATCCCCGTACCCGGCGAGGACCGCGTGGTAGTTGGTGCCGCCGAAGCCGAAGGCGCTGACCGCGGCGAGCCGCCGCCCGGCGGGCGTGGCCCACGGCCTGGCCTCGGTGTCGAAGCAGAAGGGGCTGGTGTCCGGCTGCCAGTCGGGGTTGGGGCTGGTCAGGTTGAGGGTCGGCGGCCGTACGCCGGAGTGCACGGCCCGGACCGCCTTGACGAGCCCGGCCAGGCCCGCCGCGCATTTCGTATGGCCGAGCTGCGACTTGACCGAGCCGAGCGAGCAGGAGCCCGTCTCTCCACCGGCGAACACCTCGGTGAGGACGGCCAGTTCGGTGCTGTCGCCAACGACGGTGCCCGTGCCGTGTGCCTCCACCAGTCCGATCTCGGCGGGCGCGACTCCGGCCCGCCGGTAGGCGCGTTGCAGTGCGCGACGCTGCCCTTCGGGGCGGGGCGCGGTGAGGCCGAGGGAGCGTCCGTCGCTGGAGGCCCCGACGGCCTTGACGACGGCGTAGATGCGGTCGCCGTCGCGTTCGGCGTCTGCCAGTCGCTTGAGTACGAGGCAGGCGACGCCCTCGCCGAGGGCGATGCCGTCGGCGGCGGCGTCGAAGGGGCGGCACCGGCCAGTGGGCGACAGGGCGCGTACGGAGGCGAACATCAGGTAGTCGTTGATGCCGTTGTGCACATCTGCGCCGCCGCACAGCACCAAGTCGCTGTCCCGGTCGCGCAGTTGCCTGCAAGCGAGGTCGAGGGCGGCGAGCGAGGACGCACAGGCGGCGTCGATAGTGCAGTTGGCGCCGCCTAGGTCGAGGCGATTGGCGACCCGCCCGGCTATGACGTTGGCGAGGACGCCCGGGAAGGAGTCCTCGGTCAGCCGGGGCAGCTGGGCGTCCAGCTCGGACGGCAACTCACCGAGGTAGCCGGGGTGCAGGGCGCGGAAGCCGTAGGCACCGGCGAGATCGGTGCCCGCCTCGGCGCCGAAGACGACTGAGGTGCGGGAACGGTCGAAGTGCCGCTCCCCCGCGTAACCCGCGTCGGCAAGGGCGCGGGCGGCGATGTCGAGAGCGAGCAGCTGCACCGGTTCGATGCTGCCGAGCGAGGCAGGGGCGATGCCGTGGGCGAGCGCGTCGAACGGCGCGGGAGACAGGAAGCCGCCCCACCGCGACGGCGTCCGCTCCCCGGCCCGTGCCGGGTCGGGGTCGTGATAGGCGGCGGTGTCCCAACGGCCGGCGGGCACTTCGGTGACCGAGTCGGTCCCGGCGACGATGTTCGACCAGTACCCGGCGAGGTCATCCGCTCCGGGGTAGCGGCAGGCCATGCCGACGACGGCGATGTCGAGCGGGGCATCGTCGTGCCGGACGTCCTTCGCCGACAGGCCCCTCAGCTGCCGCGCCCGCTCGGCGAGCAGGGCCGTCGCTCCCTCGGTCACCTGGGTATGAAGGGCCGCGACCGTGGTGGTGGCGGTGCGGGCGGTGGCGATCTGACCGAGCATGTAGAGGCCCTCGCGGCGCTGCTCCTCCTCCTCCACCGGGGCGAGGCCCGCGCCGGTGCGGCGCAGGCCTTTGCTGGCGATCCGCAGCCGCCCCAGGTTGAGTTTCTCCAGTTCCTCCCAGACTTCGTGCCCTTTCGCGCCCTCCTGCCGAAGCCGCTGCGCGGTGGCGGTGAAGGCATCGGCGTACGGCGTCGCCGCGCAGCGTGTCGCGTGACCGGGGGCGGTGCGCAGCAGCGAGGTGGCCTCGCATTCGATCGCCGTGCGTTGGAAGCCGGGGAGCACGGCTCCGGCGGCGACGGCCTCCTCGGTGAACAGATAGGCAGTGCCCATGAGTACGCCGGTCCGGGCCCCGCGCTCGGCCAGCGGACCGGCGGCGGCCATCGCCATCGCCGCGGATCGCTCGTCGTGGATGCCACCGGCGAAGAGCACGTCGAGTTCGGCGGCGTACGGGCAGGCGAGCAGCCGCTCGATCTGCTCCTCCCAGAGCGGGAAGGCGGCGCGGGGGCCGATGTGTCCGCCGCATTCGAGCCCTTCGAAGACGAACCTGCGCGCTCCCTCGGCGAGAAACTGCTCCAGCAGTCCCGGGGACGGCACATGCAGATAGGTGCGGGTCCCGGCGGCTTCGAGGGGTGCGGCCTGGGCGGGCCGGCCGCCGGCGATGATCGCGTACGGCGGCCGTATCCCGGCGACGGCGGCGAGCTGTTCGCGGCGCAGTTCGTCGGGGGCGAAGCCGAGCAGCCCGACGCCCCAGTCCCGGCCGGCCAGGCGGTCGGCGGTTTCGCCGAGCAGTGCGCGCACGTCCTTGCCGTCCATCACGGCCAGCGCGAGAAAGGGCAGCCCGCCCGCTTCGGCGACGGCGGAGGCGAAGGCGGGCCGGTCGCTGACGCGGGTCATGGGCCCCTGGACCACGGGCAGGTGGCGTTCGCCGGGGCGCGGCTGAAGGGGGCGCGCTCGTGCGGCCGCTTCGAGGTGGTCGGTGATGGCCGCCCTGACGGCCTGTACGACGGAGCCGGTGGTGCGGTGGCGCGCGGCAAGCCGGGCGGCGACCGGCCCGTCCTGTCCGATGGGCAGGGGCTGTGTGTGCAGGCCGCGGGCGCCGAGGAGTTCGGCGATGTCCCCCTGCGGCAGTGCGAGGTCGGGGCGGGTGTACACACGGTGGCCCGCGACGACGGTGGTTTCGCTGCCGTCCATGGCCCGGATCGCGGCCTCGACGGCGGCGGGAAGCTGGGCCGAGCCTTCGGTGGTCAGCGCCAGCTGCGTGTCGAGTACGACGCCGGCTGCTCCACCCGTGACGGCCGCGGCCGCCGTGTGCGGACCGATGCCTCCTGCCGCCAGGACCGGGACGGTCAACTCGGGGTCGGCGAGCAGCCGTTGCAGCAGCACGAAAGTGGTCAGTTCGCCGACCCGGCCGCCGGCCTCATGTCCCTTGGCGACCAGGCCGACCGCGCCCGCGGCGACGGCGGCCACGGCCTCGGCGGGGCTGGTGACCTCGGCCCATACCTGGCGCCTGCCGCCGGCCGCCCAGTCCTCTGTGCCGGCCCGCCACCAGGGCTCGGTGAGCAGCACGGTGTCCACGGCGGCGGGCAGTTCGTCCGGGGTCAGCAGGCATCCGGCCGGTACGCGGACTCCGTACCGGTCTCTCAGCCCGGCCATCGCGGTCAGGGCCCGGTCGCGATCCCTTCCGAGGTCGAGCAGGCCCAGTGCGCCTGCTCGTCCGGCGGCCGCGACCATTGGGGCGTTGGGCTCCTCGAACGGGCTGACCACGACGACGAGGCCGCGGCCTGCTTGCCGGGCGGGCTCAGACATCACGGGCTCTCCTTGGGTGGGGGGCTCCCAGCAGGGCCGGGCGAAGGAGCGAAGGAGCTTTGGTTCACGGGGAGCGGTGGTTCACGGGGAGCGGTGGTTCACGGCCGTGCGAAGGTCGGATCGCGGCAGGCAGAGGACGTATCCGGACACTCGGCGAGAAGTGACCGGCGGGTAACGTGTCGTGCCGCGTTGCATCCTGCGGCGAGGCTCGCGCACTGTCAACGCACATCCGCCTTCCATACCGCAGCGGCATGGAAGGCGATCTGACTGGATCTCAACTTCCATGCGGGGTCAGTCAGTTGTTAGCACTGCGCCTCTTACACCCCACACTGCGCGGCGGCTAACGTCCGCCCATGACCCCCACACTGCAACAGCTGCGCTACCTCGTCGCCGTCGCGGACTGCCGCTCCATCACAGCCGCGGCGAGCTCCGTCTATGTCGCCCAGCCCGCCCTCTCCCGCTCCATCCAGGCCCTGGAACGCGAAGTGGGCGTAGAACTCCTGGACCGCAGGGGCCGCGGGGCGACCCTCACCCCCGAGGGCGCCCGTGTCGTACGCCTGGCTCGCACAGTCCTCGACGCGGTGGCGGCGATCGAGAACATCGGACCGGGCGTGGCTCGCTGATCCGGTACCGGGACATGGTGTTACCGGCCTCCTTCAGATCGCGGGGACGGCGTCCGGTTCCACAGGCCAGGTGACGGCGCCGTCTCCCGGCAATCGGCGCGTCCCCCGCCGGTCGGCCGTACGGCACCCGCACGTCGCACACCCTGGGCAGCCTGGTGACGCGCGTACGTCCTGGCGGTGTGTGAGGGAGCGGAGACCAACCGAGGCCATGTCCACCCCCCACGCAAACCCCCTTCGGGGGCTGCCACTGAGGCAGATCGCCTGCCTGATGCCGATCGCCGCCGTCGCCCTCTGGGCAGCCCGGCACTGGCCTCTCATCACGGCCGGCGGCAGCGAACTCCTCTCGGCCAACCAGCGCTGGCTGCTGGTGGCGGCCACACTCACCGTGCTCGGCTGGGTCGCAGTCTCCTTCACCCGGCAGGGAGCGACCGTCGAACCGCTCCCCGCCGTACGGCTCTTCGTGACGCAGTTC
This sequence comes from Streptomyces sp. ISL-1, assembly GCF_018614585.1. Lineage (GTDB taxonomy): Bacteria > Actinomycetota > Actinomycetes > Streptomycetales > Streptomycetaceae > Streptomyces > Streptomyces maoxianensis. The sequence goes on along the minus strand of NZ_JAGGOI010000005.1, from coordinate 18,296 downwards.
GCCGCGGGAGCCGCCAACCACCTCCTCCCGGCGGGCCTCGGCGCGGGCGCGGTCAATCTGCGTTTTCTCCAGCGCCGCGGGCTCCCGCTGTCGCGGTGCTCCGCCGCTCTGGCCCTGCACATGCTCGCGGCGAGCACAGGGCGCATCGCTCTGCTGCTCGCGCTGCTCGCCGTCTCTCCGAACGCGCTGCGACTGGACAGCCTCATGCCGGACGCGGCAGGCCCGCTGCTGCTGCTCGTTGTGGGATGCCCGGTGTGCGTGGTGGCGGTGGCACTCGGTACGGCACGGCGGCTGCGCAGAGCCATCCGCGCGTTCGCCGACACCGCGCTGAGCGACGCGCGCTCGGTGCACAGCAGGCCCACGAGAGTGCTGGCCCTGTGGGGCGGTGCGCTGGCCTATCCCACGATTCAGGCCGCGGTACTGGTCGCCGTGGCGATGGCACTGGAGGTGTCGGTGCCGATGGTCCACATCGGGATCGCCTACCTTGCCGGGAGCACCCTGGCCTCTGCCGTACCGACCCCCGGCGGCATCGGCTCGGTGGACGCGGCCCTCGTCATCGCCCTGGTCACCACCGGGGTTTCGATCGCCATGGCCACTTCCGTGGTCCTCGGCTACCGCATCATCACGGTGTGGCTGCCGCTGGTTCCCGGCGCCTTGGTGCTCGGTGTCCTGGTCCGCTCGAAGGTGATCTGAGACCGGCCCACCGCCACGATCGGGTTCATGAGTGCGCCAAAGCGCATTCACAACTCGTCCACGCCGTCCCCTGAATCGTCCCTCGCCCTCGCCGTGGCCGTCGCTCCTCGCCGTCGTCCTCGCCCTCCCGGGAACCGCTCGGGAACCGCTCGTGACGGAAGTGTGTCTGCCATGGGGAGAGCGGGTGGGCTATCCTGCCGCGGCACGTAGGGGGCGGGGATGAACGCATGGTCGGTGCCCGGGTACACAGAGTCCCGGGAGTTGGGTTCCGGTGGCAGCGGGCGGGTCGTTCTGGCCGTCCATGAGGCCACCGGAACCCCCGTAGCCATCAAGTACCTGAGCGAGAGGCTGCGGTCGGACTCCGCTTTCGTCCAGGAGTTCCGGGCGGAGGCACGTCTGCTCGGTGACTTGGATTCGCCGTATGTGGTGGGGCTGTACGAGTACGTCGAGGCGCCGCAGGGCGCCGCCATCGTGATGGAACTGGTCGACGGCATGGCCCTGCGCGCGCTGTTGCTACGGGAAGGCGCCACCGGCCCGGAGGCGGCCCTGGTGGTGCTCAAGGGCTCGCTGCTGGGGCTGGCAGCGGCCCACCGCAGGGGTGTGGTCCACCGCGACTACAAGCCGGAGAACGTCCTGGTCGCGGCGGACGGCTCCTCCAAGCTCGTCGACTTCGGCATCGCCGCGGGCCGCGGCAGCACGCCGGGCGTGGCCGGTACTCCCGCGTACATGGCCCCCGAGCAGTGGAACGGGGCGCCCGCTTCCCCCGCGGCCGACGTCTATGCCGCGACCGCGACGTTCTACGAATGCCTGACCGGCCACAAGCCGTTCTCCGGCGAGAACTTCGCCGAGCTGGCCCTCCAGCACATCGAAGCACCGGTTCCCGAGGAGGAGACCCCCGAGCCGGTACGCCCGCTGATCAGGCGCGGAATGGCGAAGGAGCCGCAGGAACGGCCCGAGAACGCGGAAGCGTTCGTCGCGGAGCTGGAAGAGATCGCCGGGGCCGCCTACGGCCCGGACTGGGAGGAGCGGGGCCAGCGCAGACTCGCCGCGCTGGCCGCCCTCCTGCCGTTGCTCTTTCCCTCGGCGGCGGGCCATGCCTCGGGGACCACCGCGCTGGCCACGACGGCACTGGGCGGTGGCTGGGGCGGCAGCTGGAAACCGGGCCTGCGGGGAGTGCTGACGGGCGTCGCCGCGCTGGTGGTGGCCGTGATGGTCGCCGTCGCCGCGGGAGCGAGGGGGGACGACCCCCGGCAGACGACCGCTCAGTCCCTCGCCACCACCAGCGCGGTACCGAGTGCCATCACCTCGCCCGACGGCGGGCCCACTTCGGCAAGCCCGTCGCCGACCGGCAGCGCCTCTCCCGGCAACTCCCCCTCTCCTTCGTCCGCTTCTCCATCCGCCGGCGCCACAACGGCGCCGAGCACGCCGTCAGCCGCTCCTTCGTCCCCGACGCCGTCGTCCGCCGCGTCCACCGAAACCAGCCCGTCCACTCCCACTGTCTCTCCCGTGAGCGTGAAGTCGGTCTCCGTGTCGAGCCTGAGGCAGACGAGTGCGAACGGTGGCTCCGCGTCCATCGACGTCGCGACGGACGGCACCGGTCCGGTGACCGTCGTCATCGCGTGGTTCACCGGCGACGCCGCGGGCGAACTGGGAGCGCAGGACGGCTCGCAGGCCTTCGAGCGCAGCGGCGCGACGCAGTACACGATCACCCTGGACCACACCTTCCAGGGGAAGGGCTGCTACTGGGGTGTACGGGCCACGACGAACCCGGCGGCTGCGAACGGCAGTTCCTCGCAGCAGATCCTGACGCGGCGGTGCACCATCCGATGAACGATCCACGGATTCCATCCGGCCCCATTCGCGACGAGGCCGAAAGTGACGAGTACAGCGCGACCGCGCTGGGCAGTCACTGGTTCGAACTGCCCGCCCCGGAGCCCGCGACGCACGGAGTCACTCGGGTCCAGGGCGAACAGCCGACGAGCGTCGCCCCCGACCGCGTGGAGGGCGAGATCCTCCGCTTCGGCCCCGGAGTGACCGCCGCCGTCCACCGGCGCAGCCCCGGCAACACCACCGCGGCGCTGTGGCACGGCACACTGCCCGGCCGGCCCGCCGGGCCGCAGCCCCCCGACCGCCGCCGCGGAGGGCTGCGCCGGTACGCCCTGGCCGGAACCGTACTGCTGGCCGTGCTGGCCTTCCTCGCCTGGCAGCGCTACGGACCCGGCCTGGCCGTGGACGAGGTGTCGGTCCACACCTCGGCGGAGGGACCCGGGTGCGAGGGCACGGCGGACGTCGTGGGCGTCGTGGAGACCGACGGACGGCCCGGCACCGTCACGTATCGCTGGGTACGCAGCGACGGCACCGAATCGGAGCTGCTGCGGGAGAAAATGAAGCGCGGCCAGAAACTGGCCCGGCTGCATCTGCTGTGGACGTTCCACGGCCGGGGCGAGTACCGGGCCGGCGCGGAACTGCGGATCATCTCGCCGACCCGGCACATCGCCACCACGCACTTCATGTACCGGTGCGCCTGATTCTCCGTCGCACGACAGCGCCAGCCTCGCCGCGCACTTCACCGTCTGGAACACCCCGTTCGCCGACTCAGCGCTCGCGCTGCGCACACGGGCCGGCCCGGAGCTGAGTCCGACCCCGGCGCATGGTCTATATGCGGCCCTCGCCCATCCGGACATCGGCGGCGCCCGGCAGTACGCCCACGACGCCGAGGTGGGATCCCTCAGCCTTCGGACGAACCGTCAACCGGCTTACGGACATCCACCCCGGCGTCCTCGACCGGGGCCTCGGTCGAAGCCGGGTCCAGGATGCGCATGAGGAAGTTCCTGGTCCGCTCGTGCTGCGGATCACCCACGACCTGCGCGGCCGGGCCGTGCTCCACGATGACGCCGCCGTCCATGAACACGACGCGGTCGGCCACCTCCCTGGCGAAGCTCATCTCGTGCGTGACGACCATCATCGTCATGCCCTCGGCGGCCAGCAGCCGCATCACGGAGAGCACTTCGCCCACCAGCTCGGGGTCGAGCGCGGAGGTCGGCTCGTCGAAGAGCATCACCTCGGGGCCCATCACCAGCGCCCGCGCGATCGCCACCCGCTGCTGCTGCCCGCCGGACAACTGCGCCGGATAGGCGTCCGCCTTGTCGGCGAGACCGACGCGCACCAGGTTCTCCCGGGCGACGGCCGCGGCGCGCGCCTTGCTCCGGCGCAGAACCCGGCGCTGGGGCAGCGTGAGGTTCTCGGTCACATTCAGGTGCGGGAACAGGTTGAACTGCTGGAAGACCATGCCGATACGGCGGCGAACCGCGTCGATGTCCACGTCGAGGTCGGTGACTTCCGTGCCGCCGACGAAGACCTGGCCCGATGTCGGCTCCTCCAGGAGGTTCACGCAGCGCAGCAGCGTCGACTTGCCCGAGCCCGAAGGACCGATGACGCACACCACCTCGCCCCGGGCGATGTCCAGGTCGATGCCGCGCAGCACCTCGTTGTCCCCGAACGACTTGTGCAGCCCCCGGATCTCGATCTCCGGGCGGTCCGTGCCCATGCTGTCCACCGTCTCCGTCTTCCGTGACATCTCGTCCTCACCTGGCCTTGTCGGCGCGGGCCTCGAGGCGGCGCACCACGAGGCTCAGCGGCACGGTCACGATGAGGTAGCAAAGCCCGGCGACCAGGATCGGGGTTGAGTTGGCGGTCTGACTGGCCAGGTCCCTGCCGAACTTTGTCAGCTCCCGCTCCTCGAGGGTGACGCCGAGGAACAGCACCAGCGAGGAGTCCTTGAAGAGCAGGACGAGCTCGTTGGTGAGCGGCGGGATCACAATGCGCAACGCCTGCGGGATGATCACCGACACCATGGCCCGGGCGTGCGAGAAGCCCAGTGACCGGGCCGCCTCCATCTGCCCCTTGGGCACCGCCTGGATGCCCGCCCTGATCGTCTCCGCCATATAGGCGGCGGCGACCAGTCCGAGACCGAGCGCGACCTTGCCGTACGTACCGCCGGGGATCTGCGTGCCGGGGAACGCCAGCGGCACCGCCACACCCACGAAGATGAAGATCAACAGGGCGGGCAGGCCGCGGAAGAACTCGATGTAGACGCTGGCGACCCACCGGTAGGGGGCGACCGACGACAGCCGCATCAACGCGATGATCAGACCGAGCACCAGACCGAAGACGAACCCCGACATCGTGTACACCACCGTGTTGCGCAGGGCGATGGTGATGATGTCCGGGAAGAGTTCCTTGGCGAGGTCCTTCTGCGCGAACTGGTTCTGCAGACGGTCCCAGTCGGCCAGGAAGCCGATCAGGATCAGCGCCGCGACGAATACGGCGTACTGGATGCCCTGCGAGACGCGGCGCCGCTGGCGCCTGGTCAGCCGAGAGGTCACGACTTGCCCTGCGGCAGCGGGCCGATCCACTGCTCGTAGAGCTTCTTGTACGTGCCGTCCGCGCGCGCGTCCTCGATCGCCTTGTTGATCGCGGCGAGGAGCTTGGTGTTGCCCTTCTTCACCGAGAAGCCGTACTGCTCACCGGTCTCGACGTTCTGGCCGAGGACGAATTCGGCGGCGTTCGCCTTGTCCTTGAGCCAGCCCTGCACGACGGGGTAGTCGATGACGACGGCATCGACCTGGCCGGTGCGCAGCCCGTTGAGCACCGCGTCCGAGCTCTCGAACGCGACCGGGTCGAAGCCCTGCGACTTGGCGTAGCTCTCGCCGGTGGTCTCCGCCTGCGCGCCGAGCTTCTTCTTCTTGGCCTTGACGTCCGCCAGGGACGTCACGCCGCTCTTCTTCGTCGCCAGCACAGCCTGCGTGGCGTCGAAGTACGGGACGGAGAAGTCGACGTTCTTCTTGCGCTCGTCCGTGATCGTCATACCGGCGGCGGCAAGATCGCACGCGCCGGAATTCAGGAAGGCGCCGGTCTTGAAGTTCTCGAACGGTGTGTCCAGGACCTTCTGCTCGACCTTGAGGTTCTTCGCCACCAGATCGATCAGGGACACGTCGAAGCCGACGACCTTGCCCTTCTGCTCGAACTGGAACGGCGGGTAGGGCAGGTGGGTGCAGGTGGTCAGCTTGCCCTTGGCCACCACGGGCACGCCACCCGCCGCCTCACCCGGTCCGTCGTCGCCGGAGGAACAGCCGACGGCAAGGAACATCCCGGCGGCCACGGCACCGGCAGTGGCACGGGCCCGGATGCTGGTGCGGTGACTGCGGTGTCCGCTGGCCGTCCTGAACACGGTTGACCTCCATGGTTGTGCGCTGTGGGCGCTCGGCTCGACGCGATCGTTCGTCGGAGATCGTAAGGCACTCGGGTGCGGGGTGACGAAGTCGTCCACGATGCGTGCACTGCCCTGACCGGCGGCGGATGCACCGCTACGGGATCGGGATGACCAGTTCGGGGCGGTCCCACATGACAGCGGGCGGATTCGCGATCACTGTGCCGATCGGCTTCGCGCCGACGCTGCGGTAGAAGCCCTCGGCCGGCGGGTGCGAGACGATGCGCACGGTGGTGAGCCCGGCGTCCCTCGCCTCGCCGGTCATGTGCGCGACGAGCCGGCGGCCGATGCCGAGTCCCTGGGCGCCGTCGGCGACGAACATCAGGTCCAGCTCCGGCGGGGAGAGGATCAGGGCGTAGAAACCGAGCACCCGCTCGTCCTCGCCGACGGCCAGGAAGACATGGTGTGCCTCGATGTAGTCAGGGCCCACCCGGTATCCGGCGATCATCGGGGCGTACTGCCCCGCGTAGGCGCGGGACCTGCGTACGAGTCCGGTGAGCCGCTTCGCGTCACGGGCGGTGGCGCGCCTGATCCGCACGGCCTCCCCCCGCACGCCGACGCCAGTGCCCGTCACATACGAAGTCATGTAGAGAGTATTACCTGCCAGAGCCGCAGCCGGGCCGCGCGCTCATGAACGACGCTCTCCCGGCCAAGCCCCCGCGCGGTCTGCTCCTCCGGGCCCGGGATTGTTTACAGGACAACCACCCCTTAAGTTAGGGCAGCCTAACCTAAAAAGAGGGGGACAGATTGAGCACTCGGATCTACCGGGACGCCTGGGGGATCCCGCACCTGCGGGCTGACAGCGCGGACGAACTCGTCTTCAGCCAGGGGCACAACGCCGCAGTGGACCGGGCATGGCAGCTCGAGGTCGACCGTCACCGGTCACAGGGGACGACGGCCTCCTTCCTCGGCGAGGACGCAGTCGGCTGGGACCGCTTCGCCCGCCAGTCGAGGCTGGAGGACACCGCCCGGCGCTGCTTTCGCAGCCTCGACACCGACACGGCCTCATGGATCAGGAAGTACGTCGACGGGGTCAACGCGGGTCTCGCCGACGGGGCCCGGCGGGCACCGGAGTTCGCGGCGGCCGGGCTCGCCCCCGGCCGATGGAAGCCCTGGACGCCGCTCGGGATCTGGCTCGCGACGCACATCCTGTTCGCGGGGTTCCCCACCAAGCTGTGGCGCGAGGAGGTCGCCCACGCGCTCGGCGACGGCGCGATCGAGTTGTTCGCCACCGACGGGACCGGCACATCGGGGAGCAACGGCTGGCTCGTCGCCGCCGAGCGCACGGTCGGCGGCGCACCGATCGTCGCGGGCGACCCGCACCGGTTCATCGAGGATCCGGGGATCTACCAGCAGATCCATCTGGCCTGCCCGGAGTTCGACGTGGTGGGGCTGGCCGTGCCGGGCGTCCCCGGAATCGCGCATTTCGGGCACACCGGGACGGTGGCCTGGGCGATCACGAATGCGATGGCCGACTACCAGGACCTCTACCGGGAACGGCTCCGAAGACGGGGCACGGAGGTAGAGGCGCTCGGCCCGAAGGGCTGGCGGCCCGCCTCCGTGCACACCGAGACCATTGAAGTGGCGAGCGCCGGCCCGGTCGAGATCGAAGTGATCGAGACCGAGCGCGGGCCGGTCGTCATCGGCGGCCCCGACGACGCGGTGGCGATCAGTCTCCGCGTTCCGCCACGGGTGAGCGGGGAACTCGGCTTCAGCGCGCTGCCCGCGCTGCTGCGGGCGCGGACCGTCGCCGATGTGGACCGGGCTTTCGACGGGTGGGCGGAGCCCGTCAATGTCGTCCAGGCAGCGGACAGCCGGGGCGGACTGCTGCACCGTGTCGCGGGCCGGGTGCCGTTGCGGCACGGGGAGAACCGGCTGCGCATCGTGCCGGCCTGGGACGCGGCGTACGAGTGGCGCGGCTGGCACGAAACGCTGCCCCGCGAGCCGGTCGAAGGCATAGCGGTGATGGCGAACCAGAGAGGGATTGCCGCTCCCCTCGGCGTCGAGTTCGCGCCCCCGCACCGGGCCGAGCGCATACGGACCCTGCTGGACGCGTCGGGCGCCTGGTCCGCGAAGGCCATCACGGCCCTCCATATGGACACTCAACTGGCTTCCGCCAAGACCCTGTTGGAGCTGCTCGCCGGGCTCGACGGGCTGAGCGCGGACGCCGCGGGGCTCCAGCACCGGCTGCTGAGCTGGGACCGGCGGATGGACGCGGCCAGCACGGACGCTGCCGCTTACGCCGAACTGAGGTCGGCGGTCGTGCGCCGGGTCGCGGCTCATCCGGCGCTTGAGGCGCTCTCGGAACGGGTCGGGTCCGCGCCGTATCCGCAGCTGTTCCGGCCGTGGCTGTCCCTCGTCCCACGGGTCGCCTTCGCGTTGGAGGCGCTGCTCGAAAGCGAGGCGCTGCCCGGTGTGGACCCCGCGGAGGTGGTGCGGGCCGCCGTCGAGGAAGTGGCCGCCGCCGTCCGTACGCCGACGGCCTGGGGTGAGCGGCACCGGCTCGCGCCATGGCGGGCGCTGCCCGGCGCGACGCAGGAGGTGTGGCCCGGGCTGTCCGGCGACCACGACTGCGTGCTGTCGACGTCGAGCGTGCCGGGCATCACCGACCACAGCATGCGGGGCCCGGCGGCGCGCTATGTCTGGGACCTGGCGCGGCGCGACGACAGCCTCTGGGTGGTCCCGTTCGGCGCGTCCGGGGTGCCCGGCGACGCCCACCACCGCGACCAGCTCCCGCTGTGGCTGCGCGGCGAACTCGCACCCGTCATCACCGACTGGAACCGACTCACCGAGGAGAGCCATGCCTTCTGAATCCCCCGCCCGGCCGCGCGAGGCCGTCTACGAGCAGACCGTCGACGGCTTCGGGACGGTCCGCATCGTCCCGCTGGACCCCGCCGCGGACCTCGACCTGATCCACCGCTGGGTCACCGAGGAACGCGCCCGGTTCTGGGGCATGCTCGGCCACAGCCGCGAGCAGGTCCGTGAGACATACGAGTATCTGGACTCGCTCACCACCCACCACGCCTTTCTGGCCCAGCGGGACGGCGAGCCGGTCGCGCTCTTCCAGACGTACGAACCGGCCGCCGATCCGGTCGGCGACTGCTACGAGGTGCGGCCCGGCGACTTCGGCCTCCATCTGCTGATCGGCCCCGCGTGCGGCGCCATGGAGCGTGGCTTCACCGGCGGACTCCTCAAAGTCCTCATCGCCTACGCCCTGGCCGATCCGGGGCACCAGCGGATCGTGGTCGAGCCGGACGCCCGCAACGTGAAGGCCATCGAGCGCATGGTCCGGGCCGGTTTCGAGCTCGGCCCTGAGATCGACAAACCTGAGAAGCGGGCACGGCTGGCCTTCCTCAGCCGCGACAGGGTGGAACGCCGCGGCTGAGCCCGACGCGTGCCGCCCGCCCTCGGGGTCGGCAGGCCCGCGGCTCCTGGTGCTACTCGGTGCTGATCAGCGTCCCCTGGTGGAAGTACAGCCGCCAGCCTTCCGCCGTTCTGCGCCACAGGGAGCTCCGCCGGGCCAGCCGACCGCTCTCGTCCGACACATAGGTCACCTGGACGAGGCCGGGAGCGAGCAGCTTCCCGGACAGCTCACTGATGCCGGTGGCGGTCACCCGCTCGATGGGAGAGGGGGCGATGGCGGACAGGATCGTCGTACGGTCGTAGCGCGCGCCCGATGCCCCGAACTCGAAGAACTCCGGGTCCAGCAGCTCGGAGACCATGTGGGGCAAGGCCCGCACCGCGGGGTCCAGGAGCCGCAGTTCCCCCTCGACGGCGGCATCGACCGACCGCTCCTCGTCGTCGTTCATGGCGGGAGCCTATGCCCCTGGGCGGTCCGCCGCCCGTAAGGACGGGGACCGCGGGACGAGGGTCCGCGCGACGTAAGACTTTCGTCATCAGGCTCGACGGTGCCGATCGCCTCGCCCTGCCGTTGAATTGGGACCAGGCCGGACCCGGGACAGGCCGGGTCGGCGGCCGGTGGACGTCAGGAGACGACGGTGGGGCGCGTACAGAGGTGGCTGGGCAGACCGTGGGGTGTGGCGGCACTGATCGTTGGACTGGCGGTGGCCGGCGTGGGGCTGTTCTGGTTCCAGCCGTGGAAGCTCTGGGTGGACGAGACCGTCAAGGACGCCCTCCCCGCAGCGACCGCGACCCCGGATGCTGCCGAGCCCGCGGCCGGGGAGCCAACGCCCGCGGCCTCGGGGCCGCGGACGCTGGCTTCCGGCGAGTTGATCAGCCATGAGCACCGGACGAGCGGCTCGGTGAAGGTCCTGGAACTGGCGGACGGGACGCGCACCCTCCGGCTGGAGAACCTCGATACGAGCAACGGCCCCGATCTGCGCGTATGGATCACCGATGCCCCGGTGAAGGAGGGCACGGCGGGCTGGCGTGTCTTCGACGACGGAAAGTTCGTCAGCCTGGGCAAACTCAAGGGGAACAAGGGCGACCAGAACTACGCGCTGCCCGCAGACCTCGATCTGAAGCGGTACACCAGCGTCAGCATCTGGTGCGACCGATTCGACGTCTCCTTCGGCGCCGCGTCACTCGCCCGCGCCTGACCCTGCTCGACGGACAACTCGGTGGGCCGCGCCGCGCGGTCCAGACTCTCGGCCTCACCCGCAACTCATCGCCGTGGCCCACCCGTTCGCCCAGCCGCCGCCCTCCGGGCGGCCTGTGGCATATACCGGCGGCACCACCGTATCGAGTGTTGCCAAATCCCTTACGGGCCGTCGCACCCTGTGCAACAGTCATTACTGGTCCAGTGTAGAAACTTGGCTGTGCCCGCGCCTGTATCGGAGTACGACATGCCGTCCCATGTGTTCGCGGACCGTCCCGCCCAACAGCCGCCCGAGCGCGGCACCGTCGACGCCCTGATCACCCGCACGCGTCGGCTGCGCGGCGACGTGGACGCCGTGCGCCGGGACGCAGCCACGGACGACGAGTACGACCCGCAGGGGCGATGGCAGCGGGCGCTCTGCGACCTGGCGGTCCATCATCTGGACGATCTCGGCGCGCACTTGGGCCAGCTCAAGGAAGGTCTGCCGGACGGTACCCTCGGCGTCTTCGAGGACGAGCTCGCCGCATACGAGGCGGACAGCGCACAGAGCACGGGGTCACTGCTCAGCCGGGTCGGCAGCGCGGAGTGGAATCTGCTCACCGACGAGGTGAGTTGGTCCGACGAGCTCTACCAGATCCTTGGGCGCTCCGCGCAGAGCGGCCCCATGTCCCTCGACGAACTGCCCTCCATCGTATTCGCGGAAGATCAGGCGCTGCTCACCGCGCTGGTCACGGACTGTCTGGTCGACGGGCGCCCCATTGACGGCGAGTTCCGCATGGTGCGAGCCGACGGCCGGGTCCGTACGGTCCACATGATGGGCGAGCCGGTGCTCGACTGCGACGGATCCACCGCTTCCATGTGGGCGGTCCTGCGGGACGTCAGCGAACTGCGCCGTACCCAGCGGGCGGTGCGAGAGAGCCGTGACTCACTGGAGCGCAGGCAGCACTTCGCCCAGACGGAGCGCCGGGTCGCGGTCGAGTTGCAGGAAGCCGTCCTTCCGCCGTGGCGGGGCTCCTTGCAGTTCCCGCTCGGCGGGCCCGCCGTGCTGGACGTCGCCGCGCACTACCTGCCCTCCACGAACAGCGCGCTGATCGGTGGGGATTGGTACGATGCGCTTCAACTGCCCAGTGGCGACTCACTGTTGAGCGTCGGAGACCTCACCGGGCACGGAGTTACGGCGACATCCGCGATGGCGATGCTGCTGGGTGCGCTGCGCGGGATGGCCGTGGCCGGCATCAGCCCGGGACAGCTCATGGCGCATCTCAACGAGCTGCTGGAAACCTCGGCGCAGCCCGCGCTCGGCAGTGCGGTGTGCTGCCGCTACAGCCCGGAGAGTCAGACTCTGACCTGGGCGCAGGCGGGACACCCCGCCCCGCTGCTGTTCCGCAACGGGACGGGGAGTGCGCTGACGCCGCCCGACGGGGTGCTGCTGGGCGCGACGTCCGGCGCGGCCTATGAGCAGGCCGAGTTGCGGCTGCTCCCCGGCGATCTGCTTGTCCTGCACACCGACGGGCTGACGCGTACGAGCGCCGCCGAGGTGGGCAGCACGGACCGACTGCTTGCGCTGGCGCCGCGATTCGCCGAGGCCCGCAGCGCGCAGGAGTGCGTGCGGACGGTCGTCGAGGAATGCGGTGAGGACGACCGCGAGGACGACGCCTGTGTGATGGTCGCGAGGATCCGTTCGTAGGTCCTCGTGAGTCTGGGCAGTACTGAATGAATCCCGGAACAGTCCGGGGAACCCGGGCTAGATCTCGGCGCTCCTCGACCTCCTCGAGGGGCTGTTGGGCAGAGCCAGCTGGATCTCCTCGCGCAGATCCTGGATCTTTGGGTATTCCGCGTAGTGACCGGTCAGCCGGTACATCTCACGCAGCCTGTCCCACGTCCGGTGCGAGGAGGTCTCCCCCATCGAGACGAGCGCCAACCGGGCGTAGCGGTCGGCCTGTTCGGGGTCGTCCGCGATGAAGCACGCCGATGCCAGTGAGATGTAGTCGAAGATCTTCGAGCGTTGCCGGCCGCCCTCGCGCAGCTCCAGCGCCTGTCTGGCGTGGTTCTGAGCGGTGGCGGCTGCCGTCGGATCGTGGTCGGCGAGGGTGCGGTACGCCAGTGCCTCCATGCCGTGCAGATCCGCCTCGTCGAACATCTGCATCCAGCTCGGCGGCGGCACATCGCCCTTGTCGGAGACGAACAGGTCCTCGGCCTCGCCGAGGGTGCGGCGCATGGCCTGGCCGCGCCCCATGGATGCCTGGGCCCAGGCCTCGATGGTGTACAGCATCGCCTGGGTGCGCGGCAGGGTCTGTTCACCCGAGCCGGACTTGGCGAGCTTCATCAGGTCCAGGGCGTCGTCGGGACGGCCCAGGTGGACCATCTGCCGGGCGGCGCGGGAGAGGGCTTCTCCGGCGCGCGGGCGGTCGCCGCCCTCGCGTGCCGCGTGGGCGGCGATGACGAAGTACTTCTGGGCTGTTGGTTCGAGGCCGACGTCGTGGGACATCCAGCCCGCGAGTACGGCGAGGTTGGCGGCGACGCCCCACAGGCGGCGCTGGAGATGGTCGGGGTGGCGGTAGGCGAGCATGCCGCCCACCTCGTTGAGCTGCCCCACAACGGCCTTGCGCTGGAGCCCGCCGCCGCGGGCGGCGTCCCAGGCGCGGAACACTTCGACGGAACGCTCCAGTGCCTCGATCTCCTGCGACCCGATGGGGGCGGCCTCATAGCGGTCGAACCCAGCGGCGTCGGCGTGCAGGGGATTGTCGATACGGGGAGCGTCGTGGGCTAGTGCGGGGTCGGTGTGCAGCCAGTCGTGCATGGCGCTGCTGAGTGCGGAGCCTGCGGCGAGCGCGGCGCCCGCGCCCACCAAGCCGCGTCGGTTGAGCATGAGGTCCATTCCCGTGAATTCGGTGAGGACCGCCGCCGTCCGTTCGGGCGCCCACGGAAGGCCGTCAGGATTGTCTGCTCCCTGGACGTCCCGCCGCTTCCCCGCTCGCCCGATCCGTACGAACCCGAGGTCCTCGATGGTCACGACACGACCGAGTCGCTCGGTGAACAGAGCTGCCAGCACTCGCGGCACGGGATCGCGCGGGGTCTCCCCCATGTCGATCCAACGCCGTACGCGCGAGGTGTCGGTCGCCAGCTGCGGGTGGCCCATGGCCGCCGCCTGCCGGTTCACGAGTCTCGCGAGTTCCCCCTTGGACCAGCCGGCCAGGCCGAACAGGTCACAGAGGCGGGTGTTGGGTTCTCCGGTCACGTCAAGCCCCCAGGTTCTCGGCTGAGTTGACAGTAACCCCCTGTCAGATGCGTGGCGACTATTCGCCAGGGTTCGCCAGGGTGCGCCAGATGGTGTGCCACCCGCGGCCGGGTGTGACGTAGGAACGCGCCACCTCGGCCCGGCAGCCGGACGCATTCCCCAGGGTGCGGACCGGCTGCCGGGACGGGGCCGCGTATGCAACTTGTCGGCACGCGAAGGGATCTGTCGCCCCTATGTACACAGCATCGTCCTCCGTGTCCGCGCCGCATCGGCCGCAGCGCTCCGCCACCCCGGCCGGCTCCGGACCGTATCTCGACCCCGCTCACGCCGGTCGGGCTCGTCGGCCGGCGGGGACGGTCGGCCAACCCCTCAGCGGAAGAATCGACTTGTCCGGGCCTCAGGGCGCGCAGCTGCGTATGGCCGTCGCGTCGGTGCATCGCATCTGTCCGGAGTTCAACCCGGTGCAGGTGCTGCGCCGCAGCGGACGCTCCGTACTGCTCATCGGCACAACGGGACGTACTACAGCGGTCGCCAAGTGCTTACTGGACCACTCGCCCGCCTGGGCGGAACGGCTCCGCCACGAAATAGCTGCTTATCGCGCCTTCGTCCGGCACCGCCCACCAGTGCGGGTCCCGCGGCTGATCGCCGCGGATCCCGAAAACTGCACGCTGGTGATCGAGCGGATGCCGGGCCGGGCGGCGGCCCTTGCACGGCACCCGGCCGAGGCTCCGCCCCGTGCCGATGTTCGGGCCGCCCTCGGCGCGATCGCCCGGCTCAACTCCTGGCGGCCACCGGCCGGGATGTTCGACGCGCCGCTGGACTACGCCTCGCGGATCTCCCGCTATCACGAGCTGGGTCTGTTCACCGACCGTGACCTCGGGGATCTGCAGAAGCTGCTGCACGGTCTGGCGCACGCGGGCGGCAGGCAGGGCATGGGGCAGTTCTGTCACGGCGATGCGCTGCTCTCCAACATCCTGCTGTCGCCGACCGGTCCTGTGCTGGTCGACTGGGAGCACGCGGGCTGGTATCTGCCGGGCTATGACCTGGCGACGCTGTGGGCGGTGCTGGGTGAGGCGCCGGTGGCGCGCCGGCAGATCAGTCAGCTGGCGCAGCAGGCGGGAACGGCGGCGCGGGACGCGTTCCTGGTGAATCTGATGCTGGTGCTGACCCGGGAGATCCGTACCTACGAGACGGCTGTGCAGCGGACGATGCGGGAGGCGCCCCCTGCGGGCAGCAGCCAGCCCGCGTCCGGCGGACTGTCGGCCGGTGAGGAACAGCGGCTGCTGCTGAGGCGGCTGCACGACGACTGCGCACTGGCCCGGCGGGCCGTGCGTGCGGCGGTCGGCACTCGCTGACCGTCCGCCACAGAGGGGGAAGCGCGCCGCGCGCCCAGTGCCGACACACTGGGCGCGCGGCGCGCTGTGGTGCGCAGGCGGGTTATGAGGTTCGATCGCGCCGAGGCCGGCGCTTCGGCCGACGGCCGTCCGCCGCGCAGGCTCCGACTGTGCACCCGTGAGCACGTGGTGGCCGGGTTGAACCTGGGCGCGGCGCACAGCCGGGTGGTGGATCGCGGACTGCCCGGAGTCCGTACTGCGCCGTGTGGAGCGCACGCCCCACACGCTTCTGAGGGAGAGGGCCGGGAGCCGGGCACGCCGAGCTCCATCGGCGGGGGTGCGCGGATCGAGCGGAGCCGCACGGGCGAGAACGCGGCGGCGCTCAGCGCCGGGGATCCTCGCGGTCGAACACGCCTGTCCCCCGCCCGGGTGGACCGGCAGCCGGCGCGGGCCGCGTCGTAAGCCACCGGTCGGCCGGGATCGCCCGATCGTTGCCGAGACGCCGTCAACATCCGTTGCCCATAGGTTTATTGGTCCATGCCACTGACGCACCGCAGGCCCGCGAGCCCTCACCCCGAAACTCCGCCGCACCGGTGCTGACGTGCGAAATTCCCACTGCTGACGCTGATTGACGGATCGTCCGGGAGCCGATACCCCTGTAGTCGTGTCCGGCCCCGCGGGCCCCGTCGCGCACCACCCTTCCCTGGAGGCTGCCTTGCAAGGATCCGCCCCCGTACGACCGAAGCGCGCCCGTCGGCGCACGGTGAGGGCAGGGGGCGCGGTGGTGGCGTCGGCCGCTCTCCTGCTGCCACTGGTCTCAGCCGGTCCGTCCGCCACCGCCGAACAGCTCTCGTCCGGCTCGCTGCAGCGCGACTTCGCCGCCGCCGCGGCCCAGTACCGAGTACCGCAGAGCGTGCTGCTCGGCGTCTCCTATCTCCAGTCGCGCTGGGACGCTCATGCGGGCTCGGCGAGCGTCACCGGCGGCTACGGGCCGATGCATCTCACCGACGCCAGGACCGCTCTCGCCGAGGCGCCGCACCATTCGCACGGCATCGAGGACGCGCGCGGCGATGACGCGCGTCCGGCGCGGAACACCGCCGAGGCCGAGCTGCCCGAACCGTCCGCACTCCCCCGACGGCTGCGGACACTGGACCGGGCGGCCGAACTGTCCGGCTACTCCGCCGAGCAGCTGCGCGACAACCCTGCCGCCAATGTGCACGGCGGCGCCGCCCTGCTCGCCAACGCGCAGCGGAAGCTCGGCCGGCCGTTGAGCGAGGATCCGGCGGACTGGTACGGCGCGGTGGCGCGCTTCTCCGGGGCCGACGACACGGCGACCGCAACGACGTACGCCAACGATGTCTTCGACGTGATCCGCACGGGCGAATCGCGCATCACGGACAGCGGCCAGCGAGTCGCGCTCGCGGGTGACCCGGCCGTGGCTCCCGACCCGGCGCTAGGGCCTGTATCGAAAGTGGATCTTGGATGTGAGATGATCTTGATTCGTGGCGCGTGGAGATCTGACGGACGAGCAATGGGCCGTGCTGGAGCTGCTGTTACCAAAGGGCAAGAAGCCCGGCCGGCCACCGATATGGACCCGGCGGCAGCTGATCGACGGCATACGGTTCCGGGTTCGTACCGGCATCCCGTGGCGGGACATGCCCGCCGAGTACGGGCCGTGGGGCCGGGCGTACGACCTGTTCCGCCGCTGGCAGCGCAACGGCACCTGGCAGCGCATCTTCACCGACCTCCAGGCCCGGGCCGATGCCAAGGACCTGATCACCTGGGACCTCAACGTCGACTCCACCGTCTGCCGGGCCCACCAGCACGCCGCCGGAGCGAGGAAAAGGGGGACCTGCAGAAGGAGCCGCCCGGCGGTGTCGCAGTCGAGCCCGACGACCACGGCCTCGGTCGCTCGCGCGGCGGCCTGACCACCAAGCTGCACCTCGCCATCGAGCAGGGGCAAAAGCCCATGTCCATCGTGATCACCGCCGGGCAGCGCGGGGACTCCCCGCAATTCGAGGTTGTCCTGGGCCGCATCAGGGTGCCCCGGCTGGGGTCCGGCAGACCGCGCACCCGGCCGAGGCGGGTGCGCGCCGATAAGGCGTACGCCTCCCGGAAGAACCGCGCCTACCTGCGCAGACGTGGCATTCGCTGCACCATCCCGGACAAGGCCGACCAGGCCCGCAACCGAAGGAAACGCGGCTCCCGCGGCGGCCGTCCGCCGAAGTTCGACCCGGAGGACTACAAGGCTCGGCACGCGGTCGAGTGCGGCATTAATCGCCTCAAAAGGCACCGTGCCGTGGCCACGAGGTACGACAAGCTCGCGGTCCGCTACGAGGCAACCGTACTGGTAGCGGCCATCAACGAGTGGCTGTGACCAGCACATCTGACGCCATGCCCTCTCCGAGGCGGCCAGCAGCTGATGAACCGCTCGCCCAAGCCTGAGTGCTACGGCGTCTGACGGGGGATGCCTGTCAACGCCGGTAATGTCAGGAAGACGTCAGGCAGAAGGGGTGGCCAGCCGGATCCAGGAGCACCCGCCAGCGTCCGTCGCCGGGCTGATGGTCCGGTTTGGCCGCGCCGAGTTCCAGGGCCAGCTCTTCCATCGCATCGAGGTCGTCAGCGCGGAAATCCAGGTGGAACTGTTGTGGCACGTCCTGACCCGGCCACTGCGGAGCCCGGTATCCGTCAACCCTCTGGAATCCCAGATCACAGCCGGAGTCGTCCGTCAGAGCGACGAACTCGTCCGTACTGAAGAGTTCGCGCATCCCGGTCAGTGCACCGTAGAAGTCCGCCAGCGTCTGCGGGTCGGCACAGTCCAGAGTCACCCCTCGCAGTACGGCGCCTGGCACCATTCGCTCCTTCGCGTCCGCGCGTCTGTCTCCGTGAGCCGCCGCTGCATGCGATCACCGGCCACAGCCACACCGTACTCGCCACATCCACCGCTGAAGTAGCGGTTTACCCCTGCCTCAGAGCAACGGGCGGCTGTGACCGGCGCTTTCGATACAGGCCCTAGGTCGCACTGGCCGCCATCGGCGGGCTCCTCGTGTACCGCCAGATCCAGGCGGATCGCGCCGAGCAGGATCTGTGGACGGAGGCGACCGACTCCGTGCCCGCAGGTTCGGGTGTGTGAGACGCAGCAGTCTTGGTACGAAGCCCCGGTCGCTGAAGCGGCCGGGGCTTCCTGCTGTCCGCGGCCTGCCT
>NZ_JAGGOI010000058.1 GCF_018614585.1 Streptomyces sp. ISL-1 | reverse complement strand
TCTGGCCAGCACCACCCTCCCCCACCACCATCCGTCACAGCAGCGACCGCATCGAAGCCAGCCTGCATACCGCTCCACCACCGCCAGACACGCAGCCTCAGCCCAACCCTCCACCGCAGGAACCAACCTTCAAACCAGCTCCATTCCCCCAGGACTGAGTGAGTGCTTGGCGACCTCGAAGGGCCAGGTCACAGGCCGCCCCAGGGGTGACGAAAGTCCTGTACATCGCACGCTGCGGCGTGATCCGATGGTCGACGAGCACCATGAGCATCAGCGGTCGGGAGACGCGATGCACCCACCCCGTTCCGCCGAGCGGTACCAGCCTGGGCGAAGGAGCAGGCGCTGCCAAGGCCGATGGTGACCGCTTCCGGCTGGCAGTCGAAGCCGTCGACACGGGAAAATGGTCGGTACTGTCGGCTTTCACGAGGCCGACCCACGTGCAGGCCAACCCGTACGCCCTGGTGCCGCGACTCATCGACGAGTGGCGTTCGACCCTGGCCGGGGAAGCGGACCACCGGTTGGTTCGGTCGCAGGCGTAGGGCGGGGTTGGCGGACTTGCTTGACCAGGATGGTCTCCACCGTGGGGGGCTTGCCCCAGGGGACGCCCGGTCCTTGGGGCACAGCGGGGGGCAGGCCCGGCGGCTGCGTGCTGTCCGTGAACGCGGTTCTGTAGCGCCGGGGATTGCGGATCGGTAGTCCGGCGCGTGTGTATCCCGCCGGCGGGAGAGGCGGCTGTGGGCGGAGCCAGGCGCGTGTGAGTCGGGCGCGTTTGCGGGTCTGCGGCCCGTGCATACGCAGGTAGTCGAAGTCCCCAGGGGTCACGGCGAGCTTCAATGTCGCGTTGCCCGCGGCTGGTGTGTCCGGCGTGCTGTGTGCGGTGGTGGGAGCTTCCTGGATGCGGATGACGACGGCTGCGGGGGTTCGGGCCGTGTGCGCTGGGGGTGTCGTTTCGTCCGGCATGAGGTGCCTGCGGGAGGTGCGGGTGGGTGGCGGGGCCGTGCCCTTCTCGGCGATGCGGTCCCAGGCCATTTCCCAGCGCTGCACTTTGCGCCGGGACTGGCCCATGGTTTCCATGAAGGCGGTGACGTGTTCCCGGGAGGGGAGGGCTTCGCCTCGCAGGATGGCGCTCAGGCTGCTCTTGGGCAGGCGGTGATGCCGGCCGTTCGGGGTCCTGCCCGCCTTGTGCTGCAAGGCGCTGAGGGACGGCTGTCCTTCCTTGGCGCGCAGCTGGATCATGGCGCGCCGTAACTGGCCGAAGCTTTCGATGAGTTGTGGGTGGGTCAGGGCGGAGTCGACGGTGGCGGCCAGGTCCTGGAAGTCCTGCGGAGTTCCTCCGCGGCGGCGGCGGTTCTCTTCGGCCCAGCGGGCGGCCTTCCACAGGCGCAGTGCCTCGGCGGTGCCGGCTTCGGCGTCGCATGCGCGCGTGTATGCCTCGACGAGGCGCCACGAGGGAACGGTGTGTCCGTTGGCGGCGCGTGAGAGCACCGACGCGGTGAATCGGTAGTCGATCGTCTTCGCCATCGTCGCGTAGCTGATGCCCTTGCGCTGGCGCTGTGCCCGGAGCCACAGCGCCAGCGCCTCTAACTGGCGTGTTCCAGCGGCGACGGCATTCTCGCGCCGTCCCATGGGCAAGCGGTCAGATGCCTTCGGCGGCCGTCGCCTGCCCTACCCGCATGCCCTTCACCGCGCGGACGGCGACCACCAGGACGCCCGCGATGAACTCTCCGACGCCGAAGATCGGCATACCGAGGAGGGCGAGGCTGGCGGCCACCAGTACGACGACGAGGACGACGAGGACTTCACCGGTGGTCAGAGCACCGTTGGACCGATCCCCGCCACGCGGCGGCATGATCTTGAAACGCATGATGGTTCTACTCCCTGATGTTGGCGTATCAGCACCCCATTGCGGGGCGCGATGATGTGGCTGCACAGTTGAAGCCGGCGGAGGCTTCCAGACCTGACCGCCGACCGAGGAGATCCTCTCACCGGTAATGCGACCATCACAACGAGTCGCCCCTGAGAGCACGGCAGTTGATACGCACACGTCCGAGCGGCCGTGGCGTGGTGAAGGCGAACGGGTGGTCGAGCATCAGCGTCCGCACAGCGAGGGTGCAGGTCAGCGGAACTAAACCCGCCCGTTGATTCAATTCCGTCCATGGGACCGTTGCCGAGCAAGCGTCGGCAGTGACACTCTCCTAGTAACGCTGATTCCCGGGCACACCGGGAACATCCCTGGCGTCGTGGCTGCACCATGAAACAGGGACCGGGCACCACCGCGTTCCAGCGCGGCGCCCTCGAGGGTGGCGCATCCCCACCGGATGCGACCACCCTCCGCCCCATCCCACGAGCACGTCCTCGAGAGACCGGCACCCAAAGTGGCATGCGCCCAGGCCCGTAGCAGCCACGGTTCTCACTGACAGCCACGACCAGCGTGGCGGCACAGGTTCTGGCAGGAGAGTCTGCCCTGAACGGCCTCGAGGACCGCCACGTACTGGCACTGTCCGCAAGCGCGGCACACGAGCCCGATGTGAACCCGAACTCGACGTACCTGCGTCATCCGCCAGCGAGGGCGAATCCAGCGATGTGCAGCTGGCTACATGCCCTCAACGAGGCAGCTGATCGAGCAGCACCAGCGCACCGTACGACAAGGCGGCTACCAGGTGAGGGCCTTCCTCAGCTTTGCGGCATCCGGGCCCGCGTCCTTCGCGGGCACCGTCCAACGGTAGGCGGCACCGTCCCCGTCGATGTAGATCAAGGTCCCGCCCTGCTGGGCCTTCGACAGATCGAAGGAAACGGCCCGCCACTCGAACGTGCCGGGCTGAATGGCGCCCCCGCCGCCGTAGCCATCAGGGGTGACAGTCGCGGTGTTCCCGCTCAGCGTGTCCACGGCCTCGCCGTCAGACGCCACCCACTTCCACCCGCCACCCTCAATGGGGGCGCTCTCTGCAGCAGCGACCGCCTTCGTCGACTTCGCCTTGTACGCGACCACCCCAAACACATCCCGCGCAGGCTCCTGCCCGGTGCCCTTGGTGACGTAGACGACGCTCGTCGGCGTGACCTCGAGAACCCCGCCGCCGGGACCGCTGACGGGGCTGGGGGAGCCGATCGTCTCCGCCGCCTTGCCAAGAGGCCGGTCCTGGCTCGTGTCGACGGACTGCTCTCCCTGCGGGGGCGCCCCCTGGCAGTGCTTGACCCAGTCGGCCTGGCTCAGACTTGTGTCGCTGCAGTCGACCTTCTTGCTGACGGCCGGCTTGTCGGAGGCCGCCTTGCCCGAGGACTTGTCAGTGCCGCCGCACGCAGCGAGCGGCAGGCAAGCGGCGAGGAGGAATGCAGCAATGTGCCGAATATGCATGATGGCCCCCAAAGCGCGTTGAGGAGGCGACGGTAGCGGAACATGGGGCATGACGGGCGGGGATACCGGATCCCGACATTCAGGAGGCCCGCCCACGACTGTGGGCGATCACCCCTTGAGGCACGCTTTCGCCGCACATCGTGCACGGAACCCGCCCGAACGGGATGATGCAAGCTTCAACGGCACGTCCGTGGGGGGACCATGCGCACCAGAACACTCGCCGCCACCCTGTTCCTGCTGGCCGGCCTGACCGGATGCGGCAGCAACGGAGGGGACGATGCCAAACCCGCTGCCAAGCCAACGCCGACGGTCAACCCGGATCAGCAGTTCATCACAGCGGTCCGAGCCCGAGCGTTCGAGAGCTGGAACGACAAGGGGCCGACGGATGAGGAGTTGGCGCCCTACCCCGCTCAGTGGTGCGCCGAGCTGCAGGCAGGCCACAGTGTCGACTACCTGCTCAGCCTGCAGGGGGCGAACCTGTATCCGATCGGCATGGGCTGGGGGACGGCGAAGCCGGACGCGCAAGAGCTGGTCGTCCTGGGGGTGGAGTCCCACTGCCCCGCTCTGCGGGCCCAGGTAACGCAAGAACTCCGCGACTCCGGCGGGTACTGAGACTTCCAGTCCACCCGACGAGGCGCGCCTCCCGAACCCGACCGCTGACGATCTACAAGGAGCACGCGTGTCCAGCGCCATCCAGCCCGCACAGCCCGGCGACCCGCACCACATAGGCCCCTACCGGGTGATCGGGCGGCTAGGGACGGGTGGCATGGGAACGGTCTACGCTGCGCTCGCCCCTGCGGGGCTGCGGCTGGCGGTGAAGGTCGTCCATCCAGTGCAGGCTGGGGACGAGGAGTTCCGGGCCCGTTTCCGGCGTGAAGTCGCGTTGTCGCGGCGGGTGTCGGGGCCGTGTCTGGTCCCGTTGCACGATGCCGACATCGAGAGTGCCGCGCCGTGGCTGGCCACGCCTTTCGTGCCCGGGCCCACGCTGGACCGGTACCTGGCCGCCCACGGCCCCGCTGGGCGGGGCGCGGTTGTATGCGCTGGGGGCCGGGACTGCTGCGGCGCTCGCTGCGGTGCACGGGGCGGGGGTCGTTCACCGGGATGTGAAGCCGCAGAACGTCATTCTCGCGCCGGGCGGTCCTCGCGTGGTGGATTTCGGTATCGCCCACGTGCTGGACGGCACGTCGGTGACGCGGACGGGCGTAATGACCGGCACCCCGGGGTGGATCAGTCCTGAGCACTACCGAAGCGGTGCTGTAGGGCCCGAGGGCGACGTCTTCGCTTGGGGCGCCCTCGTCGCCTATGCCGCGACCGGCCGCCTGCCGTTCGGCTCCGGGGCGCCGGATGCGGTCGCCTTCCGGATCATGTCCGGCGCCCCGGACCTGGACGGCGTGCCCGACGATCTCCTGCCGTGGGTGGGGAAAGCGCTCGCCAAGGATCCCGGCGACCGGCCGGCAGCCGCCGAACTGGGCGACGCGTGTACGGCGTTGCTGGCCGCCCAGGCCACGACCGCCCTATCCAGGCAGAAGGGCGGCGATGAGCCGACTCTGGTCGCCGACCTCGTAGGGATCCACTGGGACCTGCCATACACAGACGACCCCGCCTGGCGCACCCCTCCCCCACACCGTTCGCGCGTCAAGCTCTACGGCGCCGTCGTCGCCGCAGCTCTCGTGGTCGGAGGCCTCGGCGGCGCCGCCCTGGCCGCCACGTACGAGACCGACTCCGCGCAGAATCAGGACGCGGCAGCGCCGAGCAGCCAGCCGAGGCCCCCGTCGAGCCAGAAGACCATCACGACCGACGCGACAGACAGCGAGAACGAGCAGAGTGCGAAGCCGACGGCCAGCACGACCGTGGCCGCGCCGGCCCGCCAGGTGGCACCGTCCCCCGCCTACACCCGCAGCGACAACACCCAACCGACCATCGACGAATGGGCCCAAGCACGCGTCCCCGCTACCCCAGCAGAGAAAGCGGCCGCCCAGCAGTTTCTCCGCGACGCAGCCGACCGGCGTGCTCCAAGGCAGCGCCTATGAGGTCGACAGCCTGACTGTCACCTTCAACCCGCACGCGCAGACCATGTTCGTCACCTTCGGCCCCGGCACCTACCCGGAAGGCCAGGACTACCAGGACGACCCCGACTGGACCGACAACCGGCGCTCGCTCATGTTCGGCAGCTGCAGCCAGGCGCAGCAGACCTTCCATGACGACATCACCTGGCTATACGGACGCGCAGCTGTCGTCTACCGCGAATCCATGGCCAGCCCCGTCATCGCCGACTTCCGCGACGTCACCCACACCGACTCCTGCCGCGTCTAAGAAGTCATCTCATTTGGCT
>NZ_JAGGOI010000057.1 GCF_018614585.1 Streptomyces sp. ISL-1 | reverse complement strand
TCGAGTCAGAAGACGACGAGTCAGTCCTGCCCACCGAACTCACCGCATAGCCTCAAATACGAGATCACCGAGTGGCCGTCGATACACCACTCCAGCGGACGTGACCGTCGTTCCACCTCGCTCGACGCGCTGGTGACTCCGTCGTCTCCTCCATTCTTCCTCTGGCACACGGCAGAGGATTCTTACGTTCCGCCTGAGCACACCTATCGCCTCGCTGCGGCATTGGCCGCCGACAATGTGCCCCACACGGTGCATGTCTTCCCCCACGGCCCCCACAGCCTGGGCCTTGCCCATGGGGCTGGAGAGGCATCGACTTGGAAACGCTTCGCTGAGTCATGGATCGTCGAGCAGACCGGCACTCGGAAACCCCAAGGCGCCCCCGTCTGACGCCGTTTGCGCCCTGGGGGCAGAGTGTGCCCAACGGTACTAACGGAACATGACGCATCATCGCCCGTATCCCAGCGATCTGTCCGATGCCCGCTGGGAGTTGATCGGGCCCGCCCTGACGGCCTGGCGAACCGAACGCAGGGGCAACGGCCTGGACATCGGGCACCCACCCCTTCCCTGGCACTACTCGTCCCACAGACGGCTCTACTACCGGGCGATGCGCACAGCGACAGCCCGCAGCGCCCTGATCGAATCACTGCGCCGCTGATCTCACCCAGACGAGACGGCTCCGTCCGGCCCCGGACGGCCGCTGGTTGCATCGTGCCGAGGTTGCAGCTACCGGGCATACCGACGCATACAATTGGATGTATGTGAACGCTGGCGTGCATCGCCGGCCTGGTTATGAGTAACGACATCGATTCCGTGACGGCAGCTCTCGCTGCGAGGTACGACCCTGGCAGCAGCCGCCGCGCACTCATGCGTTCCAGTGCCTCGTCGATCGGGCTGCGGTCGCGCACGGGTTCCGGCGGTCGTCGGCCGCGCTGCCGCCCAAGCCGCGGCCGTCATGTCACAGCTGCTTCGGCGCGGCCCCGCTCTCCCTGGCCAGGTTGGAGTTCCGGTACGAGTACCCGAAGTAGATCACCAGGCCGATCACGAGCCACACCGCGAACCGGAGCCAGGTCTGCCACGCGAGGAACGTGATCAGCCAAAGCGAGAACACGACACCGATCGCCGGCACGAACGGCATCCCGGGGCAGCGGAACTTCCGCGGCAGGTCCGGCTGCCGGTAACGCAGCACGATCACCGCGATGCACACCACGACGAACGCCAGAAGAATGCCGATGTTCGTCAGCTCCGCGGCCTCGCCGATCGGCAGGAATCCGGCGATCAGCGCGGAGCCCACCCCAACGATCCACGTCACCCGGACCGGCACATGCCGCGTCGGGTGCGTCTTCGCGAACCAGTGCGGCAGCAGCCCGTCGCGGCTCATCGAGAACCACACCCGGGTCACACCCAGCATGAACGTGAACATCACGGTGAGGATGCCGATGATCGCGCCCACCGCGATGAGATTCGCGAGACCGGGCAGCCCGACCGACTCGAAGGCCGTGGAGAAGCCGCTCTCCGGGTCGATCTCCGTGTAGTTCTGCATACCCGTCAGCACCAGACAGGCCAGCACGTACAGCACCATCGAGACCGCCAGCGAGTAGATGATCGCCTTCGGCATGTGGCGCTGCGCGTCCTTGGACTCCTCGGCCGCCGTCGACATGGCGTCGTACCCGAACACCGCGAAGAAGACGGTCGCCGCACCCGTGAACGCCCCGCCGATGCCGTACGGAAAGAACGGGTTGTAGTTGGAGGTGTCGATGTGAAAGAAGCCGACCACGATCACCAGCAGGACGACCAGGACCTTCAGCACCACAACGACCGTCTCGAACCGGGCGGCGTTCCTGATCCCGAGGGTGAGCAGATACGCGGTGAACAGACACAGGATCATCGCGAACAGATCGACCTGGTGCCCCTGCCCCGTGCCTGGCGCGCCCAGCATCCACGCGGGCAGGTCCACCCCCAGCGCCCCCAGGAGGAAGCCGAAGTAGCCCGAGATTCCGATGGCGACGACTGCCACGATCGCCGTGTACTCCAGCAGCAGGTCCCAGCCGATGAACCAACCCGCCAGCTCGCCAAGCACGGCATAGCCGTAGGTGTAGGCCGAACCCGCCTTCGGGATGAGGCCCGCGAACTCGGCGTACGAGAAGGCCGCGGCCGCGCTCGCCACGCCCGCGATGAGGAACGAGACGACCACTGCGGGCCCCGCCGTACCGTTCGCGACCGCGCCGGCGAGGGCGAAGATCCCGGCACCGATGATGCCGCCGACACCGATGGCCGTCAGCTGCCACAGGCCGAGTGTTCTGGTGAGCTGCTCGCTCGGAGCGCCTTCTTCGATCTGTTCGATGGGCTTGCGGCGCCATACGCCCTGTCCCATCCGGGGCCCTGCCATGAGTCACCTCTTCGCAGACTGCGGTCGGCCGATGGCGGCTCATGATGGCCCAGGTCAGGCGGTGGCGGAAGACGACATGCGGTGTCGCCGAGGTGAGGATTGCGGGAGAGTTTCGGAACCACCGTCACGGCCCGGCGCCAGGTCTTCCAGCCGCACCACGCAGACGAGGACGTTCCGCATCCGTCCAGCCATCGGCAGCACGCTCACGCGGACCGGACCGGGATTCCCTGGCACTGCCTCCCGCACGACCTCGCCCCGTGGCAGACGGCGTACGGGTAATTCGCCGCCGGGCACAAGGACGGTGTCATCGACGGCTCAATGGGCTTCTCAGCCAACCGGTGCGGGAGTCCGAAGCCGAGAAGTGAGCCGAACGCCTGCGTGCTGCATGCGCAGAGCATAAATAGCCATCAGCGGCGCGCTGAGCCACGCGGCGCAGCTGTTCCCGACGATGGCCGGGAAGCCGGGGTGGGGGATGCGGCACCACCGGGTGCCGTCGCCCGCGGCGTGCGCGATGCCGGAGTCGACGTGCCATCGGCAGGAGACCGGGACTGCGGCTGGGTCGAGTTCCTGCGGGTGCAGGCCGACGGGTTGCCCATGGGCGCGGGTGTACCAGTCGATGCGGTGGCCGCAGTCACGGCAGCGTTGAGGCTGGGCGGTGCGCAGGAGCCTACTGGGACTGTCCGCGGCGACCCGCAGGGAACGCAGGCGCCAGGGCGTCGAGGGGGTACCGTCCCAGCGGCGGCCGGACGGGGTGGTGAGGGAACACATGGCCGCGAAGGTGGCAGGCGACGCGCCGCCAACACAGTGTCCGTGCCGCCAACGTCCCACGAACGCCCCAATCCACAGGAACGAATGCCCGACCAGTCGCACATATACGCGAGTCCGGTGACCGGATCGGGTGATCCGTCGACGACAGCGCAGCTGGGGCTATTTGGCGGCTCGGCGGGGGGCGGTGACCGTCGCAGAGGGTGGCGAAGAGGTTGTCGACGGCACGTTCAGGGCGTGGGCGAGGGCGTGCCAGGTCTTGAGGGATCCAATGGTGCGGCCCTGCTCGATTTCGATGAGGGTGCGCCTGGCCAGGCCGCTGCGGCTAGCCAGTTCGTCGTAGGTCCACCCTGACCTTCCCCCACCTGAGCAGCCGATCACAGTGGAGGCGTGTCTCCACCTGTGGCCCAGCAGTGCGTTCAAGACCGAGCTGATCCGTGGTGTCCTCGTCTTCAGCGGCGTGTTCGATGAGCGTGACGTCACGACTGTCGAACGGACCTACCCAGGTCGTCGAGTACTGCTCAACGCCGATAGCAACATCGAGGTCCACCCGGCAGGTGTTGGCAGCCCCAGCCCACTTGGCGAGTGGTGAGAAGCGAAGTACACAGCCAGTGCCCGTACAGGCGCCCCCCGGGCCGCCGGCACGGGCTCGATGGCAGCGAAGGGCCCGGCGGCCAGCACGGCTGGCTCCCCTCGCGGCCGTGTTCATTCATGCCCACGGACATCCACCCACCACTATGGAAGGAAACATCCGATTTGCCTGGAGGTCTTGCATGCACGGTGATGGTTTTCCTGCCCCGGATTCCGGGCTTCTCCTCACTCACTTTCTGACGGTGGCCGACGTAGCCCGATCTCGCGCCTTCTACACCGACGTTCTCGGCGGTGAGGTGGTGCTCGAGGAGAACCCCTGCACCATCAAGCTCGCCAACGGATGGATCATCATGAACCCGGGCGGCGGCCCCACCCCGGACAAGCCAGACGTCACCCTGCGCCCGCCCACCGACCCGGGCACGGTCAGCAGCTTCCTCAACCTCCGCGTCGCCGACATCGAGGCATGTCACCGAGAGTGGAGTGCGAAGGGCGCCGAATTCCTCACGCCACCCATCGATCGCAAGGCCGAGCTGCGGTGCTATTTGCGCGACCCGGACGGCTATCTCATCGAAGTCGGGCAGGCCACCGGCATGCTGCACGACCTCTACGCCGACCCGCCCGCCGGTACGAGCTAGGTGTATTGACCACGAGCGTTGTTGACACTCATAGGTCTTGATCATGGCGAAGACCTTCGGTGTGGTGGAGGTGTCTAGGCTTCACACCACGCACGGAGGTCTTCGTGTCCACCGTAATGCCCGGCTGACCGTTCACGGCAGACGGCTGCTGGTTGAACGCGTCGATTACGGGCGCGTAATCGCCCATGTCGCCGCTGGAGATGGGTATCTCGCGAACCACGGCACACAAGTGGGTCCGCCGCTGGCGGGTGGAGGGCGAAGCGGGCCTGCGCGACCGTTCCAGCAGGCCATGTACGACACCGCACCGAACCCCGGCCGAGACCGAGGCCCGGGTGTGCCGGCTGCGCCAGAACCGCAAACTGGGCCCGGCCCGGATCGGCCCGATCCTGGACCTTCCCGCTTCGACCGTGCACCGCATCCTGACCCGTCACGGGCTGAACCGGCTTGCCTTCCTGGACCGGCCCCACCGGCCAGCTCATCCGCCGCTACGAACGTGAGCGGCCCGGCGAGCTCATACACGTCGATGTGAAGAAACTCGGCCGGATCCCCGACGGGGGCGGTCACAAGGCCCTTGGCCGCCAGGCCGGGCGAGCCACCCGCAGCGGCATGGGCTTCGACTACATCCATTCCGCCGTCGACGACCACACCCGCCTCGCCTACAGCGAAGTCCACCCCGACGAGAAGGCCGTCACCTGCGCCGCCTTCCTCCGCCGGGCGGCAGCCTTCTTCACCACCGTGGGCATCGATCACATCGAACGGGTCCCGACCGACAGCACATGGTCCCGGGGAACCGACGAAATGCGCCGATCAGGGGCGACTCCCGCCCCTTCGGTGATCGTTTCCCGTGAACTTGTAGATCGTTTCCCACCGCCGAGGTGAGCCGTTGGTATGAGCTCGTCACCGAAGACTTCAGCATCGCCATCCCGGCCACGTCCATGACCGGATCCGACGGCAGCGGGCAAGCCGCCGACACGTTCGCCCTGGCTGAGCTCGGGATCATGTTTCCGAGCTATAGGTCTGTACCGGCGTCGCCCTCGTCGTTCGAAGAGTCTCGCCGCTTGGTCTCGCTCTTGGTGGAAGGGCCCTTCTCCTGCCCCTCCAACAGCTCCAGGAGCGCAGCGTCTGCCTTTTTCTGGTCTTCCTTCGTCAGTTCGAGAGGGGCGTTGATGTAGACGACATACCGGTCGGGATAAATGATGTTGGTGGTCCTCAAGGTGAACGTCAGAAGCGAGCGCCAACCCTTGCGGTGGCCAACCCTCACTTGGATTCGGACCTTGTAGTCACGGGCCTCCGGAACCCACCCAGAAAACGGTGCCTCGAACTCGATGAAGAGTTGTTGCGCCTCTCTGCCGGCCACAACGAATCCGGCCGGCAACTTCTGCTCCTCGTCCGGCCCGGGTTGGAGACGGGATGGTGAAGATGTCCACAGGAGTGGCAGATGAGAGGCGGGCTCATCCGGGAAGCTCAGCATGAGATCCTGCACGACTATCGGCTTGGCACCGGTGTTGTGAAAGATGAGCGGAAGCCGCAGGCGAATCATGGAGCCGTGGCAAATCGCTGCAAAGGAATGAGGCTCCCACGTCTCCAGGCGCCCCTGTCTGGCGTTGATCCACCAGAATGAGGCTACGGTGAAGACCAATGCACTGACCGACACAACGCTGGCAGCAGAAACGGTGAGAACGCATCCTGATCAGCAGCGGCCATCAGCGGAAGCACAAATTCAGTGTGCCAGTCTCAGGGTGGGCACGCTAAACGTCGCCCATGGGGCAACGGCAGCTAGTCAGGGCGGTCTCGGCCCAGGGCTTCGGTGTAGTCGGGTGGCGTCCGATTTGTGTTCAAGTGAGGCCGATTTCGACAAGATCAAGACGGTTCGCGCAATCGCCATGCCATGGTAGGCGGCGGCGTCCCGTCACGGTGCGAAACTGCCGCCCACCCTCCGCCCACGTCCTTGTTTCAACTATCGAATTTCGATAGATTACCATCGCAACTCGATGGAAGGATGGGTCATGGGAAAGCTGACAGTGCGTGCGCTGCGCGTCGTGCTCGTGGTGGTGCTCGCCGGCACTGTGTTCGTACAGGCATTGATGGTGTGGGCGTTGGCCACCGACCCGGAGGACGGGTCGCTCCCGCTGACCCCGCTGCGCGTGATCACGATCCTGGGAATGGCGTCGGTCCAGGTCGCCCTGGTCTGCGTATGGCGGCTGGTGGCGATGGTGCGACGCGGAACCGTGTTCTCCCACGCCGCCTTCCGGTACGTGGACGGCGTGATCGGCGCGATCGTGGCGGCTGCCCTCGTGTGGTTCGCGGTCACGGTCATCAATGCGCCGGGCCAGCGGGACGACCCGGGCGTCACCGTCATCATGGGCGGGGTTGGCGTGGCCATCCTGGGGGTCGCGCTCATCGTGCTCGTGCTGCGGATGCTGCTCGCCCAGGCCGTCGCGCGCGACGTCGAAGCGGCGCAGATGCAGGCCGAGTTGGACGAGGTGATCTGATGCCGATCGCCGTCGACATCGACGTGATGCTGGCCAGGCGGAAGATGTCCGTGGGCGAGCTCGCGGACCGCGTAGGGATCACGCCCGCCAACCTGGCGGTACTCAAGAACGGCCGCGCCAAGGCGGTGCGCTTCGCGACGCTCGCCGCGCTCTGCGAGGTGCTCAAGTGCCAGCCGGGCGACCTGCTGCGCTGGGAGGCCGAGGACGCCGCAGGCGGATGACGTGCCCTTCCAAGATCATGGAGTTCTCGACGCCCCGTGATCCGAGTGGAGGACCGTGCCTGCCGACGCATCATCGCCGATCCCGCCTGCCTTTGACCAACTCCGCGAGCATCCCGGGGCCGTGCCCGAGGAGGTCCCGGGCCTGCTGGAGCGACTGGCCGAGGTGCCCGACCCTCGCGATCCGCGCGGCGTACGGCACGCTCTGGTCGTCGTGCTCGCGCTGACCCCGTGCGCGGTTCTGGCCGGAGCGACCTCCCTGCTGGCGGGGGGTGAGTGGATCACCGACGCCCCGCCGTCCGTCCTGGAGCGCCTTGGCGTACGGCCCGATCCGCTGTCCCCGAAGCGGTGCCTGCCGGCGGAGGCGACGGTGCGGCGGCTGCTGGGCCGCATCGACGGCGACGCGCTGGACCGGGCGGTGGGCCGCTGGCCGGCCGACCGGCGCGCTGGGGCCGACGGTCAGCTGCACGCAGTGGCGGTCGACGGCAAGACCCTGCGCGGAGCGGCCAGGGCCACGGGCCGCAAGATCCATCTGCTCGCCGCATGCGGGCAACGATGACGACCACCACTCCCACCCAGTTGCCCGCGCTGAGGAGCAGACTGCGCGTCTGGGGCGGCCGTGCGGTGATGGCAACCAGTGGCGGCCTGCTGCTCGGTGTGCCCACCAGCCTGGTCCACACGGATGGCTTTCTGGAGCATGGAGCCAGATCGCCAACTCCGACGCCGTCTGGTCCGCTGTCGCGTTCGCCGCCGGAGCACCGCTGTACCGGCAGGGTCCCTTGGCGCAGGCCGCGCTCGGCGGCCTCGGCGAGGAGATCATCCTGATCGTCGGGTACTACGGATACGCCGAACTCAGACGTGACGGCAGGGGGGACCTTTTCTTCCCTCTCGTATGGCTCGGCATGGCCTTCGTGGCGGGGCCCCTGTTCGGTGTCGCGGGCGACTGGTGGCGGCGCGGCCGGGACGCAGCCCGCCGCTTGATCAGCTGGGCCGCGTTAGCCGGACTCTTCGGCATGGAGGGCATCGCGTACGCCTGGGATCTCAACTAGGCCCACAGGCGTGGGCATGCCTCGCGCTCTTCCTCCTGATCCTGCTTCTCATGGCCCGTACACAGAGAGCGCGCCTTGACGGTCGGCGCCGCCGTATCCCGCGCGCTCCTCGCCTACGTCCCATCGAGCTGCCCCTTCAGGCACTCCCCGTCTAATACGGGGCACCTCTTGTTCACCCTGGCCGCCGCCACTTGTTGATGGCCGCTACGAGGACGGTCGCTTCCAGAAAACCCATCACAGCCACCTCGGGCAGGGGCGAAGAATGGGCGCTGGTACTCAGGAGAGCACCGGCGCCCATGGCATAGCACCTCCTACCACTACGCCGACCACTCTCGGGCCGCTCGGACTTCGGATCCCGCGCGACCAGGTGGCGTCAGTGCCGTCAGCCCCAGGCGACGGCGTCCTCGACGGGCACGCGGGGCAGCCGAGGGAACCACGGGTCGGCGCCGGGGTGACCGATGTTGACCACCAGATGCGAGCGCCAGCTGGTACCGGCGAAGAACTCCTCGTCCACGCCGGCCCTGTCGAAGCCCGCCATGGGACCGGCCGCCAGCCCCGCCGCGCGTACCGCGAGCAGGAAGACCCCGGTCTGCAGTGCCGAGTTGTAGGCCGCGAGGCTCTCGCGCTTCTCCGTCTGGTCGGCGAACGCCGCGCGCAGCATGTCGCCGCGGGCCGGGAAGACGGTCGGCATCTGCTCGTGGAAGTCGACGTCGTACGCCAGGATCGCCACGGCCGGCGCACTGAGCGTCTTGACCCTGTTGCCCTCATCGAGATGCCGGACCAGTCGCTTCTTGCCCTCGCCGGTGCGCACGAAGAGCACACGCAGAGGCTGACCGTTGGCGGCGCTCGGCGACCAGCGGGCCAGCTCCCAGATCATGGCGAGCTCGTCGTCGGCAACGGCCGTTGCGGCAAAGGTGTTCGCGGTGCGGGCCTCGGTGAACAGCACCTTTCGCCCGGCGTCCTCAAGGACATCGAGGGCCTGCGGTTCGCGGTCGGTCATGCTCATGGTCTCTCTCTTACTTCGGTTGTGCGGATGGTGTGGTGCCGGGGCGGGTTGACCGCCCCGGCACCATGCGGTGGGGACGGGGTTTGCGGAGCCGGGCGGGGCACAAGGACCCGGTGTTGTCACGTCGGCCTGTGGCCCCTGGCCGACTCATGTGTGGTCTGCTGACCGCTTGTTCCGCTCCGCGCCCAGGCGGGCGAAGTAGGCGATCAGGTCAGGGTTGTCGACCGCCGCGGGGTTCAGGACCTGCTCGGCGGGGGCGCCCTGGAGCAGGCGCTTGACGGGAACTTCGAGCTTCTTGCCGGTCTTCGTGTGCGGGAGGGCCGGTACGGCGAGGATCTCGTCGGGGACGTGGCGGGGCGAGGCGCCGGCGCGGATCGCGTCGCGGATCTTCTCGCGCAGGGAATCGTCCAGGCCGACCCCGTCGGCGAGGACCACGAAGAGCGGCATCCAGTAGCCGCCGCCGGATTCCTCCGCGCCGATGACGAGGGCCTCGGTGATCTCGGGGAGGCGCTCGACGACATCGTGGATGTCGGCACTGCCCAGGCGGACGCCGTTGCGGTTGAGGGTGGCGTCGGAGCGGCCGTGGACGATCAACGAGCCGTGCGAGGTGAGCGTGATCCAGTCGCCGTGCCGCCACACGCCCGGGTAGGCGCCGAAGTAGGCGTCGCGGTAGCGGCTGCCGTCGGGGTCGTTCCAGAAGTACAGCGGCATGGACGGCATGGGCCGGGTGAGGACCAGTTCGCCGACCTGGTCGAGGACAGGGGTGCCGGTCGCGTCGTAGGCGGCCAGCGCCACGCCCAGGCCGGGGGCGGACAGCTCCCCCGCCCAGATGGGGGTCGTGGAGGCGCTGCCGGCGAAGCCGGAGACGACGTCCGTGCCACCGCTGGTGGAGGCCAGCTGGACACCGGGGCCCACATGGTCACGGACCCAGGGGTAGGCGGAGGCGGGCAGAGCGGAGCCGGTGCAGCCGATGACGCGGACGGCCGACAGGTCGTGCACGGAGGGTTCGATGCCCAGCTTGCTCATGGCCAGCAGGTACTGAGGGCTGGTGCCGAAGACGGTGACCTTGTGGCGGGCCGCCAGCTCCCACAGGATGTCCGGTCGCGCGAGCGGCGCCGGGCTGCCGTCGTAGGTGCAGGTGGTCGCGCCGGTCAGCAGGGTGGAGACGACCAGGTTCCACATCATCCAGTGGGTGGTGGTGTACCACAACAGGCGGTCCCCGGTGCCCAGATCAGTGTGCAGGCCGAGCATCTTGAGGTGTTCGAGCAGGACCCCGCCGTGCCCGTGGACGATGCCCTTGGGCAGGCCGGTGGTGCCGGAGGAGAAGACGACCCACAAAGGGTGGTCGAACGGCACCGGGACGATGGTGAGGTACTCGGTGCGGGCGGCGGCGTCCTCCCAGGGAACCGTCAGCCCCGGGTGCCCGCCCTCGGGCCAGGCAAGGCCCACGTGGTCCACGAGCACCGTGGCCGTCAGCGTCGGCAGGGCGGCGGCCAGTTCGAGCGAGGCGGTCCGGCGGTCGTGTGTGGTGTCGTTGAAGAGGTAGCCGTCCGCGGTGATGAGGACCGTGGGTTCGAGCTGGGCGAAGCGGTCGGCGGCGGCCTTGGGTGCGTAGTCCTGGCCGCACACCGACCACACCGCGCCCAGACTGGCGGTGGCGAGGAAGGCGATGACGGCGTGGGGGGTGTTGGGCAGGTAGCCCACCACCCGGTCGCCCTGTCCGACGCCCAGGTCGCGCAGGGTGGCGGCGAGGGAGGCGACCCGGGAGCGCAGCTCCCGGCCCGTGATCTCGTAGCCGGCTCCGGTCTCGTCCAGGGCGGTGATGGCGGGAGCGTCCGGCTGTAGGTTGCGCAGCGCGTGGTGAGCGTAGTTGAGGGTGGCGCCGGGGAACCAGCGGGCGCCGGGCATGGCCTCCTCGGCCAGCACCCGCTCGTACGGAGTCGTCGCGTCGATGTCGAAGTACTCCCGCACCGTGGCCCAGAACCCTTCCAGGTCGGTGACGGACCAGCGGTACAGGGCTTGGTAGTCGGTGGGGTCCTGGATCCCTTCGGCACCCTGGTGCCGGGCCGCCCATCGGGCGAAGTCCGCGATGTCGCGCCAGGAGATGGTGGACGAGCGACCTCGACCCGGCGGGGGAAGGTCCCCACGGCTCGGGAGGGCCGTGGGGACCTTCGAGCGCTGCACGACCCGCCTGGGTGACCTCGGTTCTCTCAGCCCGACTGCGGCTGGGGAACGCCACGGAGTGTGGGCGTTCCCCAGCCGTCCTCCTTGCCTCATCCCCCGGGGTGGCGAAGTGCTCCTACCGGTGAAGGTGTTGAGCTGCTTGTAGGGGGCTCGAGGTGCGGTCGGCTGTTGCGGCTATTGCGTGGGCCGGCGTGCCTGTCTTACTTCGCGGTCGATTGCCCAGGCGTCCGCTACAGGGCCCAAGTGCCCGAGCTTGTCTGGGTTGATCACCGAGCGGATCGCCTGGATCTGCCCGTCGAGTACATCGAGCGCCAGGGTGTGGAGCACCTTGCCGTCCCGGTCGCGGAAGATCGCGCCCGGCTGGCCGTTGACCTCGTGCGGCTCGAACGTCACGTCGATCCGGGCCATCCGGGGGAAGACGGAGGCAAGCAGCCGGGCCACGTTCTCGGCGCCGATGACGGCCCTGGCCAGCTGCGGTGCCTTGCCGCCGCCGTCGCCGACCATCGATACGTCGGCGGCGAGCAGGTCCTGCAGGCCCGCGACGTCGCCTTCGCGGAGGGCGTCGAAGAACCGCGACGCCAGTTCCTCCCGCTCTTTGCGGACCGCTTCGAAGCGCGGCCGCCCAGCCTCCATATGCCGCCGCGCCCGCACCAGCAGCTGCCGGCACGCCGCCTCCGACCGCCCCACCGCCGCGGCGACCTCGTCGAACCCGAAGCCGAATACCTCCCGCAGCACAAACACCGCCCGCTCCAGCGGGCTGAGCCGCTCCAGCAGCAGCAGCGCCACCATCGACACCGAGTCGGCCAGCTCCACCGATCGCGCCGGATCCTCATAAGGGTCGGCGAGCAGCGGCTCGGGAAACCACGGGCCCACGTACTCCTCCCGCCGCACCCGCGCGGAGCGCAGCACATCGATCGAGATCCGCGTCACCGCGGCCGACAGAAAAGCCTTGGTCGACGTGGGCCGGGTCGCCGAGCCGTCAAAGCGCAGCCATGTCTCCTGCACCGCGTCCTCGGCCTCACCCACACTGCCCAGAATCCGATAGGCAATCGAAAACAGCAGCGGCCGCAGCTCCTCGAACTCCTCGACCTTGCTCACGCCGAATCCCCTCCCCTTGAAGCCCTCCCACCCGGCCGTACTCGCCGGCGCAGACATCTTCTGGTGATCATCCGGACCAGCGGCGGGCCGGAGTAACGCCCCCGAGCCCGGGGGCCCGGAGCCCGCAGACGGACCCCGAGCCAGTTGCTGATGCCGTTCAGTGG
Source organism: Streptomyces sp. ISL-1 (assembly GCF_018614585.1). Classification (GTDB taxonomy): domain Bacteria; phylum Actinomycetota; class Actinomycetes; order Streptomycetales; family Streptomycetaceae; genus Streptomyces; species Streptomyces maoxianensis. Next base: position 50,039 of record NZ_JAGGOI010000057.1, on the reverse strand, counting down.
AACTGCCCGGGCTCGTAGTTGCCGGCCGGCTGCTGGGTGAGGATGTTCAGCCGGTTCACCATGTTCATGAAGGAGACCAGGATTACCAGGGCGGTGAGCTGCTCCTCGTCGTAGTGCTTGGCGGCGTACGCCCACACCTCGTCGCTGACCCCACCGGCCGCATCCGCGACCCGGGTCCCCTCCTCTGCCAGCTCCAGCGCGGCACGCTCGGCCTCGGTGAAGACCGTGGCCTCCCGCCACGCCGCGACCAGGTTCAGCCGCACCGAGGTCTCGCCGGCAGCGGCAGCTTCCTTGGTGTGCATGTCGATGCAGACGGCGCAGCCATTGATCTGACTTGCGCGAAGCGCCACCAGCTCCTGCGTCGCGGCCGGCAGCGGCGAGTCCTTGAGCGCCTTGCCCGCCGACATGACGTACTTGAGGACCTTGCCGGCGGTCGGGTCGGTGAAGTAGCTGAGCCGTGCGTCCATGGTGTGTGCTCCTCTGTGGTCGTCAGTGGCTACACACCTGAGACGGGGTAGCCCGGCCCCCTGTGACATGGACGGATGTGACCTGCGTCTCCCGGCCGTCGGCGCACGTCAGCCGACGACTTCGGCGTCACCCGCGCCACCAACACCGACACCTCGACAACAAGGCCCGGGCCAAGACACGCGGCAGTGAGCCGGCGGAGGCCGGACCACCCGGAACTTGACCAACTTGCCTTAGGGGCCCCGCGACCGCCGACCCGGACCGCAGCGAGCCGTGAGCAAGTCCTGGAGATGCCCGCCCCTGTCGTCGCCGACGGCCTTTAGTCCAGCGTCTCGATCAAGGCTCCACCCTTTCGGGCCGCAACTGCGCGCTCAGCTGACGCAGCGCCGAACCACTTTGGCAGCCGGCTGAGCAGTTCCTGCTGATCTTCACCGACCCACGCCACGTGGCCGTCCGGCCGCAGCAGCACGGCGGGCACGTCCAGTTCCTCGCTGACGTCGACGACGTGGTCAACCCGATCTGCCCAGCCCGCCACCGACAGCCGGCCGGTCTGGTCGAGCAGCAGCCCGCGGCCGCCGTGCATCAGCTCGTAGAGACGACCCCGCTTCAGCCCCACGTCCCGCATCCGCCGGCCGAGCAGTTCATGGCCCTCGCCGAAGTCGTAGCGGACCTCGACCGCGGTGATGATCCCGGTCACATACCGGTTCACCTCCTCGAAGTCCATCAGCTTCGAGAACAGCTCCCGCAGCGCGGTCGCACCCGGATCGGCCCCCAGTAGCGTGATCTGCGCGCGGGTGTTGTCCAGCACGCGGGCGCCCACCGGGTGCCGTTCGGCGTGGTAGCTGTCCAGCAGCCCCTCCGGTGCCCAGCCGATGACCACTGCGGCCAGCTTCCAGCCGAGGTTGAACGCGTCCTGCACGCCCAGGTTGAGCCCCTGCCCGCCGGTCGGCGGGTGGATGTGCGCCGCGTCGCCGGCCAGCAGCACCCGGCCTACCCGGTAGCGCTCGGCCTGCCGGGTAGCGTCGCCGAACCGGGACAGCCAGCGCGGCGAGTGCACGCCGAAGTCGGTGCCCGCGAACGCCCGCAGCTGCTTCTTGAACTCCTCCAGGGTCGGCGCGGTCGCACGGTCCTCGGCCACCCCGTCGGCGGGCACGACAACGCGGCACACCCCGTCCTCGTTGGGGCCGACGCCGAACCGCAGTTGGGTCTTGCGGACTTCCTCGACGACGGCGGCAATGGTCGCCGGATCCTCGGTCACCTCCATTTCGCCCAGCAGCGTCTCGACCGTGGCGGGCTCGCCGGGGAAACCGACGCCGAGCAGCTTGCGCACGGCACTGCGGCCGCCGTCGCACCCGACGAGGTAACGCGAGCGCAGGTGCGTACCGTCCGCCAGCTCGACGGTCACCCCGGCCCCGGCCCCGTCATCGGACTGGCTCAGCCCGACCACTTCGCAGCCGCGCCGGATGTCGGTACCGAGTTCGACGGCGCGCTCGTTGAGCAGCCGCTCGGTGACCGGCTGCGGGGTGGCGACGCCGTACGGGTGCGCCGTGTCCAACCGGTCCGGCCACGGTTTCATGATGCCGCCGAAGAGACCGCCGACCTGGAACTTCTCACTGACCGCGAGGAACCGGTCCAGCAGGCCGCGCTGATCCATCATCTCGACGCTGCGCGCGTGCAGGCCCTGCCCGCGGGACTCCCCGGTCGGCCCGGTCAACTTCTCCAGCACGACCACGTGCACGCCGTGCAGTCGCAGCTCGCCGGCCAGCATCAAGCCGGTCGGTCCGCCGCCGACCACGATCACGTCAATCATGAAAGCCCCCATTCAACGAGATTGGATTTCGGCCAGCAGCTCCGCGCAGTCCGACGGCACGCACACCCGCACCTCCGCGCCGAGTCCCCGCAGCCGCACCGCGAGTCCCACCGACGGTTCGACGTTCTCGCGCAACCCATGCGTCGACAACACACGCACTTCGCGAATCTGTCATTTCCGCAGGTCCTGGCCTTGGTCGACAATTCTGCGGCACGACCCGGGTCTTGCCGCAAGCCCCCTGGTGCGCTATACGTTGAGAGTGGCAAGGAGTGGGTACTCTCCTTGCCTTTCATCGTCCGCTGTGGACGGACAACCTCCTCGCGGAGCGGCGGCGCGCCGCGTACGGCGGTACGTCGGCCCAGAAGGGTCCCCCATGGGACGACCGCCCCCAAGTCCCGTCAGCAGCAACACCGCCCGGGATCCAGCAAGCCGCAGGGGCTCCCCGCGCATTACCTGTCCCCTGGTCACCGAGGTACCCGGTGAAGCGCACCCCGACCGCTGTGATGCCGGGTTCGTCCGCAGCCTGGTCCATGGTCAGGTCGTGGGTGTGCCCCGGGCAGGTCAGGCTGCCCGGGGCACAGGGTTCATGGAGGGTTGGGTCGTCCGGTGTCGACGGCCGGACGGCCGTAACCGGCTGGATCAGTGGTGGTTGTGGTGGCCGCGGCCCCAGGACTCGGTGTCGATGGTGCGGCCCCGGTCGTCGCGGAGGGTCGCTGTGTCGGAGTGGTTGTCCCAGACGTGGGTGCGGCGGCCCTGGTAGAGGTCGGTGCGGGTGTCGCGGCCGGCGCCGGTGTGGATGCGGACGGTGGCGCGGCCGGCGAGGCGGACATCGTCGAAGCGGTAGCGGTTGCCGTCCTCGTCGCGCAGGGTCCAGCCGTCCAGGTCCACGCTGCGGCGGGTGCTGTTGGTGATCTCGACCCATTCGGCGTTCAGGGACCGGTTGGTGCCGTTGTCGCGTCCGGGGCTGTCGGCCTGCACGTCGCTGATCTCGACCCGGGACTGCTGGTGGTGGTCGCGGTTGTTGTCGTGGGCCGAGGCCGGCAGGGCGACGGCGGAGAGGAGGGCGCCGGCCGCAAGGGCGGTCGCGGCGATACGGCGGGCGGTGCGAGAAGCAGACATGGTGACGTCTCCTCAAGAACAGTGCTCCACAAGCCGATAAGAGCTGGTGGTGCGGTGCGGGTTCCCGGCCCGTGCTGGACCGAGGACCCAAACTCTGCGGCGTCGCCGCGGCCGGCGGCACGCCAACCCAACCGCGTTACCGGGTACGGACATTTCCGTAACAGGCACCTGTATCGGTCACACATATGGGACAGGCGTGGCCCGGACTTCACTGACCGCTACACCGATCCGTTCAACGATCAACAGCAAGCCCTTACACGCTCCGGCGCACCACCGGTTGCACCACCCGACGCATCATCCGGTCGGCGGACAGGATCCCGGTAACAACGCTTCTGCACATTTCTTCGCACACACAAGACGGAGTCGCACATAGGGGCGACAGGATGAATGCTGAGGACCGAGTACGCGCTGCTGCAGTCGGGGTCCCGCCGGTCTTCGTGGGGCCCTCTCCCGGCGTGCGGCGCCGCTCGCCGCCGCACGCCGGTGTTGTGGCGGTCAGATCAGTTCGGGAGGCGCCTGCCTGTGTCAGAGCCCGCCCGGCGTGCGCGGCGATCGGCGAGATGGAGCCGGGCGAGGACTTCGTAGAGCCAGGTGTAGGCGTGATCGGTGGCCGGGATGTCCCCGTAGATGGCGGGCTCGGAGATCGTGGGGCGCGCCCACGGCCTCATTGCGCCCGCAAGCACCAGCCCCTCACCCGTGCCTCAGCGAGCACAGGCGCAGCCGCGGCGCGCGAAGGACTGCCTTCGACCTGGCGCGCGCTCCGGTTCGGTTCCGGCCTGGCCCCGAATCAGGTCTCCACGCTGCCGCGCGTACTCACGGCGGACTTCACCATGCCGGAACTGGTCGGCTGCTCCTCCCAGTTCGCCGAGGAGCCGGCCACGGGCACAGCCGCGCCGGCCGAGGCGGAGCGCCGGGAGCACCCCCACCTGCGAATGCCCCAACCGGCCAACGACGGTCGGCCGGGGCTCACCCGCCGGAAGTCGGGCCTGCCGCAGCGCTCCGTTCGGCGGGTTCGGCGGTCCAGGTGATGTGCGGGGGCACGACCCGTGCGCACAGGGGGTTGCCGCACGCGTCGGTCAGCCCGAGGCGTGCGACCAGCAGGCCGTCGCGAGCGGCGGCGGCGAGCACCTCGGCGGGGACGACGTCGAGCATGAGCTTGGCGCGGCGGAACATGGTGAAGACGCCCGACTCGTCGACCGTGCCCCACGACAGGTAGATGAACCGGCGGCCCAGACGGTCCTGCACGTATGGGCCTTTGACGTCGGTGCCGGTCGGCGAGGCGATCGCGGTGCACTCCAGGGTCCAGGTTGCCGACTTGGCGTCGCCGGGCTGCGGGTCGAGGAGTTCGGCCGGACGGTCGCGGCGTTGCACGGCGACGTGGATGTTGCCGTACGCGGAAACGTTGCCGTCGGCGGGGGCCGGGCAGGTGAGGCCGGGCAGGTCGACGGCGTCGATGCGGATGCGCATACGCCCATCATCCCTCCCTCGTCCGCGCCCGGTGCCTCAGGGGCCTGAACCACACCGACGGCATGCTCCGCGGCCAGAGCGTCGCAGATCTGCCCGGCCCAGCTGAGCGGGTGCGACAGAGGCGGCAGACCGCGGTTCAGGACGGCAGACAGCGGCTGGGCGCCCCTCGGCTCCGCGACGGGCAGAGCCCTGATCGAGGCCCCTGCCCAGGGCATGAAACTTTCGTGAAACGGACCAAGTGCACGCGGCCGACCACGCCGGCGCACCTCCGTGGGAACGGTCACCCCTTACGGCCGCCGACGCAGCACAAGGAACCGCTCCGGCGATCACGAACTCCATGCCACAAGGGCGCCTGCGGCCTCAAGACGTCTTCGCGATGCGCCGAAGTCCGGCCGCGAGCTGGGCGAGGTATCCACGACGCCGAAGTCTGACGGCCAACCGACTCCCCGTACGGGGGCGGCCGGCCCGGGAAACCTCTCCCGGGCCGGCCGCGTACGCACGCACGAAGCAGACGTCAGCCGATCTCGATGAGCAGATCGCCCGCCTCGACCTGCTGGATCTTCCCGATCGCCACCCGCGCGACCGTGCCCGCGCACTGGGCGGTGATGGACGCCTCCATCTTCATCGCCTCGATGGTGGCCACCGTCTGACCCGCCGAGACCGAAGAGCCCTCCTCCACCTGGAGCGTCACCACGCCCGCGAACGGCGCGGCGACATGCCGGTCGTTGCCGGGCTCGGCCTTCTCCACGGCCTTGACCTCAGTGGCGACGGACTTGTCCCGCACCGGCACCGGGCGCAGCTGACCGTTGAGCGTGGCCAGCACCGTACGGAAGCCCCGCTCGTCGGCCTCGGAGATCGCCTCCAGCTCGATCAGCAGCGTGACACCGGCCTCCAGGGTGACCGTGTGCTCGGTGTCCGGCTCCAAGCCGTAGAAGAAGTCCTGCGTGGGCAGTACGGACGTATCGCCGTACGCCTCGCGGTGGGCGTCGAACTCCTTGGTCGGGCCCGGGAACAGCAACCGGTTCAGCGTCGCCCGCCGGTCCCGGCCCAGTCCCTCGCGGTCCTCGTCCGACAGCGTCGGGGTCTCGGCCTGCGCGGGGCGGCCCTGGAGTGCGCGCGTACGGAACGGCTCGGGCCAGCCGCCGGGCGGTTCGCCCAGCTCGCCGCGCAGGAAACCGACCACCGAGTCCGGTACGTCGAACTTGCCGGGGTCCGACTCGAAGTCGGCCGCCTGGACCCCGGCTCCGACCAGGTGCAGGGCGAGGTCGCCCACCACCTTCGAGGAGGGAGTCACCTTGACCAGCCGGCCCAGCATCCGGTCGGCGGCCGCGTAGCAGTCCTCGATCAGCTCGAAGCGGTCGCCGAGGCCGAGCGCAATGGCCTGCTGACGCAGGTTCGACAGCTGTCCGCCGGGGATCTCGTGGTGGTAGACGCGCCCGGTGGGCGAGGCGAGCCCCGACTCGAAGGGCGCGTAGACCTTGCGCATGGCTTCCCAGTACGGCTCGAGTCCCCCGACCGCGTCGAGCGAGAGCCCGGTCGCGCGCTCGGTGTGCTCGGTGGCCGCGACGAGCGCCGACAGGGACGGCTGGCTGGTCGTGCCCGCCATCGAGGCGACGGCGGCGTCGACGGCGTCAACGCCCGCGTCGATCGCGGCGATCAGCGTCGCGAGCTGGCCGCCCGCCGTGTCATGGGTGTGCAGATGCACCGGAAGGTCGAAGCGCTCGCGCAGTGCGGTCACCAGGGTGCGGGCGGCGGGCGGGCGCAGCAGCCCGGCCATGTCCTTGATGGCCAGTACGTGCGCGCCGGCCTCGACGATCTGCTCCGCGAGGCGTAGGTAGTAGTCGAGGGTGTACAGCTGTTCGGCCGGGTCCGACAGGTCCGCGGTGTAGCACAGGGCGACCTCGGCCAGCGCGGTGCCGGTGGACCGTACGGCATCGATGGCGGGACGCATCTGCGAGACGTCGTTGAGCGCGTCGAAGATCCGGAAGATGTCCATTCCGGTCGCCGCTGCCTCGGCGACGAAGGCCTCGGTCACCTCGACGGGGTAGGGCGTGTAGCCGACGGTGTTGCGCCCACGCAGCAGCATCTGCGTACAGATGTTGGGCACCGCCTCCCGCAGGGCCGCGAGCCGCTCCCAGGGATCCTCGGCGAGGAAGCGCAGGGCCACGTCGTAGGTGGCGCCGCCCCAGCACTCCAGGCTCAGCAGCTCCGGCGCTGTGCGGGCGACATACGGGGCGACGGCGAGCAGATCGCGCGTCCTCACCCGGGTGGCCAGCAGGGACTGGTGCGCGTCGCGGAAGGTCGTGTCCGTCACCGCGACGGCCCGCTGCCGGCGCAGCTCCGCTGCGAACGCCTCCGGCCCGAGTGCCGCGAGGCGCTGCCGGGACCCTTCGGCGGGCGGGCTGCCCAGTGAGGCGGGAGGGAGCTTGGCGGCCGGGTCGATGACCTGCGGACGCGGGCCATGGGGACGGTTGACGGTCGTCTCGGCGAGATAGGTGAGCATGCGGCTTCCGCGGTCGGCGGAGGGGCGCGCCCGGATCAGTTCCGGATGCTCGGCGATGAAGCTCGTCGTGATACGGCCCTCGCGGAAGGCGGGGTGGTCGAGCACGGCGCCGAGGAAGGGCAGATTGGTAGCGACTCCGCGGATACGGAACTCGGCGATCGCACGCCGTGCGCGGCGGGCGGCGTTGGCGAAGTCGTGGCCGTGGCAGGTCAGCTTGACCAGCATCGAGTCGAAGTGGGCGGACACTTCGGCGCCGGTGTGGACAGTGCCGCCGTCGAGCCGTACGCCGGGGCCGCCCGGGGAACGGTACGCGGAGATGGTGCCGGTGTCCGGTCGGAAACCGTTGGCGGGATCCTCTGTGGTGATACGGCACTGCAGGGCCGTGCCCGTGAGGGCGATGTCGTCCTGCGTCAGGTTCAGTTCCGGAAGCGTCTTTCCCGCGGCGATCCGCAGCTGCCCGATCACCAGGTCCCGTCCGGTGACCTGCTCGGTGACCGTGTGCTCCACCTGGATACGGGGGTTCATCTCGATGAAGACATGGTTGCCGCGCTCGTCGACCAGGAACTCCACGGTGCCCGCGTTGACGTACCCGATGTGCCGGGCGAACGCGACGGCGTCGGCGCAGATGCGCGCACGCAGCTCCGGGTCGAGATTCGGCGCGGGCGCGATCTCGACGACCTTCTGGTGGCGGCGCTGCAGCGAACAGTCCCGCTCGTACAGGTGGACGACATTCCCATGGGCGTCGGCGAGGATCTGCACTTCGATATGGCGCGGGTTGATGACGGCCTGCTCCAGGAAGACGGTGGCGTCTCCGAACGCCGACTCCGCCTCTCGCATCGCCGCGTCGATCGCTTCCCGCAGCTCGGCGGGCTCGGCGACGCGCCGCATTCCTCGCCCGCCGCCGCCTGCGACGGCCTTGACGAAGAGGGGGAACCCGATGGAGTCGGCGGCGCCGACCAGCGTGTCCACGTCCGTGGACGGCTCCGACGACTTCAGTACCGGAACCCCTGCCTCTCGAGCGGCCGCCACCGCGCGGGACTTATTGCCCGTGAGGAGCAGTACGGAGGCGGGGGGCCCGACAAAGGTGATCCCGGCCTCGGCGCACGCGGCGGCGAGGTCGGGATTCTCCGACAAGAAGCCGTATCCGGGGTAGATGGCGTCGGCACCGGCCTTGCGCGCGGCCTTGATCACCTCGTCGACCGAGAGATAAGCCCGCACCGGGTGGCCCTTTTCGCCGATCTGGTAGGCCTCGTCCGCCTTGGCCCGGTGGAGCGAGTTGCGGTCCTCGTAGGGGAACACGGCCACGGTGGAGATGCCGAGCTCGAACGCCGCGCGGAAGGCGCGGATCGCGATCTCGCCCCGGTTGGCGACCAATACCTTGCGGAACATCAATGTCCCCTGTCGTGTTGCGGGCGCGCGGCCCCAAGGTGGCGATGTCATTCCGGCTGCCGGGATCGGCATCCGCTGTTCCCGTGGACGGTACCGATCAGTAGCGGCGGAGTCGATCTCTCACCGGCGGGACCTATGTCACGCCGGTCCGTGCAGGCTTCGACGCAGTGCCGGTGGGGCCCGCCGATGTCCGCCCGTATCAGGGGGTGTCCGGAGCACCCGAACGGCCCTGCGGCCCAACCCCGCCCGGCGCACATCCATTACTTCGCGCCAGTCGCCTCACCTACAGTTGGAGTTGATCCTCGCCGCAGCCCACAACGAGAACGAACAGCGGCACGAGAGCGAGGACCTGGACGGAATCTTCTCGCGTCCGGCCCCGCGAGTCGGCGGGGGTCCAGGATGTGGACGCCCTGGTCGATGCCCTGCCGGCGGCAAGCCGGTGAGCGGGCGAGGACACCGGGCTGTCCTGCCGCCGGCCGGCCTTCGCACCCGGAGTTGCCCTGACCGGAAGGTTTGAAGCCGCTTTCCCGGCGCAGACGATAACTGAACTCAGCCCTACATCCCCGAGACCGGAGACGATCATCATGGGCATCATCGCCTGGATACTCATCGGTTTGCTCGCCGGAGCGATCGCCAAGCTTCTGATGCCTGGCAAGGACCCCGGCGGCATCATCATCACCATGCTCATCGGTATTGCCGGCGGCCTTCTCGGAGGCTGGCTCGGCAAGGTCATCTTCGGCGTCGATTCGATCGACGGCTTCTTCGATCTCTCCACGTGGGTCGCGGCGATCGTCGGCTCCCTGATCCTGCTCGCCCTCTACCGGCTCATCACCGGAAACAGGCGCTCCCACCGGCACGCCTGACGGCTGGCGCGAAACCCCACAGGGAAGAAAACGAACCCGTAGTTCGTGCCTGTGCGGCTCCCACCCCCTGGCGGGTGGGAGCCGCACAGGCACGAACTACGTACGAGGCAGGGGCGCCTCGGCACGGTCGGGTCTGGCCCGAAGCGTTCGACCGCGCCGGGCGCCTACTCCCTCGCCGAAGGGAACGCATCGGCGCGGACATGGGGCATGGGGCGGCAGGCGATGCGGTACCGGCCGTTGGGCAGATGGACCGCCGCCGTCACGCGTACCGTCAGCGGGCCGGCCCATTCGTAGCCGCGGCTCTCGCCATGCCGCGCGAGACTGTCCATGAGCGCCTGCCCCACCTGCCGCACATGCCGGGCCAGTTCCTTGTGCAGGCTGGAGTCAATTTCGACCTCGTACGCGTTGGGCGCCACCACTCGGGTCTGGCTGCACACCACCACGTGGTTGTCGCACTCGCCCCGGAGCTTGTCGAGCAGCTCGACCGGTTCGCTGTGGACGAACTTCGCGACCAAGGCGTCCTGCCAGCGTTCTAGCGCCTGTTCCCACTGCTTCAGAGTTCCCATGACACTTCGGGTGCCCGTGGCACCGCCTGATCACGCCCGCCCCCAAGGGGCAACGTCGAAGCGTCGCCGGTTCGGCCCCAGTCCCTCACACGGCCAAAGCGTGCCTCCGAGCCGGCACGGCCGAAGGACGCCGAGGAGATCGCCAGCGCCGCTCCGGATCTCCCGCCCGTGCCCGTCAACAAGCCTCAGCGGCAGTCAGGGTCCCCGCCTGGCGGCGAGTCAGTCGCCAGATCTGAACCTCGCCGGTCTCGGCCGGGGCGAGGCGCTCGGCGGGGCGGCGGAGGTGCTCGGTGAAGCCGAGGCGGGCCGGGACGGCGCCGCTGGCAACATTGGCCGGGTCGTGGACGACCTCGACATAGCCGATGCCGGGAAAGCGGAAGGCCTGTTCGACCAAGGCGCGGGCGGTTCGGGTGGCCACGCCACGGCCGGTGGCGGCGGGGTGCAGCCAGTAGCCGATCTCGCGGGCATTGTCCGGGGTGTCGTCACGCCGGAGCAGTCCGCAGGCGCCGACGATGGCCCCGTCCAACACGATCGCGTAGGTGAACTCATCACCGCTCGCCCAGCGCTCCGCGCGGCCGGCCAGGAAGTCGGTCGTCCTGCCCAGGCTGTGCTCAGCAACCCAGGGCATCCACGGGCGTAGGTGCTCCAGCGACTCCTCAATGACCCGGAAGAGCTCCGGAAGGTCCGCCTCGCCGTTGAATGCGCGCAGCGTGAGGTCGTCCAGTTCGATCACCTGCTGTGGAAGGTCCATGCCGGGAGGATCGTATGCAGCAGCCACTGCAGGCAACGGGATTTTGAAACACGCTCTATCTATATCTACAGGGGCGCAATCTATAGGGGGCGCATCTCCTGCAACGTCGGCCGGCTGCCCCGGGCGGCGGCGCACCAAACGGTCGGGGCAAGACAGTCTCGCTGGACATGCCCATCTCCCAAGCCTGAAGCGACGACGTGCTGTCAGCCGGTGCCGGTTCGGGCTGCCTGGAGGTGCCCAGCTCACAGTGCGGTGTTCTGCCTGTTCAGGCTGCACAGCGCGAGTCCCTGCCGCCAGCTTCCGGTTGGGAGGGGGCCGCCACGCCCGGCGTGGTACGCGGGCGCTCTGGTGACGTCCGGGCGACCAGAGTCAGCCCTCGGTAGCGCCAGAAGAGTCGTGCCCTACTCCGCCCAGGGCTCGAATCCGGTACGGAGGACGGCTTGGAGGGATGCGCGCAGTTGGGCTGCGTCGTCGGCGCCGAAGTTCTCCTCGAACTGGGCTTGCACGGCTTTCCACAGTGGTACTGCCGCCTTCGTTCGGGAGAGGCCGTCCGGCGTGATGGTGACGATCCGTGCGCGACGGTCGGCTGCCGATGGCTCGACGGTTACCAGGCCCTCGCGCGCGAGGGGCTTGAGGTTTGAGGCCATCGTCGTGCGGTCCATGGCGATCATCTCGGCGAGGCTGGTGATCGTCATTTCTCCGTGCACACTCAGTTTCTGCAGGATGCTGAACTGCGTTGCACGAAGACCGACCGGGGCCAGGGCCTTGTCGTAGGTCGCGCCGAGGTACCGGGCCGCCTTGCGCAGTGCCAGGTTGTTGCACGAGTCGCCGAGGCTGTTCGGCGCAGTGGTCATGGTCTCCTCCAGAGCTTCCCCACCCACAATAGGAGCAGATACTCGTACGCGATAGGGCCGCCCGGGGATCAGCGGTCGGCAGCGGGGTGACAGGTTCGCCCCAAACTGCCCGCCCTTGCCATCGGGTAAATACGAGCATATACTCCTAATGGTCCGCGTGCATACCTCCGCCTGATCCCTCCCGCGAGCGTCGCGCCCCTCCATCAGAAAGCCTTGTCATGGAAACCCCCATCGGAACCGCTTCCGTGCGTGAGCCGACACTCTCCGCAGCGGCCGAAGTCTCCCCGAAGCCCCACGACGCCGCCCGCCACCGCCCGCCGGTGAGGGCCTGGCTCCAGCCGACTCTGATCGCCCTGGTCGTCGTGTCGGCCTTCATCGCCTGCTACGTCGGCCTCCAGCGCGACCCCCAGCCCCATCAGGTCCCCATCGCCGTCACCGGACCGGACCTGCCGGGCGATATACACCAGGCCCTCGGCGACAACCTCGAGGTCCACCCAGTCACTGACGCCGAGGCAGCGCGCCACGCACTGGAGCGCCACGACGTCGTCGCGGCGCTCAGCACCGACGGCCCGGGCCGGCTGCGCCTGGAGATCGCAGGAGCAGTCGGCACGTCCACCACATCGGCCGTGAACAATCTCGTCGACGCCTATGCCCACGGTGCGGGCAAGCACGTGACCACCGAGGACGTCGTCCCCCTGACCCACTTCGACGCCCGGGGGCTGGCCGGCTTCTACATGGCCTTCGGCGTGACACTGGCCGGTTTCGTCCTCGGCTCGAACGCTCTCGGCCTGACCGGTGTCCTGAACCTGCGTCAGCGGTTCTGGCTGCTGGCCGGCGCCTCCGTGGCCATCGGCACCGTCGCTGCGATCATCGCCGGCCCCATTATGGGTGCGGTCCCGGCTCCGCTCGTCCCGCTGGTCCTCACTCTCACCCTCCTGGCAGCTGCGGCCGCTTTCACCACCAAACTTCTCGGCACCTACCTCGGCCCGATCGGAGTCCCGGTCGCCACCCTTGTGCTCCTCACCGTCGGCAACGCCACCAGCGGCGCCATCATCGGCGCTGATCTGCTGCCCGCTGCGGCCCGAGCCATCTCCGCACTACTGCCACCTGGCGCGGCCGTCCGCACCATCACCGACCTGAGCTACTTCAACGGCGCGCACGCAGCAGGCCCTTTGATCACGCTCGCCCTGTGGACCGCCATCGCTGCGGTCCTGCTCGGCCTGCGCCCCCGCCTGATGCGGCGGCGCACCGCAGCCGCCGCCTGATCCGTAACCCCAGACCCGGTCGTTCCACCACCGCCACGCCTGAAAGGCACACCGATGACCGCCAATGACCACGACCTGGCCCATTGAGCCCGCCCCCTCACACAGCCCAGCACCTCATCACGATGGCCCGACTGCACCAAGCAGGCCACGACGACCGCATTGCCCGCCACGTCGCGTCACCCGGACGCGTCGAGGCCTTCGTGGCCGCCAGCAAGGACTCCTATCGGGGCTGAGCCCCTCCGGCCGGCCCCAGACCGGCCGCAGAAGCACCGCCCGCTGGGCGGCTACCGCGGCGGACCCCAGCCAGCCCTAGTTGGCCGTGCCCCCGCCACCGACCAGGAGCCGTCACCAAGCTCCTGAGGAGACGATGCAAATGCAACCTGCGCAGCAGAGCCCCGGCCCTGCCGAAACGGCCCGCCGCGCCCGGTTCAGCGAGCTGCCGAAGCGAATCCTCTCCGAGGAGATGGTCGAAGAACAGGTGGCCACGGTGCCGGACCCGGCGAAGAACATATACAACGCCGACGAGTGGCTCGTTCGGTACTGCCTGTGAGCCACGTCGGCCCCAAGCAGTGACTCCTCCCCGCCCTGAGGATCGGGCTTCTCGCCATGCCGGTTGGGCTTTGCGACGGACCAGCCCGGCCCGTAGGTTGAGAACCCCGACTGTGTCGGCGTGCGCAGTGTGGGCGCAGGCGACGCAGTGGAACTTCTCCTGTGTGGGCCGGTTCTCCTTCGCTGTGTGCCCGCATTCGGGGCACGTAGGGTAGGTGTTGCGTGGGTTCACGGCCATCACTTCTGCCCGGCGCTTTCAGCCTCGCATTGCGGGCGCCGTGATCGCAGCTCGCGCCAATGGTGTGCCGCTCGACGACAGGTGGGGCGCACACGTCGCAACCGCCGACAGCGCGGCTGTATCGCAAGTAATCTTCACGGACCCGGAAGTCGCGGCCATCGGCCTGACCACTCGGGAAGCGGAGCGCGCCTGGCGCCAGGCCAAGGTGGTGGACTACGACATCGGCGGCGTCGCCGGCGCAGTCCAGTACGCGGAGGGATACCGCGGTAAGGCTCGCATGCTGGTCGACCTGGACTGCGGCACCGTGGCCGGGGTCACCTTCGTCGGTCCCGGCGTCGGTGAACTCCTGCACTCAGCAACCATCGCGGTCACCAGCGAGGTGCCCGTTGAACGACTCTGGCACGCCGTCCCCGCTCTCCCGACGATCAGTGAAGTCTGGCTGCGGCAGCCGGAAACCTACCGTGGGTAGGTAAGGGGTGGGCCAACTGCGTGCAGCCCTCAACTTGATCGAGCAGAAGATGCAAGTCGAACTCAGTCGGTCCGGATGCCGCTTGCGTCCGGGGTGACGCGACCGGCCCTCCATCTTCGGGAGGAATGGTTGGCCTCTTCGGTCTCATGCCCGTGCCAGTACCCCCAGCATCATGTGCCAGCCGGGGCTCAACCACCTGTGGGGAGGAAACACTCAGGGTGTGGTGCCCCATATGACGGTGCGTCACCACACCCTGGGTGTCCGCTTCTGTCAGCGTCTGCGCGTCCGACCGGCCCAGCCGCTGCCGATCCCCGCCACGTGCAGGGCCAGGAGGGTGAGTCCGAGCAACATGACGTTCCCGGAAGCGAAGACATGGTTCGTCGTGATCTCGGCGGCGTTGATCAGGAAGGCGATGAAGAACAGTACCGCCGCGGCTATACCGAGCATGGAGCAGCTCCTTTCGAAGGGGGTGAGACTCGTGTGCCCCCGTATCCCGATACCAGACCCGGATCGTCGAAGGTGACTCGCCGTACCCGCCGGCCCCCTGTGCGCGGCATGCGGATGCAGACGCTGCCTGATCCGCCCCTGCTGAGGTTTTCCCTTAGGTTGTAGGTCATCGCCCACAGGGTCAGCCACGCCGCGTTCGCGTTGAAATGGCCGGAGGGCAGGTGGGCCAGGCCTGAAGCTTTGCTGCCGGCGATGACCTTTTCGATCAACGCGTGGTGGCGGTGCTGTCGTTCGCCCTGGAGGGTTTCGAAGGGGCTGTCGGTGAAGAACGGGTGGTGGCGCCAGAGCGGGAACAGCTCACCCTGTTCACCCTCGACAGCCGGTTTGGCCAGGTCACGGACGCGGCGCACGATCAGGCGGGCGGTGACCTGCTCGGCCTTGGGTCGGCCGGTGAACGCGGTGTAGTCGGGTATTTCAGCGACTTCCGCGTCAAAGATCAGCTCGCCGGTGGTGGGGTCGGGGACCGCCGTCGGGTAACGGATCTGCCGCCAGGCACCGTCGGGGACGGCGGCGATGGCCCGTTTAATGGAGGGGTTCATGCCGGTCGTGATCGAGAAGCGGGCTCCGGCCCGGCGGCAGACCGCCACCACGCCGGCGTCGTAGAACTGCGAGTCCGCGCGCAGCAGCCGGATTCCGGTGCAGCCCGCCTCAGCTGCGGTGGCCACGGCCTCGGTGACAAACCGCTCGGCACCGCGGGAGTCGGCGGACTTTCCCTGCCGCAACCTGACCCCGGCGATCACCGGCCGGGCGAGCGGAGTGCAGATCGTGGACAGCAGCGGATGCAGCGTGCGTATGCCCTTGAACCGGCCGTACTGCGCGCCCGGCTTGGCGCGGCCGAACACCCGCTTGTGGGTGGAGTCGACGTCGATGAAGGCGAGTTGTCCGGCGCCGGGCACCAGTGGGGTGTGCACAGCCAGTTCACCGAGGAACGTGCGGTGCACCGCGTGCAGTTGCAGGGCATGGCCGTGGGTGAAGGAGCGCAGGAACGTGCCGAGCGTGGACGGGGCCCGGATGCCCCCGAAGGCGGTCGACATCGCTCCGTGCCGCAGCCGGTCGGCGCCCTCGATGCTGTCCGCCCCAGCACACATCGCCGCGATCAGCGAGGTCACCTTCGCCGCCGGGTTTGCCCCGCCGCTGTTGTCCGCACCGTCGATGCGTACCGACGCGCGGGCCAGTTCCGCCAGCCCGGCCCGCTCGGCGAGACGCATCACCGGCACCAGCCCCACGTCGGCGAACAGATTCGACTCATCGAACACTGCGGACACCGCACGCGGCGGCATGGAAGAATGCATCCCGGAGATGCACCTCCGAACTGGTCGAGTAGAAGCCTAGAGAACTCCTATTCTCCCAGGTCAGAGCGCATCTCCACTTTCATGTCCAAGCCCTGGACCAGTCGTTGGCCGGTGGATCGAGGCTAAGAGCTCGTCACCCGCCCACAATTGCAGTACTGGCTGACTCACTCTCTGGACTGCTTTCTCCAGGACCCACTTTCCCGTATCTCTGTCCAGGACAAGGGAAGAGCATCGCCGGTCACCGTGGCTTGATACTGGAGCCGTCGTGCTCAGTACGCCGTGAAGCCGCCGTCGACCGCTACCACGCTGCCCGTGACCTGGCGGGACTCGTCGGCGGCCAACCATACTGCCGCGGCGGACACATCCTCCGGCTCGATCAGGGCGTTCATCGGCTGCGACCGTACGAAGATCTCCTCGTGTTCGGCGACCGGAACATGAAGGGACCGCGCGATCTCCGCCAGCATCCGGCCTTCGACCTCCGCATCGTCCCGCACCGAGCCGGGGCACAGGGCGTTGACACGGACCTTGTAGGGGGCATAGTCGAGCGCTACCGCCTTGGTCAGGCCCACCAGCCCGTGCTTGGCCGCGACATATCCCGAGAAGTGCCGGTAGCCGACCAGGCCCGCGGTGGACGCGATGTTCACGATGCTGCCGGCCTTTCGCTCCACCATGATGCCGCCGACTGCACGAATCATCCGCCAGGCCCCGGAGAGGTCCACGTCGAGCATCAACTGCCATTCCTGCTCGGTGATCTCGTGCGCGGCTTTGCCCGAGGGCGCCGCGATGCCCGCGTTGTTCACGAGGACGTCGAGAGCGCCGAACCGGTCCAGCGCCGTTTCCACCGCCTCGTCCACCTCTGCGGTACGCCGTACGTCCGCCTGCATCACCAGCACGGCCGCGCCCACCTCGCGACACAGGTACGCGGTGTGTTCCAGCTGGCTGGTCGAGCCGAGCGAGTAGGGGACCCCCGGCAGGTCCCGGGCGACGTCGAGCAGTACGAGGTCGGCGCCCTCGCGGGCGAAGGCGCGGGCTGTCGCCCGCCCCAGTCCCCGGGCGGCCCCGGTGATGAGAGCGGTTTTCCCCTTGAGCCGGCCGCTCACAGCGCTGCCACGGAACCGTCCCCGACCGTGTCGGAGATGAGCTGCAGCACTGTCTCGGCGCTGTCGGTGAGGTACATGTGTCCGCCGGCAAGCTCCACTTGGTTGAAGCCGGTCGTAGTGGCCTCGGCCCACTGGGCCGCCTCGGCCGTGTCGACCAGGTCGTCCTGCGCGCCCCGCAGTGCGGTGATCGGCGTGCTCAGCGGCCCAGGGAACGAGGGGTGGTAGTTCTCGTGCATCTCGACGTCCGCGCGGAGCACGGGGATCAGCAGTTCCAGCATCTCCGGGTCCTGCATCGCGGGATGCGTGTAACCGGCGAAGTTCTTCACCCGGGCCAGGAACTCCTCGTCGCTCAGACCGCTGGCCCTCTTGGCCCGCGGCTTCCATGGTCCTGCGGATCCGCTGACGAAGAGCCGTTCAACGGGCAGCCCGCCGCCGGTGATTCGGTGGACCAGCTCGTGAGCGAGTACCGCGCCGAGGCTGTGCCCGAACACGGCAATCCGCTCTTCGCCGTCGAGCTGGGGCTCGACCCAGGACCAGGCCTCGTCCATGGCCACGGCCGCGTCAGTGTGCGGGTCGTCGAGGAACCGTTCCTCCCGGCCGGGCAG
The DNA here is from genome assembly GCF_018614585.1 of Streptomyces sp. ISL-1. Lineage (GTDB taxonomy): Bacteria > Actinomycetota > Actinomycetes > Streptomycetales > Streptomycetaceae > Streptomyces > Streptomyces maoxianensis. Next base: position 32,227 of record NZ_JAGGOI010000057.1, on the reverse strand, counting down.
TTGCACGGCGATGATCCGCATCTCGTCAGGTGCCAGTGGCTGCCATTTCTTGAAGAAGGAGGCGCCAGCCCCGGCAAACGGCAGGCATATCAGTACGGTCGGTGAGATCGGCTGCATACGGTGTAACTCTCCGAATCGGTTGAGACAGCGAAACAACGCACGGCGGCGTCAGGTCTGCGGCCCGCTCACGTCGAGGACCAAGTGATCGAAGCCGCGGAACGTGCGGTTCTTGCGCCACGCGACATCCTTGACCGAGGCTTTGGGAAAGCGCCGGGCGAACTGGGTGAGCAGATTGGCGACGGTCACCCTCGCCAGCGGAGCGCCGACGCAGTAGTGCATGCCGTAGCCGAAGGCGACATGGTCGAACCGGTCGCCGTCCTGGTGGCCTGACGGCTCCGTCGGCAGGTCTTGGGCGTCGAAGAGATCGCGCCCGGTGAGCGAGACCAGGACGAGATCGCCCTCGGCGATCGGGCAGCCGCCCAGCTCGGTGTCCTCGGAGGCCATCCGCGCCACATGTCCTAGCGGCGCGTACACATCCAGTACCCGCTCGACGACGGCCTTCGCCTCCTCGCCCGCCTCCGAGGCCGCGACCTGCTCGGCCAAGTCGTTGCCCAGCATGTACCAGACGGCGAAGCCAATCAGTCCGGCCGTGGTCTCCAGACCGCCGAACAGCACCATGGAGGAGGTGGCCAGCCGGTCCCACTCACCGCCCGTGGCCCGGCTCCAGATGCTCTCGCCTTCCTCATCGGGGGCGTTCTTGATGAACTCGCCCATCTCCTGGAGCGCGGCCTGGGCGTTGACCGCACAATCGCGCCGGTAGGACGAGGCGAGGAAGTCCGCGAGGGCCTTGGCCCAGCGGTGCAGCGTGGCGTCGTCGTCGCCCGGCAGTCCAAGAAGCAGGGCGATGGTACGGGCAGAGATCTTGTCGGCGAGGCCGGTGATGACGTCGAAGTCGCCGGTGGCGCCGGAGGCGGCGAAGGCGTCCAGTTCCTCCGCGACGATGACCTCGATGGTCTCCTCCAGCTTGCGGATACGCCGCGGGGAGAACATCGGCTGGATGGCTCGGCGCGCGACGGTGTGCCGGTCACCGTCGAGGAGTACGAACCACCGGCGCATCGTCTCGATGAGGTGGGAGCACTCCTCGTGCATGTCGGCCGGCAGATAGCTGAGGTTGGCCGCCTCCAGCGTCTCGGACGAGAGCCGCGAGTCCTGGAGAGCCGACTGTGCGGCCTCGCGGCCCCATGCCACCCAGCAGCCGAGCTCGTCGTAGTAGCGGACCGTGGAAGTCTCGTCAGCCGTCATCACGTTCTGTCCTTGTCTGGGAAGTCCGCCATGCTCGCGGCGTCCCCTGCGGCATCGGCGGGTCGGTAGCTGGTGGGGAGGTCACGCTGGGCGCGCATGGGTCCGAGAGCAAGGATCAGCCAGCAGGGGGCGAGGAGACCTGTCGTGATCCACATGGCGGCGCGGGGGCTCAGGGCGTCGCCGAGGAAGCCACCGAGCAGCGAACCGATCGGAATTGTGCTGTGGTTGAGCATCATGGTGGTCGCCACCACCCTCCCCAGGAGCTGGGGAGGGCAGTACATCTGACGGAAGCTGCCCAGGACGACATTGCACGAGACGATGCCGACGCCGATCACGAAAGCGCCGGCCGCGAAGAACAGCAGGCCCGCCCCATCGGACGTGAGGGGCATGAGCAGCGCCCAGGGCCCGGTGAGCAGTTGCATCACCAGCATTCCGCGAGCGGTGCCGAACCGGCGTCCGATGGACGCGGCGAGCATCGCGCCCACGATGCCTCCGAGGCTGCCGGCTGTCAGTACCAGTCCGACCGCTCCGGAACTGATTCCGACGGTGCGCACCAGGAAGACGACCTGCACGGCCTGGTAGCCCATCAGGGCCAGGTTGACGACGGCTCCGTAGATCACCATCGGGCGCAAGTAACGGTCTTTCAGGACGAACCGAAGTCCCTCCGCGATTTGCCTGTGCAGACTCCCGCCCCGGTCGTCGTCCTTGGGTGGTGTCTCCTGCGCGTGGATCGAGCTGAGGCACACCGCGGAGACCAGGAAGGTGAGCGCGTCCACGAGCAGCCCGGCCACCGCGCCGAAGACATGCGCGACCACACCTGCCAGTCCGGGGCCGGCCACACTCGTCCCGGCCTCGCTCGCCCGGAGTTTGGAGTTGCCCTCCAGCAGATCCCGCTCGGCCAGGACGGTAGGCAGGTAGACGTGGTTGGCGGTGTTGAAGAACACCGCGGTCGTGCCTCCGGCCAGTGCGACGACCAGGAGGTGGGTAAAGGTCAGGGCATCGAGCCAGGCCAGGACCGGCACACTCGCGTACAGGACGGCCGACACCACGTTGCATGCGAGCATCACGGGGCGCCTGCGCACCCGGTCCATCCACGCGCCCGCCGGCAGCCCGACCACCAACCAGGGCAGCCAGACCGCCGCGGACAGCAGACCCACCGCCGTGGCATCCGCGTCCAATACCACGACCGCGATCAGTGGAAGTGCCACGGCAGTCACGCTGTTGCCCAGCGTGCGCGCCGTCTCACCGAACCACAGCAGTCGGAAGTCGCGCTGTCGCAGTACCCCGCCGTACTTCGTCTTCTCCATGGAGGTAACCTGCATGATTACGGGCGGATGACCGCAGCCGGGTACTCGGGCGTCTCGTTGAGTCGGGAGATCAGCGGGATGTCCCGGATGTCGCCGTGGCTGAGCACCCACATCAAGAAGCGCTCGACGCCCATACCGAAGCCGGCGGTACGCATGGGGAGCTCCTCCCGCATGCGCACGTACCACGCGTACTCCTGCTCGTTGACGCCGTGCATCGCGATGGACTTGCGCAGGATCTCCGCGTCCGCGTGGCGCTCACCGCCGCCGATGATCTCACCCAGCCCGAAGTACAGGTCGGCGTTTCGCGCCGTCCGGCCGTTCTCGTCGCCGAAGGCCTGGTAAAAGGGCACGCCGAGGGAGTCGAAGTGGTGCACCCACACAAACTCGCTGACCCGCTCCATCAGCAGCCGCTCGCCCTTGCGGGTGAGGCTGCGCCAGGAACCCTCGTCGCGGACGCAGCCCTCCGTGTCGCCGACGATCCGGACCGCCTCGGCGAAGGTGACCTGCTCGAACGCGGAGGCGTGGCCCGCCATGCGCTCCAGGTGCGAGATGTCCCCGCGGGCCGCGGCGAGCCGGTCGCCGTGCTGGTCCAGCACCGCCGTGGCCAGCGCCTTCACATAGCCGTCGACGTACGCGATCAACTCCTCGAGGCCGCAGGGGATCTCGGCCTCGCTGTGCGTGTATTGGTTCAGATGGGTCTCGTCGGGGATCTCACCCCGGTAGGACGGCTGGATGTCGTAGCAGCCCCCCGGGGCAAGCCGGCAGCCGTACTCCAGAGCGAATTGCATGGAGTCGGGCAGGTAGGTGTCGACGCCGAGCACCGAGACCGGCACCGGCTCGGAATCGCTGCCGAGCGCGGTCGGACACGTCACTGTGCGCGTGGTCAGCGGAAACGGCAGGTTGCGCAGGCCGTGGCCGTGTGCGTACTCGGCCGTCGCGGTCCGCACCACGTGGAAGAGGTCGGCGACGAGCGCATACCAGGGAGAGCGAAGAGCCTTGACAAAAGCGTCGGGCTCGTTGCTGTCGTAGACGGACGGCGGGTGGATGATCGACGAGGCGGAGAGGGTCTGCGTCATGGCTCATGACTCCTTGCTGCTGGACTGCTGGTCGTCCGCCAGCGGCGGGATGTTCTGATTGCGGCGCAGGACGTTGCCGGGGTCGTAGGCCTTCTTCACCGCGGCGAGGCGTTCGTGGCGCGCTGCCCCGTACACCTCGAGCACCCGGCCCTCCTTCTCGTCCTGGAGGTAGTTGACGTACGCACCGCCCGTGCTGAAAGGACGTAGGCGCGCGATTCCCTGGCGCGGCCAGGCGGCGTTCTGCGCGTCGCGCTCGGGGTCGGTCCACTGCGAGGAGACGGTGCAGATGTACGGGGCCTCGCGGCTGGGAAACGCCGTGTCGGCGCCCGGCACGTCCGCGATCGCTCCGCGCAGGTACTCGAAATCGATGGAGGACAGCCGTGAGGGCATGTCCCGGGTGATGGCCACGAACTCTCCGGCCTCCGTGGGCGAAAGCTCCTGGAGATAGCAGGACTTGGTGAAGTACCGGTTGCCGTGCGGCTCACCGTGGTCCCCGAGCGCCTGGAGTTCCGCGTACGAGAGCACACGTTCGACGGCACCGGCCGGCGGAGCCGCTTCGAAGAGCGGGGCGGCGCGGGCCGGGCCCTGGGACGGGTCACCGAACCAGGCCACGGTCAGGAAGAGCGCCCGCTGTCCCCGCAGCCCGGCCGGAATCCACTCCTGTTCGCCGGCGAACTTCAGGCAGCCCACGGCATGCAGGTCCAAGCCCTGCCCTTCGGCGAACTCCCTGTAGGCGGCCAGTGCGGCAGGGGCCTGCTCCAGCGCATAGACGCCGACGTGGTGGTGGACCGGGCCGACCGGCCGCAGCCGCAGGGTGAAGCGGGTGACGACGCCGAAATTGCCTCCGCCTCCGCGCAGCGCCCACAGCAGTTCGCGGTGGCTGTCTTCGCCGGCCTCGACCACCGAACCGTCGGCCAGTACTACATCGGCGGCCAGGATATGGTCGCAGGTCAGCCCCCACTTGCGGGTGAGCCAGCCGTAGCCGCCACCGAGCGCGAGACCGCCCAGGCCGGTGTGCGAGACCACTCCGGCCGGGCAGGCGAGGCCGTGCGGGATGGTGGCCGCGTCCACGTCGCGCAGCAGGGCACCGCCGCCGGCGTACGCCACCTGCGCCACCGGATCGACGGTGACCTCGTTCAGCGGGGACAGGTCGATCAACAGGGCGCCGTCCGCGATCGCGGTCCCGGCCACGTTGTGACCGCCGCCTCGTACCGTCACCTCCAGGTCCGAGGTCGCCGCGTAGCGCATGGCCAGGCTCACCTCGGCCGCGTCACGGCAGCGGGCGATCAGGGCGGGGCGGCGGTCGTGCGTGGCGTTCCAGATCCTGCGGGCCTCGTCGTAGCCGGGGTCTGCCGGGTGCAGCCAGTGGCCGGGCAGGGCCCTGGGGAAGGTGTCCGTGCGCTTGGGTGTCACTTGGCTCCTTGCCTGTCCGGCTGCGTGCCCCGGGTCTCGGGGACGCCGGGCATGAGAATTGCGGTGAGGGCCTCGGCGATCAGGGCACGCGGGCCCTCCGCCATGGCTTCCTCGTGTGTGCAGGCGAGCGGGTGCTCCGCCAGCGATCCGACATAGGGCAGCCACGCCTGCGCTGCCGGTCCGTCCGCGTCACGGCCCTCGGTGGCGGTGAAGAACACCGCCTGGCCGTCGAAGGTCTCCGGATGCCACTGCGCCGCGAGCCGGCTGCTGTTGACGCCGGTCTCGACTAGGCGATCGAACTGCTCAGTGTCCACCGGCAGCCGACGCGTGGCCTCGTCACGCAGCCCGGCCAGCCAGTCGGTGAAGTCGCCGGCGTGGGCGGCCGCGTCCAGCGGTTCGGCGGCCAGGGTGGCCAGCAGGGCGAACTCGTCCCACTCGTCCTGGCTCGCGAAGTCCGGGTACGGCCAAGTCTCGCCCGGGTAGGAGTCGACCAGCGCGAGCAGTTCGACCTCCTCGCCGGCCGCCCGGAAGCGGGCCGCGAGGGCGTGGGCGATGTTGCCGCCCAGCGACCAGCCGAGCAAGCGGTAAGGTCCCTCGGCCTGTACCGAGCGGATCTCCTCGGTGATCCGGTTGATCATCGTGAGGAAGTCGGCCGGCATGGTGGAGCCGACGGCGAGCCCGAGCGCCTGGACGCCGTACACCGGGAGCGACTCGGGCAGTTGCCGGGCCAGTCCCAGGTAGCTCCAGGCCAAACCGGTGGCGGGGTGCACACAGAACAGCGGCCTCGCGTCGCTTCCCGCCCGCAGCGGCAGCAGCACCTCGAAGTCCGAGGCTTCGCTTGCGCCCCCGGCGTCGAGGAACCGGGCGGGGGTGGGGTTGCGGAACAGGTCGCTCACCGCCGCTCGGAGTCCGAGTTCCGTGCGGATGCGGGCGATCAGTCGCATCGCGAGCATGGAGTGCCCGCCCAGGGCGAAGAAGTCGTCGTCCACGCCGACTTCGGGCAGTCCCAGCACCTCGGCGAACAGGCTGCACAGCACGTCCTCGCGCGGGGTGCGCGGGGCGCCGTCCGCCGGGCTCGCGCCCGCCTGGGGGGCCGGCAGAGCCTTGCGGTCGAGCTTGCCGTTGATGGTCAGCGGCAGTTCGTCGAGCACGACGAAGAAGGATGGAACCATGTATTCCGGCAGTGCTGCCGCCACCCGCCTGCGCAGGGCCGCGACGTCGACCCCCGCCTCGGGATCGGCCGGCACCGCGTAGGCGACCAGGCGCTTGCCTCCCGGGCCGTCTTCCCGTACGAGCACGGCCGCCTGGGCCACCGACTCGTCGGCCTCGACCGTGGACTGAACCTCGCCCGGCTCCACGCGAAATCCGCGGATCTTGGTCTGGTGGTCGGCGCGGCCGATGAACTCCAGCTCACCGGCGGAGTTCCAGCGGGCCAGGTCACCGGTGCGGTACATGCGCTCGCCCGGTGCCCCGTACGGGTCGGCGACGAACCGCTCCGCCGTCAGAGCGGGGCGCCTCGCGTAGCCGCGAGCCAGGCCCGCGCCCGCCACGTACAGCTCGCCGATCACCCCGGCCGGCAGCAGCCGAAGCCCTTCGTCCAGGACGTACGCCCGGGTGTTGGGCAGCAGCCTGCCGATCGGGGCCCGGCCGCCGCGCGGCAGGCCCTCGCTTCCTATCACCGAGATGGAGACGTCATCCGAGCACTCGGCCGGCCCGTACACATTGGCCAGCGGAATGCCGGGGAACCGCTTGTACCAGCGCGTGACCAGGTCCGGCGGCAGTTCTTCGCCGTGCACCAGCATCCAGCGCAGCCCCGCGCAGTGCTCCACCGTCTTGTCGTCCGTGTCCCACAGGTCGAGCACGGCCCTCAGCACGGCCGGCACGATCTGAATCACGGTCACCCCGTGCTCCGCGATCGACTCCAGCATGGCGTGCGGATCGCGGGTGGTGTCGTCGTCCATGACGTGCACCCGGCCGCCGGCGAGCAGCAGGGTCAGGGTCTGCCAGATGGAGACGTCGAAGGTCAGCGGGGCGTTGAAGGCGATGGTGTCGTTCTCGTCGAGCCCGTACAGGTCGATCACGGCGAGAAGGTGGTTGGACAGGCCCCTGTGCGGGACCAGAACCCCCTTGGGGCGGCCGGTGGAGCCTGAGGTGAAGACGGAGTACGCGAGGGCCTCGGGCGGCACCGGCACCCCGGCCGGAGCCTGCGCGAGGGCCGTGGCGTCCACCGTTGCCGCGGCATCCGGTGCCACCAGGCTCACCCGGTGATCACCACAGGCTGCCACGATCTCCTCGGCTCGGCCGCGCAGTCCGGGAGCGGCCAGCAGGAAGCGGACGTCGGCGTCGCGCAGCATCAGAGCGGCTCGCGCGACGGGGGTGCCCGCGTCCAACGGCATGTAGCCGCCGCCGGTGCCCAGCGCGCCGACCACCGAGGTCACGAACCAGGGGCTGCGCTCGGACAGCACCGCGGTGAGTGCGTCCACGCCCGCGCCGACGGCCGAGAGGGCCGCCGTGACGGCCGCCGCGCCGCATGCCAACTCGGCGTAACCGAGGCGCCCGTGCGCGTCGGAAACAGCCGGCGCCCCGGGGCGCTCGGCGGCCAGCCTGCGGATGTGGGCGGGCAGGTCGACCGGGCTCTCCGCGAGCTGGGGGCCGTTCCAGTCGACGAGCAGCCGGTGCCGCTCGTCCGGGGACAGCAGGTCCAGCTCACCGATCGGGCGGTCGGGATCGGCGACGACTACCTCCAGCAGGCGCACCAGGCGGTCGCCGAGCGCCTTGACCGTGCTCCGGTCGAAGAGGTCGGTGGCGTACTCGAATACGGCCCGCAGCCCGGCCGGGTCCCCTGCGGCGTCGCGCTGGTCCACGAAATCGACCGAGAGGTCGAACTTGGCGGTGTCGGTGCCCAGCGGCCGCATCCGCGCCTCGGCGCCCGGCAGCCGCAGCTCCTCACCGAAGAAGCCGTCGTCCAGCGCCACAAGCACCTGGAACAGCGGGTGCCAGGCCAGCGAGCGCTCCGGGTTGAGCTCCTCGACCAGCCGGTCGAAGGGCACTTCCTGGTGTGCGTACGCCGCGAGGTCGGCCTCCCGTACCCGGCGCAGCAGCTCCGCGAACCCGGGGTTGCCCGAGGTGTCCGTGCGCAGCACCAGGGTGTTCACGAAGAACCCCACGACGTCGTCCAGGCTCTCCTCGGCACGCCCGGCCACGACCGTACCCAGCGGGATGTCCTCTCCGGCACCCGAGCGGCTCAGCACCGTGGCGACCGCCGCCTGGATCACCATGAACAGCGTGGATCCGGTGGTCCGCGCCAGCTCCAGCACCCGTTGGTGCAGCTCGGCGGCGAGCGTGAACTCGACGGTGGCACCGCCGTGTCCGGCCATCGCCGGCCGAGGTCGGTCGGCGGGCAGCTCGAGCTGTTGTGGAAGGCCGTCCAAGGCCTGCCGCCAGTGGGCGAGCTGCCGTTCCAGGGTCTGCGGGCCGGCCTCCTCCTGGGTCCGGCGCTGCCACAGGGTGTAGTCGGCGTACTGCACGGGCAGCGGCGCAAACTCCGGGGCCACTCCGGACAGCCGGGCCTCGTACGCCTGAGCCAGGTCGCGCAGCAGCGGACGCATCGACAGGCCGTCGCCCGCGATGTGGTGCAGCACGACGAGCAGCACGTAGTCGCGCGCGCCCTCGACTGCGGCGTCCGTAACCTCGAACAGCCAGCCGCGCAGCGGGATCTCGACGGTGACGTCGAAACGGTACTGGGCGGCCCGGGCGATCTGCTCGTCGAGCGCCGCCGCCGTTACCGGCACCACCGTCAGCGCTGCCTCGGCCTGATCGGCGGACAGGATCAGCTGATACGGCTCACCCTCCGGCGCCGGGAACAGTGTCCGAAGCGCCTCGTGCCGCGCGAGTACGTCGCCCAGCCCGGCCCGCATGGCCTGCGCGTCCACCCGCCCGCGGAGGTGCAGCGCAAGCGGAATGTTGTAGACGGGGCTCGGACCGTCCACCTGGCCGAGGAACCACAGCCGCTGCTGCGCGTAGGACAGCGGGATCCGCTCCGGCCGGGCCATGGCCGCCAGCGGGGTCCGGGCCCGAAGGCCGGTGCCGTCGCTCGCGCCGAGTGCGGCTGCCAGCGCCGAGACGTTCGGAGCCTCGAACAGTGCGCCGATCCCGACGTCCACCCCGAGCGCGCCCCGGATCCGGGCCACCAGCCGCATCGCGAGCATGGAGTGCCCGCCCAGCATGAAGAAGTCGTCGTCGACACCGACCCGGCGCAGTCCCAGCACCTCGGCGAACAGCGCGCAGAGAATCTCCTCACGCGCGGTACGCGGGCTGCCGGACGCGGCGGTGGCGACCTTGGGGGCGGGCAGGGCCTTGTGGTCCAGCTTCCCGTTGACCGTGAGGGGAAGGGCGTCGACGGCGATGACGAACGACGGAACCATGTACTCGGGAAGCTTGTGCCGTGCCAGTTCCGTGAGCGCTTCTGTGTCCACTCCGCGCTCGGCGTCGCTGGGCACGACGTACGCGACCAGCCGCTTGTCACCAGGCCGGTCCTCCCGTACGAGCAGGGCGGCCTGCGCCACCGACGCGTCGGCGGCCAGCGTCGCGCGGACCTCACCGGGTTCGATACGGAAGCCGCGGATCTTGACCTGCTCATCGGCGCGGCCGACGAACTCCAGCTCACCCGCCGTGTTCCAGCGGGCCAGGTCACCGGTGCGGTACATGCGTGAGCCGGGTCGCCCGTACGGGTCGGCGAGGAACCGCTCCGCGGTCGCCACGGGCCGGCCCAGGTAGCCGCGGGCCAGTCCGTCTCCCGCCATGTACAGTTCGCCGGTCGCGCCGTGCGGCACCGGCCGCAGCCGGGAGTCCAGGACGAGGGCGCGCATGCCGTCCAGCGCACCGCCGATGGGCAGCGGCTCGGGGACCTCGCCCTCGCTCGGTACGAGGAACCGGGTCGCGAAGGTCGTGGTCTCGGTCGGACCGTAGACGTTGACAGCCTGCAGCTGAGGGAAACCGTCCCTCAGCCGACGCATCGCGGCCGCCGAGACGGGTTCGCCACCCGCCCACACCTCCTTCAGCGAGCCGAGCGCGGCAGGCTCCTCCTCCACCATCAGGTGGAAGAGCGAGGAAGTGAGGAAGGCCGCGTGCACGCGCTGACCGACGAGGGTGTCGGCGAGGGCCCCGGTGTCGAGGTCCCCGGCCGGCGCGAGGACACAGCAGCCGCCATTGAGCAGCGGCACCCACAGCTCGTAGGTCGAGGCGTCGAAGGCCGGCGACGAGTGCAGCAGCACCCTCCGGTGCGCATCACTCGCGAACGCGCTGTCCCTGGCCAGGGTGGTGATACCGGCGTGAGTGGCCGCCACGCCCTTGGGCGTACCGGAGGAACCTGAGGTGAACATGACGTACGCGAGCTGGTCGGGCAGCGGTGCCAGGGTCGGCGCGTCGACCCCGCCGACCGGAGCGGTGACCGCGTCGACCAGGACCACGCGGGCCGGGTGCGAGAAGCCGGAGGCGTTCGGTCCGCCGTCGCTCAGCAGCACCTCGGCGCCGGTCGCCGCGACGATCTCGGCGAGCCGGGACGGCGGATAGCGGCGGTCGAGCGGCACATAGGCGCCGCCGGCCTTGAGTACCGCCAGCAGGGCGACCACGTACTCCACGGAGCGGTCCACCATGACCGCGACGGGGCTCTCCGCAGTGACGCCCAGGCTGACGAGACGGGCGGCCAATTCATTGGCCCGCAGGTCGAGTTCCGCGTAGGAGACTTCGCGAGCCCCCGCGACCAACGCCACTGCGTCCGGAGTGGCGGCGGCCACGCGCGCGAACAGCTCCGGCACCGAGGCGGCGGCTGCCCGGGCCGGTGCTCCGAACGCGCGCGCCGGCAGCGCGGCAGCCGCGTCGGGCGCCACCAGTTCCAAGTCTCCCAGCCGCAGCCCGGCATCGTCGGGTACCTGTCCCAGCACTCGGAGCAGGGCAGCGACGAGCCGTTCCACCGTGTCCCGGTCGAAGAGATCGGTCGCGTACTCCGCGAACCCGACCAGGCCCTGTGACTGCCCGTCCAGTGCCTCCATCTGGCGAATGTTGAAACCCAGGTCGAACTTGGCCACAGAGGTGGGTACCTCGTGCATCCGGGCACCGGGCAGAGCCGGCAGGTCACCGTTGCCGACCACGTCGCCGTTGAAGGCGAGGGACACCTGGAACAAGGGGCTCCAGGCCAGCGAGCGCTCCGGGTTGAGTTCCTCGACCAGTCGGTCGAACAGCACGTCCTGGTGGGCGTAGGCGGCCAGGTCGGCGGCCCGCACTCGCTCCAGCAACTCGCCGAAGGGCGGGTCGCCGGACGTGTCGGTCCGCAGCACCAGGGTGTTCACGAAGAAGCCGACGGTGTCGTCGAGGCTCTCCTCGGCACGGCCGGCCACCGGGGTGCCGATCGGAATGTCCTCGCCCGCGCCGTACCGGGTCAGGACAGTGGCCAAGGCCGCCTGGAGCACCATGAAGAGGGTGGAGCCGTTGGCGCGGGCCAGGGTGAGCAGCCGGGCGTGGAGGTCGGCGTCGATGGTGAAGTCGACGCTGGCGCCGCGGAAGGAGCGGGTCGCGGGGCGAGGCCGGTCGAAGGGGAGCGGCAGCCGCTCGGGCACACCGGCCAGGGTCTGCCGCCAGAACTCCAGCTGGGTGCCGAGGGCACCGGACTCGGCGGCCTCCGACTCACGCTGCCACACGCTGTACTGCGCGTAGCGCACGGGCAGAGGCGCGAACTCGGGGGCAGCGCCTGCCAGCCGGGCCGAGTACGCGTGGGCCAGGTCGCGTATCAGTGGCCGTACCGACCAGCCGTCGCCCGCGATGTGGTGCAGCAGGAGCAACAGGACATGCTCGGCCGGCTCCTGACCGCCCTCGTCCTCGTTTTCGTCTTCCAGGGTGAACAGCCAGGTCCGCAGCGGGGCGTCGGCGGTGATGTCGAAGAAGACCGACCCGGCCGCCGCGGACAGGGTCCGGTCAAGGGCGTCGCGCCGTACGGTTGCCGCGGTGAGCGCCGGGCGGGCCGCGTCCGGATCCAGCACCCGCTGGAACGGCGTCCCGTCGTTCTGCGGGTACACCGTGCGCAGGGGCTCGTGCCGAGTCACCACATCGGTCAGCGCCGCTTCCAGCGCGGCCGGGTCGACGGGACCGCGCAGCGCGATGCCCAACGGCATGTTGTAGCGCGGGTTGGGACCCTCCAATTGCGCCAGGAACCACAGGCGCTGCTGGGTCAGGGAGAGCGGAATGCGGTCCGGTACTACCACGGCCGCGGGGGAGGTATGAGCGGGGGACGTCGCGGCGGAGCCGGCCAGGGCCCGTGCCACGCCGGCGACGGTGGGAGCCTCGAACAGTTTGCGGATGTGGATACGTGAGCCGAGGACGGCCCGGATGCGGCTGATGAGCCGCATCGCCATCAGCGAATCGGCGCCCTCTTCGAAGAAGTTGTCGTCGACGCCGATCCATGCGACGCCCAGAACCTCGGCGAACAGACCGCAGAGGATCTCTTCATGCGGTGTGCGGGGCGCGGAACCCGTGGAGGGCGAGGAAGACACAGGAATCCCCTTCGTAGCGATGGTGCGGAAGCAGTGGTTTCGGGATGGCCGACCGGGTCGCGTCACTTCACGGTCGGCCGCTGTTGTCCTCGAGAAGGCGCTGCAGCGTTCGGTGGAACCTCTCGCGCAGCCTCTGCGCGTCCGCCTCGGTGAAGGCGTCGGCCGAGACCCGCAGGGTGCCGTGGATATTGCCGACGGAGCCCCAGCCGAATTCCCACAAGGCCGGGAAGTTTGCCCACCGGGGCGGAACCGGCACGGGCGACGTGCGCAATGCCGGGAGTCGCAGCCTCGGCGTTTCGGTGTCGATGTTGACTAGGTGGAGGAAGAGCGGAGCCCCTCCGGGGACGCGCTGGTGCCCGGCAGCGCGCAGGATCCGCGAGTAGGGCAGCTCCTTGTGGGCCAAGCTCTCCTCGATCGCGTCCGCGTGGCGTCCGACGAGCTGCCGGGCGGACAGCTCGTCGGACCACGCCGTGCGAATCGGCAGGGTGTTGAGGAGGGGGCCGATGGTGGCCTGGAGTTCCTCTGTGTCACGCAGTGCGGCGGGCATGCCCACCGTCGCCTCTCGGACGGGCCCTTCGTCGGCCACCGCCGCGCTCACCGCGGTGAACAGCACCACGGCAGGCGACACCCGGGTGGTCCGAGCGAGTGCGCGTACCCCCCCAGTGGCGGCCGCGCCGAGCCCCAGGGACAGGGGGAGAAACGCCCCACGCTGCGATTCCTCGGCAGGTGAGCTTCGCGGGAACGGCCGGAGCCGTATGCCGGTCAGCCTCTCCCGCCACCAGGAGTCGTCCCAGTCGTGCTCCTGCTCCCACGCGGCATGGGTGAAGTAGTCCGATGCCGGGTCGGCCAGCTCAGGCTCGCGTCCGGCGGCGAGCGCGGCGTAGGCGAGCCCGATCTCCTGCGACATCAGCGCGAGCGACCAGCTGTCCCCGGCCACATGGTGTACGGCCAGCCCGAACCAGTGCTCGTCCGCGGCGGTGCAGAGGACCCCGGCCCGTACCGGCGGCTCGATGTCGAGCTCGAACGGGACCTCCCAGAGTTCGGCGAGCGCCGCGACGGCGTCCGCTTCTCCCTGGTCCCCGGAACGGGGCGCCATCGTGCGCAGGACCGGCAGCGGCGCCGTGGCCGCTAGCGGGACGGCCAGGCCGTCCTCGTACGTGGCGCACAACACGGCGTGCCGGCGCAGGACCAGATGCAGTGCCTGCTCCAGCCACTCGGTCCGCAGCGCGCCGCCGATCCGGAAGCACAGCGGCATGGCGTACATGGGTCGGTCGCCGAGTGCCTCGTGGACCAGCATGGACTGCTGGATGTCGGAGAGGGGGCGAAGGGGTTCCATACCGGGCTACCCCTGCACCGTGTCGGTGCGGTCTGCGTCCGCCGCTGTGAGGATCGTGGTGAGCCAGTCCGCGAAACTCGGCGCGCGCAGGCACGAGCTGGGGGAGACCGCCTCTCCGACAAGTCTGCGGGCCTGGGCACTGACCCTGAGGGCGAGCAACGAGTGCCCGCCGAGGGTGACGAAGTCGTCGTCGTCCATGACCTCGTCCACCGAGAGCACGTGGCGCCAGATCTCACGCAGCAGTTCCGTCGTGCCGTCGGTCTCGCCGGCCGCACGTGGCGTGACGGTGGGCGGCGGCGGCAGTTCGCGGCGGGCCAGCTTGCCGTTGGGCAGGCGGGGCAGTTCCTCCACGAAGATGACCTGGCTCGGCCGCATCGCCGACGGCAGCCGGTCGCCGACGTACTGGCGCAGCTCGCGAGTGGTCAGCAGGACGTCGGCACGCTCCGTCACGGGAATGCCGGGGACTCCCCCGGCCGCCGGTTCACAGTCCCGGGTCGCGTAGAGGTAGGCGACGTCGGCGTCCTCGCCGACACTCCAGTCGTTGACGGAGTGGACGGTGAAGCGGGCGTCCGTCAGGATCCTCTCGATCTCCGGTCCGACCACCCTGCTGTGCTCCACCTCCAGGCAGACCTGGCGGATGAGCTTCCAGTGTTCGGGCCGGATCCCGCGTATCACGCTGAGTTCCGCACCCTCAGTGTTGATCTTCAGGAGGTCGACCCGCTCCACGGACAGCCGCTCCAGCAGGCTGGACAGGTCCGTCGTCTCCACCTCGTGCAGGGTGGCCTGCAGTCGCTCTTCCGCGCCCCGCAGCAATCCGGCGATCTCCTCCTCGGTGCCTGCGGCCGTGCCGGGGCCGGCGCCGTCGGCCGTTTCCACCGTCGACTGCCGGTAGTGCGATTGGACGAGCTCCACCGCCTCGCCCTGGCGGTCCGCGCCGAGCCCCGACAGATAGCTCAGGTAAGGGAAGGACGTCAGCGTCTCGGTGCCGATGCCGTCGGTGACGGCCATCGGGACGATCTCCGCGTCGACGCCGGCCAGTTCGAGATTGACGCGCAGACAGGGAAGCGTGTCCGGATTGGGTTCCACCGCCACCAGCCGGATGCCGGGCGCCTGCCGGTGAGCCCAGAGCCCGAACAGGCCGATGTTCGCGCCCACGTCGACGACCACGTCGTTCTCGCGGAGGCGGACGCCGAAGCGGGCGTACTCGTCCTGCTCGAAGATCTGGCGGTACAGGAACAGGGCCTCGTCCGGCGAGTGCGTGGCGACCGCCGTTCCCTGAGGCAGCTGGACCCGCTGCAGCCCGTCGACCACGGGCGAGTGGGGGCGCCGGGCGGCGACGTAGGCGACCAGCCGTACGCCCTCGGCCTGGTCGGGGACGGCGACCACAGCGGCGTCCTGCACCATCGGGTGACCGCGCAGCACGCTGCCGATCTCCTCCGGCTCCACCCGCACCCCGCGCACCTTGACCTGGTCGTCGATCCGCCCCCGGAACTCGAGGAATCCGGGCTCGGCGACCCGGACCAGGTCGCCGGTGCGGTACATGCGGCCCTGCCCACCGGTGAACGGGTCGGGGAGGAAACGCTCGGCGGTCAGCGGTTCGTCGTCCAGGTAGCCGCCGCCCACGGCGATACCGCCGATCCACAGCTCACCGGTCTCTCCGGCCGCGACAGGCCGCAACTCCTCATTCAGGACATGGAGTTCGACGCCGTCGATGGACCGGCCGATGGGAGCGACGTCGCCGTCGAACGGCTCGTCGCAGTCCCAGTACGTGGCGTTCACCGAGGTCTCGGTGGGCCCGTACTGGTTGTAGAGGGACGCGGGCAACAGCGACCGGAAACGGCGGACCAGCGTCATGTCCAGCGCCTCGCCGCCGCAGAAGACACGGCGCAGGGAGGTGCAGTACGCCAGCTCGTCCTCGTCGATGACATAGCGCAGAACGGAGGGTACGAAGTGCGCGGTGGTGACCTCCGCCTCCTGGATCAGCCGCACCAGCCCGAGGCTGTCGAACTGCAGCCCCGCCGGTGCGATGACAAGGGTGCCGCCCGAGATCAGCGGTGAGAAGATTTCGTGGATCGCGGCGTCGAAGGCCGACGAGGCCTTGTGCAGGACGCGGTCGGTGGCGTCGAAGGCGTAGCGGCGATGCCCCCACTCGAGCCGGTTGACCAGGCCTGCGTGGTGCAGTCTCACGCCCTTGGGACGACCGGTGGAGCCGGAGGTGAAGAGGATCATCGCAGTCTGCTCGGCCGCGTCCGCCTCGCGCCAGGTCAGCCGGTCCAGTTCGGAGAGCGGGGCCGGCCCTGCTGCCGGAACCAGCCACCGCGCCGTGTCCGTAGCGTCCTCGTTCTTCTGTTCCGGCTTGTCGGTGCCGTCGTGCAGGATCACGCGCGGGCGGGCCGCGTCGCAGACTTGGGCCCGGCGGTCCGCCGGGAACTCGGGGTCGATGGGCACGGCGACGGTGCCGAGGGTCATCGTGGCGATCAGCGCGCTGACATAGGCGGCGGAGCGGGGAAGGTACAGGCCGATGCGGTCACCGGGGCGGACACCGGCCTCGTGGAGCTGCATTGCCACGGCGGCGACCTGCTCCCACAGCTCCCGGTACGAGAGTTCGCCGTCGGGGCCGAGGACGGCGGGGCTGTCGGCATGGGGGCCGTCGCCCGCTTGGAGCAGATCGGGTACGTAGATCCGGCTCATGTCAGACCGCCTTCTCGGCCACGGCCACGATGGCCACCCGTGGTACCTCGGCCGCGAACTCGCCGTCGTGCTCACGGATGACCGGACGCACCGGACCTGTCGGCGGAGAAGAGAGACCCGAGAGATATTCCGAGTGGTCGAAGAATTCCGTGAGGAGATCCCATGCGGCGGAGTTGTTCCGCTGAGCGGAGAGGTAACTCCGTATTCCGTACATGTCCGCAATGTAGTCGCACATCCGGTCACGGACCTCTTCCGCCGTCGATCCGCGAATGACGAGCGGGTCGTAGACGTCCAACACCTGCACGGATACTGGAAGTCCGTCGAAGTGGTCCGCCATCTCGGCCCGTGTGAAGTGCGGATAGTCGTGGCCGGCCGACGAGTTGGGGTGTACCACGTCGGTGAAGAACCGCGCCATCGGGCTGGATTCGTCGAAGTCGTGCAGGACCACCCGACCACCGGGCCGGACCACGCGGACGGCTTCGGCGGCGGCGCGGGGCCGGTCCGCCGGGGCGATGTGGTGCGTGCCGTACGCAAGGAGCGCGGCATCGACGCAGTCGTCGCGGAGCAGCAGCGCCTCGGCGGCCTGGCGTACGGCGGGCAGGCCGTAGGCCAGCGCCTGGGCCACCATCTCGCCGGAGATGTCACCGGTCAGGATGGTGAGCTTGGCGGCACTGCTGTCGGCCCGGCCCCCGACGGCCCGGGCTATGGTGCCGTCGCCGCCGAGAACGTCGAGGATGACCACGTCGCCAGCCGGGTCGGCCGGGGTGGCCAGGGACAGCAGCCGGTGAGCCCCGGTCCAGCGTACGAAGGCGTCCTGCTGCGCCCGCCGGTAGGAGTCGCCGCGACCGGTGTCGTCGGAGTCGAACTCATTCGTGAGGGACAGCAGGGCAGACAGGGTGTCCGCCGAGCGGGCGCGCACGAGGTCGAGCAGTCCATGGAGCTGCGGATGCTGTGCTGCCACGATGCGCACGTACTCGTCGAGTGGTACAGAAGGCAGATATGAGCCCTCGGACACGGTGAACCGACCCCCTGCCGGGTTGTTTTGCAATGAGAAACGCGATGTGGCGGACCCGCCAGGTGTGGCGAGGTTCAGCTGTTCCGTGAATTGATCAGACTGGTCGGCCTCATATCGGTCCAGTGCGATTCTATATATGCGCCGCAGCTCTCACGCGATCCCTCCGATACGGATTTCCATCCGGCCGGAACGGGAACCCATGAGGGCCACAGCGAATGCTGATTCTCGTCATTGATCAGCACGATAAACTTCCCCGAAATGTCGGCTTCAAAGGGATTCAGGGCCACGTCTTCCCCTTTTAGTTCGTTTCTTCGCTGCGACGCTGGAAGAAGTGATTGATGTGGCTGACACACCATCAAGAGTCCTTGTTACGTGCAGATTCATCCTGCGCACAGCCCCACACAAAGAGCAATGTGTCCTGGGTCACCCTCGAAGAAGGGTCGAGAATATGTCCGGAATGATCTACGTTGGCGATGATGTGAAGGTTCGACCCGATGGGATAGAAATAAGGAATCGATCCGTGCTCAAGTCCCGAATTCGGTGAGTACCGAATCGCCCGCAACAAACTCCTTGACACGAGAGGGTAAAGGCTTAAATCATCACGATGACCCGACCTTTACCATCTCTGGAGTTCGGTCGTGACTACTCCCCGAAGTTCCCAGCTGATCCTGGACAGCGGTCGGTTCTCAGCCCACAGCCACGCATTGCGCGTGACGCTCCCCGGCGATGCTGATGCGAATCGATTCAGCCAACTATTTCCAGTCAAACTGTGGCGTGAAGATGTGCCTCACCCCGCCGACGCCCCCGCCGCCCGCCGCAGACTCCGCGCAGAGTTGGCTCGCCCCGTCGGCGCCACCTCCGCGCAGCCGCGTGCCGTGCTTCTGCGCCATACCGACGGTCGGACCGACCTGGTGCTGTCCGCGCACCGTTCCGTCCTGGACCCGCGCTCGCTGCGTGTCCTCGCCGACTCCCTGATAGCGCGAGCCCGCGCGGGCGGCGAGGAGCCGGTCGGCCGAACAACATGTTCCAGCCAACTCGCCCTACGCGAGGCGACCCTGCCACCGCCCGTGTCCCCGGACTCTGACATGTGGCAGAGCTTGACTGCCGCCGACTACGCCCAACACCCCGGCTGGGCCACTGCCAACCCCGACGCGGGTGACCGCACCAGCACCCTGCGGACCGCGCTCACCGCCGTCCCCACGGACGTGTCCGCCACCCTTGCCGTGGCTGCCGCCATCGTGCTCGGCAGGTACGAAGGACAGGAACGCCCCGTCGTCGCGGCCATCGCCCCCGACCCCGGCCGGCCTCCCCGCGCCCTTGGTGCCCACGACTTCGCCACGCTCCTCGTGCCAGACCTCACCGGCACCGACGATCTGTCCACCCTCGTCAGCACCACACGACGACAACTGCGCGACCCCTCCTTACGCTGCGACCCCACCGGATACGCGACCCTCACCCAGCGTGTCGGCGGCCGCGTTCTGGTCGGACTGCTCCCCATCGCGTCCGAGGGACAGGTCCCCTGCCACAGCGCGCCGTTCCCCCTCACCCTCGTTCCGCGCCTCGACGCGGACGGGACCCTGTGGCTGGAGACCCACCACCGCCCCGCCGAGATAGACGCGGACTCCGCACGGCGCTTCGCCCGCCATGTGGCGCATGCGTTCCAGGCCGTCGGCGCCGCCACGCCCGCGACCATGCCACAGGACATCGACCCGGTGGACCGGGGTGAACGCGAGGAGCTGATCGCGCTGGGCGCGGGCGGCACCCTGCTCTCCCATCAGGCAACGCGCATCGACGACCTGTTCACGGAGCGCGCCGCGACCCACCCCGACACCGTCGCCCTGGTGTACGAGGACGAGCGCACCACCTACGCCCAACTGCTCGACCGGGCCCGACGGCTCGCGGCAGGGCTACTGGCCCATGGGGCGCAGTCCGGCGAACACGTCGGCATCTGCCTCGGGCGCTCCACCGATCTGGTGGTGAGCATGCTTGCGGTGCTGCTGGCCGACGGGGTCTACGTACCCATGGATCCCGCCTATCCCGCCGCCCGGCTCGCGCACACCGCGAACGACGCCGGACTACGCCTGGTCGTCACCGAACTCGACGAGATCCCCGGTGCCGTGGGCATCCGACTGCTGACGCCCGCCGCGCTCGCCGAGGCCGCAGACGCCGCACCCGCCGTGCTGGCCCCTAGACGGGCACCCGACGCGGCGGCGTACATCATCTACACCTCCGGCTCCACGGGCCGCCCCAAGGGCGTGGTCGTGCCGCACCGGAATGTGGTCGCTCTGCTGGATGCCACCCGTACCGACTTCGGGCTCGGACCCGCCGACGTCTGGTCGCTCTTCCACTCCGGCGCGTTCGACTTCTCCGTGTGGGAGATCTGGGGTGCCCTGCTCACCGGTGCCCGCCTGGTTGTCGTCCCGTACTGGGTCTCACGCTCGCCCGACGAGTTCCACTCCCTCCTCCTCAAGGAGGGAGTCACCGTGCTGAGCCAGACCCCCTCCGCCTTCGGCCAGCTCGCCGAGGCAGACCTCCGGCAGGACTCCCGCCTGCCGTTGCGCCTCGTCATCTTCGGCGGCGAACCACTGGACACCGCCGCCCTCGGCGGCTGGTTCGACCGCTACCCGGAGTCCCGGTGCCGAATGGTCAACATGTTCGGCATCACCGAGACGACGGTCCATGTGACGGCCCAGACCGTGCAGCGCCGCCACGCGCTCGCCGGATCCCGCTCGGTCGGCCGCCCGTTGCCGGGGTGGCAGGTGTACGTGCTGGACCCGCTCGGCAGGCCGCTGCCCTGCGACGCTCCCGGCGAGATCCACGTCGCCGGGGCCGGTGTGGCACTCGAGTACTGGAACCGGCCCGAGCTGACCGAGCAGCGCTTCGTACCCGACCCCTTCCGCGGCGGCCGGATGTACCGCAGCGGCGACCGCGGCAGGCTGCGCCCCGACGGGACCCTGGAACACCTCGGCCGACTGGACAGCCAGGTGAAGGTGCGGGGATACCGCATCGAACTGGACGAGATCCGCGCCGTACTGCTGGATGACCCCGACATCAGATCCGCAGCCGTACTCCTCTCGGACGGCGGAGCGGGTGGCGATGCCGCCGGGGTGAGCATCCACGCCTATGTGGTGCCCGCGGAGCACGCCCGCATCGACCCACTCGCCGTACGACGCCGCGCGGCACGGACCTTGCCGGATTTCATGGTGCCGACCAGCGTCACGCCCCTGCCGGCGCTGCCGCTCACGGTCAACGGGAAGCTCGATGTCCAGAGCCTCCCGGCGCCCCCGACCCCAGCCGCATGCCCGGCCCCGCCGGGACCGGGAGCGGGCGAGGACCTCGACTTCACCTCCGTGCCGCGAGGAGACGCGCCGACCCTGGCCGACGCCCTGGCCCGGATCTGGCAAAAGGTCCTCGGCGTCCCGGTCGGCCCTCACGACAACTTCTTCGACCTGGGCGGTAATTCGCTCTACGCGGTACGCGTCGCGGCAGCCATCCGTGAGCACGGCATGCCCCCCATGCCGCTGCGCGCCCTCTATCGCACCCCGACCGTGAGTGCACTCGCCCAGGCGCTCGCCTCCGACACCGAGCAGTGAGGACGATCCCGCACATGACGGATAGCACCGGCCCGACCACAACCACGAGTCCGGCAGCACTGCCCGATGTGGTCAGACTGCGCACTGGGCTCGATGCCGAACGCCTGCAGAACGAACTCTTCTCCCTCGGCGAGCGGTTCAGCCCGCAGGCGACCTTCGACGCGGGCACGATCATCGAGAACGAGTACCAGGGCTGGCGGGTGCTGTCGCTGCGCGGCCCGGACGGCGACCCGCGCCGCACGGACGCCGGCGGTCCCGGCCTGGCCGACTATGCGAACACCCCGTTCATGGACAAGGTGCCGTACACCGCCTCCGTGCTGTCCGGCCTGGGCCCCGCGCTGCGCGCGGTCCGGTACATGAGCCTGGAGCCGGGTGCCTCGGTCGGGGAGCACACCGACTACCCGTACGGCCTGCCGGTCGGCTGGGCCCGGCTGCATATGCCGATCACCACCAACGACCAAGCCGTCATCGTGATCGACGGCGCCGAGCAGCGCTGGCAGCCGGGAGAGCTGTGGTACGCGGACTTCGGTAAACCTCACCACCTCTACAACAACGGTGACCGGCCGAGGGTCCACCTGGTCATCGACTGCTTCTGCGATCCCGGACTCCTCGGCCTCTTCCCCGCCGAGTACCGCGCGCTCATCTCTCCCACCGAGATGATGCTCAGGGCGGACAGCCGGCCCGCCGCCCCAGCAGACCTGGAGCGCTTGGCAGGCCCACTGTCGGTACCCGCCGCGTTCCTGCTTCCCTACGCCGACCCCCCCAGTGCCGACGAGTGGTCCGACCCGACACGCCCGGACGCGGTCGGGGCGCTCCTCGTACGCGACGGACGGCTGATCCTCGTAGCCGAAGGCGAGCCGGACGCCGTACTTGAGCACATCGGGGACAACGAGTTCCGCTACCTGTGCTGGACCGAGGAGCGGACCCTGCGGTTCGAGACTCACCACGGGGTCCGGCACGACGTGTTCCGTTACCGCCACGGCAGCTACAGCACGGAGGTCGCCCGCGCGGGCGCATCCACGTGACCACGAAAGACCCGTTCACAGCAGTCAGGAGCAGCGCGATCATGCCCGACAGGCAGGAAACCTCCATTCTCAACATCGGCGTGGACAGGTACGTCTTGCGCGCCTGCCAACGCCACGCGGCCGAGACAGTTGCCCTGTGCGCCCCCGAACCCTGGGACTTCGGCCCCACGGTTCCCGAAGAGGGCGTGCGGATCCTGCGCGCAGACGACGTGGGCAATGCCGAGTCCGTCCTGGGAGCGCTCTATCGGGCGGGGCTCGGTGACCACCGCTTCAGCGCGGTCCACTCCGGTGACGAGTTCGCCCTCGTCAGCTCGGGCCTGCTGGCCAAGCACCTCGGGTGCCAGGGGATGGACCCGGTGGTCGCGCTGCACTTCCGCGACAAGTTCCTGCAGAAGCACCGGGTGCGCGAGGCGGGCCTCAGCACCGCCGCGGCGATGGCCATCGAGGACATCCACGACGTACGCCATCTCGCCGACACCCCCTTCGCCCGCTCCGTCCTCAAGCCTCTCTCGTACGGGGGCACCGGTTTCACCTCCACCGTCGCCGACTACACAGAGCTGGAGGCCCTCAGCCGCGAGTTCCGGGCCCGGCAGCTGGACCGGCGCACGTTCGTGCTGGAGGAGTTCATGCAGGGAGAAGAGTGGATCGCCGATGGCGTGGTCTTCGAGGGCGAGGTGCTCTTCTTCGCCCTCGGCAAGTACGGTGAGCCGTGCCTCGACGCCCTGCGGGAGCAGCGACCGCTGTGGGCGCGGGCCATGGACCCGGATTCCGAATCTTGGGCGTACGACCTGGCCGCCCCCGTGGTGCGCGGCTCGCTGGAGGCCCTTGGGATGACCACGGGCGTATTCCACATGGAGCTGTTCCACAATCCGGCGACCGGCACGGTCAGCTTCGGCGAATGTGCCGCCCGCCGTGGCGGCGGCCTCACCGAGGAACAGGTGCTGCACAAGTTCAATGTCGACCTCTCCGAGTGCGGCGTGCTGTGCGCTCTCGGAAAGCGGCCCGAACTCGATGTGAAGATCCGTACCGGTGCGGTCGGCCACACCCATCTGCTCGGCCGCCCCGGAACGATCATCAGCTACCCGTCTGTCACCGAGCTGGAGTCGCTCCCAGGTGTGACCTACGCACGCTACGAGCACCCCTTCGGCAGCTCGCTGCCAGACTCGATCGAGTTCATCGGCCAGAGCCTTGGCCTCATGCTGGTCACCGGCGACACCAACGAAGAACTCGCCTCACGCGTGACGGGGCTGCGCACATATGTCGACGAGCGGCTGGTCGTGGCCTCGCCCCGGATGACCTTCCGTGAGCACCGGGAGTGGCACGAGTCCAACTGGCCGGATCACGCCCGCCTCGGCGGCGGGGTGTACGTGCCGCCTACCGTTTAGGTCGTGTCCAATGGGTCGTGTGACTCACCTGGTGATGGATCGTTCCGGTCGATGTGGGGCGGGGTGATCTTTCGGATGACGAGTGGGCTCGGCTGGAACCGCACCTGCCGAAGAGCCGCGGGCGGGGCGGGCGTTGGCAGTGTCACCGCCGTGTGATCAACGGGATTCTGTTCCGGCAGCGGACCGGCCTGCCGTGGCGGGATCTGCCGACCCGCTTTGGGAAGTGGAAGACGGTTCATGACCGTCATCGCAGGTTGTCAGCTGACGGCACGTGGGAGAGGATCCTGCGGGCTGTCCAGGCGGATACCGACTCCGAGGGTCGGATCGACTGGAGCATGGTCAGCGTGGACTCCACCTCCTGTCGTGCTCATCAGCACGCGGCAGGAGCCCCCACCCGTCCGCCGAGAACCGGCAGACGCAGCAGGCCCGTCCAGCACCGCTCCGACGAGGCCCTGGGCCGTTCGCGGGGTGGCCTGACATGCAAGATCCATCTGGCCGGTGAGGGCGGTCGCCGCCCGCTCGCGTTCGTCATCACGCCCGGCCAGTGGGGCGACGCCCCGCAACTGATCCCCGTGCTGGAACAGATCCGCGTCCCCCGGCCAGGAGGTGGACACCCGCCCGCTCGGCCCGGCCATCTCGGCGGCGACAAAGCCTATTCGTCGCGCCGCAACCGGCGTTACCTGCGGCGACGCCAGATCAAGCACACGATCCCGGAGCCCAAGGACCAGCGGGCCAACCGCCAGCGCCGAGGCAGCAAGGGCGGCCGGCCCACCGGCTTCGACAAGGCCCTCTACCGGCGTCGCAACGAGGTTGAGCGGACGATCAACCGGCTCAGGACCTTCCGCGCGGTAGCAACCCGATACGACAAGAGAGCGTTCGTGTTCCACGGCACCATCACCACGGCTGCGATCCGGCTTTGGCTCCGCCCGTAATGGACAGGGCGGGCCTACTCCTCCATGCGTTTGGCGTCGTCAGGGACCCAGGGGAAGGGGACCTCGGGCCAGCGGGCGGCGGCCCACGCATCGAGGTCCACGGCGAGAATGGCGTCCATGAAGACCTGCGGCGGCTGATAACCGTGTGCGGTGATGTAGTGGCTGATCAGGAACGGAGCGGCGTAAGCAATACCGGGAGAGCCCGGGATACGGACTTCTCCGTTCCCATCCGGGGCACCTTCCGGTGGACAGAGGTCGCACTCGTGCAGCCCCAGGCAGACGTTCATCCACTGAACGGCCTGGACAGCCTCCAGCTTCTCCGTGAACGCGGGAGGGACTGGACCGATCGGATACGGCCTGCCGGCCTCCAGCCATCCGACGTTCAGGCGCGTATACGCGGGGCGGTAGCTGAGGCCGTAGAAGCCCGACTCCCTGTCCTCGAAGTAATCCATGTCCAGGTAGTCATACGGGGTGAGATCGTCGTAGAACACCCCCCGCATCATCGTCGCACCATGCCTTCGAATGCCGTGTGATTCGCTGCGGGCCATGACCCATCGGACACGACCTGGTCGGGTCGGGGACTGGCGCGGTGGCTTCCGCTCCGTTTCCAGTCCCCGCCGCTTCAAGCGCCTGCAGTTCTCCCGAACACGGCTTTCCACCGCGAACGGCACGCGACGCGGAACTGAAGATCCTCATACGCGTTGGCGGCGGAGTTCAAGGTGACCGCGGATACGGTGAGGAAGTGGCGCTCGCGGTTTGTTGCCCAGCGGATGGCCGGGCTTGCCGATGAGCCGCGGCCGGGTCGGCGCAAGTTGGAGCTTGTGCTCAGCTAAGACGAACGGGCCCAGCTGACGCGCTGGGCGAGGCGGGCGAAGACCACGCAGTTCCTGGCGCTGCGCGCGCGGATCGTGCTGCGCTGCGCGAAGGGCGGGACGAACAAACAGGTCGCCGCCGAGCTCGGCGTCGCCACCGCGACGGTGAACCGCTGGCGGGCCCGGTTCATCGCCGGCCGGCTGGACGGGCTGGCCGATGAGCCCCGGGCGGGCAGGCCGCCGTCAGTCCTGCTTGACCAAGTCGAGGATGTCCTCGTGGTGACCTTGGAGTCCACGCCGGGCGAGGACACTCACTGGTCGCGCGCCTCCATGGCTGCTCGCACCGGACTGTCGACGTCCGCCATCGGCCGGATCTGGAAGAAGTTAGACCTCAAGCCGCACCTGCAGGACTCCTTCAAGCTCTCCACCGACCCGCAGTTCGTCGCGAAGGTCGTCGATGTCGTCGGCCTGTACCACAACCACCCGAGAAGGCAGTGGTGTTATGCGTGGATGACAAGAGCAAGATCCAGGCGCTGGACCGGTCGCAGCCGGTGCTGCCGATGATGCCGGGCATGCCCGAACGGCGTACCCACGACTATCTGCGGCACGGCATCACCAGCCTGTTCGCTGCGTTCAACATCGCCGACGGCACCGTCATCAGTGAACTCCACCGCCGCCACCGGGCGGTGGAGTTAAGAAGTTCCTGGTCACGATAGACAAGGCAGTCCCCGCCGGACTCGACGTGCACTGGTATGTGACAACTGTGAGAATCGTGGCGTGCCGCAGGGGACCGGAGCCTGACCCGTGTGACAACTGGCCGCAAGTGCCTTGGCGTAGATCTGTCGGCTTCCGGTCCGCTGCGGTGTTTGCTGCCGCCGGGCCGCTGGACGTGTCCCGATAAGGGCTTTGCTGCACAAAGCACCGTCACAGTTCTGACTGCCACCGGATCGGCGTCGGCGACCAGCCCCAGTCCGAGGAGCCTTGTGACCATCACCAGCATGCCCAGCCCGCGTTGCCCGCGCAGCACGTCCCGGACCTCGCAGAGGATGTGGTCCTGGGAGTCGATACCCACAAGCACATCCATGTCGCGGCCGTGATCACCACGCTGGGAGCCTCACTCGCCCTCCAGGAGTTCCCCACCACAGCAGTCGGTTACCGGCAACTGATCTCCTGGGCAAGGACGTTCGGTGTCGTTCGACGCGCCGGTGTCGAGTGCACCGGGTCCTACGGGGCCGCCTTGACCAGGGCTTTGAACCGGGAGGGTATCGGCGTCGGTCGAGGTCAACCAGCCTGACCGCGCCACGCGGCGCAAGCGCGACAAGACCGATGCCATCGACGCGGACGCGGCGGCCCGCGCTGTCCTGTCGGGACGGGCCACGGTCACACGCCAGACCGCGGACGGCCCCGCGGCGGACATGCGCGTTCTGCGGCTGGCCAAGGAATCGGCGGTCAAGGCCCGTACCCAGGCGATGAACCAGCTCAAGGCCGTCCTGCTGGACATCGACCCCGACCTGCGCGACCTGCTTACCGGGCTGAGCAACCCCGCCCTGGTCGCCACCTGCGCAGCACTCGTCGACGAGCGGGGCGAGGCCGTCTTCCCGATGCGCCTGCTCGCCCTACGGATCCAGCTCCTGTCCGCCGAGGTCAAAGAGCTGACCCGACGCACCACCAAGGCCGTCCGCTCCTGCCGACCGCAGATGCTGGACCTGATTGGCGTCGGCCCCGACAGCGCCGCCGTCCTACTCATCGCCGCAGGTGACAACCCTGACCGTCTCACCGACGAGGCATCCTTCGCGGCCCACTGCGGCGTCAGCCCGGTAGAGCAGTCCTCCGGCAAGACCCAGCGCCGACGGCTGAACCGGGGCGGCAACCGACAAGCCAACGCCGCCCTCTACCGCATCGTGATGACCCGCATACGCTGGGACGAACGCACCCAGGCCTACCTGCAACGACGCACCGCCGAAGGCATGTCCAAGCGCGAGATCATCCGCTGCCTCAAACGCTACGTGGCCCGCGAGCTCTACCAACACATCCAGCCTGCGGCGACCGCCCAGCTGCCTTCAGCCTGTCGCGAGGAGGGTCTGTAGCTCGCGGACGACGCGGTAGAGGCTCAGGCCGGCCCGATGCTGCCCTGGCAAGGACCCCAGTGCCTTCAAAACTCGTTCTGGCACAGCCTCATTGGCGTTTACGCTGAGTGACGATGCCGATCTGCCCCTCCCCTACTGCGCTGAATGGGCATGCCTCACGGCGAGGGCCGCGATGTCGTCTTCGAGTCTTCCGCCGCCGTAGTGGAGCAGGTCCCGGTGAAGCCGGTCGAGCAGTTCGCGCGGCGGCGCCGGGCCCTGCCGCCGCATCCAGTCCGGCAGGGGGAAGAACTCGCCGGTGCGGTTCCGGGCCTCCGTTACGCCGTCGGTGTAGAGCAGCAGATCGTCGCCCGGGGCGAAGGCGACGGTGTCGACGCAGTAGCGGTCTCCGATGAGCGTGGCGAGGTTGAGGGGCGGCGAGGGGGTGGTGGGGTCCAGGACGCGGATCTCCCCGCGGTGCACCAGCAGCGGCGGGGGGTGCCCGCAGTTGAGAAGTCTGACGTGGCCGCCGCCGTGCGGGATCTCGGCGAGAATTGCGGTAGCAAAGCGCTCCGGCAGGTCTTGGCCGGGCAACGCGGCGCTGTAGCGGGAGATGCTGGTCTCCAGGCGATGGACGATGCCCCTCAGGTCGAGCTCGTCGTACGCGGCCTCCCTGAAGCAACTGATCACCGCCGCGGCCGCCCCCACCGCGGGCAGGCCCTTGCCGCGTACGTCGCCGATGAGCAGCCGGACCCCGTGCGGCGTGTCGGCCGTCTCATAGAAGTCGCCGCCGATCCGGGCCTGCTCTTGGGCCGCCAGATACAGCGACTCAATCTCGAAGTCCGCGATGCGGCGCGGCAGCGGGCGTAGCAGCACCTTCTGGGCTGCGTCGGCGACGAGCCGGACGTGGGAGAGTGTCTCCTCCCGCTGGAGTCGGACATGGCTTGCGTATGCGGCCGCCAAAGTGACGGCGACGATTGCAGCCGCCGTGTATGGCGTCCCCAGGTCGGTGTAGACGAAGCTGAGGCCGATCATGACCAGCAGGCAGAACGTCCCCAGCAGGATCGTGGGGATTACGGGCCACATCGCGGCGGCGAGGGCCGGTGCGGCGGGCAGGAGGCGGCTGAAGGCGATCTCCCTCGGTGTGGAGAACGCCAGGCCTGCGATGAGGACGGTAAGGATCACCGGTGACAGCAAGGCAGCTTCCCACCGGCCGCCGTAGGGGGGACGACGGCTCCGGCGCCGTCCGGACGTGATCACAAATGGCATCATATCGGTCTGAAACGGTCATCGAGCTACAAGGGGACATGCACTTATGCGGTGATCAGCCGTTTGAACCGCAGATGCGCGGTCCGCTCGATCGAGGTCACGCTCCCCGCCCCGGCCCGGACGACGGCCCAACATCACCACCGACGAGGCTGGGCCGAACGGCGGGCCGGGCAGCCTTGTGCAGGACGCACTAGGCGCAGGATGGGCACAGCCCGCGGTAGGTGACCTCGATCTGGGTCACGGTGAAGCCGAACCGTTCCTCCGCCGGGAGGTCGGCCAGCGGACTGCCGGTCGGGTGGACATCGCGGATGGTGCCGCAGTGGGAGCACACCAGGTGCTGGTGCGGGTGGTGTGCGTTGGGGTCGTAGCGCTTGGCGCGGCCGTCGGTGGAGACCTCTATGACCTCACCGAGCAAGACCAGTTCGCCCAGGGCGTTGTAGACGGTCGCCCGGGAGATCTCGGGGAGCCGCTGTGCGGCGAGGGCGTGAACCTCGTCGGCCGTGAGATGCACGTGGTCACCAGCGAGTACCTCCGCAACGACACGCCGCTGGGAGGTCATCCGCCAGCCACGCCCTCGCAGTCGCTCCAGCAGGTCACTCATATCTCACCTATTCAGATGTGGGATACCCGAAGGCTACCGGCGGATGTCTGGGTTCCGATTGAATACGAGCTTGGCACACTGGTTGACTTGGACTCTGTCCATCGTAGGATCGGTTCCGGCAATAGCCAAGGGACAGGACTGACTCCCGTACGACAGGAGACGAGACGTGACGGGACCACCGCCGAGTGGCTGCGTGGGGCCGGCGTGCGGGTGATGGCCGCGCGCGTCGCGCTCCTCGAGACCGCCGGGCGGCGACCGCCCCGGCGAGGCGATCGTCTCCGGGGTGATCGATCGCGTGGGCCGCATCTTGGTCCCCATCGTGGGTGAGGCCCTTCACGTGCTCTCCGCGGCGGGGCTCGTGCCCCGGGTCGAACCGGCCGACAGGCAGG
Organism: Streptomyces sp. ISL-1; assembly: GCF_018614585.1. GTDB lineage: Bacteria > Actinomycetota > Actinomycetes > Streptomycetales > Streptomycetaceae > Streptomyces > Streptomyces maoxianensis. The sequence continues at coordinate 2,474 of NZ_JAGGOI010000057.1, read as the reverse complement.
CTCGGTTCGAGGGCGCGCGTCGCCTCGTCGCCGACGTCGACCGAGCGGTCGGCGAGAGCCCGGCCCTACCGCCTGCGACGGCCACGTCTTCTCGGCCCAGGAGGCCGAGGTCATCAACTGGGGCCCGTGCCCCGAGTGTTCCACCGCCCGCAGTTCCTGAGCACAGTGATCCGCCCCTCCGGAAGGATTTCCATGTCCGAGAACCACGATGCAATCGTCACCGACGCGAAAGCGGAGGGCTCAGGTGGCTGCCCGGTCGCGCACGGGCGCGCCGCGCACCCGACCCAGGGCGGCGGAAACCGCCAGTGGTGGCCGGAGCGGCTCAACCTGAAGATCCTCGCCAAGAACCCCGCCGTGGCCAACCCCCTCGGCGAGGACTTCGACTACGCCGAGGCGTTCAAGACCCTCGACCTGTCCGAGGTGAAGCAGGACATCGCGGAGGTGCTGACGACCTCTCAGGACTGGTGGCCGGCCGACTTCGGTCACTACGGCCCGTTCATGATCCGTATGGCGTGGCACAGTGCGGGCACCTACCGGATCAGCGACGGCCGCGGCGGCGCCGGGGCCGGCCAGCAGCGCTTCGCACCCCTCAACAGCTGGCCGGACAACGGGAACCTCGACAAGGCCCGCCGTCTGCTGTGGCCGGTCAAGAAGAAGTACGGCCAGAGCCTCTCGTGGGCCGACCTGATGGTCCTCACCGGCAATGTCGCCCTGGAGCAGATGGGCTTCGAGACCTTCGGCTTCGGCGGAGGCCGCGCGGACGTCTGGGAGCCCGACGAGGACGTCTACTGGGGTCCCGAGACCACGTGGCTCGGCGACGAGCGCTACACCGGCGACCGAGAGCTGGAGAACCCCCTCGGCGCGGTCCAGATGGGCCTCATCTACGTCAACCCGGAGGGCCCGAACTCAAACCCGGACCCGCTTGCCGCGGCCCGCGACATCCGTGAGACGTTCCGCCGGATGGCGATGAACGACGAGGAGACGGTCGCCCTGATCGCGGGCGGTCACACCTTCGGCAAGACCCACGGCGCAGGCCCGGCGGAGAGCGTCGGCCCCGACCCCGAGGCCGCCCCGCTCGAGGCGCAGGGACTCGGCTGGAGCAACTCCTTCGGCACCGGCAAGGGTGGCGACGCGATCACCAGCGGTCTCGAGGGAATCTGGACGAACACCCCGATCGAGTGGGACAACAGTTTCTTCGAGATCCTGTTCGGTTACGAGTGGGAGCTGTTCCAGAGCCCCGCCGGCGCGCACCAGTGGCGGCCGAAGGAGGGCGCCGGGGCGGGCACCGTGCCCGACGCCCACGACGCGTCGAAGAGCCACGCCCCGACGATGCTGACGACCGACCTCTCGCTCCGGTTCGACCCGGCGTACGAGCAGATCTCCCGGCGCTTCTTCGAGAACCCCGCCGAGTTCGCGGACGCCTTCGCCCGGGCCTGGTTCAAGCTGACCCACCGCGACATGGGCCCGGTCGTCCGCTACCTCGGCCCCGAGGTCCCGACCGAGACGCTGGTGTGGCAGGACCCCCTGCCCGCCGTGACGCACGAGCTCGTCGACGCGCAGGACATTGCCTCCCTCAAGAGGCAGATCCTCGCCTCCGGCCTGTCGGTGTCCCAGCTCGTGTCCACCGCGTGGGCGTCGGCCTCGTCCTTCCGCGGCAGCGACAAGCGCGGCGGCGCCAACGGTGCGCGCATCCGCCTCCAGCCGCAGAGCGGGTGGGAGGTCAACGAGCCCGACGAACTGGCGACAGTGCTGCGCGCCCTGGAGGGAATCCAGGGGTCCTTCAACGCCGCCCAGACCGGCGGCAAGCAGATCTCGCTCGCCGACCTGATCGTGCTCGCCGGTGGCGCGGGCGTCGAGCAGGCCGCCAAGGACGCCGGCTTCGACGTCGAGGTGCCCTTCACCCTGGGCCGCGCGGACGCCTCGCAGGAGCAGACCGACACGGAGTCGTTCGCCGCGCTCGAGCCGACCGCCGACGGGTTCCGCAATTACCTCGGGAAGGGCAACCGGCTGCCGGCCGAGTTCCTGCTGCTCGACCGGGCGAACCTGCTGACCTTGAGCGCCCCCGAGCTGACGGTCCTCACCGGTGGCCTCCGCGTCCTGGGCGCCAACTACCAGCAGTCGCAGATCGGCGTCTTCACCACCACTCCCGGCTCCCTGACCAACGCCTTCTTCGTCAACCTGCTCGACCTGGGTACGACGTGGAAGGCGACGTCCCAGGACGCGAACACGTTCGAGGGCCGCGACGCCGCCACCGGCGAGGTCAAGTGGACCGGCAGCCGCGCCGACCTCGTCTTCGGGTCCAACTCCGAGCTGCGTGCACTCGCAGAGGTCTACGCGAGCGACGACGCGAAGGAGAAGTTCGTGAACGACTTCGTCGCGGCATGGAACAAGGTGATGAACCTCGACCGGTTCGACCTCGTCTGATCAGGGGCGACCAGGCCGGCCCACGCGAGCCGGCCTGGACGCCATCGGTC
>NZ_JAGGOI010000056.1 GCF_018614585.1 Streptomyces sp. ISL-1 | reverse complement strand
GGAGTGGCCTTTGCCTTTCGGCGTGTCTCCACTTTAGCCGATTCCCAGGGCGACTCATAATCGAGTCATTAAGGTCTGAATTTCGGCATACCGAAATCGCACCCTATTGGGTTCGTCGTAAGGAGTGGATGGCCACTTCGGGTTGCCGAACGGCAGTGCCCGTCTCAAGCGGCTCGGGCTACGTTAGGCGTCTGAACAACGCGAGTCAAGTTGCCCTACGGCGAGGGACGTGGGCCCGGTACCGACTGACCGTGGGGTCGCCCTCGATCCAGAAACGCCAGGGGTGGTGGGCCCCCGCGCCTCCCACTCCCGTACGAGGGCCGTTGCGCACCTGGTCAGGAGCGGGCGGAGTACCGGGGAACAGGGTCAGTGGTGCGTCGCCGCCGGTGCACAGGTCGACGCCGTTGAGGGCGCGGCCGACGTTGAGGGCCGTGGCCAAGCGGGCGGGTCCTTTGGCCAGTTCCTTGTCATGACGGGCCGAGAATCGACGTTTGCGGGTGAGATCCGCACCTACTCGGATCTCACCGGCGCGCAGCAGGATCCCGCTCGCCCTGCCCTCCGGGCCGCACACCACGTTCAGGCAGTGCCACATGCCATAGGTGAAGTAGACGTACGCGTAACCGGGCGGGCCGAACATCACGTCGTTGCGTGCGGTGCGGCCGCGGTAGGCGTGGGAGCCCGGATCGAGCTCTCCCGCGTACGCCTCTACTTCGGTGAGTCGCAACTCGATGGGTCCGTCGTCGGTCAGGCGTGCCAGGGTGCAGCCAAGGAGCTCGGGGGCGACCTCCAGTACAGGGCGGTCGAAGAACTCCCGGGGCAGGGGCGTACGGTCGGGGCTCTCGATCATGGCGTACGAGGGTACCGGGGAACCGACCGCGATCGTCGTGCGTATGTAGAGGTCAGGACCAAGAAGGAGTGGATATGGGCTTCAAGAGACTGCTTGCGAGCATGGGGGCCGGCGGTGCTTCCGTGGAGACGGAGCTGACCGAGGCGAACGTCGTGCCGGGCGGTGTCGTCCAGGGCGAGGTGCGCATCCAGGGCGGCTCGGTGGATCAGCAGATCGAGGGTCTCTCCGTCGGCCTGCAGGCGCGGGTCGAGGTCGAGGGCGGTGACCAAGAGGTCAAGCAGGACATCGAGTTCACCAAGCAGCGGCTCGGCGGCGCGTTCACGGTGAGCGCCGGGGCGGTGCACGTGGTGCCGTTCGGGCTGGACATCCCGTGGGAGACCCCGGTCACCAGCATCGCCGGGCAGCAGCTGCGCGGGATGAACATCGGAGTCACGACGGAGCTGGAGATCGCGCGGGCCGTGGACTCCGGCGACCTGGACGCGATCAGTGTGCATCCGCTGCCGGCGCAGCAGGCGATCCTGGATGCCTTCGTCCAGCTGGGCTTCCGCTTCAAGAGCGCGGACATGGAGCGCGGGCACATCCGTGGGACGCGGCAGCGGCTGCCGTTCTACCAGGAGATCGAGTTCTTCCCGCCGCAGCAGTACCGCGGGCTGAACCAGATCGAGCTGACGTTCGTCGCGGACGACCGCGAGATGGACGTCATCCTCGAGATGGACAAGAAGCCGGGACTGTTCAGCGAGGGCAGCGACTCGTACAAGGCCTTCAAGGTGGGGCACCACGACTTCCAGTCGACCGACTGGGCGGCGTACCTCAACCAGTGGCTCGCGGATGTCGGCGGGCGCCGTAACTGGCTCTAGGCTCGGATCCGGCAGGCAGCCAGTCAGGCAGGACAGCCGATTCGGAGGTTCAGACGTGACCGAGCTCAACAGGGCGCCGCTTCCGCACGACTTTCATCCGGCGGTGCCGTCGTTCACGGTGGTGAGCGATGACATCGAGCCAGGGTCGGTGCTGAAGGACGCCCAGGTCCACGCGGCGGGCAACACCTCGCCGCACCTGCGGTGGGAGGGTTTCCCGGCCGGGACCAGGAGCTTCGCCGTGACGTGCTTCGATCCCGACGCGCCCACGGGCAGCGGGTTCTGGCACTGGGTGCTCTACGACATCCCGGCCTCGGTCACGGAGCTGCCCGCTGGTGCGGGCAGCGGGAAGTTCGAGGGGCTGCCCGAGGGCGCGGTTCAGGTCCGTAACGACTACGGGTCGAAGGACTTCGGCGGCGCCGCTCCGCCGGCCGGTGAGAACCACCGCTATGTGTTCACGGTGTATGCGGTGGACAGCGAGAAACTCGGCCCGGACTCGGATGCTTCGCCCGCGGTCGTGGGTTTCAATCTGCGGTTCCACACGCTTGCCCGTGCGCAGCTGATCGGTGAGTACGAGGGTCCCTCGTAGAGCTCAGCGTTCGTTTGTTGTTTGCCCTGCCCTGGTCTTGGAGAGACCAGGGCAGGGCATCTTTTATTGCGTTGTCCATCTCGGCGCGCCCGGCCACAGTTGATCCAAGCCCAAGGCCCGCAACGGGCTGGGCCGGCGAACGGGAGGTGGGCGAGATGCGTGACACGCTGGTGCTGAATGCGAGCTTCGAGCCGCTGTCGACGGTGACACTCAACCGGGCTGTGGTTCTGGTGCTGCAGGACAAGGCCGTCGTCGAGCAGGCCCACCCCGGACTCCGTGTGCGTGCCGCCGAGGTCGATCTGCCGGTGCCCCGCGTGATCAGGCTGTGCCGCTACGTACGGGTGCCGTTCCGAAGACAGGCGCCGTGGTCGAGACGGGGTGTGCTGGTACGGGACCAGCACCGGTGCGCGTACTGCGGAAGACGTGCCACCACCGTGGACCACGTGGTGCCGCGGTCGCACGGTGGGGCGGACAGCTGGCTGAATACGGTGGCGTCCTGCGCCGAGGACAATCACCGCAAAGCGGACCGTACGCCGGAGCAGGCGGGGATGCCGCTGTTGCGCGAGCCCTTCATACCGTCTCCGGCGGACGCGATGCTGCTCGGGATGCGGGCCGGCGAGCGCTCGGAGCTGCCGGGGTGGCTGGCGGCCCAGCCCGCCGCGTAAGGCGAGGACCAATCGGTGAAGGGGCCCGCTCTCGGACGAGGGCGGGCCTTGCTGCGTCAGCGGAGCACCAGCTGGACGATGGCGACGGTGCCGACCACCACGATCAGCGCGCGCAGCGCGGTGGGCGGGAGACGGCGTCCGATCGTCGCGCCGAGCTGGCCGCCAACGGCGGAGCCGACCGCGATCAACAAGACGGCCGTCCAGTCGAAGTCCGCGACGAAGAGGAAGAAGAGCGCGGCGATGCTGTTGACGACGGCGGCGAGGACGTTCTTGGCGGCGTTGAGGCGCTGCATGGTGTCGTCGAGCAGCATGCCCATGAGGGCGAGGTAGATGATCCCCTGGGCCGCGGTGAAGTATCCACCGTAGACGCTGGCGAGCAGCAGTCCGATGAACAGGAGTGGGCCGCCGTCGGGGTGGGCGTGGGTGCCGTTGCGGTCGCGGCGGCGCTGGACGGCCTTGGCGATGCTCGGCTGGAGGATCACCAGGATGAGGGCGAGCCCGACCAGTACCGGCACGATCGTCTCGAAGGCCGTGGAGGGGAGTATCAGCAGGAGCACGGCTCCGCTGATGCCGCCGATCGCGGCGGCGACGCTCAGGCGCAGGAGGCGGCTGCGCTGGCCGGTGAGTTCGGCGCGGTAGCCGATGGCTCCGCTGATCGAGCCGGGGATCAGGCCGAGGGCGTTGGAGACGGTGGCGGTGACCGGAGGAAGGCCGGTGGCGAGGAGCACCGGGAAGGTGATCAGCGTTCCGGAGCCGACGACGGTGTTGATCGTGCCGGCGCTGATGCCCGCGGCGAAGACGGCGAGCATCTCCCAGATGGTCACGCTGTGCCCCTCGGTGATCGGTGCCGAATGCACCGATCATGCCCGAGGGACCGCCGGGTCAGTCGATGGGGGGCTGTTCGCGGCGCTCCGTGCCGTTGCCGCCACCGGACTTGGCGGAGCCGCCGCCCATGCCGCCCATCGGGCCGATGTTGCCCATGGCGCCGCTCAGTCCCTTGAGCGCGTCGCCGATCTCGCTGGGCACGATCCAGAGCTTGTTGGCGTCGCCCTCGGCGATCTTCGGCAGCATCTGGAGGTACTGGTAGGCGAGGAGCTTCTCGTCGGCGTCTCCGGCGTGGATGGACTCGAAGACCGTACGGATGGCCTGGGCCTCGCCCTCGGCACGCAGGGCGGCCGCCTTGGCCTCACCCTCGGCGCGCAGGATCGCGGACTGCTTCTCGCCCTCGGCGGTGAGGATGGCCGACTGCCGGATGCCTTCCGCGGTGAGGATCGCGGCGCGCTTGTCACGGTCGGCGCGCATCTGCTTCTCCATCGAGTCCTGGATGGAGGTGGGCGGCTCGATCGCCTTCAGCTCGACGCGGTTGACGCGGATGCCCCACTTGCCGGTGGCTTCGTCGAGGACACCGCGCAGGGCCGCGTTGATCTCCTCGCGGGAGGTCAGGGTCCGCTCCAGGTCCATGCCGCCGATGATGTTGCGGAGGGTGGTGACGGTGAGCTGCTCGATCGCCTGGATGTAGCTGGCGACCTCGTACGTCGCGGCCCTGGCGTCGGTCACCTGGTAATAGATGACCGTGTCGATGTTGACCACCAGGTTGTCCTGGGTGATCACCGGCTGGGGCGGGAAGGGGACGACCTGTTCACGCAGGTCGATGCGGTTGCGGATCGAGTCGATGAACGGGACGACGATGTTGAGGCCCGCGTTGAGGGTTCGGGTGTAGCGCCCGAAGCGCTCGACGATGGCGGCGCTGGCCTGCGGGATGACCTGGATCGTCTTGATCAGGGCGATGAAGACCAGCACCACCAGAATGATCAGGACGATGATGATCGGTTGCATCGTGTTCCCTGTGCCCTTCGCTGCCGGATGATTGTGCTGCCGAATGATTTGATGATCGAGTTTCCCAGAACACGGGCCGGAGTGTGGGGCGTTCGGCCTGGTTGTCTCACATCACTACGGCGGTGGCGCCGTCGATCTCGACGACGTCGACCTGCTCTCCGGCCTCGTACGACATTGCGGCGTCCAAGGCACGTGCGGACCAGACCTCACCGGCGAGCTTGATCCGCCCGCCGCCGGCGTCAACCCGTTCCAGGACGACGGCCTGGCGGCCCTTGAGTGCGTCGACTCCGCTGGCGAACTGGGGACGTTGGGCGCGGTGCCGGGTCGCGATCGGCCGTACGACGGCGATGAGCGCGACGGAAACCGCGGCGAAGACGAGTACTTGGGCGACTGTCCCGCCGCCCAGCGCCGCGACGACGGCCGCGGCCACCGCTCCGGCGGACAGCATTCCGAATTCCGGCATCGCCGTCAGGACAAGCGGAATGCCCAGTCCTACCGCCCCGATCAGCCACCACACCCATGCGTCGATGTCCACGTGGTCATGGTAGGTCCGCCGGTCGTGGTGGGGACAGGGGGCGAGAGCGGGGTTGAGATCCGGTCAGCCGTGCCGCCGGGGCCCGTTGTCAGCCGAGGGGGAGGCCATGGGCGGTCCAGCGCTCGCCGTTGCGCTCGACGAGGAGCGGGAGGCCGAAGCAGAGGGAGAGGTTGCGGGAGGTCAACTCGGTCTCCATGGGGCCGGCGGCCAGCACCTTGCCCTGACGGATCATCAGGACATGGGTGAACCCCGGTGCGATCTCCTCGACATGGTGCGTGACCATGACCATGGAGGGGGCGTACGGGTCGCGGGCCAGGCGGCCGAGGCGGCGAACCAGGTCCTCGCGGCCGCCGAGGTCGAGACCGGCGGCGGGCTCGTCGAGGAGCAGCAGCTCGGGGTCGGTCATCATCGCGCGGGCGATCATGGTGCGCTTGCGCTCGCCCTCGGAGAGGGTGCCGAAATTGCGGTCCAGGAAGTCGGTCATGCCGAGGCGGTCGAGGAAGGCGCGGGCGCGCTCCTCGTCGACGGCGTCGTAGTCCTCGTGCCAGGTGGCGGTCATGCCGTACGCGGCGGTGAGGACGGTCTGCAGCACGGTCTGGCGCTTGGGCAGCTTCTCGGCCATGGCGATGCCGGCGATGCCGATGCGGGGGCGGAGCTCGAATACATCGACACCGGCGGTGCCGAGGCGCTCACCCAGGATCTTCGCCGTGCCGGTGGTCGGGAAGAGGTAGCTTGACGCGATGTTGAGGAGGGTGGTCTTGCCGGCGCCGTTGGGGCCGAGGATGACCCAGCGCTCGCCCTCCTTGACCGACCAGGAGACGTCGTCCACCAGAGCGCGTCCGTCGCGGACCACGGATACGTCCACCAGCTCCAGTACATCGCTCATGAGCGCGTTGTCTCCCCATGCAATCGTCTTGAGGTAGTCGCGGGGCTTTTGTGCGCCTGTGGGCGCGGCTCCCAGGGAAAACCTACGCCACCGGTCGAGTGGCCCGGTCCCCCGGTCCGGTCCCTAGGCTGGGCCCATGCTTCGCGAACCACGCTCAGGACGGCTGGCCGCATGGGGAAATGCCCTGTTGGCCGGATTTGTATCACCCGATGACGCGGCGCTGGCGATCGTCGGCGACGACGCGGTGCACCGGGTGGAGGGTCTGCCCGGCGAGGCGGGCCCGGTCGGGCTCACGCTGGCGCTGGGACGGCTGAGGGCGCTCGGGGTGGCC
>NZ_JAGGOI010000055.1 GCF_018614585.1 Streptomyces sp. ISL-1 | reverse complement strand
GATCGTGATCACCCACGAAGCCGGCAGACCCGCCGCACCCGTGATCACCAGAAGCCACGCCAGAGCGCGGCTGCCACCGACCTCGCTCCCGACAGACCGTCGCCTTCTTCCATGGCCGACGGACACCGGTCCGGTCTCTGTGGTTGTCATATTGTTTTACCCGCTCCGATAGCGAACTAGGGCCTTGCTGTGCCTCAATCCAGAATGGCGAGGGCCCGCCAAAATCCATTCGGCAAACGGATGAAACCGGGGCCGGTAGATCATTAAGCCATGGTGAAATGAACGCGCAGACCGTGCATGTTATCCGCTCCGGTGTACGCCTCCAGCCGACGGCGCATTGTGCCGTGGGGCAGCCGTGCTTCCTATTGGCATGACACACCTGAGCACGACGATCTGCGTCATCGGCGGAGGGCCGCATGAGGGCCCTCCGCCGATATAGCGCGGGGACGCGCACCGACGTGGTGTGGCATTCGGGTGAACGCACAGAACCAAACTCATCAGGACGCGGTTGATCCGTCTGACTCCACGATCGGTCATTCAAAGCGAAGAGGAACAAAAAGTGATCAAGAAGATTCTGACTGCCGCGATGGTTACCGCTTCAATGGTCGGCGCCGGCGCGGCGATGGCACCGCAGGCCATGGCCATCGGCGACGACGAGGGCACCACGTCGACCAGCGGCACCAACGCCCTTCAGAGCTTCGGCAACTCCAGCACCGCCGGTGACATGAGCCCGCAGATCGGCCTCGTCCAGGGCTCGCTCAACAAGCCCTGCGTCGGCCTTCCGGCCAAGGCCGACGTCGGCTCCCTCGTCGGCGTCGTACCGGTCTCGGTCCAGGACATCCCGGTCCTCTCGGCCCCGCAGAGCCAGCAGTGCACCGAGAACTCCACCCAGGCCAAGGGCGACGAGCCGCTGTCGCACATCCTCAGCAACATCCCGGTCCTGTCGGGTAACGGAACAGGCAACCAGTAATCCGGCAGCAGGGACGGGCGTGGCCCTGAAGCTCGAGAGTTCAGGGACATGCTCATGCTCGGTGCGTCAACTTTTCAGCAAATGAAAATACGCACCTGGAGCGACTGATACACAATCCTGGAGAATCCTCCCGACAGTTCGATAAATCGCGCGTGCTGCATACGAGTGACTTTCCGAACTGGCAGCCCTGTCGGGGTTTCTTTATGGGAATCAATTCGTTACAACTCCGCAGAGGTGTTCACCAACAGGAAACTGGCTGCGCAGCGCGAAGGTTGCGCATGCACATGACACTGCTGCCGAAAGGATCGAAATGAAGCACAAGAAGGTCGCAACCGTCGCCGCGGGCGTCATCATGGCCCTGGGCGGCGCCGCGCCCGCCATGGCCGACGCCGGCGCCGAGGGTGTCGCCGCCGGGTCCCCGGGCGTTCTTTCAGGCAACGTGATTCAGGTTCCGCTTCACGTTCCGCTCAACGCCTGCGGCAACACGCTCAACGTTGTCGCCCTGCTCAACCCTGCCTTCGGCAGCGTCTGCGGCAACGCCTGACAGCTAGCAGCCCGTACAGGGCACAGCGACAGCCGGCCCCGGAGAGCACCGCAGCGCTCTCCGGGGCCTTCCGCACGCTTCAGGCCTCTTCGACCGCGGCCGATAACGGCCCTATTCAAGCCCCTCACTGGTCCCTACCATTCCCATCGATCCGGCTCTTCGAGAACCGCTCAGAACTATTTGAAGGGTTGACATGTCCATGCCTTACATGGGCCTGTCTCCGGGTGAACCCCTCACATTTCCCCGATGGGAGAATCATGCCTCGTACACTCATTGCGGGCGGCGCGACAGTGGCTTTTCTCGCTTCGCTGCTCGCCGCCCAAGACGCTTCCGCGGTCAGCATCGCGCCCCCGGACAAAATCACGATCGACATCGCGACGGTGAACGGATCGGGGTGTCGCCCAGGGACCGCCGCTGTGGCCGTGTCCGAGGACAACACCGCCTTCACGGTGACGTACAGCGAGTACCTCGCGAAGGTCGGTGTGGGCGCGTCGCCGACCGACTACCGGAAGAACTGCCAGCTCAACCTGGTCGTGCACGTCCCGCAAGGCTTCACGTACGCGATTGCCAGCGCCGACTACCGCGGCTTCGCGAGCCTGCAGGCCGGCGCCACCGCCACCCAGAAAGCGTCGTACTACTTCCAGGGCTCACCGGACACGGCAGCCAGAAATCACCCCTTCAAGGGCCCGCTCGACGACAACTGGCAGGCGAGCGATTCCACGGAATGGGGTCAGTTGGTATGGGCCCCGTGCGGGGTGAAGCGCAACTTCAACATCAACACCGAAGTCCGCGTCAATGCCGGAACCTCGGATCCGAAGAGGACCACGAGCTTCATGACGATGGACTCGACGGACGGTGAGATCAACACCATCTACCGGCTCGCATGGAAGGTGTGCGAGGAGTCCTGAGCGAACGCGACGCCCCGGCCGCCCTCACGGTGGCCGGGGCGTGTTCGGCGTGGGGGCGCGTACACCCCGCCCGGGCCACCGAAGCCGTCGGCCTGCGCTTCGGCCCCCTGCCCCGGCTGTGTTCCTTATGGTGTGCCGGTGACCGAGACCTGGCAGCCCACCGACCGCGGCGTCCTGCGCCTCCCCTCCGGACGGCTCGTTCGAGGCCGCGGCCTGCGTCGGCCGCTCCCGCCCGGTCCGGCGCCCACGTACGCCGTCCATCTCCTCGGCAAACAGCCGCCCGAGGTCGACTGGGAAACCCGTTGGCTGCGCTGGCCGGACTTCTGGCTGCCCAGCAGCCACGCCGACGCCCTGGCAGTCCTCGGCGAGGCATGGCACCGCGCCGCCCGCGAGCGCGTCGAGATCGCCTGCGGCGGCGGCCGCGGGCGCACCGGCACCGCGCTGGCCTGTCTCGCCGTGCTCGACGGGGTGCCGGCCGAGCGGGCCGTGGAGTTCGTACGGCGGAACTACGACACCCGCGCCGTCGAGACCCCCTGGCAAAAGCGCTACGTCCGCCGATTCGCCGATTGACCGACCGACAACAAGGTGACGAGGGCAACACCTACCCGCCCGCTTTCCGCGCCCGCATCGCAAACCGCAGGTGTACGGACCACCCCGCCGACCCTTTCGAAGGGAACGAGCCGCTCTCACCGGCCGAAGCGCCAAACCGGACATTCGCACCACGCCGGCGTGGCCGCCCCCGGGGTCGCCGCGTGGTCCAAAACATGAAGCGATCACCGTTACGCGCCCGTAAGCTCACCGACATGCAGGTGATCCAGTCGACGAAGCTCGCAAACGTCTGTTACGAAATCCGGGGCCCGGTCCTCGAGGAAGCAATGCGGCTGGAGGCAGCAGGGCATCGCATCCTCAAGCTCAACACCGGCAACCCCGCGGCCTTCGGTTTCGAGTGCCCGCCCGAGATCCTCGAGGACATCCTCCGCAACCTCGGTGGAGCACACGGCTACGGCGACGCGAAGGGCCTGCTGTCAGCGCGCCGCGCGGTGATGCAGCACTACCAGACCAAGGGCATCGACCTGGACGTCGAGGACATCTATCTGGGCAACGGCGTCTCCGAGCTGATCCAGATGTCGATGCAGGCGCTCCTCGACGACGGCGACGAGGTGCTCGTACCGGCCCCGGACTATCCGCTGTGGACCGCGTCGGTATCCCTGGCGGGCGGCACGGCCGTGCACTACCGGTGCGACGAGCAGGCCGACTGGATGCCCGACCTCGCCGACATCGAGCGGAAGATCACCGATCGCACCAAGGCGATCGTGATCATCAACCCGAACAACCCGACAGGCGCCGTCTACTCCGACGAGATGCTCCGCGCTCTCACGGAGATCGCCCGCCGGCACAACCTGATCGTCTGCTCCGACGAGATCTACGACAAGATCCTCTACGACGGCGCCACGCACACCCCGACCGCCGCGATCGCCCCGGACCTGATGGTCCTGACCTTCAACGGGCTCTCCAAGAACTACCGGGTGGCGGGCTTCCGCTCCGGCTGGATGGCGGTCTGCGGCCCGAAGGCGCATGCCGCCTCATACATCGAGGGCCTGACCATCCTGGCCAATATGCGGCTGTGCGCCAACATGCCCTCGCAGCACGCGGTGGCCACGGCGCTCGGCGGCCGCCAGTCGATCGAGGACCTCGTCCTGCCGGGCGGCCGGATCCTGGAGCAGCGGGATGTCGCGTACGACCTGCTCACCCAGATCCCGGGCGTGACCTGCGTGAAGCCCAAGGGCGCGCTGTATCTGTTCCCGCGGCTCGACCCCAAGGTCTACAAGGTCAAGGACGACCGGCAGATGGTGCTCGACCTGCTGCGCGCCGAGAAGATCATGGTCGTCCACGGTACGGGCTTCAACTGGCCGGAGCCGGATCACTTCCGGATCGTGACGCTGCCGGCGGCGAAGGATCTGGCGGACGCGGTGACGCGGATCGGGACGTTCCTGGACGGCTACAGCCAGCCCTGAGCGGGCCCCGAGTGTGGCCTCGGCAAAGGGTTCCGACCCGACTCAACTTTAGACAGAATCTAAGCTAGGATGGTCTCCTGACAGTGAGCAGGAGGCCATCCCCATGTACGAGCCGATCCGCACGCAACGTCGTGGGTCCGTCCACGCGATGGCCGACGACGCCCAGTACCCGCACCGCACCCGCGAGGAAGAGCTGGACATCCAGCTCGCCGGTCATCTCTCCGCGCTGCTCGCCGTCACCGACGAACTCGGTCTCGACGCGGCCGCCGACAGCATCGCGGCCCAGGTCGCCCGCCTTCGCGGGGCGTCGCCGGTCCGCCACGCGGGCCTGAGCGGCGCGGATCCCGCGTCCCTGCACCGCCGCGCACTCGACCTCGCGGGCCGCGCCCTCGTCGTCGCGGCATCCCGCGCCGACACCGCCGCCGCGATCCTCTCCGCCCAGCGGATGGACGCGCACACTGCCGCCCTGGCCGAACCCCGCCTGGTCGGCGCCCACTGACGGCCCCGGTTCGCGGGCCGTGGAGGCGCGCGGACCGGGTGCCACCTTCTGTGTGCATTGCCTGAGGGCCCACGAAGAATTCCTTCGTGGGCCCTCAGGGTTCTGCTTGCGCTAACCGATTCGTCGGGAGAACCACCCTGGCTGCGGCTGGGCGAGAGCTCCCAACCGGACCAGCTCCCCGCACTCGTGAAGGAGATCATCCCTGCGCGGAACGGGATCCATCCCAACACTTCGCGCGAACATTTCCAGGCGCCACGCATCAAACGCCTCGTGCCCGTCCGGGAGCAGGTCGATGTCAACCTCTGCTCCGTCAGGTCCGGCCATTAGGCACCCTCGCCCGTGGACCGAGTACGAGAAACCACCGGCAGCGTCGGCTCTTCGCTCAAGCTCTCCCGCGCGGACACTTCTCAGTACGTTCGCCAGCGCATTGAACTCGGGATATTGGCCCGCCAGCGCCCTCCTGATGAGATCGAGATTCTCCAGGAAGGAACTCACACAACGGGAAGCAGGATTGAGCTGACTCACCTGCGCCTCCGCCCTCTGCGTTCATTCGGAAAGTCTGGGCCGTCTTCAACCGATGCCCAGATCACTTCGTCGATGCTCTTGTACTTGTAGGCCTTGACCTCATCAAGCGTCAGGGATCGGTACTTGACGTCAATCCCGGCCTTCTTGGCTGCAGCGACGCGATGGTGACCGTTGATCACATAGCGCCGGTTGAGGTGCTCGAAGACCTCGATGGGCTCGCCCACCCAACCATCCTTGCTCATGCTTTCGGCGATTTCATCGACCCGCTGGCGGTCAGCAGTGCCGCCGAGCTGCTCTGTTCTCTCCAACTCGTGAGGGCTGACAGAGCAATTGTGCACCAGGACGGGTGTGGTCTTCGCCAATACGTAGTACGTGTGGATGCCCTGGACAGTCAGGTCGTGCGTCTGCTGGCGCTGCTCGAAAGTGCGGACAGCCATGACAGTGGCCGCGCCGCCGTCCGCCGTACGCAGCTCCATACCCGACTCGAGGTCACCGGCATCGATCCATGCACCCTCGGACTCAACCCAGAACGGGTGGGTCGTCGTGGATATCAGGGCGGCCGGCTCCTCGTCCTGACCCTTGATCGTAAGGTCGACGAATTCCTTGTCATCCTCGGTGACGATCGTGGCCACAACTTCGCGGGTCACTGTTTCGCCCGTCGTGGGATCGGTGGCGATGATCTGGTCGCCGAGTTCGATCTCCTCGATCGGTTTACTGGAGCCGTCTGCAAGGAGCACTGGTGTCGATGGAAGGAAGCTGTGCGGAACAGGGCAACTGCCCTTCTTCTCCTTCTTGGCGGCGGCTTTGACCTTCTCCAGTTTCTCCTTGGCCTTCTGGACCTTCGACGATTGGTCCCAGGCCTTCATCGCGCCGCTGATCAGCTCGTCGAGGTGACCCGCGATCGTCTTGCCGAGATCCCATGCCTTGTCCAGCCGCCACCCGTACTTCTTGATCAGCTTGGCAGGCAGGCCGCCGATGAGCATGGACGCGACATTGAGCGCGGTCTCGCCGCAGGCCCCCAGGTCGCCTGAGGAGAAGCAGTCGAGACCCGCGTTGATCCCGAGTTCCTCCATGGCGATGTCTTTGAGCGCGTCGGCTGCTTTCTTGACCCTCTGCTTCGTCTTGCTGTAGTTCGCCTCCGCCTGGCCCAGTTCCTGCTCGGCATTGCTGACCGCGTGGCTGGACGAGTACTTCTTGACGAGGTTCATCGCCCACTGGAACAGCTTGGGAATGGAGATCCAGAGCCCGCTCGGGTCGGACAGCGTGACCGGGCTGTTGTTGCCGTAGGCGTAGCCGTTGACCTGCTGGGGCTGCGTGAAGTCGACGATCGGGTCGGGTGAGATGAACTTGCCCAGGCCCGGGTCGTATTGGCGGGCACCGACGTTCGTAAGGCCCGTCTGGGTGTCGATGTCGCCGCCGACGAAGCCCTTTTCACTGGTCCAGGGGCCGGTCGGCTTCGCGCGCTCGACGCCGTAGGGGTCAAGGCGCCGCTGAGAGACGGCACCTGTTGTGGCGTTGACGGACAGTTCGTTGGTGCCGTGGTGGTCGGCGGCGAGGAACGAGAGGTCGCCGTTGTCCGTCCGCATGGCGACCGTCTTGCCCGCGAAGCTGTAGTAGCGGGTCGCTTCGACGGCCGTGCTGCCCTTGGCCTGGCGGAGTTCCAGGCCGGGGAGGTAGACGGTGGTGCCAGTGGCGTCCGAGCGGGTGAGCCGGTTGCCGTCGGCGTCGTAGATGTAGTCCGTGGTCTTTCCGTCGGCCTCCGTGGTCCTGGCGAGCTTGCCCTCGGCATTCCAGCCGAGTCTCTGGGTGTCTCCGCCCAGGGTCCGCTCGTCGGTGTTGCCGGCGTCGTCGTAGCCGTACGTCGACTGCTTGTCGCCCGTGGGGGTGTTCTCGACGACCTTCGTCACGGCGTGCGGACCGGCAGGTCCCTCACCGTAGGTGTAGGTGCGCGTGACGTCCTTGGCCGCGTTCAGGCCGGTGTCGTGGCGGACCTCCTTGGTGCGGTTGCCGATTGCGTCCGTCTCGTAGGACGTCCAATAGGGGGCGGGGCCGCCCAGCGCGGAGGTGCCGGGAGCCGTGGCACAGGCGGACGGGGACGAGGCGTCGAGCTTGCTGCCGACGGTTCCCGATCCGGTCGCGGTCGCCGCGGTGGCGGCCGGAGTCCATGCCTCGGAGAGGCGCTTGCCACTGTCGTACCCGAAGCACTGCACGTCGGGCGATGCGCCGGCCGAATCCGCGATGGACAGCACATTGCCGGACTGGTCGTACGAGTAATCGGCCTTCCTGGCCGGTCCGGTGAGGCCTTCGATGTCGACGACCGAGTGCTTGAGGCGTTCGGTGCCCTTCTCGTAGTGGAAGGTCTGCCAGTTCTTCTTGCCGCTGCCGGTGGACAGTTCGAGCTGCTGCAGCTGGCTGGTGGGCGAGTAGACGGTGTCGGTGACGTAGGACGTCTTGCCGGTCATCGTCTTCGGCCGCTGCAGGTCGTCGTAGTCGAAGGCGATGGCCTCACCGGTGAGGCCGCCAGCGGCCGGCATGCCCTGGCCGTTGACCGTACCGTCGGCGTTGTAGGTGGTGGTGAAGACGTACGTGCCGGCCAGTTTGTCCTGCGACTCCGGGACCGTGTACGCGGTCTTCAGCGGCCGGTACATCGCGTCCATGTCCTGCGTGACAGTGGAGAAGTACTCGGTCGCGCTGGTGTAGCGCAGCGAGGCGTAAGCCTCCCCGAGCCAGCCCGCCTTGTCGTACTTGGTCTCGGTGAGCTTGGTACCAGTGGTCGGATCGCCGTCCCATGTGGTGACCGGGCGGCCCAGCTTGTCGTAGACCGTGGAGATCTTCTTGTTGCGGTTGTCCGTGCTGGACACGGGCCGGTCGACGTCGTCGTACTTGACCGTGGTGGTACCCGTGTCCGGGTCCACGCTCTTGACCTTGCGGTTCAGCTGGTCGTACTCGTACCGCCAGACATTGCCCTTGGCGTCGGTGACCGACTCCAGGTCACCGGCGGGCGTGTGGGTGTACTTGGTGGCGTCGTATCCGGAGACCGGGCCGTCCGGGTCCGGGCTTTCGCCGTGGTAGTGGCGCAGCTCGGTCAACGCGCCGGCCACGTTGGTGATGGTGGTGGTCGGGACGCCGCCCTTGGGCGGGTCGACATGAGTACGGTCACCGTCGTACGCGATGCTCGTACGCCATTGCTCGACGCCCGCGACCTGGAAGATCTCAGCCGTCTTGCGGCCCATTCCGTCGTACTCGTAGCGGAACTGGGAACCGGTCTCGCCGTTGGCGACGATCAGCAGGTCGTTCGAGGGTGCGCCGACGGCGTTGTAGGTCTGGTTGCCCATCTTGACCTTGCCGGTGCCGTCGTAGAACGTGTCACCGACGAGCCGGGTCCCATTCGGGCCCTCGCTCTGCAGCTGTCGCGGACGCAGCAGAGCATCGTAGAACTGGTACTCGACGCCGTAGCCGCCACCGTGCTCTATCTTCTCCGTCTTGATGGAGACGGGCTTGTCCCGGCGGACGTCATACGTGTACTTGACGCTCGGGGTCTGCGTCTTGGTCCGGTCGGGGAACCACACCGAGGTCACGCGGCCGAGCGCGTCGAGCGACGCCTCGGTACGCCGGCCGTTGGGGTCGGTCTGCCCGACGGAACGGCCCCACGCCGGAGCGAAGTCGGTCGTGGCGGCGTGACCGAGCGGATTGGTGAGCTTGACCTTCGAGATCAGTCCGTTGACGTCGGTGTACTGGGTCTGCACCGAGGAGCCGGCAGCGTCCGTCTCGGACGAGGGGCGCCCATAGGCGTCGTACGTGATCGTGCCCGTCACCTGATAGGTGGCGGTCGTGCCGTCGTGGGACGTCAGCCGCTCGGCCCTGGTCTCGTCACCCTTGGTGGGCACGGCCCCGAACGCGAGACCGTCGTAGTGGGTGCGGGTGTCGCCGATGACCTGCGTCTTGCGGTCGGTGGCGGCGCCGCAGCCGGTGGCCACGACTTCGGTGCGGGACTGCAGGGTGTAGAGGTTCCTGGCCGGGTTGTCCGCGTAGCTCAGACGGGTGCAGGTGTCATCAGTCGCCGTGGACAGGTCCGCGGAGTCGTCGGTCCGCAGCAGTCGGCCGGTTCGGTTGGAGGTGTCGAACGTGGACACCGCCTTGGTGCTGCGCCAGCCGCCGCCGGACAGCGCGGTGTAGCCGCGCGAGATGTCCGACTGCACGATGGTCGCCTTGGTGGTGGCCCACGTCTTGGTCTGGGTCGCGGTGTCGTGCTTCCACGGCTCGGTGATCGCCTTGGACGCGACCTTGGTGCCGTTGTAGGTCTGGGCCTCGATCTGGAAGCCGGTGTACTCCTTGTGGCCGGTGTACCTGGTACCGGTGGAGTCGGTGACATCCTCGGAGCGGGCGCCACCGCCTGGCAGCTTGTCGCCGTCGAGTCCCTGCAGGTACGTGTAGTCGATGCGGGTCGTCATGGACTGGCCGTTGCCGGCGCTGACCTTGACCTTGCCGTAGCCGTGCCACTGGCTCCAGGTGAGGAACTTGTCCTCGGTCATTCCGTCGGGCTCGGACTTCCGCCAGCCTGCGTTGCCCTGGTAGTCGTACCGGGTGACGAGATCGTCACCGCCGCCGGTGCGGTCGGTCTCGGTGATCTCGGCGACGACGTACTTGTGGAACCAGTCCGTACGAGGCTCGATGCTCCCCGGCGGGGCCCATACGACCGGGTAGCAGCGCTTCGTCGACTCTCCCGGCTTGGGCAGGGCGGAGGCGGTGCACTCGGTCGGTCCGTAGGTGACGTCGAGCTGGGCTCCGGTCTCGCTCAGCACGGTGGCCAGGCGGAAGCGGTGGATCGCGTCGATGTTGTCCGTGTCGCTCGCGACACGGTTCTTGAGGTGCACGCCCTGCAGTTCGACGGAGGGCATCTTGATGCTGCCGCCACCGCCCTTGCCCTCATGGTCGATCTTGTTCAGCCAGAGGGTCTTGGTGTCGTCACCGTTGTCGGTGAAGGTGTTCGTGAACGTCCAGGCATCGACGTCGGCATAGGCATCGGCGGCGGTGCCGGAGCTCATCTGCGTAGTGATGCCGGTCAGCCGCTTGGTCGTCCAGAACGTCTGGGAGGACTGGGGCGCGGTGCACTTGGTGGCGGCCTTGCAGAAGCGGTCGACGGGGGTGTCCGGCCAGTGCGCCGCGTTGGCGGTGGTGAACTTGGACTCGGCGCAGTCGAAGGCATCTGTGGGCAGGCAGCGCTCGGCCGTCCTGAAGACCACGCGGGCGGGTGCCTTGGTGGTGTAGACGCCGCCGTCGCGCTGGCCGTAGTCGATCCGCTTGAGGTACCCGCCGCGGATGTACTCGGTGCCGTTGACGTCCGTCTTGCCGTTGAGGGCGTACCGGTTGGTCTCGGACCCGTAGTAGTACGACATCACATTGCCGTGGGTGTCCTTGACGTGGTCGAGGTTCCACCGCCAGGCCTGCTTGCAGTGCGCGCCGGTGAACGTCGCGTTGTAGCAGGGCTCGCCGGTGTTGTTGCCAAAGACCGGGGAGGTCCAGGTGGAGGTAGTGGTCTCCTTGCCCGTGGTCCAGCCGGGGAGCTTGTTCAGCCCGAACCAGTACTCGGTTCCGTCGGTGGTGGTGAGCTTCCAGTGCTCGCCGTCGTTGTCACCGTTGTCGGCGCCGGTGAGCTTGGCGATCTCCGCTCCGTTCTCTGAAGCGAGGTGCCATTCCTTGGTCTTGTCGTCCTGGATCAGCTCACCGGACATGCCGTTGAGCACGATCGTGGCGTTGTCGAAAGCCCAGCACTGTTCGGCCGACGTCTTCTGTCCGTCGTCGGCGCAGGACTTGTAGCGCCGTTCGATGTAACCGGGCTCGTAGCCGAAGCCCTCACCGATCCACGAGCCCTGGTTGTTGGTGGCTGCCGTACGGCCGTCCGCGGACTGCGAGGAGTAGCCGAGAGCCATTTCCGGCGTCAGCCCACCCGGCGTCGGGACTGAGCGCAGCGGGTAGCTCCAGGAGAACCCGCCAGAGGAGTTCGCGACCGACCAGCTCGCCGAAGGCGCGAGACTGGTGGCCTTGTAGTCGCCCTTCGAGGAGGAGTCGCCCGCCGCCACCGCGAAGACAGCCGGGGCGCCCGCGGCAGGTGCCGCGGAGACCTGCGCGGTCACGGACCGGGTGGCGGGGTCGTTCTTGAAGGGAATGCGCTTGGGCGTCGCCGGGCAGCCCTTGCTGCCCGGCGCCTGCGTCGCGGCACACGCGGGCAGCTCGATCAGCTGCAGCCGGGAGCCGTAGCCGCCGCCCGCGCCCTCGGCGAACTTGGCGTAGTCCAGGGAGAGTCCGACGGGGGCCGCCGCCTTGGCGCCGTCGGAGCGCTCCACGGTGAGCAGCGCGGCGCTTCCCCACTTCGCCGCGGCCTTGTGGCCCAGCGAGGTGACCTTGACCTCGGACGGGGTGGCGGCCGCGCCCGCGGCGCGCTTGCCCTGCGCCGCGGGCGGGGTCACCGTCACGGGAAGACCGCCCACGGTGGACTTGGCGGGCTTCGCCGCCCCGGCCCTTGCGGCCGGCTCGGCGCCGCCGACGGCCGACTTGGCGCCCTTCGCGGGCGCGACAGGTGCCGCGAGCGCGATCTCCGTGCTGCCGGCCTGCGGCCAGGCCGCCGGGTCCAGCGTTCTGGCGGCCGCCTTCTTTGCCGGGTCGGCAGGACGGGGCTTGGTCTTGGCGTTCTTACCCTCGGCCGGGTCGGAACTGCCGGGAACACCGGGCCGCTTGGCGCCCTCGGGTTTCGCCGGTATCGCCTGGGCGGTAGCTGCCGACAAAGACAGGGCCAAGCCCAGGACAGTGGCGGCCACCACATGCCTGGGCATGCGTGAGGCCAGCAATCTGCCACGTAAAGACATCAGTCAACTCCACAAGGAAGAGGAAGAGGAAGGAAGAGACCGCCGGACAGGCGGTGGCTGCCCGTGGGCGGCCGTCGGTCACCGACGGCCGCCCACGGGCACCAACTGCGTTCCCTACAGGTCCGGGTCTCCGGTCAGCTGGTTCATCCGGCCGACCGCGGTCGCGTCCGCCGCGCCCACGTACACACGCACCTCGTCGATCGAGCCGGCGAAGTACTCGCTGCCGCCGTCCAGCGCGGAGCGCCCGACCTGGAGGCCACCGCTGGAGGCCCAGGTGGTGTGGTCGAAGAATTGCTCTTCGTCGTCCGACGCCGTGGCGACCGGCCGGCCGTCGACGTACAGATCCACCTGGTGGGTGACCGCGTCGTAGACCACGGCGAGATGGGTGCCCGACAGCGAGAACCCGGGGACGGCATCGGCATCGGTCACCGTGGTGACCTTCGCCGTATCACTGTCCGCATCGGTCAGGGCGAGCTCCCACTGCTTGGTGGCGGCCTGGAAGCGCACCGTGATCCGGTTCGCGTTGCGGCCCGGCAGGGAGAGCACTGTCTGCGACTTCTCCGCGTCCGGGGTGGTGAGCTTGGCCCGTACGGCGACGGTGTAACTGTCCGCTCCGGTAACCACGGGGGTGGCCGTGCCGGCCCAGTCGTCGGTGCCGTCCAGGGCCAGGCTGCCGCCGTCGACCAGCGCCGCGTCGTCGAACTCGTCCGCGGGCTTGTAGATGGTCGCGCCGTGCAGCGCCAGCGGCTGACCGCCGGCCTGGACATTGACGGAGTTGCTGTCGGCGCCGACGGCCTCCAGCGGCCAGTAGCCCTTGCGCTGGGGCTTGACCGTGATCAGCTGAGCGATCTGGGTCTGCGGCAGCACCCGGTCGTACGCGCGTACTTCCGCGAGGTCGCCCTCGAAGTTGTCGCGGTAGCCGCTTTTGGACAGCACACGGCCGATCTGGAGACTGCGGATCGAGGACCACGCCGTGTGGCGCGCGGTCTTGGCCGCCTCCTTGTCATTGACGTAGAGCCGCAGTTCGGGACCGGCTGCGCCATAGGCGTCGAAGACGCCGGTGAGCAGCACCCACTCATTGGCCTTGACCGGGTACGTGGCCGCCGGGGCGACCGCCTTCCAAGTGCTCATGGCATCGACGTCCATGTCGGGCGTGGAAAACGCCCATGCCTTGTCCGTGGCGTCGTAACCGAGGACGAAGCCCGGCTCACCGGTGCTGTCCTGACTGACGACGGCCATGTCCCTGTTCAGGGCCGTGGGCTTGACCCAGGCGCTGACGGAGAAGCTCCGGCCGGTGTCCATCACCGTGCCCCACGAGTCGAGGTAGGCGTTCTTGGTGCCGTCGAAGTGCGCGGCGCCGTCGGCCACCCCGCCCGGTCCCTCGGCTGCGAAGGTGACTCCGGTGCCCGGGCGGCCCGGGTGGCTTCCGCTGTCGGAGGTGTCCTGGGCCAGTTCGCTGCCCGCCGGATCGTCCAGATTCCACTGGCCCGCGGCCTGTTTGCCGTCGGTCACCAGGAACTCGTGATGGGCGGGAACGCTGGAGTTGTTGGCGCCGTCATAGGCCTCGACGGTCACCCAGTGGCGTCCGGCCCGGGGAGGATTCCAGGTCACGGTGGTCGGTGCGCCCGCGGTGACGGTGACCGTCTTCCTGGCCTCGCCGTCGAATACGTACCGGTACTCCTTCACGTCCTTGTCGAACGCGGCGAACGTGAACTTGCCGACCGTACCGATGCCGTGGTGCCACATGTCGTCGTCCGGGTACTCGGGCGAGGTGACCGTGGGAGCCTTCGGCCGGGCCGCGTCGCGCATGATGGCACAGCGCTGCGGGGTGCCGTCGGAACTCCACGGGCCCCAGGCGTCACCGTCGAAGGCCCGGGCCTGCCAGCTGATCAGGGTGCTCGCGGGGATCTTGGGTTTGCCGGCGGGCTGGGTCACGGTGTGGGTGAACACAGTGCCCGCGTTCGGCGACTTGTAGCCGGTCTCCGCGAGGTAGTTCTGCTCAGCACCGTTGGCGTCGTTGTAGAACACCTGGAACTGCATCTTCACCTGGTCCGCGTACGCGGAGCCGTGGTCCGGGTCGCGCGCCTCGGCGCGCAGCTGCGGCAGTACATCGGTGTACTTGCGGGTCGCGGGGTCCCAGTTGCACGGGCCGCCGGGGTTGGTCGACATCAGCTTGTAGTCGACCTGCCGGGGCGGGGTGTTGTACTCGATCTTCAGGAAGGTGTTGCCGCAGATCCGCTTCCAGCCCGGGTAGTCGGACTCGTCCTTGGCCCGTAGGCCGAGGGACATGCTGGACCAGCTGTCGGCCGTGGCCGCCTTGACCTCATTGAGCAGTTCGCCGTTCTTGATGTTGAGGTTGGCGCTGCCCTTGCAGGTCGTGGGTGAGATCTTCGTGTCCATCGTGGCCAGGTAGTCCGACCAGTCGTCCTTGGTATTGCCCCAGCTGCTGGACTTGGTGACCGTGTAGTTCTTGCCGCCGATGCGGTAGAGGTCGACGGGTTCGGCCTTGGCGTCGGCCCAGTACACGAACTCCACGCGGGCCGAGAACTGGGCGCTGAGGATCTGCTTCCCGCGGTACGCGGACAGCGGGAAGGTGTAGAGCAGACGCCGAACGCCGATGCCGGCGCAGGTGGTCGGGTTGTAGTTGATCGGACACTTGCCCATGCCGGCGCTGCCCGAGTACGCCCAGTCCTGCTCGCCCGGCATGCCGGACATGACACCGGTCCACGCGGAGCGGTGGATGGTGCGCGGGATGGGGTCGACCACGACCGGGTAGACGGTGTCCTTGCCGCGCAGCAGCTTGGTGTCCGGGGTCAGGGTGAGGCGGTTCTTGGAGACTGCGAGGCCTACTGAGGCCTTGCGGCCGCCGTCCACGGCTTGCAGGGCGGCCTTGGGCGCCACGGGTCCCGCGGCGTTACCGGCCGCGGTTCCTGCCGCCGTTCCGGGCGCGGTTCCGGGCGCGGTTCCCGCGGCGGTACCGGGCGCGGTTCGAGCCGTACTTCCCGTCGCGCGGGCTCCGGAACCGGCCGACTGGGCAGCGTCCTTGGCCGGCTGGGTGGCCTTCGCCGAGGAGGGGCTCGGGGCCGAGTCCCACATCACGGCTTTGGCCGCCTCGAAGACCGTGCCGCCGACCGCCGCGTCAACGGCGCGCATACCGCCGCCGGGGTCCTTCTCGATCTTCAGACCCTTGGCGGTGAGCCCGAGGTCGATGCTGTTCAGCTCCGGATTGGCCGCGGCTTCGGCGTTCTTGACGATGAAGTAGTGGCCGAAGCCTTCGATCTCGGCACGTACGGCCAGGTCCACACCCGGCAGCACTTCCTCATAGCGGGCGGTGTTGCCCTCCACCTTCGGGGCGGGCAGCTTGCCGCCCGGCCAGGTCAGCGAGTACTCACGGCCGGCTCGGCTCATCGTGACGAACGGGCCGTCGCCGCCACCGGAGAACTCCAGGCCGACGGTGGCGGCCTTCGGCGAAAGGCTGCCGTCCGCCTGCTTGACCAGCGTGTCGTCGACCGGCGCCCAGCCACCGGGCTTGAGCGTACGGACCGGCTGGGTGTACTCCTGCGCGGTGAACGTCCCCTTGGGGTCGGCGAACACATCGCGGCGCTCCTGGCGAAGGCCCGAAACCTCGACCCTCTTGCCGGTCCGCTTGGCTGCGGCCAGCGCCACCTGCTCGGTCTGCGCCTGACCGGTTTCGGCCGCCACGGTGACAGCATTCGTGTACGCGTCGGCCGCTTCGGCTGCCGCGTCCTCGGCAGTGCCCGGCAGCGCGTACGTACCGGCGGCGAGCACCGCCGTCAGCGCGCCGGTCACGATCGCCGCGCGGCCTCTTCGACCTCGTATGCCTGAACTGGTCATGGACACTCCCCCGCGTCTCCCCTTGTTCCGCTCCATCACCGGACCACCGCACCGAATGCCGTGCCGTCGGCGGGCAGGCCGTCCTGGCCGGGTGCGAAGGTGCGCGTCGGGGCGCCGCCGCTGACGACCGTCCAGTCGAAGGCGTACACCGAACCCGGTGTGTCACCGGACGGGTTCACGACGCCGACCAGCAGTGACTGCGGCGTCGCGGCCAGGCTGGTGCCGGCGTACATCTGGTGCTCGGGTACGCCCGGGATGCCCCAGCCGGGGTCGAGCCAGGCGTCGGTGGGGCCGGGGTTGGCGTCGAAGGGCAGGATCTGCACGCCGCCCTTGTCCAGGTGCTCGGCCGTGGCCGAGGCCTCCTTGCCGGGGACGCCCACGGCCACCTTCACCGTGGCGGCCGTGGCTACCTGAGTCGGTGCCGTGTTGACCACGGCCACTTGCTGGCCGAAGAAGTCGCCCGCAGCGGGGTCGCCTTCCATCTCGGTGACGCCCTGGTTCAGGTTCTCCAGGGTCCGCGTCACCGTCTTGTCCGGGTTGACGCGGTACAGAGCGACGCGACCGGCGTCGGTGACGGCGCCGATGTCCTCGCCGGGGACGCCCACCGCGAGTACGGCGCCCAGCGCCGAGGCCTCCGAGGAGATCCGGTGCGGGGCCATCGCAAGGGAGGTGCCGAAGCGGTCGTACGGCTCGGCCGACAGGTCCTTGTCGGTTCCGGCCGGCGCGTCCGGGGTCTGCCCGAGGCCGAATACCGGGTCGGGCAGGCCACTGGTGTTCAGCGACGGTCGAAAGACATGGATGGCGCCCGCGAATGCGGCGGTGGGAATCGACTCGCCCGGCGAGCCCACCGTGAAGTAACGGTCCGTCGATGCGAGCGAGGCACCGAAACGGTCGTTCGCCTCGGAGGCATCCCACACCCCGGTGCTGTCCTGGGAGACGACGACGTTCGCCGGCGGCTTGCCGCTGAGGTAGTGGATCACTCCCGCGTCCGCGCCCGCCGCGGTGTCCTCTCCCGGAGAGCCGATCACCAGGAACGGCAGGGCGGTCGACGTGGTACCCCCGGTCAGCGCGAAGCCGAACAGGTCTCCCGCTTCAGGGCCCTGAGATGCCGTCACCCCGGTCTGGTCGTACGTCGCCGAGGCCGGACCGGTACCCAGGCCGCCCGGAGCGCCGAACAGCACATACACGGAGCCCGAGTCACGGGCAGTGCCGACGTCCTTGTACGGTGCGCCGACCACCAGGTCGCTGCAGCCGTCCGCATTGAGGTCGCCATGCGTCAGCGACCGGCCGAACTGAGCTTTGCCCTCGGCATCTCCCGGCACCCAGGCCAGATCCTGCTGGATCTGCACGCTTGTGGCCGTCGTGCCGCCGTAGACCACCGTGACCGCTCCGGACCCGGCCTTGGTACCGACCGTGGCATCCGGATCGGCGATCGCCGTGTCCCGCAGGCCGTCGCCGTTGTAGTCGGACTCGCCCCCACCGCAGGTGCCCGCGGCCGACGCGGCCGAGGGACCGAAGAACGCTACGGCAGCCGTGATGAGAAAGCCGAGAACGGCCAGCCAGGCGATCGAGTATCCGACTCGGTAGTTCTTTCCCCATAAGCCCGCGGCCGTCGGCTCGCGCCGAATAGTGTCGGTGCCTTCTCCCTGGCCGGCACCGACCGAAACAAACGAATCGCCTTCGGGTGGCGCGCACGGCACCACATCCTCAACACTCACAACCCCACCCCAGTCCATACATGACCTTCACATAAGCCTGGAGAGCTTACTTTCACGAACGGGCGGGTCGCTTGTGACAAGAGTCATGCGCCGAGGACGGCCCGCAAACGCCCATTGGCCGACAACAGAGTTGTGGTCCAGAAATCCATGTGCAGTGCCTATGTATTCCGGCGCGGAGCAGCCGACGTGGGCCAACTCGTGGGGGTGAATGGCTGATTCCGGGCGCCTACGGGAATCCTCCTTTCATCTGCCACGCATCCGACTCCGCGTGGAATGTTGAATTCCGCGAGCATTCCGTCGCGGAAAAGGGTCCGGCCCCCGGAGCCGTGAGGGGGCTCCGGGGGCCGGGACGCGGCGGACCTGGGTGACCCCACAGGTCAGGGCGGATGTCGGGTTGGTCCGCCGCGACGATTCAGGACGAGCGTCAGCCGAGCCGTGCGACCAGCGCGCGGTACTCGTCCCACAGCTCCTTGGGGGTGTGGTCGCCGAAGGTGTTGAGGTGCTCGGGGACCAGTGCGGCCTCCTCGCGCCAGACCTCCTTGTCGACCTTGAGCAGGAAGTCGAGGTCCTCGGCGGCCAGGTCGAGGCCGTCCGTGTCGAGGGCCTCGCGCGTCGGCAGGATGCCGATCGGCGTCTCGACGCCCTCGGCCTTGCCCGCCAGGCGCTCCACGATCCACTTGAGCACGCGGCTGTTCTCGCCGAAGCCCGGCCAGACGAACTTGCCCGCGTCGTTCTTGCGGAACCAGTTCACGTAGTAGATCTTCGGCAGCTTCGAGGCGTCGGCCTGCTGTCCGACCTTGATCCAGTGGGCCATGTAGTCGCCCATGTTGTAGCCGCAGAACGGCAGCATCGCGAACGGGTCGCGGCGCAGCTCGCCGACCTTGCCCTCGGCCGCGGCGGTCTTCTCGGACGCGACGTTCGCGCCGAGGAAGACGCCGTGCTGCCAGTTGAAGGACTCCGTCACCAGCGGTACGGCGCTGGCGCGGCGGCCGCCGAAGAGGATCGCCGAGATCGGCACGCCCTTGGGGTCCTCCCACTCGGGCGCGGCGATCGGGCACTGCGAGGCGGGCACGGTGAAGCGGGCGTTGGGGTGGGCCGCCGGGGTCCCGGACGCGGGCGTCCAGTCGTTGCCCTTCCAGTCCGTGAGGTGGGCCGGGGCTTCCTCGGTCATGCCCTCCCACCAGATGTCGTTGTCGTCGGTGAGCGCGACATTGGTGAAGACGGCGTTGCCCCACAGGGTCTTCATGGCGTTGGCGTTGGTGTGCTCACCGGTGCCGGGCGCGACGCCGAAGAAACCGGCCTCGGGGTTGATCGCGTACAGCTGGCCGTCCTCGCCGAACCGCATCCAGGCGATGTCGTCGCCGATGGTCTCCACGGTCCAGCCGGAGATGGTGGGCTCCAGCATGGCGAGGTTGGTCTTGCCGCAGGCACTCGGGAAGGCGGCGGCGACGTACTTGGACTCGCCCTGCGGCGGGGTGAGCTTGAGGATCAGCATGTGCTCGGCGAGCCAGCCCTCGTCGCGGGCCATGACGGACGCGATGCGCAGCGCGTAGCACTTCTTGCCGAGCAGGGCGTTGCCGCCGTAGCCCGATCCGTACGACCAGATCTCGCGGGTCTCGGGGAAGTGCGAGATGTACTTGGTGGAGTTGCAGGGCCAGGAAACGTCCTCCTGGCCCTGCTCCAGCGGGGCGCCGAGGGTGTGCACGGCCTTGACGAAGAAGCCGTCGGAGCCGAGCTCCTCAAGGACGGGCTGTCCCATCCGGGTCATCGTGCGCATGGAGACGGCGACGTAGGCGGAGTCGGTGATCTCGACGCCGATGGCGGACAGCGGCGAGCCGAGCGGACCCATGCAGAACGGGACGACGTACATGGTCCGGCCACGCATCGAGCCGCGGAAGATGCCCTCCTCGCCGGCGAAGATGTCCTTCATCTCGGCCGGGGCCTTCCAGTGGTTCGTCGGGCCCGCGTCCTCCTCCTTCTCGGAGCAGATGAAGGTGCGGTCCTCGACGCGCGCGACGTCGCTCGGGTCGGACGCGGCGTAGTAGGAGTTCGGGCGCTTGATCGGGTCCAGTTTTTTGAAGGTGCCCTTGGCGACGAGCTCCTCACACAGGCGCTCGTACTCGGCTTCGGATCCGTCACACCAGACGACGCTGTCCGGCTGCGTGATTGCTGCGATCTCGTCGACCCAGGAGACGAGCTCCTGGTGATTGGTGGGGACGGTGCTGGGAGCCGCGATGTCGCGCGCCACGATCGCTCCTAAGTGAGGGGTCTGAAGGTTGTTGCCCCGTGGGGGCTGCGACCCGGATGCTTCGTAGCCCGCTCATCCGGTGCCGACCGCACTCATCTGATCATCCGTGCAGTATGCGCATATGTCCAGAGGACCACTCACGTGAGCATCGCCACTCCATGCCCGCCCCGGTGCCAGAAGGCCGCTCGGCCAGGCCGCAGAAGGGGCGTGGCGAGGTGGCGTGGACGTATCCGTTACCTACGGTTGCGTAGGTAACATCCTCGTCATGACTTCTGCCGCCGCGCCCGGAGTGACCGAGATAGAGCCACCCCCTGTGAAACCGAAGCTGCGCGGCTGGCTGCACGCCGGGATGTTTCCCGCCGTCCTGATCGCGGGAGTGGTGCTCACGGCGCTCGCCGACTCCTCCCGCGCCCGGGTGGCCTGCGCGATCTACGGCTTCACCGCGTGCCTGCTTTTCGGCGTGAGCGCGCTCTACCACCGCGGCAACTGGGGGCCGCGCGGCGAAGCCGTACTGCGCAGACTCGACCACGCCAATATTTTCCTCATCATCGCCGGCACGTACACCCCGCTGACGATGCTCCTTCTGCCCGATTCCTCCGGCCGGACCCTGCTGTGGGCTGTCTGGGCGGCAGCCGTGGCGGGCATCGCGTTCCGGGTCTTCTGGGTCGGCGCCCCGCGCTGGCTCTACACGCCCTGCTACATCGCGATGGGCTGGGCGGCGGTCTTCTTCCTGCCCGACTTCATGCGCACCGGCGGGATCGCTGTGCTCGTCCTTGTGATCGTCGGCGGGCTGCTCTACAGCGCGGGCGGCGTGGTCTACGGGATCAAGCGACCGAACCCGTCACCGCGGTGGTTCGGCTTCCACGAGGTCTTCCACTCCCTCACGCTCGCGGCGTTCATCGTGCATTACGTGGGCATCTCACTGGTCGCCTACCAGCACTCGTAATCCTGAGCGTCGCTGTCATTCGGCATCGACTCCCGGTGGGGCTGCCACGTCGATACAGGACAATGACGGACATGGCCGCCACCACACGTACCCCCTCGCGGGATGCCCTCGCCGATGCGCAGCCACAGCTCAGCCTGCGTGAGCGCAAGAAGCTCAGGAAGCGGATCGCGATCCGCCGGGCGGCCTACCGGCTCGTCTCGGCGCAGGGGTACGACGCGACCACCATCGAGCAGATCGCTCAAGCCGCGGAGGTCTCCCCGTCCACGGTCTTCCGCTACTTCCCGACCAAGGAAGACATCGTCCTCACCGACGAGTTCGGCCCGGCCATGGAAGCGGAACTGCGGGCGCGGCCGGCCGACGAGGACCCGCTGGACTCGGTCCGGCATGTGATGACGGACAGCCTCCTCGCCTTCGTCGGGGACGAGCGCGAGGAGGCCGTTCAGCGCACCAAGCTGATGGTGGAGGTCCCGGCGATCCGGGCCAGGATGACCGAGACCATGGCCTCCACGTCCGAGTTGCTGGTCCGCGCACTCGCCGACCGCACCGGCCGGGACCATGACGACCTGGACGTACGGGTCTTCACGGGGGCGGTACTCGGGGCGCTGCGCGAGGTGATGCTGTACTGGGCGGCGCGGGACCACCAGGACGATCCGGTCGAGCTGGTGGACCGCGCGCTGACGACGATGCGGGGCGGGCTGAGACTCTGACCCGGGGCTGCGCCCCGGATCCCGCGCCCCACGCACGAAGGGCGTACGCCCGGCGCTACCTCGCCACGTCCCCCTTTCCGCACGCCACGCCGTCCCTGTTCGGGTCGAGCCGCAAGGGGTCGTCCTTCCCGTTCACCTTCAGCCGTCCGTACTCGTGCGCCGTCAGCCACCCGCACCGGGCCGCCGTCGTCGCCCTCACCTCACGTGGGAACACCGTGGGGACACAGACCCCCGCCGCGCCGTAGTGCCGGTCGCAGCCCGCGATCACCGGGCTCACCGGCGCCGAACTCCGCTTCTTCAGCGCCTTCTTCGGCGCCTTCGCCGGAGCGTCCGCGAAATCGTGGACATGCGCGGACGGCGCGTCGGCCGCCATCGCCGCAGGACCCCCGAGATGCACCCACTCGGCCACCGACGGAACTCCGTTGGCATCGACCGCGAAGAGCATGTACCAGCCGGGTGGCGCCATATTGGGGTTGCTGGTGACATTGAGGTCGATGTTGTTGCCGTCCACCGTCATCGGCAGGTCCAGGAACCGCTGGTTGGGGTCGGAGGAGTGCGTGACCGCTGCCGGGCGGATCAACTCCGCCTTGGCGATGGGCCGGTCGACCGTGATCCGCTGGGTGTCCCCGTACGTCCACTGCCCGTCGATCACCGAAGTGATCTCCGGCCGGGCGCCCTTGAGCAGATACGGCGGCGTGTAGATCGACACATTGTGGTTGTACGTGCCGTTGCCCGGGTTGTCGCCCACCGCCATCACCCGCCCGTCCGGCAGCAGAAAGGCCGAGGAGTGGTACGTCCGCGGGATCGGGTCCGTCGCAAGACCCTCCTCGTACGTATTGGTCACCGGGTCGAAGAAGGACGCCTCGTACACCGGGTCGGCCCGGTCGTGCAGCCCGCCCCCCGTCTCGAAGACCTTCCCGTCGGGCAGCAGCACGGCCGAGACGAACATCTTGCCCTCGGCGCCGGTCTGCGGCCGCTTGCCCTGACCCTGGTCGACCTGGCCCTGCGGCAGCAACGGGCCGTGCGCATAGCCCGGGTTGGGGTCCTTGAGGTCGATGATGTCGGTGAGGCGGTTGGCGGCCGGGTTGGTCTCGTTGTTGCCGCCGCCGATCGTCAGCACCCGCTGATCCTGGGCGGGCGGCAGCAGCACGCTCGCCGACTCGTCCCGCTGGTCCTTGTTCTGCAGACCGGGCACATCGGTGATGGTGTTGGCGGTGTAGTCGTAGATGGATGCGCCGGAGCCCTGTGTGCCGTTGCCGAAGACATGGCTGCCGGAGTAGAAGAGCCGGCCGTCCTGCATCAGGATCATCGACGGATACAGACCCCAGTACGACCAGGTCTGGTTGACCTCGTTCATCGGCAGCCACTTGTTCTGCGCCGCGGAGAACTTCTCGGCCGTCACATTGCCCGTCGAGTCCTCCTTCAGACCGCCGAAGGAGATGACGTCACCGTTGCCGAGGATCGTCGCCGACGGATACCAGTGGCCGCCGTTCATGTCGTTCGTCTTCGTGTACGTCTCGGTCGCCGGGTCGAAGATGTACGAGTCCTTCAGCCCCTGGTAGCCGATCGTGCCGTCGGCCGACGGATAGCCCTTGTTGCCGCTCATCACCAGGACCTTGCCGTCCTGGAGCTGCACATGGCCGGCGCAGAACATGTCCACGGGAGTGGGGATGGTCCGGAAGTTGCCGGTCACCGGGTCATAGACGGCGGAGGTGAAGGTGCCCGCCTCGAACAGCGCCTCGTCGTTGCCGGAGCCCGCGATGACGAGGACCTTCCCGTTGTGCAGAACCACGGAGTGCATGGAGCGCACCGGGTTCTGGACCGGCAGGACGTCCCAGCGGCCCTTGGCGCACTCCTCGGGCGTCCCCGTGCAGACGGGGTCGGGGGCGGGGACGGTCACTTCCTCCATGACGTAGTCGTCGGTGGTGACCGAGCCCGTTCCGTACACCGACACGCCCCAGGTGATCCGGTCGGTGCCGGGCGGGACGGCGGGGGTGCGGACCTCCACCCGCTCGTAACCGGCGCTCATGGGGAGGGTCTTGAGATCCGTCCAGTACTGCCAGCCGCCCGTCACGTCGTGCCGGAAGAGCGTGACGGCGGTGTCGGGGGTGGTGCTCTTGTACCAGAGGGAGAGGTCGTACTGGCTCTCCGGCTTCACCAGGGGCGCGCAGACCGCGTCCTCGGTGATCAGGGCCTTGCGGTCGCCGTCGACCCGGCGGCTCAGCGAGACCTTCATGGCCTTGCTGCCCGAGTGGGCGTCGGCGACGGTCTCGAAGGTGAAGTCGTTGTCCCCCCAGCCGGACTTCTCCCAGCAGGCGGGCATGTCCGCGAGGCCGGCGGACTCGAAGCCCGGATTGGTGATCAGGTTGGGCGGGCCGGCGGAAGCCTGCTGCGGGGCGGTTATCAGCAGCCCCGCGGTGAGCGCTACGACGGCGAGCAGCGCGGTGCGGCGTCTTCCGGCTCGCATCGCTGTGCGGCGTCGTCCGCCCTGCGGCGCGGTGCGAAGTCTCTCGCCCTGCGGCGCGGTGCGACGTCTCGCGCTTCGCAGCGCGGTGCGCAACGCTCGCATCCCGCGCGGCGCGCGGATGCGCGGGACGCGCGGTTCGGACGCGCGGGTCCCGGGCTCACATGGCCCGGAGGTAGGTGACTCGTCAGGCATTACACGGTCCTTTCCTTACGGCTCCCTCGACTGCTGTCGCCTTCTCCCGCGCCCCGGTGGCGACCGGCGCCGCGCGGCAGATAGACAAGCGCCTCCGTCGCCGCGAACCGCAGGACGAACGTGGTCAGCAGCGCCAGCGTGGTGGCGGGCAGCACCGCCAGCTCCAGCAGGCCCACGAACAGTGCGATCAGCGGGATGCGCAGCAGCAGATCGGCGTTGGCGAGCAGGGCGAACCGGCCAACCCGGTCCGCCCAGTGCCGGTGCATGCGGCGGTCCCGGAACAGCAGCACCTCGATGAGGAGAAAGTTCCAGATCACGCCGAACTGGTTCGCGACGATCTCGGCGGGCAGATAGTGCATTCCGGCCGCGGTCAGGACATGCAGCCCGAGCAGGTTCGGCACGAAGCCGGTGAGGCCGATCAAGCCGAAGGCCACCATCCGGGCCGCCGACGATGCCGTACGCAGCGCGACGAGATGCCCGAGGAAGCGCATCCCTTCCTTCGCCGTCGACTTGGACTCGCCGGCGAACCTGTCCTGGAACACGAACGGCACCTCGGCCACCGTCTCGGGACGGCAGCGCACCGCCAGCTCCAGCAGGATCTTGTAGCCGAGCGGCTTCAGCGCCTCGGCCGTAACCGCGCTGCGCCGGATCGCGAAGAAGCCGCTCATCGGGTCGCTGATGCCGCGCAGCCGGCGCGGGAAGAGCGACTTCGTCAGCCAGGTCGCCCCGCGCGAGACGGCGATACGGTAGCCGCCGGCGAGGCCCGCGCGGCTGCCGCCGCGGATGTAGCGGCTGGCGACGACGAGATCGGCGCCCGCCCGCTCCCCCGCCGCGACGAGTTCCGGCACGAGCGCGGGCGGGTGCTGGAGGTCGGCGTCCATGACGACGATCCAGTCGGAGCCCGCGCCCTTCAGACCTTCGACGACCGCGCCGCCGAGCCCGCCGGTCGGGACGTCGCGGTGCAGTACGGCGACCGGGAACGGGCAGTCCTGCGCGGCGCTGCGGATCACATCAGGGGTGTCGTCCGTGGAGTCGTCGACGAAGACGACCTCGCAGGGCAGCCGGGACGGCACGGACTCGGTGAGCCGGTGGAGCAACTCCCGTACATTCTCCGACTCGTTGAAGGTCGGGATGATGACGGTGACTGCGCCGGGCTCGGCGAGCTGGGCGGCGCTGAGCTCCGGATCGCCGAGTTCCTCGGCGCCCGCACGGGGTGTGGTGGTCATCGCTCGCCTCCGGTGATCCGGCGGATCTCGATCCGGTCCTCGCCGTCGCCGAAGACGGCGACGGGCTTCGAATGTTCAAGCGCCGCCTTGACGTTGGGCAGGTCGACGGCGTCGCGCCGGACGGTCGGCGACGAGACGACATAGTCGAGGTCCCGCCAGCCGCGCGGCATCGTCTTCGTCACCGCGGGGTCCAGGTCGGCCTTGTAGAACCAGATCGCGCCGGTGCCTGGCTCGAACCCGTCGTGCACGAGGTCCAGCCAGAGCGCGTCGTCCACCAGGACCCGGGTGGAGGCGGGGTCGGCGACCTCGTTCTGCATCCAGGAAGCGGCCGCGCGGTAGGGGGCGTTGGCGTCGACGGTGAGGGCGTCGCGGTTTCCGTCGTACCAGCTCGGCACGACGTACGCGGCCGCGGCGAGCGCGAGGAGCCCGGCCACGACGTGGCGTACGCCGATCCCCAGCCGTGACCGCGACTGCGGGCCCTGGTCCGGGGCTCCGCCCGGGACCCCGCCCCTCAAACGCGGACGAGCCTGAATGGGCGCTGCGGGACGATCCACCGGACGTCTGAGCACGGCGTGAGCGACGCTCGCCGCGCCGCCCGCCAGCACCAGTGCCAGGAACGGCAGCGCCTGGATGACGTACATCGCGGGCAGATAGCCGGAGGGCCGCATCGCGACAACCGCGAGGATCGCCACCGCCAGCGCCGGTCCGGCCAGCGCCCGTGCCGTCACCGACCAGCGCAGGGTCACCAGCAGCAGGGCCGCG
This sequence comes from Streptomyces sp. ISL-1, assembly GCF_018614585.1. Taxonomy (GTDB): domain Bacteria; phylum Actinomycetota; class Actinomycetes; order Streptomycetales; family Streptomycetaceae; genus Streptomyces; species Streptomyces maoxianensis. The sequence continues at coordinate 53,061 of NZ_JAGGOI010000055.1, read as the reverse complement.
CCGGCGAGTCCGCCGAGCGGCAGCACCCGGTCGTAGTACAGCCAGGACGTGAAGACGCCGTGCGAGCCGGAGCCCGAATCGAAGATGGAGCCCGAGCCCTCGCGGCCCATCTGGTACGTGATCCCGTCGATCAGCGACACATGGCCGGGCCCGGGGAACAGCTCATTGTTGAGCAGCGCGAAGAGCGGATACGCGAGCCCGATCAGCGCACATGCGGTGACCGCACCCGTCACCGCGTACTTACGGGTGTCACGGTGACTGTGCCGCCACATCGTCACAAGCAGCGCGGGCAGCACCACCAGCATCGTCTCTTTGGTGAGCACGGAGGTCGCGGCCGCAAGTCCGGCGGCGAAGTGGTGCCACAGATGGCGACTGGGTGACGCCGCCAGACAGAACGCCAGCAGCATCCACATCACCGCGATGTTGTCCAGGAAGATCTCGCGCTGCAGGACCACGGAGAGCGGGGAGAGCCCGAAGAGGAGCATCGCGAGAGCGGCCGCCCAGCGAGGCAGGAACAGCCGGCGCGCCAGTACGTACAACAGCACCGCGCACGCCGCGCTGACCAGCAGCATCGCGAACCGCATCGTCGCCACGGTCATCGTCTCGGGCGCGATCAGCGACGGCAGCCAGGTGAGCGCGGCTATCTGGACCCAGCCGAGCGGCGGATGGTCGTACCAGTACGTGTAGTGCGCGAGCCCGTCGCCCTGCTGGACCGCCCAGGCCTGGGCGAGATAGGTGCCTTCGTCGTCGCTGAGGGTCGGGAAGTGCGTGATGTTCCAGCCCTGGACGAGCAGGATCACGGCCAGCAGCCCGAAGCACAGCAGCAGATCGGGCCGCGAGCTGCGAAAACGTATGACGGGCCGCACATGGACGGGCACCGTCGGCCGGGGCTTCGTCGCAGCGGGCGCAGTGGCGGTGTCAGGAGCGGGAGGCAGAGTTGTGGTCACCGGTGGACTTCCTCTCGGGTCTCGGTGAGATGCGCGCCGACATGGCTGGTCAGCTCCCACTCGTTGCGTCCCCGCTGCTCCCGCCAGACGGCGCGTATCGCGGCGCCGGCCAGGAGTACCTGGTAGAAGGGGCCGCCGACGATGAGCTTGAGGTAGTGGACGAAGCGGACGCGAAGGCCGTACTGCTTGCCGAAGTCGTGCAGCCCGACGATCTCGAAGACAAAGGTGACCATGGCCGTGATCAGCGGCAGGAAGGTCACGATGGCGACCCCGACAGGGACGTCGAGGAAGAGCGCGATGGCCACGTTGAGCGGGATGATCACGCCGGAGAATGCCTGCAGAAAGGGCGTCATCAGGGTGTAGCGGGCGAGCCACCGCTGCCCGAAGCCCGGGAGCTGCTTCCAGTCCTTCTTCCGGTAGACCTGCAAGAAGCCCTGGTTCCAGCGGGTGCGCTGCTTGAGCAGGCTCATCAGCGTGCCGGGGGTCTCCTCGCGGGTGACCATGTCGCTGTCGTACGCGACGACGACCTTCTTGCCGACGGACGAGAGCCGGACGCCCAGGTCGCAGTCCTCGGCGAGGCAGTTGGGGTCCCAGCCGTCCGCCTCGCGCAGCACAGCCGTGCGGACGAAGACGGTGTTGCCGCCGAGCGGGATGAAGCCCTTCTGCGCGTGCAGATGGAGGCGGCTGCGGAACCAGAAGAAGTACTCCAGGCAGTTGCGCAGGCTGTACCAGCTGGAGTGGAAGTTGATCAGTTGTACGCCGCCCTGGACGACGTCCGCGCCGGTGGAGGTGAAGGCGTGGTCGACATGGGCGAGCAGCTCAGGGTGGACCTGGTCCTCGGCGTCGAAGACGCCCACGATGTCGCCGCGGCAGTGCGGCAGCGCGGTGTTGAGGGCCTTGGGCTTGTTCTTCACCTCGTGCGTGTCGGTGATGACACGCACCCGCAACGGGTCACGGGCGGCCGAACGTTCGGCAACCGCCGCGGTCTCCGGGTCGTCGTGGCCGACGATCACGATGATTTCGAAGTTGGAGTGGCTGGACTGAAGCAGCCGCTCGATGGTGTGCTCCAGCACGGCCTGCTCGTGGCGGGCCGGCAGAAGCAGGGAGAAGGAGAGCCCGACGCCGCCGTCGGGCCGGTCGAACCGGGTCGCCGCGAGTATCTCGGGCGTACGCCAGGCATGCATCTGCCACCACAGCGTGAACGCCGCCATCCAGAACAGCGCCACGGAAATGGCAACAACGAACACCGATATGAGCACCGAAAGGTCCCCCCTTGGACCTGCGCCCCGGCAGCAGGACCCCCCTGGCCGGCGACACACCTGTCAGCCTCGGTGCGGCACTCCCCAGTGCGCACACTCGGCTACTCCTCGTTCCGAGGACCCTATAGGCGGAACGTTAAAGTCCGGTGCTTGTCAGATAAAAACTGGAGTTCCGCCGTCAATTGGCGAGTTTTCGGGCAAGTGACGATGCGTCTGCGGTAGGGGCATCACAGACGAAGTGCCTGCATACGTACGCGGCGGCGCTGCCGTCCACCAAAGGACGGTCCCTGAGCAGCGGAAACTCCTCGCCGTCCGGTTCGCCGACCGCGACCACCGCACCCGGAGCCTGCGCCAGCAGCGCCGTACGGTGCAACTCCCGCGTCCCCGCGTCGTCCTGAGGGCCGACCACCGCCACCTCGCGCGGCCCGTCCAGCAGCGCCTCCGCGACCGCTAGCCCCCAGCTGATGAAGCGCGGAGCCCGCGGCCCGAGCGCCTTCACCACGCCCAACGCGCCCTCGGCGGCGGCGCGATGAGCCTGAGAGCCGGTCTGAGCAGCATACGAAAGCAGCGCGCCGGCCGCCGCGGTCCAGCCGGACGGCGTCGCGCTGTCCGTCGGGTCCTGGGGGCGGCGAATCAGCTGCTCGGCGTCGTGCGCGGTGTCGTACAGCGCCCCGCCCTCGGCCACGAACTGGTCGAGGACGATGTCCAGCAAAAAGCCCGCGAATTCCAGCCACACGCCTTCACCCGTCACGCCCGCAAGCGCCAGGAAACCCTCCGCCACATCCGCGTAGTCCTCCAACACCCCCGAATTCGCGCCAACTTGACCGTCCTTGGACGTACGGGCGAGGCGAGCCGCGTCGTCCATGTGCAGCCGCACCAGCAGATCGGCGGCCTCGGTTGCCCGCTCGACAAGATCCGGCCGGTCGAAGTACGCGCCGACCTCAGCGAGCGCCGCGATCGCAAGACCGTTCCAGGCGGCCACCACCTTGTCGTCCCGCCCGGGCCGCGGCCGCCGCGCCCGCGCCTCGAGCAGCCGCTCCTTGATCGACGACTCCACCTCCCCGTCCGGGAGTTGGAGAACGGACGCGCCCTCCTCGAAAGTGCCTTCCTCCGTCACGGCGAAGAGCTCGGCGGCCCGCCGCCCGTCCTCGTCGCCCAAAACCTCGCGCAGCTGCTCCGGCGTCCACACGTAGAACGCGCCCTCGACATGCTTGCCGCTACCGTCTGCGACATCACTGTCCGCGTCGAGCGCCGAGGCGAACCCGCCCTCGGCCGTGCGCAGCTCCCGCACCATGAAGTCCGCGGTCTCCAGCGCCACCCGCCGGGCCAGCTCCGAACCGGTCGCCCGCCACAGATGCGCGTACACCCGGCACAGGAGGGCATTGTCGTAGAGCATCTTCTCGAAGTGCGGCAGCACCCACTCGCGGTCCACCGAGTACCGCGCGAAACCGCCGCCGAGCTGGTCGTAGATCCCGCCGCGGGCCATCGCCCCACACGTCCGCGAGGCCATCTCGAGGGCGCCCTCGGCCCCGGTCCTGGCGTAGTGCCGCAGCAGGAACTCGACGACCATCGACGGCGGGAACTTGGGCGCGCCGCCGAAGCCACCGTGCCGCTCGTCGTACTCCCTGGTCAGCCCGAGCAGCGCCTGCGCCAGCTCCTCCTCGCCCGGCACGCCCTCTCCGCCGTACGCGAGCGAGCGCCCGGCCAGATCCCGGACGATCTTCCCCGCGACCTCGCTGACCTCGTCCCGACGGTCGGCCCAGGCGGCGGTGACGCCTTCGAGGACCTGCCGGAAGGACGGCATCCCGTGCCGGGGCTCGGGCGGGAAGTACGTACCGAAGTAGAAGGGCTCGCCGTCCGCGGTGAGGAAGACGGTCATGGGCCAGCCACCCTGCCCGGTGGCGGCCTGCACGGCTTCCATATAGACGGCGTCGACGTCGGGCCGCTCCTCGCGGTCGACCTTGATGTTGACGAAGTGCTCGTTCATGAAGGCGGCAGTTTGTTCATCCTCAAAACTTTCGACCGCCAGAACATGACACCAGTGGCAACTCGAATAGCCGACACTGAGCAGCACGGGTACCCCGCGCCTGCGGGCCTCCTCGAAGGCCTCGCCCGACCACGGCCACCAGTCGACCGGGTTGTCGGCGTGCTGGAGGAGGTAGGGGGAAGTCTCATGGGCGAGGCGGTTCGGCATAACTCCCATCCTCTCTCAGGTACGGATGATCGTCAGACTCTCTCGCGCTGACGCGCCGTACGCAGGACACTTGTCGCCGGACCGGAACCGGAACCCGGGACCGGACCGGAACCGGAGCAGAACCGGAAGGCACTCGGAGGGGGACCCTTATGCGGGACAGCCATCGGGCGGAAGCCGAGCGGCTGTTGGAACGCGCCGTCGAGGAAGAGGTACGGCGTTCGGGCGGGCGGTCGGACTCGGGCGTGCTGATGGCACGCGCACGGGCCGCCCTGGACAGCATGGCGGCGAACGCGGGCGAGGAGTACGCCGCGTACGAGCAGGCGCTTGTGGAGGCGGAGGCCGGGCAGCAGCCCCTGTCCTCGCAGTTCAGCCGGCAGAACATCTCAACTGCCGTACTGATCACGGCCGTTGCCACGGCCGCGGCGATCGGGGCGGACATCGCGCTGGGGACGGCGACGGGAACCGCGCTGGGCGCCGGGGCTGTCGTCGCCGTCGCCGGGGCTGCGACCACCGTCGCCAAGGTGACCGCCTCGCACTGGCCTGCCGCGCACCGCAGAGCCGGGGCGCTGGGGCAGCCGGGCGGGACCGAGCAGCTGCGGTTGCAGTGGCTGACGGCGCTGGAGGTACGGGGCATCCGCCCGTTCCTGGACCAGCAGCGGATGCTCGCCTCCTCCACCCGTACCGCGAAGAAGACCACCGCGGCGCCGCAGCTGCGCGGCGCGGACCGGAGCGCGGCGGCGCGCAGGCGGTCGGTGCTGGAGCAGTCCTTCGGGCATCTGCCTGAGCTCGGTGGGGGTACCTCCCATGCCGGAGGCCATGGCGGAGGGCCGTTCGCGGGCCGTCGGGAGGCGATGGCGCAGATCTCGCAGTGGGTGCACGCCGCGCGCGCGTCGACGGAGACCAGGCCGACGGTCGTGGTGCTGTACGGCGCGCCGGGATCGGGGCGCACGACCCTCGCGGTGCGGGCCTCGCACCATCTCAAGGATCAGTTCCGGGGCGCGTGCGTGGTCGATCTGCGCGGTGACAGCGAGCATCCGCTCTCTACGCGCGATGCGCTGCTGCATCTGCTGAACCGGCTGGGGGCGCCGCGCGAGCAATTGCTGTTCCGGGAGCGTTCGTCGGCCGAGCAGCAGGTGCGGCGGCTGGGCGAGTTGTACCACCAGCATCTGACCGGGCTTCCGGTGACGGTGGTGCTGGACGACGCGAGCGACCCGGAGCAGGTACGCACCCTGGTGCCGGAGCGCTCGGACAGCCTGGTGCTGGTGACCGCGCGTGAGCGGCTCGATCTGCCGGCGGACATTCCGGTGTGGGTGCACCAACTGCCGGTCGACGCGCTGGACCCGGCGGGCGCGGAGGAACTGCTGCGGGCCTCGGCCGAGGAGCCCCTGTCCGGCCCGTACGACGCACAGTCGGCCGACGAGGTACGGGAATTGTGCGGCGGACTGCCGCTCGCGCTGCGTATCGCCGGCTCCTCGCTGGGCCCGCGGACCACGCAACAGCTGGCGGCCGATCTCGGCGCGTACGGTCCGGTGGGCCCGGTCGAACGGGCGCTGTGGTTGCGCTACACCGACCAGTCCGAGCAGGCGCGGCGGCTGCTGCGCCGGCTCGCGCTGGCCGGGCGGGCGTCACTGGGGGCGGCCGCGGCGGCGGCGCTGCTGGCCACGGACGAGCAGGAGTCGCAGCGGCTGCTCACCGGCCTGGCCGGCGCGGGGCTGATCGACCATGTGCGGGCCAGCCGCTACCGGCTGCACGACGTCGTACGGTCCTTCGCCCGGGCCCGTCTCCTGGACGAGGAGAAGGCCGCGGAGCGTGCGGCCGCGCAGGAGCGGCTCATCCAGAACTACGCGGACCTGGCCGGGGCGGTGATCCGCATGGTGGACGGCAAGATGTCCACGCGCGCGGGCCAGTTCGGGGCGCACGGATTCGCCTCGCTGGACGCGGCGCTGCGCTGGCTGGACGACGAGTCGAGCTTCATCACCTCTGCGCTGCGGCACGCGGAGGGTGTGAACCAGCAGACGGTGCTCAATCTGCTGGGCGCGCTGTGCGACTACTGCCTGCTGCGCGGCGACCTGTACCGGCTCGGTGAGATCAGTGAGCTGTCGCAGGCGGTGGACCAGGGCCTGCTGGAGCGCTCCGTTCGGTGGCGTACCGGCATCGCGGCCCGCCAGCTCGGCGAGCTCGACAAGGCCCGTACGACACTGTCGTCCGTCGTCGGCCTCTACCGCGAGGCGCAGAACGATTCGGGCACCGCGCTCGCTCTCTGCTCCCTCGGCATCACCCTGCACCACCAGGGCAATCTGACCGAGGCCGCGGCGAAGCTGCACGAGGCGATCGAGCTGCAGTCGTCCGACGAGCAGGCCGAGGACCGGGCGTGGTCGCTGCACGCGCTGGCCGCGGTCGAGCGCGACCGGGCCAATCTCGCGGAGGCGCTGACGCTGCTGGCGACGGCGCTGACGCTGCACCGGGAGGGCGAGTCGCTGCACGGCGAGGCGTGGACGCACTTCCAGCTGGGCCAGGTGTGCCTGCGGATGGGCGATGTCGCGCGGGCCGAATCGGCGCTGCGTGCGGCTCTCGACCTGTACGGCCGCACCGGCGACGGCCGCGGCGAGGCCTGGGCGCTGACGCAGCTGGGCCGGGCCAGGCTGGTGGACGGCGACCCGGCCCCGGCGGTGGACCAGCTGGGCCAGGCGCTGTCCCGTCATCGCGACAACGAGGACGCGCGCGGCGAGGCGTGGACGCTGTACTACCTGGGCCAGGCGCTGGAGGAGCGCGGGGACCGCGATCAGGCGGTACGGGAGCTGGAGCGGGCTCGCACGATGTTCTCGCGGATGCGCGACGTGTACGGCCTGGCGTGCGCCCGGCACCACTCGGGTCGTGTCACCCGGGACCAGCGGGCGGCGCAGACCGGCAACCTGCGCAACTCCGGCTTCGCCCGCCAGCTCCTGGTGGACGCCCGCGCCGACTTCCACCGCATCGGTGTCGCGCACGGTGAGGCCTGGACCTGTCTGGAGCTGGCGTTGATCGACGCGGGCAACAACCGTGCGGGGCAGGCGCTGGCGCTGTGCGACGAGGCGGCGGTCCTGTTCGCCTCGTACCAGGACGAGCGGGGCGCCGACTGGGCCAGGTTCCTGCGCTGCACGCTGCTGCCGTTCGCGTCGCCGGGCGGCATCGAGGTCGGCACGGTGGTGGCTCAGGAGGAACTGGCTCAGCTGATGCGGACGGGGCACGCTTCGCGCGACGGCAAGCTGGAGGACTGCGCGGAGGCGCTGGCGGTGATGCTGGAACGGGGCGTACACCTGGAGGACGGCTGGCAGGCGTGGCACCTGGGCATGGTCCCCAGCCGCCATGCACGCGAGGTGATGGGCGTGCCGGTGCCCGCGACGACGTAGCGCCGGGGCCGTCCGGGGCGGAGTACCGGTTGAGGGAGGGGCGGGGCGGGGGCAAAGCCCGCCCCGCCCCTTGCCCCGTCACACCGCAGCAGGTCCCGACTTGCCCTTGCCGCCCCTGGGAGCCTCCGCCTTCGGATCCGGGGCTTCCTCGAAGTCGACCTTGCCCATGTGGCGGTTCATCGACTTCATCAGCAGCCACACGCCCACGGCCAGCGCCGCGAAGACGAGGAAGCCGAGGAGACCGGGGGTGACCTTGTTGTCGTCGACCTCCTTGGCGAGGGGGACGAGGTGCGTCAGTGCGAGGTTTGCGCTTGCGCTCATATCAGGCATTCTCGCGGATGCCCGCGAAGAGGTCGTCCTCGGGGAGGGAGGTATCGACAAGGGACTTGGCGAGCTCGTACTCCTCGGTCGGCCAGACCTTCCTCTGGATCTCCATCGGCACCCGGAACCAGCCGCCGTCCGGGTCGATCTGCGTCGCGTGCGCGATCAGCGCCTTGTCACGGATCTCGAAGAAGTCCCCACACGGGACGTACGTGGTCAGGGTGCGCTCGGCGCGCTGGAACTCCTTCCAGCGCTCCAGCCACTCGCCGTAGGGGGACTCGATGCCGCGCTCCAGCAGCGCCTCGTGCAGCGCGACCGTACGCGGCCGGTTGAAGCCCTGGTTGTAGTAGAGCTTCTGCGGCTGCCAGACGGGGCCGAACTCGGACTCCGGGAACTTCTCGGCGTCCCCCGCACCGTCGAAGGCCACCATCGAGATCTTGTGGGTCATGATGTGGTCGGGGTGGGGGTAGCCGCCGTTCTCGTCGTAGGTCGTGATGACCTGCGGACGGAAGCCGCGGATCGATCTCACCAGACGGCCGGCCGCCACCTCGACGTCCTCCAGCGCGAAGCAGCCCTGGGGCAGCGGCGGCAGCGGATCGCCCTCGGGCAGGCCGGAGTCGACGAAGCCGAGCCACTCCTGCTTGACGCCGAGGATCTCGCGCGCCTCGTCCATCTCCTTCTTGCGCACTTCGTGGATGTGCTCCTCGATGTACGCGTCCCCCTGGAGCTTCGGGTTGAGGATGGAGCCGCGCTCGCCTCCCGTGCAGGTCACGACCAGCACGTCCACCCCCTCGGACACGTACTTGGCCATGGTGGCCGCGCCCTTGCTCGACTCGTCGTCGGGGTGGGCGTGAACGGCCATCAGTCGCAGCTGCTCAGTCAAGACTCGATCCTCAATGATTAGTCGCGTTGGGCGGCTTCTATAGTGACCGAATCGGGGGACGGAAAATTCCGGCAGCCCGTTCTGGAGAGGGATCCATCATGACCACGGTGCGCGAGCAGCTTCCCGAGGGCCGTTACGGCCACTCGGCGGACGAGCGCGCCGACCGCAAGCTCAAGATGGTGGGCGCGGGCCTCGGTGTGGTGCTGCTCTCAGTGGTCGGCTGGTTCGGTTACGACTACATCGCCGGGCAGAAGATCAGCGCCGAGGTGATCAAATTCAAGGTCGTCTCGGACACCGAGGTCCAGGTGCATCTGGAGGTGCGCAAGGACGCGGACGCCACCGGCACCTGCACGCTGCGCTCCCGCTCCGAGGACGGCAGTGAGGTGGGTCGTGTCGACGTCGCCGTCGGCCGGCCGGGAGACAAGCGGATCGACCAGGTCGTGACGGTGCGCACCACGGCGCGCGCGACCAGCGCCGAGCTGGAGCGGTGCACCGCACGCTGACGGCGCGCCGCCAAACTGAGTCTCGGCTCTGACCTGCTTTGATGCAATTCTGATGGCTTTCGTCCTCCCCCTTTCGCCACGAAATTGTTAGGCTCGTGGTTTCGCCCATCCAGGAAGGCACATCCTTCTGGGTAGGGCGATGCTTTGTATTCCCAGTACCTACGAGGAGCACCTGTGACCCAGACCAGCGAGAACGTCACCTGGCTCACCCAGGAGGCGTACAGCCAGCTGAAGGCCGAGCTGGAGTACCTGTCTGGTCCCGCGCGCACCGAGATCGCCACCAAGATCGCGGCAGCGCGCGAGGAGGGCGACCTGCGCGAGAACGGCGGGTACCACGCGGCCAAGGAGGAGCAGGGCAAGCAGGAGCTCCGTGTGCGCCAGCTGACCCAGCTCCTGGAGAACGCCAAGGTGGGCGAGGCCCCGGCGGTGACCGGTGTGGTTGCCCCCGGCACGGTCGTGACCATCGCCTTCGACGGCGACGAGGACGACACGACGACCTTCCTGCTCGCCTCCCGCGAGTACGCGAGCAACGACATCGAGACGTACTCACCGCAGTCCCCGCTGGGCTCGGGCGTGAACGGCAAGAAGGTCGGCGAGAACGCGGAGTACGAGCTGCCCAACGGCAAGAAGGCCTCGGTGAGGATCCTCGAGGCCAAGCCGTACAACGGCTGAGACCGGACAGTACGAAGGGGCCGGACCGCGTGGTGACGCGGTCCGGCCCCTTCGTACTGCGCGCTTCGTGCTTCGTACTGCGCGCTTCGTGCTTCGGATCAGGCGGTCGCCGAGCGGTACTTGCGCACCGCCAGCGTCCGGAACACCACGATGATCAGAACCGACCAGAGGATCGAGGCCAGCACCGAGTGCTCCATCGGCCAGGCGTCGGACGGCGAGACACCCGGGTTGCCGAAGAGCTCGCGGCAGGCCTGGACCGTGGCGCTGAAGGGGTTCCACTCGGCGATGGGCTGCAGCCAGCCGGGCATGTTGCTGGAGTCCACGAACGCGTTCGAGATGAAGGTCACCGGGAACAGCCAGATCAGACCGCCGGAGGTGGCCGCCTCGGGCGTGCGGACCGAGAGTCCGATCAGTGCGCCGATCCATGAGAAGGCGTAACCCAGCAGAAGCAGCAGGGCGAAGCCCGCGAGCGCCTTGGGCAGGCCCTCGTGGATCCGCCAGCCGACGAGGAGGGCGACGATCGTGAGGACCACGACGGTCAGCGCGGTCTGTACGAGGTCCGCGAGCGTACGACCGGTGAGGACCGCTCCACGCGCCATCGGCAGCGACCGGAACCGGTCGATGAGGCCCTTGTGCATATCGTCGGCGATGCCCGCGCCGGCGCCCGCGGTGGCGAAGGTGACGGTCTGGGCGAAGATGCCGGCCATCAGGAATTCGCGGTAGACGATCGGGTCGGTGGACGACCCGATCTGCATCGAGCCGCCGAAGACGTAGCTGAACAGCACCACGAACATGACGGGCTGGATCATCCCGAAGATGATCATCTCCGGGATCCGGGTCATCCGGATCAGATTGCGCTTGGCGACGACGAGCGAGTCGTTGACCGACTGCACGATGCCGCCGCGGGGTCTGGGGGCCGTGACCTGCACGGCGTCCGTTGGGGCGGTGGTGGCGCTCACTTCGCGGACTCCTTCCGGGACTTCTTGGCCTTCGCGCCCTGGGCGCCCCTGGCGTCCTCCGCCTCGCCGTTCTCCTCGGCCTCGGTCTCGGCGGCGTGGCCGGTCAGCGAGATGAAGACATCGTCGAGGGTGGGACGGCGCAGGCCGATGTCGTCGATCTCGACACCGCGGACGTCCAGTTCGCGGATGACCTCGGCGAGCAGCTTGGCGCCGCCTGTGACGGGGACGGTGAGCTTGCGGGTGTGCTCGGCTATCGCGACATCGCCCTTGCCGAAGCCGAGGAGCACCTCGCGGGCGGGGCTGATCTGCTCGCTCTCGTGCACGACGACCTCGACGCGCTCGCCGCCCGTGCGGGCCTTGAGCTGGTCGGAGGTGCCGCGGGCGATGACCTTGCCGTGGTCCACGACGCAGATGTTGTGGGCCAGGTGGTCGGCCTCTTCGAGGTACTGGGTGGTGAGCAGCAGTGTCGTACCGCCGCTGACCAGCTCCTGGATGACCTCCCACAGCTGCTGCCGGTTGCGCGGGTCGAGGCCGGTGGTCGGCTCGTCCATGAACATCACCGGCGGCGATACGACCAGGGCCGCGGCGAGGTCGAGGCGGCGGCGCATACCGCCGGAGTACGTCTTGGCGGGGCGGTCGGCGGCGTCGGCGAGATTGAAGCGCTCAAGCAGCCCGCCCGCCCGCTTCTTCGCGTCCCGCGCGCTCATCTGGTAGAGCTGGCCGACCATTTGGAGGTTCTCACGGCCGGTCAGATACTCGTCGACCGCGGCGAACTGGCCGGAGAGGCCGATGGAGCGGCGGACTTCGTTCGGGTGCTTGAGCACGTCGATACCGGCGACGACGGCCTTGCCGCTGTCCGGCTGCAACAGTGTGGTCAGTACGCGCACAGTGGTGGTCTTGCCGGCGCCGTTCGGGCCGAGAAGTCCTAGAACCGTGCCTTCGGGGACGTCGAGATCGACGCCGTCCAGAGCCCTTACGTCGCCGAAGGTCTTCACCAGACCTTCGGCGTAAATGGCGCCTGGCATATGGGGTCTCCCAGGGTGGCAGGTGGTGGTCGCATGGTTGCGGAAAGCTTGGATGTGCGTGCGTGCCCGCGGCTCGGCGGGAACATGGCAGGACCCCTAAAGTAACGCGATACATCGCGATACTCAAGGGGATTACGACAGGGTGCAGGTCGCGAGTGTGCGGTCATTGAGTCGTACTACGACTCAGGCAATGACGGTGTAACCCGCCTCACGCAGCGCCGCCTCGACCTCTTTGCAGTGCTCAGGGCCCTTCGTCTCCAGGTGCAACTCCACCTCCGCCTCCGTGAGCCCGAGCCGCGGATCGGTCCGTACGTGACTCACATCAAGGACGTTAGCGTCGACCACTGACAACGAGCCGAGAAGTGCGGCAAGGGCGCCCGGCCGGTCCGTCAGGCGCAGCCGCAGCGAGAGGTACCGGCCCGCCGCCGCCATGCCGTGCCGCAGGATGCGCTGCATCAGCAGCGGGTCGACATTGCCGCCCGACAGCAGGGCGACAACCGGTCCTTCGAACGCCCGCGGCTCGCTCAGCAGCGCCGCCACCGGACTGGCCCCGGCGGGCTCCACGACGAGCTTCGCCCGCTCAAGGCAGAGCAGCAGCGCGCTGGAGAGCGCGTCCTCGGAGACCGTACGGACCTCGTCGACAAGATCGCCAATGATTTTGAACGGAACGTCCCCGGGGCGGCCCACCTTGATGCCGTCCGCCATAGTCGACGGATTCTCGATCGACACCGGGTGCCCCGCCGTGAGCGAGGGCGGATAAGCGGCCGAGCCCTCCGCCTGCACCCCGACCAGCTTCACATCAGGCCGCAGCGCCTTCACCGCCACCGCGATACCGGCCGCCAGCCCACCGCCGCCGATGCCGACGACGATCGTCCGCACCTCCGGGCACTGCTCGAGGATCTCCAGGCCGACCGTGCCCTGCCCGGCGATGATGTCGGGGTGGTCGAAGGGATGGATGAAGACCGCGCCCGTCTCATGCGCGTACTCCTGCGCGGCGGCCAGCGTCTCCTCGATGACCTGCCCCTGCATCCGCACATCGGCGCCGTACTCCCTCGTCGCGGCGACCTTCGGCAGCGGCGCTCCCACCGGCATGAACACCGTGGAGCGCACCCCGAGCAGCGACGACGCCAGCGCGACCCCCTGCGCATGGTTGCCGGCGGACGCGGCGACGACACCAGCGGCCCGCTCCTCCGGGGAGAGCCCGGCGATCCGTACGTACGCGCCGCGCAGCTTGAACGAACCGGTGCGCTGCAGGTTCTCGCACTTGAAGTGGACGGGCGCGCCCACCAGCTGCGACAGATGCCTGCTGCCCTCCATGGCGGTCATCCTGGCGACCCCCGCGAGCATCTTCTGCGCCCCCCGGATGTCGTCGAGGATGATGGGGCGAAAGGTGCCAGGCGTACTGAAGGTCATGACGTCAAGTCTCGCAGCTCACCGGCCCGGCGGCTGCCCGGATCCCGTGCTTCCCCACTGGTTTGTGCAGCCCTGGTACGCACCGGGTCGTTGCCGCGTACTCTGTCCCCCACCAACCGACCACCGCACGAGAGAGCCCCCTGGCCATGCCCACGACTCAGGACATGACGACTCATCTCGATCCCGGCCTCCTCGATGCCCTCCAGCACCAGGTCGCCGTCTTCGCACGCCGCGCGGAACAGACCCGGCTCGGCGGGGTCGGCCAGGTCCGCAACTCCATGGACCGTGCCGCATATCTACTGCTCAACCGGCTCGACAAGGAAGGACCGATGGGGGTCAAGGCGCTCGCCGCGGGGATGGGCATCGACTCGTCGACCGTCACCCGCCAGGTCGCGCCGCTCGTCGACACCGGCCTCGTCAAGCGCACCTCGCACCCGGAGGACGGCCGCGCTGTCGTGCTCCAGCTGTCCCCCCGCGGCCAGGCCAGGCTCGAAGAGGTCCGCTCCTCGCGGCGCGAGCTGATGGCACAGGTGACGGACGGCTGGACGGAGACGGAGCGGGAGGCGTTCTGCACCCTGCTCACCCGTTTCAACACGGCGCTCTCCGCCCGCCAGGCCGGCCTGCCGCCCGTGGACACGGAGACGCCGCCGACCTCTTGACCCCGGCGCCTCATCTGCCTCTATATGAGGATGTGAGCGAGCGGCAGACGGCACAACGGCGTCGCCGGGCCCGTGAGTTCGATGCGTTCGTCGCGGGCGCGGCCGGCCGGCTGCTGCATGCCGCCACCCTGCTCACCGCCGAGCCCCCCGGTGCGAACCCGCACGCCCAGCAGCTGCTGACCTCGGCCCTCGCCCATACGTACGCGGAATGGGACCGGCTGCGCGGCGAGGACCCGTACGACCGCACCCGCCAGGAGCTCGCCGCCCGCTTCGCCCGCAGTGCCTGGCGCTACCACCGGGTGCGCGGCGGCCTACTGGCCCGCCTCACTCCGCAGGAACGCCTCATCCTGGTGCTGCGCCTGTACGAAGGGGTCGCCGAGGAGCAGACGGCGGCGCTGATGGGGCTCCCGGTGGACCGGGTCCGCGCGATCTGCACCCGCGCGATCGCGACGATGCGCAGCACCCCGCCGACGCCGCCGCGGGCTCCGGCCGGGGCGGTGACATGAGCCGCCGGGACCGCAAGGAGGAGGAGGTACGCCGGATGCTGGAGACCCGCCACCCCGCGGTCCCGGCAGATCTGGCGGCCCGCGCGACGGAGCACGGAACCCGGCTGCTGCGGCGCCACCGGGCGGTGCGCCGTGCCGCATGGCTGCTGCTCGTGGCGGCGGCGATCGCGTTCGCGATCTGGGCGGCTGCCGCGGAGCCGTGGGTGACTCCGCCGACCGATACGACACCTCCGCTGGAGGGCTGGTAACGACCCCCTTGTCCCGATCTATGCTGGATGGAACGGCGCACAGATCGAGCCGAGGAGGTCGTCATGACCAGAAAAGTTGCCGACTGCCGCAAATTCCCCAGCGAGATGAACTGCACCCTCACCATCTCCGGCGAGGAAGAGGAAGTCGTCCGGGCCGCCACTGAACACGCGGTCTCCGTTCACGGACACACGGACAGCCTGGAACTGCGTGCACAGATCCGGGAGTTCCTCGCCGACGAGAAGGTCCCCGCCTGACCGTGCCGCTTCCACGGCCTGACCGGCAGCCGGATCCGAAGCCTGGCCTGGGAGCTTCCGCGACGTGACCGGAGGCGGGATCCGAAGCCTGGCCTGGGAGCTTCCGCAGCCTGACCCGAGGCGGGATCCGAAGCCTGGCCCGGGCCGGATCCGTAGCCTGACCGGAAGCCGGAACCGAAGCCTGGCCGGAGCACTTCCGCGGCCCGGCTCGAAGCCGGATCCGTAGTTCGACCGGAAGCCGGTTTTGGAAGCCGGTTTTGGAAGCCGGAAGCCGGTTTTGGAAGGCGCCGGCCGGGCGTCGGTCTCCGGTCCGCCCGGCTCAGCCAAGCGCCTGCTGCAGGTCCGCCAGCAGATCATCGGCAGCCTCGATGCCCACCGACAGACGCACCAGGTCCGCCGGAACCTCCAGGGCGGAGCCCGCCACCGAGGCGTGCGTCATCCGTCCCGGGTGCTCGATCAGCGACTCGACACCGCCCAGGGACTCACCCAGCGTGAAGAGCTTCGCGCGGTTGCAGACCTCGACCGCCGCCTCCTCACCGCCGGCGACCCGGAAGGAGACCATCCCGCCGAAGGCCTTCATCTGCTTCGCGGCGGTCTCGTGACCCGGGTGCTCCGGCAGCCCCGGGTAGAGGACCTGCGTGACCTTGGGGTGGCTGGTGAGCATCTCGGCGACCCGGGCGGCGTTCGCGCTGTGCCGGTCCATCCGGACGGGCAGCGTCTTGATGCCGCGCAGCACCAGCCACGCGTCGAACGGTCCTGCCACCGCGCCCATCGCGTTCTGGTGGTACGCCAGTTCCTCGCCGACCGTCGCGTCCGCCGCGATCAGCGCACCGCCGACGACGTCGGAGTGCCCGCCCATGTACTTGGTCAGCGAGTGCACGACGATGTCCGCGCCGAGCGAGATCGGCTGCTGCAGATACGGGCTGGCGAAGGTGTTGTCCACGACGAGACGCGCGCCCGCGCCCCGGGCGATGTCCGCGACCGCCGCGACATCGGTGATGCCGAGGAGGGGGTTGGACGGGGTCTCGACCCAGATGACCTTCGTCTTGGGGGTGAGGGCCGCGCGCACCGCGGCCGGGTCGGAGGTGTTCGCCACCGACCACTCGACGCCCCACCGGGAAACGACCTTCGCGAAGAGCCGGAAAGTGCCGCCGTAGGCGTCGTTCGGGATCACCACATGGTCGCCCGGCTCCAGCAGCGTACGCAGCAGGCAGTCCTCCGCCGCGAGTCCGGACGCGAAGGCGAGCCCGCGCCGGCCGCCCTCCAGCGCCGCGAGATTCTCCTCGAGGGCGGTACGGGTCGGGTTGGCGCTGCGGCTGTACTCATAGCCGCCGCGCAGTCCGCCGACACCGTCCTGCTTGTAGGTGGACACCTGGTAGATGGGCGGGACGACCGCGCCTGTCAGCGGGTCCGCCGTGTTGCCCGCGTGGATCGCGATGGTCTCGAAGCTCTGCAAGCTGTGCTGGTCGCTCATGAGGCCCGAGCGTAGTCCGGGTCCGGGTCGGGGGCGCCCCCCGCCCCGGCGACTGTCCGGGACTGTGCGGCCGGACCCGAGACGGCCCGCCCTGTAGCTGTCCCGGGCCGTGCGGTCCTATCCCTGGCCCCCACGCCCCCACCCCACCCGCTGTCCGGACAGTACGGCCGGACCCCCGTCCCCAGCCCGCCCCCGCCGCTGTCCAGAACATTGCGGTCTTGGAGACAATGGGGCCATGGAGATTCTCTGGTTCCTGATCGCGATGGCCATGCTGGCCGCGGTCATCGGTCCTTTTGCGCTGCGCCGCCGCTCCGGCATCCGGCAGGTCGCGCCCGGCTCGCCCGACGCCGCCGACCCGGACACGTACGGATTCATGCGCCAGGAAGAGCTGGACATCCGGCTGCCGGGACCTGACCAGGACCTCCTCGACGTACTCGACGTCGTGCAGCACACCCAGGACTGGCGGGCCGCGTCCCAGCTGCTGGCCGGCACCCCGAAGGACGGCGAGGTGCGCTGGCAGCGCGTGCAGGCCTTCGCCGGGGCGGCGTCGCTGGAGCTCCAGCAGCGGCCGGGCGTCGGCGGGGCATGGCTGCGCGCCTGGCGCGCGGAGTCCCCGAAGGACGCGGGCGGCGCGCAGGTGCACGCGGAGTTCCTGGTACAGCAGGCCTGGCGGTCCTCGACCGCGGGGACGGACGACTTCCGGATCATCCTGGAGGAGGCCCGTGCGGTCTGCGGCGAGGCGGCTCTGCTCGCGCCGGGAGACCCTGTCCCGTACATCGTCGAACTCGCCGTCGCGCGCGGACTCGGCTACCCCCCCGAGCAGTTCGACCAGTTGTGGGCGAAGGTCATCGACCGCGCGCCGGAACACATGGGCGCGCATCTGGCCGCGCTGCACTACTGGTGCGAGAAGTGGCACGGCTCCCGGCAGGAGGCCGACCACTTCGCCACGACGGCCGCTGCCCGCGCCCCGCACGGCTCGCTGCTGGCCGCGCTGCCGCTGTTCGCGGTGTACGAGCACGTTCCCGACGTCAACCTGGTGCAGGGCTTCTACCAGAGCGCGGTCGTGACGAAGGCGATGGAGGGCGCGCTCTTCGCGGTGCACTCCGCCCGCCCCGACGACCCGATGCTCGCGCACGTACGGCATCTGCTGGTCCTCTTCCTCGTACGGTCGGAGAGGTGGGCGGAGGCGATGAACCAACTGGTGAGGGTGGACGGCCACGTCGGCGCGCTGCCATGGACGCACAGCGGCGACCCGGCGGCGGAGTACACGGTGTACCGGAATCTGGCGGTGGCCGGGTACGAGGCGAATGGCGGGAGCCCGGCGACGCTGCTGCGGTGAGGCGGGTCCGGCGGGAGGTCGGGGGGCTGTGCGGCCAGGAATCCTTGCCCGCCCCCGAACGTTGTCATGAAGGCCCGACCGTCGAGGAGATCCGCATGTTCCTGTCCCGCCGCACCCCCCAGCTCCCCACCCCCGACCAGGCCCTGCGCGGCCGCCCGACCCCCGAGTTCTCCGTCCCCGACCGCCACACGGTCCTCGGCAACCCGCTGCTCGGCCCGTACCCGGAGGGCCTTGAGGTCGCAGACTTCGGCCTGGGCTGTTTCTGGGGCGCGGAGCGCAAGTTCTGGCAGACGGACGGCGTCTGGACGACGCTGGTCGGCTACCAGGGCGGATCCACCCCCAACCCGGCGTACGAAGAGGTCTGCTCGGGCCTGACCGGCCACACGGAAGCGGTCCGTGTCGTCTTCGACCCGTCGGTCGTCTCGTACGAGTCGCTGCTGAAGGTGTTCTGGGAGTCCCACAACCCGACGCAGGGCTTCCGCCAGGGCAATGACGTCGGCACGCAGTACCGCTCGGCGATCTACACCCACTCGGATGCCCAGGCGAAGACCGCGGAGGCGTCCCGGGAGGCGTACCAGGGGGTCCTGACGGGCTCCGGGTACGGCACGATCACGACGGAACTGCTGCCGGCGGAGGGCCGCCCGTTCTACCCGGCGGAGGGGTACCACCAGCAGTACCTCGACAAGAACCCGGCGGGGTACTGCGGGATCGGCGGGACGGGCGTCAAGCTGAGTACCCCGTTCGAGACGAACTGGGGGGCGTCGTGCCCGACCGGCATCGCCCCAGCGCCGGAGGCAACGGACAAGTAGCCGTTGGCACCCCGTCCCGCGCTTCAGGAGGGCGGTCGTGGCACCGGCACCTCACGCAGTGCTACGGCCGGCTCTCCCACAAAGGGATCGGCAGTAGAAAATCAGTGGCCCCGCGCACCGGCCGACCCCACGCTGTCCGCCATGGAAGAACCCCAGCGTGGGATCCGGGCTGTCTACACAGCATCCACGGTCACCGTCTACCAGGCGTACTCCCCGGAAATCGGCCAACCCGCCGCCCAAGAGGGCCATTTCCCTCCGGCATGGAAACGGGACCGGATGACGTGGATCAAGCCGTCGTCCTGTGGATGATGTACCGCTGCGGCTGGGGTACGAAAGCAGGTCAGGAGACCGTCCTGGCTGTGGAAATCACGCGCGACGGCTTCGAGTGGGCGCTGCGCCACGCGTGCCTGTCGAGCTATGTGCGTGGGGTGCACCCCGACCGCGCCACCTGGCAGCGTCAGCTGAAGCGCGACGCCTACTCGCATCCAGTGGGATCCCGAGCGCGACCTGCATCTGCACGCCCTGCCGTACCGCTCCCTGCAACTCGGCCTCGCCGGTGAGGCCGTACGACGCTACGCGGACGAATGGACGGTCGCCGTCAGCGACGTGACCCCACTCGCCCGTGAGATCCACACTCTCGTGAGCAGCGGCGACTTCGACTCCGCGGCCCGGCTACTGCCACAGGAGCGTCCCTACCCTGCCGCAGAGGAACTGCTGGCCCACCTACGTCCGTGAACGCACAAGCTCGTCGAACAACCAACCGTCGTAATTGGGTTGGGTCACGTGGCAGCGCAGGCTCGCCGGGAGGGGCGTTTCCTGCCCGATCGGCGTCGCTCCGGCCGACGACAAGTGAGTCCTGGCCTCACCCCTGAGCTGCTGGCGGGGCCGAGCCGACATCCACGAAGCCTTCCTCAAACTCGCCTGCTGCCTCATCACTTACCGACAGCTGGGCACATTGTTTTCCCGCCGGTAGAGGTAGTTCGGCTCGCTGCCGGGGTGATCGCAAGTATGAGCTGGCGCGGCGCCTGGTAGTAGAGAGTGTGGGCATGGAGTTCTTCTGCTACCACCGCGATCGGACCGGCTCCGTGGCGCTGCGCCACGAGCTGTTGGAAGAGCACTGGTCCTACATGGACCGGTATGAGAAGGAGATGATCGCCCGCGGCCCCACCCTCACCAGTGACGGTGGCATGCCCACCGGCAGCGTGCACATCGTCGACTTGCCAGATCCCGCCGCCGCCCGCGCGTTCGCCTTTGACGAGCCCGGTTACCAGGCCGGCGTGTACCGGGACGTGCTGCTGCGCCGGTGGCGCAACATGCTGGGGCGCACCATGTGGGATTTCGCCGGTGGTCGGACCGGTGGCAACCGATACCTGGTGCTCGGCCTTGGCGCGGGGCAGGGCGCTGACCTAGCCGTGCCGCCCGACCGGGACGAACTGATCGCATATGGGCCGCTGCTGGCCGACGATGCCGCCACCTGGCTGGGTACGGCGGTGCTGGTCCGGGCGCCGGACCCGGACACGGCACGCGCCGTCCTAACCTCCGGCCTGTATGCCGACATTGAGGTCCACAACTGGCAGTTCGGCGGGCGGCCGTCATGAACTGAGGGCGCCGCCAGCCTTCGGCCTCATTGTGTTAGCCGCTGTAAGGGCTCGCGGAGAAACAACATGCGTGCGGGCGTCGCGCTGACCTGGGACGTCAAGCCCCAAAGCCCACAAGTTAATTCTCTGTAAGCCCTAACACCAGCAGTACCTCGACAGGAACCCAGCGGGGTACTGCGGGATCGGCGGGACGGGGGTCAAGCTAAGTACCCCGTTCGAGACGAACTGGGGGGCGTCGTGCCCGACCGGCATCGCCCCTGCGCCGGAAGCCACTGAGGGATAGCCGCCCCTAGCGGGCCGGGAATTCAGTTGCGTCGCGTCACCCCGAGCTGGCTAGATTCTCCGCATGGCGGACATTCAGGGCTCATACGATGATCTGTTCACTGCCGTGCCCAGCGCGCTGGCGGCATTGCTGGACGAGGGAGACGCCGGTGGCTCGGTGGCCGTCTTCGTGGATGGCCGGCCGGTGGTGGACGTCTGGGGCGGATTCACCGACGCCGACCGTACGATCCCGTGGCAGCGCGACACGATCGTCAACGTCTGGTCCGTCACCAAGACGATGACCGCGCTGTGCGCCCTGGTTCTCGCCGACCGTGGCGAACTCGACCTGGCCGCGCCGGTCGCCCGGTACTGGCCGGAGTTCGCCGCGGCGGGCAAAGAGAAGGTGCTGGTACGCCACCTGCTCGCGCACACGGCTGGCCTGCCCGACTGGGACGGGCCGGTGGCGGAGTTGTACGACTGGGCGTCCGCCACGGCACGACTGGCCGCGCAGGCTCCGCAATGGGAGCCGGGCAGCGAGGCCGGATACCACTCGCTCACCCAGGGATTCCTCGTGGGCGAGGTCGTACGCCGCATCACCGGCCGGACTCTGGGCGCGTTCTTCGCCGACGAGCTTGCCGGCCCGCTGGGCGCGGACTTCCACATCGGCCTGCCCGCCGAGCACGACCACCGGGTGGCGCTCACGATCCCGCCACAGTCCCGGGACGACGGCTACGCCGCGAGTACCCCCGCCAGCGGCGCGACTCCCGCCGCCGGGACCCCGATACGGGTCCACGACGGGAACAGCGTGGCCTGGCGCCGTGCGCAAATCCCTGCGGCGAACGGTCTCGGCAACGCCCGCTCGGTCGCCCTCGTCCAGTCCGTGATGGCCTGCGGAGGAACGGTGCGGGGGGCGCGGCTGCTGTCGCAGGCGGGTTGTGACCGTGCCCGGGAGGAGCAGTTCCACGGCGATGACCGCGTCCTGGGGATGCCGATGCGCTGGGGTCTGGGCTACGGACTCTTCGGCAACACCTACGGGTGGGGCGGTTGGGGCGGCTCACTGGTCATGATCGATCCTGACGCCCGTATGGCAGTGGCGTACGTGACACATCAGATGCGCGAACCCGCGGACGACAATCGGGGACTAGAGATCGTCACGGCCGCGTATGACGGGCTCATTGGTCTGCGCGCCTGATCCAGCGGGTCACATGGCAGCACAGACTCGTCGGGACAGGCGTGTCCTGCCCAATCGGCGTTGCGAAGGCTGATGGCTGACCCACCGCCCGCAGAAGCGACAGCGACACCGAGTGCGCTGCTTGCCGGCCAAGACCCGGTAGGCAGCGCACAGCGCACTCAGATCCCACACAGAACGCCGAAGCTGAGCAGGCACTCGGACAAGTAGAGTCGGCGCGCGCCGAATTGGGCGCCTACATCAAGGGAAGGTTCGACGCCCGAAGCGCCGATCTCAGCGCCCACAGAGGATGAGGAGGCTGCCATGTCGTTCGCACGGAATCGTGATCTGCGTCTGCCCGCACCCGAGGAGGCTCCGCCGGGCCGCCCCGCGCTCGCGTACGAGATTCCCGAGAGGCACACCGTGCTCGGGACGGCGTTACAGGGCCCTTACCCCGAGGACTTCGAGGTCGCCGACTTCGCCCTTGGCTGCTTCTGGGGCGCGGAGCGCCGGTTCTGGCAGCTTCCGGCGGGCGTCTGGACCACCCTGACCGGCTTTCAGGGCGGCTACACGCCCCACCCGGTGGACGACGAGATACGCACCGGGCGGACGGGGCACGCGGAGACGGTGCGGGTGGTTTTCGACCCCGCGGAGATCACGTACGAGCGGCTGCTCCAGCTCTTCTGGGAGTCGCACGACCCCACCCAGGGCTTCCGCCAGGGCAATGACGTCGGCACCCACGTCAGGTCGATCCTCTTCACCCACTCACCCGCCCAGCGGGCGGCGGCCGAGCAGACACGGACGCGCTACCAGCGGGCCCTGTCCGCCGCGGGATACGGCGAGATCACCACGGAGATCCTCGCGGCCGAGGACCACCCGTTCTATCCGGCGCGGGCATTTCACCAGCAGTACTTGGACAAAAACCCGGCCGGGTACTGCGGGATCGGCGGGACCGGGGTCCAGCTGAGTACTCCGTTCGAAACCAACCGGGGATCGTCCTGCCCGACGGGGATCGCCCCTGCGCCGGATGCAAAGGACATGTAGCCCACCGGCAGAAGCTCCCCACCTGAACAGCGCGACTGCAGAGGTGCTGCCGTGCAGCGCAGTGGTGCCGGGTGGCGGGACCGTGCGGGTGCGCTGGTCCTGGTGGCGGTCACGATCGCGGCCGCCTTGTCCCCGGCCAACTGACTGCCCCAGCACCCCCGGGTAGGAGCCGACTGACTGCCAGGGCGACGTGGACGGGACGGTTCGCCGCCGCCCCGTCGCGTCTGGCGGGCACGTTGCGTGCCGACCGAGCACGCAGGGCGGGCCACCGGGACTTCATCAATCGACTTCAGCAGCGCGCCTCGGCAATCGACGGGCGGTAGCCGGGCAGACATGGCCGGGCAGACATGGCCGCGATGATCGGACGCTCAATCCCCACCGCCGGCGGCGACGTGTACGTAGTGACAAAGCCTGGTCGGCGGAGCCGACCAGGCCCGAGGGCCGCTTGAGCCGCCGCGAAGTGCAGTCGCAGTTCAGTAGCGTGAGACGGGACAGACCGCGCAATCAGGAGGACGGGATGGCGGCACCACCGAAGCACGCGCTGGCGAAATGGGAGAAGGTGCGGTCCTTTGCCTTGGGACTGCCCAGCGCCGGCGAGGAATTTCCCTGGGGCGAGACCGTCGTCAAGGTCAACAAGAAGATCTTCGTCTTTCTGGGAGTGACCGACGGCAGCTATCCGCTGGGTGTCGGCGTCAAACTCAAGGACGAGGCGATGCACGCCCATGCCCTGTCCTGCCCGGGCGCTGAGCCGTCCGGCTACGGGCTGGGGAAGGCGGGCTGGGTGCAGATTCCCCTCGCCCAGAAGGGCGCACCATCGGCGGAGGTGCTCTGCGACTGGGTGGAGGAGAGCTACCGCACCATCGCCACGAAGAAGCTGATCGCCGAGCTCGAGGCCCGCTGATCGCGCCCCGGTCGGCGTGTGGACCGAAGAGAAAGGTGCCTGCGACTGCCTCACCAGTGACGTGGTTCATCGTCGGCGGCCGAGGAGCACGCGCCGACGTCCCGGGCCGGCGGTGTGGCCCAGCAGGCTCGCCTGCTCGCTCTTCAGGCGTGTGAACCGGGAACGGGTGTACGCCATCAACTCACGGCCGGGAAACGGTATGACCGACAGGTGCTCTTCATGGCGGCCCTCAGCCCAACGTGCGGCAGTGATCTCGTAGCCGGAGACGTGTGCGCAGAGTTGGAGCAGGACCGGGGGCATTTCCTCCTCGATGAGGAGATCGGCCTTGGCGACCACCACATCGCGCATCGCCTGAATGTTGGGGATGAAGACGGTGGTGGCCCATGTGCGCCACTCGGCGAGCTCGTGCTCGGTAGGAGGTACGTCATGGTCGAAGGGATCGCGGCCGTCGGAGCGGGCGTGCTTCTCGGAGAAGGTGTCGTCGGTACGGCTGTTGGCTTCCATCAGCGCGAACAGTGGACCGTGGAAGTCGCTCAACTGCAGATTGACACGTGTTAGCCGAGCCTGCCTCTGGGTCAGTCGCAGCCCGTTGAGATAGGTCGCCAGGTAACCGATGAACGCCAGCCCGACGGTCAAGATCACTGTGGCCATGATCGGTGATGCCAGTGAACGCGATGCATGCGTACGACACGACGGGTATGGACCGGCATCCCGCCCACAACTCAGTTCGCCCGCTGCCGAGTTACAGGAGGGTGGCGAACGGCGCGCGGCGCGGCCGGGCTTCCTGTGAGCCGGGAGCAACCATCCCCTTACCGCCGGGAAACCGCGCCGGGCACGCCGCTTCGTATCGTCGTCGAGGTGATTCGCAACCTACGAGGCACTCTGTCGCGACAGCCCGCTCTTCCCGCTCTGCCCGGTTGGGGCACGATCCGCGGCCGGGTAGCCGTCGTGCTCGCCGTTCCTACCTGTCTGCTGCTCGTCGTGACCGGCCTGGGTGTCGTCGACCGGGGAGCCGACTGGTCCGCGGCGCGCGAGACCGCCGGGCGGGTCGAGCTTGTCCTCAAAGCCCAGGATCTGGTGCGCGAGCTGCAACGCGAACGTGGCCTCACCAATGGGCTGGTAGGCGGCGCCGAGGAGTACCGCGACGACGTCGACGTTCAGCGTGCCCGCACCGACACCGCCCGGACCGGATTCGACGCCCTGCTCGCGGCGGGCGGCGCGGGAGCGGATACCGCCGACGACTTACGGGACGCGCTCTCCCCCGTCGCGGCGTTGGCCGACGTGCGCCGGACGGTTGACGACGGCGCTGCCCAGCGCGCGCCGACCCTGGCCGCGTACACCGAGGCGATCGACGGACTGATCAGCGCCGCGGCGGCGGAACCCGCTCGCGGTGACCGCCCCCTCGCCAACGCGATGGGCGCCCTGCAGGCCCTCGCCCGAGCCACCGAGGCGGTCGCCCTGGAGCGCGGCTCCC
Organism: Streptomyces sp. ISL-1; assembly: GCF_018614585.1. Classification (GTDB taxonomy): domain Bacteria; phylum Actinomycetota; class Actinomycetes; order Streptomycetales; family Streptomycetaceae; genus Streptomyces; species Streptomyces maoxianensis. Next base: position 27,760 of record NZ_JAGGOI010000055.1, on the reverse strand, counting down.
TCAACGGGGTCTTTGCCGCCGGGCGTTTCAAGGAGAGCGAGTTTCTCGACTTCACCGAGGTACGGGCGGACCGGCTGGCCTTCCTTCGTCAGTACTCCGAACTCGCCACCTCCGCCCAGCAGTCCGCGCTCACCGCCGCCTTCGCCACCAGCGACGCCCGGCGCGCCGACGGCTACGAGAAGCGGGCGGAGGGCGGAGCCGATGGCAGCCGGCTCGCCGTGGACCCCGGCCGCTGGTGGTCGTCGATGACCGTTCTCGTCGACCAACTCCACCGTGTTCAGCGGCAGATCGGCGCCGATGTGCGGGGTCGCGCGGACCGCATCGGGGACGATGCAACCAGGCAACTGGGCGGCTTCATCGGCCTCGGCGTGCTGATCCTCGTCGTTGCCATCGCACTCGCCGTGCTCTCCGCCCGCTCGATCACCCGGCCGCTCATGGCACTTGCCGATGAGGCCGACTCGGTGGCCCGTACCGGGCTGCCCGCCGCTGTTGCCCGTATCCAGGAGGCCGAGGCGGGCGACGAACTTGTCCCTGAACCGTCCCGCCGGGTCCCCGACAGCGCCCGCGAGTTCACCAGGCTCGCCACCGCCCTGCACAATGTCGAGCACACCGCGATCGGCCTTGCGACCGAGCAGGCTGTGCTCCGCCGCAACACCTCCGAGTCGCTCGCCAGTCTCGGCCGCCGCAATCAGGCGCTGCTCTCGCGCCAGCTCGGCCTGATCACCGTCCTGGAGCGCCAGGAAATCGACCCGGACGCGCTTGGTGAGCTCTTCGAACTCGACCACCTGGCCACCCGTATGCGCCGCAATGCCGAGTCGCTGCTCGTGCTCGCGGGGGAGGAACTGCCGCCGCGCACCTGGTCCGGCGTGGTGACGGCGACGGAGGTGGTGCAGTCGGCGATCGCCGAGGTCGAGCAGTACCAGCGCGTCGCTGTGACCGACGTACAGGACGGCCGGATCCGCGGCCGGGCCGTCGCCGAGCTCTCCCATCTGCTCGCCGAACTCATAGAGAACGCCCTGGTCTTCTCACCTCCCTCGTACCCGGTAGAGATCTACGGCTGGCGCGACGGCGGCGATTACTGCCTCGCGGTCGTCGATCGGGGTTCCGGCATGACCGACGAGGAACTGGCCCGCTCCAACGCCCGTCTCGCGGGCCGGGAAACGTTCCTGATCGCCCCCACCCGCTACCTCGGCCACTACGTCGTCGGGACACTGGCGGCCCGGCTCGGCGCCCAGGTCGAACTGCGCCCCACCCAGGGGCAGGACGGGGCCGCGGGCGTCACCGCGTACATCGCCCTGCCGGCCACTCTCGTCGATGTGTCACAGACGCAGTCGGCACAGACGCAGTCGGTGACGGCCGGCTGAACTCGGCGCGGCTCTGTGGCGGGTCGGCAGCTGTAGCCGAGTGCGCCGGTTCATGCCCTGGCGTGTTCCGCGACTTCCCGCACCCGCTGCTTTCCCATCACGCTGCCCAGCGCGCCGAGCAGAAAAGCGGCGGGCATCGACACGAGGACGACCGTCTGGAGCGGAAACCAGTCGAGGTGCCAGTCCGGGAAGAGCGCCGAGGGGGAGCCGGAGAAGACCGGGCCGGAGATCTGCAGTCCGATGGCGCAGCCCAGGCCTCCGTACAGCGTCCAGAGCAGCCCGGTGCGGGTGTAGCCGCTCCAGAAGAGGGAGTACACCAGTGCCGGAAGCAGGCACGAGGCGGCCACCGCCAGGGAGAGAGCAGACAGGAACAGGACGTTCCATCCCTGGACCCAGACCGCCAGTCCGATACTCAGTACGCCCACCCCGGCGGACGCCAAGCGTGCGGCGGCCACCTCCCGGCCTTCGGTCGTGCGCCCGCGGCGCAGGACATGCGTGTACAGGTCGTGGGCGACCGCCGCCGCGGCCGCCAGGGTGATGCTCGCTACGACCGCGAGCGTGGTGAGGAACACCGCGGAGGAGACCAGTACGACGAGAAACGCACCGCCCGTGTTGGTGGACGAGCCGCCCGCCAGTTCGCCGGTGAGCATCAGCAGGGTGGTGTTGCCTCCCGGATCCGCGGCCATGATCGCAGGGGCACCGACCAGCGCGGCGGCCGCGAAGCCCATCAGAGCCAGGGTGAGGCAGAAAGCGCCGACGATGCCGATGGTGTGGCGCACCGTACGGCGCGCGGCGGCCGCGTCGGGAGCGGTGCCGAGTTGCATGGACACGTGTGGCAGGCACGCCACTCCCAGCACGATCGTGATCATCAGGCCGATGAAGTCGAGTGTGCTCTCGGGGTCGGGGCTGCCGGCGAACCGGAGGCCTGGACTCATATAGCCGGCGGGACGGCCGCTGCCCTGTCCGGCGGCGTCGATCAGGGAGTCGCCGCTCCAGTGGAACTGATGGAGCAGAACAGCTGTCACAGCCAGGGCCGCGGAGAGCAGCACCACCGTTTTGATCACCTGAATCACGATGGTGCCGCGCATGCCGCCGAACACCGTGGCGCAGACGACCAGCGCGCCGATCATGATGACGGCTGTCTGTTCGGCGCCCGCACCGGACAGTCCCAGCAGCGCTGTGGTGGTCACTCCCGCGCCGGAGAGCTGCACGACCAGATAGGGGACGCACGCGCTCAGGGTCACGACGGCGGCCGCGATCCTTGCCGCGGGCCCTGGAGCCCGCAGGGCGAATATGTCGCCCAGGGTGTAGCCGGCGCGCTCGCGCAGGGGGCGGGCCAGCAGGAGGAGCACGCCGAGGGACAGGAAGGTGCACATGGCGATGAACAGACCGTCGTAGCCGAAAACCGCGACGCTTCCCGTGGTGCCGAGCACCGTGGCGGCGGACAGGTAGACGCCGGCCAGTACGAGAGCCCCCCGCAAGGGCGCCACCGTACGACCTGCTGTGTAGAAGTCGTTGACCCGGTCCCTTTCGGGGCCGCTGAGAACGCAGATGAACAAGATGGGGACGATGAACGTAAGAAAGCCCACGAGGACCAGGGCGCGCGTGTCCCTGTCCAGGGCACCGGGCGCGGCGAGCAGAATCTCCGGATTCATCAGTAATCCAGCTCCTGCTCCTGCGGAACGACGCGTTGGTCCGCACGGCGGTCGTACCGCGCCGCGGTCCACACCAGCAGGAAACCCTGGATGAGGAGGGCCAGCACACCGATGGTGGTTTTCCCCCAGACGCGGGTGGCCATGAAGTCGGCGGCGGAGCAGGCGAGCAGCAAATGGACGCTGAACGTCAGTCCGTTGACCACGGCGAAGGACAGACCCGGGCGATCCGGCCGTGGTCGATGATGTAGCAGGGGGGCGTGCTGTTGGGCCATGGCGGTCTCCTGGCGGGCGCGGATGCGGGTGGGTCACCTCTGATGCGAGGCTCACCAGAGCACCCGCGTCCCGGCCCGTCCATGCGCTGCGCCCGGGCCGTTGTCCGCTCCCAATTCCCGCCATGGGTGCCTGTGCTGATGCCCATTCGGCCAGGCCGCCGACGATCACCGGCCGCCGCTGAGCCGTGTGTCGTCAGGCAGTCGGCAGGGGATTGCGTTCGTCGGTGGTGCCGAGTGCGGCGGCCGGCCCGAGCAGGCGGTGGGCGTCGAGCGCGAGGGTGAGTTGCACCAGATCACGGGGGCGGGTCAGCGCGAGGCCGGTTATCTGCTCGAAGCGGCGCAGACGGTTGAGCACGGTGTTGCGATGGCAGAGCATGTGCCGGGCGGCCTGGACGGCGGAGCCGCCGTTCTCGATCCAGATACCGACGGTGTCGAACAGTGTGTCCCGGTCGGCGGGTTCAAGGTCGTACATGGGCCGGAGCACCCCGTGGGCCAGTTCGGCGGACAGATCGGGCCGCGAGATCAGGAGCCCCTCCGACAGGCGGGAGTCGAGCCGGGCGACCTCACCGTCGGCCCGGCACGTGCGAAGGGCGAGTCCCGCCATGTCACGCGCTCGGGCCAGGCTCTGCAGGCCCTGGACGACCGGGCTGATCCCGATACGGAACCCGGGACCGGCGGCCAGGCCGGAGGCGAGGGCGTCCAGGGGACGGTCGCCCAGGTGGGCGACGAGCACATCGCGGCGTCCGCAGGTGTGGCGCAGGATCCGGATGCCGCGAATCTCCGGAATACTCTCCGGCGCGCGGCCGTACGGCGGTGTCGCCCCCACCACGGCCACCGCGAAACGTCCGTCGAGCGGCAGATCGAGGATTGCCGCCGCGTTCCGGGTGAACTCCGGTTCGTTGCGTGTCTCCAGCAAGGCGGCGAGGATCAGCCGGACGCGTTCGGTGTGCCGGCTGGCCACGCCCTCGACGACCTGTCTGTAGGCGTCGGCGACCAGGACGGCGTCGCGGTCGTTGCTCTTCCACACCAGTTCGGCGACGTGTACGAGCTGGCGCGTGTCGCCGAGTCCGTCGCGCTCCACGACGCTGATGATCCCGCTCCAGACCTCGGAGCCGGCGACACGGAAGGCGTGCAGTACCTCGTCGAGGGGGCGGCCCTGTTCCGCGCGTCTCATGCCGAGGTCTCTGGTGGAGCGCTCGACGTCGACGATTCTGCTGGGATCCACGCAGGCTTCCAGCGCGTGGCGGATGCCGATGCCCACGTTTCGCCGCACGTCGGGCGGAGCGAGCACCGGGTCGGCGTAGTAGGGCACCTCGGCGCGGATCCTCTCCACCACGGTCTCGGCGAATTCCGGGCCGCGCCGCAGAAGACGCCGACAGGCACGGTCGAAGAGCTGGAGGGGAGAGGGATCCGCGCCGCCGTCGGGCGCCGGACCGCTGGGCAGGGATACGTCATGGCCGCGAGGGCGAACGCTCCCGGGGACGGAACTGGCGTGCATGGACCCTCCAAGTTGGACGGGGCGTGCGAGAACACCAAGCGAGTTGCCATGTCGTGAGCTGCGCGGAGCGCAGCGAAGTTCCTCCACCGGGTCAGCCGTCGGCGTGCGGAAGTCGCGTCCGGAAGTTCACTTGCGGAAGTCGGCGGCTCTTCCCGGAGGCCACCATGCTAAGCAGTTGCTTATCCAAGGGCGAGGACTCTGCCAAACCGTGATGTTTCCGCTCAGTAGGGCCTTGCCGACTGTGAGTCCTCACAAGCCGGACGCCTTCCCGCTGGGAGCGGACAGCGGCTCGCCGTTTCTGTATGGACCCCCCGCTCGGGCCGTGTTCTGGTTGCGCCCAGTCCGACCCGCTCGTTTGCGCCATTTGCGAGGAGACCCCCTATGAGCCCTCCACCGGTGAGCCCTGCACCGGCGCAGTCAGGATCCCTTCGGATCACTGATCTCCACGTCACCTACGGACGGTCCGTGCGGGCACTGCATGGCGTGTCGCTGACCGTCCCACAGGGCCGGATCGTTGCCGTCCTCGGCTCCAACGGAGCGGGCAAGACCACGCTGCTGCGGGCGGTCTCCGGGACTCTCACGCTCCATCGGGGCACGGTGGACAGCGGCACCGTGCACTTCGGCGGAACACGGCTGACGGGGGACCCCGCCCGGTCTGTGGCCGCCGGAGTGGTGCAAGTGCCCGAGGGCCGCAGGATCTTCGGCGCCCTGTCGGTGGAGGACAACCTGCGGGCCGGGTTCCTGGGGGCCCGCCGTAGCGGTCGCGCGGACCGGCATGCGGCCCGCGAGCGCGTCTTCGCGCTGTTCCCGCTGCTGGCCGAGCGGCGGCGGCAGGCCGCGGGACTGCTGTCCGGAGGCGAGCAGCAGATGCTCGCGATGGGCCGCGCGCTCATGGCCGCCCCCCGGCTGCTGTTGCTCGACGAGCCCTCACTGGGACTGGCGCCGCTCATGGTGCAGCGCATCGCGGCGATCATCCGCGAGATCAACGCCCAGGGAACGTCGATCCTGCTCGTGGAGCAGAACGCCTCCATGGCCCTGGCCCTGTCCGACCGCGCGTCGGTGCTGGACGTCGGCCAAGTGCGGCTGGAGGGGGCGTCGGCGGACCTCGCCGAAACGGACGAAGTGCGGCGCCTGTATCTGGGCGAGAGCTACGACGTCGACGGCACCGCGGACGAGGGTGCGATGTCGCCCGCCGCGTCCTCGACCGCCAGGCCGGCAACCGAACCTGGTCTGACCGAGCTGAGCAGGTGGAACGGATGAGCAGCAACGCCGCGGCCACGACGCGCGATGGCGCCGCGTCACCGGAGCCGGAGCCGAAGCCGGAGGAGGACAGGGAGCCGAAGCCGGTGCCGACACTCACGGTGGACGCGTTGACCGTCCGCTTCTCCGGCCTCGTTGCCCTCGACAACGTCTCCTTCACCGTGGCCCCCGGTACGATCCATGCCCTCATCGGGCCCAACGGAGCGGGAAAGTCGACCTGCTTCAACGTCGTGTCCGGCGTCTACCGCGCCACGGCCGGAGCCGTCCGGTACGCGGGCAAGGACCTCACCCGCCTGGCACCGCACCGCATCGCCCGGCTCGCAGTGGCCCGCACCTTCCAGAACATCGTGCTCACCCATGGAACGGTCGCCGACAACCTGATGCTCGGCCGCCACAGCCTGACCCGCGCGGGATTCACGTCGACCGCGTTGCGACTGCCCCAAGCGGTACGGGAGCAGCGCCGCCACCGGGAGCGCGCGGCCGAGATCGCCGATTTCCTGGGCCTCGGCCCCGCCTTCGACAAGCCGGTGGGTTCGCTCGCGTACGGCGACCGCAAGCGTGTCGAGATGGCCCGCGCGTTGTGCATGGAGCCCAAGCTGCTGCTCCTGGACGAACCCGTCGCCGGTATGCATCCCACCGAGCGGGTGGCCATGGCCGAAACCATCGCCAAGGTCCGTGACGCCCTGGGCATCTCGATCCTCATCGTCGAGCACGACATGGGCCTGATCATGCGGATCGCCGATTCCGTGACCGTTCTCGACTTCGGCCGGCTCATCGCCGACGGGACGCCCGAACGTGTCCAGCGCGACCCGGCCGTCATCAGCGCCTACCTCGGCACCCCCGCTCAGGACGAAGGAACACAACCATGATCAAGCTGGCCGAAACGATCCTGAACGGATTGGCGCTGGGCTCGGTCTACGCGCTGATAGCTCTGGGCTTCGTCGTGATCTTCAAGGCGTCGGGTGTCATGAACTTCGCCCATGGCTCCCTGCTCCTGTTCGGTGGCTACGTCATGGCACGGCTGCACGACAGCATCGGCTTCATACCGGCCGTGCTCGCCGGCGCGGCACTGGCAGCGGCGCTCGCCGGGCTGGTGCAACTGCTGGCCACCCGTGGTCTGCGGGGGGCGGAAATCCACACCCTGACCATCCTGACGATCGGTGTGGACGTCCTGCTCAGTACCGAACTGAACAGGCGGGTGGGCGCCGACTTCCTCAGCATGGGAGACCCCTGGGGCGCCGACGTGACGCAGTTCGGGGGCATCACCGTCGCCGACGCCCGGATCGCGAGCATCGCGGTGGCGGTCGTGGTCATCAGCGGGTTCTTCGCGGCGTTCCGCTGGACGCGCTGGGGCCTGTCCATGCGGTCGGCGGCCGCCGACCCGGAGGCCGCCGCCCTGATGGGGATACGACTGGACCGCGTACGGCTCATCGCCTGGTGCGTCGCCGGAGCGCTGGCCGCGGTGGCGGCGGTCTTCCTCGCCGCCTTTCCCGCCGCGGGACTGGACCGCACCACCAGCCAGATCGCCCTGAGCGCCTTCCCCGCCGCCATCCTCGGCGGCATGGACTCGGCCGCCGGCGCACTGGTCGGCAGTCTCGTGATCGGCCTGACGGCGGCGATGGCCGCCGGCTACCAGAGCGAATTGAGCGTCCTGGGCTCCGGATTCGCCGACGTGGCCCCTTACCTCGTGATGGTGCTCGTACTCCTGGTCCGCCCGACCGGCCTCTTCGGATCGAAGGAGCTGACCCGTGTCTGACACCCTGTCCCCCGATGCCTCCCCGGCGACCACGGCAGCGACTCCCCCCGACGGCTCGGGCGGCGCCTCCGGACGGCGGTCCGGCACCGCTTCACGGGCGGGGACCGCAGCCGCGGGTGTGCTGCTGCTGCTCGCTCTGCCCTTCTACGTCTCGTCGTTCTGGCTTCAGACGGGCCTGTTCGCCATGGCCGCCATCGTCGGCGCCATCGGACTGAACCTGCTTTCCGGGACTACCGGACAACTGTCCCTGGGCCACGCCTTCTTCCTCGCCGTCGGCGCGTACGGGTATGTGTGGCTGGCCGGGGACCCTTCCGGCACCGGCTCCGCCCAGCTGTACGGGCTCGGGCTGCCGCCCCTGCTCGCCTTCGTTCTCGCCATCCTCCTCGCCGGCGCGGCGGGAGGGCTGTTCAGCCCCATCTCCGGCCGCCTGCGCGGCATGTACCTGGGCATCGCCACCCTCGCCCTGGTCTTCCTCGGGCATCACATAATGCTCAACGCCCGTGACATCACAGGCGGCTTCAACGGCCGCTCCGTGCCGGCGCTGGAGATCTTCGGGTTCTCCTTCAGCGACACCTCCCCCGACGGGCTCGCCGTCCTCGGCGTCCCGTTCGGCGGACTTGAACGCCTCTGGTACTTCGGCCTCGTACTGGTGGCCGTGGCCTGGCTCGCCGCGCGCAACCTCCTGCGCGGACGCCCCGGCCGTGCCCTGGCGGCGGTACGCGACAGCGAGGTCGCCGCAGCCGTCATGGGAGTTCCCCTCTCCCGTTACCGGGCCTCGGCGTTCATCGTGTCCTCGATGTACGCGGGTGCCGCCGGCGCTCTGCTGGCCCTGGTGTTCAAACGCGTCGTCCCTGACCACTTCGGTCTGCTGCTCTCCATCGACTACCTCGCGATGATCGTCATCGGCGGCCTCGGATCGGTCGGCGGCGCCGCCGCCGGAGCCGTCTTCGTCGCCCTGATGCCGCATCTCCTCACCAAGTACGCCGACCACCTGCCGCTGCTCAGCGCTCCTGGGACCACCGGATCCGGAGTGACGCCCGGTGACGCCGCGCGCTACCTCTACGGCGCCGCGATCGTCCTCGTCCTGGTCTTCGCACCGGGCGGCCTGGCGGGCCTGGCCCAGAAACGGCCGCGCCGCACCGGCGACGGCACTCGCCGCAACCGGCGCTTCCCCTTCCGCACCCGCACCACCTCCGACTCCAACCCTCAGGGCGTCGAAGGCACCACCCCGAAGGAGCACACACCGTGAGACACACCCGCCTTGTCCCGGCCGCGGCCGTCCTTGCCGTACTCACCCTGAGCGTCACGGCCTGCAGCACCAAAAGTGGTACCGGATCGAACGCGGCCGGCAGCGACGGCCTCAAGACCGGGCCCGGCGTGACGGACACGACGATCACCCTGGGCGCGCTGACCGACCTCACCGGGCCGTACGCCTCGCTCGGCAAGAGCATTGTCAACGCCCAGCAGCTGTACGCCGACCAGCTCAACGCCTCCGGCGGCGTCTGCGGCCGCAAAGTCCGGATCACCGTCAAGGACCACGGCTACGACGTACAGAAGGCCGTGTCCGCGTTCACCGAGACCGAGCCGAATGTGGCAGCTCTGTCCCAGGTGATCGGTTCTCCCGTGGTGTCCTCGTTGCAGCAGGAGATCGAGGCCAAGCACCTGCTGACGTTTCCGATGGCATGGGCCTCCAGCCTGCTGGGTCACGAGCACGTCCAAGTGGTCGGATCCACCTACGACATAGACATGATCAACGGCGTCGACTTCGTCGTCCGCACCGCCAAGCTGAAGCCCGGCGCCAAGATCGGCCACGTCTACTTCGAGGGCGAATACGGAGAGAACGCCCTCGCCGGAGCCAAGTACGCGGCGAAGCAGCACCGGCTGAGCATCGTCGAGCAGAAGATCAAGCCCACCGATCAGGATCTGACCGCACAGGTCACCGCGCTCAAGCAGGCCGGCGTCAAGGCGATCCTCCTCAGCGCCGGTCCCAAGCAGACGGCGGCCCTGGTCGGCACCGCGGCGGCGCAGGGCTTCGCTGTCCCGGTCCTCAGCAACGCACCCGGCTTCGCCCCGCAGCTGCTGGCCACGCCGGTCGGACCCGCCCTGGAGAAGCAGCTCCATGTGGTCAGCGCCGCCCCGTCGTTCAGCTCCGACACCCCGGCGACCCAGCAGCTCGCCAAGGACTACAAGGCGAAGTACCCCAAGGACCCGCTCGACTCGGGCGTCATCAGCGGCTGGAACGCGATCAATGTCCTCGGTGAGGACCTCAAGGCAGCCTGCAAGGCCAAGGACCTGACCCGGGAAGGCATCACCGCGGCCCACCGCAAGCAGTCCAAGCTCACCATTCTCGGAGTGTCGCTCGACTTCTCCGACCGCGCCAAGCCGGCGACCTACCAGTCCTTCATCCAAAAGCCCGCCAAGCAGGCCGCGGGCGGACTGCTGACCGTCGAGCCGGCCCACGAAGTGCCCGCGGCACGGGCCTACCCGCTGCCCAAGAGCTGACGCGTCACCCCTGCCCCGCCCTGTGCGGACGGGGGAGGGCGGACGTCCCTGGTGCGGGCCCGCCCGCCGATCCCCGGATCGGCCGGGCGACGCCCCCATTAGGGTTGCCGCGTGGGGGTCAGCGAACAGACAGAGACTGTACGGACAAGCGCCGGCGAGCGGGACGCGTCACCCAGGTGGCGCGTCCCGCTCGTCGCGATCGCCGTCGTCGTGCCGCTGTACATCCTGTGGGCCGGCCGGCTCGCGACCGGCGGCGGCGATCTGGCCGCGCAGCTCGCCTGGGCCGGCTTCCTGGAGCGGCACCCCGCCTCCGCCTACAACCTCTCCTGGTACGGCGGCACCCACACCGCCAACTACAGCCTGCTCACTCCCCCGTTGATGGCCGTCTTCGGCGTACGGGCCGTGTCCGTGTCCGCCGGCCTCGGCGGAGCCTGGGTGCTGGCCTGCCTGTTCGTACGAAGCGGGGTGCCGCGACCGGTGTGGCCGGCTGTCGTCGGGGCGCTGGCGCTCTGGTGCAACGTGGCCTCGGGGCGTACGACCTTCGCGCTGGGCGTCGCGATCGGGCTGCTCGCCGTGCTGTACGTACGCAGGAGCGCCGTCGCGGCGGCGTGCGCGGCGCTTGCGACCATGGCCAGTCCTGTCGCCGGGCTGTTCCTGCTGGTGGCGGGGGCGGCGTATCTCCTGGACCGCCAGTGGCGGAAAGGGGCCGCGCTCGCGCTGCCGCCGTTCGTCGTGGTGGCGGCAGTGACGCTGCTCTTCCCCTTCCAGGGCGAACAGCCCATGGCGACCGGCAAATTGTGGCTGCCGCTGGTCGTATCCGCCGCGGTGGCCGTCGCGGCGCCGCGCGAGTGGCCGGTGGTGCGGTACGGAGCCGGGGTGTACGGCGCCGGGGTGGTGCTCACGTATCTCATCGCCTCGCCGATCGGCACGAACGTCGAGCGGCTGGTGGGGCTGGTGGGGCCGCCGGTGCTGCTCGCGGCGGTACTCGCGAGCGGGATCAGAGGGCTGGACAAGCTCGGCGGGCTGGACAGACTACGTGCGCTGATCGACCTCGGCGGGCTCCTGCGGGCCGTGCTCGCGATCGCGCTCGTCATGAACACGTACTGGCTGATCGACAAGACCGAGGACGATCTGGTCGTCTCCAACGACGTGCCCGCATGGGCCGCGCAGACCGACGGTGTCGTACGGGCGCTTCAGCGGCTGGGCGCCGACCGTACTCGGGTCGAGGTCGTCCCCGCCCGCAATCACCGCGAGGCCACCGTCCTGGCCCCGCACATCAATATGGCGCGCGGCTGGAACCGGCAGCTCGACGTCGAGCGAGGGCGGCTCTTCTACGACGGGTCGCTGACCGAGGCGACGTACCGGCAGTGGCTGGACCGCTGGGCCGTCGGCTTCGTTGTGCTGCACCACGGGCGTCCCGACGGGCCCGCCGAGGGCGAGGCCGCGATCGTCAGGAGCGGGCCCGGCTGGCTGGAGCGGGTGTGGCAGGACGAGGGCTGGACGGTCTACCGGGTGCGGGACGCCGTTCCGCTGGCGGCCGCCCCGGCGACGGTGGTGCGCGGCGATGACGCGGAGCTGGTCGTACGGATGCCGGCGGCCGGATCGGTGACTGTGCGGGTGGCGTACTCGCCGTGGCTGCGGGCGGAGGGGGCGTGTCTGCGGCAGGTCGGCGAGTGGACGCGGCTGACGGTGGCGCGGGCGGGAGAGTACCGGCTGGAGTCGCCCTATCGGCTGCCGCGATCGGCGGACCCGGGCTGCTGAACGGATCCCGGCCGGGCCGGCGGGTGGTTGGGCCGGGGGCGGTTTTGGCCGGCGGCCCGTTTGAGCCGACCGCCGCACGCCGACCATTCGGCGCGGCCCGGCGACAAGGCTTCACCGGTCGCGGCGGGCCGGGCTCGCCCGACCCGCCGCGACCGGGGCACCTCGCGCTACCCGCTCGGTCGGCCCAGATCGTCCAGTCGGCTCAGATCGTCGCCGTGTCGATCACGAACCGGTAGCGGACGTCGCTCGCCAGCACCCGCTCGTACGCCTCGTTGATCTGGTCCGCGCGGATCAGTTCGATCTCCGCGCCCAGACCGTGCTCGGCACAGAAGTCGAGCATCTCCTGGGTCTCCCGGATGCCTCCGATCCCCGAGCCCGCGAGGGTCTTGCGGCCACCGATGACGGAGAACAGGTTGAGCGAGACGGGCTCCTCGGGAGCGCCCACGTTCACAAAGGCCCCGTCCGTCTTGAGCAGGCTCAGATACCTGTCCAGCGGAAGCGGCGCGGAGACCGTGGAGACGATCAGATCGAAGGTGCCGGCGAGCTGCTCGAAGGTCGCGGCGTCGCTGGTCGCGTAGTAGTGATCGGCGCCCAGCTTCAGCCCGTCGTCCTTCTTGCGCAGCGACTGGCTGAGGACGGTCACCTCGGCGCCCAGCGCGTGCGCGATCTTCACGCCCATGTGGCCGAGGCCGCCCAGGCCGACGATGGCGACCTTCTTGCCGGGGCCCGCGTTCCAGTGGGCAAGCGGCGAGTAGAGGGTGATGCCTGCGCACAGCAGCGGGGCGGCGATGTCCAGCGACAGGCCGTCGGGGATGCGCAGCGTGTATGCCTCGTCGACGACGATATGGGTGGAGTAGCCGCCATAGGTCGCCTCGCCGCTCTTGTCGAGGGCGTTGTACGTGCCGACCATGCCGCCACCCGTGCAGTACTGCTCCAGACCGGCCTTGCAGTTGTCGCACTCGCGGCAGGAGTCGACCATGCAGCCGACGCCCACCCGGTCGCCGGCGGCGAACTTCGTCACTCCGGCGCCGACCTCGGTGACGACGCCCGCGATCTCGTGGCCCGGCACCATCGGGAAGATGCCCTCGCCCCAGCCGTCGCGGGCCTGGTGGATGTCGGAGTGGCAGATGCCCGCGTACTTGATCTCGATGAGGACGTCGTGCTCGCCCACAGGGCGGCGGGGGACGGTGGTCCGCTCCAGCGGGGCCTTGGCGGCGGGAGCGGCGTATGCGGAAACGGTGGTGGTCATGGCATCCAGCCTGGGGCAGGTCGCGACACTTACCCAGCCCTCTGTTGTGCCTACGTCCAGCGTGCCTACTACTGGCAGGGACAGCGTCGACAGGCTCCCCGTCCGGTAATACTGGCTGCATGGACCAGCGCGCCGAACTCAGCGAATTCCTCCGCTCCCGTCGTGGCCGGCTCCAGCCGCAGGACGTCGGGCTGCCGCAGCTGGGCCGCCACCGCCGTGTCCCGGGGCTGCGCCGGGAGGAGCTGGCTCAGCTCGCCGGTGTCTCCGTGGCGTACTACACGCGTCTCGAGCAGGGCAACGGCCGCAATGTCTCCACCGAGGTACTCGACGCCATCGCGCGGGCGCTGCAGCTGACCGACGTCGAGCGTGACCATCTCACCCACCTCGCCAAGCCGAAGCAGAAGAAGCACCGGCGGATGGGACGGCCGCAGCAGGTGCGGCCTGCCCTCCAGCAGCTGATCGACGCGATGGACTCGGTGCCCGCGTTCGTCGTCGGGCGGCGGCTGGACCTCCTGGGCTGGAACCGCATGGCCCGCGCACTGCTCGGCGACTTCGCCGCGCTGCCGCCGCAGCAGCGGAACATGGCGAAGCTCGTCTTCCTCGATCCCAACGCCCGCGATCTGTATGTCGACTGGGAGTGCAAGGCGGTCGAGGTCGTCAGCACGCTGCGGATGTACGCGGGCTGCTCGGCCGACGACCCCCAGCTGCCGGAGCTGATCGGCGAACTGTCCGTGAAGAGCGAGGAGTTCCGCCGGCTCTGGGCCGCACACACCGTGCAGGAGAAGGGTCACGGCACCAAGCGGCTGCACCATCCGCTGGTGGGCGAGATGACCCTCTCGTACGAGACGCTGAGGCTGCCCGACGACCACGATCTGTCGTTGGTCACCTATCACGCGGAGCCGGGCAGCCGTTCGGCCGATTCGCTGCGGCTGCTGGCCGGCTGGGGCGTTGACGAGGCGGCGGAGGCCGACGCGACCGGACGCGGCTAGAGCGTGTCTGCGAGCTTCGCCTGGAAGATCGCGACCCCGCGCTCACGCCGGTAGCCGAGCCTTTCGTTGACGGCCAGCATCGGAGCGTTGTCGTCGGCGACCGTGGTCGCGATCTCCCGTATCCCGGGATGCCGCGCGCTCACCGCCGACAGCATGTGCCGCTTGACCGCACGGCCGAGTCCGCGGCCCCGGTGGGCCGGGGCGACCACCGTGTCGTACTGGATGGCGCGGACGTCCGACGGGTCGCGCAGCACCAGTTCGGTGTACGCGGCGACCGCGTTGCCGCCCGCCGGGTGAAGGACCGCCGAGGAGAGGATCACCCCGCCCCGGTCCACGATCAGCTGCGCGGCGGCCCGCACCCGGTCCGCGTCCCACCGCGGTGACTGCTCGTCCCTTTCGCCGTTGGGCGCGTCCTCCATGGCGTTGTGGGCCTCGGCGAAGGCGTCGGCGAAGGCGTCGGGCACGACACCGGTCCACTGGGCGTACGCATAGCCCGCAGGCAGCTCCGGCGGCTGGTCGGCTTCGGGCGCGGCCCGCACATCCTGTACGTACCACTGGAGCGGCAGCACATTCCCGAAGCCGAGCCCGGTGGCGAACTTCTCGCCCGCGCCGCCCGGTTCGAGGGGCGTGGAGACCGATGTCCGTCCCCCGGCCGCGAGTTCGGCGCGTACGGCGGCCCAGAGCGCCGCGCCGACGCCGCGCCGCCTGGCCCGCGGGCGCACGGCCAGCACATCAAGGAAGGCGGTGTGCCGGTTGGCCTCGTCCGTGAACAGCAGCAGCGAGGCCACGCCGTCGTACGAGCCGTCGGGGGCCGTCGCCGCGAAATGGACGGCGTGCCCGCTCACCGAGGAGTGCCGCAGCTTCCCCTCGGTCTCGACCCGGCCGGGCACCGGCACCCCGGCCGGAAGATCGTGGGCGTGCGCGGCGGTGACCACCGAGTGCCAGGCGTCGATGGCGGAGGCGTCGGGCGTGACGGGAAGCCGAGTGATCGTCATGTCGAGCGACGGTACGGGCAGGTTCGGACGGGCGCAGGCCAATTTCTTCGGCCGCCGCCGCGCCGAGGGCCGGATTGTCCGCCGCGGTCCCGTTCGGAACCACACCACCTCGGGCAACGAAAGCGGCGGCACCCCGGGCAGGGCGCCGCCGCTTTCCAATGCCTACCGGGCCGGGCTCAGACCGCGGAGCCGGCCTTCCACTGGGTCCAGTTCAGGTTCCAGCCGTTCAGGCCGTTGTCGGGCTGGACGGTCCTGTCCTGGGAGTTCTTCACAATGACGACGTCGCCGACGATCGTGTTGTTGAACAGCCAGGCAGCGGGCTGGTTCGCGTCGCCCGCACCCTTCACGTCGTTCAGGCCGACACAGCCGTGGCTGGTGTTGGCGCTGCCGAAGATCGAGTCGGCGCCCCAGTAGTTGCCGTGGATGAACGTGCCCGACGTGGACAGCCGCATCGCGTGCGGGACGTCCTTGATGTCGTACTCGCCCTTGCCGTCCTTCTTCTTGAAGCCGACCGTAGAGCCGTCCATCCGGGTCTCCTTGAACTTCTCGGAGATCACCATCTGGCCGTTGTACGTCGGGTTGTCCGGGGCACCGGCGGAGATCGGGATGGTCTTGATCGTCTTGCCGTCCTGGGTGACCGTCATCGTCTTGGACGACGCGTCGACGGTCGAGACCTGATTGCGGCCGATCCTGAAGGTGACCGTCTTCTGCTGGACACCGAAGACCCCTTGGGCCCCCTGGACCCCGTCGAGGTTCAGCTTGAGGGTGACGGTCGAGCCCTCCTGCCAGTACTGGTCGGGGCGGAAGTCGAGACGCTGCCCGTTGAACCAGTGGCCGACGATCTCCTGGCCGCTGCTCGACGTCACGGTGATCCCGGACTGGACGGCCTTCTTGTCGGTGATCGCCTTGTTGAAGTTGATGGACACCGGC
The DNA here is from genome assembly GCF_018614585.1 of Streptomyces sp. ISL-1. Classification (GTDB taxonomy): domain Bacteria; phylum Actinomycetota; class Actinomycetes; order Streptomycetales; family Streptomycetaceae; genus Streptomyces; species Streptomyces maoxianensis. Next base: position 11,529 of record NZ_JAGGOI010000055.1, on the reverse strand, counting down.
ATGCCGACGCCGACGGTGGAACCGTCCTCCGGCGTGAAGTTGCCGATGAAGCTGTTGGCGGGCGAGACCGTGGTGAAGGAGGAGTTCTCGTGGGCCTCCAGGCCCTCGGTGTCCTTGGCGGTCGCGGCGATCTTGTACGTGGTGGAGCGCTCGAGCTGGCCGTCCGGCTTCCAGCTCTTGCCGTCGGCAGCCAGGGTGCCCTTGACGCTCTCGCCGGCGACGGTGGTCATGGCCACCTGAGTCAGGGTGCCGTCACTGACGGTGACTTTGGCGTCGTTGTTGATGCCGATGTTGCTCGCGCCGTTCTTGGGCGAGATGGTTATTCGCGCCTTCGAAGCGTCCTTCGCCGCCGCCTCGTCGACCTGGGCTTGCGACTTCTTCGAGCTTTCGGCGCTGCCGCCCTTGTCCCCGTCGCTGCTGCAGGCAGAGATCGCCAGCACGCCACCGAGCACGGCGGACGCGGCCATCAGGCCTTTGCGCCGCTTGCTGTCCGTCATCACACGCTTCTCCATCGTCGCCGATTCCCCTGACCAACACTCTGGACGACACCCATACCCGGTCATCCGGTTCCACATCACATTTGAATGTGGGGAACACCACTCACTGATCCACCGACGCAGTTGCGGCGCCCGCGGTTGCACTTCGGCACGAAATCAGCCGGGCCCCGGTTCAGCGACCGCCGTCTTCGTCGCCGTCTTCCTCGCCGTCTTCGTCGCCTTCGTACGCCTCGCCCTCTTCATCTTCCTCGTCGAGGTCCCACTCCTCCGCATCGGGGTCGTAGTCGATCTGTTCACTGCTCCAGGATGCCTGGGCGAGCTCCACCCCAGGGACGTCGCTGACCAGGTCGAAGGGGTCCACGAGATAGGCGATGGCTTCCGCCTCGTCCTCGCGTACGGCCGACTCGGCGTGCGCACGCTCCTCGTCGGGCATGAACTCGTCGGCCGCGATGCGGTCGAGGGCCGCGCCGGTCAGGGCCCCGGAGTCTCCCACCTCCAGCACCAATTCCACCCGCAGCCGCACATAACGTGATGTCTCAGAAGTGGTCATACGTCGGAGCGTAGGCCTCCCGCCCCTGCGGCTTTCCCCCGACCCGCTGCTTTCATTAGCATCAGCGCACCCGGCCAATTCGTTGATGCCTCAAGGGGGATCGAGTCCGTGTCCGTCGCACGTCGACCGCTTCTGACCGCCACTGCAGCAGGGACTCTGCTCTGTGCGCTGTGGTTCGTTCCCTCGGCGAATGCCACCATCGACCGGGAAGCGGTGCAGAGACAGCACAGCGGCGCCGCGGCGTCGTCGCAGGAGCTGAGGCTCGCCGACACGGGCACCGTGGACACCACGCCGTATCTGGTCGGCGGGACGGCGTTCCTGGGGATCGGCGTCGGCTTCGTGGCGTATTCGGTGCGCCGCAGCGGTGCCTGGCAGATGTGACGAGTTCTGTGTGCGTGTACGGCAATGGCCGCCCCGCGGGGCGGCCATTGCCCGTGTCGCGCTAGGCCAGCGGGCCGGTCACCGGCTCCACGGCCGCGATGAGCTTTCCGTCCCGTACGAACGCGTCCGCGGCCTCCAGGTCGGGCGCGAGGAAACGGTCCGGGCCCGGGCCCTGGACGCCCGCGGCGCGCAGCGCGCCGATCGCGGCCTGCGAGGCGGGCGCGGGGGTCAGATGCCGGCGCAGCTCGATGGCGCGGGTCGCGGCGTAGAGCTCAACGGCGAGGATCCGGTTCAGATTGCCGACGGCGGTACGCAGCTTGCGCGCGGCCGACCAGCCCATCGAGACATGGTCCTCCTGCATCGCCGACGATGGGATCGAGTCGACGGAGGCCGGCACCGCGAGCCGCTTCATCTCGCTGACCAGGGCGGCCTGTGTGTACTGGGCGATCATCAGGCCCGAGTCCACGCCGGCGTCGTCGGCGAGGAACGGCGGCAGGCCGTGCGAGCGGTTCTTGTCGAGGAGCCGGTCGGTGCGGCGCTCGGCGATGGAGCCGAGGTCGGCGGCGCAGATGGCCAGGAAGTCCAGGACGTACGCGACGGGCGCGCCGTGGAAGTTGCCGTTGGACTCCACGCGGCCGTCGGCCAGCACGACCGGGTTGTCGACGGACGAGGCGAGCTCGCGGTCGGCGACGAGGCGGGCGTGGGCGAGGGTGTCCCGCCCGGCGCCGGCGACCTGCGGGGCACAGCGCACCGAGTACGCGTCCTGGACGCGCGGCGCCTCCTCCTCCTGGAAGTGGCCGACGAGCCCGGAGCCCTTGAGCACGGCGCTCATATTGGCGGCGGCGACGGCCTGGCCGGGGTGCGGGCGGATCGCGTGCAGTTCGGGGGCGAGCACCTTGTCGGTGCCGAGCAGCGCCTCCAGCGACAGCGCGGCGGTGATGTCGGCGGTTACGTAGAGGCGCTGGAGGTCGGCGAGTGCCATGACCAGCATGCCGAGCATGCCGTCGGTGCCGTTCAGGAGGGCGAGGCCCTCCTTCTCGCGGAGTTCGACGGGCGCGATGCCGTGCGCGGCGAGCAGCTCGCCGGCGGGCTTCACGATGCCGTCGGGACCCTCGGCGTCGCCCTCGCCCATGAGGGTGAGCGCGCAGTGGGAGAGCGGCGCGAGGTCGCCGGAGCAGCCGAGGGAGCCGTACTCGTGGACGACGGGCGTGATACCGGCGTTCAGTACGTCCGCCATGGTCTGGGCGACCTCGGGGCGTACGCCGGTGTGGCCGGAGGCCACGGTCTTCAGGCGGAGGAACATCAGTGCGCGGACGACCTCGCGCTCGACGCGCGGGCCCATGCCTGCGGCGTGCGAGCGGACGATGTTGCGCTGGAGCTGGGCGCGCAGCTCGGGGCTGATGTGCCGGCTGGCGAGGGCGCCGAATCCGGTGGAGACCCCGTAGACGGGCTCGGGCCTGGCGGCCAGCGCGTCGACGATCCCGCGGGCCGCGGCGAGGGCGGCGACGGCCTCGGCGGAGAGCTCGATCCGGGCGCCTCCGCGGGCCACGGCGATGACGTCATCGGCGGTGGTACCGGACGTCCCCACCACGACAGTGTGCATATCCATATTCAGCAGCGTACGGACTGAATCTCAACCTGTCACTACTGCCGGCCGGGTTGGACCCTTACCGCAATGTCACGCCCACTTCAGGGCTCGCTCCAGGGCTCCTGGGCGTCCTCGGGCCGTGCGCCCCGGAAGGCGCGGCGCTCGTGCGGCGGGCGCGGCGGGGCGTCCGCGAGCCGGAGCACGGTGCCGTCACGGCCCGCGACCACCGGCTTCGGGGAGCGTGCCGCCTTCGCCCGGTACTGAGCCGCGTCCGCGAGCCGGAACAGCCGGCGGGACGAGCGGACCTGCCCGATCGGGTCGCCGGTCGACGCGACTCCGCACGCCACGCCCTCACCCAGCTCCAACTCGCCCGCGCGGACGCAGAGTTCGTCCGCGACACGGACCACCTCGTCCGCGGCGGGGCCCACCGTGACCAGGCAGAACTCGTCCCCGCCGAGCCGCGCCGCGAGCGCGCCCGGCAGCATCGCCCCGCACAGCGAGAGCACCGAGCCGAAACGTTCGAGCAGCCGGTCGCCGACCGCATGGCCGTGGGTGTCGTTCACCTGCTTGAGGCCGTTGAGGTCGCAGACGACGAGGCTGACGACGGAGCCGTCCGCGCGATGCCGCTCAAGGACTTCATCGAGCCTTATGTCGACGGCGCGGCGGTTGGCGAGCCCGGTCAGCGGGTCGGTGAAGGCCAGCCTGCGTACCTCTTCGAGGCGCTCGGTCTGGGCGATCCCGGCAGCCACGACGGACGCGAGCACGGTCGCGAAATCCGCGTCGTCCCGGCCGAACACCGGGGCGCCGAGCGGCCTGGCGACATACAGCTCTCCCCAGGCGCGCCCGTGCAGCACTATCGGCGCGACGACGCAGCAGCCGCGGCGGCGACGGCGCAGTGCCGCGACCCTCTGATGGCGGTAGCCGTGCCCGGGCGTGGCCGGGCCGTCCACGGTCTCCACCCAGGCTTCGGGCTCGCCGCCGCCGGCCCACCGCTCGTGCAGAAACTCGGTGATCTCCGGGAAGCGGTTGACCGGATAGGTCTCGGACTCGGGGAACTCCTCTTCCTCGGGGGCCCGTTCGCCCGCGTTGACGAGCACTCTGAGCCGTCCGAGATCGCGCTCCCACACCGACAGCGCGGCGAAGGAGCCGGCGAGCGCGTCACGCGCGCCCAGCGCGGCCGCCCGCCAGGATTCGCGGGGGGTGTGCGCGGCCGCCACCGCCTGCGCCAGCGCCACTACGGCTCGCAGCCGCCGATCCTCAGCCATCATCCCAGCTTAGGGAGTTTTGCCCCGCTTCGATCAATCGGGGTTGCTCCCGCCCAGTTCCCCGCTCCGAATGCTCACCCAGCCGTTCGGCAGATGGTCACTCGCCGGGCCACTGCGGCTTCCGCTTTTCGTTGAAGGCCGCGACGCCCTCGGCCCGGTCCCCGGAGAAGGCGACCGAACGCCAGGCGGCGTCCTCCACCTCGAGACCCGCCCGCAGATCGAGCCCCTGCCCCAGCCGCAGAGCTCGCTTGGCGGCGCGCAGCCCGACGGGCGAGTTCGCGGCGATCCGGGCGGCGACGGCGAGCGCCTCGGTCCTGGCGTCGTCCGCCAGCTGGTCGACGAGCCCCAACTCCCGTGCCTCGGCGGCCTGAACGCGACGCGCTGTATAGACCAGCTCGGCGGCGCGGGCGGCCCCGACCCGGCGCGGCAGCAGCTGCGTCCCGCCGCCGCCGGGGATGACGCCCACGGACACTTCGGGCAGCCCCACGACGGCGGTGCCGTCGGCCACAATCAGATCGCAGGCCAGCGCGAGCTCGAACCCGCCGCCGAGCGCGTAGCCGTGCACGGCGGCGACGGTCGGCATGGGCAGCTCGAGCACCCCGGTGTAGGCGGCCCGAGCGGTCGGCCGCTGGCGCACCAACTCGGCGTCGGAGAAGGAGTTGCGCTCCTTGAGGTCGGCGCCGACGCAGAAGGCCCGCTCATGGGTGGAGGTGAGAACGGTGACGCGCACGTCCCGGTCGGCGGCGAGCGCGTCGCAGGCGGCGGCGATGGAGCGGGCCATCTCGGTCGAGACGGCGTTCATGGCCTTGGGCCGGTCGAGCACGAGCTCGGCGACATGCTCGTGCCTGCGTACGACGACGAATTCCCCGAAGCGCTGCTCGGACTCGGACATGACGGCACCCTCCCAGGGGGTTTGGAGGAACCCCCGAACGACACAGCACGATGGTTCACCGGATCATAGGCGCGCGGGCCCTGACGGGGTCTGCCCCGCCCGGCCCAGGCCGGCTTTTCAGCGTCGCCGGCGTTTGCGGGCGTGGGGGTGCGGATTGCCGGGTGCGGGGCGGAGCCCCGGTTACGGAGCGGAGCCCCGGTTACGGGCGGGGAACAGGGCCGCCCGGACTCAGCTGCGGCGCGACAGCAGCCAGGGTTCGACCACGCCGAGTCCGCGGACCGGGCGTTGCCACATCGGCTGGAGGGCGAAGCGGTACGAGGGGGGCTCCTCGCCCTCCTTCTCCGCCGCGGCCGCCTCCTCCGCCGCCTCCGTCTCGGAGGCCGGCGCGTCGCCCGTACGGACAAGCTCCACCGCGAGCGCGCCGTCGACCAGCACCGCGTCCTTCGGCGCTATCGATGTCAGCCGACTGGCCAGGTTCACCGTCGTGCCGAAGACATCGCCCATCCGCGTGGTGACCGTCCCGAAAGCGATGCCGACGCGCAGCTCCGGCATCGACTCGTCGTTAGTCATCGTCTCTATCAGCCGCAGCGCGATCTCCGCCGCCGTGCCCGCCTCGTCCGCCGCGTACAGGACCTCGTCGCCCAGCGTCTTGATCAGGCGGCCGCCGTGCGCCGCGACCAGGTCGGCCGCCGTGGTTTCGAACGCCTCGACCAGCTCGCCCAGTTCCTCTTCCTCCAGCCGCCGCGTCAGCCGCGTGAAACCGACCAGGTCCGCGAAGCCGACCGCGAGCCGGCGGTCGACCATCTCCTCGTCGTCCGCGGCCTGGACCACGCGCCCGGTCGCCGCGGCGAGCTGGCGGCGCCAGACGTACACCAAGAACTCCTCCAGCTCGGGCAGGAGCAGCTCAACCAGGGGGTACGTGACTTCCGTGCGGGTCATCCCGGGCTCGGGCGGCTCCGTCAGGCCCTCCAGGAAGGAATCGATCTGCCATTCCGCCAGCCGGGCGGTGGTCTGTCCGGTCGAGCGGGCCACCTGGATCGCCATCGGCTCGCTCAGCAGGCCCGCCTCGACCAGACCGGCGAGGCGTCGCAGGGCCAGTACGTCCGCCTCGGTCAGCGCTTTCGCCTGGCCGATGTCGGCGAAGCCCATCGCCCGCCAGAAGCGGGAGGCCAGCTCCATCGAGACACCGGCCGTGCGGGCCGCCTGGAACGGCGTATAGCGACGTTCAGCGCCGAGAATCAGCTGCTCGAGGCGGATCGCAAGAGGGTCGTCGGTGGGCTCCACCGTGTGATCGACCTCGTGGTGGGGCGGGTGCACGGCGGGGGATCCGGAGTACGGCCCGGAAGTGGCACCGGGGGAAGTCCCGGGAGAGGCTCCCGCAGAGTCCGAAGAGAGCGCATCCGACGACAAAGAGGTCTTGTCGGACGATGAATTCGACGGGGCGGACGCGCCGGACGGGGAGTCCGACGGCGGCTGCGCGCCCTCGCCGGAATTGGTGTCGTCGACGGTCACCAGCCGCCTCCTGCCCGTTCCCTGCGCACTGCCCTGCCGATCTGTAGCTCGATCGCCTCAACGATACGGCAGGTGTGCCCTGGCTCACGTCCTGGTCGCCGTACCGGTTCAGCCGGCCGGCCGCAGGTGCACGATGTCGCCCGCGCTGATCGGCTGGTGCTCGCCGTCCTCGGTGGCCAGCACCAGCCGCCCGTCACCGTCCAGGGCCATCGCCTCGCCGGTGACCGAGCGACCGCCCGGCAGCTCGGCCCGTACGGTCCGTCCCAGCGTCGCGCAGTCCGCCGCGTACGCCTCCTGCAGCCCCGAGAGCCCCGGGTCGCCGCCCGCCGCGCGCCAGTCGCCGTACCACTGCTCCAGCGAGCGCAGCACCGCCCGCAGCAGCGGGTCGCGGTCCGTGGAGATCGCGTTCGCCAGGCCCAGGGAGCCCGCCGTGGGGACGGGGAGTTCGGCCGCGCGCAGCGTGACATTGACGCCGATGCCGATGACGACCGCGTCTTCCCCTGTCCGCTCGGCGAGGATCCCGCCGGTCTTGCGCTCCTCGCCGCCGACTTTTACCAGCAGGTCATTAGGCCATTTGAGGGACATGTCGACTCCCGCGGCCCGCGCGAGGCCCGTCGCTGCCGCCACTCCGGCGAGGAGCGGCAGCCACCCCCAGCGCTCCACCGGGATGTCCGGCCCGGGCCGCAGCAGCACGGACACGAACAGCCCCGACCGCGCGGGCGCCGTCCAGTTCCGGTCCATGCGTCCCCGGCCCGCCGTCTGCTCCTCGGCGACGAGCACCGCCCCCTCGTCGAGGGAGTCGGCACGGGCCGCCAGGTCGGAGTTGGTGGAGCCGGTCGACGCCACGACGTCGAACGAGGTCCACAGCCCCCCCGGCTGCAGCAGGGCGCGGCGCAGCGCGGGCTCGTTCAGCGGCGGCCGGTCGAGGTCGGACCAGCGGCTTCCGGGCGCATTGTCAGGCGTCATGCAAGCCAGGTTAGGTGTGGCAAACGCCGCACTGCTGAGCGCCATGCACGCCGATACGCTACGTGTCAGTAGCCATTCCGGTTGACGTTGACCAGGACAGGGAGCCGCATCCCGATGTCGGAGTCCGAGATTGACATCCATACCACCGCAGGAAAGCTCGCAGACCTGCAGCGCCGCGTTGAAGAGGCGACGCATGCCGGCTCCGCCCGCGCGGTGGAGAAGCAGCACGCCAAGGGCAAGTTGACGGCCCGCGAGCGGATCGATCTGCTGCTGGACGAGGGTTCGTTCGTGGAGCTCGACGAGTTCGCCCGGCACCGGTCCACCGACTTCGGCATGGAGAAGAACCGCCCCTACGGCGACGGTGTGGTCACCGGCTACGGCACGGTCGACGGCCGCCCGGCGGCTGTCTTCTCCCAGGACTTCACGGTCCTCGGCGGCTCCCTGGGCGAGGTCTACGGCCAGAAGATCATGAAGGTGATGGACTTCGCGCTGAAGACCGGCTGTCCCGTCATCGGCATCAACGACTCCGGCGGCGCCCGTATCCAGGAGGGCGTCATGGCCCTCGGCATGTACGGGGAGATCTTCCGCCGCAACACCCATGCCTCCGGCGTGATCCCACAGATCTCGCTGGTCGTCGGACCGTGCGCGGGCGGCGCCGTCTACTCCCCCGCGATCACCGACTTCACGGTGATGGTCGACCAGACCTCACACATGTTCATCACCGGCCCCGACGTCATCAAGACGGTCACCGGCGAGGATGTCGGCTTCGAGGAGCTGGGCGGAGCCCGTACGCACAACACCACCTCGGGTGTCGCGCACCACATGGCAGGCGACGAGAAGGACGCCGTCGAGTACGTCAAGTCGCTCCTGTCGTACCTGCCTTCGAACAATCTCTCCGAGCCGCCGGCCTTCCCCGAGGAGGCCGACCTGGAGCCGACCGACGAGGACCGCGAGCTCGACACCCTCATCCCGGACTCGGCGAACCAGCCGTACGACATGCACACGGCCATCGAGCATGTGCTGGACGACGGCGAGTTCCTGGAGACCCAGGCGATGTTCGCGCCGAACATCCTCACCGGCTTCGGGCGGGTGGAGGGCTTCCCGGTCGGCATCGTCGCCAACCAGCCGATGCAGTTCGCCGGCTGTCTCGACATCAACGCCTCCGAGAAGGCCGCGCGCTTCGTGCGCACCTGCGACGCCTTCAACGTTCCCGTGCTGACCTTCGTCGACGTGCCCGGCTTCCTGCCCGGCGTCGACCAGGAGTACGGCGGGATCATCCGCCGCGGCGCCAAGCTGATCTACGCCTACGCGGAGGCGACGGTCCCGCTGATCACGGTGATCACGCGGAAGGCCTTCGGCGGCGCGTACGACGTCATGGGCTCCAAGCACCTGGGCGCCGACCTCAATGTGGCCTGGCCGACCGCGCAGATCGCGGTGATGGGCGCGCAGGGCGCGGTGAACATCCTGCACCGCCGCACCATCGACGCAGCCAAGGACGCAGACGAGGCAGCGGCGACCCGCGCCAAGCTGATCCAGGACTACGAGGACGCGCTCCTCAACCCGTACGTCGCGGCGGAGCGCGGCTATGTCGACGCCGTGATCATGCCGTCGGAGACGCGTTCGCACATCGTGCGGGGGCTGCGTCAGCTGCGTACCAAGCGGGCAAGCCTGCCGCCGAAGAAGCACGGCAACATTCCTTTGTAAGCACAAGCCGACAAGCCTGGAAGGAGCCGCTGTGATCAAGGTTGTACGGGGCAATCCGACCCCGGAGGAGCTGGCCGCCGCACTGGCGGTGGTTCAGGCGCGCGCCGCGGCGACGGCCTCGGCGGGGGAGGGCGCCGACGCGCCGCCCGAGCAGTGGGCGGATCCGGCGCTCATCGCACGCAGTCGCAGGCCCCTGCCCGGGCCCCGCGCGTGGGCGCGCACCTACTGGCCGGTTTAGGGACCGACCACACGGGGCTCCGCCCCGGATCCCGGTCCCCGATGACCGGACGGGCTGATCCTCAGCCCGTCCGGCCATCGCGGTGCTCGTGTCCCTCTCTGCACACCAGCCCCGTCCGGCCGTTTCAACACCTGGAATTAGTCCGTTGTCACCCCGGCGGTTGAGTACGCGTACTCAGGCGCCGTCCAGGACCCGGCAGCAGGATCGAAGGCATGCTGTGGTCCGACCCGGAGGACGAGCCCCCCAAGGAACTGCGCGAGACGCAGGCCATGATGCGCCGCGTGGGCCTTGTGCTCGCCCTGGCCATGGTGCTTGCCATGTTCGTGCTCGGGCTCCGCTGACCGCCACCTACCATGACCCCATGACCGCTCAGCGCCCCCGCATCGTCCTCGGCTCCGCCTCCCCCGCCCGGCTCAACCTGCTGCGCCAAGCCGGACTCGCCCCCGAGGTGATCGTCAGCGGCGTCGACGAGGACGCGCTGAGCGCGGCGACGCCCGCCGAGCTGGCCCTGGCACTCGCCGAGGCGAAGGCAGCCGCCGTGGCCGCCCGGCCCGAGGCCGCCGGCGCGCTCGTCATCGGCTGCGACTCGGTCCTCGAACTCGACGGCCAGGCCCTCGGCAAGCCGGCTGACGCGGAGGACGCCACGGCCCGCTGGAAGGCGATGCGCGGCCGCTCGGGCGCGCTGCTGACGGGCCACTGCGTTGCCGACACCGCGACCGGCCGCAGCGTGTCCGCCACCGCGTCGACCACGGTGCGCTTCGGCGACCCGACGGACGACGAGATCGCCGCGTACGTCGCGAGCGGTGAACCGCTGCATGTTGCGGGCGCGTTCACGCTGGACGGCCGCTCGGCGCCGTTCATCGACTCCATAGAGGGCGACCACGGCAACGTGATCGGCCTCTCGCTGCCGCTGCTGCGCAGGCTGCTGGCCGAACTCGGTTACTCGATCACGGATCTGTGGGTGTAGGTCAGGCTGTGGCGGGGGCCCCGGTCTCCGCCCCGTTCCCGCTGCCGCTTTCGTTCCCCTTGCCGCTTTCGGCACCGGGGCCCGTCTCCTTGCCGTACGCCACGAGCGTCAGCACGATCAGCCCCAGCACGACCATCAGGAACGCGAACGCGTCCCATCCCACGAGCCCCACCGTCAGCGCGCCGAGCACCCCGTGCACGACCGCGCATGTGATCAGCAGAATCCGGGCGAAGCGCCCCGGAGCCCGGTCGCGCAGCCCCATCAGCAGGCACAACACGCCACACGTCGCCAGATACAGGCCGAAGACCCCGCCCATCACCCAGGTGCCGGCGACCATCGCGCCGGGGTCAAGGCCGTCGAGCGACATGTTCTGCTTGTCGACGAAGTTGGCGAGGATGCCGTTGATCACCACGATGCCGACGGCCTCCACCAGCAGAACAATCGCGGCCACCACGGCCACCGGTCTGCGCGCCACGGCGCCCCCAACCCTCTGTTACCGGAAGTACGTACGACACCGTGAACGCTACTAACGGGTAAAGGGCGGGACAAGGGTTCCGGCACGCTCGGTCTCGCGGCAAAGAATCATTGGGCCATTCGTAGGGACTCGACAAAGAAACGTCATCCGTCGCTGGCCTCTCGGACAGAGACCTGTGCCACACCCGAAGGCTACTGTTCGGGGGAGGAACCCGTCGTACCGTGGTGCGACAAGGGATTTCGCGACTTGCGCGAGCCTCGAATCACGCTCTGTGTGGGCAAGCTCACCATTGGGGATGGGTCGAAAGGCCGTGTCGGTAGTCCCTAAACTCAGCTTGTTTCAAGGAGGGAGCCATCGTGCGCAAGGTGCTCATCGCCAACCGTGGCGAAATCGCTGTCCGTGTTGCCCGTGCATGCCGGGACGCCGGGATCGCGAGCGTAGCCGTCTACGCCGATCCGGACCGGGACGCTCTGCATGTCCGCGCGGCCGACGAA
>NZ_JAGGOI010000054.1 GCF_018614585.1 Streptomyces sp. ISL-1 | reverse complement strand
CCGGACGGCGACGGGGCCGGGGCGGCCGGGTCCTGGACCGTGGGTGACGGGGCCGGGGGCGGCTGCCAGGCGGCCCGCCGGGGCACGCCGTGGACCGTGCCGTCCGGGTCGATGAAGGCGGGGTTGCCGCCGGGCACCATGCCGAGCTCGCGGGCCCGGCGCTCCAGTGCGTCCGGGGCGGAATAGCTGTCCACGTCCCGTTGCAGCGCCTGCTGCTCGTCGGTGAGTTCGGTGGTCTTTCGCTTGAGCTCGCTCAGCTTGAACGAGCCTTGGTTGAGCGCGGAGTTCAGCAGCAGGAGCGTGATCAGCCCGCCGCCGAGGAGCACCACGACCAGCAGGACGAACGGGGTGCGGGCCGCGGTACTCGGCCTCGACGGCATCAGCCCGGCAAGCCGCGCGGCCCGCCCCTTCAGCTGCTTGGCCGCGGTACTCACCCGCTCTCCCCGCTCTCCCCCGGAGCTGACGCGTGGGTGGCGGTGGTCCCGGCGCAGCCAGGGGAAGTACCCCCGTCTCCGCCCGCTCGGCGCAGCGGTGCGGCCATCGCCGTCGTCCGCGGCCCGGCTGCCTCGCGTGCGTCGCTCACACGTCCTCCCGGATGCGCTGCGCTCCCCTGAGCCGCGCGGGCGCCGCGCGGCGGTTCTGGGCGACCTCGTCCGCGGTCGGCAGCTCGGCGCCCCGGGTCAGCAGTTTGAGGCGTGGCTGGTACTGCTCGGGGACGACCGGCAGGCCGGGCGGGGCCGTGTTGGCCGCACCGGCCGCGAAGACCTGCTTGACGAGCCGGTCCTCCAGGGAGTGGTACGACAGGACGGCGACGCGGCCGCCGACGGCGAGCGTCCCGACCGCGGCCGGGATGGCGTCCTCCAGGACGGTCAGCTCGCCGTTGACCTCGATGCGCAGCGCCTGGAACGTGCGCTTGGCGGGGTTGCCGCCGGTGCGCTTGGCGGCCTGCGGCAGTGCGTCGCGGATCAGCTGGACGAGCCGGGCGCTGTTGGTGAAGGGCTCCTTCGCCCGTTCCCGTACGACCGCCGAGACGATCCGCTTGGCCTGCTTCTCCTCGCCGTACATGCGCAGGATGCGGACCAGCTCACCGGGCGGGTAGGTGTTGAGAACCTCGGCCGCGCTGACACCGGTCGTCTGGTCCATGCGCATGTCGAGCGGGGCGTCCTGGGCGTACGCGAATCCGCGCCCCGCCTCGTCGAGCTGCATGGAGGAGACGCCGAGGTCGAACAGGATGCCCTGGACGCTGGGGATCTTCAGGCGCTTCAGGACCTCGGGGAGCTCGTCGTAGACGGCATGCACCAGCGTGGCCCGGTCGCCGAAGGGGGCGAGCCGTTCCGCGGACAGCCGCAGTGCTTCCTTGTCCCGGTCGAGTGCGACCAGGCGTACCTCGGGGAACTGCGTGAGCAGGGCCTCGCTGTGTCCGCCGAGGCCCAGGGTGCAGTCGACGACCACCGCGCCCGGCCGGTCCAGCGCCGGGGCCAGCAGGTCCAGGCACCGCTGGAGCATCACCGGAACGTGTCGGGTCTCGTTCATGCGCGGCCCTCGCAGGGCTCGGGGCGACATTCGCCAGGCGCACGGCTTCCGATGATTCGCTCGCTGCGCTCGCTCATGCGCCCTCTCAGGTCCGGCGCCTGCATACGTACTGCCGGGTCCCCGCCCGCAGGTACGCCGCACACGCGGGGGAAACATCAAAAATTGCGGGATGTGCAGGAAGTGTCCGTGCACTGCGCGTCACTTTAGTCCACACGTCCTGCCGGTCAATCAACCGGCTGGCGCGTCGGGCGGGGCGTGCGGCGACAGGCCGTGCGCGCGGATACTTCACTCGTACGGACGCGACCGCATCACGCCTGTGGGTTAGGTCACAACAAGGCTCATTGACGTTCTTTGTCCCCTCTCACAGCGGGCCTCGCCGACCTGTGCCCATTAACGTCATCCTCATGTCGACTTCCGCGCACCACCCTGCCGACGCAGTGCGTTCCGGCGGCACAGTCACCGATCGTCTCGTCGAGGCGAACCTGCGATACGCCGCGGGCTTCCATGACCCGGGAATGGACGCCCGTCCCGTTCTGCAGGTGGCCGTGGTCGCCTGTATGGACGCCCGGCTCGACCTGCACGACGCGCTCGGCCTGGAGCTGGGCGACTGTCACACCATCCGGAACGCCGGCGGTGTGGTCACCGACGACGTGATCCGCTCACTGACGATCAGCCAGCGGGCGCTCGGCACCCGCAGCGTGATACTCATCCACCACACCAACTGTGGCCTGGAGAACCTGACTGAGGACTTCCGGCACGAACTGGAGGACGAGGTGGGGCAGCGGCCGCCGTGGGCGGTGGAGGCGTTCCGGGATGTCGATCAGGACGTACGACAGTCGATGCAGCGGGTACGCACCTCACCGTTCCTGCCGCACACCGACGACGTCCGGGGCTTTGTGTTCGATGTGACGAATGGGCTGCTGCGGGAGATCGACCCCGCTGCGTGACCGCTCGCACACCGGAAATAGCAGGGCGAGCCCGGCAAATCCCACCCACTTATCCACAGGCGAGTGACACGACGCGGCAACGGCAACAAGAATGCGTGTGTGACACCCATCCGGAACCTTCCGGGGACGGTGTCCGTGTTTCGGGGTGGGCCGGGCCGTCTGGAGAGCATCGGCCCGTAGAACGGGCCGAGGAGGGCCGGGTGACGACCTATGACGATCGAGCGAGCCTCACAGATCTGACCACCACAGCGGAGCGTGTCCGCAGATCGGTGGAGGGTGTGATCGAGGGCAAGCCTGAGGTCGTACGGCTTTCGCTGACAGTGCTGCTCGCCGAGGGGCACCTGCTGATCGAAGATGTGCCGGGCGTGGGCAAGACAATGCTGGCCAAGGCGCTGGCGCGGTCCATCGACTGTTCGGTGCGGCGTATCCAGTTCACGCCGGATCTGCTGCCGTCCGACATCACCGGTGTGTCGATCTTCGACCAGCAGAGGCGCGACTTCGAGTTCAAACCGGGCGCGATCTTCGCCCAGATCGTGATCGGCGACGAGATCAACCGCGCGTCGCCCAAGACGCAGTCGGCGCTGCTGGAGTCGATGGAGGAGCGCCAGGTCACCATCGACGGGAACACGTACGAACTGCCGAGCCCCTTCATGGTGGTGGCCACCCAGAACCCGGTGGAGATGGAGGGCACCTATCCGCTGCCGGAGGCGCAGCGGGACCGCTTCATGGCGCGGGTCTCGATCGGCTACCCCAGCGCGGAGGCCGAGCTGCAGATGCTCGATGTGCACGGCGGGGTCTCGCCGCTCGACGATCTGCAGCCGGTGGCCCACGCCCACGACATCGTGAAGCTGATCGACGCTGTGCGTACGGTCCATGTCGCCGACTCCGTCCGGCGCTACGCCGTGGAGCTGGTGGCGGCCACCCGTACCCACTCGGACCTGAGACTGGGCGCATCGCCGCGCGCCACGCTGCACCTGCTGCGTGCCGCGAAGGCATCGGCGGCGCTCAGCGGCCGTGACTACGCCCTGCCGGACGATGTCCAGGCCCTGGCCGTGCAGGTGCTCGCGCACCGGCTGCTGCCCACCGCGCAGGCCCAGTTGAACCGGCGTACGGCGGAGCAGGTCGTCCTGGAGATCATGCAGCGCATCCCGGTTCCCACGGCCGGCGGCTCCGACAGCGTCTATGTCCCGGGCCGGCCGGCCCAGGCGCCGCTCTACGGCCAGCAGCCCGGCGCCCGGCGGCTGTGATGTCGTCGGCCGGGGGCTCCTCCGCCGCGGAAGGCAAGGACACGGGCGGAGTCCGGGCGGCCCTGGGCGGTCTCACCACACGCGGGCGTTCCTTCCTCGCGGCCGGAGTCGCGGCGGCGGTGTGCGCGTATGTCCTCGGGCAGGGTGACCTGCTGCGCGTCGGACTACTGCTGGCCGTGCTGCCGCTGGCCTGTGTGGCTGTGCTGTACCGCACCCGCTACCGGGTCGCGGGCAGCCGGCGGCTCACGCCCTCGCGGGTACCGTCGGGGTCCGAGGCGCGGGTCCACCTGCGCATGGACAACGTCTCGCGGCTGCCCACCGGGCTGCTGATGCTCCAGGACCATGTGCCGTACGTGCTGGGACCGCGGCCCCGGTTCGTGCTGGACAGGGTGGAGGCGGGCGGCCGGCGCGAGGTGTCCTACCGGGTCCGTTCGGATCTGCGCGGACGCTATCCGCTCGGGCCGCTGCAGCTGCGGCTGAGCGACCCGTTCGGGATGTGTGAGCTGACCCGCTCCTTCAGCGCGTACGACACCCTCACCGTCGTTCCGCGGACCGAGGCGCTGCCTGCGGTGCGGCTCGCCGGCGAGGCCTCGGGGTACGGCGACGGCCGACAGCGCTCGCTGGCGCTGGCCGGCGACGACGACATCATCCCGCGCACCTACCGCCACGGCGACGATCTGCGCCGGGTGCACTGGCGCTCCACCGCGCGCTACGGCGAACTGATGGTGCGCCGCGAGGAGCAGCCGCAGCGGGCCAGGTGCACGGTGCTCCTCGACACCCGGCGGATCGCCTATCAGGGTGGGGGTCCTGACTCGGCCTTCGAGTGGGCGGTGTCGGGCGCGGCCTCGGCCCTGGTGCACATGCTGGAACGGGGCTTCGCGGTCCGGCTGTTGACGGACACCGGGAGCTCGGTGCCCAGTGAGGGCGCCGACGGCTTCGCCGGATCGACTCAGGAGTCCGCGGACTCCGCGGGTCTGATGATGGACACGCTCGCGGTCGTCGACCACTCCGACGGGGCCGGGCTCTCTCGCTCGTTCGACCTGCTGCGCGGCGGTAACGAAGGACTGCTGGTCGCCTTCTTCGGCGATCTGGACGAGGAGCAGGCGGCCCTGGCGGCCCGTATGCGGCAGCGCAGCGGCGCGGCCGTCGCCTTCGTCCTGGACAGCGGGACCTGGGTGACGAGCGGCGCGGTGGCCGGGACGGTCGACGACCGGCTGACGCTGCTGCGCGAGGCGGGCTGGACGGCCCTGTCCGTGCCGCCCGGGGCGCCGCTCAGCGATCTGTGGCAGCAGGCGGGCCGGGAGCGCAGCGAGTCGTCCAGCGGTACGAACGGTTTCTCTGGGGGTTGGTCATGAGCGGTCGCGGACGGCTGGCCCTCTGTGCCTACGCCGCCACTCTGCTGGCGGCGGGAGCGATGTTGCCGCTGGTCGATCCGGCGAGCTGGATGGTGCAGGCGGCGTTCCTGCTGGCGATCCAGAGCGGGGTGGGCGCGTTTGCCCGGCGGGTGCCGCTGGCCAGGCCGCTGACGGTGACGGTGCAGGTGCTTGTCACGCTGCTGCTGCTCACCATGGTCTTCGCCCGGAGTCAGGCGATTCTCGGCGTGCTGCCGGGTCCCGATGCGTTCCAGCACTTCGGGACGTTGCTGAACGCGGGTGGCGTGGACGTCGGGCGGTACGCGATCCCGGCGCCGGCGACCGAGGGCATCAAGATCATGGTGATCGGCGGGGTACTGCTGATCGGCCTGGCGGTGGACGCGCTTGCGGTGACGTTCCGCAGTGCCGCCCCGGCCGGGCTGCCGCTGCTGGCGCTGTTCTCGGTGGCCGCGGGCCTGTCCGGCGGCGCGAGCTGGGTGTGGTTCCTGCTCGCGGCCTCGGGATATCTGCTGCTCCTGCTGGCCGAGGGCCGGGACCGGCTCTCGCAGTGGGGCCGTGTCTTCGGCGGTGCCGCGCCCGGGCAGGGACGCGCCCCGGCCGGGCTGGACCCGGCGGGCGGCAGTGCCCTGGCACCGGTCCGTACGGGCCGCAGGATCGGCGCGCTCGCGCTGGGCGTCGCCCTTGTGGTCCCGGCGGCCCTGCCCGCACTGGACGGCGGTCTGCTGGACAGCACGAGTAGCGGGGACGGCCAGGGCTCCGGGGGCGGCACCATCTCCGCGGTGAACCCGCTGGTCTCGCTGCAGGACAGCCTCAACCAGCCGGAGGACCGGGAGGTCATCCGGTACCGCACCAACGCGACGGAAACCAAGGACCTCTATCTGCGGATCGTCGCGCTGGACCAGTTCGACGGAACAGCGTGGAAGTCCTCGGAGCGCAAGGTCAAGGACGTGCCGGACCAGCTTCCGCAGCCGGACGGCCTGAGCAGCTCCGTGGGCGTCACCGAGATCAAGACGAACATCTCCGCCGCGGGCTCGTACAAGCAGAGCTGGCTGCCGCTCCCCTACCCGGCGTCGCAGGTGCGCATCAACGGACGCTGGCGCTATGAGCCCGCCGGCCGGACCCTGGTGGGTGACCGCGGCCAGACCACGCGTGGCGCGCAGTACTCCGTCACCAGCCTGCTCGTGAAGCCGACGCCGGATCAGCTGGCCGGCGCGCCTGCCCCGCCCGCCAAACTGCTGAGCGAGTACACCCGGGTGCCCGACGCGCTTCCCGACGTGGTCAGGAAAACCGCGGCGGCGGTGACCAGGGGCGCCACGAACGACTACGAGCGGGCGGTCAAGCTCCAGGACTGGTTCGCCATCAAGGGTGGCTTCCGCTACGACACCCAGGTGCAGTCGGGCACGGGCGTCTCCGCGATCTCCCGCTTCCTGAAGGAGAAGGAGGGCTTCTGCGTCCACTTCTCGTTCTCGATGGCTGCGATGGCCAGGACGCTGGGCATCCCGGCGCGGGTCGCCGTGGGCTTCACTCCCGGCTCCCCGCGGCCGGACGGCACCATGTCGGTCGGACTGCGCGAGGCGCACGCCTGGCCGGAGCTGTACTTCGAGGGCGCGGGGTGGACGCGGTTCGAACCGACCCCGAGCCGGGGCTCCGCGCCCGACTACACACGCCCGGAGTCGCCGTCGGGCGAGGCGACCAGCCCCGCACAGCCGGAGACCAGCGCTTCGCAAGCGCCGTCGGCCGCTCCTTCGGTGTCGGACAGCTGCCCGGCGCAGGCGAAGCGGCTCGGAGAGTGCGGCGCGGCCGCTCCGCAAGAGATCCTGCCGCCGACCGACCCGGGGACCTCGCTGGGGACGGTGCTGGGTGTGAGTCTGGCCGTGGTGGCGGTGGTGCTGGTGCCGTTGTTGCCGATGCTGTGGCGGATCAGGGTGCGTACGCGACGCCTCGGCTCCGGCGGGCGTACGTCCGAGGACGCGGCGGCCCGGACGCTGGCGGCCTGGCAGGAGATCTCCGATACGGCGTGGGACCACGGCATCCTGCCCGACGAATCGCAGACTCCGCGAAAGACCGCTGCCCGCATCGTCCGGCTGGGACGGCTGGAGGGCGAGGCGGCCGACGCGGTGCACCGGGTGGCCGGCGCCGTGGAGCAGGTGCTGTACGCGCCGGAGCCGCGGCCGGGCACGGGGCTGGCGGATGACGCACAGCAGATCCGGGCCGGGCTCGGGGCCGAGGCGAGCCGCGCTACGCGGCTGCGGGCACTGCTCGCGCCCCGCTCCACCGTGCGAGTGGTGTGGATCCTGTCCGCGCGCTGGGCGTCCGTCACCGACCGGTGGGGCGTGCGCCGCTGGGGTCTTGACCGGTGGTCGGCCCAGTGGTCGGCAAGCAGGTGGTCGGGAATCGTGCGCCGCGTATCCAGGCAGCGAGGCTGCCGCCAGCCGCCCTGTACGAGAAGACCTGCACGAGAAGACCTGTACGAGAACTCGAGGCGCTGCACGGAAAACGGTGAGGGGCGACGCTCAAAAGCGTCGCCCCTCACCGTTTCAGCACGTTTTGACAGTGCGGTTCAGTGGCCCTGCTCGTCGCGGCGGCGCTGCCACCGCTCCTCGATCCGCTCCATCATCGACCTGCGCCGACGGGGATGGCGGCGAGCGGGAGCCGCCGTGTCGCTCAGGGTCTGCTGCTCACCCGGTTTCGGCGCTTTGCGCCATCCGGTGACCGCGAGCACCGCGCAGCCGAGCATGACGAGGAATCCCACCACGCTGATCCAGATCTGCTGCGCGACCATTCCAGACATGAGGAGCGCGATACCCACCAGGAAGCCGACGACTGCCTGGTAGACCCGTCGCCGGGTATATGTACGCAGCCCGCTTCCCTCAAGCGCTGTCGCGAACTTGGGATCTTCGGCGTACAGCGCTCGCTCCATTTGCTCGAGCATTCGCTGCTCGTGCTCCGAGAGCGGCACGGAGTCCTCCTAGTTGTCGGCCGCAGGGGGCGACCGGTAAGCGGCCCTTTCAGGATAGGCAGGGAATCGCCCCCGTGAAACCCGCCCTCTACGCCAATTCGCCAGTCCGGGCCGCCATGGCGGCTTGGGTGCTGAGGCGTAGATTCCCCAACCTCCGATCCGTCATGCCGGATGGTGTCCTCCGATCATACGGGGCGCAGCCCACTATCGGGGGGTCTGTGGCGTACTCCATGTGCTGCTGCGCCCCTGATCAGCCCCGCTTCTCGCCCAGAACGTGCAGCTGGGTCGCGACGGAATGGAAGGCGGGCAGCTCGGCCGCCGCCGCCTCGAGCTTGAGCAGCGCGTCCAGGGCGCCTGGCTCGGTGTCCACGAGGACGCCCGGGACCAGGTCGGCGAAGACCCTTACGCCGTGCACGGCACCCACCTGGACGCCGGCCGCGGCGGCGAGTTCGGTGAGCTGCTCGGCGGTGAAGCGGCGCGGCACCGGGTCGCCGTCGCCCCAGCGGCCGGCAGGGTCGGTGAGCGCCTGGCGGGCCTCGGCGAAGTGCCCGGCCAGCGCCCTGGCCAGCACGGCCCCGCCGAGCCCGGCGGCGAGCAGGCTGATGGCTCCGGCCGGCCGGAGCGCGTCCACCGCGTTGCGTACGCCCTCGGCCGGGTCGTCCACGTACTCGAGGACGCCGTGGCACAGCACCGCGTCGAACCCGTCGCGCTCCACGACGTCGAACAGGCCGTGGATGTCGCCCTGGACCCCGCGGACCCGGTCGGCCACACCGGCCTCGGCGGCCCGCCGCTCCAGCGCGAAGAGGGCGTTCGGGCTGGGGTCGACCACGGTGACGCGGTGCCCTAGCTGGGCGACGGGCACCGCGAAGTAGCCGCTGCCGCCGCCGGTGTCGAGGACGTCCAGGGAGTCCGTCCCTGTCGCCTTGACCCGGCGGTCGAGGGCGTCCTTGAGGACGTCCCAGACCACGGCGGTACGGAGGGAGGCGCGGGGGCGCATCAGGTCCGACACGGCAGTTGACTCCTCGGACGGTGCGAGCACGTTGAACACATTGAAAGCGCTGCACAGGTTGAACAGGTTGAAGACGCACTCCACCCTATTGCCTCCGCCGGGCACCCCAGCCCTCCGTCTCGCCGCCGGCGGCGAGACCGCACCTCACCCCGCGGCGCCCCCCGTCTGCGGTTCCTCCTTCCTCGGCTGCGGCAGCACCGGCTGGAGCACCAGCAGCCGCTCGACCAGGCGCAGGAACATGGCCGCGTCGCGCAGCAGATCGTCGGCGTCGCGGCGGCTCGCCGCGCCCTGTATGCCTGCCTCCGCGCGCGCCCTGCGCCGGGCGCCCGAAGCGAACAGGGCGCTCCATTCGGTCAGTTCGGGCGCGATCTCGGGCAGGACTTCCCAGGCGCTTCGGATCCGCTGCCTGCGGCGTGCGCTGGTCTCCGGGCGGCCGCGGGCGGCCAGCACCGCCGCCGCGGTGCGCAGGGCCGCCAGATGTGCGGTGGCGTACTGCTCGTTCGGCGTTTCGAGAGTGGCGGCCTCATCCAGTCCCGTGCGGGCCTGGGCGAGCAGGTCGAGGGCGGCGGGCGGTGCCGAGGCCTGCCGCAGGACGGGATGCACGTCGGTCGCCGGTCCGGTCAGTGAGGGGGCAGGGCCGGTGGTGCGGCGCCGGTGTTCGGCTGCTGCGTAGGAGCTGGCCATGACGAACCTCCTGTCGTCGTGTGACGGCACTGTGGCCGTATGTGTCCATCGTGAGGGGCACCACTGACAATCGGCTCTGACCTGGCCTTTTGCTTCGATCAAGGGTTCGGGGTAGTTTTTGCACTGACTAGTCAGTGCAAAAATGGGGGAAAATACGTGGACAGTCCGCACGGGGCGGCCGTGACCGCCGAGGACTTCGGGCTCAAGGGCCCGCGTGGCTGGGCGTTCCGCTCGGTGAGCATCGAGGCGGAACCCGGCTCACTCATCGCGATCGAGGGCCCGTCCGGCTCCGGCCGCACCTGCCTGCTGCTCGCGCTCACCGGCCGGATGCGCCCCACCGAGGGCAGTGCCGAGGTCGGCGGCCTGCCACTGCCGCGCAAGATGGCGGCCGTACGCAGGATCAGCGCGCTCGGACCGGTCCCGGGGGTCAGCGAGCTCGACCCGGCGCTGACCGTCGCCGAGCATCTGCGCGAGCGGGCCCTGCTGCAGCGCCGTTTCGACGGCTCGCTGCGGGCCCTGCTGCGCCCGCGCGCGGAGAGGACCGCCGCGGCCCGGAGCCGTATCGACGAAGCACTCGAGGCAGCCGGACTCGACGTGGCCGGGCTCCCCAAGCAGGAACGCACTTCCGTGCGCGATCTGGAGCGGCTGGAGGCACTGCGCCTGTACGTCGCCCTCGCGCTGGTCGGCCGCCCCGGCCTGCTCGCCGTCGACGACGCCGACCTCAAGCTCTCCGACGCCGACCGGGCCGAGGCCTGGCAGCTGCTGCGCTCCGTCGCCGAGGCCGGCACGACCGTACTCGCCGTGTGCAGCCAGGCACCCGAGGACACGATCGCCGTCCGCACGATCGCGGCCGGGAACACCGGCCCGGCCGAAGACACCGGCACGTCCGAGAACACCGGCCCGGCCAAAGACACCGGCCCGGCCAAAGACACCGGCCCGGCCGAAGACACCGAGACGGCCGAAGGCGTCACCGAAAGCACCACCGAAAGCACCACCACCACCCAAAGCACCACCGATGACGAGGAGGGGACGGCCGATGCGCTCGCCGAAACTCGCCGCGCTTGAGCTGAAGCGGTTCGGCAGGGGAAGGCTGCCGCGCGCCGCACTCGTCGCGGTCCTGCTGCTCCCGCTGCTCTACGGAGCGCTGTATCTGTGTTCGTTCTGGGACCCGTACGGAAAGCTCGACAAGATCCCCGTCGCCCTCGTCAACGACGACAGGGGAGCCACCGCCGCCGGCAAGAAGATCGCCGCGGGCGACGAGATCACCAAGGGGCTGCACGAGAGCAAGGTCTTCCAGTGGCACGAGGTGAGCGCCGCAGATGCCCGCAAGGGCGTCGAGGACGGCGAGTACTACCTCTCGCTGACCATGCCGAAGGACTTCAGCGCGCGCATCGCGTCCAGTTCCGGCGACTCCCCCGAGACCGGCGCCCTTCAGGTCGCTACGAACGACGCCAACAACTACATCGTCGGCCAGATCTCGCGGACAGTTTTCTCGGAGGTGCGCACGTCCGCATCGACCAACACCTCCCGCACCTTCCTGGACCGGATCTTCATCTCCTTCTCCGACATCCATGACGCGACGGAGAAGGCGGCGAAGGGCGCCGACAAGCTCAAGGACGGGGTCGGCAAGGCCAAAAAGGGCTCCAGGGATCTCGCGGACGGGCTGAAGGACGCCAAGGACGGCAGCGGCAGGCTGGCCGGAGGCCTGACCAAGCTGAACAAGGGCGCGGGCGACCTCGAAACCGGCTCCAAGCAGGTCTCCGACGGCACCCAGGTGCTCGCCGACAAGGTCAATGGGATCGCCGCCGACGTCCGTCCGTACCTGAAGGACAACGGAAGGACGATCGGGGACACGGCCCGCCTCGTCGCCGACTCCTCCCAGGCGATTCGCCACAACCTCGACATCCTCGTCAAGACGGCCCCCGGCTCCGCGGCTCTCGCCCACAAGTCGGCCGACGAGCTGAGCGCCATCCACAAGACGCGCTGCGAGGACCCCCTGCTTCCCCCCGACCCCACCGTGTGCCCCGCCCTGAAGCGCGCCAAGGTCACGGCGGCCGATGTCGCAAAGATCGCCGACGACGTCAATGCCCTGGTCAAGGACAACAACGGCGATCTGAAGAAGCTGGACGGCCATCTCGCCACGCTGCAGCGGCAGGCGACGGACCTCGCCAAGCGGTCACCGCGCCTGGACGAGGACCTGGAGTACGCCGTCGGAAAGGTCAACGAGCTCAACTCGGGTGCCAGGAAGGTCGCTCAGGGCGCCGGCAGACTGCACACCGGCCTGGCGGGCGCCAAGTCCGGCTCGACCGACCTGGACAGCGGCGTCGGCAAGCTCAAGAAGGGCGCCAACAGCCTGGACGGCGGCCTCTTCAAGCTCGCCGACGGTTCGACCGAGCTGGCCGGCGGGCTCAACGACGGCGTGGACAAAATCCCCGACTACGACAAGAAGGACCGCGACCGCCGCACCGAGGTGATGGCCGACCCCGTCAAGCTGGCCAGCCAGTCGCTGCACAAGGCGCCCAACTACGGCACCGGTTTCGCCCCGTACTTCATCCCGCTCTCCCTCTGGGTGGGCTCCATGGTCGCGTACATGATCATCCTGCCGCTGAACCGGCGGGCCCTCGCCGCCGGCGCCTGTGCCTGGCGGATCGCCGTGGCCGGCTGGCTGCCCGTCGCCGCGATCGGCCTGGCCCAGGTAGCCGCGCTGATGTCCGTACTGCACTGGGGCCTCGGTCTGAAGATGGCGTACGCGGCCGGGACAGTGGGCTTCCTCGCCCTCGTCACCTGCTGCTTCGCCGCGATCATCCAGTGGCTGAACGCGCGCTTCGGGGCCGCGGGCCGGATCCTGGTGCTCGCCCTCCTCATGCTCCAGCTGACCTCGGCCGGCGGAACCTACCCCGTCCAGACCAGCCCAGGATTCTTCCAAGCCGTTCACCCCTTCCTGCCGATGAGTTACGTCGTCGATGCGCTGCGCAGGCTCATCACGGGCGGCGGACTCGGCCCCGTCTGGCAGGCGTGCGCGGTGCTGATCGCCTTCACCGCGGGCGCGCTCGCGCTCACCGCCGTGTCCGCGCGGCGCAAGCAGGTGTGGACGCTCGACCGTCTGCACCCCGAGCTGAGTCTGTGAGGCGGGCGGACCTGTGAGAATCGAGGCCATGGACGCCATGGACAGCACCAGCACCAGACGCCGGGCGACCCGGGCAAAGCTCTACGAGGCCGCGGTAACACTGATCGCCGAGCAGGGGTTCTCCGCCACCACGGTGGACGAGATCGCCGAGCGCGCCGGAGTGGCCAAGGGCACGGTCTACTACAACTTCAAGAGCAAGACCGAGCTCTTCGAGGAGCTGCTGCGGTACGGCGTCGGACTGCTCACCGTCTCGCTGCAGGCCGCCGCCGACGAGACGGCTGAGCGCGGCGGCACCAAGGTCGAGGCGCTGGACGAGATGATCAGGGCCGGTCTGGGCTTCATAGACCGCTATCCCGCCTTCACGCAGCTGTACGTCGCCGAACTGTGGCGCACCAACAGGGCCTGGCAGTCGACGCTTCTCGTCGTACGCCAGCAAGCGGTCGCCGTCGTCGAGACGGTGCTGCGGGAGGCCGTCGAGAACGGCGAGCTGAGCGAGGAGATCGACATTCCGCTGACGGCGGCCGCGCTTGTCGGGATGGTGCTGGTGGCGGCGCTGGACTGGCAGGCCTTCCAGCCGGAGCGGTCGCTCGACGATGTGCACTCGGCCCTGTCGCGGCTGCTGCACGGCCGCGTCAGCGGCCGCTGAAGGGCCGTACGAGAGGCTGCAAGGCCCGCGGGGCCCTCCAGCGGGCCGCGGGCCGCTGGAGGCCGCGCAAGAGGGCGTACGACGCAGAAGAGCCGGTGCGGTGAGGCTCGATCCCCCCGAGCCCCGCCGCACCGGCCTGTTCCCCCCGCCCCCGTATCCCCCGTGGTGCCGGAGAACCCTGGTCATCGGGCCCTCCGTCGTACACCCCCGTTCCGTCAGGGGAGCCGCGCCGTTCCGCCGCCCCGTGTCGTCGGTGCCGGCGCCGCGCCCCTTCCGTGGTCCCCACTCTTCCTTCTACGCAGGTGAGACCCCATCCGCGCGCGTACTCATCTCACCCACTAGGTACGGATACTCAGCCGTCCGTACTCATCCCCACCCGCCGGGCACACCGACTGGTCACGAGCGCGTCCGTGTCCGTACTCCCCTTCGGGCCGATGCCCTGGTCGTGGCCGGGGCGGCGCCGCGAGGCGGCCGGGGATCCGGGGCTCGGGGGCCCGGGAGCCCGGGAGCCCGGGGAGTGCCGATAAAGTCGCGGACATGGCACGGATTGCGGTGATCGGCGCCGGGATGGGCGCCATGGCGGCTGCCGCCCGGCTGGCCGTGGCAGGCCACCGGGTGACGGTGTACGAGCGCTCGGTGAGCTACGGCGGTTCGATGGGCCGGTTCGAGCGCGACGGCTTCGTCTTCGACACCGGCCCCGGTCTGCTGCATCTGCCCGCCGTCTGGCGGGACTTGTTCGTCAAGACCGGCAAGGAGCCGCTGGAGCAGTGCGTCCGTCTGGTCCAGGTGGACCCGTCGAGCCGGCATGTGTTCGCCGACGGCACCGAGGTGTCCCTGCCGAACGCTTCGCGGGCCGGCATCGTCACCGCGCTCGAGGCCGCGCTGGGCGCGGGAGCGGGCGAGAGGTGGGGCGAGTTCCTCGGGCGGGCCAGGGACGCCTGGGACCGTTCGCGGCGGCCACTGCTGGAAGAGCCGCTGTGGGCCGACTGGCGGGTGCTGGGGCGCGATCCGTATCCCGCTCCGCGCCGGCGCAGACTGCTGCGCCCCCGGCAGGCATCCACGGTCTGCGAGGTCGCCGCCTGGGAGCTCGCGGAACCGCGGCTCGCGGCGCTGCTCGAGGGGTACGCCCTGGCGTACGGCCTGGATCCCCGGCTCGCCCCGGCGAGCGCCGCCCTGCTGCCGTACATGGAGCAGACCTTCGGCAGTTGGTACGTAGAGGGCGGGATGCGCGAGCTGGCACGCGCGGTCTACGAGCGGTGTCTGGCCCGCAAGGTGGAGTTCGTCTTCGGGGCCGAGGTGACCCGGATCGTCGAGAAGGACGGGCGGGCCGCGGGAGTCGAGCTCGCCGGGGGCACCGTCGCCGAGGCCGACCATGTGGTGGCGGGCGCCGAAGCGGCGGACCTCGTCGGGCACGAGCTGTGGCGGGACGGAGACGTACGGCCTCAACAGCGCGTCGGCTCCGGGCAGTTGCCGGGCAGGTTCACCGTGCTGCTCGCCCTGCGCGGAGCGCGGCCCGCATCGGCCGTCCACCGGAGTGTGGTGCACTCCCCCGACGCCGGGGCGGAGGCGGCCGCGGTCTTCGGCGGGCGGACGGCCGAGCGGCCCACCGTCACCGTGCTGCGGCCCGATGATCGACGCACCCGCCCCGACGAGGAGCACGAGGCCCTCACCCTCTCCGCGACGGTCACGGGACACGGCAGCGCCGTCGACTGGACCGACGCGTCGCGGCGTGAGGGGTACACCGAGTTGCTGATCGACGCCGCGTCCACGGCCGTTGCGGGGATACGCGAGCGCCTGCTGTGGCACGAGACCCTGACGCCCGCCGAGAGCGGACCGCTGCCCGCACCCGCGCTCGCCGGGGGCGGCGGACGCTATCTGCATCCGGCGAACAGCACGCGGCTGCCCGGCCTGTATCTGGTGGGCGGCCACGCGCACCCGGGCGGCGGTCTCGCGCACGTGGGAATGTCGGGGGCGCTGGTGGCCGGACTGATCGTGGAGGGGGCGGACTTCCGCGGCTCCCAGTAACCGGTTGTCAGTAACCAGTTGTGAGTAACACGCCGGGAGTAACCGGCTGTTCAGTAGCGGTACTGCTGCTCGTTGTACCCGGTGTCGTAGCCGTAGGGGGAGGGCTGCTCCTGCGGCATCGGCGGTGCCTGCTGCTCGCCGTCGCGCTGCTGCGGCACCCACACCCCGCCGGGCGGCGTCTCGCTGTACTGGTGCTGGGCGTACGGGTCGGCGTACTGCTGCTGCCCGCCGTAACTGTCGTACGTCTCGTAGGTGTTGTACTGCTGACCGCCGACATACGGGTCGGAGTACGCGGCGTACTGCTGCTGCCCGGTCCCGTAGTCGTACTGCCCGGCGTAGCTGTCCTGGCCCGCAGGCTGCTGCTGCCCGTAGCCGGAGTAACTGTCGTACCCGCCGTTGTACTGGGCGTAGTTCTGACTCTGGTCCTGCTGCTGGGCCGCGTAGGCGGCTTCGCTGTACACGCCGTACTGCCCAGTGTCGTCCGGGAGCGGCTGCGGCTCGTAGACCGGCTCCCGCTGCGACGCCGACGCGGCGGGCTCGTACTGCGCGGCGGGCTCGTGGGGGTCGGGCTCGTACGGGTCGGGTTCGTACTGCCCGGCGGGCTCGTAGGAGAGGTCGGTGACCTCCAGCGAGGGCTCGCGCGAAGAATCCGCCTGCCCTCTGGCGCCGGACTTGCGGCGGGGGCTCACGCCCGGGCTTCCGCCGAGCGCCCAGCCGGTGGAGAAGCCGCGGCGGAACGAAAGCGTGACATACGCCTGGCCGATGGCGAAGGCGATCGCGCCGATCGCGATCACCACAACGGAGGGCAGCAGTACACCGAAGACCACGCCGAGGAATCCGACGAAGGCGAGAAGTCGCCAGCGCAGCCGCGCCTTGTACTGCAGCAGCACCTCACCGAGCAGCCACAGCGCAACGACGCCGAACGCGATATAGAGGACCGTCCAGCCCATGCCCGCCCCTCTCCTTCGGCCGTCGCCCCGGGTCGGGGCGGGTACGACCGATCACGACTGCTCGTGCAGTCCGAGATTCTCGTAGATTTCGAGCGTCGCCGTGGAGTTGTTGAGCGTAATGAAGTGCAGTCCGGGGACTCCCTCGGAGAGCAGCCCTGCGCAGAACTCCGTCGCGAACTCGATTCCAATGGAGCGTACAGCGGCCGGATCGTCCTTGGCCGCGAGGATCCTCTCTTTCAGCTCCGGCGGGAACGCGGCGTTGCTGAGCTGCGCAAACCGTTCGAGTTGCCTGACGCTGGTGACCGGCATGATCTCGGGGATGATCGGGGTCTCGCAGCCCGTGGCCGCGACCCGGTCACGCAGCCGCAGATAGTCCTCGGGCCGGAAGAACATCTGTGTGATCGCGTAGTCGGCGCCGGCCCGGCACTTGTCGACGAAGTGGCGGATGTCGGTCTCCCAGTCCTCCGAGCGCGGATGCATCTCGGGGAAGGCTGCTACGCCGACGCAGAAGTCACCGGACTCCTTGATCAGCCTGACCAGCTCTGCCGCGTACCGCACGCCCTCGGGGTGCTTGACCCACTCGCCCATCGGGTCGCCGGGCGGGTCGCCCCGGACCGCGAGGATATTGCGGATCCCGGCATCGGCGTACTGGCCGATCATGTTGCGCAGTTGGGCGATGGAGTGATCCACCGCGGTGAGATGCGCAACGGGCGTCAGAGTGGTGTCGGCGGCGATCTGCTGGGTTGCCTTGACCGTGCCGGCGCGCGTCGAGCCGCCGGCGCCATAGGTCACGGAGACGAAGTTGGGGGCCACCGCCTCGACCCTGCGGAGCGCGTTCCAGAGATTCCGCTCGCCCTTCTCGGTCTTGGGCGCCCAGAACTCGAACGAATAGGAAGTTTTGCCGGTCGCAAGAAGGTCGCGCACGGTCCGTGCGCGATCCGTCCTGGTCGAAGCTGTACCGAGGGCCATACCCGCAGGCTATCCAGGGTGCCGCCGGTCACCCAACCGAAGGGAGGAAATATGTCCGAATTTGCCGGTTTACTGTCCACCCATCGGACAGTTAGCCAATGCGCTCCCGCACCCGCTTGGCGAGCGACACGGTCGCCGCGGCCGGATCGTCGGCCTCGGTGATCGCCCGTACGACGACGATCCTGCGCGCGCCGGCGTCCAGCACCTCGTCGAGGTTGCCCGCGTCGATCCCGCCGATCGCGAACCACGGCCGGTCGCTCTCAAGCCCCGCGGCGTAGCGCACGAGGCCCAGTCCGGGGGCGTACCGCCCGGGTTTGGTCGGGGTGGGCCAGCAGGGGCCGGTGCAGAAGTAGTCCACGCCGGGCTCGGCGACCGCCGCGTCGACCTCGGACTCGGCGTGCGTGGAGCGGCCTATGAGCACCTGGTCGCCGAGGATCGCGCGGGCCGCCGGGACCGGCAGATCGCCCTGCCCCAGGTGCAGCACGTCGCAGCCGACGGCATGGGCCACGTCCGCGCGGTCGTTCACAGCGAGCAGCTTGCCGTGCCTGCGGCAGGCTTCGGCGAAGACCTGGAGGTGCTCCAGCTCCTCGGCCGCCTCCATGCCCTTGTCACGCAGCTGCACGATGTCGACCCCTGAGGAGAGCACGGCGTCGAGGAACCCGGCGAGGTCGCCCTGCCGCTTGCGGGCGTCCGTGCACAGATAGATCCGGGCGTCGGACAGCAGCGCGCGTTCCCTGGAGATGGTGTTCCCCCCACTGGGTCGGCGGTGTGCGGGCAGGGGCCACTGGGCCCCGGCCCGCACATCGCGTGGATTTTTCCTCAGGACGTCAGACGGCGAGCGCCTGGGCCCGGCGCTTCACCTCCGTGCCGCGATTCTCGCTGAGCGCCTGCGCGGGCGTGCCCGGCAGGGTCGGGTCGGAGGTGAAGAGCCACTCGAGCATCTCTTCGTCGGTGAAGCCGTCGTCCCTCAGAAGCGTCAGGGTCCCAGCGAGGCCCTTGACCACCTTGTCGCCGTCGATGAAGGCGGCAGGTACCTGAAGCGCGCGGTTCTCACCACGGCGCACGGCGATCAGCTGGCCCTCCTTGACCAACTGCCGTACGCGTGTCACCTCGACATCGAGCATTTCCGCGATGTCGGGAAGGTGGAGCCAGGCGGGGACGAGAGCATCGATCTTTGCGTCAATCTCGGTCACAGGACAAGCCTGCCATCCCGGACTGACACTGGGTAGCCGGACCCCGGACACGAGCCCGCATTCAGCCCTGGACGGCCGCCGCCTTCAGAGGGACGGAGGGGTCGGCGGCGAGGTCCGGATCCAGCCGCGTGCCGGCCAGGATGAGCTTGCGCCCTTGCATCAGATCGCGGGCCCGGCCGACGGCGAGGAGCGCGACCAGCACGCCCTCACGCAGCCACAGCACCGACCAGGCGGCGTCGGCCGGATTGCCCCGCCACACCGTCGTGTCGGCTGCCGGGTGATGGCCCGTGTACTGCACAAAGCGCCCGAACTGCTCGGACCAGAAGTACGGCACCGGGTCGTAGACCTCCGGCGGCTGCCCCGCTGCGCTCGCGACGACATTGGCGGCTACCGTGCGCGGCCCTTGCAGGGCGTTGTCCCAGTGGTGCACGAGCAGCCGCTCGCCGTAGCGGCCGGACGGGAAGGAGGCGCAGTCCCCGACCGCGTACACGTCGGGCAGCGAGGTGCGCAGATGCTCGTCGGCGGTGATTGCGCCGTCCGGGCCCAGCGCGATGCCGGAGCCGGCGAGCCAGCCGGTGGCGGGGCGTGCGCCGATGCCGACGACCACCGCCCCGGCCGGAAGCTGCCTGCCGTCCGCGAGGATCACCGTGCCGGGCTCGACGTCGGCCACGCGCGCGTGGGTGAGCAGTTCGACGCCGTACTCCGCGTACCAGTCGGCCATCGGGGCGGCGACCTCGGCGGGCAGGGCGTACGCGAGGGGGCGGTCGGCGGCCTCGACGACGGTGACCGAGCAGCCCGCCTCGCGTGCGGCCGTCGCGAACTCCGCGCCGATCCAGCCCGCGCCCACGACCACGATGTCGTGTTTCCGCTCGAGGACGGGGCGCAGTCGGGAGGCGTCGTCGAGGGTGCGCAGCAGATGGACGCCGGGGACGCCTTCGGCGCCGGGCAGCGTGATCGGCTCCGCGCCGCTGGCGATGACGAGGACGTCGTACGGGACGGGTCCCGCCTCGGTGTCCAGCTCGTGCTCCTGCGGGCGTACGCCGGTCACCTCGCAGCCCAGCCGCAGTTCGACGTCGAGCGCCTCGAAGTCCAGCTCGAAGGCGGAGCCCTCCGCCGTGCCGAGCAGGATCGCCTTGGAGAGCGGGGGCCTGTCGTACGGCTGGTGGGGTTCGGCGCCGATCATGGTGACCCGGCCCGGGAAGCCCTGTTGGCGCAGGGCCACGGCGGTCTGCACACCGGCCATTCCCGCGCCGACGACGACCACGCGCCGTGCGGCCTGTGCTGTCTGCTGCTCGCTCACCCGACAACCTTACGCATCTGACGACCCGTCAGGCGACCGGCTGCTCGACAACGCTCGTCCCACTGCCCTCCTGGGACTCCCACTCCCAGGTCTCCTCCAGGCGGACGCGCCCGTCCTCGAGCTCGACCACAGTCGAGACGCAGTGCCCCGAGGCCGTCCGGCCGTCCGTCTTCAACTGGACGTACCGGAAGTCCAGCCGGTCGCCGTCCCGCGTCCCCACAAGGTGGCCGCGGACCACGTCGCCGCCCTCGTACTCGGCCCAGATCCGGCCGTCCCGCTCGTGGTACGCGAACCGGGTGCGCGTCCCGACCTGGCCCGGAGCCTGGTCGGCGACCGGCGACAGGACAAGTCCGTCGAGCGACCGTGCCACAGTTGCTGCTCCCCTACTGCGAGTTGAGGGCTGGGGTTAGGGTGGCCACCGTAAGGCACTCGCGGGAGTCCGGACGCACCGGGCTGAGAGGGAGGCTGGACGGCCTCCGACCGTACGAACCTGATCCGGGTCATGCCGGCGAAGGGAGGGGCTGGATGCACATGTCTCGTACATCAGATGTCCTCGTCATCGGGGGCGGAATCATCGGCCTGGTCACGGCTTGGCGTGCGGCGCAGCGCGGACTGCGCGTCGCCGTCGTCGATCCGGAGCCGGGCGGCGGGGCCGCGCAGGTCGCGGCGGGCATGCTCGCCGCCGTCACCGAACTGCACTACGGCGAGGAGACGCTGCTCGGCCTCAACGTGGAGTCCGCCCGGCGCTATCCGACGTTCGTCGCGGAGCTCGAGGAGGCGAGCGGGCAGTGTGTCGGCTACCGCGCTTGCGGCACGCTGGCCGTCGCGCTCGACGCCGACGACCGCGCGCACCTGCGTGAACTGCACGCCCTGCAGCGCCGCTCCGGCCTGGAGTCGGTGTGGCTGACCGGGCGCGACTGCCGCCGTCTGGAGCCGATGCTCGCGCCGGGCGTACGCGGAGGCCTGCGGGTCGACGGCGATCACCAGGTCGATCCGCGGCGGCTGGCCGCGGCGCTGGTGACGGCCTGCGAGCGGGCAGGGGTGGTCTTCCACCGCGGCTGGGCGGAGCGCCTTTCGGTGGTACGGGACCGGGCGGCCGGAGCAGTGCTGAGGGATGCCGGCGAGCTCACCGCCGACCAGGTCGTCCTCGCGGGCGGCTCGCTGAGCGGCAAGCTCGGCGGTGTGCCGACGGATGTACTGCCTCCGGTACGGCCGGTGAAGGGCCAGGTCCTGCGGCTCACCGTGCCGCCTGCGTACGGGCCCTTCCTCTCCCGGACCGTACGGGCCATGGTGCGCGGCAGCCACGTCTATCTGGTGCCGCGCGAGAACGGCGAGCTGGTCGTCGGCGCGACCAGCGAGGAACTCGGCTGGGACACCACCGTCACCGCCGGCGGGGTGTACGAGCTGCTGCGCGACGCGCATGAGCTGGTGCCCGGCATCACGGAGCTGCCGCTCACCGAGACCCGCGCGGGGCTGCGCCCCGGCTCCCCGGACAACGCCCCGCTGCTGGGCCCGACCGACCTGCCGGGCCTGCATATGGCCACCGGCCATCACCGCAACGGGGTGCTGCTCACCCCCGTGACGGGCGATGTGATGGCCGCCGTGCTGGCCACCGGCGAGCTGCCGCACGAGGCCCGGGCCTTCACTCCTCGCCGCTTCTCCCCCGTGTACCTGGAGCAGCCCGCATGAACATCCTGAACGTCTCCGTCAACGGCGAGGCCCGTGAGTTCGCCACCGGAACCACCCTGGACGCCCTGGTGGCGGACCTCACCGCCGCCCCTTCCGGGGTCGCGGCCGCCCTCAACGAAGCTGTCGTCCCGCGCAGCCAGTGGTCCGGCACCCTGCTCGACGACGGCGACCGCGTCGAAGTCCTCACCGCAGTCCAGGGAGGCTGACCGGCATGGCCGACGACCGTCTCACCATCGACAGCGCGACCTTCAACTCCCGCCTGATCATGGGCACGGGCGGGGCGCCCAGCCTCGACGTACTCGAACGCTCCCTCGTCGCGAGCGGCACCGAACTCACCACCGTCGCGATGCGCCGCCTCGACCCGACTGTCCAGGGCTCCGTGCTGTCCGTCCTGCAGAAGCTGAACATCCGCGTCCTGCCCAATACGGCGGGCTGCTTCACGGCGGGCGAGGCCGTGCTGACCGCCAGGCTCGCGCGCGAAGCCCTCGGCACCGACTGGATCAAGCTCGAGGTCGTCGCGGACGAGCGCACCCTGCTGCCCGATCCGATCGAGCTGCTGGAGGCTGCCGAGACCCTCGTCGACGACGGCTTCACGGTCCTGCCGTACACCAACGACGACCCGGTGCTCGCCCGGAAACTGCAGGACGTGGGCTGCGCGGCGATCATGCCGCTGGGTTCGCCGATCGGCTCCGGCCTCGGCATCCGTAATCCGCACAACTTCCAGCTGATCGTCGAGGACGCGCGCGTGCCGGTCATTCTGGACGCGGGCGCGGGAACGGCCTCCGACGCGGCCCTGGCGATGGAGCTGGGCTGCGCGGCGGTGATGCTGGCCTCGGCGGTCACCCGCGCGCAGGAGCCGGTGCTGATGGCGGAGGCGATGCGGCACGCGGTCGAGGCGGGCCGCCTGGCGCACCGGGCGGGGCGCATCCCGCGCCGGCACTTCGCGGAGGCGTCGTCGCCCCACGAGGGCCGCGCGGCCCTCGACCCGGAGCGGCCCGCGTTCTGACCGCTGCGCGGGAGCCTGTCCCCTGCCCGCCTCCTCCCACGCCTCAACAGCCGACGGGGCTGGTTTTCGGGGCTCCGCCCCGCACCGTCGTCCCCGCACGGGGGACCCCCACGCCTCAATCGCCGGCGAGGCTGATTTCAGCCCGTCCGGCGTTTGAGGACCGGTTCCGGGCGGGCCCCGAAAAGGCCCGCGCTGTCACAGCTCCGCTCCAGTACCGCCCCGGTCCCGACCCGAGGCGTCAGGAGTGTCGGCGGTGGCTCGTAGAATCGCCTGCGTGGATACGACGCTCAGGGACCCCCTCGTCGGGCAGGTGCTCGACGGCCGCTACCGCGTCGACGCGCGCATAGCCGTCGGCGGTATGGCCACGGTCTACCGCGCCGTCGACACCCGACTCGACCGGGTGCTCGCGCTCAAGGTGATGCACCCCGCCCTCGCCACCGACGCGTCCTTCGTGGAGCGCTTCATCCGCGAGGCCAAGTCCGTGGCGCACCTCGCCCACCCCAATGTGGTGGGCGTCTTCGACCAGGGCGCCGAGGGCGCGTACGTCTATCTGGCGATGGAGTACGTCGCGGGCTGCACGCTGCGCGACGTGCTGCGCGAGCGCGGGGCGCTCCAGCCGCGGGCCGCGCTCGACATCCTGGAGCCCGTGCTGGCGGCGCTGGGCGCTGCGCACCGGGCCGGATTCGTTCACCGGGACATGAAGCCGGAGAACGTGCTGATAGGGGACGACGGCCGGGTCAAGGTCGCCGACTTCGGTCTCGTACGGGCCGTGGGATCGGTCACAAACACCACCGGCACGGTGCTGGGCACGGTTTCCTACCTCGCCCCCGAGCAGATCGAGTACGGCACGGCCGACACCCGCGCCGATGTTTACGCCTGCGGTGTCGTCCTCTACGAGATGCTGACCGGCGGCAAGCCGCATGCCGGTGACACCCCCGCCCAGGTGCTCTTCCAGCATCTGAACGAGGACATTCCGGCGCCGTCCGCGCTGGTCCCCGGGCTCGCCGTCGAGCTCGACCAGCTGGTCGCGAGCGCCACGGCCCGCAATCCCGATGTCCGTCCGTACGACGCCGTGGCGCTGCTGGCCCAGGTCCGCGAGGCCCGTGCCGCTCTCGGCGACGAGCAGCTGGACCTGGTGCCGCCGCAGGCCCACACCCAGGAGACGGCAGAGCCCGGCAGCGAGCGGATACACGTGACTCCCTCCTCCGAGGACGCCACGGACGTGATCCCGCGGGTACTCCTCCGCGAGGAGGGGGTGGTCAACCACACCACCCGGCTGGCGATGCCGCCCTCCGAACCCCCGCACCAGCCCCAGCAGTCCCGGCGCCGGCCGATGCCCAGGCGCGGCGTCATCGCGATACTGGTCGCGGTGTTCCTGGTGCTCGGCGTGGGTTCGGGCGTCTGGTACATCAACTCCGGGCAGTTCACCCGCGTCCCGGCCCTGATCGGCAAGACCGAGAAGGACGCGAAGCAGAAGCTGAACAGCTCCGGGCTCGATGTGAAGAAGGTCAAGTACGACTTCAGCGAGACGGTCAAGCGCGGCAGGGTCATCAACAGCGACCCCGCGACCAATGAGCGCATCCGCGGCAACGGCTCGGTGACCATCATCGTCTCGCGCGGCCCGGAGATCGTCCGGGTCCCCGTCCTCAAGGGCCAGCCGCTCGCCGAGGCGGAGCGCGACCTGAGGAAGCTCGGTCTGGCGCCGGGAGTGGTCACCAAGGCGTTCAACGACGAGATCGACCAGGGCTCGGTGATCAGCACGGACCCGGCGGCCGGGACCGGGCGCAGCCCCGATTCCGCGGTCGCCATCGTCATCAGCAAGGGCTCCCCGATCGACGTACCGGGCGTGACCGGCGAGACCGTGGCGGACGCCACCAGCGCGCTCAAGGAAGCCGGACTCAAGGTCAAGGTCGCCACCGAGCGGATCAACTCCCCCGAGGAAGCGGGCTCCATCGCCAAGCAGTCCGCGGCCGAGGGCGCCCAGCTGGCCCGCGGCGACACGATCACGCTGACGGTCTCCAAGGGACCGCGGATGATCGAGGTCCCCGATGTAGTCGGAGACAACGTCGAGGACGCCACCGGCGCGTTGGAGTCCGCGGGCTTCGAGGTGAAGGTCGAGAAGAACTTCCCCTTCCTCGGCGACACCGTCGAGAGCCAGTCCGTCGCGGGCGGCGCCCAGGCCCCCGAGGGCAGCACGATCACCATCAAGACCAAGGGACTGTAGTTCGGATGCGCAACCCCGTCGGCGGCCATGTCCCCGTGGCCGGCGGCCTGGCCAGGACGGGTCTCGCCTACGCCCGTGAGCTGGAGGCGGAGACCGTCCAGGTTTTCGTGGCCAATCCGCGCGGCTGGGCGACGCCCGCCGGAAATCCGGTGCAGGACGAGCAGTTCCGCGCCGAGTGCGCGGCCGACGGGATATCGGCGTACGTCCACGCCCCGTATCTGATCAACTTCGGCTCGCACACCGAGGCGACCGCCGAGCAGTCCGTGGAGTCCCTGCGGCACTCGCTGCGCCGCGGCCGGGAGATCGGCGCGCTGGGCGTGGTCGTGCACACCGGCTCGGCGACCGGCGGCCGGACCCGCGAGGTGGCTCTGGCGCAGGTGCGGGAGCGGATGCTGCCGCTGCTCGACGAGCTGACGCACGACGACGACCCGTTCCTGCTGCTGGAGTCGACGGCGGGCCAGGGCTTCTCGCTCTGCTCCAGGACCTGGGACTTCGGTCCGTACTTCGAGGCGCTGGACGCCCATCCCAAGCTGGGCGTCTGCCTGGACACCTGCCACATCTTCGCGGCGGGACACGATCTGGCCGGGCCGCACGGCATGGCGCAGACTCTTGATCTGCTGGTGGAGACCGTCGGCGAAGGGCGGCTGAAGCTGATCCACGCCAACGACTCGAAAGATGTGGTCGGCGCCCACAAGGACCGCCACGCGAACATCGGCGGCGGCCATATCGGCGAGGAGCCGT
Source organism: Streptomyces sp. ISL-1 (assembly GCF_018614585.1). Classification (GTDB taxonomy): domain Bacteria; phylum Actinomycetota; class Actinomycetes; order Streptomycetales; family Streptomycetaceae; genus Streptomyces; species Streptomyces maoxianensis. Next base: position 72,946 of record NZ_JAGGOI010000054.1, on the reverse strand, counting down.
TCCGGGCACTGATGCAGCATCCGGCGACCGATGGCGTACCGCTGATCATCGAGACGCCCGGCGGCAAGGAAGGGCACGCGGCGGATGTGGCGCGGCTGAAGAAATTCCGCTGAACAATTCAGGAATACCCCTAGGGGGTATACGGTTCTTGCTGTCGACAGGAACCGCTACCTGGTTTTGGGGGCTCGCACATGCGGCACGACGCTCACGCCCAGCACACACAACCTGAGCACCACTCTCAGCACGGCCCCGTGAGCTGGTCCATGGCCGCCCGGGCCACGCTCCACTGCCTCACCGGCTGCGCCATCGGCGAAGTGCTCGGCATGGTCATCGGCACGGCACTGGGCTGGGGGAACTTGCCGACGATGATCCTCGCGATCATCCTGGCCTTCTTCTTCGGCTACTCACTCACGCTGCGCGCAGTCCTCAGGGCCGGCGTCGGCGTCAGGACCGCCGTCCGGGTCGCCCTGGCCGCCGACACCCTCTCCATCGCCGTCATGGAGCTGGTCGACAACGGCGTGCTCCTCCTGTGGCCCGGCGCGATGGACGCCCATCTGGCCGACGCGATGTTCTGGTGGGTCCTCGCGATCGCGCTCGTCGCCGCCTTCGTGATCACCACACCCGTCAACAAGTGGATGATCGGCCGCGGCATGGGCCACGCCGTGGTCCATCAGTACCACCACTGACGCCAGGGAGTCAGAGCTCCGGGCCGTCCCCCGGCTCCTCCTGATAGGAGTAGCGCTGCTCACGCCACGGGTCGCCGAGATTGTGATAGCCGCGCTCCTCCCAGAAGCCGCGGCGGTCGGCCGTCATGTACTCCACACCACGGACCCACTTGGGCCCCTTCCAGGCGTACAGATGCGGGACGACAAGACGCAGCGGAAAGCCGTGCTCGGCGGTGAGCAGTTCACCGTCCTTGTGGGTCGCGAAGATGGCGCCGTCCGCGACGAAGTCGGAGAGCCGCAGGTTGGCGCTGAAGCCGTACTCGGCCCAGACCATGACATGGGTGACGTTCGGCGCGGGCGGCGCGAGCTCCAGGACCGTACGGGCGGGCACGCCGCCCCATTCGGCCCCCAGCATGCTGAACTTCGTGACGCAGTGCAGATCGGCGACGACCGTCGCAAAGGGCAGCGCCGAGAACTCCTCGTGGTTCCAGCAGTGCTTGTCGCCGTCCGCGGTCGCGCCGAAAACCCGGAACTCCCAGCGCTCCGGCCTGAACTTGGGTACGGGCCCGTAGTGGGTGACCGGCCAGCCACGCTGCAGTCGCTGCCCCGGCGGAAGCTCGGACTCCTCTGATGCGCGGTATTCCCGGCTCTCCGGCTGACCCATGCCTTCAATGGTGACAGACCAGGAGGGGTGGTCATGACCAGGTCTGGCCCGATTCGGGCAACTCCTACTAAGCATGCACTTACTGGACGCTCTCTGGTCGCGGTGCGAGGATTCGCGCACCTGCCCCAGTCACACGCGCGCGGAAGGAGCCTCTGCGATGCAGGGCGACCCCGAGGTCATCGAGTTTCTCAATGAGCAGCTGACCGCCGAATTGACCGCGATCAATCAGTACTTCCTGCACGCGAAGATGCAGGAGAACTTCGGCTGGACAAAGCTCGCCAAGTACACCCGGTCCGAGTCGTTCGACGAGATGAAGCACGCGGAGTTGCTGACCGACCGGATCCTCTTCCTCGAGGGCCTGCCGAACTACCAGCGTCTGTTCCATGTGCGCATCGGCCAGACGGTCACCGAGATGTTCCAGGCCGACCGGCAGGTCGAGGTGGAGGCGATCGACCGCCTCCGGCGCGGAATCGAGGTGATGCGCGCCAAGGGCGACATCACGTCCGCGAACATCTTCGAGTCGATCCTGGCGGACGAGGAGCACCACATCGACTATCTCGACACCCAGCTGGAGCTGGTGGAGAAGCTCGGTGAGGCGCTGTACATCGCCCAGCTGATCGAGCAGCCGGACAGTTAGGCCACGGGCAGCCCGACGGTGGGGCCACGACCCGCGGAACTATGCCGCTTCGCCGAGCTCGGTGCCGGGGCCGGAGTCGGGGTCCGCTGCCAGCCCGGCGGCGCTGTTACCCCGATCGAGCAGCTCACGGCGGGGGCAGGCGGCACGACCGAGAATCCCCTGGATGCGGCGTACACACGATCCGCAGTCGGTTCCGGCCTTGGAGAGTGACGCCACCTGGCGGGGAGTGCAGGCACCGGCTTCCGCGTGCTCCTTCACCTGCTTCTCGGTGATGCCGAAGCATGAGCAGACGTACACGCGGTTCACCTCCCGGTCGGGATCGATAGGTGGCGCCTTTCCCGATGATCGGTGAGGCTTACCTAACCTTACCCGGTGGACCCGGCGCGCAAAAGCCCCGGAAATGACGGTGGGGCGCGGATCACATTGATCCGCGCCCCACCGTCGTTGATCCGTCACTACTGGTCGCGGTACATCTCGGCGACGAGGAAGGCCAGATCCAGCGACTGGCTGCGGTTCAGGCGCGGGTCGCAGGCCGTCTCGTAGCGCTGGTGCAGATCGTCGACGAAGATCTCGTCGCCGCCGCCGACGCACTCGGTGACATCGTCACCGGTGAGTTCGACATGGATGCCGCCCGGGTGCGTGCCGAGCTCCTTGTGGACCTCGAAGAAGCCCTTGACCTCGTCGAGCACATCGTCGAAGCGGCGGGTCTTGTGGCCGGAGGCCGCCTCGAAGGTGTTGCCGTGCATCGGGTCGGTAACCCAGGCCACCGTGGCGCCGGAGGCGGTGACCTTGTCGACCAGCTCGGGGAGCTTGTCGCGGACCTTGTCGGCGCCCATACGGACTACGAACGTCAGCCGGCCCGGCTCGCGCTCCGGGTCGAGCTTGTCGATGTACTGCAGCGCATCGTCGACCGTGGTCGTCGGGCCGAGCTTCACACCGATCGGGTTGCGGATCCGGGAGGCGAACTCGATGTGCGCCCCGTCCAGCTGACGGGTGCGCTCGCCGACCCAGACCATGTGGCCCGAGGTGTTGTACAGCCGGCCGGTGCGGGAGTCGACGCGGGTCAGCGCCGACTCGTAGTCCAGCAGCAGCGCCTCGTGGGAGGAGTAGAACTCGACCGTGCGGAACTCCGCCGGGTCGGTGCCGCAGGCCTTCATGAAGTTCAGCGCGTTGTCGATCTCGCGGGCGAGCTGCTCGTAGCGCTGGCCGGAGGGCGACGACTTCACGAAGTCCTGGTTCCAGGCGTGCACCTGGCGCAGGTCGGCGTAGCCGCCGGTGGTGAAGGCGCGCACCAGGTTGAGCGTCGCCGCGGAGGCGTTGTACATCCGCTTGAGGCGCTCGGGGTCCGGGACGCGGGCCGCTTCGGTGAAGTCGAAGCCGTTGACGGAGTCGCCACGGTAGGTCGGCAGTGTCACGCCGTCGCGGGTCTCGGTCGGCTTGGAGCGCGGCTTGGAGTACTGACCGGCGATACGGCCGACCTTCACCACGGGCACGGACGCGGCGTAGGTGAGCACCGCGCCCATCTGGAGCAGGGTCTTGAGCTTGTTGCGGATCTGGTCGGCGGACACGGCGTCGAATGCCTCGGCGCAGTCGCCGCCCTGCAGCAGGAACGCCTCGCCCTTGGCGACGGCTCCCATCCGGGCGCGCAGCTGGTCGCACTCGCCCGCGAAGACGAGCGGCGGATACGCCTCGAGGTCCGCGATCACATCGCGCAGAGCCTCGGCATCGGGGTACTCGGGCTGCTGCGCCGCGGGCAGGTCTCGCCAGGTGTTGCCACCGGCAGTGGTGGTCTTAGCGTTCACGGTCACCCAGTCAACATTACGGGGTCTTTGTGGACGCCCCTTCGAGCGCCCACTGAATGAGACGCGATGCCCTACTCCGACATCGGCCGGCTGTTCGGCGGACTCGGCCGTCCGGTCTGCCCGAACTGTCTGCCGAGGCGATTCGAAGCCCCCGAACCTGCTACTCTCACGCCGATTTTCCAAGTGGTTCGATATTAAAACAAGTGACACAGGGGTGGGGCTTTGAACCGCGGACACCGTAGGGACCGCAAGAGACGGCTGCTCATTTACGGCATCGCCACAGCCGTGGTCGCCACTGCCACGATCGGCACCATCGCCGTGGCCTCGCCCGGATTCCTGGACTCTTCGACGGACGGCAAGGCGACGCCACCGGGCGCGGTGCTGCAGTTCCAGTTCGAGGACGCGGCGCGGGAATTCGACGTTCCGCAGAGCGTCCTGATGGCGGTCTCGTACCGGCAGACGCGCTGGGAGACCCACGACGGGCGGCCGAGCACGACCGGCGCGTACAACGTCATGGGGCTCACCCAGGTCGACCCGGAGGACGTGGAGCAGCCGGACGGCAAGGAGCGCCTCGCGCACCTCAACGCGAGCGGCAACCCGGCGATCGAGAAGACCTTCGACGCCGCGAAGATGCTGCGTAGCCTGCCGGAGGAGACCGTCGACACCGACGACCCGCGGCTGCACACCCTGGACAAGGCCGCCGAGCTGATCGACGGTTCGACAGACTCCGTGAAGAACAGCACGGGCGAGAGCATCCGCGCCGGTGCGGCGCTGCTCGCGGAGTACCAGCGCCAGGCGACCGGCGAGCTGCCGGACGAGCCGGGGCACTGGTACCCGGCCGTCGCCCGTTTCAGTGAGTCGCCGGACAAGAAGGGCGCCGATCTCTTCGCGAAGCGCGTCTTCGAGTCGATCAAGGCCGGCGAGCGGGAGCTCACTACGGATGGCCAGCTCCTCACGCTGCCGGCCGATCCCTCAGTGGAGCCGGTCAAGCCGTCGAACGTCCCGCTCGCCGCGGCCTTCGCGAGCACGACGGCGGTTCCGACGCCCGAGTGCCCGTCGGGCCTGAACTGCAACTACATCCCGGCCGAGGTCCCGAGCACCGGCCAGCGCAACTACACGCTCGCGGACCGCCCCGCCAGCGGGTTCGGCATCCGCCAGATCGTCATCCACGACACCGAGGGCAGCTACGACGGCACCATCGCCGCCTTCCAGAGCTCCGCGGCCAGGGGAAGCGCGCACTACCTGATCCGCGCCTCGGACGGTCTGGTCACCCAGATGGTCGAGAACAAGAACCTGGCATGGCACGCGGGCAACTGGACCGTCAACATGCATGCCATCGGCCTGGAGCACGAGGGCTACGCCATCAAGGCGGGCAGCTGGTACACCGAGCCGCAGTACGAGTCCTCCGCGACCCTGGTGAAGTTCCTGGCGGCCAAGTACGGCATTCCGCTGGACCGTGAGCACATCATCGGCCATGACGAGGTGCCGGGACTGCTGGACGCCAAGGTGGCCGGCATGCACTGGGACGCGGGCCCGTTCTGGGACTGGAACCACTACATGTCGCTGCTGGGGGCGCCGACAGGTGCCGGTGGCGCCGGCGGCCCGCTCAAGGCCGGTCAACTGGTCCGTGTCGTACCGCCGTTCACCACGGCGAACCAGCCCACGATCACATACAACGGCAGCACCGTCGCCAAGCAGCCGGCAAACTTCGGGTACCTGTACACGACGGCGTCGACGGCCACGCCGATCAAGGACCCATACATTCCCAACGTGCTGTGGAGCGACGGCCCGAACTGGGGCAACAAGGTCCTCGCAGGAGGCACCTACGTCGTCGCCGAGGCGCAGTACAACTGGACGGCCATCTGGTACGGCGGGCAGAAGGCCTGGTTCTACAACCCCGGCGGCCAGTACACCGCGCCGGTCGCCAGCGGGACCGTAGTGAAGCTCAAGGCCGGCGCGACGGCCCGAGTCTACGGACGTTCGTTCCCCGAGGCCTCGGCCTACGAGGGGACCGGCGAGACCGCGCCGACGGACAACCCCGACTACCTGTCGAAGTACACCTTCCCCGCCGGCCAGGCCTATGTGAAGGCAGGCGAGGCGGTCCTCGGTGACGACTACTTCGGCTCCACGCAGCTCCGGGTGGAGGGCAAGACCGACCTCTACGTCCCGATCCGCTACAACCACCGCATGGCGTGGGTGAAGGCGAGCGACGTCGAACTGACCAGCAGCACCGTCCCGGACGCGGGCACGAGCCGTTACGACACCCTCGCGCGGGACTCCTCGGGCGTGCTGTGGCAGTACCAGGGCACCGGCAGCGCGACCGCGCCGTACCTCAGCCGCTACCGCGTCGGCAGCGGCTGGCAGGGCTACAACGCGGTCACCTCGATGACGGCTCTGCGCGCCGACGGCACGGGCGACATGGTGGCCCGCGACACCTCGGGCGTGCTCTGGCACTACAAGGGCAGCGGCAATCCGTCCGCGCCGTTCCTGAAGCGCACCGAGGTCGGCAGGGGCTGGGGCATCTACAACCAGCTGACCGGCGCCCGGGACCTCACCGGCGACGGCAAGGCGGACCTGATCGCCCGCGACTCGGCGGGCGTGCTGTGGCTCTACAACGGCACGGGCAACGCCACCGCCCCGTTCGCCGCCAGGGTGAAGATCGGTCCCGGCTGGCAGATCTACAACGCGCTGACGGACACCGGAGACATCACCGCCGACGGCAAGGCGGACCTGATCGCCAGGGACACCTCCGGCGTGCTGTGGCTCTACAAGGGCACGGGCAATGCCGCCGCGCCGTTCGCCGCCAGGGTGAAGATCGGTCCCGGCTGGGGGATCTACAACGTCCTCAACGGACCGAGCGACCTCTCCGGTGACGGCAGGGCGGACCTGATCGCCCGGGACTCCTCGGGCGTGCTGTGGCTCTACAAGGGCACGGGCAGCGCCACCGCGCCGTTCGCCGCCAGGGCGCAGATCGCCACCGGCTGGCAGATCTACAACCTGCTGGTCTGACGCACTAGGCATGATCCGCCCGCGCACCGCGGCCGTCCGCTTCCCGGACGCGCTGCGGTGCCGCGGGCGGATGCGTCATTGCGGATGCGTTATTGTCGGCGTCATGTTCGCGCACTCGACCCAGACCTGGTGGTGGACCGCTCATCCGGCGGCCCACTGACTGCGCGTACACACAGCTCGCGAAGGCCGCCCCGAGGGGCGGCCTTTCCCGTTTCCGCGGGCCGTTCCTCCCACTCGGAAGGAACACACACCGATGCCTATCAGCAGACTGCTCGACGACGACTGCCCGCCCTTCGCGCTGCTGCGCAGACGTACTCCCGGCCACGATCACGACACCGTCGAGGTCCTGATCGGCGCCGTGCACGAGGTCGGGTCGCTCGCGGACATCCCGGTCACGGACCGTCCCTCGCTGGCCCTGATCCCCTTCCGCCAGATCAGGGAGCGCGGCTTCGACGTACGCGACGACGGCACTCCGCTGTCCGTGCTCGTCGCCGACGAGACGTACGAACTGCCGCTCGCCGAGGCCCTCAAGTCACTGCCGGCGCACGAGGTCCGCGTCGAGGACGGGGGCTTCGACGTCGACGACGAGGAGTACGCGGGGATCGTCCGGCGCGTCATCGAGGACGAGATCGGCCGGGGCGAGGGCGCGAACTTCGTCATCCGTCGCACCTACACCGGCCGGATCCCCGGCTTCGGCCGGGCCGACGCTCTGGCCCTGTTCCGGCGGCTGCTGGCCGGCGAGCGCGGCGCGTACTGGACCTTCGTCGTGCACACCGGAAACAGGGGGCCCGAAGGACCTTCCTTGGAAGGGCGGCGGCGGGAGACGGGCGGGCGCACCCTCGTCGGCGCCAGCCCGGAGGTCCATGTCCGGATGAGCGGCGGCACCGTCGTGATGAACCCGATCAGCGGCACCTTCCGCTATCCGCCCGAGGGCCCGACCCCCGAGGCGCTGCTCGGCTTCCTCGGCGACCGCAAGGAGCGCGAGGAGCTCTCCATGGTCGTCGACGAAGAGCTGAAAATGATGTGCACCGTCGGTGACATGGGCGGCGTCGTGGTCGGGCCCCGGCTCAAGGAAATGGCTCATCTCGCCCACACCGAGTACGAGTTGCGCGGCCGCTCCTCGCTCGATGTGCGCGAGGTGCTGAAGGAGACGATGTTCGCGGCGACGGTCACCGGCTCGCCCGTGCAGAACGCCTGCCGGGTCATCGAGCGCCACGAGGTGGGCGGCCGCGGCTACTACGCGGGCGCGCTCGCGCTGATCGGCGGCGACGCGGGCGGCGGGCGGGAAGGACAGGCCGGCGCGCAGACGCTCGACTCCCCGATCCTGATCCGTACCGCCGACATCGACGCCGACGGCTCCCTGCGGGTGCCCGTCGGGGCGACCCTGGTGCGGCACTCCGACCCGGCGGGCGAGGTGGCCGAGACGCATGCCAAGGCGGCAGGCGTACTGGCCGCGCTGGGCGTGCGCCCCGGGCGGCCGCGGGAGCACGCCGAGCGCCCCAAGCTCGCCGACGATCCACGGGTGCGGGCGGCACTCGACGCCCGCCGCGCCGACCTCGCGCCGTTCTGGCTCCGGATGCAGGAGCGCTCCGCGCAGCTTTCGGGCCACGCCCTGGTCGTCGACGGCGAGGACACCTTCACCGCGATGCTGGCGCATCTGCTGCGCTCCACGGGCCTGGAGGTGACGGTACGGCGGTACGACGAGCCGGGCCTGCGCGAGATCGTCCTCGCGCACACCGGACCGGTGGTCCTCGGCCCGGGTCCTGGCGATCCGGCGGACGCGACCGACCCGAAGATGCGCTTCCTGCGCACGCTCGCCGCCGATCTGCTGCGCGATCACCGCCACGAACTGCTCGGAGTCTGCCTCGGCCATGAGCTGATGGCGGCCGAGCTGGGCCTGGAGATCGTACGGAAGGACGCGCCGTACCAGGGGGCGCAGGAGCGGATCGACTTCTTCGGGCGCGAGGAGACGGTGGGCTTCTACAACAGCTTCACGGCGCGCTGCGACGACGCGGCGGCGGCGGAACTGGGGGCGCACGGGGTTGAGGTCTGCCGCGCCCCGAACGGTGAGGTGCACGCGCTGCGCGGGCCGGGTTTCGCGGGCATCCAGTTCCACCCGGAGTCGGTGCTGACGATGCGGGGTCCGGCAGTCATCCACGACCTCCTGGCTTCGGCGACGCGGGCGGGCCGGGCCTGATTTCCCCCCGCCCGCCCTTGACCGGGCTCCGCCCCGGACCCGCGCCTCAAACGCCGGCGAGGCTGAACATGTCGGTCAGGGCGGCACCATCGAGCCCGTCCGGCGCTTGAGGCGCTGTGGGTCCCCCACGCCCGCAGGGCGCTGCCCCCCGCACGGGGTCCGGGGCAGCGCCCCCGGTTGAGGGAACGGGCGGGGTGGGGAACAGCCCGCTCAGCCGAAGAAGACCCCGACCTCCTCGTACAGTTTCGGGTTCACCGTCTTGAGTTTCGCCGTCGCCTCGGCAATCGGGACGCGCACGATGTCCGTGCCCTGCAGCGCGACCATCTTGCCGAAGTCCCCGTCCCGCACCGCCTCGATCGCGTGCAGCCCGAAGCGGGTGGCCAGCCAGCGGTCGAAGGCGCTCGGAGTGCCGCCGCGCTGGACATGGCCGAGGACGGTGGTGCGGGCCTCCTTGCCGGTACGCCGTTCGATCTCCTTGGCCAGCCACTCGCCGACGCCGGAGAGCCGGACATGTCCGAAGGAGTCGAGCGACCCGTCCTTGAGGACCGCCTCGCCGTCCTTGGGCATGGCGCCCTCGGCGACCACCACGATCGGGGCGTAGCTGGCCTTGAAACGCGACGTCACCCAGGCGCAGACCTGGTCGACGTCGAAGCGCTGCTCGGGGATGAGGATGACATTGGCGCCGCCGGCCAGACCGGAGTGCAGGGCGATCCAGCCCGCGTGACGCCCCATCACCTCCACGACCAGGACGCGCATGTGCGACTCGGCGGTGGTGTGCAGCCGGTCGATGGCCTCGGTCGCGATGCCGACCGCCGTGTCGAAGCCGAAGGTGTAGTCGGTGGCGGACAGGTCGTTGTCGATGGTCTTGGGCACTCCGACGCACTTGACGCCGTACTCGGCGTGGAGCCGCGTCGCGACGCCGAGCGTGTCCTCGCCGCCGATCACGATCAGCGCGTCCACCTCGTGCTTGGCGAGGTTCTCCTTGATGCGGCGGATGCCGCTCTCTTCCTTGAGGGGGTTGGTGCGCGAAGAGCCGAGGATGGTGCCGCCGCGGGGCAGAATGCCGCGGACGGCCGAGATGTCGAGCGGAATCGTGTCGGCTTCGAGGGGTCCGCGCCAGCCGTCGCGATAGCCGACGAATTCGTACGCGTACTCCTGCACGCCCTTGCGGACGACCCCACGGATGACGGCATTGAGCCCGGGGCAGTCGCCGCCCCCGGTCAGTACTCCGACGCGCATGGAAGATTTCCCTTCGCCTGGTGAGCCTTGTGACCGCCACGCTAATGGTGATCCAGGTCACTACGGGATGGGGCGAAAGGTCAATTCCTTGGTGTCACGCGACGGTTGACTCCCCGCCTTTCACTCGTACGAGTCTCGTACCGGCCGTGTACAGGCAGAAGGCAAACAGGCAGGCGGGCAGCAGGCACCGTGCCGGGCGTCAGACGTCGTCGAGACCCCGCTCGATCGCGTACCGCACGAGCTCGACACGGTTGTGCAGTTGGAGCTTGCCGAGGGTGTTCTGCACGTGGTTCTGGACGGTGCGGTGCGAGATGACGAGCCGCTCGGCGATCTGCTTGTACGAGAGCCCCTTCGCCACCAGCCGCAGGACCTCGGTCTCCCGGTCGGTCAGCTGCGGTGCCTTCGGCTCGTCCGCGGCCATCGGGACGGGCTCGGACGCCAGGCGGCGGTACTCACCGAGCACCAGGCCCGCGAGGCCCGGCGTGAACACCGGGTCGCCGACGGCGGTGCGCCGCACGGCGTCGGTCAGCTCTTCCGTACTGGCCGACTTGAGCAGGTAGCCGGTCGCACCCGACTTCACCGCTTCCAGTACGTCAGCGTGCTCACCGCTGGCGGACAGCACCAGGACGCGCAGGCCGGGGTGGGAGCCGACGAGCTCCTTGCAGACCTGGACGCCCGGCATCCCGGGGAGATTGAGGTCGAGGACGAGGACGTCGGGCGCGACGGCCTTGGCTCGGCGCACGGCCTGCGGGCCGTCGCCGGCCGTCGCTACCACCTCGAAACCGGCCGCGGCCAGATCGCGGGCGACCGCGTCCCGCCACATCGGGTGGTCGTCGACGACCATCACCTTGATCGTCTGCTGGTCCGTCATATGACTGCCTTCCCCCGTGGAACTTTCAATTCGACTTCTGTGCCCTGGCCCGGGACCGAGATCAGCTCGGCCGAGCCGCCCAGATCCCGCAGCCGCCCGCGGATCGAGAGGGCGACTCCGAGCCGACCCTCACCCTCCGCCTGGGCGAGTCTGCCCTCCGGGATTCCCGGGCCGTCGTCCCGTACGGTCACGATCACCTCGTCCGGCCAGTCCTCGACCAGGATCCAGGCGTGGGCGTTCTCGCCGGCATGTCTGCGGACATTGTCCAGGGCGGCACTGACAGCGGCGCCGAGTTCCGCCGCCGCGGCGGCTGGGAGCAGTACCGGGGCGCCCGGTTCCGAGAGGGTCACCTTCGATCCGGCGTGCCGGGCCAGCAGCGAGCGCAGATCGTGCGGTTGGCCGCCGCCGGGCGGATCGTCGACGTCGACGGTGCGGACCACGGCACCGAGTGAGGCGTCCTCGGAGGCGCGCGTGGTGGGTACCAGACCACTGGAGACCAGGGTGCGCAGGGCGACCTCCTGCTCCCCCGCCATCCGGCCGAGCTCCTCGGCCTCGCCGCCCAGCGCCGTACCGCGTCGCTGCACCATGGCGAGCACTTGGAGCACGCCGTCGTGGATGTCGCGGGCCAGCCGCTCCCGCTCACGGGTAGCCGCCTCGATCTCCAGGGCGCGGGCGAGGGTGCGCTCGGACGCGCGGGCGACCTCGACCACGTAGCCGATGGCAATGGAGGCGACCCAGACCAGCAGGACGTTGTGGAAGGTGTCCCGGCTGGGCTGACCCCGCTCGATGATATTGGCGACGGCGACGAGCGAGGACGCGAAGCCCGCCCATCGCCAGCCGCCCTTGATGGCGAACGCCAGGACCGATCCGGCGGTCCATATCGTCGGCAGGGTCGGGCCGTCCTGCGTCTGGGCCTGCGCATCGGCCAGCGGCGTGAGCATGATCCCGGTCAGCGCGACGGTGAGATCGACGACCAGGAAGCGTTTGGTGCAGCGGGTCGCGTTGGCCACATTGGGGAGCGTGGCCAGAGTCCACAGGGACATCACCGCGAGGAAGGCGGCCGCCACCCATGGGCGCTCGAACTTGCCGGGGTTGAAGGCGAACAGGAGCACCGCGTAGACCATGGTCAGCAGGCGATAGGCAGCCAGCGCACGCCACAGCGGCAGCTCGACCGACATCCGTACGACACGCTCGCGCTTGGCCATATCCCCCACCCCAGGACGGACGGCGCGGCTACGCGGCCGGCCGGTCCGTCTTCTCCGCCTTGTCCGTGTTCCCCGGCTTGCCGGCCTTCGCGGCCTTTTCGGCCGCCGCCCTCTCGGCCTTCTCGGCCTTCTCCGCATCGGCGATCTGGCGCTTGGCGGCCGCCGCGTAGATGTCGACGTACTCCTGGCCGGAGAGCTTCATGATCTCGTACATGACCTCGTCGGTCACCGAGCGCAGGATGAAGCGGTCGCCCTCCATGCCGTAGTAACGGCTGAAGTCGAGCGGCTTGCCGATCCGGATCCCCGGGCGCATCAGCTTGGGGACCACCTTGCCGGGCGGCTGGATCTTCTCGGTGTCGATCATCGCGACCGGGATGACCGGAGCGCCGGTGGCCAGCGCCACGCGCGCGAGGCCGCCCGGCTTGCCGCGGTAGAGGCGGCCGTCCGGGGAGCGGGTGCCCTCCGGGTAGATGCCGAACAGGCCACCACCCTTGATGACATCTATCCCGGCCTTGATCGCCGCTTCACCCGCACCGCGCGCGCCCGAGCGGTCCACCGGGAGCTGCCCGACGCCCTTGAAGAAGGCGGCTGTCAGCCTGCCCTTGACCCCGGGCGATGTGAAGTACTCCGCCTTGGCGATGAAGGTGACCTTGCGGTCGAGCACCGCCGGCAGGAAGAACGAGTCCGAGAAGGACAGGTGGTTGCTCGCGAGGATCGCCGGCCCCTCGGCGGGAATGTTCTCGAGGCCCTCCACCCAAGGCCTGAAGGCAAGCTTCAGCGAGCCCCCGATGGAGAACTTCATAGCGCCGTAGATCAACTCGAGTGCCTCCTGTGTGCTGTCGAACAGACCTTATCCCGAGGTGTGTCGGTCATCCCTGTGCCGGGGGGCCTACGGACCTGGTCGGTGTCAGTCCGGTCGCGTACGGTGAAGTACACCTTCAGACACTCACGAACAGGAGACCCAGGTGCCGGTCCTTCCTGGAGCCGAGCCGTACCGCCATGAAGGCGGCGAGGTCGGCGTCCTCCTCTGTCACGGATTCACCGGTTCCCCGCAGTCGCTGCGCCCCTGGGCCGAGTATCTGGCGGAGCGCGGGCTGACCGTCTCCCTGCCGCTGCTCCCCGGGCACGGCACGCGCTGGGAGGACATGCAGGTCACCGGCTGGCAGGACTGGTACGCAGAGGTGGACCGCGAGCTGCGCGTGCTGGTCGAACGGTGCAGCCGGGTCTTCGTCTTCGGGCTCTCGATGGGCGCGGCGCTGACGCTGCGGCTCGCCGCGAAGCACGGGGACGCGGTCAGCGGCATCGTCGTGGTGAACCCGGCGAACAAGGTCCACGGCCTGTCGGCGTACGCCCTGCCCGTCGCGCGCCACTTCGTGCGCACGACGAAGGGGGTGACGAGCGACATCGCCAAGGAGGGCTCGGAGGAAGTCGGGTACGACCGGGTTCCGCTGCACGCCGCGCACTCCTTGCGGAACTTCTTCCGGCTGGTCGACGGCGAGCTGCCCCAGGTCACGCAGCCGATGGTGCTGCTGCACAGCCCGCAGGACCACGTGGTGCCGCCTGCCGACTCGGCCCGGATCCTCAGCCGGGTCTCCTCCACGGACGTCTCGGAAATCCTGCTGGAACAGAGCTACCACGTGGCGACGTTGGACCACGATGCGGAGCGGATTTTCGAGGAGAGTTACGCGTTCATCGGCCGCCTCGCTCCGAGTATCGGGAAGAAGGGGAGCACCACCGGTGGCTGAACAGCACGATGCGGACCGCGAGCCGCAGCCGATCGACGAGGAGGCCGTCTGGGCGGCCATCGTCGAGGGGTACGGCGAGGAGCCGGCCGACCCGCCGGGTGCCAAGCCGTTCAAGTCGGTGGAGGACCTCGCTCTGCTCGACGGTGATCTGAACAAGACGCCGAGGGACGACAGGGCGGCGGACGGCGAGCCCGATCCGGATCCCGATGCCGGGCCTGGCGCGGGACCTGAGGCGGTACCTGACGCTGACAAGCCCGCACTGCTGGGCAGCTCGATCACGTTCGCGCCCGGGGTCGGTGGCCCGCGCGACTACGCGGTGACCGAGGAGAAGGACGACGACCTCAACGAGGGCGACGAGAGCGACGAGGGCCACTTCGTACCGCCGGAGCCGCCGCCGCTGCCGGAGGCCGACGTCACGGCCAAGTTCGCCTGGCTGGCGGTGGTCGGCGGGCCGGTGCTGATGCTGGTCGCGGTGCTGCTGCAGTGGAACATGACGTGGTGGCTGACGACGCTCTGCGTCGGCGGCTTCCTCGGCGGCTTCGGCACGCTGGTGGCCCGGATGTCGCACGGCGACGACGAGGACGACGACGACCCCGGCCGCGGCGCGGTGGTCTGATTCCCGACGCCGCCCCCGCGCCGCTCGGCGCCGGGTCGCCTCGCGGGCTTGAGCCGTCCGCGGCCGCCTGCGGCAGCGGGACGCGGCTCAGTCGGCGCCCGGTCAGTGGGACGATGCGGCGGGGACGCGTAGCGCCGCCAGCACCGGCAGGTGGTCCGTCGCGGCGCGCAGATCGGCCCGGGTGATCCCCGGCAGGGTCAACGGCACCCCGCAGCCCAGCACTTCCACTCCCGGGGTGGCGAAAATCGCGTCGATCCGCTGGTGCGGGTCGTCCGGTGTCGAGGTGTGCTCGCCACCCCAGGGCGCGACGGCCCAGCCGTCCTGCAGCTCCCCCGCGAGCCTGCCGAAGCTCCGGCCGCTGGGCCGCTCGTTCAGGTCGCCCGCCGCGATCGCGTACGGCACGTCCATCGCCTTCAGCCGGTCCAGCAGCATCCCGGCCTGCGCATAGCGCTCGTCGCTCTGCAGGCTCAGATGGCAGCTGAGCAGCCCGATCCGGGCGCCCCCGATCCGCACGACGGCCGTGGCGAAGCCGCGCCGGTGCTGGCCAGGGGTGAGGGGCAGCAGCACGTCCTCCGTGCGCTCCACGGTCGCGCGCAGCGAGCAGAGCAGCAGCGGCCCGGCGGCGGTGGCTCCGCCGGTCAGCACCACCAGCTCGCTCCTGGCGGCCAGCCGTGCCGCGTGCTTGCGCCAGCGGAAGAAGCGCGGGGCCTCCTGGATGAACACCAGGTCGGGCCGGCACGCGCGGATCACCCGCACCAGGGCGTCCTCGTCGTCGCGCATGGAGCGGATGTTGTAGCTGAGCACCCGGATCACGGCCGAACCGTCCGGCTCGGTGCGGGAGTTTGGCAGTGCGGTGATCGCCATGCGCAGCAAGATACGCGGGTGCGGCGCGTTTCCGGGGCTCCGCCCCGGGCCCGCCCCCTACGCCCTGGCGGGCGTAGGGGGACCCCCAGTCCTCAATGGCCGGACGGGCTGAACTTCAGCCCGTCCGGCCATTGAGGGCGAACGCTCAGCGCGTCCGGGGTGCCGAAAATCAAGCCCGTCCGGCAATCGAGGACGAAGATCTCAGCCCTGCCGGGCCAGGTCCGCCGCGCCCACCAGGCCCGCCCTGCCGCCCAGTTGCGCGGCCACCACCTGGGCATGCGGACGCCAACGCCCGCCGATCAGCCAGCGGCGGAAGGACTTGCGGATCGGGTCGAGCACCAGCTCCCCCTCGTCGGAGAGGCCGCCGCCGACGATGAACGCGGACGGGTCGAAGAGCGAGGCCAGGTCGGCCAGGCCCGCACCCACCCAGCGGGCCAGTTCGCGGTACGAGTCGACGGCAACCGGGTCACCCTGCCGCGCCGCCTCGCTGATGTGCCTGCCCTCGATGCCCTCGACCGTGCCGTCGCCGAGGCCGAGCAGGATCTCGGCGTTCTCCGGGGTGGCGTTGGCGCGCTGCTTGCCGTAGCGCACCAGAGCGCGCCCGGAGGCGTACTGCTCCCAGCAGCCCTGGCTGCCGCAGCCGCACAGGAGACCGTCCGGGACGACCCGGATGTGGCCGAACTCCGCCGCAACGCCGAAGCGTCCGCGGCGCAGCTTGTTGCCGATGATGATGCCGCCGCCGAGCCCGGTGCCGAGGGTGATGCAGATGACGTCCTCGTGGCCCTGGCCGGCACCGAAGCGGTACTCGCCCCAGGCCGCCGCGTTCGCGTCGTTCTCGACGACCACCGGAAGGCCGACGCGCTGCTCGACCTTGTCCTTCAGCGGCTCGTGGCGCCAGTCGATGTTCGGCGCGAACAGCACGGTGGCACGCTTGTCGTCGACGTATCCGGCTGCGCCGATGCCGACCGCCTCGATCTGGTGCCCCTCGCCGGCTCCGGCGACAGCCGAGCAGATCGCGTCGACGATGCCCTGAGCGGTCGACGGGGTGGGCACCTTGTGCGTTTCGAGGATGGTGCCCTCTTCGTCGACCACGCCCGCCGCGATCTTCGTGCCGCCGATGTCGACGCCGATGGTGAGTCCCATGTGTCCCTCAGTTTTCGGTCGAGCCCCGCTACCGCCAACCGTACCCGAGGGAGGGGCACGCCCTGGTCAGTCCAGGTCGATGTGCTCGCTCGCCCCGGGGCCGTCGTCACGCGGGTCCTGGTCGTCCTTGGGGGCGGTGGACCGCTGGGTCCAGCGTCGCTCATGGCCCTCGACGGCTGATCGATACGCGGCGAGCAGCTCGCCGCCCGCCGCCGTGAGGTGGTCGAAGACCTCCGGGTTGCGCTCGATGACCGGCTCGACGGCGGCCTTCGCCTGGTTGACCAGCTGCTGCACGGTGTTCTGCGCGGCCATGCCCGGCAGCGACGTCTGGAACGAGGAGACCTTCTCGGCGACCGCGTCGAGGAGCTTGCGCAGCTCCTCACCTGCCGAGCCGGGCGGCGTTCCGTACTGCGCGCGGCGGCGGGCCCGCTCCGCCTCCAGATCCTCGGCACACGCCTTGGCCCAGGCGTCGTCGTCGACGGAGGGACGCTCGGTGGCATCGCTCATGGCGTACTCCTGCGGAAGAACTGGCGGAGGAATGGAGGCTTCGTACGCTCGACGGTACCCGAATGGAGGCGGCGCG
The DNA here is from genome assembly GCF_018614585.1 of Streptomyces sp. ISL-1. Taxonomy (GTDB): domain Bacteria; phylum Actinomycetota; class Actinomycetes; order Streptomycetales; family Streptomycetaceae; genus Streptomyces; species Streptomyces maoxianensis. The sequence continues at coordinate 55,706 of NZ_JAGGOI010000054.1, read as the reverse complement.
TTCAGCGGGCCCGCGGCCACAGCTCGGGGTCCGGCTGGAAGCGGACCCGCAGCATGCCGTCCGTGAGTCCCGCGCCCGCCACCGTGCAGCGGCGCAGCGCGGAGGGCAGCGGCACGATCCTGCGGAACGCTCCGGCGGTGACGAGGAGTTCATCCCCTCGGCGGACGAGTGCGAGCTCCTCCTTGACGGCGCCGGGCAGCGGAAGCTCCCAGACGAAGACGCTGTCGGAGCCGTGCCCCTCCGCGACCCGCCATGGGTCGTCGCGTCGCTCGCCGCGGTCCCGGTGCGGTGCGGCGGCCTCGCCGGCTTTGTCGGCTTCTTCGGCGAGCCCGTCGCCGGTATCGAGGAGGGCGAGGTCGTCGAGGCCGCGCGGGTCCCGGCCGAGGTGGGGCACCTCGCGGAGCGAGCTTTTGGGCGTCCACTCCCCGTACCAGTCAGTAAGGCACTTCTCCTGCTGTGCGTAGAGGGTCGCGAGCCAGCAGTCGGCAGAGTCCCGCGGCAGGATCCGGTTCGGTACGAGGGTCTCGACCGGCAGTCCGTACAGCGCGAGCCCCGCGCGGGCGGTGCGCAGGGCGTCGGCGGCCGCGGGGCCCGGCTCGGCGACCACCCGCAGGGTCGTGCCGGAGGATTCGATCATGGCCTGGACGCCTGCCAGTTCGCTGTCCCAGCGGGCCGTGGTCTCGTACAGCCACTGCGCGGGCATCGGCACACCGGCGAGCTGAGCGAGCATCGGGCGCAGCGCCCGGGCGGCCTGCCGTTCCGCCGGAAGCAGGCGGCGCAGATAGCGGCGCAGCTGTTCGGGCAGGGCGAGCAGGGCGATGGTCTCGCGCAGCGGGGGCATGTCCAGGACGACGACGTCCCAGTCGCCCGCGGCGGACTTCAGCGCGCCCAGCAGGGCGAACTGCTCGCTGCCGGGGAGCTCGGTCAGTTCCTCGTCCTCGAGCCGCGCCGCGCCCAGCAGATCGAGCCCGGCGGCGCCGCGCTCCTGGAGCGCGAGGAACTCGGCGCGGAAGTCGGCGCCGGAGTCGATGCGGGCGGCCCACAGGCCGTCCGTGATCCTGTCCGGTTCGTCGGGGCGGCCGGTGACGGGCGCGGCGAACACGTCGCCCGGCTCGGCGGAGAGGAACAGGGCGCGGCTGCCGCGCCGGGCCGCGGCGAGCGCGGTGGCAGCGGCGACGGTGGTCCGGCCCGCGCCGCCGAGGCCGGTGACGAGGACCGTGCGCATCAGACGGCGGGCCCGCTCTCGACGCGCTTCTTCAGACCGGCCAGGGCGCGGTCGATGATGACCTTCTCGGCCTTGCGCTTGATCATGCCGAGCATGGGGATCTTGACGTCTACGGTGAGCTGGTAGGTGACCTCGGTGCGGTCGCCGCCGCCGACCGCGGCAAGGGTGTACGAACCGTCGATCGCGCGCAGCATCTGGGACTTCACCAGCGTCCAGCTGACCTCGTTCTCGCCGTTCCAGGTGTACGCGAGGGTGTGGTCGTCCTTGATCGCGCCGGCGTCGAGCACCAGCCGGACCTGCTCGGCGCGGCCCTTGGCGTCGGTGGCGAGCACCTTGGCCTCCTTCACCTCGCCGGTCCACTCGGGGTAACGGGCGAAGTCGGAGATCACGCCCATCACGTCGGCCGGCGCCGCCTCGATCGTGATGCTCGAGCTGGTGTGTTCCGCCATCGCTGCGGCTCCTCACAGTGCGGTACGAACCGGGGGTGGTGTGGGGTGCAGGCTATCGCGACCCGGCTGGTCACCACTCCAGGGTCCAGGGCCGACCGGTCGAGGCGAAATGCCCGACGTTCACGCACTCCGTCGCGCCGACGCGCATCCGGCGGGTGAGCGGCTGGTGGACATGGCCGAAGAGGGCGTACCGGGGCCGGGTGCGGCGGATGGCTTCGAGCAGGGCGCGGCTGCCGCGCTCGAAGCGGCGCGCGACCGTGTCGTACGTCAGCTCGGGGACCTCCGGCGGGATGTGCGAGCAGAGCACGTCGACCTCCCCGAGCGCCTCGACCTTTGCGGCGAACTCCTCGTCGGAGATCTCGTACGGAGTGCGCATCGGCGTGCGCAACCCACCGCCGACGAAGCCGAAGACGAGGCCGCCGATCTCGGTGCGCTCGCCGTCGAGAACGGTGGTGCCCGGTCGCGCATACTCCGACCAGAGGGTCGGCATGTCGACATTGCCGTATGTGGCGTACGTCGGGTTGGGGAAGGCCGCGAACAGCTCGGCGTACTGGCGGCGTACGGCCGACTCGATGGCGGACTCCCGGTCCATCTCCAGCTCTGCCCAGAGTCGTTGCCCCAGCTCGCGGGCCGCGTCGTAGCGGCGGGCGGTGCGCAGTTCCACGATCAGATCGGCGTTCTCGACGCCGAAGAGGTCGGGGAAGATGCCGCGCGAGTGGTCGGCGTAGTCGAGGAAGAGCACGAGGTCACCGAGGCAGATGAGCGCGTCCGCGCCGTCCCCCGCCTTGGCGAGATCTTTGGCATTGCCGTGCACGTCACTGACCACGTTGACTCGCATGCCTCGCATGGTGATCACCCTAAAACTCCGGCTTGGGACGCGGTAGAGCGGGGCGGACCAGCCGTTCTTCCGAGTCGTCATGAGTGTGGACTACTCTGCGCGAAGCACTGCCATACACGTGTGACAGAGAGAACATCTGGCCGGAACCCCCTATCCGGAACCGAGTACTGGTGGGTAACGTCCGGGCAGTCCAGTCGTGCTCACCCCACTGAGCACCTGCCCGATCTTGGACCGCAGCCGGTGCATCACACAGAGCCGTGGCGCCGGCGCCCGATGAGGAGCAGCAGTCTTGCGCGAGTTCAGCCTTCCGGCCCTGTACGAGGTCCCCGCGGACGGCAACCTGACGGATCTCATCCGCCGCAATGCCGCGCAGCATCCCGATGTCGCAGTGATGGGCAGAAAGGTGGCCGGCGTCTGGACGGACGTCACAGCCACCCAGTTCCTCGCCGAGGTGCGGGCCGCCGCCAAGGGCCTGATCGCCGCCGGCGTTCAGCCCGGCGACCGGGTCGCCCTGATGTCTCGCACCCGGTACGAGTGGGTGCAACTGGACTTCGCGATCTGGAGCGCGGGCGCGGTCACCGTGCCGGTGTACGAAACCAGCTCCCCCGAGCAGGTCCAGTGGATACTCGGTGACTCCGGCGCGGTCGCGGTGATCGTCGAGGGCGAGGCGCACACCGCCGCCGTCGAGTCCGTACGCGACCGGCTGCCCAGCCTGCGCCACAGCTGGCAGATCGAGCGGGGCGCGATCGAGCAACTGACCGCCGCCGGCGCCGAGATCACCGACTCGCTGCTCGACGAGCGCAGCGGGAGCTCCCGGGCGGATGACCCGGCGACCATCGTCTACACGTCCGGGACCACCGGCCGCCCCAAGGGCTGTGTGCTCACCCACCGCGCCTTCTTCGCGGAGATCGGCAACCTGGTCGAGCGCCTCAAGCCCCTCTTCCGTACCGGCGAGAGCTCGGTGCTGCTCTTCCTGCCGACCGCGCATGTCTTCGGTCGCATGGTCGAGCTCGCGGCCGTGATGGCGCCGATCAAGCTCGGTTGTGTACCGGACATCAAGAACCTCACCGACGAGCTCGCCTCCTTCCGGCCGACGCTGATCCTCGGTGTGCCGCGTGTCTTCGAGAAGGTCTACAACTCCGCGCGCGCCAAGGCGCAGGCGGACGGCAAGGGCAAGATCTTCGACAAGGCCGCGCAGACGGCGATCACCTACAGCTGCGCGCTGGGCACCCCCGAGGGGCCCTCGATCGGTCTGAAGTTCAAGCACAAGGTCTTCGACAGGCTCGTCTACAGCAAGCTGCGTGCGGTGCTGGGCGGGCGCGGTGAGTACGCGGTCTCCGGCGGCGCGCCGCTGGGCGAGCGGCTCGGGCACTTCTTCCGCGGCATCGGCTTCACGGTGCTGGAGGGCTACGGCCTCACCGAGTCGTGCGCGGCGACCGCGTTCAACCCGTGGGACCGGCAGAAGATCGGCACGGTCGGTCAGCCGCTGCCGGGCTCGGTGGTGCGGATCGCGGACGACGGCGAGGTGCTGCTGCACGGCGAGCATCTCTTCCAGGGCTACTGGAACAACGAGGCGGCGACCACGGAGGCGCTGGCCGACGGCTGGTTCCACACGGGTGACATCGGCACGCTGGACGAGGACGGATACCTCGCGATCACGGGCCGCAAGAAGGAGATCCTGGTCACCGCGGGCGGCAAGAACGTCGCTCCCGCGGTGATCGAGGACCGCATCCGCGCACACGCGCTGGTCGCGGAGTGCATGGTGGTGGGCGACGGACGGCCGTTCGTGGGCGCGCTGGTCACCATCGACGAGGAATTCCTGGGGCGTTGGGTCTCGGACCACGGAAAGCCGGCCGGTTCGACCGCGGCCTCGCTGCGCGACGACGTGGATCTGCTCGCGGAGGTCCAGCAGGCGGTGGATGAGGGCAACGCGGCTGTCTCCAAGGCGGAGTCGGTGCGGAAGTTCAGGATCCTTGACTCCCAGTTCACTGAAGAGGCGGGACACATCACGCCGTCGCTGAAGCTGAAGCGCAATGTGGTGGCGAAGGACTTCGCCGACGAGATCGAGGCGATCTACCGCGGCTGAACGGCCGCTGACAGCCCTTGGCCAGAGGTCAGCCGCTGGGGTCCTCGGCGAGGATCCGGGTCATGTTCCGTTCGGCGAGCGCCGTGATGGTGACGAACGGATTAACCCCGATCGAGCCGGGGACCAGGGCGCCGTCGGTGACGTACAGCCCTGAATACCCTTTGGCACGGCCGTAGTTGTCGGTGGCCCGGCCCAGTACGCAGCCGCCCAGCGGGTGGTACGTGAAGTCGTCGGCGAAGGTCTTGTTGCCGCCGAAGAGGTCGTACCGGTAGATGGTGACGTTGGCCCTGTTGACGCGGTCGAAGAGCGATTTGGCCGCTTTGACGGAGGGCTGGTTCTGCGACCGGGTCCAGTTGAGCCTGGCCGAGTCGGTCGCCGCGTCGTACGAGAAGCTGCCGCGCTCGGGGTTCTTGGTGATCGCCAGATAGAGGCTGATCCAGTGCTCGAACCCCATCGGCAGCGGCGCTATCTCGGCGAAGACGGGGTTGGTGGGGTTGGCCCAGTCGTCGATGCCCAGGGTGGGCATGGTCGCCTGGTTCGCCCCGACGGTGTCCCAGATGTGGTTGGCGCGGCCGGTCATCACATTGCCGTTGTGGCCCCAGCCCTTGCCGACCTCGGTGCTGAGTCCGGGCAGGGTGCCCTTCTCCCGGGCGCGCAGCAGGAGTTCGGTGCTGCCGATACTGCCGGCGCCGAGGAAGAGCTGCTTGCAGCCGATCTCCGTGGTCTCGACGACGCGGCCCGCGGTGTCCGTGCGCTCCACGGTCAGGACGTAGCCGCCGCCCGGCTCCGGCCGGATGCCTCTGGCCCGGCTCATGGTCTCGATGGTGACGTTGCCGGTGCCGAGCGCGGCGGCGAGATAGGTCTTGTCGAGGCTGCGTTTGCCGTGGTTGTTGCCGTAGATGACCTCGCCGGCGAGCGCCGACCTGGTGGCCTGTCCGGCGGCTTCGCGCTGCATGTAGCCGAAGTCGTAGACGTTCGGCACGAAGACGGTCTTCAGTCCGGCGTTCTGGGCGTGCTTGCGCGAGATCCGCGAGAAGCGGTACCACTCGGTGGACTCGAACCAGGCCGGATCGACGGTGTTGACGCCGAGCATCCGGCGGGCCAGCGGGAAGTACGTGCCGTACATCTCCGCGGCGTCGACCTGGGGCAGCACCTCGGAGAAGTACGGACGCGGCGGGGTCACCGCCATTCCGCCGTTGACCAGCGATCCGCCGCCGACTCCCCGGCCGACGAAGACGGACATCTCGGCGTAGCGGACCCGGTCGAGGACACCGGGGTAGGAGCTGATGTCCTTGTTGACGACATCCAGCCAGAGGAAGGTTGCGAGCGGCGCCTCGGTGCGGGTGCGGAACCACATGGAGCGCTGATCGGGCGCTCCGGTGCTACAGAAGATCTTTCCGTCCGGGCCCGGGGTGTCCCAGAGCCGGCCCATCTCCAGGACCAGGGTGCGCACGCCCGCCTCGCCGAGGCGGAGGGCGGCGACGGCGGCGCCGTAGCCGGAACCGATCACGACGGCGGGGGCGTAGTCGGCGGCCGTGGGCTGTACGGCGGCTGCCGAGGAGAGACCAATGCGGGTGAAGCCGAGCGCGGCCGCTGTCTGCAGGGCGGCGACGCCCAGCAGTTGACGGCGCGTCAGATGTGATGTCATGTCCGGAGCATGGGCGAAATCTCACCATCCGCCCATGCTCCGCGCGACCTAAAACTGACGCCCCATCAAAAAAGACTTTACGCAGCTCAGAGAAGTGTCCGAAGTTTCTCGGCCAGCAGGTCCCAGCGCCACTTCTCCTCGACCCACTCCCGGCCTCGCTCCCCCATCCGCTGCCGCAGCCCGGGATCCTCGAGCAGGGCCACGATCCGCTCGGCCGACTCCTTCGCCGAGCCGCCGCGGACCACCCAGCCCGTCTCTCCGTCGAGTACGGCGTCGGGGGCGCCGCCCGAATCGCCCGCGACGACGGGCAGGCCGGTCGCCGATGCCTCCAGATACACGATTCCGAGGCCCTCGACGTCCAGACCGCCCCTTCGGGTACGGCAGGGCATCGCGAAGACATCGCCGGCGCCGTAGTGGGCCGGCAGCTCCTCCCAGGGCACGGGGCCGGTGAAGCGGACCGACTGTGCGACCCCGGTCTCGTCCGCCAGCTTCCGCAGATCCTTCTCGTACGGACCGCCGCCGACGATCAGCAGTACCGCGTCCGGCACCTTCGCCAGGATCTCGGGCATCGCCAGAATCAGTGTGTCCTGGCCCTTGCGCGGCACCAGCCGCGATACGCACACCACCACCGGCCGGCCGGCGAGCCCCAGGCGCTCCCGGACCGCGTCCCCGCCCGAGCCCGGATGGAATGTCTTCTCATCGACACCGGGCGGCAGTTGGACCATGCGGCCGGCCGCTTGAGGCGTCAGCGCGGCGGCTATGCGGGAGCGCGTGTACTCACCCAGATAGGTGATCGTGTCCGTGCCCTCACCGATCCGCCGCAGCAGCTGCCGGGAGACGGGCAGCTGCGCCCAGCCCGCCTCGTGTCCGTGCGCGGTGGCCACCAGCCGCCGCGCCCCGGCCCCGCGCAGGGCGGGCGCCATCAGACCGAGCGGGGCGGCGGCCCCGAACCACACGGATTGGCAGCCGTGCTCGCGCAGCAGCTGGGTCGCCCTCCGGGTCACGCGCGGAGTCGGCAGCAGCATCGTCGTACGGTCCCGTACGACGGTGAAGGGCTGCTCGGCATCGAACGCGGCGGTCGCCTCGGCACCCTCGCGGCCGCGCTTCCAGGTGGAGGCGTATACGACGACCTGCTCCGGGTCCAGCCGCAGCGCCATGTTGTGCAGGAACGCCTGGATGCCGCCGGGCCTGGGCGGAAAGTCGTTGGTCACGATCAAGGTCTTGTGCATCGCCGCCGACAGTACCGAACGGCCCCGCCTCACCGCTCACGCGCAGCCCTGCCCGGCATCATGGGCACCCATAATTCCGCATGAATGGGATGAGGTGCTCATGGCGGGCGCAAGCGGCAGCGGTACGCGGCTTCCCCTCGCGGAACGGACTCTCGCGCTGTGGACCCTCCCGGTGAGGATCACCCCGGTGTGGATCACCCCGGTTTGGATCCTCACGCTGTGGATCGTCACCAGGACCGCACTGCTGCTCTGCGTGTTCCAGGTCGTCATCTTCCCCGGCCCCGATGTGACCAGCGACATCTCGGTGATCTACCGAGGCTGGTACGAGGTGCTGAAGACCGGCACCTTCCCGCTGAACGACGTCACCTGGCAGTACCCGCCCGCCGCCGCTCTCGCGATCCTCTCCCCCGCCCTGCTGCCCTTCCTCGGCTACACATCGGCCTTCTTCGTCCTCACCCTGCTCTGCGACGCGCTCGTACTGAGCCTTCTGCTCCCCGCCGGCGGGCGGCCCGGCAAGTCGCAGCGCGGCAGCTGGGTGTGGGTCGCGGGAGTGCCGCTGCTGGGGCCCACCGCGTACGCCCGCTACGACCTGATGGTCACGGCCGTCGCCGTCGCCGCCCTGCTGGCCGGGGCACGCCATCCGCGCACCATGGGCGCCCTGGCGGGCTTCGGCGCCCTGCTGAAGGTCTGGCCGCTGCTGCTGATCGTGGGCACCCCGCGCGGCCCGGCCACCCGCCGCGCCTGGGCCGCCGCGACGGGCACTGCGGCCGCCCTGGCGCTGCTGTTCATCGCGTCCATGCCGGGGGCGCTTGCGTTCCTCACCTTCCAGCGCGACCGGGGCACCGAGATCGAGTCGCTGGGCGCCCTGGTCTTCCATGTGGCGCGGTACTTCGGCTGGCAGGGCGAGGTGCTGCTGAACTACGGGTCGGTGGAGTTCGTCGGCCCGTACGTCTCGCTCGTCTCCACGCTCGCCCTCGCCCTCACCGTCCTCGCCTTCGGCTGGCTGGCGCTGTGGCGGCTGCGGGCCAAGAAGTTCGCGCCGAGCACACCGTGCGACGCGGCGTTCTGCGCGGTGCTGCTGTTCACCACCACAAGCCGGGTGATCAGCCCCCAGTACATGATCTGGCTGGTCGGCCTGGCCGCCGCCTGCCTGGCCTTCCGGGGCAGCCGGATGGTCCTGCCGGGCGGACTGGTGCTGGCCGGCACCGGGGTCACGCTGCTGGAGTTCCCCGTCTGGTTCTCGCACGTGGTGGCCGGCGACCCGCTGGGCGTGCTGCTGCTGGCCGTACGCAATGGGCTGCTGGTCGCGGCGACGCTGACGGCGTGCCTGCGACTGTGGCGGCAGACAGTGGGCGAACCGTGCCGGAGGCTGCGGCTCAGCCGTTCAGCCGCTCGCGCAGATAGTCCCGCCAGCGCACCGTGAAGTCCTCCCGCGTCGTGCCCAGTACATCGCTCATCGCCTTCTCGACCGCGGCCGACCGGTGCTTCCCCCCGCCGACGGCCCGGTAGAACGACGCCAGCTTCTTCTCGCCCCAGCGCGCGGCGATCAGCTCGCAGGCCAGCCAGCCGCCCTCGTACGCGCGCGCCAGCTTGTCCCCGTCGCCGTCGAAGGCGAAGTCCTCGTCGGACGGCAGCGCGGCCGGCACATGGCCGCGCATGACCGCGCGCTCGAGTTCGGGGGCGGTCTGCCCGGCACTACGGCCGGTGCCTCGGTACGCCACCCAGTCCGCGAAGCCCTCCGAGAGCCACATCGGGGTGGCCGCCGAGGTGTAGGCCCGCGTGGCCACATGGGCCGCCTCATGCGTGAGCACGATGCCCTGGCCGAAGGCGCCGAGCACGCCGTACGCCTCGGGGTTGACGATCACCCGGTCCGCGGGCGCTGCTCCGGCCTCACCGGTCTCGCCCGTGGTGAGCGCCGCGATCCCCCGGTACCCGGCCGCGGGCGCCCCCATCAGCCTTCCCATGGCGTCCAGCGATGCGGGGACCAGGATCACCACGCGCCCGGCCCAGGGGGACGGCCAGGCGTCCGAGACAGCGGGCACGGCCCGGTCGGCGTTCGCCGCGAGGGCGCGCAGCCGCTTCACGTCCTGGCCGACGGCAAGGACCAGGCTCCGCCTGCCCCGGACGACCTGGACGTCGCCCTGCTGCCAGAGCTGCTGGCCGCCCCGCTCGCTCGCGTGGTCGGCCGTGATGAACCAGCGGCCCTCGCGTTCGGCCAGCTCCAGCGTCCGGGAGGCGGTCACCGTAGCGGTGTCGTAACCGTCGATGCGGTAGCGCAGTTCGGCCTCTGCGACCGCCCGCCGGCCCTGCCGCTTCACATCGCTCAGCCGGTACTCCCAGGAGCGCAGCGGCACATCCGCCAGGTTCTGGAACTCCCTGCGCTCCGTCGCCCGCAGCGCAGGGGCCCGGGGATCGAGCGCGTCCAGATAGGAGCTCTCGTCATGTCCGAGGACGGCGGACGCTCGCCCGTCCAGTGTGCGCTGGATGTCCCGCATCGTTGTGTCGGACGCCTCGGGGGCCGCGCAGCCGGACACCAGCAGAGCGGCGGCGAGGACCGGCCCCGCCGCACGTCGTACTGCCCGACGCCCTCCGCGCCCCTGACCCGCCACGTGCTCGATCGTACGGAACGCGGCGCGGAACGGAACGCGGCTCAGACCCGGGTGACCGACGAGATCGGCATCATGCCGACCGGGTCGTAGCGCACCGGCGCACCGGGGTAGGGCGCGTGCACGACCTGCCCGTTGCCCATGTACATCCCGATATGGCTGGCGTCGCTGCGGTACGCCACGAGGTCGCCGGGCCGCGCCTCGGACAGCGAGATCTGCCGGCCGGCGTACCGCTGCGCCTGCGAGGTGCGCGGCAGCCCGACGCCCGCCTGCGCGTACGACCACTGCGTGAGCCCCGAACAGTCGAACCCGGAGGGCCCGTTGGCGCCCCACACATAGGGGCGGCCGACGGCGCTGCGGGCCGCCATCACCGCGGCGGCCGCCCGCGGGGAGGCAGGCGCGAGGCCGGAGAGCGCGGGCAGGGACTCGCGGCCGGAGCGCGACGCCCGGTCGAAGGCGGCGCGGTCGCCGGACGGCAGGGAGTTCAGCAGCCGCCGCGCCTCGGCGAGTTTGCGCTCGACGGCGCGCTTGTGGCCGACGACGGCGGTCCGGCTGCGCTCCAGCTCCGCGAGGTCGCGGGAGGCCTCCGCGCGCTCCTGGCCGAGTCTTCGCTGGGCCCGCCGGAGGTCCTGCAGGTCGGTCGCCTGCCGCTCGCTGATCCGGTCCAGGGTGGCCGCTTTGTCGAGGTAGCTGTCCGGGTCCTCGGAGAGCAGCAGGGCGAGCGCGGGGTCCATGCCGCCCGACCGGTACTGCGCCCCCGCGACCGAACCGAGCGCTCCCCGCATCCGGTTGACGCGCTCCTGGCCGCGGGCCACGCTGTCCTGCGCCTGCGCCACCTGCTCACGCAGCCGCTCGACCCGCTCACCGGCCTTGTTGAAGTGCTCGGTGGCCTGCTCGGCCTCCTCGTACAGCCGGTCGACCCTGGCCCGGGCGCTCTCCGCGGTCTGATGCGGGTCGGCGCTCGCCGGTGCGCCCCCGAGCGCCGCGGCGGCCGTTGCCGCCGCGGCGGACAGGACGGTGACCCGGACACTCTGAGTGAGACCGGACTGTGTAAGCCGTCGATGGGGCGCCACGTGCCGCGCTCCCTTCCGCTGTACGAGGGATGTTGCGCGGCAGACAGTAGCCGGGCGATCACACAGCGACCAACGGCCCTGACATGCACAGAAAGTGACGCCCCGCCCGAGACCACAGGTCACCGGCAGGGCGCGACGTCAGCTACAGGCGCGGGAAATCGCCCGATTGGGCGTCAGATACGTACGCCGAACTGGAACGGCATGTTGTTGATCGACTCGTAGCGCACGCTGGCGCCGGGCTTCGGGGCGTGCAGCACCTGGCCGTTGCCCGCATAGAAGCCGACGTGGTGCATGTCGCCGTAGAAGATGACCAGATCGCCCTGCTGGAGTCCGCCCTGGGAGTAGATGCGGGTGCCGGCGTTGGCCTGCGACTGGGAGGTGCGCGGTATGGAGACACCGGCCTGGGCGTACGCCCACGAGGTCAGTCCGGAGCAGTCGAAGGAGCTGGGACCGGATGCGCCGTAGACGTACGGCGAGCCGATCTTGCTCTGCGCGGCGGAGAACGCGGCGGACGCGCGCTGCGAGGCCGGGACCGCGTTGCCGAGGTCCGCTCGCGAGCTGGCGCGGTTGGCGCGGGACTCGTCGGCGGCGAGCGCGGCGCGCTCCGACGCGGTGAGCGTATTGAGGAGCTTCTGCGCGGAGGCGAGCTTGGTCTGGACTTCCTTCTTCTTGGTGCCCAGCTGCTTGCGCGTGTCGGCGAGGTCGCCGAGCTTGTCCTGGGCCTCCTGGCGCTGCTGCGCGAGGGTCCGCTGCTTGGCCTGGATCTCGGAAAGCGCCTCAGTCTGCTTGGCGCCCAACTGGTCCAGCGCGGAGGCCTTGTCGAGGTAGCTGTCCGGGTCCGCGGAGAGGAAGAGCTGCACTGCGGGGTCGATGCCACCGGAGCGGTACTGGGCGCTCGCCACCGAACCGAGGCCGTCGCGCAGGGTGTTGAGCTCGTCCTGTCCGCGGGCGACCTTGTCCTGCAGCGCGTCGACCTGCTTCTCGAGCTTCTCCTGCTGCTCCTTGGCCCCGTTGTACTTCTCGGTGGCCTTCTCCGCCTCTTCGTAGAGCTTGTCGACCTTCTCCTTGACCTCGCTCTTGCTCGGCTGCGGGTCGGCCTGGGCGGCCTGGGAAGTAAGGGCCACGGCCGCGGCGGCGGTCGCGGTGAGCACGGTCACACGGGTGCGGCTCGGCTGCTTGGGACGACGGTGGGACGCCACGAAGGCGAGCTCCTTCTTCCTCGAGCCGCCTACCGGGCTGTGGGGGGTTCAATCCCCGGCGTCCGCACCTCGAGCCCTTACAGAGAAAGGGGCTGAACTGCACGAACTCGGCGGTTCCTTCGCTGTCGCCCCGGGTGGGCGATCAACCGCGCGAAGGTTCGAGAGCTAAACCTAGTGACCTTCTTGTGATCAGTTCAAATCCTGTCGAGAAAAATCTCGGCCACTGAGCGTTTTCTTTACTCGCATCACACGCGTAGTAATGGCCACTTGACACTACGTCTGTCAGAGAAGTAGCTAATTCGGTCATTTGGCACGGCAGTTAACTAGACGCGCGAAAGCCGCTTCAGCAACAATGTGGACGCGACGGGCCTCGCGCCCGCCTTCGCCACTCCGTCGGCGACTTCGCGGTCGGTGGAGACCACCACCACGGGCCGCCCCGGCGGCTCCGCCCGTACCAGCTGACGGATCAGTTCGTCAGCGGTCACGCCCGGCTTGGAGAACAGCACCCGCACTCCGCGCGGGGGCGCCAGCAGCACCGGGGCCGCCAGCTCCGCCCCGTCGAAGACACAGGTGATCTCGGCGCCGGTCTGCGCCGCCAGCAGCGAGAGACCGCCGAGCAGCCGCAGCCGCTGCTTCTCCAGCGGCATCGTCGGATAGCCGGTCTTGGTGACGTTGTAACCGTCCACCACCAGATGCGCCTGCGGCAGCGCGAGCAGCTGGTCGAGCAGGGCGGGATCGGTCTCGGAGAGCGCACGGGCCGCGATGTCCTTGGGCGACATACGGCCGGGCTCGACCGCGTCGACCGTGTCGGCGGGATGGATGGCGGCGGGCGGCAGGGCCAGTTCCCGGCGCAGCCCCTGGGCCGCGTCGAGCACCGTGTCCAGCAGCAGCCGCAGCCGCATGTCCTCGATCGAGCGACCCTCCCGAGCGGCCCGCCGGCTCGCCTCCACCGCGGCCTCCGCCTCGCCGAGGCGGGCCTTGAGCCGACGGCTCTCACTCTCGGCCGCCGAGACCTGGGCCGCGGCCTCCGACCTGATGGCCTCGAGATCGGCGTCTCTGCGGCGCAGAGCGGCCTCGCCGCGCTTCACATCGCTCTGGGCGCTGCGCAGCTTGCGCCGAAGCGTTTCGGCTTCCTTGCGGGCCGTCTCCAGCTCCGTACGCAGCCGCTCGGTCTCGCTCTTGATCAGGCCGCGCGCCTCCGTCAGCTCCTCACGCAGCCGCTCCAGCTCGCGCCGCCCCGCCTCGTCGGCACGCTCGGCGTTCGCGCGCAGGGCTTCCTCACCCGCGGCGGCGACAAGTTTCACCCATCCGGTGGGTCGCAGCACATAGGCGGCGGCGGCCACATCTACGGGGTCGGCGGCGGCGGGCGGTGATCCGGACTCCAGCGCCGCGGACAGCTCGGGCTGGGCCTGGCTGAGGCGCTCGCCGATGCGCTGGCGGAAGACCGGGTCGCTCTCCAGGGCGGCGGCCATCGCGTTGCCCGCGAATTTGGCGCGCCGGGTGGAGGTGAAGCGGGCGTACTGCCGTAGCTGGGCCGGAAGTTCGGCAACGGTCAGGCCGCCGAACGCGTCCGAGACCAGCGTCATGACCCTGCGCCGTACGCCTTCCGGCAGCGGGCGGTCGAGCGCCTCGGCGGCGTCACCGGCCGCACCGGCCGGCTCATCGCCGCTTGCAGGCTGCTCCACGATCCGTCACCCCACTACCCGTTCGGGCCGCTCCCTCAGGAGCCGGCGCCCGGCCTGTCCACCAGCTCGATCTGATCCACCGCGTTGCACCAACGGCAGCGCACCGACTCGATGGTCTCACTGACCACCTCGCGCTCCTCGACCGTCGGCTCTCCGGCCAGGTCCAGATGGACGTACTCGACGACCTTGGAGGAACGGGTGACATCGAAGCGCGTGAGGTTGCCGCAGAGGGTGCAGCGCCAGCGGGTACCGGCTGTCGGCCGGGGAACCGTCGTCATCGTGCCGTCCTCTTTCGTCGTGCGGATGCAGATGCCGCTGTGCGCCGTCGAACCGCGGATGTACTGCCCGTAACCCTACGGCCTCGCAGGTACCCCATGGCGCGGCGAGGCGCTCTGTACCGTTCAGCCCCACTACGCCATGCTCTGTCCATGATCAGTTGGCAGGGCGCGGCGCGGGGTGCGGTACGGGGCACGGTGACGGGGCCCGCGGTGACGTACGGCGTGATGGCCGTCTGCTGTGCGGTGTTCGTCCTCAGCCCGGTCTCGGGCCTCAACCCGGTGTACGGCACCGGTGACACACTGCTCGCCGCCCAGAGCGCGTACTTCGAACGCTGGGGTGTGATCCCCGCGGAGCTGCTGAGCACCTCCCCCGGCACCCTCGACCCGCTCCTCACTCCTCTCACCGCCCTCTTCGTCCACGGCAGCTGGCTGCATCTGCTCGGCAACATGCTCTTCCTCTATGTCTTCGGGGCGATGGCCGAGGAGCGCATGGGGCGGCGGGAGTTCGCCCTCTTCTATGTGGGCTGCGGCTATCTCGCGCTGCTCGCCTACGCGGCGGCCAACGCCGACTCCGAGCAGACCCTGGTGGGAGGGTCCGGGGCGATCTCGGGCGTGCTCGGCGCGTTCTTGTTCCTCTTCCCCAAGGCCCGGGTCACCAGTCTCTTCCCGTTCCTCTTCTTCCTGCCGCTGCGCTTCCCCGCGTGGATCGTGCTGATCTTCTGGTTCGTCCTCCAGTGGCTGGCGGCACAGGGCGCGGGCAGCGGCCCCGGCGTCGCGTATCTCGCGCATCTGGTGGGGTTCGGGGCCGGGTTCGTCTACGCCTGGGGACGATTCCGGCATGCGACTAGAGTGAAGGCCCCAGCAGCGGCCACCGAGGGAGAAAGCCAACCGTGATCACCGCGATCGTGCTCATCAAGACCAGCGTGGACCGCATCCCCGAGATCGCCGAGTCGATCGCCGCGCTGGACAGCGTCAGCGAGGTCTTCTCCGTCACCGGCACGTACGACTTGATCGCGATGGTGCGGGTGGCCAAGCACGACGACCTGGCGGACGTCATCCCGGGCCGCATCAGCAGGATCCCGGGCGTGGAGGGCACGGACACGCACGTGGCGTTCCGTACGTATTCGCAGCACGACCTGGAGGCGGCGTTCGCGATCGGCCTGGACTCGTAGCGCTTTCCGTTTCTCTCCCCGAACGCCGGACGGGCTGGAAGATCCAGCCCGTCCGGCGTTTGAGGACTGGGTGTCTCTCCACGCCAGCCAGGGCGTAGGTCTAGGGGTGTCCCTACCCGCCAGGGCGTAGGACTGGGTGTCTCTCCACGCCAGCCAGGGCGTAGGTCTGGGGGTGTCCCTACCCGCCAGGGCGTAGGGCTGGGTGTCCTCCCACGCCCGCCAAGGCGTAGGGCTGGGTGTCCTCCCACGCCCGCCAAGGCGTAGGGCTGGGTGTCCTCCCACGCCCGCCAGGGCGCAGGTGGGGGTCCCCCCACGCCGCCAGGCGCAGGTGGGGGTCCGTGGCGGAGCCCCAATGGCACGTGGCGGGTAGCCCTTACGTCACACGACCGGGACGCAGCGGCCGTCCTCCGTGCGGTAGTTCCACTTCGCGCCCTCGCGCACCAGCTCCTTCACCGCCCGTACGAAACGCTCCACGTGCTCGTCCGGCGTACCGGCCCCGAAGCTCACCCGGATCGCGTTCAGCGACCTCTCGCCCGGCTCCGCCTCCGGCGCTCCGCACTCGCCCGGGTCCTGCCCGTCGCCGCCCAGCAGGGTCCGCACCAGCGGGTGCGCGCAGAACAGCCCGTCCCGTACGCCGATGCCGTACTCCGCGGAGAGCGCGGCCGCGAAGTGCGAGCTGTTCCAGCCCTCGACAACGAACGAGATGACGCCGACCCGCGTGGGGGTCCCCCCAGCGGAACGCGAGGGGGAATCGTCCCCGAACAGCGAGAGCACCTTGACCTCGGCCACCTCGGCCAGGCCCCCGCGGACCTTCGCGACGAGCCGCTGCTCTCGGGCAAGAAGGTTGTCGAAGCCCGCCTCGGTGAGCGCCTTGCAGGCGGAGGCGATGGAGTAGACGCCGATGACGTTCGGCGAACCGGCCTCGTGGCGGGCGGCCGTGGTGTGCCAGTCGACGTCCACACCGCCGTCCGCGCGCCGCGCGACCTTGCGCGAGGCGCCGCCGCCCGCGAGGTACGGCTCCGCGTCCCGCAGCCAGTCCGCACGGCCGGCCAACACGCCCGAACCGAACGGCGCGTACAGCTTGTGCCCGGAGAAGGCCACCCAGTCGACGTCCAACTCCTGTACGGAGACCGGGTGGTGGGGCGCGAGCTGAGCCGCGTCGAGCACGATCCGCGCGCCGTGGGCGTGCGCGACGGCAGCGAGCTCCTTCACCGGCCACAGTTCACCGGTGACATTCGACGCACCGGTCACGCAGACCAGCGCCGGGCCGTACCCCTCTTGACCGGGCGCAGCGCGTTCGGCGAGCGCGCGCTGAAGCGTCCGCACCGCCTGAGCCGGCGTACGCGGCGCGTTCAGATACGTCACCCGGGCGTCACTCCCCCTACGCCCTGCGGCGTGGGTGGACTCCCACGGCAGCAGCGATGCGTGATGCTCGGTCTCGAAGACGAAGACCTGGCAGTCGGCGGGGATCACGGACGCCAGCAGGTTCAGCGAGTCGGTCGTGGAGCGGGTGAAGACGACCTGGTCGTCCGGGCGGCAGTCGAGGAACTCGGCGACCGTGTCCCGGCTGTTCTCGAACAGGTCGGTGGACAGCTGCGAGAGGTACCCGGCGCCGCGGTGCACGCTGCCGTAGTACGGGGCGTACCCGGCCACATCGTCCCAGACCCGCTGCAGGGCCGGGGCGCTCGCCGCGTAGTCGAGGGCGGCGTAGGTGACTTCGCCGCCGGTGACGAGCGGGACGGTGACGTCGCGGCCGAGGACCGCGAGCGGCGCGGCACAGGCGGGGTCGGACTCGGCGGGGGCGGGGGCGGGGGCGACAGCAGTGGCTACGGCGGTCGTGACGGAGGCAGCGGGGGCAACGGCGTTCGGGCGTGCGGACATGGCGGTATCTCCCGGCAGGACAGGGCTGGCGGTCCCCCCGACGAAGTTAGGGGGAGACTTCGGTGGAACCTGCGCGTCGGCGCTCAACGGCCGTTCGGCGCACAGGGGTTGCCTCGAACACACGGCACGACGGCCGCACGGAGGCGCACTGAAGAAGGGGCGATCAGCCCTATCGCATTCGCTTGCTCACGAGACTGCTCCCTTGAGGACCAGGACCCCAGGGTTCGCAGGGGTCCGCGCTTGCCGCAGACCTCACTGCCTACGGCCTGGTCTTCACCCGGGGCACCCCGCCACGGACGGAGGGTTGCCGGACAGCGAGCCGGGGCCGTAATCGCTGTCACTCATGACCTTGAAGAGCATCCTGCCATACGTCTCACCACGTGCAAGGCGGGGTCCAGTTCCTGAGACGGGAAGCCGAACCACGAAGCTGGACCACGCCTTGCCTCACGCCGTCGCGGCCTCAGGCGTTGCTCGCGGCCACCCACCGGTCGAGCACCGCTCTGGCCGCGCCCGAGTCGATCGACTGGGCGGCCCTTGAGATACCCGCCGCCAGCTGCTCGTTCAGGGTGCCGTCCGTCGGCTCCAGCGCGACGAGCGCGGCCGCCGAATTGAGCAGCACCGCGTCGCGTACGGGCCCGGTCTCTCCGCCGAGCAGCCGGCGCGCGACATCCGCGTTGTACGAGGCGTCGGCGCCGCGCAGGGCCTCGACCGGCACGAGGTCGATGCCGACGTCCCTCGGGTCGAAGGCCTCCTCGCGCACCGCCCCGTCCCGTACCACCCACACCCGGGAGGTCGCGGTAGTGGTCAGCTCGTCGAGGCCGTCGTCGCCGCGGAAGACCAGCGCCGAGGAGCCGCGCTCGGCCAGCACGCCGGCCAGAATCGGCGCCATCCGCTCGTCCGCGACGCCGGTGGCCTGCGCCTTTACCTTCGCCGGGTTGGTGAGCGGGCCGAGGAAGTTGAACGTGGTGCGGATGCCCAGCTCTTTGCGGGCCGCCGCCACATGCCGCAGCGCCGGGTGGAACTTCACCGCGAAGCAGAAGGTGATGCCAGCCTGTTCCGCGACCTGGGCAACCCGCTGTGGGGTGAGCTCGAGATTGACGCCGAGCTTCTCCAGTACGTCGGATGCGCCGCTCGCCGACGACGCGGCGCGGTTGCCGTGCTTGACGACCTTCGCGCCCGTCCCCGCGACCACGATCGCGGACATCGTGGAGATATTCACGGTCCTGGCGCCGTCGCCGCCGGTCCCGACGATGTCGACGCTCGGCCCGGGCACCTCGATCAGGTTCGCGTGCGCGTACATGGTCCGTACGAGACCGGAGATCTCCTCGACCGTCTCGCCCTTGGCACGCAGGGCGACCGCGAAGCCCGCGATCTGCGCGTTCGTCGCCTCACCGCTGAGGATGCGGTCCATGGCCCACGCGGTGGCCTCCGCGCTCTGGTCACGGTTGTCGAGCAGAGCGTTCAGCACCCCGGGCCAGGAGAGGTCCGCCACGCTGTCGCCGCCAACCGGGGTCACAACGTTCATGGTCCACTCCTGGGTCCACAGCCGAACAGGGATGAGTCCACCCTATCCAGCCCGGCAGACAGCGAAGAGCCCCGTCCGGCGAATGGACGGGGCTCCCCTGCGGCGACCTCGCGGTCGGGTGGGATCAGTGGTGGCCGTGGCCGCCCGTGATCTCCTTGAACTCCTCGACCGAGGGCTTGGGGATATAGGTGTCCGGCCCGTAGTAGCCCTTGCTGAGCTTGGCCCTCAGCTTGTCCTTGAGCTTGACCTTGCGCCGGACGCCGTTCTCGTCGACCGTCGGGCCGATCTCGGCCGGCTTGTACTGCTCGTGCGCAGTGAGCGTGTACAGCTCTTCCTGCGAGAGCGGCTCGTGGATCTCGACGAACTCACCGTGCGGCAGGCGCTTGATGATGCCCGACTCGCGTCCGTGCAGAATCTTGTCACGGTCGCGGCGCTGGAGACCGAGGCAGATCCGCTTGGTGATGATGAAGGCGAGGACCGGGCCGACGAAGAAGGCGATCCGGGCGAACCAGGTGATGCTGTTGATCGACATGTGGAAGAAGATGGCGACCAGGTCGTTTCCACCGGCGATCAGCAGGATGACGTACCAGGTCAGCCACGCCACACCGAAGCCCGTACGGGTCGGGACGTTGCGCGGGCGGTCCAGGATGTGGTGCTCGCGCTTGTCCCCGGTGATCCAGGACTCGACGAACGGGTAGACCGCGATCACCGCAAGGATCATCGGGAAGATCATCAGCGGGATGAACACGCCCAGGGCAAGAGTGTGGCCCGCGAAGTTGATCTCCCAGCCGGGCATGGCCCGGATCAGACCCTCGGAGAAGCCCATGTACCAGTCCGGCTGAGCGCCGGTGGAGACCTGGTCCGGACGGTAGGGGCCGAGCGCCCAGATCGGGTTGATCGAAGCGACCGCCGAGATGATCGAGATGATGCCGAAGACCAGGAAGAAGAAGCCTCCGGCCTTGGCCATGTAGACCGGCAGCAGCGGCATGCCGACGACGTTGTTGTTCGTACGTCCGGGGCCCGCGAACTGCGTGTGCTTGTGGTAGAAGACCAGGATCAGGTGGGCGACCAGCAGGCCCATCATGATTCCCGGCAGCAGCAGGACGTGGATCGAGTAGAACCGGCTCACGAAGTCCCCGCCGGGGAACTCTCCACCGAAGAGGAAGAACGACATGTACGTGCCGACGATCGGCATGGACAGGATCGCGCCCTCCATGAACCGGACACCGGTACCGGACAGCAGGTCGTCCGGGAGCGAGTAGCCGGTGAAGCCGGTGAACATGCCCAGCACCAGCAGCAGGAAGCCGAACAGCCAGTTGATCTCACGCGGCTTGCGGAAGGCGCCCGTGAAGAAGACGCGCATCATGTGCACGAGCATGGCCGCGATGAAGATCAGTGCCGCCCAGTGGTGGATCTGCCGGATCAGCAGACCGCCGCGGACGTCGAAGCTGATGTCCAGCGTCGAGGCGTACGCCTCGGACATCCGGATGCCCTGCATCGGCACATACGTGCCCTCGTACACGACCTCGTTCATGCTCGGGTGGAAGAACAGCGTCAGATACACACCCGTCAGGATGATGATGATGAAGCTGTAGAGGGCGATCTCACCCAGCATGAAGGACCAGTGGTCCGGGAAGATCTTCCGCATGTTGGCCTTGGCCAGGGAGTAGATCCCGAGCCGGCCGTCCGCCCAGTCGGCGACCCGCTCACCCGCGGGTGCCTTGCGGTTCGTCTCAGATGTAGTACTCATCCGCGCTCCCAGAAGGAAGGACCGACGGGCTCATCGAAGTCGCCGAGCGCCTCGAGGTTGCCCTCGGCGTTCACGCCGATCCGCAGCTGCGGGAGGGCGTGGCCGGCCGGGCCGAAGATGACGCGGGCGCCGTCGGCGAGGTCGAAGGTGGACTGGTGGCAGGGGCAGAGCACGTGGTGCGTCTGCTGCTCGTACAGGCTGATCGGGCAGCCGACGTGGGTGCAGATCTTCGAGTACGCCACGATGCCCTCGTGCGACCACTCGAGTTCGCGCTTGTCCTTGATGTCGTCCGGCTGAATCCGGACGATCATCAGGGCAGCCTTGGCGATTTGCTTCTGGAAGTCGTGACTGTCCTCCTCCAGGCCCTCGGGCATGGCGAAGGTCAGCGAACCGACGACGACGTCCTCGGGACGCAGCGGCTCATTCGTGTTCATGTTGATGAGCTGCTTGCCCTTGGCCCACAAGGTGGTCCGCAGCTTCTTCTCGGGCAGCGGGCCCAGGTCACGCAGAAGCATCACGCCGGAGAGCGGCACCAGCGCCAGCGCGCCGAACATGGTGGTGCGGATCAGCTTGCGCCGGCCCATGGCGGACTCCTCGGCACCCGCCGCGAAGTCGGCCATCACCTTGGCCCTGACCTCGGGCGGGGCCGCGATGGCGTGCCGATCGTCGGCGACCTCCACATCGGACATCAGGGTGCGGGCCCAGTGGACCGCGCCCGCGCCGATGCAGAAGAGCGCGACGCCGAGCGAGGTGCCCAGCGCGAAGTTGAGCGCGCTCACATTCCCGATCGGCCAGATAAACACGATCTTGTCGACCGGGAAGATGACGTACGAGGCGATGAAGGCGATGGTGGCCAGCATCGACAGCGTGAACAGGAAGGCGACCGCACGCTCGGAGCGCTTGGCGGCCCGCTCGTCGATGTCCTGGATACGCGGCTTGTGGGCCGGCAGCCCCGGGTCCGCGAACGGATCGTCGGCGACCTTTACCGCGCCGTGCGCGGCGTCCTGCTCGGCAGGCACGTTCTCTCGTGGATTCTCTTGGCTACTCATGACTTCTTGGCCTTAGCGGTGTGGGCCGCGACCCAGACGGCAACTGCGATCAGTGCACCCAGCCCGAAGACCCAGCCGAACAGACCCTCGCTGACAGGGCCGAAGCCACCCAGCTTGAGGCCGCCGGGGCTCGCGGCCTCATCGCTGTTCACAGTGTGGATGTACGCGATGATGTCCCGCTTCTGCTGCTCCGGCAGCGTCGAGTCGGGGAAGGAGGGCATGTTCTGCGGGCCGGTCTGCATGGCCTCGTAGACATGCTTGGGGTCCACGTCCTCGAGGTTCGGGGCGTACTTGCCGTCCGTCAGGGCGCCGCCCTCACCGGTGAAGTTGTGGCACTGGGCGCAGTTGGTGCGGAACAGGTCGCCACCCTTGGCGATGTCGGCACCCTTGGGGCTGTACTGCTTCTCGGTCGGCGTGATCGGACCGGCGCCAAGCGAGGCGACGTACGCCGCGAGCTGGTCGATCTCGCTCTGCGAGTAGATGACCTTCTTCTTCGGCACCTGGGGGCCGGGCTGCTGGGCCGGCATCCGGCCCGTACCGACCTGGAAGTCGACGGCGGCGGAGCCGACGCCGATCAGGCTCGGGCCGTCAGAGGTTCCCTGACCGCCGGTTCCGTGGCAGCTGGCGCAGCCGACGGTGTAGAGCTTCATGCCCTCCTGGATGGCGAGGGACTGGGCGGTGTCATCGGCCTGCGCCTTGTCCGCGGGTGCGAACGCGGCGTACAGCCCCCCAGTGGCCGCCAGCGCGAGGAGTAGGACGACGACCGCCGCCAAGGGATGGCGTCGTCGTGCGGAGAGCTTTTTCACGGATTACCCCGGTGTCAGGATCTTCTGCGTCGGTGCTTCTGG
Organism: Streptomyces sp. ISL-1; assembly: GCF_018614585.1. GTDB lineage: Bacteria > Actinomycetota > Actinomycetes > Streptomycetales > Streptomycetaceae > Streptomyces > Streptomyces maoxianensis. Next base: position 33,165 of record NZ_JAGGOI010000054.1, on the reverse strand, counting down.
ACTGTGTCTGCTTCAGGCAGCTGGCTGCCCGGCCGTTACTTGATCATGTAGATCGTGGCGAAGAGGCCGATCCAGACGACATCGACGAAGTGCCAGTAGTAGGACACGACGATGGCGGCGGTTGCCTGCTCGTGGGTGAATCTCCTGGCCGCGTAGGTCCTGCCGAGAACCAGCAGGAAGGCGATGAGTCCGCCCGTCACGTGCAGACCGTGGAAACCGGTGGTCAGGTAGAACACCGAGCCGTACGGGTTGGACGAGAGCGAGAGGCCCGCGTCCTTGACCAGCTCGGTGTACTCGAAGACCTGGCCTCCGATGAAGATCGCACCCATCACGAAGGTGATGCTGAACCACGTTCTGAGCTTCTTCACATCGCCCCGCTCAGCGGCGAAGACGCCAAGCTGGCAGGTGAGGGAGGAGAGCACCAGGATCGTGGTGTTCGTCGCCGAGAACGGGAAGTTCAGGTGATCCGCCTGTGTCTTCCAGAACTCGGCACCCATCACCGATCGCAGGGTGAAGTACATCGCGAAGAGGGCCGCGAAGAACATCAGCTCGGAACTCAGCCAGATGATGGTTCCGACGCTGGTGAGGTTCGGCCGATTGACCGACGGGTGCGCGTGCCCGGTTTCTACTGTCGTTGCTGTCGCCACGACCGACATTATGTCGGTCGCTTATCCCGCCCTCACTCCGGGGGGTGCCGTTCGGTGTGTCAGTCGGCTTTGTCCAGCCCGAACGGCCCATCGAAGCACTGCCCGAACTGCTGTTGACAGGGAGTCGGACGGAGTAGCATCCGCCGCATCGGTTCCTGATCCAACGACGGAGGAACAATGCAGGCGACTGCCACGGTGCTGGTCTACAGCGACGATGCGGGCACCCGCGAGCAGGTCCGGCTGGCGGCGGGACGCAGGCCGGCGGCCGACGTACCGCCGGTGGAGTTCCTGGAGTGTGCCACCCTTCCCGCCGTCCTCAAGGCGCTGGACGAGGGCGGCGTCGATGTCTGCGTACTGGACGGCGAGACGGTTCCCGCGGGCGGCATGGGCGTGTGCCGGCAGATCAAGGACGAGATCTTCAACTGCCCGCCTGTGCTGCTGCTGATCGGCCGCCCGCAGGACGCCTGGCTGGCCACCTGGAGCCGTGCGGACGCCGCGGCGACCCTTCCGGTCGATCCGGTGGAGTTCGCGGACTCACTGGCCGCTCTGCTGCGCGGCCGGCTCGGCGTCGACGCGTAGGACCGGGGCAGGCCAGGCGCGGGCCCCTCAGACCCCGGGCCCGTCAGACCTGGGCCCGTCAGACCTGGGGACGCAGCCGCGCCGCCTCCGCGGGGTCGCTGCCGTCCCTGGTGTCCGCCACCAGGGCGCTGCCCTTGCGCCACTTTTCCCAGCCCAGGTTCCAGTCGCCGAAGCCGTTGCCGAAGGTGTCCATCTCGTTCCCGTTGCTGTTGATGACCCTGACGATGTCGCCCTCGCGGACGGTCTTGAAGAACCACGCGGCGTTGCCGGTCGACATTCCGGTGCAGCCGTGGCTGACGTTGGCGTACCCCTGCGAGCCGACGGACCAGGGCGCGGCATGGACGTACTCACCGCTCCAGGTGACGCGAGTGGCGTAGTAGACGGGCAGGTCGTACGACTCGGAACTGCCCTCGGCTATCCCGATGCTGGTGCCGCGCATGCGTACGAAGTACTCCTTGCCGAGCACGACCTTGATGCCGTTGCGGGTGGAGAAGCCGGGCTTGCCCGTGGTCACCGGAATGGTGTTGATCACTTCTCCGTTGCGCAGGACCGTCATGTGGTGCGCTCCGGCGTCGGTGATGGCCTCTATTCGGTCCCCGATGGTGAGCTTCAGCGGTTTCGAGGCGCCGCCGTAGATCTTGTCGGAGACCTTGACGCCCTGGAGGTTGCTGGTGGCGCTGACGGTCGCGCCGGTGGGCCAGTACTCCTTCGGGCGGAAGTGCAGCTTCTTGTCGTCGACCCAGTACCAGGAGCCCTGTACGGAGGGCTCGGACTGGACCTTCAGGGCGCGTTCTACGACAGCCCTGGCCTCCTTGGCCTTGACCGGGGCGCTGAGCTCCGCGGTGATGGGCTGACCGACGCCGTACTTGCCCGCCTGCGGGCCGAACTTGACCGTCAGCAGCCGCTTGGCCGGCGATGTGTCGAAGGTGAGCGTACGAGCGCCCGGGGCGCCGTCCTCGTCCTCCGTGGAGACCTTCACGGTGTACTTGGCGCCGGCCGACAGCGGCGCGGTGGAGCGCCAGCGGGCGCCGTCCGCGGTGAGTTCGCCCGCCAGGTGGTGGCCCGAGTCGTCGGTGACCGTCACATCGGTGATCCGGCCGCCCTTGCCGCCTTTGGTGGTGACCTCGAGGGGCTTGTCGGGGTCCACCTTGGCGCGGCCTATTGGCGTATTGAAGGCGACCTGTTCGGCTGCGTCGAAGGGCTTCGCCGCGAGCGGGTGGCCGTCGGAATCGCCGCACGCGGTGGCGGCCGCGCCGAAGGACACGACCAGCAGGGTGCAGCTGAGAACGGTGCGGAAGCGAGGCGTGTGGTTCATAAGCACACGTTATGAAGATTGGTCTGCAACGGCGCGCGGAGTGACTGCAAACGAGGGGCCCGGATCCCCCTCAGGAGTGAGGGGGATCCGGGCCCGTCCCGCGTGTCGCTGACGCGGTGTTACTGGTTCTGGCTCTCACCGCGGTAGTACTCGAACACCCAGCCCCAGAGGCCGACCAGGATGATGGGGGCCGAGAAGTACAGCAGCCACCAGCCGAAGACGACGCCCATGAAGGCCAGGGCGCCGCCGATGGCCAGGGAGAACGGCTGCCAGCTGTGCGGGGAGAAGAACCCCACCTCGCCGGCCTCGTCCGCCACGTCGGCGTCCTTGTTGTCCTGCGCCATGGCGTCGGCCCGCCGGGCCGTGAAGGCCAGGTAGTAGCCGATCATGATGCTCAGGCCGAAGCCCAGGAAGAGCGCGGTGGTACCGGCCGGCTCCTTCGACCACACGCCATACACGATGGCCATGACGAGGATGAAGGCGCTCAGCCAGAGGAACATCTTGCCCTGGATCCTCACTTGCCTGCCTCCTTCTCACCGGCGATGACGCTGCCGCCGTGGCCGGCGTGCTCGAGCTGGTCGAGCGCCGCGATCTCCGGGTGGTGCAGGTCGAACGCCGGGGATTCGCTGCGGATCCTCGGCAGGGTGAGGAAGTTGTGCCGCGGCGGCGGGCACGGTGTCGCCCATTCGAGCGAACGGCCGTAGCCCCACGGGTCGTCGACCTCGATCTTCTTGCCGTACTTGGCCGTCTTCCAGACGTTGTAGAGGAACGGCAGGACCGACAGACCGAGCAGGAACGAGCTGATCGTGGAGATGGTGTTCAGCGCGGTGAAGCCGTCGGCGGCGAGGTAGTCCGCGTAGCGACGCGGCATGCCCTCGGCGCCCAGCCAGTGCTGTACCAGGAACGTTCCGTGGAAGCCGATGAACAGCGTCCAGAAGGTCATCTTGCCGAGCCGCTCGTCCAGCATCTTGCCCGTGAACTTCGGCCACCAGAAGTGGAAGCCGGCGAACATCGCGAAGACCACGGTGCCGAAGACGACGTAGTGGAAGTGCGCGACGACGAAGTACGAGTCGGAGACGTGGAAGTCCATCGGGGGCGAGGCCAGGATGACGCCGGTCAGTCCACCGAAGGTGAAGGTGACCAGGAAGCCGATCGTCCAGAGCATCGGTGTCTCGAAGGACAGTGAGCCCTTCCACATGGTGCCGATCCAGTTGAAGAACTTCACACCGGTCGGTACCGCGATCAGGAAGGTCATGAAGGAGAAGAACGGCAAGAGCACGCCGCCTGTGACGTACATGTGGTGCGCCCACACCGTCACCGACAGACCGGCGATCGCGATGGTCGCGCCCACCAGGCCGATGTAGCCGAACATCGGCTTGCGGCTGAAGACCGGAATGATCTCGGAGACGATCCCGAAGAACGGCAAGGCGATGATGTACACCTCTGGATGGCCGAAGAACCAGAAGAGGTGTTGCCACAGCAACGAGCCGCCGTTGGCCGCGTCGAAGATATGCGCCCCGAACTTCCGGTCGGCCTCCAGCGCGAAGAGCGCGGCCGCCAGCACCGGGAAGGCGAGCAGGACCAGCACACCGGTCAGCAGCACATTCCAGGTGAAGATCGGCATCCGGAACATCGTCATGCCGGGTGCGCGCATGCAGATGATCGTGGTGATGAAGTTGACCGAACCGAGGATCGTGCCGAAGCCGGAGAAGGCCAGACCCATGATCCACATATCGGCGCCGATGCCCGGCGAACGGACCGCGTCCGACAGCGGGGAGTAGGCGAACCAGCCGAAGTCGGCCGCACCCTGCGGGGTGAGGAAGCCGGCCACCGCGATCAGCGAGCCGAAGAGGTAGAGCCAGTACGCGAACATGTTCAGCCGCGGGAACGCCACGTCGGGCGCGCCGATCTGCAGCGGCATGATCCAGTTCGCGAATCCGGCGAACAGCGGCGTCGCGAACATCAGCAGCATGATCGTGCCGTGCATCGTGAACGCCTGGTTGAACTGCTCGTTCGACATGATCTGCGTGCCCGGACGGGCCAGCTCGGCGCGCATGAAGAGCGCCAGCACGCCGCCGATGCAGAAGAAGGCGAACGACGTGACCAGGTAGAGCGTGCCGATCGTCTTGTGGTCGGTGGTGGTGAGCCACTTCACGACGACATTGCCGGGCTGCTTGCGCCGTACCGGCAGCTCGTTCTCGTACGAGTCGTCAGCCGCGGCGGCACCCTGGGGTTCGTTGAGGATGCTCACAGTTGGTTCTTCTCCGCATTCCTGGCCGGGTCCGTCTGCTCGATGCCTGACGGGATGTAGCCGGTCTGCCCCTTCTCGGCCAGCTCCTTCAGGTGCTGCTGGTAGCGCTCCGGGGAGACCACCTTGACGTTGAAGAGCATCCGGGAGTGGTCGACGCCGCAGAGCTCGGCGCACTTGCCGAGGAAGGTGCCCTCCTGGCTGGGAGTCACCTCGAAGACGTTGGTGTGACCGGGGATGACGTCCTGCTTGAACAAGAAGGGGACCACCCAGAACGAGTGGATGACGTCACGGGAGGTCAGGATGAACCGGACCTTCTCGCCCTTGGGCAGCCACAGGGTCGGGCCCGGGTTGCCGGTCTGGGGATTCCGGGTGCCGGGGATACCGGCGTCCCAGACGCCGCCCGCGTTCGCCGGGAAGTCCTCGCGGAACTTGTCCGGGATGGCGTTCAGTTCCTTGTTGGTCTTGGCGTCACCCTCGGACCCTTCCACGTTCTCGACGTAGTTGTAGCCCCAGCTCCACTGGTAGCCGACCACATTGACCGTGTGGGCGGGCTTGGAGAGAGCGAGGATCTTCGTCTCGTCACGCGCGGTGAAGTAGAAGAGCACCGAAACGATGATGAGCGGAACCACCGTGTACAGGGCCTCGATGGGCATGTTGTACCGCGTCTGCGGAGGTACCTCCACCTTGGTGCGGCTGCGCCGGTGGAAGACGACACTCCAGATGATCAGACCCCACACCAGCACGCCCGTGACGAGCGCTGCCGCCCACGAGCCCTGCCAGAGGGAGAGGATCCGAGGGGCCTCTTCCGTTACCGGGGTGGGCATTCCAAGGCGGGGGAAGTCCTTGTATGTGCAACCAGAGGCGGTCGCCAGGACCACGCCGGCGGTCAGCACCTGGAGCAGCTTCCGCCGCATCGGGCGCCGCGACGAGCGGTCGGAGCCGTTGGGACTCACGTAGCGCCTTCCCGAGAGTCTCGGCCCGCGCGGCATGCCGCGGCCGTCACGCTGGTCGGTCGCCGGCCCTGACGCGGGCAGGGGTTTGGATGTTTATGCGGACCAAACCCTACTGGACGCTATTTGGGGTCGCGCGGGGAGGGTGCCCAACGCGCCGCCCGACACCCCGAAGGGGTGGAATGCCCCTGGAATCCCGGCCTCCGGCGGCCATCTGACGCCCCCTCCGCGTATGGGAGTTAGCGTGGCAGCGTGCCTTACTTCGACGTCGCCTCATCCGCTCCTCTGCACCCGGTTGCCCGGCAGGCCCTCCAGGCCTCCCTGGACGAGGGGTGGGCCGACCCCGCCCGGCTCTACCGCGAGGGGCGGCGCGCCAGGCTATTGCTGGACGCGGCGCGGGAAGCCGCGGCGGAGGCAGTGGGCTGCCGTCCGGACGAGCTCGTGTTCACTCCTTCGGGGACGCGCGCGGTTCACCTGGGAATTTCCGGCGCGCTCGCGAGCCGTCGGCGTGTCGGGCGCCACCTGGTCGTTTCCGCGGTCGAACACTCCTCGGTGCTCCATGCCGCGACCTCGTACGAGGGGGCGGGGGGCGGGGCGGACGGCGAGTCCGTGACCGAGGTCCCGGTGGACCGCTCCGGAGCGGTCTCCCCCGCCGCGTACGCCGCCGCCCTGCGTGATGACACCGCGCTGGCCTGCCTGCAGTCGGCCAACCACGAGGTGGGTACGGAACAGCCGGTGGCCGAGGTCGCCGAGGCCTGCCGGGCGGCCGGGGTGCCGCTGCTGGTGGACGCGGCGCAGTCACTGGCGTGGGGGCCGGTGGCCGGGGCCTGGTCGCTGCTCGCGGGAAGCGCCCACAAGTGGGGCGGTCCGGCGGGGGTCGGGCTGCTCGCCGTACGCAAGGGTGTCCGGTTCGCCCCCCAAGACCCCGCCGACGAGCGGGAGTCGGGGCGGTCGGCCGGCTTCGAGAACATTCCGGCGATCGTGGCCGCGGCGGCCTCACTGCGGGCGGTGCGGGCCGAGGCCGCGGAGGAGGCGGTACGGCTGCGGGCCCTGGTGGACCGGATCCGCGCACGGATCCCCGAGCTGGTCCCGGATGTGGAGGTGGTGGGCGATCCGGTGCGCCGGCTCCCTCATCTCGTCACCTTCTCCTGTCTCTATGTCGACGGGGAGACTCTGCTGCACGAGCTGGACCGGGCCGGGTTCTCCGTCTCGTCCGGCTCGTCCTGTACGAGCAGCACCCTCACACCGAGCCATGTGCTGCGGGCGATGGGCGTGCTCTCGGAGGGAAACGTCCGCGTCTCGCTTCCGCTCGGCACGCCGGAGGAGGACGTGGATCGTTTTCTCGAGGTCCTGCCGGGGGTGGTGGCGCAGGTACGGGAGCGGCTCGGCGCGCCGGTCACGTCTTCGGCGCAGAGCACGGCCGGATCGCTGATCGTCGACGCCCGGGGCAAGCGCTGCCCCATTCCGGTGATCGAGCTGGCGAAGGTGATCGGCGACGTGCCTGTCGGCGAGACCGTGACGGTCCTGTCGGACGACGAGGCGGCGCGGCTGGACATCCCGGCGTGGTGCGAGATGCGGGGGCAGGAGTACGTAGGGGAGGAGCCGGCGGACCGGGGTACGGCGTACGTGGTGCGGCGGCTGGCGTGATCTGCGGGTTCGCGGGGTGAGCCCTCAATCGCCGGACGGGCTTCTCAGCCCGTCCGGCGATTGAGGAGTGGGGGTCCCACCACGCCCGCGACGGCGTAGGCGGAGCCCCCGGTGCGTCAGTGGAGGTGCGCCCGGACGTCGGCCGCCGCGTCGTGGCCGTACGCCTTGGTGAAGCGGTCCATGAAGTGGGCCCGGCGCAGGGTGTACTCCTGGGTGCCGACCGTCTCGATGACCAGCGTCGCCACCATGCAGCCGACCTGCGCCGCGCGCTCCAGGCTCACACCCCAGGACAGGCCGGAGAGGAAGCCCGCGCGGAACGCGTCACCGACGCCGGTCGGGTCGACCTTCGCCTCCTCCTCCGGACAGCCGACCTCGATCCGCTTCCCGCCTGCGTGCTCGATACGGACGCCGCTGGCGCCGAGTGTGGTGACGCGGTGGCCGACCCTGTCCAGGATCTCGGCGTCGCTCCAGCCGGTCTTGGACTCGATGAGCCCCTTCTCGTACTCATTGGAGAAGAGATACGTGGCGCCTTCGAGGAGGGTGCGGATGTCGTCGCCGCTCATCCGCGCGATCTGCTGGGAGAAGTCCGCGGCGAACGGGATCGAGCGGGCCTTGCACTCCTCGGTGTGACGGAGCATCGCCTCGGGGTCGTCCGCGCCGATCAGGACGAGGTCGAGGCCGCCGACCCGGTCCGAGACGGCTTTGAGCTCGATCTGACGGGCCTCGCTCATCGCGCCGGTGTAGAAGGATCCGATCTGGTTGTGGTCGGAGTCCGTGGTGCAGACGAAGCGTGCGGTGTGCAGGACCTCCGAGATACGGACGGAGTCGGTGTCCACGCCGTGGCGGTCGAGCCAGGCGCGGTACTCGTCGAAGTCGGCCCCGGCGGCGCCGACCAGAATCGGACCGGTGCCGAGTTGGCCCATTCCGAAGCAGATGTTGGCGCCGACTCCGCCCCTGCGCACATCGAGTGTGTCGACGAGGAAGGAAAGGGAGACCGTGTGCATCTGGTCCGCGACGAATTGGTCGGCGAAGCGGCCGGGGAAGGTCATGAGGTGGTCGGTGGCGATTGAGCCGGTGACTGCGATTCGCACGGCTGGGACGCTCCTGAGGAGGGGGCAGCGTTGACAGTTAACGCTACCGGGTCCGGGCACCTGGGCTGAAGTGCGGAAACTACCCGATAGTAGGTCTTTTTACGAGACTCCCTGCTGCGTACGGTGCGGATATGACGAAGCCCATCGCCCCGCGCGAGTCGCGGGAGTCCGAGATCAGTCTGGCCCAGCTGCGCGGTGACTGCGCGCGCATGGCTCCGCACTGGGTGGTTCCAGCGGCCGCCGTGCCCGCGCCGGTGCCGCCGTCCCTCATCCACGGTGTCGTCGTGCCCGCCTCGTCCGCCCGGCTGATCGACGCGATGTCCGACTACGGCGACTGACGAAGAACGACGGCCGACGGCCGACGACTGAGGGCGCACGAGGGAACCGTGCGCTCCCCCGCTCCGTCCCATCTGTGTCCCCGTACAACGGGAACACGAGACAAGGAGCGATGCGGTGAGCAGCACGGAGAACACGCACGACATTCCCCGCCGCCGGCGTTCCCCGCTCGCCGTCGCTTCGGTGGCGGCGGCGGTGCTGGTCGCGGGTGGCGGCGGTGCGTACTTCGCGACATCCGGCTTCGGCAGCGGCGGCGGCGCGAGCGCCAAGGCCGGCGCGCAGCGCGACGCGAAGCCGCCGCCGCTTTCCCTGGACACTCCCACCGGCGGCCCCGGCATCGCACCCGGTGAGCCCGACCCCTCCGGTGGCGGGATCGTCTACCGGGCCGAGGGCAAGCTGCCGGACGGTCCGGACAAGGCACCCGTCCACCGTACGAAGGGTGCTGTCACCGCGGCCGAGGTGACAGCGCTTGCGAAGGCGCTGGGAGTGCCGGGCACACCGCGCCTGGACGGCCCGGCCTGGAAGATCGGGGCGGACAAGGACGGCGCGGGCCCGATGCTGCAGGTCAACAAGCATGCGCCGGGCACCTGGACGTTCGCCAGGTTCGGGGCTTCGCCGGGCGGTGACAACTGCAAGAAGGTCGATGTCTGCCCGTCCCGTGGCGACATGGGGACGACGAGCGAGGGCACGGCCCGCACCGTGGCGGTGAGCGAGGCGGCCGCGAAGAAGGCCGCGGCCCCCGTACTGAAGGCGCTCGGCCAGAGCGACGCCGCGCTGGACGCCCGCCAGCTGATGGGCGCGGTAAGGGTGGTGAACGCCGACCCGGTTGTCGGCGGACTGCCGACATACGGCTGGTCGACCGGGGTCCAGGTCGGCGCGGACGGTCAAGTGGTCGGCGGCAGCGGCCAGTTGAAGAAGCCCGTGAAGAGCGACGAGTATCCGGTGCTCTCCGCCGACGAGGCGCTGAAGCAGCTGAACAAGGCCGGCCGGGACAGCGGCACGATCGGTATCGGCGGCTGCGCCACGCCGGTCCCGCTGGAGGGCGAACAGAAGCCCGACGCGCCGTGCGAGCCCAAGGGCGAGCCGGCCAAGCCGGCCGGCCCCGAGCGGCTGACTGTCAGCGAGGCGGTTTTCGGGCTGGCCGCGCAGTACGTGGACGGACAGCAGGCGCTCGTGCCGTCGTGGCTGTTCGAGGTGAAGCCCAATGGGGGCGCCCAGCCGTTCACGGTCACGCACCCCGCGGTGGACCCGAAGTATCTGAAGGAGGCCACGCCGCAGCAGGACATCAAGCCGACCGAGCCGCCGCAGGATCCCGCGGCGCCGTCCGACCGGCGCGTCCTGTCGTACAGCGTGGACGGGCGGGACGGACGGACCCTGAGCGTGATGTTCTGGGGCGGGGTGTGCAGCGACTACGCGGCGAAGGCGACCGAGAGCGCCGGTCAGGTGAAGGTGACGATCACCGAGTCGAACCCGGATCCGAAGCGGGTCTGCATCATGATCGCCAAGGAGCTGACGGAGAAGGTGACCCTGGACAAGCCGCTGGGCGACCGGAAGGTCGTGGACGCGGCGACGGGTGAGGCCGTCCCGCGGAAGTAGCGCCACGTGCAAGATGCCCAGGCATGACGAAGGCGGCGGCCCTGATTCCAGGTGCCGCCGCCTTAGTGCGTACGCAGTTCTAGCTGAAGGAGTCGCCGCAGGCGCAGGACCCGGTGGCGTTCGGGTTGTCGATCGTGAAGCCCTGCTTCTCGATCGTGTCCACGAAGTCGATGGACGCGCCGCCCAGGTACGGGGCGCTCATCCGGTCGGTGACGACCTTGACACCTCCGAAGTCCTTGACGACATCGCCGTCGAGCGAACGCTCGTCGAAGAACAGCTGGTAGCGCAGGCCGGAGCAGCCGCCGGGCTGAACGGCGACGCGCAGCGCCAGGTCCTCCCGGCCTTCCTGGTCCAGCAGGGCCTTGACCTTGTCCGCGGCTGCGTCGGACAGGAGGATGCCGTCGCTCACGGTGGTGGTCTCGTCCGATACGGACATCTGCTTCTCTCCCGGGTTGTACGGAGACTGCTTGCCGACGTTTGCAACCGGCGTGGCCGCGGATTCATTCCGGGCCGAGGGCAGGTCGTTCCCATTCATGCTCGCACACTGGGTCGACAAGGGGCACTGACCTGTGGACGGGGGGTGCGTCACATGGACGCTATCGCCATCGTCAAAGTGACGTGAAGCAGTTATGATAGATAGCGTCAAATAGACGAGAAGGTCTGTCTGCAGAAAAGAAAGGGTGCGTGTCGTGACCACCGCCCAAGCCCGCCCGGAGCTCGACGTCCAGCCGTCGCCGCTCGCCCTGCTGTTGCTCGGCCGTGAAGCCGACCCCAGGAGCGAGCGCGGTGTCGAGTGCCCCGGCGACCTGCCGTCCCCGTCCGACCCGGACCTCGTGGAACGTGCTCGCGCAGCCAAGGAGAAGCTCGGGGACAAGGTCTTCGTCCTCGGCCACCACTACCAGCGCGACGAGGTCATCCAGTTCGCCGACGTCACCGGGGACTCTTTCAAGCTGGCCAAGGACGCCGCGGCGCGGCCGGAGGCCGAGTACATCGTCTTCTGCGGTGTGCACTTCATGGCCGAGTCCGCGGACATCCTGACCTCCGACGACCAGAAGGTCGTCCTGCCCGACCTTGCCGCCGGGTGCTCGATGGCCGACATGGCGACGGCCGAGCAGGTCGCCGAGTGCTGGGACGTGCTGGCCGAGGCGGGCATCGCCGAGCAGGTCGTGCCCGTCTCGTACATGAACTCCTCCGCGGACATCAAGGCCTTCACCGGCAAGCACGGCGGGACGATCTGCACCTCGTCGAACGCCAAGCGCGCGCTGGACTGGGCCTTCGAGCAGGGCGAGAAGGTGCTGTTCCTGCCGGACCAGCACCTCGGGCGGAACACCGCCGTACGGGACATGGGCATGTCGCTCGACGACTGCGTCCTGTACAACCCGCACAAGCCGAACGGCGGACTGACCGTCGAGCAGCTGCGCAACGCGAAGATGATCCTGTGGCGCGGGCACTGCTCGGTGCACGGCCGCTTCTCGCTGGACTCGGTCAACGACGTTCGGGAGCGCATCCCGGGCGTGAACGTCCTGGTGCACCCGGAGTGCAAGCACGAGGTCGTGACGGCCGCGGACTACGTCGGGTCGACGGAGTACATCATCAAGACGCTGGAGGCGGCCCCGGCCGGCTCCAAGTGGGCGATCGGCACCGAGCTCAACCTGGTCCGCCGGGTCGCGAACGCGCACCCCGACAAGGAGGTCGTCTTCCTCGACAAGACGGTCTGCTTCTGCTCGACGATGAACCGCATCGACCTGCCGCACCTGGTGTGGGCGCTGGAGTCGCTTGCGGAGGGCAAACTCGTGAACCGGATCCAGGTCGACACGGAGACGGAGAGCTTCGCGAAGCTGGCGCTGGAGCGGATGCTGGCGCTGCCGTAGCGCCCGCCCGGGCATGTGTAAGGGGCGTCCGCCATTGCGGACGCCCCTTACTTGCGTCGACCGTGTCAGACCTGGGCCGGCTCCGGAGCCGCGGACTCCTTGGCCGTCTGGTCCGCCGGACCGCCCGACTTCGCAGCCCGCCTCGCCGCCTTCTTCTTCGCGCGGCGCTCCTTACGCAGCTCCACCATCGCGTACAGCGTCGGCACCAGCAGCAGCGTCAGCATCGTCGAGGTGATCAGGCCGCCGATCACCACCACCGCCAGCGGCTTGGCGATGAAGCCGCCCTCGCCCGTGACGCCCAGTGCCATCGGGAGCAGCGCGAAGATCGTCGCGAGCGCCGTCATCAGGATCGGGCGCAGCCGGTGGCGGCCGCCCTCGATGACGGCTTCCACCACGCCCAGACCCTGCGAGCGGTACTGGTTGATCAGGTCGATCAGCACGATCGCGTTGGTGACCACGATGCCGATGAGCATCAGCATGCCGATCATCGCCGGGACACCCATCGGGGTGCCGGTGAGGATCAGCAGCCCCAGCGCGCCCGTCGCCGCGAACGGGATCGAGACCAGCAGGATCAGCGGCTGGATCAGCGAGCGGAACGTCGCCACCAGCAACATGAAGACGATCGCGATCGCCGCCAGCATCGCGAGCCCCAGCGAGGCGAACGCCTCGTCCTGGTCCTCCGAGACCCCGCCGATCGTCGCGGTCGCGCCCTCCGGGAGGTCAAGGGACTTCAGCTTGCTCTGCAGCGAGGCGCTGACCGCGCCCGTGTTGTCGCCCGTCGGCTTCGCCGAGATCGTCGCGGCCCGCGAGCCGTCGATCCGGGTCATCGAGACCGGTCCGGGCACCAGCTTCACCTCAGCGATGTCGCCGAGCTTCACCGGTCCCAGGGGCAGCGCCCGGAGCTGGGCCAGCGTCCGTGCCGGCTTCGCCGAGGTGATCACGACATCGCGCTCGGTGTCGTCCAGGATCGCCTTGCCCGACGGGGTACCGCGCACTGCCTGGCCGACGGCCAGACCCAGCGTCGTCTCGTTGAAGCCCGCGTCAGCCGCCTTGGCGTTCGCCTTGACCGAGATCCGCGGGACGCTCTGCGCCAGGTCGCTCTGTACGTCGGTGACGTCGTCGAGCTTCGCCACCTCGGTCCGTACCGCCTCCGACGCCTTCTTCAGGGTGTCCGCGTCGGACGCCTTCACCACGACGCTCAGGTCCTGGCTGCCGAAGCCGTCGCCCGCCGCGATCGTCGTGTCGCCGATGCCTTCGAGCTTGCCGAGCTCCTCGTCGATGCGGTCACGGGCCTTCTCGTACGAGGCCGCCTCCTTCAGGGTCAGCTGATACGACGCCTGGTTCGCGCCCGTACCGCCGCCGAAGGCCGCCATGAAGCCGGAGGAGCCGACGGTGACCTGGTAGTCCCTGATCTCGTCGATGCCGTCGAGGACCTTCTCGACCTTCTTCGCGGAGGCGTCGGACGCCTCCAGGCTGGTACCGGGGGGCAGCTCCTGCTTGACGGACATGACCTCCTGCTCGCCCTGGTCGAAGAAGTTGGTCTTGAGCAGCGGGGCCATGCCGAAGGTGCCGACCAGGATGACGATCGCGAGCGCGACGCTGGTGAGGCGGCGCCGGGTCGCGAAGCGCAGCACCGGGACGTAGAGCCGCTGCAGCGGGCTGCGCGCCTCCTTCTCCTCCGCCTTGCGCCGGGCCTCCTGCGGGTCGATCCCCCGTACGGCCTTCGGCGCGCGCAGGAACCAGAACGAAAGCACCGGTACCACGGTCAGCGACACCAGCAGCGAGGCCAGCAGGGCCGCGGTGACGGTCAGCGAGAACGAGCCGAACAGCTCGCCGATCATGCCGCCGGTCAGGCCGATGGGCAGGAAGACGGCGACCGTGGTCAGGGTGGACGAGGTGACCGCGCCCGCGACCTCCTTCACCGCGGTGATGATCGCGCTCTGCCGCTCCTCGCCGTAGCCGAGGTGCCGCTTGATGTTCTCCAGGACCACGATCGAGTCGTCGACGACCCGGCCGATCGCGATGGTCAGCGCGCCCAGCGTGAGCATGTTGAGCGACAGGTCACGGGTCCACAGCACGATCAGCGCGAGGACGACGGACAGCGGGATGGAGACCGCGGTGACCAGCGTCGAGCGGAGCGAGGCCAGGAAGACCAGGATCACGATCACCGCGAAGAGCAGGCCGAGCGCGCCCTCGGTGGTCAGACCGGAGATCGCCTTGGAGACCGCCGGGCCCTGGTCGGAGACGACGGTCAGCTCGGCGCCGGAGCCCAGGTCCTTGCGCAGTCCGGGCAGCTTGTCCCGGACCGCGTCGGAGATGGCGACGGCGCTGCCGTCGTTGTCCATGGTGGCGAGGACGGCGAGGCTCGGCCTGCCGTTGGTACGCGTCAGGGAGACCGCGGTCGACGGCGTCTGCTTGACCGTCGCGACATCACCGAGTCGTACGGGCTTGCCGTCCGCGGGAGGCGTCAGCGCTATCCGCAGGTCCTCGATCTGCTTCAGCGTGGTGAATCCGCCGCCGACCTGGACCGTGCGGCTCTTGCCGTCCTCGGCGAAGGAGCCGGCCGGCATGGTCGCGCCGCCCGCCTTCAGCGCCTCGCCGAGCGCCATGGTGTTCAGGCCCGCCGCCGCGAGCTTCTTGTCGTCGGGGGTGACGGAGACCTGGAGGTCCTGGACGCCGTCGATGGAGACCTGGCCGACGCCGTCGATGTCCTGGAGCGCCGGTACGACGGTGCGTTCGAGCTGGTCGGCCAGTGCCTGCGGGTCCCTGTCGGAGGTGACGGCGAGGACGACGGTCGGGATGTCGTCCGTCGAACCGGCGACGACCTGCGGGTCGACATCCTCGGGCAGCTGGGTGCGGGCCCGGTTCACGGCCTGCTGGACATCGGCGACGAGCTGTTTGGTGCCGTCCCCGTACTCGAAGCTGGCCATGATCACGGCGTTGCCCTCGCTCGCCGTGGAGGTGATGCCCTTGATGCCGTCGACGGCCTTGATGCTGCTTTCGAGCGGTTCGACGACCTGCTTTTCGACCACATCGGGAGACGCGCCCTGGTAGGGAGCGAGCACCGACACCATCGGGAGCTCGATGGAGGGCAGCAGCTGCTGCTTGAGCTGCGGGATGGCGATCGCTCCGAAGACGATCGCGACGATCGAGATCAGACCTGTCAAGGCCCGTTGCGACAGGCTGAATCTGGACAGCCAGGACATGGGGTCTCTCTTCTGTGGCATGAGCGGCAGGAAGGATTCGGCAGGCAGTCAGGAGCCCACTCATACGATCAGGCATTCGAGAGGGCCTAACCGTCGACCCCAGGTCCAGTTCCTTATCTCGCGCATACCGCAGCTGGAGTACGCCGAGCCGCCCGCTCACTCCACCCTTGGACGTACCAGGCCCGATTCGTACGCGATGACCACCAGTTGGGCGCGATCGCGGGCGCCGAGCTTCGCCATCGCCCGGTTCACATGGGTCTTGACGGTCAGCGGGCTGACTTCGAGCCGCTCGGCGATCTCGTCGTTGGGGTGCCCGGCGGCCACCAGGACGAGGACTTCGCGCTCGCGCCCGGTGAGCGCGGCGAGCCGCTCGGAGTACGCCGGGGACTCCGACCCGTCGTCCGAAGTGCCGCCCTGCGCAAGGAATTTGGCGATCAGGCCTTTGGTCGCGACCGGGGAGAGCAGCGCCTCGCCTGCCGCGGCGATGCGGATGGCATTGAGCAGTTCGTCCGGTTCCGCGCCCTTACCGAGGAAGCCCGAGGCCCCGGCCCGCAGCGACTGAACCACGTACTCGTCCACCTCGAAGGTGGTGAGCATGACGACGCGTACATCGGCGAGCTCCGGGTCCGCGCTGATCGTGCGGGTCGCGGCCAGACCGTCCGTACCGGGCATCCGGATGTCCATCAGGACGACGTCGGCCTTGGTGGAGCGGGCCAGGGCGACCGCTTCGGCGCCGTCCGCGGCCTCCCCGACCACTTCCATGTCGGGTTCGGAGTCCACCAGAACCCGGAAGGCGCTGCGAAGCAGCGCCTGGTCGTCGGCGAGCAGCACCTTGATCGTCATCTGTCCTCCCCCGTACGGGCCATGAGGGGAAGTATCGCCTGTACCCGGAAGCCGCCGCCGTAGCGGGGCCCGGCGGTGAGGGCGCCGCCGAGTGCGGTGACGCGCTCGCGCATGCCGAGCAGACCGTGGCCGCCACCGTCCGTCTGCCCGTCGGTCTCCGCGCCGTTGTCGAGCACGGTGACCTCAAGCGTCTGCCCGACCCGGATCACGCTCACCTCGGCCTTGGCGTCCGAGCCCGCGTGCTTCTGCACATTGGTCAGCGCCTCCTGGATGATCCGGTACGCGGCGAGATCGACGGCGGCCGACAGCCGGATGCCGTCGGTGCAGCGGGCCACCTCGACCGGCAGACCGGCCTGCCGGAAGGTGATGACCAGCTCGTCGAGCACATCGAGGCCGGGGGCCGGTTCGGTGGGGGCCTCCGGGTCGCCGGACTGGCGGAGCAGGCCGACCGTGGCACGCAGTTCGTTCAGCGCCGAGCGGCTGGCCTCCCGTACATGCGCGAGGGCTTCCTTGGCCTGGTCGGGACGTCTGTCCATGACATGGGCGGCGACACCGGCCTGCACATTGACCAGGGCGATGTGATGCGCGACGACGTCGTGGAGGTCGCGGGCGATCCGCAGCCTCTCCTCGGCGACCCGGCGGCCCGCCTCCTCCTCGCGGGTGCGCTCGGCACGCTCGGCCCGCTCCCGTATCGCGTCGACGAAGGCACGGCGGCTGCGTACGGCATCTCCCGCGGCCCCCGCCATACCGGTCCAGGCGAAGAGGCCGAGGTTCTCCTGCGTGTACCAGGGGGTCGAACCGAAGAACATCGAGGCGCCGGTCAGCACGGTCATGGTCAGCAGGCCGACCCGCCAGGTGGTGGGCCGGTCGGTGCGGGAGGCGACGGTGTAGAGCGCGATCACGGCGCTCATCGCGACCGGTGCCGGCGGATCGCTCGCGACCAGCTCGACGACGGAGACCGCGGTGGTGAACACGAGCACGGCCATCGGGTTGCGCCTGCGGAAGACGAGGGCGCCGCTCACCAGCACCATCAGCACCACGCTGAGCAGTTCGGGAGTGCGGGTTCCGAACTCCGGCCCGTGCCGTCCGTTCGGGTCGGCGAAGGAGCCGGCGAGCATACAGAGGAATACCGCCACCGCCAGCGCGCCGTCGAACGCCAGGGGATGCGCGCGGAGCCAGCGCTGGGTGCGGGCGAACCAGGTGGCAGTCAAGGTCACATCCAGCAACGGTACGGCGTGTCGCGAGGGCCGCGTACCTCCCGGACACGGCGGCCCGGAACACCGGAACAAACCGGCGCCCCGTTCCGGACCGGCCGGAGCGGGGCGCCGCTGTCTGTTGGAGTGCGAGCGTCAGCCAGGGATCAGGCCGTCGTCGCGAAGGAATTGCCGCACTTCCTCAAGGGTCGCGTCCGAGGCCGGGAGGATCAGCTCGGACGGCTCCAGGGAGTCGTCCGGCAGCGGCTCGCCGAGTTCGCGGACCTTTTCCAGGAGCGCGTGGAGAGTCCGGCGAAAGCCGGGGCCGTCGCCGCTCTCCATCTCGGCCAGCAGCTCGTCGTCGAGCTTGTTCAGCTCGGCGAAGTGGCTGTCCGCCAGCACCAGCTGGCCCTCCCCCATGATCCGCACGATCATGACGAGTCCCTACTGCTTGTCGAACTTGTGCGGGGTGTTCTGCTGCGGAGCGGCATCCTGCTGTTCGGTCTTGCCGCCTTCGATGGCCTGCTTCGAGGTCGAGCCGCCCGCGAGCTCGGCCTTCATCCGCTGCAGCTCCAGCTCTACGTCCGTACCACCGGAGATGCGGTCCAGCTCGGCGGCGATGTCGTCCTTGGCCATCCCGGACGGGTCGTCCAGGGCGCCGGAGGCGAGCAGCTCGTCGATCGCGCCGGCCCGTGCCTGCAGCTGGGCGGTCTTGTCCTCGGCCCGCTGGATTGCCAGGCCGACATCGCCCATCTCCTCGGAGATACCGGAGAAGGCCTCGCCGATCCGGGTCTGGGCCTGGGCCGCGGTGTAGGTGGCCTTGATGGTCTCCTTCTTCGTACGGAAGGCGTCGACCTTGGCCTGCAGCCGCTGGGAGGCGAGGGTGAGCTTCTCCTCCTCGCCCTGCAGCGTCTGGTGCTGCGTCTCCAGGTCGGTGACCTGCTGCTGGAGCGCGGCCCGGCGGGACAGCGCCTCACGCGCCAGGTCCTCACGGCCGAGCGCCAGTGCCTTGCGGCCCTGGTCCTCCAGCTTGGTGGACTGTCCCTGCAACTGGTTCAGCTGCAGCTCGAGCCGCTTGCGGGAGGTCGCCACGTCGGCGACTCCGCGGCGCACCTTCTGCAGCAGTTCCAGCTGCTTCTGGTACGAGTAATCGAGGGTCTCGCGCGGATCCTCGGCCCGGTCAAGGGCCTTGTTTGCCTTCGCGCGGAAGATCATCCCCATACGCTTCATGACACCGCTCATGGGCTTCGCGCGCCCCCTTCTGACGGACTCAGCTTCAGCACTCCAACAGAACCCACAGTACGGGCCCTGCATCCATTACCGCACTGTTCGAGCGCGGATGCGCTCCTCCCCAAGGACGACTGCTCAGGGCTCCGATCCGGCCCAAGGAGTAGGTGACCGTCAGGGAAACCCTGTGCGACGTCCGCTCTGTCCGGCTTCCGCCGGGCTTCTGTCCCCTACAGACGCTCGGTGTTGCGGGATCGTTCCCCACTGTCGTTGGGCCGATGTGTTTCCACCCCGTACCCTTGGGCTTTGTGTTTGGTAGCCGTTCCAACGAAGAGAAGTCCCCCACCGCCAAGGTGCCGCTGGACCTCTCCAAGCAGCCCCGTGATCCCGAGGCCCCGAAGGGCCGCCCCACGCCCAAGCGGAGTGAGGCCCAGACCCAGCGCCGCCGTGCCTCCAGCGCGCCGGCCGACCGCAAGGAGGCCTCGAAGCGCCAGCGGGAGACCCGCCGCGCGGATCTGGCCAGGCAGCGGGAGGCAATGGCCAGTGGCGACGAGCGTTATCTGCCGGCCCGTGACAAGGGACCGGTCCGCCGGTTCGTGCGCGATTTCGTCGACTCGCGCTTCTGCATCGCGGAGTTCTTCCTGCCGCTCGCGGTGGTGATCCTGGTCCTGAGCATGGTCCGGGTGGGCTCCCTGCAGAACATCGCTCTGCTGCTCTGGCTCGGCGTGATCGTCCTGATCATCGTCGACTCGATCGGTCTGTCGTTCCGCCTGAAGAAGCAGCTGAACGAGCGGTTCCCGAACGAGCCCAAGCGCGGCGCCCTCGCCTACGGCCTGATGCGTACGCTCCAGATGCGCCGACTGCGTCTGCCGAAGCCGCAGGTCAAGCGCGGAGAGCGGCCCTGAGCACGATCGGCTTCGAGGGCGCTGCGGCCAACTGGCTCAGTGGGCTCGGCGGACTGCGCAACACCGTCCGCCAAGAGCTCGTCGCCCGTCAGCTCGATGAGCAGATAGCGGCCAGATACCCCGTCGGGCAGCGGCTGCGGATCCTCGACGTCGGCATGGGCCAGGGCACCCAGGCGCTGCGCCTGGCGCGGGCCGGGCACACGGTGACCGGGCTGGAGTCCGCTCCCGAGATGCTGAAGGCGGCCCATGAGTCGCTCGCCGGCGAGCCGGCCGGGATCCGTGAACGGGTGCGGCTGATCGAGGGCGACGGCCGGGACACCGGGGTGCACTTTCTGCCCGGCAGCTTCGACGTGGTGCTGTGCCACGGCGTGCTGATGTACGTCCAGGAACCGGACGCGATGCTCGCGGGCCTGGCCAGGATGCTGGCGCCCGGGGGCCTGCTCTCCCTGCTAGTACGGAACGCGGACGCGCTGGCCATGCGGCCGGGGCTGGCCGGGGACTGGACCGGCACGCTGACGGCCTTCGACTCGGGCACGTACACCAACCGGCTCGGGCTCGTGGTGCGCGCGGACCGGCTCGACGCGTTGACGGCAACGCTGGCGGGGATCGCGGCGCCGCTGCACGCCTGGTACGGGGTGCGGGTCTTCACCGACAACGTAGCGAACAAGACCGAACTGCCCGCCGCCGACGAACTGGAGCGGCTGTTCGCCGCGGAGGATCGCGCGGGGCGCACGGATCCGTACCGCGGGGTCGCGGCCCTGCTGCATCTGTGCGGCGTACGCGGCTGATCCGGGCAACCGCTCAGGTGTTCCGGGGGTTTGCGCGTCCTCGCTGAGGTGACAACCGCTGTCCGGGGAGCCGGCGCTGCGCGATGTGGCCGCGGAGGTGTCCCCGGATACCACCGGAACCAAGCCCAACACCCCCGGCCACGCGGCAACTTCGCGCCGCGCCCGTCTTGGGTGTACGGCACGCGGAGCGCCCCGGACCTTCACCGGCAGGGGTCGCGCCCGGACGTAAAGCGGCGGCGCAACTCGCCCGAAGCGCGGTAACCATGCCGGCGGAGCCGCACATCACACGCAGCGCACTCCCGGCCGGCACGTACGGCACACGGGACGCCCAGGGCCTTCACCGGCAGGGGGACGCGCAGGGGTCGTGTCCGGGACGTAAAGCGGCGCAACTCGCGCGAAGCGCGGTGAGGAAAGCAGCCGGATGGCGAGCCCCGGAGCGGCCCCAAACCCGCACCCCGCGGGCTCGGGCATCCTCGAATGCCCAGGACCCGCACCCCCGCAACCTCACGCAACCCCCGAACGCCCAGGACTCGCCCCCGCGGCCCAGGGCACAGGGGACGGCTCCGCACCGCGACCCCCGCACCCCAAACCGCCCAGGACCCGCGCCCCGCGTACCCCGGGGCCCGCGCTCCGCGCCCCCTACGACTCGTTGGCCCGCAGGCTCATCGGCCCGTACACCTTCGCGCCGTCCTCCGACAGCACCACCTGTTCCGCGCCGCCCTCCAGCAAGTCCTTCCAGAACTCACCGATCCACGACTCCGCGTCGCCCTGTGTCGTGAACTCCTCCGGCTGCACCGCCGGCTGGACCTCCGATCCTTCGGAGTTCTCGAACCGCCACGTCCATGCCATGTCCGCCTCCCAGGGTCCACCAGTGATCTCTTTCCTGCCCGCAGCGTAGCCGGGCGCGCACGGCCCGCGGTGACGCGGGAGGATCGTGACGTGGAACTGACTCTGCTCGGCACCGGCGCCCCCGCCGGACTCCCCCGGCCCGACTGCCCCTGCGCCGCCTGCGCCACCGCTCGCGGGGCGTCCGCGCGGGCCGCCACCGCGTTGCTCGTGGACGGGGCCCTGCTGCTCGACCTCACCCCGGGCGCCGCCCTCGCCGCCGCGCGGGCCGGGCATTCGCTCGTCGGCGTACGGCAGGTGCTGCTTACACATCCGCACAACGGGCCCGCCGTCGATCTGCCCGCCGGGCTGCCCGCCGCCGGGCGGGTGCCGGACGGGCAGGAGCTGACGCTGATCAGCGGGCACCGGGTGCGGGCTGTCCCGATGGACAGCCCGGGCACGGGGTACGAGGTGGCGTCGCTGGAGGGCGAGCGGCTGCTCTATCTGCCGCCGGGCGGCGCGCCCGCGGGCTTCGCGGAGGGCCGCGCGGCGTATGACATGGTCGTCGCCGATGTCATCGGACGGCCCGACGCGATCGCCCGGCTGCGCGCCACCGGCGCGATCGGCGCGACCACCGACATCATCGCCGTGCACATCGACCACGACATCACCGGCGGCGCCCCCGAGCTGGCCCGGCGGCTCGCCGCCGCGGGCGCGCGGGCCGTACCGGACGGGACGACGCTGATCGTCGGCGAGTACCACGCCGTGCCCGACATCCCCCGCCGCACCCTGGTCACCGGCGGCGCCCGCTCGGGCAAGTCCCTGGAGGCCGAGCGCAGGCTGGAGACCTTCCCCGAGGTGCTGTACGTCGCGACGAGCGGCAAGCGCGAGGGGGACGCCGAGTGGGCCGCCCGGGTCTCCCTGCACCGCGAGCGGCGTCCGGGCTCCTGGCGTACGACCGAGACCTGCGATCTCGTACCCCTCCTCGCCGACGAGGGGCCGCCGGTGCTGATCGACTGCCTCTCGCTGTGGCTGACCGACGCGATGGACCGGGTGGGCGCCTGGGACGACGCCACCTGGGCGGCGCACGGCGAGCGCGAGCTGCATGAGCGGGTCGCCGAACTCGTCGCCGCCGTACGGCAGACCACGCGCACCGTCGTCGCGGTGACCAACGAGGTCGGCAGCGGCGTCGTGCCCGCCACCGCCTCAGGGCGCCGCTTCCGGGACGAACTGGGCCGCCTCAACGCCGCCTTCGCCGCCGAGTGCGAGCACGTTCTGCTGGTCGTCGCAGGTCAGGCCCTCGTGCTGCGCAGCTGACGGGCGCTGCCGGGGCGCGGCCCCGCTGCCGGTACTGTTCGGCGAATGAGCAGGCTGAATCTCGATGACTTCTCCGACCTGATCGAGCGTCCCGACAGCGGCATGCGGCGTGACGCCGAAGAGCGCCGGGAGCGGCTGGCCGTCCCGCCCGGCGCCCTCGGCCGGCTCGACGAACTGGGCGAGTGGCTCTCGGCCGCGCAGGCGTCCGTACCGGTCAAGGCCATCGAGCAGCCGCGCGTGGTGCTGTTCGCCGGTGATCACGGAGTGGCCGAACTGGGCGTATCCGGCCGGGAGTCGGGCTCCGCGCACGAGTTGGTGCGCGCCACGCTGGAGGGCGCGAGCCCGGTCGCCGTGCTGGCCCGCCGGATGGGCGTGCCGGTGCGGGTCGTCGACGCGGGGCTCGACTGCGACCCGGAGCTGCTGCCGGACGAGGTGGTACGCCACCGGGTGCGGCGCGGCAGCGGACGTATCGACATCGAGGACGCGATGACGATCGAGGAGACCGAGGCGGCCGTACGCCTGGGCATGGCGATCGCCGACGAGGAGGCCGACTCCGGCACCGACCTGGTCGTACTCGGCGATCTGAGCGTCGGCGGCACCACGCCCGCTTCGACGCTGATCGCCGCGCTGTGCGGCACGGACGCCTCGGTGGTGACCGGCCGCGGCGGCGCGAGCATCGACGATCTGGCCTGGATGCGCAAGTGCGCGGCGATCCGTGACGCGCTGCGCCGCGCCCGGCCGGTGCTCGGCGATCAGCTGGAGCTGCTGGCGGCGGTGGGCGGCGCGGATCTGGCCGCGACGACGGGTTTCCTGCTGCAGAGCGCCGTACGCCGGATGCCGGTGATCCTCGACGGAGTCGTATCGGCGGCGTGTGCGCTGGTCGGGCAGCGTGCGGCGTTCCGCGCGCCGGACTGGTGGCTGGCGGGCCAGGTGACCGGCGAACCAGCGCAGACGAAGGCGCTCGACCGCATGGCGCTCAACCCGCTGCTCGATCACGGCGTCACTGTGGGGGAAGGAACCGGGGCGCTGCTCGCACTCCCCCTCGTCCAGGCGTCGGCCGCGCTCGCGGCCGAACTGCCGGAGCGCACGGAGCCGGTGGAGAGCGAAACGGACTGACGGGGCCGGTGCGGCCGCTCCGACCGGGCGGCCACCCCTCGCCCACTACGACGTGTGACGCCCCATATCATCACGTTTCATGGGAGAGGTCCGTTTGTCCACCGAAGAGGCGCGCCCGAGTACACGTACAAGTGCGGGAGCAGGTACGCGTACAGGTACCGGTACAAGTACGGGTACGGGTACGGGTACAGCCACGAGCCGGAGCACGGGCCGAAGCACCGTCCGCTCGCGGCGCAGCGCGGCATTCGCCGTCTGGTATCTGCGGGCCGTGACCTTCGTCAACCTCCTGAGCGCCGTCTGGGTCTCCCTCGGCCAGGACCTTCGGCGGCACAACATCGACGACTTCTTCACGCCGTATCTGCTCACGGCGGGCTTCGCGTCCGGGGCCTTCACCCTCTTCCTGGCGATCACCATGCGCCGCCGCAAGCGGGCCGCCTGGATCCTCAACTCCGTACTGGCCGGAATCTTCCTGCTGCTTTTCGCCCTCGCGATCGCCGTAGACCCGGACGTCCGTGAGCACACGCAGAACTGGATCTCGCTCGCCCTGACGGCCGGCTTCGTGTTGGCCCTGGTGCTCGGGCGACGGGAGTTCTACGCGAAGGGGGACCGCGCCAACCCCAAGCTGGCCGCGGCCGTCGCGGTCGGCGGGCTGCTCGTCACCTCGCTGCTCGCCGCGATACTCGTCACCGCCACCAACACCTCGGCCGGCCACTCCACCTTCCTGGAGCGCTGGCGCTACGGCGCGATGCGACTGGTGTCGCTGGCCGCCGACGACTCCCTCTTCGCCGGGATCAGCACACCCGGGTGGGTCAACGTCACCATCAACGTCCTCTCCACCCTGCTGCTTCTCGCCGTGCTGTACGCGGCGTTCCGTTCCCGACGGGTCGTCGACCCGCTCACCGAGGGCGACGAGGAGAGGCTGCGCGCGCTGCTGGCACGCCACGGCGACCGGGACTCGCTCGGCTACTTCGCACTGCGCCGCGAGAAGAGCGTCGTCTGGTCCCCGACCGGGAAGGCCGCCGTCGCCTACCGCGTGGTGGGCGGAGTCTCGCTCGCGTCGGGCGACCCTATCGGCGACCCGGAGGCCTGGCCGGGCGCGATCGACCCCTGGCTCGCCGAGGCGCGTGAACACGGCTGGATCCCGGCCGTGATGGGGGCCAGCGAGGAGGCGGGCACCATCTACGCGCGCCACGGCCTGGACGCGCTGGAGCTGGGCGACGAGGCGATCGTCGAGACCGACGAGTTCACGCTCGACGGCCGCGCGATGCGGACCGTGCGCCAGGCCTACAACCGGGTCGAGCGCGCCGGGTACGAGGTGCGGATCCGCCGCCACGAGGAGATCGGGCAGGCGGAGATGGACATACTGCTCGCGCGCGCCGACGACTGGCGCGACGGAGCCACCGAGCGGGGCTTCTCGATGGCGCTGGGGCGGCTCGGCGATCGGGCCGACGGCCGCTGCGTGATGCTCGAATGCACGGACGGCGAGGGCCAGTTGCGTGCGGTGCTGAGCTTTGTGCCCTGGGGGCCCCAGGGGCTCTCGCTCGACCTCATGCGGCGTGACCGGGACTCGGAGAACGGCCTGATGGAGTTCATGGTCATCGAACTCCTTCAGCGCGCCGATGAGATCGGGATCACACAGGTGTCGTTGAACTTCGCGATGTTCAGGTCGGTCTTCGAACGTGGCTCGAAGCTCGGCGCCGGTCCGGTGCTGAGGCTGTGGCGCTCGCTCCTCAGCTTCTTCTCCCGCTGGTGGCAGATCGAGTCCCTGTACCGCGCCAACGCCAAGTACCGACCCATCTGGGAGCCACGTTTCATGCTCTTTGAGAAGAGTGCCGACCTGCTGCGCATCGGCCTCGCGGCGGGCCGCGCCGAGGGCTTCCTGGAGGCGCCCGGGCTGCCCAAGTGGATGCACCGCAGACATCTGGAGACCGGTCGTTGACAAGGGTGAGCGCCTTCGCGCGCCGCGAGTGGGGGCCGCTGTACGCGACCCTGCGGACGGCGCTCGTCACCAAGAAGTGGCGGGCCGTTCCGATGACGCTCGGGGCGTTCTGCCTCACGGCGCTCTTCCAGCTGGTGCAGAACCAGTCGTGGGGTATCGGCCTGGTCCACGACATCGGCTTCGTCGAGGCCGAGGACCCGCTCTGGGTGGCCCTGCTGCGCACCCCGCTGTCGCTGTTCGTACCGGCGCTGGATCTGCCGGTGTGGGGTGCGCTGGCGCAGGTACTGCTGGTGTTCGGGGTCGCGGAGATCTGTCTGGGCCGGTGGCGGACGCTGGTGATCGCGTACGTGTCGACGCTGGCCGGGACGACGTACGCGCGGATCGGCATCGCGCTCGGCCCCGACGGTCTCTTCGGGCTGCCCGCCTCCGACGCGCAGATCGTCGACACCGGCCCGTCGGCTGCGGTCGTCGGGCTCGCGGTCGTCGTCTGCTGGCGCTTCAGGGCCTGGTTCACCGTGGCGCTGTTGATCGTGTCGATGGTCGTCGAGGTACTGGTCAAGAACAACCTCGCGGGCAAGGAGCATCTCGCGGCGATCGCGGCGGTGCTCGTGGTGTGCGCGCTCTCGACGCTGCTGCGGCGACGCAGGCGTCAGCGTTTGCGTACGGGCAGCCGGTCGGGCGCGCCGCCGATCAGGTCCTGAAACTTGCGCCGCGGCCGGTCCCAGCGGAGGTCGTGGTGGAAGGAGCGCAGCCGGGCCCTGGCGCGGGCTTTGGGCCGCTTGCGGTAGAAGCGGCGCGCCCAGGGAGAGGCCGGCCGGGCCAGCCGTACCGCCCCGAAGATCGCCACGAACGGCAGCAGAACGCTGATGAGGGCCATCCGCGGCTTGCCCTTGAACAGCACGACGAGCACAAGGAGGAAGTTGACGGCCAGTGTCGCGATCAGCGAGGCGCGGTCCTGGCGTTCGTCGGGGGTCATTTGGTTGACGCCGAGCGGTGAGAAGCCACTGATAACGAGCAGCGCCAGGGCGGCGGTGAGCACCACGACCTCCACGCTCTGCCGGCCCTGCTCGGTCCAGTAGACGTCGTCGAGATGGAGGATGAGCGCGAACTCGTCGAGTACGAGGCCCGCGCCGATCCCGAAGATGACCGCGCAGATCGCCGCGGAGGGGCCGTGCTCGGAGCTCCCCAGCGCCGCGAAGCCGCCGATCACGGTCAGGATGACGCCGGGGACCACATGGTGGATGTGCATGCCGCCGGGCGACACGTTCTTGAACGGCCCTCTGCCCGCCCTGATCAGCCGGGTGATCGTACGGGTCGCCAGGAAGGTGATGACGAAGGAGGCCAGCGCGAGCAGCATCGGGAGCTTTCCCGGCTCGACGATGTTGCGGTAAAACCAGTGACCCATCCCATGCCACCCGCTCCCGATTTGCGCGTTATGCGCAATTTACCGTCACTCCGGCCCGGATAGCCTGCGCGCGATGACTCCTTTCGACGGCGCACGTGACGGCATACGCGATGGCATACGCGACGGCATTCGTTTCGCTTTCGGCACCCTGACCGCGCTCCCGGTTCCCATCACCCGCTGGGACCGCGCCGCGGCCCGCGCCGGAATGCTGTCGGCGCCACTGGCCGGGCTGGTCGTCGGCCTGTTCGCCGGGTGCGCCGGTGGTCTGATGACGCTGCTGGGCTCCGGCCCGCTGCTCGCCGCAGCAGCCACGGTCGCCGTCCCGGCCGCGCTCACCCGCGGCCTCCATCTGGACGGCCTCGCCGACACGGCCGACGGCCTGGGCAGTGCAAAGCCTGCCGAGGACGCGCTGCGCATCATGAAGCAGTCGGACATCGGGCCGTTCGGGGTCATCACGCTGCTGTTCGTGCTCCTCGCCCAGGTCGCGGCGGTGGCCGAGCTGTACGCCGAGGGCTGGACGTACGGCGCGGTGGGCGCCGCGGTCTCGGGCGTGACCGCGCGCCTCGCCCTCACCCTGGCCTCACGCAAGGGCGTCCCGGCGGCCCGCCCCGAAGGCCTGGGCGCGGTGGTCGCCCAAGTCGTTCCCGTACGCACCGGGCTCGCCGTCGCCGCCCTGGTCACCGCGGCCTGCGCGGCGGCGGGCGCGCCAGCGGGCGGCTACGGCGGCGCGGTCCACCACGCGCTGGCGGTACTGACGGGCCTCGGCGCGGCCCAACTCCTGCTGCGCCACTGCGTACGACGCTTCGGCGGAGTGACGGGCGACGTGTTCGGCGCGCTGGCGGAGACGGCGGCGACGGTCTGCCTGGTCGCGCTGGTGCTCGGCCGCTAGCAGGGCTGCCGCCAGACCCCCAGCTCGTACTTCTTCAGCATCGAGCTGAGCTTCAGCCGCCGGACCCCTGGACAGAACTCATCCGTCGTCAGCTCGTACTCGACGTGGAAGACCGCCTTGCCCGCGCTGATGAACGGCGTCAGCCGCTCGCACTCGTCGTACTGCGCGCATTGCTCATTGACCGCGAAGTCGAAGTCCCCCACCAGCTGCGGAATCTGGTCGAGGTCGTTCTTCAGGCCCACGGCCAGCCCACGGTCGTGGGCGAGGCGGGCGATCAGGCGGTTGTAGCGGAGCTGGTCGGTCGCGGTGATGGGGAAGCCGGTGGGGTTGGCGTACGCGTCCATGTTGTCGGGCTCGACCGCGTCGAAGCCCTTGGCCCGGCACATGTCGATGCGCTCGGCCATAAGGGGTTCGAGGATGTCCGTACGCCGGATGTCGAGCCAGCGCTCGCCGTCCCAGCCGTTGCCGCGGCCGAGAACGGACTTCGGGAACTTCGCGGCGTCCGGGCGGAAATCCTCCCACGCGCCGGTGGAGAGATAGCAGATGACTTTGCGGCCGCGGCGGTGCAGATCGTCGACCGCGGACTTCGGGTGGTCGAAGCCGTCGATGTCGTACACCGGCACGTCCACGGCCGGATCGAGCTTGCCGCTGAGCTGCCATTGCCAGGCCAGGCCCGGCTCCGGCCGCCAGCGATCGGCGGGCGGCTTGCCGTCGGGCGGGGAGGTGCAGCCCGCCGGCACGAAGAGGAAGAGGAGGAGCAGGAGCGGCAGCGGTACGCGTCTCACAGGGCCGGCTCCAGTGCGTGCGGGAGGGTGTGCCCCACGGCCGTTCTCGGTGCCGGCGGCGGGGCCGACGCGGTGAACGGCCCGACGGCTCGGGCTTCGGGCGGGGCAGTGCGCGGTGTGGCGGCGCGCGGTGCGCGGTCGCACGGCAAAGCAGAGCACAGACGAGCCCGCCCGGCAGCCTCGCCCGACAGCCCGCCCCGCAGCCCGCCGACGCCTCCGCGGCAGCGGGCCCGATGTGCCGCGGGGCCCGCGGCACGGACGAGTGAACCGCCGCCGCAGTGAGCGACCCATGTGACCGCGCGTAGGCTCTTGTCCGGCGTGGGGTGTCGATCCACCCCCTTACGGCCCCGGAACTCAACGGAAGCGAGATTTCACCACCGTGACTGCTCTCACTCTCAGCACTGCCGGCGCGGCGACGCTGCGCGCCGACGCCCTCGTGGTCGGCGTCGCGAAGGGCGCCAAGGGCCCGGTCGTCGCGCCCGGCGCCGAGGCCGTGGACAAGGCGTTCGACGGAAAGCTCGCCTCCGTTCTGGATACCCTCGGCGCCACCGGTGCCGAGGGCGAGGTGACCAAGCTCCCCGCCCCTTCCGGGCTCAAGACCCCGGTCATCCTGGCGGTCGGCCTCGGCGCGGTGCCGGAGAAGGACGAGGCGTACAACGCCGAGTCGCTGCGGCGTGCCGCGGGCGCCGCGGCCCGTGCGCTGACCGGCTCGAAGAAGGCCGCGTTCGCTCTGCCGGTCGAGGCGGCCGAGGACGTGGAGGCCATCGCCGAGGGCGCGCTCCTCGGTGCGTACGCCTTCACCGTCTACCGGGGCAGCGACAAGGACGCGAAGGACTCCAAGAACGGTGGGGGCACCTCCCAGGCCGGAGGCTCTGAGGGAGGGGCGAAGCTGCCGCTCGGCGAGGTCGCCCTGCTCGGCGCCAAGCCGCGCGACAAGGCGCACAAGGCCGCGGCCGAGCGCGCGATCGCGCTGACCGAGGAGATCAACCGCGCCCGCGACCTGATCAACACCCCGCCGAACGACCTCACACCCGAGTCCTTCGCCGCCGCGGTCACCGCCGCCGGCAAGGAGCACGGCATCAAGGTGCAGGTGCTCGACGAGAAGGCGCTCGCCAAGGGCGGCTTCGGCGGCATCCTCGGCGTCGGCCAGGGTTCGCAGAACCCGCCGCGTCTGGTGAAGCTCACCTACACCCACTCCAAGGCGGCCAAGACGCTCGCCCTGGTCGGCAAGGGCATCACCTACGACTCGGGCGGCATCTCGCTCAAGCCGGCCGGCCACAACGAGACGATGAAGTGCGACATGAGCGGCGCCGCCGCGGTGTTCGCCGCCGTGGTCGCCGCCGCCCGCCTGGGCCTCGCCGTCAATGTCACCGGCTGGCTCGCGCTCGCCGAGAACATGCCGTCGGGCTCGGCCACCCGCCCCGGCGACGTCCTGCGCATGTACAGCGGCAAGACGGTCGAGGTGCTCAACACCGACGCCGAGGGCCGTCTGGTCCTGGGCGACGCGCTGTGGAGGGCCTCCGAGGACAAGCCGGACGCCATCGTGGACGTCGCGACGCTGACCGGCGCGATGGTGCTCGCTCTCGGCAACCGCACCTTCGGCATCATGTCCAACGACGAGGCCTTCCGTACCTCCATCCACGAGATCGCCGAGGAGGTCGGCGAGCAGTCCTGGCCGATGCCGCTCCCCGCCGAGCTGCGCAAGGGCATGGACTCCCCCATCGCCGACATCGCCAACATGGGTGAGCGGATGGGCGGCGGCCTGGTGGCCGGTCTCTTCCTGAAGGAGTTCGTGGGCGAGGGCATCACCTGGGCGCACCTGGACATCGCGGGCCCGGCCTTCCACGAAGGTGCGCCGTACGGCTACACCCCCAAGGGCGGCACCGGCTCCTCGGTCCGCACCCTCGTCAAGCTCGCCGAGCGCACCGCCGCCGGCGATCTGGGCTGAGGCCGGGGACTGAGGCGTTCATCTCTGTACGGCCCCGGGCATACGTCCGGGGCCGTAAGTGTTGTTACGTTCGCTTTCAACGGAATCCGTACTTTCTTTCGTACGGGCCAGTAACCCCTTGGGACGGTCGATGGGCCGTCCCAGACTCCGGCCCCGCGTCCCGCCTCCCGTCAACAAGTGCGAAGATGGGTTCTCGGCAGGACAGGGCCCCCACCACAGGGCCGACGAAACAGCGGCCGAACACCAGCCGCCGCCCGGTCATCGAAGGCCGGCGACCGGCGCACATGCATGGAGGACGTGACGTGGCGAACGACGCCAGCACCGTTTTCGACCTAGTGATCCTCGGCGGTGGTAGCGGCGGTTACGCTGCGGCGCTGCGTGGAGCTCAGCTGGGCCTGGACGTCGCCCTGATCGAGAAGGGCAAGGTCGGCGGCACCTGCCTGCACAACGGATGTATCCCGACGAAGGCTCTGCTGCACGCCGGCGAGATCGCCGACCAGGCACGTGAGGCCGACCAGTTCGGCGTCAAGGCCACCTTCGAGGGCATCGACATCGAAGCCGTCCACAAGTACAAGGACGAGGTGATCTCGGGCCTGTACAAGGGTCTCCAGGGTCTGATCGCCTCCCGCAAGGTCACCTACATCGAGGGTGAGGGGCGGCTGTCCTCCCCCACCTCTGTCGACGTCAACGGTCAGCGCGTCCAGGGCCGTCATGTCCTCCTCGCCACCGGCTCCGTACCGAAGTCGCTGCCGGGCCTGGAGATCGACGGAAACCGCATCATCTCCTCGGACCACGCGCTGAAGATGGACCGCGTCCCGCAGTCCGCGATCGTGCTGGGCGGCGGCGTCATCGGCGTCGAGTTCGCCTCGGCGTGGAAGTCCTTCGGTTCCGACGTCACCGTCATCGAGGGCCTGAAGCACCTGGTGCCGGTCGAGGACGAGAGCAGCTCGAAGCTTCTTGAGCGCGCGTTCCGCAAGCGCGGCATCAAGTTCAACCTGGGCACCTTCTTCGAGAAGGCCGAGTACACCGCCGAGGGTGTGCGGGTCACCCTCGCGGACGGCAAGGCCTTCGAGGCCGAGGTACTGCTGGTCGCCGTCGGCCGCGGCCCCGTCTCCGCCGGTCTCGGCTA
This sequence comes from Streptomyces sp. ISL-1, assembly GCF_018614585.1. Taxonomy (GTDB): domain Bacteria; phylum Actinomycetota; class Actinomycetes; order Streptomycetales; family Streptomycetaceae; genus Streptomyces; species Streptomyces maoxianensis. Next base: position 1,367 of record NZ_JAGGOI010000054.1, on the reverse strand, counting down.
CGAGGAGCAGGGCGTCGCGATGGACCGCGGCTTTGTCCTGGTCGACGAGTACATGCAGACGAACGTGCCCACCATCTCGGCGGTCGGTGACCTCGTCCCCACGCTGCAGCTCGCGCATGTCGGCTTCGCCGAGGGAATCCTGGTGGCAGAGCGGCTGGCCGGTCTGAAGACCGTTCCGATCGATTACGACGGCGTGCCCCGGGTGACGTACTGCCACCCCGAGGTCGCCGCCGTGGGCATCACCGAGGCCAAGGCCAAGGAGATCTACGGCGCGGACAAGGTCGTCGCCCTGAAGTACAACCTCGCGGGCAATGGCAAGAGCAAGATCCTGAAGACCGCGGGCGAGATCAAGCTCGTCCAGGTCAAGGACGGTGCCGTGGTCGGCGTCCACATGGTCGGTGACCGTATGGGCGAGCAGGTCGGCGAAGCTCAGCTGATCTACAACTGGGAGGCTCTGCCGGCCGAGGTCGCGCAGCTCATCCATGCGCACCCGACGCAGAGTGAGGCGCTCGGCGAGGCCCACCTGGCACTCGCGGGCAAGCCCCTGCACTCCCACGACTGAGCCCCTCGGGCGCGACGACACTTCCACGTCCCCTCGCTCGGCGCTCCGCGCGAGCTGGGGAGACCCCATCCGTTAGGAGCAACTGAAACCATGTCGGTTTCCGTAACCCTTCCGGCGCTCGGCGAGAGCGTCACCGAGGGCACTGTCACCCGCTGGCTGAAAGCCGAGGGCGAGCGAGTCGAGGCCGACGAGCCGCTGCTCGAAGTGTCGACCGACAAGGTCGACACCGAGATCCCGGCCCCCGCCGCGGGCATCCTCGCGTCCATCAAGGTCGCCGAGGACGAGACCGTCGAGGTCGGCGCCGAGCTGGCCGTCATCGACGACGGCAGCGGTGCCGCTGCCGAGGCTCCGGCCCCCGCCGCCGCCGAGGCCCCGGCCGCTCCGGCCGCGGCCGCTCCGGCCCCGGCCCCCGCGGCTCCGGCCGAGCAGGCGCCCGCCGCTCCGGCCCCGGAACCGGCTCCGGCGGCGGCTGCCCCCGCGGGCGGCGCCACCGGTACGGACGTCGTCCTCCCCGCGCTCGGCGAGAGCGTCACCGAGGGCACCGTCACCCGCTGGCTCAAGCAGGTCGGCGAGAGCGTCGAGGCCGACGAGCCGCTGCTCGAGGTCTCCACGGACAAGGTCGACACCGAGATCCCGGCCCCGGCTTCCGGTGTGCTGCTGGAGATCGTGGTCGGCGAGGACGAGACGGCAGAGGTCGGCGCCAGGCTGGCCGTGATCGGCGCCCCGGGTGCCGCTCCGGCCGCGGCTCCGGCTCCCGCCGCTCCGGCTCCGGCCCCCGCGGCCGCTGCTCCGGCGCCGGCGGCCC
>NZ_JAGGOI010000053.1 GCF_018614585.1 Streptomyces sp. ISL-1 | reverse complement strand
CCGGCACCGGCACCGGCACCTGTGTCTGCTCCCGCTCCGGCTCCGGCGGCCCCCGCGCCCGTTACTCCGGCCCCGGCTGCTCCGGCGGCCCCCGCCGCGGGTGACGCCGGTGACGCGTACGTGACCCCCCTGGTCCGTAAGCTCGCCGCCGAGAACGGCGTGGACCTGTCCACGGTCAAGGGCACCGGCGTCGGTGGCCGTATCCGCAAGCAGGACGTCGTCGCCGCCGCGGAGGCCGCCAAGGCCGCTGCCGCCGCTCCGGCTCCGGCCGCCGCCGCTTCGAAGGCCCCGGGCGTTTCCGTCGCGCCGTCCCCGCTGCGCGGTCAGACCGTCAAGATGACCCGGATGCGCAAGGTCATCGGCGACAACATGATGAAGGCCCTGCACAGCCAGGCCCAGCTGACCTCGGTCGTCGAGGTCGACATCACCAAGCTGATGAAGCTGCGCGCCAAGGCCAAGGACGCCTTCGCCGCCCGTGAGGGCGTCAAGCTGTCCCCGATGCCGTTCTTCGTCAAGGCCGCGGCCCAGGCGCTGAAGGCCCACCCGGTCATCAACGCCCGGATCAACGAGGACGAGGGCACCATCACGTACTTCGACTCGGAGAACATCGGCATCGCCGTGGACTCCGAGAAGGGTCTGATGACGCCGGTCATCAAGGGCGCGGGCGACCTGAACCTCGCCGGCATCGCCAAGAGGACCGCGGAGCTCGCGGGCGCCGTGCGCTCCAGCAAGATCACCCCGGACGACCTGGCGGGCGCGACCTTCACCGTCAGCAACACCGGTTCGCGCGGTGCGCTGTTCGACACGATCATCGTGCCGCCGAACCAGGCCGCCATCCTGGGCATCGGCGCCACCGTCAAGCGCCCGGTGGTCATCAACCACCCGGAGCTCGGCGAGACCATCGCCATCCGCGACATGACGTACGTCGCGCTCTCCTACGACCACCGTCTGGTGGACGGCGCCGACGCCGCCCGCTACCTGACGAGCGTCAAGGAGATCCTGGAGGCCGGCGAGTTCGAGGTCGAGCTCGGCCTGTAAGGCTCCAGCACTGTGAATGTGCCCCTGTCCGGTCCGCCGGACAGGGGCACATTCATGTACACGCCCCGCCCTCCGCGCCCAAGGCCCGTGCCGGGCACGCCGGTTTGACCGCGGTCAGCGCTCAGCGTTCCGGGCGACGGCATAGCCTGCTTCGTCTCGGCGGCAATAATGACAAGGTCCGCGCTGCCCTCCCCAGGAGCCCTCATGACCCCGCCCGTCATCCACTCGCTGCGCGAACAGATCCGCGAGCACATCGTGGAGGGGATCGTCAGCGGCCGCTGGAAGCCCGGCGAGCGGATCGTCGAGCGGCGGATCGCGACGGAGCTGCAGGTGTCCCAGACGCCGGTGCGCGAGGCGCTGCGGGAGCTGGAGAGTCTGCGGCTGATCGAGTCGGCGCCCAACAAGGGTGTACGTGTACGGAGCCTCACGGCCGCCGACCTGGAGGAGAGCTACCCCGTACGGGCAGGCCTCGAGCAGATCGCGGCCGAGCTGGCGGCGGGGCGGCTGGCGGAGGACTGTTCCGCGCTGGAGCCGCATGTGGCCGGGCTGTACGCGGCGGACAGGGCGGGCGACTCGGCCGCTCAGGTGCGGCACACGGTCGGATTCCACCGGGAACTGGTGCGGGCGGCGAAGAACGGCGTGCTGCTGCACACCTGGGAGGGGCTGGGGATCGAGGTGTTCACGGCGCTGTCGATCCGGTGGCTGGGGACGGTGCAGAAGTCGTACGCGGAGGAGCACGAGGAGCTGGTCGAGGCGTTTCGCCGCCGTGACCCGGAGATCGGTGCGCTGGTGAAGGCGCACGTGTTGGGCTGCGCGCCGCGGGCGTGAGGGCCGGGCAACGACCTTGCCTCACGGCTCATCTCTCACGAATCCAACCTCAGCAATACGGAGATAGTGGAACACCTGCGCCTGGTGCTCGTCGCCGCACACCAGGGCACCGTCAATCTGATCGCCCACACCCTCCGGCTGCTGTTGACCGATCGCCGGTTCCGCGGAAGCCTCGCCGGCAACTATGCGCTTCCGGTGGAAGCGCTGCGCAAAGCGCTTCGGGACCGGCTGGTGGGATCCCTCCACGAGCCGGAACAGCTGATGCTGGACTCATACTGGCAATTCTCTGTGAGCAAGGGATTCGATGACATCCCTGCTCTCCTACCGCAGGTGTTTCTCCACTACGACCCGCTCACTCAGCAGCAGAGGATGCAGCGGGCGGAGGGGCAGGTGCTCGTGCGTCAGCGTATGGACTTCCTGCTGCTCGCTCCCGGTGGCCGCCGGTACGTCCTGGAGCTGGAGGGGAAGCAGCACTACTCGCGCAATGGGGAGGCAGCGCCGGACCTGTACGCGGAGATGGTGCGGGAAGACCGGCGTATCGGCTCCAGGGCTATGACGTGTACCGGTTCGGGGGCGCGGAGTTCATCAGCAAGCAGGCGGCGGACGCGATGCTGTGCGAGTTCTTCGGAGAGCTGCTCGGCGTGTAGCACTGCCTCGCGGGTCTGTGGCGGAAGGCGCAGCCCGGCCCTGGCAGGACCCCGGCTACCGTGCCGCCGGGGCGCCCAGGCACCCCGAGTGTTCCTTCCCGCCGACGCGGCTCAGCGTCGGCGGGAGGGCGGGGCTACTTGCTGGAGCTGACCAGCAGCATCTGGAATTGCGTCCTGGCCTGGCTCATCATCATGGGATGGCTGAGCAGATGGACCTGCCGCGGTTGCGGAGCCTGGCGCGGTGGGTGCCGTGGATGCCGTGTGCGTCGTAGCCGCCGTTGCCTTCCACAGGCGTTGGCAGGAGAGCAGGGCAGCCGTGACCAGCAGACCATTGCGTACGACCATCAGCGTGATGCCCAGCGCCGAGCCGTACATGACGTCCAGGTAGTAGGTCGGAAAGGCCAGGGCGGTCACGGCACTCGCGGCCAGCAGCACGAGTGCCACCGGGCGCTGGGTGGTGTGCCGGGAAGTGAGGCAGACCGCGGCCAGGCCCAGCAGCCAGACCAGGTACTGAGGGCTGATCACCCGGCTGGTGACGGTGAACAGCAGGACGGCGGCGAGTGCGGCGTCGAACGGTGTCGCGGTGGTCCACTGCGCGGCTCTGCCCCGCCAGAACATCAGCCAGCCGAAGGCGGCGGCCGTGAGCAGCATGGACAGCTGGGCGACGGTCGCCACGTGCGCGCCGCTGAACTCCAGGGCACCGTAACGGGACTCGACCCAGATCGGCATGCCCGATGCCCGCATCAGCGACAGCACGGTCCCGCCCAGTGACTCGATCTGCACGCCCCTGGCGCCCTGTTGCTGCAGGAAGTCGAGGCTGTGCCGGAAGCCGAGGGCCAGTACGGCGAGCAGCGCGCCCGCGGCCGCGGCGGCGGACAGCCAAGCCTGCCGGCTGGTGTGCCCTCTCTCCGTGCCCACCAGGGTGAGCAGCGGCCAGACCTTGATCATGGCGCCGAGCGCGGCGAACACGCCGCCGAGGCGCGGGTGGCGCCGGGCGCTGAGCAGGGCCAGCACGGCGAGGGCCGTGACCTGGATGTCGAACCGTCCGTGCGGCACATTCAGCAGCAGCGGCAGTCCGCCGGTCCACATCCAGGCCCCGGCGAGGCTCCGGCCCTGGCGGGCCAGGGCCAGAGTGACGATCGCGTCGGCGAGAAGGGTGAGGACGAGAAACGCCTTGAAGTAGTCGAGGAACGGCAGCGTCGAGGGGAACAGGAACACCAGACCGGCGCCCGGCGGGTACTGCCAGGTGACGTCATTGACCGGGAACGAGCCGTCGGTCAGCTGCTGGTACCAGCGCGGGTAGAGGAAGTTCACCTCGTCCGAGACATTGCTGACGCCGATGCTGTCCTGGACCAGCAGGAACAGCATGCCGAGCCGGGTCAGGGACCAGACCGCGTAGAGCGCCACGATGGATTTCTTTGCCGTCCAGGCGTCGGCGTACCGTGCCGCGCGGGCGAGGGCGCGGGCTGTTCCGCCGGGACTGCCAGGGCTGCCGGGACTGCCGGGCGAGGAGTCGTGCCGGCGGGGATCAGCTGTGTCCTGGCTGTGCTCCGGGGCGGAGGCGCTGCCCAGAGTGCCGGTCTTCTGCTGCGTCATGGACCGGCAATTTATCCCCGTTCAGCCTGATTCTCTGGCAGTGAACCGCTCGTTCTCCACCACGGCTGCAGCGATCACCCGAGGTGCTCAGCCCGTCCCGTTCCTGCCGCCCCCGTCGGGAGCTGCCCGCTCCTATCCTGGGGAGTAGTTGTCCGGCTCGTGGGGAACGAGGAGGAAGCCGCGGTGGCCGATCAGATCACCGGCAGCGAGCAGGCGATCGAGCACCAGGGACCGGGACATGCGGGGCGTGCTGTGGGCGCGGTGCGGGTTCAACCCGGTGGACGACCGCGGTCGGCCGAGCCGCGGTCCGGTCGTCCTCAAACGCCGGGGCTTGATGGGGCGCGCACCGCGCCGCCGGTCAACAGTTCCGTCCTCAAACGCCGGACAGGCTTGAATCGCACCGGTTTCGCCCTCAGGCGGGCTTGAATCTCACCCCGAGACGCCCGTTGGGGGTTCACCGGACAAAGCCTGGGGGATCAAGGACGGTCACGCCGGGTCACCGGATCAAGCCCGGTGACCGGCGCACCGCCACCATCGCGCCCGGAATGCACCCATTTCTCGCGGCACCGAGTGCCCCATTTCGCGGCACCGCATGCCAATTTCGCCCAACCTTTGATCGATCATCGATCAGAGACTTACAGTTGCCCCGGGGTTCACCAACTCCTCGCCCTGTCCTGCCAGACAAGGCCCCCCTTTCTCCACCCCCCTCCTGTCCGGAAGGCGGCGACCATGACCGACCCCGTAGGCAAGCTTCCGAGCGAGCTCGACCAGCTCCCGGACCGCGATGCCGAGGAAACCGCCGAGTGGGCGGCGTCCCTCGACGCCGTCACCCGGCACGCGGGCCCGCACCGCGCCGCGTACCTGATGCGCCGTACCCTCCAGCACGCCGAGAGCGCCGGGGTCCCCGTGCCCAGGCTGCTGGAGACGGACTACGTCAACAGCATCCCCACCGCCGCCGAGCCTGCCTTCGACGGCGATGAGGCGCTGGAGGCCCGCATCACCGCGTGGAACCGCTGGAACGCGGCCGCGATGGTCACCCGCGGCTCCCGCTTCGGCGTCGGCGGCCATATCGCCACCTTCGCCTCCGCGGCCTGGCTCTACGAGACCGGCTTCAACCACTTCTTCCGCGGCAAGGAGGGCGACGGCAGCGGCGACCAGCTCTACATCCAGGGCCATGCGTCCCCCGGCATCTACGCTCGCGCCTTCCTCGACGGACGCCTGTCCGAGCAGCAGCTCGACAACTTCCGGCAGGAGGCAGGCGGCAACGGCCTCCCGTCCTACCCGCACCCGCGCCGGCTGCCCTGGCTGTGGGAGTTCCCCACCGTCTCCATGGGCCTCGGCCCGCTCTCCGCGATCTACCAGGCACGCTTCAACCGCTACCTGGAGAACCGGAAGATCAAGGACACCTCGAACTCGCACGTCTGGGCCTTCCTCGGGGACGGCGAGATGGACGAGCCCGAGTCGACCGCCGCCCTCGCCCTCGCGTCCCGTGAGCGGCTCGACAACCTGACCTTCGTCATCAACTGCAATCTGCAGCGCCTCGACGGCCCGGTCCGCGCCAACTTCAAGATCGTGCAGGAGCTGGAGGCCCAGTTCCGCGGCGCCGGATGGAATGTCGTCAAGTCGCTTTGGGGCTCCGCCTGGGACGAGCTGTTCCAGCTCGACACCACCGGCGCGCTGGTGCGCCGCCTGCGCGAGGTGCCGGACGCACAGTTCCAGACGTACGCGACCCGGGACGTGGCGTACATCCGCGAGCACTTCTTCGGCGCCGAGCCGGCGCTCGTCGAGCTGTCGAAGCTGATCAGCGACGCGAAGATCGCCGAGTGCTTCTTCACCTCCCGCGGCGGCCACGAGGCCCGCAAGGTGTACGCCGCGTACAGGGCTGCCGTCGAGCACAAGGGCGCGCCGACGGTGATCCTCGCGCAGACGGTGAAGGGCTACACCCTCGGCAAGGGCTTCGAGTCGAAGAACGCCAATCACCAGACGAAGAAGCTGACGATCGACGAGTTCAAGGGCATGCGCGACCTGCTCGAGCTCCCGATCCCGGACAGCGCCTTCGCGGACGGCCTGGTGCCCTACGGCCACCCCGGCGCCGACTCCCCCGAGGTCCGCTACCTCACCGAGCGCCGCGCCGCCCTCGGCGGCCCCGCCCCGGCCCGCCGGGTGCGTGCGGTGGTGCTGCCCGAGCCGGACGAGCGCGGCTTCAAGGCGCTCGCAAAGGGCTCCGGCAAGCAGGAGATGGCCACCACGATGGCCTTCGTACGCCTGGTCAAGGATCTGATGCGGGACAAGGAGACCGGCAGACGCTGGGTGCCGATCGTCCCGGACGAGGCCCGTACCTTCGGCATGGAGTCGCTCTTCCCGTCGGCCGGCATCTATTCCCCGCTGGGCCAGACGTACGAGCCGGTCGACCGCGACCAGTTGATGTACTACAAGGAAGCCAAGGACGGCCAGATCCTCAACGAGGGGATCACCGAGGCCGGCGCTATGGCGGACTTCATCGCCGCGTCCACGTCGTACGCGACGCACGGCGAGCCGATGATCCCGTTCTACATCTTCTACTCGATGTTCGGCTGGCAGCGCACGGCCGACCAGATGTGGCAGCTGGCCGACCAGCTCGGCAAGGGCTTCATCGTCGGCGCGACGGCCGGCCGTACGACGCTGACGGGCGAGGGCCTGCAGCACGCCGACGGCCACTCGCACCTGATCGCGTCAACGAACCCGGCGTCGCTCAACTACGACCCGGCCTTCGCGTACGAGATCGGTGTCATCGTCAAGGACGGTCTGCGCCGGATGTACGGTCCGGCGGCGGAGAACGTCTTCTACTACCTGACGGTCTACAACGAGCCGAAGGTGCAGCCCGCGATGCCGGAGGGCGTCGAGGAGGGCATCCTGCGCGGTCTCTACCGCTTCAAGGAGGGTGTGGCCGCCACCGCGGACGCCCCGCGGCTCCAGCTGCTCGCTTCGGGCACGGCGATCCACTGGGCCCTCGATGCACAGGAACTGCTCAGCTCCGACTGGGGAGTCGCCGCCGACGTCTGGTCCGCGACCTCCTGGGGCGAGCTGCGCCGGGACGCGCTGGAGGCCGAGGAGGCGCTGCTGCGCGGCGAGCAGCGCACCCCGTACGTCACCCAGGCGCTGGAGGACGCTCCCGGCCCGGTCCTGGCCGTGTCCGACTGGATGCGCCAGGTCCCCGACCAGATCAGCCAGTGGGTCGAGCAGGACTACTCCTCGCTCGGCACGGACGGCTTCGGCCTCTCCGACACGCGTGCGGCGGCCCGGCGCCACTTCGGCGTCGACGCCCAGTCGATCACGGTCGCGGCGCTGGCCCAGCTGGCCCGGCGCGGCGAGGTCCCGGCCTCGGCCGTGAAGGAGGCGCGCGAGCGCTACGGCCTGTAGATGGGCCCTGAGTGACCCCCGGCGGCCCGACGGCCGCCGGGGGTTTCGTCGTTGCCCATCGGTCATCCCCGCGCCCATCGGCCATCCCGCGCTCGGCCATCATGGGGCCATGCGCGCTACCCGGCTGATCAAGATGGTGCTGCTCCTCCAGGCAAGGCCCTCCATGACCGGGGCCGAGCTGTCGCGCGAGCTCGATGTGTCGGAGCGGACCATCACCCGGGACGCCCTCGCGCTGTCCGAGGCGGGTGTTCCGGTCCAAGCCGACCGGGGGCGGGCCGGCGGCTACCGGCTGGTCGGCGGCTACCGCACCCGGCTGACCGGGCTGGGCCGCAGTGAGGCCGAGGCGCTCTTCCTCTCCGGGCTGCCGGGCGCGCTGCGGGAGATGGGCCTTCAGGACGCGGCGTCCGCGGCGCGCCTGAAGGTCTCCGCGGCTCTGCTGCCCTCCCTGCGGGACGCCTCCGACTCGGCGGCTCAGCGCTTCCATCTGGACGCCCCCGGCTGGTACCAGGAGCCCGGGACGCCCGAGCTGCTGCCCGCCGTCGCGGAGGCGGTGTGGGACGACCGGCTGCTGTCCGCCCGCTACCGGCGCCAGGATGCCGAGGTGGAGCGGGAGTTGGCTCCGTACGGCCTCGTGCTCAAGGCGGGCGCCTGGTATCTGTGCGCCCGCGCCGACGGCGGCACGGGCACGGTCCGCGTCTACCGGATCGACCGGTTCACCGCGGTGACGCTCGGCGATGAGCGGTTCGAACGGGACGAGGGCTTCGATCTGCCGGGGTTCTGGGCGGAGCGGGCGACCCAGTTCGCGCGCTCGATCCTCCGTAGCGAGGTGGTCGTGCGCCTCTCGGAGGCGGGGGCCAAGCGGCTGCCGTACGTCGCCGACCGCGCCGCCGCGCGCGAGGCACTGGAGGCAGCCGGGGCAGCGGACGAGGAGGGCCGGGTGACGGTCACGCTGCCGGTGGAGTCCGCGAATGTGGCGTACACCCAACTCCTGTCCCTGGGACCGGAGGTGGAGGTCCTGGGGCCGCCGGAGCTCCGCGAGCGCTTCGCGGAGGCAGTGGCTCGCATGGGCGGTCTGTACACCTGACGAGCCGGTACGGCGCTGCCGTCCCGTTCCCGTCGCGGGACCGCGGGGCGCCCCTGACCGCGCCCCGCTCATGGCGACGCGGGGGCCCGTCCCGTTTTCCGTCCGGGGCGCCGCGGCCCGTCCGTCGAGTGGCCGGGGGGTCGTGCCCCGTCACCGTGGCCCTGACCGTGACTCAGTGCGGGTCCCGCGCCGGGCACACGACGTGCAGGCGCGAGACACGCCAGCCGTCGCCCACCACGCCTCCGCCCGCCGCCAGGAGCACCCCGGAACGGGCACGTACGGCGGCGGACAGGGCGTGGCCGCGCACGGCCGGGGCATCCACGAGGGCCTGGGCCAGTGCGGTCACGGCGGTCCTGGCCCGCCGTACCGCGCACATCTGCGGATGGACCGCCCACACCGTCCGGTCACGGGCAGCCTCTGCGAGCGCGGCGAAGGAACCCAGCCCGCAGTCGGCGACGGTCAGCACCGGCCCTCGTACGTCTGTCACCGCCACGAGGCGGGCGAAGCGGTCCTGCGGGGCGAGGACGGCGAGTGCGGCGGACCCGCCGCTCTCCAGGCCCGCGGCGGCGGCCTCCTCGCCCACCTGCCGGGCCAGCTCGGGCCAGCCGTCGCCGTCGCCGTGGACGACCGACAGGGTGCCGGCCCCGAGCGCGCTCGCGCCCTCGATGATGGCGCGGGCGAGTGCGTCCGTGTCCGGCATCCAGCTGAGAGCGCAGCCGCCGGCCTGGACGAACGGCAGCAGGCAGACGAGTCCGGCCGCGCGGTAGGCGGGCAGGGCGTCCCGGGCGGCGCTCACATCGCTGTGGCCGATGACGGCCGCGTAGCCACCCACTGCGACGGCGTCCGTCGCGCCGGGGGTCTCGTCGTGGACGTGCCATTCGACGGCGCCGGTACCCATGGCCCGGACCTGCTCGACCTGGCTGAGGAGTACGGCCCCCCAGGCGGCCCGCGGACCGGTCAGGGGTGCCACTACCGCCACCACCGGCTGTGCTGTCACGGGATCAGCCCCAGATGAACGAGCGGTCCGTGCTCGCCGTGCTCGTCGAATCAACCGCGCCCGCCGCGGCCGTCGCGACCAGTGCCGGCGCCGTGGGCTCGGCACCGTTCACGGCGAACGCCCCGAGCGCGAGGAGCACGGTCGCCGTCAGCCGCGCAGGCTCGGCGAACGAGCGTCGTGCATGCGGTGCCGCATGGGAAACAAACACGGGAACCCCCTGGAAGAAAACGACCGGATGTTGATCAATGTGTCGGGTTCAGCATGTTCCGGCCGCCTCACCTGCGGCTATGCCCAGCGTTGTTCCGGGACCGGCCATGGCCGGGGGCGGACGGGCCGGGATCGCCGAGTCGGAGGTTCCTGACGTGAGACGACCGTCCGCATGTCGGAACGCACCTGGTAACGGCCCTGGGCCTTTCTTATGATCATCGAAGGGAGCGCGGGGGGGGGCGTGCCCACAACAGCGGAGAGAAGTTTTGCGTGGACACACGGGCCAGGGCTCAGGAGCTGTACCGGATCGCTCTGGACGACGCTGCATGGAGACCGGAACTGCTCACCGACGAACGCGGCTGGAGCGGCACGGATTTCGCGGCGGCCCTCCAACTGCTCAGCCGCCTCGACCTGTTCGTACCGGCCCCGGAGACGCGCAGCGGCTGGACCGCGCTCGCGCCCGACACGGCGCTCCGTAATCTGCTCCTGGAGGAGGAACGCCACACGGGCTCCCTGCTGGCAGCCGTGCAGCAGACACGTTCCGCGCTGGCGCAGGTCGTCGCGGACTTCCAGCCGGTGCACGCAAGGGAGTTGTCCTCCGTGCACATGGAGGTGGTGACGGGCACCGCCAATGTGTCCGCCGCGCTGGAGGACGCCTCGCATCGGGTCGAGGACGAGGTGCTGTCGCTGCACCCGGGCCGTGCGTTGCAGGCCGGGATGATCGAGGCGGGGCTGGAGCGGGACCGCCTGGCACTCGGGCGGGGCGTACGTATACGGACCATTCATCTGGGGTCCGCGGCAGCCGTGCCGCACATGACGGCGTATCTGCGCCGGCTGACCGCTGCCGGGGCCCAGGTGCGGACGGCTCACACCCTGCCCCTGCGGCTGATCGTGGTGGACCGGTCCCTGGCGGTCGTCCCCGCGCCGGTGTCCGCCGACGGGGACATCGCGGCGATCGTGCTGCGCAGCGAGACCCTGGTGGAGGTACTCCGGGGGATCTTCGAGCACTGCTGGGCGGGTGCGAACGTCCTGACCGACACCGGCTCCGGTAGCGAGGCCCTCGCGGGCGACGCCGAGTGGCAGCCGACGGGCAGGCACCGCGAACTGCTGCGGATGCTGTCGGGTGGACTGACGGACGAGGCGATGGCCCGCAAGCTCGGTGTCTCCGAGCGCACGGTCCGCCGCCTCGTTTCCGAACTGACCGAACGGTTAGGCGCGGCCAGCAGGTTTCAGGCCGGGGTGTGTGCCGTCCGCCTCGGCTGGCTCGACGACTGACGGCGCACCTTGGGGCTCCGCGGCGACAGGCGGCCCGCCCGCGGCGCAGCCCCCCGCGGGGTTGGTCTTCGCGGGGTCGGTCTTCGCGACGGGATCGGCGGCCGTGCGCCCCCAGGCCGTACCGGCGAGGATCAGCACGATCCCGAGCAGGCCGAGCCACCCCGGCCGGTCCCCCGCCAACGTGATGCCGACGACGGCCGCCCACACCGGCTCCGTACCGAGCAGCAGGCTGACCCGCGACGGGGAGGTACGCCGCACGGCCCACATCTGCACGAAGAAGGCGAACAGCGTGCAGAACACGGACAGATGCAGCAACCACAGCCAGTCGCCGAGCCCGAAGTCCGCCGCCGCGGCCCAGGGCATGGCGCCTGTGCCGGGCACCGCGCACAGCACGGCGAAGACGAGGACCGCGCTGCTCAGCTGAACGGTTGTCAGGGACATCGCGTCCGCACCCTGCACCGACCGCATCCGCGACATCGCCAGCACATGCACGGTGCGGGCGAGGGCCGCACCGAGCATGAGCAGATCACCCAACGACGGCTCAGTGAACCCCGCCCCCTGAGTCAGCAGCACGATGCCCAGTACGGAGAGTCCCGCGGCCGCGACGAACGACCTCGGCAGCCCGGTGCCGTGCATCCTGCTCTCGGCGATCGGCGTGAAGATCATGGTGAGGCTGATGATGAGCCCGGCGTTGGTCGCCGAGGTGTGCACGACTCCGTACGTCTCCAGGAGGAAGATCCCGGCGAGGACCAGCCCGAGAAGTCCCGCCCCGCGTATCTGCGCACCGCTGAGCGCGCGCAGCTTCCGCCACCCCGCGATCACCAGGACCGGCAGCACCAGGGCGAAGCGCAGCACCAGGACCGCCAGTACGGTCTGGCCGGTGGTGACGCCCTTGGCTGCCAGGTAGCTCGAGCCCCACACCACTGCGACCAGCAGTACGGGCAGATCGGTCAGCCAGGTACGGCGGGCCGCGGTGACGGTCATGGGGCTCCTCGGCACAGGATGTTCTGCGGAGATGTTCGGACGAAGACGTGCGGAGGCGTGCGGCGTCTCAGCGCGCCGTGTAGGCGATCACCAGGACGTCGCGGTGGCCGGCGAGATCGGGGGCCGCCGGCTGCACCGGGGTCACCGAGTGCAGGGTGCGGCGGTCGTCGCCCAGCAGCAGGTCACCGGGCTCGGACAGCGTAGTCGTCAGCAGATGGTCGCCCTCGTCCGTATAGACGCCGCTCTCACCGCCGGTGACGTTGGTGCGGTTGATCATCAGCGACGTAATGAACGTCACGCCATCGCGGTGCCGGCCTTCGGGCGCGGGCTGACCCTGCTCGTCGGCAGAGGCGTTGATCCGGTACGGGTGGAGCTGGACGTTCCAGTTCCGCGTACCGTCCACCGCCGTGAAGATCCGGCCGAGCTCGACGAGCACCGAACGCAGCACAGGGTCGCCGGCGAACGAGTCCGTCAGCGGATCGAGGAAGCGCTCGATGCCGCCGTTGAGCGGGTTGATCTCCGACTCCTGACGGTAGGGCGCGTGGGGCAGCAACGTGAGCTCGCCCGCCTGCGCGTCGAGCTCGAACTGGCCGTAGCGGCGGTACCGGTAGGTGCCGCCGTCGGCCATATAGGTGTCGAGAGTCAGCTCGTCCCAGTGCGCGGCGAAACGGGCCCAGTCACCGGCAGACACTCCGGCGAGGGTGGACAGGGCGGCGGAGGGCATCAGGTGGCCGCCGGGCCCGGCCAGGCTCCGGACGGCGTCGAGGGCGACGGTGTGGGCGACAGCAGTGGTCATAAGGGAGCTCCAGAAAGGTCAAGGACGCCGGCGGACGACCCGCCAGTCGGCGGAAACGGATCAGACAGCGGTGAGCAGCGCCTCGGTACGGGCGAAAGGCGCCGACTCCGCGGCGATCGCCCGGTCCTCCCAGGCCTCGCGGTCACGGAGGTACAGCGGCTCGGGAACGGTGATGGCTCGGGTGTCGGCCCCGCCGTTACGCAGCCGCCAGGTCACCGATCCGGTCGTGCGGGCTGCACAGGCGTCAATGAACGTCTGGACGGCGAGGCGGAGTTCGCCGAACCAACGGCCTTCGAGCGCCTCGCGCACCCAGACCTGCTCCAGGTGCCGCTTCTCACGGATGAGTTCGGCGTCCAGGCAAGCGCTCTCGATGTGGCGGTAACTGCTCAGCAGCAGCCATGCGGCCGGCATCTCCCGGATCTCGAGGACCTTCTCGCCGTGGTCGAGGTGTTCGAGACCGGAGTAGCGGCCGAGTCCGTAGGCACCGACCCGCCGGTTGAGCTGGTCGATCACATCGGTCAGCGGCAGCGGGAGACCGTCGACGGCGACGGGCAGTCCGCGCTCGAAGGTGACGGTCACGGTGTCGCAGTCCGAGGGAGCGGCGGTCGGCCGGCTCCAGGTGTACATCTCGTCGGGGACGTGGTGCATCTCGGGGTCGTCGAGGATGCCGGACTCGAACTCCCGGCACCACAGATTGGAGTCGCCGCTGACGATCCGCCCGGCGAGAAGATCAACACCGGCGGCGCGCAGCTCGACGAGCTTGTCGTCACGGGTGACGGGGTCCAGATCGTACGGGCTGCCGAAGACGCGCTCGTAACCGAGCAGCGACAGGGCGCCGTTGAGGCGGCGCAGGGTGTTCTGCGACCGGTTGGCGGTGTGCAGGAGGGCTTGGGCACCGAGTACCCGGGCCAGGTCGACCGCGGCGTGGGCGATCAGCGGGCGGCTGAGGGTGGAGCTGACCGGGTGGATGCCGAGGTAAACCGCCTGCGCGGCGATCGCGGGGGCCACGTACTGCCCGGCGAACTCCGCGCGCCTGTCAAGGATGTGGACGGTGGCGCCGAGCGCCTCGGCAACCTGGCGTTTGTAGGAGCTGGACTCGTCCTCCCCGATGTCCACGCTCACGGCGTGCACCTCGCGGATGCCCATGCGGCGCAGCCGGAGCAGCAGGTACGAGCTGTCGAGCCCACCACTGAACAGGGTGACGACGGGGCGCGCGGGATCCAGGGATTCGAGCTGCGAGAAGGAACGTATGAGCGGGGACGTCATGGGCTCTCCAACTTCTGTACTGGTTACAGAGGAGACCCTGCCGCGCGGACACCCTGCCGGACAATGCGTTCCCCCCGTCCGTGCCCGGCCATGACCGGACCCGGAAACGGGGGGAACCCCCGGCTGCTCTACCGGTAGTCGGCCATGGACGGGTCCGCGCCCGCCGCCTCCTCCGCCATGTACGTCCAGACGTCCGGCCTGCTGCCGTCCGCGTCCGTGACGCCGTACACCTTCGCCAGCTGCCCGCTGGAGAGCGACTGCCCGTTCCAGCGGGCCCGCTCCGGGTCCGCGGCGAGCGCCGCGACCCCCCGGCCGACATAGACCGGCGACTCGGACAGCGCCCAGTGCGACTGCTTGTCGGTCGCGTCGCGCCAGGTCTCCTCCGTGACGCCGAAGATGTCGAGCATCTCCTCGGAGCGCAGAAAGCCCGGCGTGACGGACACCGCCGTGCCGCCGACGCTCTTCAGCTCCTCGCCCAGGACGAAGGCCATCCGGATCGGGCCGTTCTTGGCGAGGTCGTAGTAGAAGTTCTCGCGGAAGCGCTTGTTGGTCTCGGCCGTGCCGTCGGTGACCTCGACGACCAGGCCGCCCGGCCGCCGCACCAGCAGGGGCAGCGCGATGCTGCTGGTGATGATGTGGCTCTTCACGCCGAGCTCGATCATCCGCAGCCCGCGGCTCAGCTCGACGTCCCACATCCTCGTGTCGAAGTCGAGCAGGTGGTTGCCGCCCCAGATGTCGTTGACCAGGATGTCGAGCCGTCCGTGGTCGCGGTCGATCCGCCCGACGACCGCCCGTACCTGCTCGGGCTCCAGATGGTCCGCCGGTACGGCGATGCCCTCGCCGCCCGCCGCCGTGACCAGCTCCGCCGTCTCCTCGATGGTCTCCGTCGACCGGCCGACCTCGCTGACGCGCTCGCGAGTGGTACGTCCCGTCACATACACCGTCGCTCCGGCCGCGCCCAGCTGTACGGCGATGGCGCGGCCCGCGCCCCGGGTGGCCCCCGCGACGAGTGCGACTTTCCCTGTCAGTGGTGTGCTCGTCGGTGTGTCCGTCGTCATGGGCCGACAGTCGCACGGATACCCGACATCTCCTGTCCGCCATTCGAAAAAGTCAGCATTTCGGTGGCTCCGCGTGCGCCGCCCCCCGCCAACCAGGATGCTTGTCCCGTGATGGACGAGACGGAGTTCTGGGAGATCATCGACAGCACCCGCGAGGCCGCCGAGGGCGACCCCGAGGACCATGCCGAGCTGCTGGTCGAGCGGCTGCTGCAGCTCGACCCCGACTCCGTGCTGGACTTCGCCCGGCACTTCGAGGCCCGCTACAACCGCGCGTACACCTGGGATCTGTGGGGCGCGGCCGCGGTGCTGCTCGGCGGCGCGAGCGACGACGCCTTCGACTACTTCCGCTGCTGGCTGATCGGGCAGGGCCGGGAGATCTTCGAGGGCGCGCTGCACGATCCGGACTCGCTGGCCGAGCTGCTCGATGAGTTCGACGAGGACATCGACGGGGACGGCGAGGAGCTGGGCTACGCGGCGGACGAGACGTACGAGCAGCTCACCGGGGTCGTCGCGCCCGATCTCGGGATCGCGCCGCAGGCGGCCGAGCCGGCCGGGACGCCGTTCGACTTCGACAATGACGAGGCGCTGGCGCAACGTTTCCCCCGACTCTGGGAACGCTTCGGGAACCTGTGAGAACTCCGTCCCGGCTGGGGGCCGTTGCTCACTCGGTGAGGCTGCGGCCCATCATCACGTCGTCGACGTACTGCCCGTCCAGGCAGAACTCCCCCGGCAGTACGCCCTCGACCGCGAAGCCCTCCGACTCGTACAGCGCGCGGGCCGGTCTGTTGTGGCCGAGCACCCGCAGGGTGATGCGCACCGCGCCCTGCCGCCGCGCCTGGTCGAACGCCGCCCGCACCAGCGCCCGCCCGGTACCCTCCCCGCGCGCCCGGTCGGCCACGGCGAGGCCCTGGATCTGCCGCACATGCTGGTTGCAGGCGAGCGGGGTGGGCGGGACCAGCCGGATGTAGCCGGTGACCGTGCCATCGGCCTCCTCGGCGACGAGGAAGTCCTCGGGCCGGTGGTTCGAGTCGAAGAAACTGTCGTACGGCGGCCTCGGCCTCGGCTGTACCGCGTGCAGCGGCGACCAGGTCTCCCGGTCGAGCTCGCCGAGGGCCTCCTCGTCGGTGCGCAGTGCGGGGCGTATGTGCGACTCGGGCATGACGGTCACTGTGCCATGCGGCCGCACGGGGGCAGGATGTGCCCATGCGGATCGCGGTCACCGGCTCCACCGGACTCATCGGTACGGCACTTGTGCGCTCACTGCGCTCGGACGGGCATGAGGTGGTGCGCCTGGTGCGCCGCCCCGCGCGGGCCGGGGACGAGGTGGAGTGGGACGCGCACCGGCAGTACGTCGACGTGGGCGGCCTGGCCGGCTGCGAGGGCGTCGTGCACCTCGCCGGGGCGGGGATCGGCGCCCGCCGCTGGAACGACGCGTACCGCAAGGAGATCCGGGACAGCCGGGTGCTGGGCACGGCCGCGATCGCGGAGGCGGTCGCCTCCCTGGACGTACCGCCCCGGGTGCTGATCGTCGGAAGCGCGGTCGGTTTCTACGGCGACACCGGAAACCGTGCCGTGGACGAGAGCGCGCCGCCCGGCGACGGGTTTCTGCCAAATCTGGTCGTGGAGTGGGAGGAGGCGGCCGCCGCGGCGGAGGAGGCGGGCATCCGTACCGCCTTCGCCCGCACGGGGCTTGTGGTGGCGCGCAAGGGCGGGGCGTGGGGCCGGATGTTCCCGATCTTCAAGGCGGGCGTCGGCGGGCAGCTCGGCAATGGCCGGCAGTACTGGAGCTACATCTCGCTGCACGACGAAGTGGCGGCGCTGCGGCACATCCTGGACACCGAGTCGCTGTCCGGTCCGGTGAACCTCACGGCCCCTCACCCGGTCACCAACCGCGAGGTCACCGAGGCGATGGGCAGGGCGCTGCGGCGTCCCGCGTTCTTCGCGGTCCCGGCGCCGGTGCTGCGCGCCGTTCTCGGCGAGCTGGCCGAGGATGTGCTGAGCAGTCAGCGGGTGCTGCCCAACCGGCTGCTGGAGTCGGACTTCTCGTTCGCGTTCCCGGGCATCGACGAGGCGATCCGCGCGGTACTGCGGTAGTCCGGTGCCCGGACCGCGGGGGCGGGCGGAACAGCGGGAAGAAGTGTGCGCCCCCGCGCCCCGGTGCTCCAGCGCATGCGCGACTCGCGGTTCGGCCACCGCTGCCTACTCTCGGTCCGAACTCGGGCATTCCGGGGTCCTGTTGGGGGCATGAGCCTCCCACCAGCCGCGCCGACCTCGGGGAGGGGCACGTGCTCAGCAGCACCGCTCACCATGCGGACGTCGTCATCGTCGGGGCCGGGATCGCCGGTCTCTCGGCGGCTCATCAACTCACCGGCGCAGGCCTCAAGGTCAGTGTTCTGGAGGCCGCCCCTGAGGTGGGCGGGAGGATGGCCACCGAGGAGATCGACGGATTCCGGCTCGACCGCATCGGCCAGTTGCTCAACACCTCGTATCCCGAACTGCACCGTACAAAGGGGCTCGCGGACGTCGTGCTGCGCCCCTTCTCGCCCGGTGTGCTCGTGCACAGCGGGGGGCGGCTCCAGCGGACCGGAGAGGTGGTCGCGCGGACCGTAGAGGTGGTCGCGCGGTCCGGTGAACCAGGGAGCGCACGATGGGGGTCCCCGCACGCCCTCCGGGGCGTAGGGGGAGCATTCACCGTCGCACGCGCCCTCGCGAGCGCCCCCAGGCCGCTCGACCAGGCCAGGCTCAGCGCGTCCCTGGCCCGACTCGCGGCCACGCCGGTGGAGCGCCTGCTGGCCCGTCCCGAGCGGCCGACGGCTGGCTCGCTCTGCGCCCGCGGCGTGCCGGCCCGTACGGTCCACGGCTTCCTGCGCCCGCTGCTGTCCTCACTGCTCTGCGACCCGGCGCTGACCACCTCGAGCAGGTGCGCCGATCTGGCCCTGCGCGGCTTCGCACGCGGCCGGATGTGCGTACCGGAAGGCGGCGCGGCGGCACTGCCCCAGCAGCTGGCGGCCGCCCTGCCGCCCGGCACCGTACACACGGGGATACGCGTCACCGACGCCTCCATCAGCAGCGTCATGACGGAGGAATACGGCGAACTCGGCTGCCGTGCCCTGGTGCTGGCCACCGGCGCCCGCGCGGCCGCCGAGCTGCTGCCGGGCCTGCGCGTGCCGGGCTTCCACCAGGTCACGGTGCTCCACCACACCGCGCCCGAGGCCCCGCTCGCCGACCCGGCCCTGGTACTGGACGCGGACCGCAGCGGGCCCGTCGCGCACACCACCGTGATGAGCGAGGTCGACCCCTCACGCGCGCCGGTCGACCGCGTGCTGATCTCCTCGACCGTGCTCGGGACTCCCCCGCCGCAGCTGGACAAGGCCGTCCGCGCCCATCTCGCCACGCTGTACGGCACGCCGACCGACGACTGGGAGCTGCTCGCGGTCCACCACGACCCGGAGGCGGTCCCGGCGATGCCCCCGCCCCACGATCCGCGCCGCCCGGTACGGCTGCTGTCAGGCCTGTACGTCTGCGGGGACCACCGCGATACGAGTACGGTCCAGGGCGCGCTGTTCTCGGGCCGCAGGGCGGCGGACGCGATCCTGCGGGACTTCGGCGTCCAGCCGGGCCATGCGGAGGCGGCCGCGCTGTCGGCGGTGGCGTAGCTACTGGGGCTGGGCCGTGGTCGGGGCTCCGCCCCGGGCCCTCCCCCTGCGGGCGTGGGGCCCCCACCCCTCAATCACCGGCAGGAAATTAAGCCCGTCCGGCGATTGAGGACACGGCCGAAGGCCGTGCGGGGTCTGGGGCGAAGCCCCAGTCACGGGATGGGGATACCTCCCACGGCCGCCAGGCCGTAGGGGACGGGCGGGCAGCGGAAAGTCCCGTCGGCGACTGAGGCGCCGAGATCCGGAGGCCCCGGGCGGTCCGGGGATCCAGAGGTCCCGGGCGGTCCGGGGATCCGGAGGTCCCGGGCGGTCCGGTGGGTCCGGAGGTCCCGGAAGTCCGGAAGTCCCGAGGATCCGGAAGTCCCGAAGATCCGGAAGTCCCGAAGATCCGGAAGTCCCGAAGATCCGGAAGTCCCTGAGGGTCGCGGGGGTTCCTGAGGTCCGGAGGCCCCGGGCGGTCCGGAGGACCGGAGGGCCGGAGGGCCGGAGGGCCGGAGGGCCGGAGGGCCGGAGGCCCCGGGCGGTCCGGAGGACCGGAGGGCCGGAGGGCCGGAGGGCCGGAGGGCCGGAGGGCCGGAGGGCCGGAGGGCCGGAGGGCCGGAGGACCGGAGGGCCGGAGGACCCGGCCGGTCTGGGGGCCGGAGGGCCGGAGGGCCGGAGGGCCGGAGGGCCGGAGGACCGGAGGGCCGGAGGACCCGGCCGGTCTGGGGGCCGGAGGGCCGGAGGGCCGGAGGGCCGGAGGACCCGGCCGGTCTGGGGGCCGGAGGATCCGGAGGACCGGAGGGCCGGAGGACCCGGCCGGTCTGGGGGCCGGAGGATCCGGAGGACCGGCGGCGCCCCCGGGTTCAGCCCAGCGCTGCCACCCGGTCGCGATAGTTCCGCGCCGCCGCCGCGTCCCGGTACGGCTCCAGCCGCCGCTCGAATTCCCGTACATACTCCGTCGCCCGCGCCGACCGCATCTCCGACGCCTGCAGCGCCGCCTCCGCCCCCAGCGCGCACGCCTGGTCCAGCTCTCCGAGGCCGAGCCGGGCGGAGGCCAGCACCACGCGGCAGAAGACCCGGCTGCGCGCGAACGCCGGGGCGCGCAGTTGGAGCGAGCGCTCCGCGTGCTGCGCCGCGGAGCGGTACTGCTGCAGATCCCGGTGGCAGTGCCCGAACTCGTCGGCGAGCTGCGCCTCGTCGAAGAGCCGCGCCCAGTGCGGCACATCGTCCCCGGGCCGCGCCGTCTCCAGCGCCCGTTCGGCCCGTACCAGCGCGGCGGTGCACGCCCGCGCGTCGCCGAGCACACCGTGCCCGCGCGCCTCGACGGCGTGCAGCAGCGCCTGCACCAGGGGCGGGGCCGACGAACCCACACCCTGCTGGGCGACGCGCGTCAGCTGCACCGCCTCCCGGCCGTGCCCGAGATAGACCGCCTGGCGGCTCATGGTCACCAGCACATAGGAGCCGTACGCACGGTCTCCGGCGGCCTGGGAGAGCCGCAGCGCCTGGACGAAGTAGCGCTGGGCGAGGCCGTGGGCGGCGATGTCGTACGAAGTCCAGCCGGCCAGCCGGGTCAGATCGGCGGCCGCGGCGAACAGCCGCCGCCCGGTGACCTCCCCATAGGTGCCGCGGAGCATCGGCTCGGCCTCGTGCTCGAGATAGCGGACCAGCGCCTGCCGGACGTGCCCGCCGCCGTAGGCGTGGTCGAGGGTGCGAAAGAGCTCGCCGACCGAGCGCAGGGCCGCGATGTCGCCGTTGGAGACCTTCTGGCCGGGCCCCCGGTCGGTGGACCGCTGCCGGGGTACGGAGGCCCGGCCCTGCACGGGGACGCGGGCGGTCCCGTTCTGCACGGCCTCCCCGCGGCTGACCCGTTCGTCGGCCCGCCCGATCAGCCAGTCCCTGCTCGGCACGACAAGTCCGGCCGGGGTGAACGCGATCTTCCGCAGCTCCGCGTGGCTGCCGGTGTCCTTGCGCCACAACCCGCTGACGATGTCCACGGCCTCTTCCGGCGTGGCCGCGAACTCCAGACCGGCGTAGACGGGCGCACAGGCGTCGAGCCCCAGATCCTGCGCCGACAGCCTGCGGCCGAGCCGCCGGGTGAACACCTCGGCGATCAGGGCGGGGGTGGTGCCGCGTGGCTGCTGGCCGCGCAGCCAGCGGGTCACGGAGGTTTTGTCGTACCGCAGATCCAGTCCGTGCTCCAGCCCGAGCTGGTCCACTCGGCGGGCAAGACCTGCATTGGAGAATCCGGCTTCTGCGATGAGCGCGGCGAGCTGGCGGTTGGGGATGCGCTGTGGGGGTCGTTCCGTCATCAGCTGTGCGGTCTCCTGCCTTCCGGGCCGCGAGCAGCCCTCATGGAACGGCGTGAATTTAGCGGCCCCTCGCGCCCGGACCGCCACCTTCGCCCCACATTCATCCGATCGTGTGAGGATTGGGGAAGTCGCTGACGGGACGCACCTGCCCCGTCGGCCTCTCACGAGCCGCCGTACAGTGGCGTGGGCGTGATGAGTGCAGGATGAAGGTTCTGCAGGTGAGGGTCGAGGGAGGCTCAGCCGTGAGTGAGCTGCGGTTCGTACCACTGGGGTTCGGCGACCAAGCCGTCGAGTACCAGGAGGCGTGGCAGAAGCAGCGCGAGGTCCACGCCGCCCGGTTCGCCGACGAGATCGAGGACACCTGCCTGCTCCTGGAGCACCCGCCCGTCTATACGGCCGGCCGGCGCACAGCGGACAGCGAGCGTCCCCTGGACGGCACCCCCGTCGTCGACGTCGACCGCGGCGGCAAGATCACCTGGCACGGCCCGGGGCAGCTGGTGGGTTACCCGATCGTGAAGCTGCCGCGCCCGGTGGACGTTGTAGCCCATGTCCGCAGGCTCGAGGACGCGCTGATCCGCACCTGCGCGGAGTTCGGCCTGGAGACCAGCCGCGTCGAGGGCCGCAGCGGTGTGTGGGTGCTTGGCGACCCGGTCGAGGACCGCCCGGCGATCGGCGGTCTCGCGCTGGACTTCGACCCACGTCTGCAGGACGAGGAGTTCGACCCGCGGCTGAACGGCCCGGAGTACGCCCCCTCCAACGCCGGCCAGCGCCGCGAGGACCGCAAGCTCGCGGCCATCGGCATCCGTATCGCCAAGGGCGTCTCGATGCACGGCTTCGCGCTGAATGTGAACCCGGACAACACCTGGTTCGACCGGATCGTGCCGTGCGGGATCCGGGACGCGGGGGTGACGTCGCTGACGAACGAGCTGGGCCGTGAGATCACGATCGCCGATGTCCTTCCGGTGGCCGAGAAGCACCTGCGGGCCGTACTGGAGAACGCAGACCTGCGACCGAGGGCCGTCGAGGCCGCCGTCTAGGGAATGCACCCCTGTGGCCTGGGGTTGTCCACACGTTGGACCACACAAATAACGGGCGTACCCTGGGGTCCGCCGAAGAATCGAAGTCGTAGGGAGCCGGACGTGTCCGCAGTCGCACCCGACGGACGCAAGATGCTGCGCCTGGAGGTCCGGAACAGCCAGACGCCCATCGAGCGCAAGCCCGAGTGGATCAAGACCCGGGCGAAGATGGGCCCCGAGTACACGCAGATGCAGAAACTCGTGAAGAGCGAGGGCCTGCACACCGTGTGCCAGGAGGCCGGCTGTCCGAACATCTACGAGTGCTGGGAGGACCGCGAGGCGACCTTCCTCATCGGCGGCGACCAGTGCACCCGGCGATGTGACTTCTGCCAGATCGACACCGGCAAGCCCGCCGACCTCGACCTCGACGAGCCGCGCCGCGTCGGCGAGTCCGTGGTCACCATGGATCTGAACTACGCCACCATCACCGGCGTCGCGCGCGACGACCTGGAGGACGGCGGCGCCTGGCTGTACGCCGAGACGGTGCGCAAGATCCACTCGATGACGTCGGAGCGCGAGGCGGGCCGCACCAAGGTCGAGCTCCTCATCCCCGACTTCAACGCGGTGCCGGAACAGCTGGCCGAGGTCTTCTCGTCCCGCCCCGAGGTGCTCGCGCACAACGTCGAGACCGTGCCGCGGATCTTCAAGCGGATCCGCCCCGGCTTCCGTTACGAGCGCTCCCTGGAGGTCGTCACGCGCGCCCGCGAGGCGGGCCTGGTCACCAAGTCGAACCTCATCCTGGGCATGGGCGAGGAGCGCGAGGAGGTCAGTGAGGCGCTGCAGCACCTGTACGACGCGGGCTGCGAGCTGATCACGATCACCCAGTATCTGCGTCCTTCCGTACGCCACCACCCGGTCGAGCGCTGGGTGAAGCCGCACGAGTTCGTGGAGCTGAAGGAGGAGGCCGAGGAGATCGGCTTCTCCGGTGTGATGTCGGGTCCACTGGTCCGTTCCTCGTACCGCGCGGGCCGGCTGTACCAGCAGGCGATGGAGGCCCGGGGTGCGGTCGTCGCCCCCCAGACCATGTGAATTCGGGCACAGGCAACTACCGGCCAGTGATGGCCGATTGGACGCGGTTCGTACACTCCCCGCAGGTCGGGGGCGGCGTACGGGCCGCGTCACCGTTTGGGCGCGCGCGGAAAGGTTTCATCGGTGTTTGACCGCTCGGTCATGCACTGGTAACACCAATCAGTGACCCTGGGCTTACGCACAGCTCGCACCGCTCGCTCTGTGCACAGGACTCACCGCTCTCCGTACCACCCCGAACGACTCCCGCTCTTCGTCTCTCACCCCGAGGGGGGACATCCACATGCAGGTCGCGTCAGTCCGTCCAGTACGCGCTACCGCCATCCCGTCCGTCACCGATGCCCTGCGCGCCATGGAGTCGCTGCTCCTTGGCAGCGGCCAGCGCACGGCCCGCAGGAACGCGTGGACGGCAGTCCTCGAAGACCGACGCCGGGCCAAGGACCGGGTCGATGCGCAGCATGTAGTGGAGGCCGTGGCCCACCGCACTTCCTAGGCCACGTAAACTTCCTGTTATGGCGAGGAAGGCAAACACAGACAGCAGTGACGCTGCTGCGAACCCGGGGCGACTGAAGCAGATCGCCCTCACGTACAAGATGACCCGGAAGGCCGATTCGAAGGTCGGTCTTGTCGTCGCGGCTGTGGGAATCGTCACCTTCGGTGTCTTCCTCGCGATCGGCTTCTTGATCGACCACCCCATTTATCTGAGCATCCTCGGATTCCTGCTGGCCTTCCTCGCGATGGCGATCGTCTTCGGACGCCGCGCCGAGCGAGCGGCCTTCGGGCAGATGGAGGGCCAGCCGGGCGCGGCGGCCGCGGTGCTGGACAACGTGGGCCGCGGCTGGAGCACGACCCCGGCGGTGGCGATGAACCGCAGCCAGGACGTGGTGCACCGGGCGGTCGGCAAGGCCGGCATCGTGCTGGTGGCGGAGGGCAACCCGAACCGGCTGAAGTCGCTGCTGGCGGCCGAGAAGAAGAAGATGGCGCGCATCGTGCTGGACGTGCCGGTGCACGACATCATCGTGGGCACCGGCGAGGGCCAGGTGCCGCTGAAGAAGCTGCGCACGACGATGCTGAAGCTGCCGCGGGTGCTCACCGGGCCGCAGGTCACGGCCGCGAACGACCGCTTGCGGGCGATGGGCGACCTGATGAGCAATATGCCGCTGCCGAAGGGGCCGATGCCGAAGGGCATGCGGATGCCGCGGGGCGGAAAGACGCGCTGACGTCGGACGAGACGTCGTAACAAGCGTCGTACGAGACAGGGAAGCGGCCCGGACTCATCAGTCCGGGCCGCTTCCCTGTCTCCGTCTACCGGGTCGTTTCCGTCTGCCGGGTCTCCGTTTACCGGGTCTCCGTCTGCCTGGTCTGCGTTTACCGGGTCAGGTCCTCACCTGTACGGCGCGGGCGAGGCGGTCGTGCAGCCCGCGCCCGTCGCGGTCCCAGATGAGGGCCGGGATCGCGAGGCCCAGGAGCACGCTGCGCACGAGAACCCGGACGACCCCGAGCCGCCCGCCGTCCTCGGAGATGACGCGCAGCCCGAGGATCCGCTTGCCGGGCGTGAAGCCGACGGTTCCGACGGTCAGCACGCTCAGTACGAGGAAGATGCCGAGCGCCCAGTTCCCGACGCCCTGCCGGTCACCGTTCGCGAACAGTCCGTATGCGATCAGGAGGCACAGCCCCCAGTCGATGAGTACGGCGCCGAAGCGCCGCCCGAGGGGTGCGATGGAGCCCGGTCCCGCCTCCGGCAGACCAAGCCGCTCACCGCGGTGACCGAACTCGGCGCCCATGTCCTCGGCCGCCGCACGGGGCCCGGAGAGCCACGATCCGATTGCTTGCCTGTTGTCCACCCGTACACGGTACTGCGCCCGGTTTCACCCACCTGAAGGCGGGGCCTTTGCCCGGCCCCGACTCCGGCCCGGTTAACTTCGGCGAAACAAATGGGTCATGCTAGAGAAATCCGGCCTGCCTAAGGTCAGGTCTCAGCGTGTGCCACCGCACTGGCCGCACGACGAGCTATAAGCCCGTCCCTCCCGGGTCGGGAGTAGGAGGAGTGGATGTTCCAGAACGCCGAAGACGCCAAGAAGTTCATCGCGGACAACGACGTCAAGATGGTCGACGTCCGGTTCTGCGACCTTCCCGGCGTGATGCAGCACTTCACGATCCCGGCGACGGCGTTCGAACCGTCCGACGAGCTGGCCTTCGACGGCTCCTCGATCCGCGGCTTCCAGGCGATCCACGAGTCGGACATGGCACTTCGCGCGGACCTGTCGACGGCACGGATGGACCCGTTCCGCAAGGACAAGACGCTCAACATCAACTTCTTCATCCACGACCCGATCACGGGCGAACAGTACAGCCGTGACCCGCGCAACATTGCCAAGAAGGCGGAGGCGTACCTCGCCTCCACCGGCATCGCCGACACCGCGTACTTCGGCCCGGAGGCCGAGTTCTACGTCTTCGACAGCGTGCGCTTCAGCACCGCGGCGAACGAGGGCTTCTACCACATCGACTCCGAGGCCGGCGCCTGGAACACCGGTGCGCTGGAGGACAACCGCGGCTACAAGGTCCGCTACAAGGGCGGCTACTTCCCGGCCCCGCCGGTCGACCACTTCGCCGACCTGCGTGCCGAGATCTCCCTGGAGCTGGAGGCGTCCGGCCTTCAGGTCGAGCGCCAGCACCACGAGGTGGGCACCGCCGGCCAGGCCGAGATCAACTACAAGTACAACACGCTGCTGGCCGCGGCCGACGACCTGATGCTCTTCAAGTACATCGTGAAGAACGTCGCCTGGCGCAACGGCAAGACCGCGACCTTCATGCCGAAGCCGATCTTCGGCGACAACGGCTCGGGCATGCACGTCCACCAGTCGCTGTGGCAGGGCGGCGTCCCGCTCTTCTACGACGAGCAGGGCTACGCGGGCCTGTCGGACACCGCCCGCTACTACATCGGCGGCATCCTGAAGCACGCCCCGTCGCTGCTGGCCTTCACGAACCCGACGGTGAACTCCTACCACCGCCTGGTCCCGGGCTTCGAGGCGCCGGTCAACATGGTGTACTCGCAGCGCAACCGCTCGGCGGCGATGCGCATCCCGATCACGGGCTCGAACCCGAAGGCCAAGCGCGTGGAGTTCCGCGCGCCGGACCCGTCGTCGAACCCGTACCTGGCGTTCTCGGCGCTGCTGCTCGCGGGCCTCGACGGCGTGAAGAACAAGATCGAGCCCGCGGAGCCGATCGACAAGGACCTCTACGAGCTCGCCCCCGACGAGCACGCGAGCGTCCCGCAGGTCCCGACCTCGCTCCCGGCGGTGCTGGAAGCGCTGGAGGCGGACAACGAGTACCTGCAGGCAGGCGGGGTGTTCACGTCGGACCTGATCGAGACGTGGATCGACTACAAGCGGACGTACGAGATCGCGCCGATCCAGCTCCGGCCGCACCCGCACGAGTTCGAGCTGTACTTCGACATCTAAAGATCAGGTCTGGGTGACCTGGGCGGGAATCCTGAAACATGCGTTGACCTGCGAAAAGACTGCTCAGCAGTTCGCGCTGTTCCCGCTTGCTTTCCGCCCCCTTGTGCACCGCGTGTGCACCGCCCGGCCGATCCTCTGACGTAGCGTCAGCAACAGTGCGGCCGCCACCCCCCCATCGGGGTGGCGGCCGCACTCGTTTTATGGCACGGCCCCACCCAAGACCTACGCATTACGAGGGCCTGCAAGATCGTGCCGAATGGTGATCCGAGATCATGCTTGATCCGGTTTTCCCTGGTCAGAGGATTGCCGGACTCGCCAGCGTGATGTTCGGTCCAGCTGCTGGACGCCCCGCTGACCAGCCCCGAACTACCCATGGTGAACATCACGCCCACATTGCCCCCAATGGAGATCGTCCTCCCTGCCGAGAGGACTACCCGCTCGCTCAATCTCCCCGCACCCGCTCGGCCCGCTCCTTCTGCACCGCCTCCCGCAGCAACGACTCCTGCTGCGCGCGGCCCGCAGCCGCGACAGCAGTGAGAGCAGGCACACGGGTCGAGAGAGTGGTGAAGTAGTCGATGAGTTCCTGGTGCCTCGTAGAGGCAGAGCCCCACCAGGTGTCGTACCACGCAGCTGTGGCGGCGATGTGAGCAGCAGGAACACCGTGGTCAAGCAGCACAGGGCCGAGGCTCTCCAAGATTTCGTTGCGCTGGCCGGAGAGCGCTTCGAGAAGTCGGTCGGCGGTGACTTCACCTTCGCGGAGCAAACGTTCAGCCAGGTCTCGATCGGGGCCAACTAATTGGATGAGAGGGCTGGGCCCGATTCGGGGGAGGCCAGCACAACGGATGGCGAGCCGATATCGGTGTGTTTGGGGAAGACTTGCCAGGTGAGCCTCGCAGCCACGGGGTTCGAGCGGAGTGAAGAAGCCCCGGTCGGTCATCTCGTCGAGCCGTTCGGTGAACCATGCCTCGAAGAGATCGGGATCGCTCTCGGCCAGGTGCCCGAGCAACTGACCGGCCCGCCATTGGCTGTGCTGGGGCAGGTCCTCCACCCTCATGTGCTGTACGGCCTCACGCCAGGCCGGTCGCCATACCTCGGGCAGCGAGGGGCCATGACGCTGGCCTACGGCGAAGCTAACGGCGGCGCTACTGGCGATCGCGGCGATCGGGTGCAGCAGCAGCCGTTGCAGCACCTCATCCGGCTCATCGTGTACGAACAGCGAGTCGAGTAGGCCGACGTCCTCCTTCCTCATCGCTGCGATCACGAACTCGGCGGACTCGTCGATCTCAGCGCGTCCGAGCACAACGCTGATAACACCGGAACGAAAGTCCGGATTGTCCAGAGACCTGGCGAGGATGTCCCTCGGGACCGTAGTGGGATCGGTCTTGAGCCACTGTCCCAGTGCGCTGCGAAGCAGGAGCGGGTTCCCGGACGTCGCAGCGGCCTCATACCAGGCACTTGGGTCGCTCAGGAGGGGTGCCATCTGGTCAGCAACCCAGATCCCACCACTCTGGTCACCGGCAAGCGCCGATTGCTCGGCCAGCTCACCGAATCGCGCCACTCCGTCGTACGGTCCTAGCTCTGCAATCTTCTGTGCGAGGGCCTCCACAGAGAGGGGCGGGTCCGGCTCAGCAGCGTCGGCAGCGTCGGCAGCGTCGGCAGCGTCGAGGTGACTCCACCACCCCCGACCTGCGAAGGCTTCCAGGTCCGGATCAACATTGAACGAAGGGAGTTCACGCCCGGTGCCATCGCGCTCGCGCAGTGAGTCGAGCATGCGCTGAGCGCGTAGGGCCAAGCCAGGAGAGGCTTGGAGCAGGGGATACAGCGTGGCAAGGATGCGGCCCCCTCCTTCAACCCCCAAGCGCTTTTGCTCATCTGTGGGTCCCGCATGGCCAGTTGCGTGCCCCTCGCCGAGCCGTAGCCAGGTGAGCGCGAGGTCGAGCAGCGGAACGAGCGCGCTCGGAGGGCATCCACAGGGTCTCTCCAGTTCGTCCTCTGCGTCGAGAACTGCCGCAACCTGCTCCCACAAGGAAATGAGCTGGGCCAAGTTCTCCGCCCTGTCGATGCCCCGGCTCAGGGTAACGGTGTTCGGCGCGCCGGGATCAGTCCAGTTTCCCGACACTTCCACGGTAAAGATGCTCGCCAACATCTCGGTCGCCACGGCCCAATGCGACGGTTCGCGATGAGCACGCAGCCAGTCCAGTGCAGACCGCAGCAGGAGCCTGCGAATCTCGATCTCGGTGCCGAAGTCAGGGTCGATGATGCCGGCCAAGTCACTCAACACGCGCAACGGGTGTTGCGGCGTGGAGTGACGCGGACGGTGGTCACCCACAGCAAGGTCGAGTAGGCCGGAAACAGCGTCGGGCAGCAGAAACTGTTCTGCAGATTGGATCAGTTGTCGAACCGCAGCGTCACCAGCAAGGTCAACGGAAACTCCAGATAGCTGATGAACCTCGCGTGGCCCATCAAGAACGGCGTGGGCGGCCGCGACGGCAAATTCAGCTGCCCGTCGGTCCAGCTGGGCGTATTCCGACACCACGGCGAAAATTTCGGTATCCCAATCAGTCGGCGCGGGCAGCGCACGGATCCAGGCTGCCGCCGCCGCGCGAGCAGCGGGGGAGTCAGAGACCCGGGCAGCAGACATCACCGCCAACGCGAGGTCTGAAGCCCGTTCTGGAAAGGCATCACAAACGGTGGACCATGGCCTGCCAGCAGGGGTGGTGAAGAACCACCGAGCTACGAGTGGCGCGCGCAGTGCTGGCTGCAAGCGCCAGACATCGCCAACGGTTTCAACTAGGCCATTGCGCGCGAGCCGCTCCATCAGGCCGGACATGCTGGCTGGCGGCTCGCCGACGAGGGGCGCCAGCGCGTACAGCGTCTCGGTGGACGCACCTCCAAGGGCCGCTACGCAAGCCAGGGTGTCCACAGCCGTCTCGGATTCAGTGACGCGCCGGAGATGTCGTTCCACATTCGCCAGGTGCGCCCTACCAGTTACAACGCTGTCGCCCTCCCCCGTGGCAAGCAACTCACAGAGCGTAAGGGCCCAGCCCGGTCTGCCGTCCGCCTGAGCGAGAACCACAGCACGTGCCCGGTGGCCGGTCACACCGACTGAGGTGACCAACGTGTTCATGTCGGCCCGCTCCAGCAAGTCGACGTCAACACGGACGGCCCCCGGAAGAGCTGACATCACCTCGTCATCCCTGTCAGGCCAGGTCGGCGCGACGATAACGAATGAGAGGTCTGCCTGGCGGCGAGCCCGCCGGAGAACGCGGATGTCGTCGAGGCGAACATGGGCGTCGTCCACCACGACGGCATCAGGCCGGGCCTGCAACAGTTCGTCGATGAGTCGGTCGAGTTGCGTCTGCTCAAGGTAGACGACGCGGCGGTCCAGCTCAGCCGTAAGCCGTGTCTTTCCCACACCGGGGACACCGACCACAACAGTGTCGCGACCGGCATCAACCTCACTGTCGAGCACTGCAAGGGTGCTCTCCCGGCCCACGAGCGGGGTCAGGTCCGTCACGTGGTCCGGTGCCTCGAGCGGGCGGTCAAGCAGGGCACCCAAGTCCGCCGCGATGCGCAGAAGGTTCCATCGCCAAGCCGGCTCACGCACGAAGTGGTCAACGAACCATTCCTGGGCGTAGATGTGCGGTGCTGGGAGGCTGCGTCTCGCACACAACCGGTCCATGGCCGCGCGGGTAGTCGCGTCAACTGCCCGTGAGCAGGCCACCACAATCAGGTCGGCCCGCACGCCCTCCTCGCGCATTCTTCTGAGACCGGTGCGTAGATTCGCCACCGGATCACCCGTGGTGACCAGCAGCCGTCCCCGGGCATCCACGTCGTCGGTGCCAAGGGGAAAGTAGATGTCGGCATCACGACCGAAGTCATGACCACCCTCGACTGCAGACAGACCCGGGTACCGCGATTGCAGGAGCGCGCACGCGCAGCGCTCGAACTCTGTTGGATGGATGGCTTGTTCTCTTAGCGCCTGACGCACGCGTACTACGAGATCCACGAATGGTCATGATACGCACCGCTTGTAATCAATTTTGCGATGATGAGCATGTTGCTTCCGCTCGCAGCACTACAGCGTGTCGCTGATCGCTAGGTCAGCCAAGAACTGCGCACGACTCGGTAGTCACCACGACTTCCTCTGGTTCGTGGCCGAGGATCGGTTGTACGCCTCGTAATGCCTGGCTGCCTTCCGCGGCCTGCATCGAGGCGAGGCATGCGGCCAGCCCTGGCCGGAGACCAACCTGGACCGGCGCTCCCTCCTCGTCACCGGCCAACTCGTCCGGGACAGATGGGACGTTGAGAGGCATGAACTCATGCAGGTCAGGGCTGAGTCACATGCCCACGGACTCACCGGGACGGCGACGGATAGAGGCGCGCACGTGGCCGCTACCGCAGCCAGAGACGCGCCGAGAGGCTTCCTGCCAACTAGACGCTGTCCCAAGTCAGTTGTCAGTGCCTGCCCCTATGGTTCCAAGCAGCCCTGGCGAGCCGAGGAGGACACCGTGACGGAAGCGCCCCACAGGAAGTACGACAACACCACCATCGCTGCGCTCATGACCTTAGCCAGAGGCGGCTGCTACGCCCCCCGCTGCGGAGCACCGACGATCCGCTTCATTGACGGCGAGCCCGTTCTCAACTTGGACATTGCCCACATTCGCGCCCTGAAGCCGGGCGGGAAGCGATTCGACTCCACATGGAGCGTGGAGGGCAGGAACAGCTTCGCCAATCTGATGCTGCTATGCAATGTGCATCACAAGCGGGTTGATGGTGCGGATGGTGAGAAGTACACCGTAGAGATCCTCGAAAAGTGGAAGAGCGATCGCGAGGCCGACGGTCGGGGCGCCCTTGTGGGGTTGAGCGGACTGACCGAGTCCCGGCTGGTCGAGATGATCCAAGAGGCACAGGATCAGTACGTTGATCGGCTCGCTCCTGTGCTGGGTGCCATCGCAAAACAGGTGCCGGAGCTGTCTTCACTCGTCAAGGTCCTCAAACAGGACCTTGAACGCACGCTGGTGCGCACGCAGGGCATTTCAGAGGACACGGCTTGGATGGTGTACGAAGCCAGCCGAAACCTGTCACATCTACAGGACAACGCACCCTTGTTGATGCAAGCAGGAGACGACCTCGCACACCTGCAGGACAACGTCGCTCTGTTGACCTCCGCAGCACGTAGGTTGACGGGAGTGGCAGATCTACCGGCAGCACTCGAAGACGCGTCCAGGAGCATCCAGAGCGCTGCCGCTGCGCTCTCAGATGCGAGGAGGTACTGACCTGGCTGTCCGATCGACGTCGGCCATGTCCACCCACAGGGTCCCGTCGGCGATCAATGCCTTGCAGACGTCAGCACGGGTCGACAGTTCACGGCTCACGACGGCCTCCTCGAATGACTGGAGGTGCCTTCACCGATGCCAGCCGTCGAGGGAGACCTCTGGCCCGCCGGTGAGATACCGGCGGAGGGCGCTGGCGGTGGTGTCCACGAATTCGTCGGGGATGGCGTCGGCGGCGACCCAGCGGACCTGGGCGTGCTTGCGTGGTTCACGGTTCTCGGGCTCGCCGGTCCACTCGTGAGCGGCGAAGACAACGGTGAGGAAGCCGTTCGGGGCCTCAACTCCCCAGGCACCGTGAATGATGTGGGCGACCTTCAGAGCCTCGGACTTCACCGTCAGGCCGGTCTCCTCGTACAGCTCGCGGACCGCGGTCTCGGTGATCGGCTCGCCCGGCTCGCTCTTGCCGACCGGCAGGTCCCACATGCCCTGGGCGAACTTGGCGTTCTCACTGCGTTGGAGGAGGACGACGCGATCGGTGGCCTGGTCGTGGACGATGACGGCCGCGACCAGCAGGGTCATGGATTCGAGGGCGGGCTTGAGGGCTTTGGGCTGGTCGTCGGTGGTGGGTTGAGCCACTGTGCGTCCCTTCGTCGGCCGGTTGGTGGGCATGTTAGGCGAGTGCTTCGCGCGCGCGGCGGGCGAGTTCGGCGGCTCCGGGTACTTTGCGCCGCTGGTAGATCGCGAGGGTGGACCGCAGTGAGGTGATCGCCTTGCGGGTGCGGTCGGAGGTCATGCCTTCCATGAGCGTCAGGGCCTGCGACCAGGCGGCGACGGCCTCGTCGGCGCGGGCTTGGGCGGCGAGGCTGTCACCCAGGTCGGCGTACGTGAGGGCGTGGACGCGCTTGTACTTCACGGGGTCCCAGCGGACCAGGGCGTCGCGGTGCTGTTGCTCGGTGCCGATGTGGTCGGCGAGGTCGGTCAGGGTGCGGGCGGTGTGGCTAGCCACGGTGCCGGCGGCCGGGCCGCTGACGCGGGAGTAGCTGGGCTGAGGGCCGTCGTCGCGCAGGAGAGCGTCCTCGGCGGCGAGCAGGGCGCGTGCGGCGGCCGGCTTCTCGCCTGTAGCGGCGTAGGCGCGGGCGTGGGTGATGTGAAGCAGGGCCTCGGTCTGGCCGTCGATGTGGCCGAGGCCGCCAGCAAGGGCGGCTTCAGCGAGGTCCACGCAGTGGTGGGGCTGCTTGAGGCTGAGGGCCTGGTGGGCAAGAGCGCGCATCATCCAGGCGGCATGGCCGTGCGGGTCGGCCTCGCAGGCGAGTTGGTAGCCGACTTGGTAGTAACGCTGAGCGGCGCCTTCCTGGCCGAGGTCATGGTGCTTCCAGCCTGCCAGGTAGGTGAGTTCGGCCACCGCCCCGAAGGCGGCCCGGCGTAAGGCTTCGGTCGGGAAGCGGGCGCGGAGCATGGGAGCGGCTGTGTCGGCGAGGTAGGCGGTCACAGTGGTCAGGCCGTGGCCTCCGCCCAGGCGTTCGTCGGCGGCGCTGAAGGCGGCGGTGATCTGGCGTACGACGTCCACGTCCTCCGGTCCCACCAGGGTCGCGCCAGTACGGGCGCGGAGCATGCGGGCGGTGGCTTCGTGGTCGTAAGCAAGGGGCATGGCGACGCCGGCCGTGGTGAAGGCGGCGATGGCGAGGAAGCGGCGTCGTTCGACGTCGGCGCGGCCGAGGTCGGTTGCGGCAACGACCGGATCCTGGTCCGGTTCGTCGGCCGTGGATTCCGGTGTGGTCAGGCCGATCTCGACCTGAGTGATGGTCCTTTGCGACCGGCGGGAGAGGGCTTCGGCGAGGTACTGGCCAGTCCTCCCGGTGGGCTGGCGGGCTCCGCTTACCCAGTGCGAGATGGCCGACTTGTTGGTCTGCAGCATCTCGCCGTTCTCCGCGGCGACGCGGCGGACGTCCTTGGCGAGGGCCTCGAAGGTGCAGCCGACGGCCTCGATGGTCTCGCGCAGACGAGAGTTGGGCTCTCTCGACGCTGCCACGATCGCCTCCGCTCCGGGCTGTAAACCGCGTATACCGCTTGGCCTGCCCTTCACCGTACCCACTGAGCGTGACCGGCGGTTCACTAATCATCAGCCGCTCGGAACGGTTCCAGGTCCGACCGTGAATCCAGGCTCCCCACTTGGCCGGGCGGCCCCAAGTTGCGTACACCCGCTCCGGGTTCGGGCATTCCTGTGCCCGAACCTGGCCGACCAGAA
Organism: Streptomyces sp. ISL-1; assembly: GCF_018614585.1. GTDB lineage: Bacteria > Actinomycetota > Actinomycetes > Streptomycetales > Streptomycetaceae > Streptomyces > Streptomyces maoxianensis. The sequence goes on along the minus strand of NZ_JAGGOI010000053.1, from coordinate 89,173 downwards.
ACGGAGACCCCGGTGACCACCATCGACACGGCACCCACCACGGCCATCACGGTCGAGCTGCCCGAGGCATTCGACGAGCGCTGGAGCCGCCTACCCGGCATCCAGGTCGAAGGCCGGCGCATCACCATCGACCCGGCCGACTACTTCTTCCGCTTCGAGTCCAACACCTGGCTCGTCGCCGACTGGACGCTGGTCAAGTCCCAGCTCCTGGACGTGAACGAGACCACGCAGAGCGCGGTCGAGCAGCTCGCCCTCGACTTCGTGAAGGCCCATGCCACCTCCACGTCGGACGCGGCCCAGGTCCTGGCCACCGCGTACGAGGTGTACGCGTACCTCTTTCGGGATGAGCACCTCGCCGCTCTCGGGCTGCCGCAGATCACCGCTGCCCACCTGCGGATGCTGCGCGAGGCGGCCACGCTGATGGCGCTGGACAAGGTCGAGCTGGACGGGCACATCTCGAACGTCGGACCGTGCTGGTTCTTCCCCGCCGCCACCTCGGTCGTCTTCGACCTGGACGACGAGACCGGCGGCATGCTCGACGAGGTCTACCACGGCGGCTGGTTCAACGAGCACCGCCGCATCGAGTCCATCAAGGCCCACGCCGCGCTCGGCGGACGGCTCGTGCACGGCTGCCAGTCCGTGCCGGACCAGTCCGGTGGCGTCGTCGCGCCCTACGGTGCCTCGATGGCCAACTTCCGTAACGACCTTGCCCAGTTCAAGGCCGGATGGATCGAGCAGGTCTACGCCCGTCGCGTGACCCCCGCCACATAGCCCGCACCCGACCTGGCTCCGGGGCGGGCCGGCACCTTCGCCCGCCCCGGACGCCCTCCACCGCAGGAGCCACCTATGGACGCGAACCTGAACGCCGAACTCTTGGACAACGTGCTGACCGCTGCCGGCCAGTCCGCCGTAGCGCGCGAAGAGGTGCGCGTCTGGTCCATGTCCGGCGTCGAACGCCTGACGCTCCCCGACGGCGCCACCGCCATCTTCAAGTACGCCAAGAAGCCCTTCGACAGCGAAGACCAGGCCCTCCGCCTGGCCCACACCCTCGGTGTCCCGGTCCCCAAGGTCCATGCCTCCGCGGTGCTCGACGGCTGGCTCGGGATGCTGCTGGAAGATCTCGGAACCCCTATCCGCGACGCCGACGACCTCGACGGCGCTGCCGCAGCCGTAGTCCTGCACCACACCCGCACCGCCGCCGCCCTGCCCGTCCTCGACCAAGAAGCCCTACGGTCCCTGCCCGGCAGGGCGCTGGATCACCTCGATCAGCTTCGCAAGGCTGAGCGGTGGCAGGACGCGGACGACATCGAGAGCGCGCTCGACCAGCTCGCCCAGGCCGCCGAAGCCCGCTCGGCCGGAACGACGGTGGCGCCGTTCGGCTGGGTGCATTCCGAGTTCCACCCCACCAGCCTCCACATCGGCCAACGCGGATGGCGCCTGCTGGACTTCGCCCGTGCCTTCACCGGCCCCGGCCTTCTCGACCTCGCCAGTTGGCACGGCACCCTCGAGGAGCCCGACCCCGTACGCCTGCGCGTATTCCTGGAGACCTACGTCACCGAGGGCGGCACCCCTGATGCCCTCGCCGAGCGGGGCGGTCTCGCCGCCGAGAATTGGGCGCTGGGCTGGCACCGTATGTGGGCGGTGGAGTGGTTCATGGAGCAGGCCATCCGCTGGATCAACGACCCGGCCACCGACCCTGCGTACATCAAGGTCGTGCGCCGCCACCTCACCGATGCCCTCCGGCTCCTGGAGGTCTAGATGCCGCTCGCTCAGGCATCCCCCTGGCACGCACACGCGCTCCAGCGCACCGCTGTCGGCCTCGCCGGAGCACTCCCCGTACCGGCCCGCATGGAATGGACCACCAGGCCCGGCAGCGGCCCAGGTGCCGAGATCCTCGGCCACGACCTGCCACGGAGGCGGCTGCTCGAACTCGGCTGCGGCCCCGGCCACAACGCCGCCCACCTCGCCACCCGGCACGGGGCACGCGTCACCGGCCTCGACCTCGTCGGCCTTCAAATCCGCCGAGCCCGCTCCCACTACGGACGTCTCAGCAACCTCACCTTCGTCGCCGGCCATGCCCTGCACTACCTGCAGGCCAGCGACGAGCAGTTCGACGCCATCTACTCGGTCTTCGGCGCCATCGGCCTGGTAGCCCCCGAACTCCTGCTCCCGGCCATCGCCCAGCACCTGAAGCCCGGCCGCACTCTGGCCTTCACGGTGCCTCACCCCGAGCGCGGCGGCCGCCGTCCCTCACCAGACGACTGGCCGCGCCGCGATCACGTCGTGCTCCCGGACCGCACCCGACTGCCCGTCGCGCGCTGGGACTTCGACGCCGGCCGATGGGAGACGCACCTCGACCGCGTGGGCCTCTGGGTCACCTCAGCCCAGGAGTTCCACGACGCCCGCCACGGCCACTGGCCCACCACCTTGCTGATCAGCGCCCGCAAGCTCTGACCCTCGCTCCAGCTCCTGGGAGGAACCGATGCGCCAGCCCTACCTGCTCCTCGACATCGACGGAGTCCTCATACCGTTCCCGGCCGACGACGGGGCCACCCCGGCCACGCACGTCCGGCACGACGTCGTCCCCGCCGGACGAAGCGCCGACGACCCCGTCGCCGTCTGGCTCAACCCCGACCACGGCCCCCTGCTCATGGAAGTGTTCCGAACCGGCCTGGTCAGCCCTGTCTGGTGCACCAGCTGGCGCAGGGATGCCGCCACCTTGATCGGCCCGCTCCTCGGCCTCCCGTCCTTGCCGTACGTGGATCTCCCGCGCCCACAGATCACCACCAGCCATCCCGACGGCTACCTCTGGAAGCGCGACTTCGTAGACAGTTGGCTGGGTGACGCGCCCGCCGTCTGGATCGACGACGACTTCACCGGCCTCGACCACGCGTGGGCCGCAGAACGCACCACCCGCGGCTCGGCGACCCTGCTCGTCCAACCTGACCCCCGCATCGGGCTCCGAGACGAGCACCTGGCGCGCGTGCGAGCGTGGGCCAGGCAACTGATCACCTCACCGGCCGGTGAACCGGCAGCCACGAGCAAGGGCCAAGCTGCCTGATCTACCGGGCGCCCAGGCAAGTTGATGCCCTCGCCGCGACGAGCGGCGAGGGCACCTGTTCTGGCTCAGCACTGCCGATTGGGGCCAGGCTGCCTCGGCTCCCTGAGGCCGATGCTGCTACCGGTGTCGGCCGCGTTCTTCGGTATTCGTGCTCATCGTTGAGGTCGCGGGTCGTGTCGCTTTCGGCGCTTTTCGCATGGATGCAGTGCCACTACGGGTACTTGGCGTGCGCGCTGCCTGTGCGCGCTTGTTGGGCTGTGCGGTGATGCGCCAGGTGAGGACTTCGGCCGGGCGTTCGGCCGTGTCGAGCTCTCGGCTGGCAGCCACTTCGGAAAGGAGACGCCGGGCGTTGTGGCCGGCGGATTCCGCGCGGGCAAGTGTGGTGACCAAGGCTGGCCAGGCGGCGTCGGTGAGGACGCGGTCGGCATGGTCTGGTATGGCCTGGCGTACGGCGGTTTCGAAGCGCTGGATGGTCTGGGGGCGTGGGGCGCGCTGGGCGAGGTCCGCCAGGGCGGGCTCGGCGGTTTGGCGGTAGCTCTCCTGGAGGTGGCGGAAGGCTTCTTCGGCTGCTGCGGCCTGCTGTACGTGGCCGCGTTGCTCGTGCCACTTGGAGGCGGCTCGGGCCAGGTGCAGGGCGGTGAAGATGAGGGCTATGGCGAGGCCACCTGGGATGTTAGCGGCGTGGGTGAGTTCCCTGGCGGCTTGGCGGAGTTCGGTGGCGGCCTGGTGGTCGGCGCGGATCACGGAGCGGCGGGCGCGGTTGAACGCCGAGGCTGCTGCTTGCAGTTCGGCCTGATGAGGGCCGGGGATGTTGCGGGCCACGTTGTGCAGGATGTCGGCGAAGGCGTCCAAGTGGCCTTGGGCGGTGGCGTCGTCGCCCGCGTCGAGCGCGGTGAGGGCCGTACGCACAGCGGATTCCGTACGGCGCCACGGCTCGGCCGGGTCCGCCACCTGTTGGGGCCGGTCGGGCACGTCCTGGGTGGGGAGGCGTTCGGCCAGGCGGTTGTAGGACAGGTCAGGGGCGAGCGCGGAACCACCGAAAAAGATGGTGTCACCGGGGGCGGCCAGGCTGTAGCCGTCCACCTCATCGGTCTTGGCGCTCACGCGCAGCTTGACCTGGATACCCAGCGACGTGAGCACGCTGAAGTAGTCGTCGATGCTGCGCACCGCGGCGGCAACCTCGTACGCCCGCTCGCGCAGCCACTCCCGCGTGGTCACCTCCTGGCCCAGGCGCTCGGCCTTGGCCCGCTCCGCCCCGGTGGGCGTCTTCGGGGCGGTCAGGTCGCCGGACTTGAGGCGGCGCAGCCCGAACTCGGCCTCGATCTTGCGGCACTCCTGCTGCGCCCGCCAGCCATCCCGGTTCGTACGCGGGCGGCGGCCGTCGGCGCGCACGGTGGTGGCGAGGATGTGGATGTGGTCGTCCGCGTGCCGCACGGCGATCCACCGGCATGCCTGGTCGTCGCCCTCGGGTGCGATACCGGTAGCGGCGACGACCCGGCGGGCGACCATGGCCCACTCGGTGTCGGTCAGGTAACGGTCGCCGGGCGCGGTGCGTACCGGGCAGTGCCATACATGCTTCGGCGGCTTCTTGCCGAGTTCGCGGGTGCGCAGGTCGACGTGGTGGTCGAGGCGTCGGGCAAGTTGGGTGTAGGTGGCTTCGGGATCGCGGCCTGGGTCGGGGGCGCCGGTCATGTCCCAGGCGGCCACGATGTGCGGGTCGGTGTGCTCGTCGCGGCGGCCCGGCCCGAAGAGGTAGTTGATCAGGCTGCGGGTGTCGGAGCCGGAGGAGACATCAGGCACCATGGCCAGCGCCGCCTTCCGCCACGAGCTCGTCCATCAACTCGTAGTTGCGCTGGACGGCTTGGTCGACGTGGTCGAGTACGACCTCGGCCTGGTCGGGGACGGCTCCGCTGTTGATGGCCATGGTGATCTGGTTGAGGTTGGTGCCGATCCGGTTCAGCGCCTTGGTGTGGGACTCGACGGCCTCCACCAGCGGGCGGATGGGATCGTCCTCCGGGCTGCCGGTCATGGTCGCCTTGCCGAGCGCGACCGCGAGGGCGGCGTCGCCGACGAACCCGGCGAACTTCTGACGGCGCCGCTTGGCTGCCTCGTCGATGATGCGCACCGCGGTCGGGGTGAAGCGGATCTTCTTCTCCTGGTCGCGCCTCTCGATGGTGCGCTTGCGGTTCAACCGCGCAGGCAGCGCGGGGGCGTCGGGCTCACGCCACGAGGGCTGCTCAACGGGCAACGGAGTGCGGGCAGGTGACTCGGGCTGCGGGACGGCGAGCTCGGCGGGCAGCTCATCGTGTACGGCGGGAGTGTTGGCGGCGGACGCGGCGTTGGGCTCAGCCACCCCCTCCTCCGGCTCGGGTGCCCGCTGGCGCCCGGCCTCCTCCTCCGCCACCCCTGGGGCGGGGGCAAGCGCGGACGAAGCCCCGTTAGGGGCTCGAACGCTCCAGCTTGCTGCTGTTCGTCGGCCGAGGCCGAGCCATCCCCAGCGGCGAGGGGGGTAGTGGTTGCTGGTGCCGGTGTCGGGCATCGTGGTGCTCCAATGGCAGGAGTGGTGCGGTGTCGCATCCGTTGCATGCGTCGCGTGCCTGGTCAGCACAGGTACGGACGGCCGGGCAGGTACGGATACGTCCGTCCCGGTGAGAGAGTCCGTCGCCGTGCTGACCTGCGCGGGGACGGATGCGACGCACTGCTGCGGACTACTGCCCAGGTGCGATACGCGGGCGGGGTCAGAGAGTTCGCTTCGGTCCGGCGGGACCTCCGGGCGGGCCGACGGGCAGCGAACCCGCCGGCCCGTCCATGAGCGGCTTGCGTTGCGTCGGGCGGGCGGGTGAGGTGCCGTGGGCGGGCTCGGGTAGAGCCTCCGCCTGGATCAGGTCGGGGCAGTGGCGGGCCCAGGCGTCCAGGAATCGGTTGCGCAGATATGCCTTGGCCTGCCTGCCCTGGTCGAAGCGGTAGTTGGCGGGGCCGATGCCGAAGTCCCGCAGCAGGTTGCCCAGATGGTAGGCGTTCATCCCTTTGGCGCCGTGCTCCGCCCACGGAGCGTCCGCGTCCTGGATCAGAGCAGCGACCAGATCCAGGGTGGGCAGGGCCTCGGGGTTGTTCGCCCGCTCGAAGATGCGGTGGATGTCGCGCAGCAGCCGTGTCTTGAGGCTCGTCTGTTCGTCCTGGACCGCCTCGTGCCGAGTCATGGCCAGGCAGGCGGCGCGAGCCCCAGCGGGCCAGTGACCGCCGGCCAGGTCGGCGATGATGACCAGCGGCTCCCAGGTATCCGCCGCCCGGTCCTCCACCGGCATCGCCGGAACCATGCGGGCAGCCGTGCCGCGCAGTGGCCCGAGCCAGGCGGCCAACCGGTCACGCAGCACGTTGAGTTCGGGCGCCGCGTATCGCGTTCGGAACGGGGCGACCTTCTCGCCAGGCTTGCGCTTTTGCATCCGCAGTACGACCGACCGGTCGGTGATCGTATCCGGCAGGTCACCGATCCCCGCGATCGCGGCCAACGCGAAGGTGGGGAACGGGGTGGGCTTGTGCTCCGGGCCGGAGATCCGCCACGCGGGCCGGTTGCGCTGGTGCCCGGCGTTCAGCAGGCCGCGCAGGATCTCGCTGTCGCCGCTTGCCTTGGGGCTGAAGATGGTGTCCGCCTCGTCGACCAGCAAGGTGGGCGGGATCTTGCCGATGGTGCGGAAGATGACGGCCGGTGAGGTGTTCACCGTCATCATCGGGTCGTGGACGGTCTCGTAGAGCACATCCAGCACGCGGGACTTGCCGCAGCCCTTGGTCGGGCTCATCACCGCCAGGCGGGGCGCGTGCTGCAGGGCGGTCTGGATATGCGTGGCCGCCACCCAGAGGGTGACCGCGGTCAGCGCTTCTTCGTTGGGCAGCACCACGTACTTGCCGATCGCTGACCGCAGCTCGTCCAGCAGCACCGCTCCCTCACCGGTCACCGCAACCGCATCGTCCCCGGTCCCCGACGAGCCACCGGAATCCGAGGTGCCGCCCAGCTCGGTCCCCACCCGGCCGCCCGTCCCCAACTCTTCTCCGGTCCCCAGTGACCGTTGGGGACCGGAATCCCGGTCCCCAAGTCGCTGTGATTCGTCCCCGTCGCGGTCCCCAAACGCGGTCCCCATCACGCTGACCTGCAGGTCAGGGGCAGATGCCGATATTCGGTCACCGGTTGGGGACCGGTCCCCAAGTTCCGGTCCCCGCACGCCGGTTTCGCCTTGGGGACCGTGCTGGCCCCCGTCGACGGCAATGGCCATCTGGCCGGGGACGGCGTCCACAGTCCGCGCGTCCCCTTGGTCCGCACGGAGCCAGGGGATCCCCTCTCCGGGGACGGCGACCTCAGGCCAGACAGTCTTCGGGGATGTGTCGGTGGCAGTGGGGGACGTAGAGTCCTCCATAGACGTTCCTCTCCGGTGAGGGCAGGTCCGGCAAGACCCACCCTCACCAGCTCGTTCCTTCAGGTGTGGGCGATCAGTTGGGGAATCCTCGGCCCTCGGCGGTGGCTCGCCGGGGGCCGTTTCGCTGTCCCGATGGGGTGCGGAGTCAGACCGTGAGGTCGTACGAGGTCTGCGCGTCCAGCCACGCGTCCACCTCCCGCCACCGGTAACGCAGGTGCCGACCGACCTTGTGCACGGTCGGGCCGATACGGCGATGACGCCACTGATAGAGCGTCTTCACCGGTACGCCGAGGTAGGCCGCGACCTCCTCCGGCGTGGCCAGCGGGATTGGACTAGCACCGCCGGCGACTTCGTGGCGAGGGGTTCGGGGCATAGGGGCTCCTTCATGGAAGTGGCGGGATGGACAAGACAGCCACAGGTTTACCGACGGCGTCCAGCGGCATTGTGTGGAAATTCCACGGCCGCCCCAAACGGCGCTTCGCCGAGTGAGAGCAAAACGGTAGACCCGAATCCCCGGTTGCCGAAATCACCTCGCAAACCAAGGGGATCTGTCCGCTTTCTGTCGGACGGCCCCTCTCACCCGATTCCAGCCGAACGATCAGGCTGCAACCATCGCTGCCGCAGGTCAGCGGGCATCTGGAGTGCCCGCGGGAACAGGGGCGCGGGACCATAGCATGAGAATCCAGCTTCACCGAACCGCCCGAATTCTTGACGCCACCGAGTTTTCACGACTTCTTGAGTAACCCCTTGCCATGGCCACCGAATTCGAGTTACAGCTATCTGTCATGGCAACCCGACCCGTAGAAATAGGCCCCGCCAGAATTCAGGCCGCGCGCAATATCGAGCGCTTGCGTCTGCTGCACGGACTCTCCCAGCAGGACCTCGCTGAGCGCTGCACCGCTCTCGGCCGCCCCCTGACCAACATCGCCCTAAGCCGCACCGAACGCGCTCGCCGCCGCTGCGACGTCGACGACCTCGTCACCATCGCCTCCGCACTCGGCGTCTCCCCGATCGCGCTGTTCACAGCTTCCGTGGCGGCGCCGCGTGGCTGAGCCGTACGACCGCTGGCACAAGAAGCGGCCGCAGGCCGACGAGGAGAAGTGCACAGCCCACAACAAGGTCCCCTCGGGCGAACACGGTCGCGGCAAGCGGTGGTTGGCCCGGTGGCGCGACCCCGACGGGCAGCAGCAGAGCGAGAGCTTCGACCGGTACGAGGACGCCCGGCAGCACCTCACCAAGATGCAGGGCAGCGTCGACGACGGCACGTACATCGACCCGAGGAAGGGTGAGGCCCAGCTCAAGGCGGTGGCCGAGCAGTGGCTGGAGAACCAGACCTTCGACAACCCTCGGACCTACGCCCAGTACGAATCCCGCGTCCGCAACCACGTCATCGGGCCGCTGGGCTCGCTCAAGCTGCGCCAGATCAAGGCATCCACTGTGCAGACCTGGATCAAGCGACGGTTGCAGGTGCTGGACGAGACGACGGTCGGGCTGGTCTTCACGCACCTGTCGTCGATCTTGGCCATGGCCGTGGACGACGACCTGATCGCCAAGAACCCTTGCGAGACGGGGTCGGTGAAGCGCGTGAAACCGAGGCGGTCGAAGAAGGCGGCGAAGGACGTACCTCTGTCGTGGGAGCAGACGGACGCGCTGCGACCTCATCTACCCGAGCGCTACCAGGCCACGGTCGACTGCGGCCGAGGGCTCGGCATGCGGCAGGGCGAGATCTTCGGGTTCAGCCCCGAGGACGTCAACTGGCTACAGAAGGACAAGGTCGTTCACATCCGCCGCCAGATCACCCACGACCGCGGCACGCTGGTCTTCGCCCCACCGAAGGGCGGCACGGAGGACGACCCCAAGGACCGCTTCGTACCAGTCGGCGACGAGTTGGCTGTGCTGCTCACCGAGCACATGCGCAAGCACCCACCGGTCGAGGTCACCCTGCCGTGGATGACCAAGGACGGTGAGCCTGTGACCGTGCGCCTGGTGTTCACCACGCGGGAGCGCAAGCCGCTCAACAAGAACTACTTCAACTACCTCTGGAAGGGTGCCCTGGAGGCGATCGGCGCGATAAAGGCCCTCAACGACAAGCCCATTGGCAAGGGCCGCAAGTGGGAGGAGTGCCGTGACAAGATGATGCACGCCCTACGGCACCTGTTCGCCTCCGAGGCGATCAACGAGGGCGTTGACGTCTACACCCTCGCCGACCTGCTCGGCCACGAAGATCCCGCATTCACGCTCCGCCGGTACGTCCACCGCGTGACGGGCGCGGTCGAGAAGGCCCGCAAGGCGATCGGCCAGCGCTACCGGTCAGCCGCCTGACACTGGCGTGCGCAGGTCAATCGACTTCGAACAGCTCAGGCCGCCACTCTTGGATGTCCATGTCGAGATTGCCTCGGCGCACGTCCTGCATGGCCGCCGCGTAGCCGATCTCGATGGCCCGCGAGAACGCCTCCAGTACCTCCATCGGCGCGTTGAGGTAACCGCTGCCCGAGTGGAGGTTGGCGGCGGCTTCGGATGCCGCACGGGCGTCCTCGTCACGCACGGTGGCTAAGTGAAGGTCGTTGATGGCCTGCACGAAGCCGTCGAGCTGTTCCTGTGGTGTGTCGGTCATGAGGGACTAGATGCGCCGCCAGGGAGCGATCGAAACACCGCTCCGCCGCCCCTCCCTCGCGATGTGCACTTCCTGTGCACCGACCCACTCGCAGACCAAATGTCGCCGCAGGTCAGAGCCGTTTCACACCTCTACTTCGACCTCTAGGCGGACCCGGCCGGTCGCGTGACCGGTCGCCCGGAGACAGCGCCGAGGGCCGTCATCCCTGTTGGGGCGGCGGCCCTCGGCGCTGTCTCCGGGCGGGCAGCGGGCTGCGGTCCGCGTGCGGATATATCAGGCGACCGGCCGGAGTGGGGCGGCGTAGCATCACCGCAGATCGGACAGGTCGAATACACATATTGCGGGGCACGCATGGGCGGGGACGACAGAACCGGGGTGGCGGCTGCCGTACGGCTGGGTGAAGGGGTGGCGTTGGGCGAGGCGCTCGATGTCCATGATCCTGACTCGTGGCTCAGCCTCGATCTCGGCGTACGGTACCTCCGCCCGCATCAGCGCGAGTTGCTGCCCACGCGGGCCGAGGTCATCGACGGGCAGGCGAGTCGGTCCGCGAGTTGGTCCCTGAAGGGATTCGCCGTTCGACGGCAGGCCCGGGAGCTCGACGACGCCCGGCTCGCGATGGCGCTGTGCCACCCTGACGGGCGGGTGCGGGAGGCGGCCGTGGGCAAGGCAGTGGGGCGGCCCGCGCTGTTGCCGCTCGTGGTCGTCCGATGTACCGACTGGGCGGCTCCGGTGCGGGAGCGGGCGCGCGAAGTGCTGCGGGCCGGGCTCGACTGCGCGGATACCACAGGGCTCGCGGCGCTGGTGCTGAAGGCTGGGCGCCGGGATCGCGGGGAGTTCGCGGTCGGACTGCTGCGCGAGCTGCTGTGCCGGGCGCCGCACGGGCGGCTCGTGCCGCTGCTCACCGACCGGGACCGTGACGTGCGCAGGTTCGCCCATCGCATCGCCGTGGCCGAGCGTCGGCTGTCCCCCGCCGAGCTGGCCCGTACCGCCGCCCGCGACAACGACACGGTCGTCCAGAAGCTGTGCGCCGACGTCGCGCTCGCCGGAGCGTCGGAAGCCGACTACGACGAAGTGCTCGTGCCGCTGCTCGGCTCCCGTAATCCTTGGGTGCGGTCGGCCGGTGTGACCGGGCTGCGGCGGGCCGGACAGGCAGGCCGGGCGCGGGAATTCCTGGTCGACCGCTCGTCGCTGGTGCGGGCCTGCGCGCGCTATGTCGTACGACAGGACGGGGTCGATCCGCTTCCGCGGTACCGGGACTGGTGCACGCGCGCCGGCGAGGTGCCGCCGGGGGCGCCGGCCGGGCTCGGCGAGTGCGGGGTACGCGCCGATGCCGAGCTGCTGTGGCCGCTGGTCACGCACCCTGTGGGTGCGGTCCGGGTGGGTGCGGTGGCGGGGCTGCGCGCTCTGGACGCGGTGGAGGCGGAACGGCTGCGCGTGCTCCTCGACGATCCGGCACCGGCCGTCGCACGCGAGGCGGCGACCGCGCTCGCCCCGTCAGCAGGCCGCCTGGATACCGACTGGCTGCTCGACCGGCTCGCACCGGACCGGCCCCGGCACACCCGGCTCGCCGCGTTCCGGCTGCTCGACGTACAGGGCGGAGTGATCCAACTGCGTTCTGCGGTCGCTCTGTTGAACGACTCGGACGACAAGCTGCGCCGCTGGGCCGAGCAGTCCGTCCAGCGCTGGCAGCCGTCGGCGGACGTGCCGCGCGGGGACGCAGAGGTGGCCGAGCTCCTCGGCCGGTGCGAGCACCTTTTCAGTACGTACGTGATGGACCGTCGCAAGTGGGCGGCAGGGATCAGGAGTTGACAGTACGACACGTACTCGGCGACCAGCCCTTCGCCGGGACGGGGCGGTCACCTGCCCCGAACAGGCCGCCGATCAGCAGCGCGTGCACCCGGTGTGCACCTATCCCCCATCGAGGGCTGGTCTACGCAGGTCAGAGCGTTTCTCTAGCTCTACTTCGACATCTAGGAAGGCCGCAGGTCAGAGCGGATTCCGCTCGCCTGGGCCGTGTGTGGGCCGTCGGCCGTGTTCTTCCGCTCTCGGAAGGCACGGCCGACGGCCTTTTCCGCGGGTGCTTCCCGGTCTACCCCTGCAGGCTGCGAGCCCCCAAACTGCTTAAACATGGGGGACATCGGGCTGTGGGTCGCAGGGCTGACAGGCGCCACAGCTGTGCTGGCCAGTTGGGTGACGAGCCGTGGCCATACGCGAGCTGCGCAGCTCCAGGCCGAGGCAGCAGCGGAGGTGCAAGACAGGGCACGCCGGAATGAAGCGAGGCAAACGTCCTACCTCGCCTTCATCGAGCAAGCCCACCTCATGGGTGGCGAGTACCGCCTGACTCCGACAATCTTGAGCGTTGAAGATCCAGAACAGCGCGGCGTACGCCTGGGCGAGCACCGAGCTCGCTTACGTGAGCTCTATGGTCCCTTCGGCCAGAGCTGCGCCCTGGTGACTCTCCATGGCTACAGCGCCGAAGCGGTAGACGCCTGCAACGCAGTATCCGCCGCCTCTACAAAGGTCTATATGACACTCGGCGAGATCGCGGAAAGTACGCAGGAGTCCACAGCGTTCTACCCCGCTCTTGATGAGTACTGGACAGCGATGGGCAAGTTCGTCGATGCCGTGCGCCTCGAAAATCTGTAACCAGCGGCCTGATATCACGCGACTAGGGTCGGGCGACCTGGGCGGAGCACGTCGGCCACAAGCCAAACAGGCTTCGTCGTCTCCTAGATGATCAACGCACGCAGGCATCGCCTAAGATCGGGCGCTTATGCGCTTGCCTGCCTAAGCGGTAGCGTCCTCCTCCAAGCGGGGGGCAACGCGTCGACACATGGGGAGGCAGGTCGTGGACGCGGTACACAGGGTTGTCACACGGGATGACCTGGAAGGCGTCGCACGTGCGGCTCTGGGTGCCGAACATCGCCTCGTGGGCGCATCGCGACTCCGGGGTGGAAGCAAGAAGGGCGTGTACCGCCTCATCTTCGACGATGACTCCACCGCAATCGTCTACATCTGGGACGGTGCCGAGAACTACTGGCCCACCACGCAGGCCGACGAGGCCGACAACCACGCGGACCCGTTCTCGCCCGCCTCCGGCATCGAGCTCTTCGAGGCCGCCCACCGGCATCTGGACACCCTCGGAATCCGCACGCCCCGGATCCGGCTGGCCGACCGAAGCAGGAGCCACTACCCGGCGGACGTCGCCGTGGTCGAGGACGTGCCCGGCGACAACCTGGAGGCACTGCTCCGCCAAGACCCGCGCAGCGTGGAGACGACCATGGCGCGACTCGCCGAGGCACTCGGTGCGATGCAGCGGCATCAGGGTCCGCGCTTCGGGAAAGTCGCCCTGATCGACAAGGGCGACACCTCCGAGGGCAGCTCGTGTGAGCAGGTCGTCCTGGACCGCGCGCTCGACGACCTCACCGAAGCCGCCTCTCGCGGCACGCGGATCACACGTTCCCGCGACCAGCTGGAGACTGTAGTTCGCAAATTGGCTGCGGCTGTGCGCCCACGCTCGCAGCACGGGCTCATCCACGGTGAGCTCGGGCCGGACCACGTGCTGGTGGACCGGCACGGGCAGCCGGTCCTCATCGACATCGAGGGGCTGATGTTCTTCGATGTCGAGTGGGAGCACGCGTTCCTGCGACTGCGCTTCGGCGAGCACTACCGATGGCTCGACCACAGTGACCTCGACGAGCAGCGTCTTGCGTTCTACTCGCTGGCGATGCGCCTGTCTCTCGTCGCCGGACCACTGCGGCTCCTCGACGGCGACTTCCCCGACCGCGACTTCATGAGGGGCATCGCCGAGCACAACATCCAAGAGGCGCTCGCCTTCGTGCCACGGACGACCGCTGAACAGCCTTGGACTGCGGGGCGCCGTTGATCTGCGTGCCGACGACCAGCACGATCCGCTGGGGTGGGCGTGGTCAGGATGCGCGGGGTGAGGATGTCCTCGGCGTGGTGGAGGGCGTTGGCGAGCACGATGTTCGGCGAGACGGGGTGGATCGTCACGGGAGGTCCCCTTGTGTCGGGCAGCGGTTCATTCGGTGCGGGTGTGGCCGAAGAGCAGCCGCTGCTGGAGCATGGCGCGGCCGAGGTAGGCGTCGGTCTCGGCAGGGGTGGCAGTGCTGGAGAGCGCGTCGATGCCTAGGACGAGGACGACCTCGGTCCGTTGGCGAAGGAGCAGCGTCCAGGGCCGGCCTGCGGGTGGGCTTGCAGTAGGGGGTGCGGCCGAAGCGCAGGGCGACGTCGGTCGGGCTGGTCGGGCGCAGCCGCGGTCCAATATCGCGTGGGGGCGCCGTGGCTGGCCCGAGGCCGAGCGCGGTCGCGATGGTGCGCATGCGCTGCTCGATGACCGTCGGTGTCTCGCACGGACTGCGCGGGAGCTGCGGCACCAATAGCAAGCAGCACAGGGGGCGCCGGTCGGGTCGGTGTCCAGCCAGGTCGCGGTGGCCAGGCAGGCGATCAGGGGGGACAGGTCGGTCTGTCCCGTGCGCGCGGGAGTCAGCATGTGGTCACTGCCTGGCGCTGAAAGGACGCCCAGACTCGTTTGCCGGGGCCTTGGCGGGTTGTGACACCCCAGTCGTCGGCGATGGCGGACACGAGGAACAGCCCGCGGCCCTCCTCGCTGGATTCCGGCGCCTCACGCAGTCTGGGGGTACCGCTGCCGCTGTCGTGCACCTCGACGAGCAGCTGCGCGTCTTGGAGTTCGAGGCGGACGAGGATCAGGTGGCCGGCGGGCGCCCCGTGTCGCAGAGCATTGGTCACCAGCTCGGACACGCACAGCCGGACGTCGTCGAGGCGTTCGGTGAGATCCCACTGAGAGAGGGTCTCGGCGACAAACTCACGGGCTTTGTGTGCGGTGGGCCTGCGCCTGGCGAAGAGCATCGTGCGGTTCTCGACGCCGCCTGGGGCGTCGTCAGGCTGGGTCGTCTCCGGCTCATCGCGCGTTCTGTTGGACATGTCCAACAGCCAACCGCCTTAGCTCGTTTGGGTCGGGAGCCAGCGTGGCGGCCATGCCCGGGGCCACTATGGGGGGCCAGAGTCCACATGCTCCGGGGAGATGGGATGGGCGAGCCGACGTCGCACGGCTCGCGCGTTCGTATGTGAGCCACCCTCTGCTGGAGTTCTACGTCGAGATCAAGCAACTGCGAGATGGGGTGTTCGGCCTGCTGCGAGGACGTCAACGGCCCCGTCAGACCAGTGACTTGTACGTCTCGGCGTCGCGGCTGTGCGGACTGTCCGCGCATGTCTGCCTCGATCTGGGCCGCTACGACTCCGCAGCCACGCATGCCCGAACGGCTCGTGCGTGCGCCGAGGCGGCCGGGCACGAGGGGCTACTGGCCTGGGTGCGGGCCGTGGAGTCGCTGATCGCCTACTGGACAGGGTGGTACGAGCAGGCAGCGCGGCTGGCCCAGGCCGGACGTCACCATCGGGCGGGCGGCAGCATCGGCGCCCGGCTGGCGAGCCTGGAGGCACGGGCGCTCGCGATAGCGGGCGACAGCGCGGGAGCGGCAGCCGCCCTGGTGGATGCCGAGCGCTCCCGCGAGACGATGGCCGGGCACGACGACGTACCCGGGATCTTCGCCTTCCCTGCCGCCAAGCAGCACGCGTACGCCGGCACGACCCACCTCGCGATCGGTGGGCGCGACCACGTCCAGCAAGCCATCGCCAGTGCGGACACGGCAGTCCGGCTCTACCGCAGTGCCGAGCACGACGACCAGTCGGTCGGCGATCTGTTCGCCGCCCATGTCGACCTCGCTCGCGGCCACCTGCTCCTGGCAGACATCGACGGCGCCGAGGCGATGCTCGGCTTCGTACTCGAGGCACCGCCGGAACGCCTGTCGGCGAGCATCGTACGGAGGCTGGTTGATCTCGGCCGGGTGTTGGGCGAGCCGCAGTACGGTGGAGCGACGCAGGCGACCCAACTGCGCGAACGCCTTCAGCACACGGCCGTCCTCGCGGCCTCTCCCGCCGCCCGCCCTCCGGAGCTGCCGACGTGACCGACCTCTCCGCTACCCATGACGCTGCCGTGACTGACCGCGGCCGCCTGACCGGGAGCGCCTACAACGACGATCGCGGCCTCGCCGCCCGCCAGTCGCTCTACCAATGGCAGACGCCCCGCTATGACCTGCCCGGCCTCGTCGCCGAGCAGCTGAGAGCGGTACGCGGGCGTGTGGTCGATGTCGGCTGTGGGAACGGCAGGTTCATCAAGCGTCTGCGCCAGGACCGGCCCGACCTGAGCCTGCTTGGTCTCGACATCGCTCCCGGCATCCTGGCGGATGTCCCCGGCCCGGTCGCTGTGGCGGATGTTGCCCGCCTCCCGCTGGCCGCTGCAAGCGTCGACGCCGTCCTGGCGCTGCACATGCTCTACCACGCCCCGGACATCGCCCAGGCGGCCATCGAGCTGTCCCGCGTCGTGACCGCCGACGGACTGGTCATCGCCTCGACCAACAGCGACCGGGACAAGGCCGAGCTGGACGAGCTATGGGTGCGAGCTGCCGGCGACATACTTGGTACGGGACGCGGCCCGGCCCGCATCTCGCTCAGCGCCCGCTTCTCCCTGGAGAAGGCGCCGGCCTTTCTCGACGAGGAGTTCGGCCGAGTTGAGACGATCGAGCTGCCCGGCACGATCACGGTCCGCGACCCGGAACCGGTGGTAGCGCACATGGCCTCGTATCAGGCGTGGGCGGACCAGCACGATGTGCCCTTTGAGGCGACCATCGAGCGGGCCCGCACCATCCTCGTCGATCGCATCGCCCGGCGAGGAGCATTCGAGATCACCTGCCTGGGCGGAATTCTCATCTGCCGACGCTGACAAGGCGACGTCCAGTTCCGGCACTGGTCCGGGAAGACTCGACTTGGACGGCCTTTTTCGTCGGTACCAGCAGCCTGCTTCCCATGGCCGGCCCGGCTCACCGCCCCGCCGGCTGGGCGGGCAGTTTGAAGATGTGCTGCGGGGTCACGATGCGGGTGATCGCCTGGCCGAAGAGAGTGCTCGGTTCAGACCCCTTGTAGTTGACGTCCGTGTTGAGGAGCACGACCAGCGTCGCCTTCGCCTCAGGCAGGTAGACGACCAGGGACTCGTAGCCGGGCAGCGAGCCGTTGTGGCCGATCCAGCCCGCGACGTTGAAGATGCCCAGGCCGTAACCGGTGTCCGGCAGGCCGCTGGGGGACATCTTCATGCGCTGTGCCTGCGTGGCGGGACTGAGCAGTGTGCCGGTGGCGAGGGTGTGGGCCCAGGTACGCAGATCGTTCAGGTCGGAGATCATGGCTCCGGCGGCCCAGGCCCAGGAGGGGTTCCAGTCCGTCGCGTCCTCGACCTTGCCGGTGGCCGTCTGGTCGGTGTAGCCGTGGGCGTGCGGCGTCGGGAACTCCGCGGCCTTCGGGAAGAGCGTGTGCTCCAGGCCCGCCGGTTCGAGGACGTTCCGCTTGATGTACTCCGCGATGGGCTGACCGCTGACCTTCTCCACCACCAGGCCGACGAGGATGAGGTTGGTGTTGCAGTACTCGAACTTCTCACCGGGCTGGAACTGCACGGGGTGCTTGAAGGAGTACCCGAGCAACTCCTGCGGTGCGAAGGGCCGTCGGGGGTCGGTTGTCAGTGCCTTGAAGAAGGCCTGGTCCATGGTGTAGTTGAAGAGTCCGCTGCGCATCCCCGCCAGCTCGCGCAGGGTGATCCGGTCTCCGTTGGGGACACCCTCCACATACTTACCGATCGGGTCGTCCAGGCTGACTTTGCCCTCGTCGACCAGCGTGAGCAGGGCGGTCACGGTGAACGTCTTGGTTTCGCTCCCGATCCGCATGTTCAGGCCGGTGGACATGCGCGCGCCCGTCGCCTTGTCGGCGACCCCGAACGCGCGGACGTAACTGCCCTTGCCGGGAGCCCACAGTCCAACCGTCACGCCGGGCACGTTCGCTTCGCTCATGACCTGTGTGACTGACTTGTCCAACTGTGCGGCCACAGCCGGAGTGAGCTCCGGGAAGGCGGAGGATGATGCGGTCGGTTCTGGGGTGGCTCGGGAGTACGCAGATTCCGCGGGCACGAAGATGACCAGTAGCCCTGCCGCCATGGCGGCAGCCGCCCCCCTGCGCAGCCGTGAGTGCAAGCGCGTCATGAGCCGGCTCCCGTCACGAGAGGACAAAGCTCCAAGAGAATCGTAGGCCCAGGTCACAGGCCCGGCGACTTGAGCGGCCTGCCACGCGCAAGGGCCGCCATCCCGACGCGGGGTGGCGGCCCTCACCGGCTCTGGGTCAGTCCCGGACCGCTCCGGCGTCGGCGCCTCCCGCAGTTCGCCCCACCGGCCCGCTCGGACCGAGGCGCGCAACGACAGTTCGCCATCCTGCGGGCGGGCGTGCCGGGTCGTCGACCTCCCTCACATCCGGATCGTCATCGGCGCCACGGCGGGCGGCGATCACGTTGTCCTGGCCGACGTCAGGAGCTCGTGAGGATGACGAGTTGCTGGGTCGCTCGGGTCATCGCGACATAGCGGTCGACCGCTCCTTCGATTCCCTTGCCGAACGCCTCTGGGTCGATGAGGACGACCAGGTCGAACTCGAGCCCCTTCGACAGCTCCGGGGTCAGCGACCGGACGCGGGACGTCGCCCGGAACGTGCCACCGTCGATGTCACCAGTGCCGATGACGCAGGCGATCCCGTCGGCATGCGCAACGAGCCAGGTGTCGAGTATCGAGTCCAGATCCGAAACAGATCCGTGTACAACGGGGACGTTGCTGCTGCGGACGGAGGTCGGCACATTGGCGTCCGGGAGCACGGCTCGGATGACCGGCTCGGCTTCCGCCATGACCTCTTCCGGCGTCCGGTAGTTGATGCTCAGGGAGGCCAGATTGATCCGGTCGAGTCCGATCCGCTCGAGCCGTTCCTGCCACGACTCCGTGAACCCGTGCCTGGCCTGGGCGCGGTCCCCGACGATGGTGAAGCTCCGGGACGGGCAGCGGAGCAGCAGCATCTGCCACTCCGCGTCGGTCAGTTCCTGCGCCTCGTCGACGACGACGTGCGCGAACGGCCCGGCGAGCAGGTCCGGTTCGGTGCCGGGCAGTGCGGTCTCGTCGATCAGGGTGTCCTTCAGGTCCTGTCCGCGCAGCATCGTCACCGCACCCTCACCGTCGGCATCGGCCTCGAGCAGGTTGTCGATGACGCCGGCCCTGCGCTCGCGTTCGGCGGAGACAGCGGCGTCGTGCCGACGCTTGCGCCGCGACGCCTCCGGGTCGCCGAGCCGCTGCCGTGCCGCGTCCAGGAGCGGCAGGTCGGACACCGTCCATGCCTGGGCGTCCGCGCGCCGCAGCTTGCGGACGTCGTCGGGGCCGAGCCAGGGAGCACACATCCGCAGGTAGGCGGGTACCGACCACAGGTCTCCGACGAGGTCGGCCGCTTCGAGCATCGGCCACGCACTGTTGAGGGTCGTGACCAGCTCGTTGTCCCGCAGCAGCGACTTGCGGAACAGGTCGGGCGGGACGTCGCCGTCGTGCTTGTCCATCAGGATCGTGACCAGTTCCTCCCAGATCTGGTCGCGTGCCTCGTTGTGCGGAGTACCTGCTCCTGGTGCTTCGAACGCCACGGCCCACTCGTCGGCGCTCAGCCAGATGTCGGACCAGTCGGTCGTGACCGTCATCCCCTTGGTGGGCGGCTCCTCGTAGAACCTGACGGCCTTCTCGATCGCCTTCACCATGTCCGCGGACGACTTCAGCAGGGCCACGTCCGGGTCGGTCTCGCTCGCTGCTGAGGCTCCCTCTGCGACGAGGTCACGCAGGATGCAGGTCTGCACGCCCTCCTCGCCGAGGCTGGGGAGGACGTCGGCGACGTACGCCAGGTAGGGCCGGTGCGGACCGACGAACAGCACGCCGCCCCGGCGGCGTGCGAGGTGAGGGTCGGAGTAGAGGAGGTAGGCGGAGCGGTGCAGCGCGACGACGGTCTTGCCCGTACCCGGACCGCCGTCGACGACGAGAGCGCCGCGGGATCCCGCCCGGATGATGGCGTCCTGGTCGGCCTGGATGGTGCCGAGCACGTCTCGCATCCGGGGCGACCGGTTGCTGCCCAGGCTGGCGATGAAGGCGGACTGGTCGTCGAGCGCGGCGTGCCCGGCAAACCCGTCCGGGGTGAACACCTCGTCCCAGTAGTCGCTGATCCGGCCGCGGGTCCAGCGATATCTGCGGCGGCTTGTCAGACCCATCGGGTTGGCGTGGGTGGCTCCGAAAAACGGCTCAGCCGCGGGGGAGCGCCAGTCGATCAGCAGCCGACGGCCCGCGCTGTCGGTGAGGCCGAGCCGTCCGACGTACACAGGCTCGGAGTCGTCCGCGCTGACCATGTGTCCGAGGCACAGGTCCAGGCCGAAGCGCCGCAGTGTGCGCCGGCGAGCGGTCAGGCGGTGGATCTCCATGTCCCGGTCCATCGCCTGCTGGCCTGCGCCGCCGGGCGCCTTGCGCGTGGCCTCGAGGCGGTCGGACAGTTCGGCGATCGACTGCTCGAGGCACTCCGCGATGGCCGCGAAGTGCTGCTCGTCGCCGGCGATCAGCGTCGGGTCGGCCTTGAGGGAGAGGTGGTCGGGAAGGTCGAACGCGCTGGTGGTCAGGTAGTTCATGCCATCAACTCCGATCCGAGGTCGATCCCGCGAAGTCCGGCCGCGCACACCCGCACGTCGGCGCCGAGTGCCCGCGACCGCAGCGCGGGTCCCACCACCGGCTCGCCGTCACCGCACGACCCATGAACCGACAACAACAAACGCACTTTGTGAATCTCCCATTTCCGCAGGTCCTGGCCCTAGGCCAGCGATTCTGCGGCACGACCCGGGGCTTGCCGCAAGCCCCCCGGTGCGCTATACGTTGAGAGTGGAAAGGAGTGGGTACTCCCCTTTCCCTTGATCGTCCGCTTTGGACGGACAGCCCTTCGCGAGGCGGCGACGCGCCACGTACGGCGGTTTCGTCGGCCCAGGAGGATCCCCAGCAGGATCTCCCATGGGCTTACATGCAGCCGTCGCCATCTCCTACGGGCTGAAACTCGTCAGCGCCATCTCCCTCGCGCACCACCTGAGGCCCCACTTGATGCCGAAAGGGCCGCCACCCCAACACAGGGTGGCGGCCCTCCCGGCCCTCCGTCAGTCCCCGGACCGCTCGGGCGCCAGCAGCTCCCGCAGTTCGGCCACCGCCTCCCGCAGCCGCTCGGCGTATGTCCGCATCTGGTCGGCCACCGCCAGCGGCGTGCTCAGGTAGAGGTTGAACCGGTCGGGCAGCAGCACATAGGCGATGCCGATGCACCGGCTGCTGGTCGAACCGAAGCCGAAGTACTGGATGTTGGCGGACGGCGCGGAGCTGGTGCTCAGGTAGTCGTCCCGCATCGTCAGCCAGCCCGGCGTCCGGTACAGCGACGGCTGCTCGGTCACTCCCAGCTCAGCCCCGCGCCGGCGCTGGATCAGCTCCAGCTCCCACAGGTGCTGCTCGGGCGCCTGCCCGAGCTGGCACTCCTTCGCTCGGGCCACATGCTGCTCGGCGGCCGCCCGGAACGCGGCGCGCCGGGTGGCCTTGTCCGTTGCCGGGTCCTCCATCACCTCGACGAAATCGCGGATCCCGGGGGTGACGACGCGCATCGCCTCGGTCCGCCCGAGCCGGTACTGCCGGGTGGCGATCGACTCATACGTGGCGCCCAGGTGCCCCTTGGCACGCTGGTGGGCGAGCTGATAGGCGAGCTGGACGAACGCGTCCGGCGAAACCCCGAGCGCCTTGGCCGCATTACTGCCGAAGTCCGCGAACGACACTGTGGTGGTGGCGGTGTTGTTCCCGAACACGGCGAACGCGTCGGCGGCGGAGCGCACCTGGGCTCGCAGGTCGCCGTCCAGTTCGAACACGACCGGCTCCAGCGCCGGCAGCCCCTGGGAGCGGGCTCCGGACTGGCTGGAGTGCTCCTCGGCCGGGGTGGTCAGCAGGGCGTCGGTGAAGCTGAGGATGGTCGTTCCGTCCAGCTCGCAGTGCTCCACATTGATCCCCGCCCGGCCGTCGGCGAAGACGATGAAGGACAGGGCCTTGTCGAACCACCGGTTGCCGCGGTCGCCGTACAGCAGCTCGTCGCACGCCTCCTGGGTGTCCGCGGGCGCGAAGTCCTCCAGAGCGACGCAGAACAGCGCGGTCTCGATGTCCTCCAGCGCGTCCGCGTTGCGCGGGTGGCAGGCGATCAGCGACTCCCTGGCGGCCGCCCATTCCGCGCGGGCCATGGTGGTGAGGTGGCCCACCGAGGTGTCCACGGCGGCCGGCTCGGCACCGGCCTTCATGACGGCGTGCAGCCCCGCCTCGAGGTCGTCCAGGCTGTGCGGGGCGCCGTCGGCGCCGAGCACGTCCAGCCGGAACATGCTGCCCCGGAAGAACACCACGATGTGCCGGGCCGTGGACGGGCCGGGCGACTGGGCGGAGTAGGGCGCGCGGACGGTGTCCTGCTGCGCGCCGGGGATCCGGGTGGCGGAGAACAGGAATTTGTTCTGCACCATCGACTGGGGCACTCCGCGCTGCACCACCGGCGGGATCAGCCCCTGGTCGAGCTGCCGCTTGTAGTTGACGGCACCGGCGATGAGCCCGGCCGCCCGCTCGACCTGCGGCTGGTCGGAGTCCTTGTACAGGAAGAAGAAGTTGGCGTTGAGCGCGATCCGGTCCCGGCGGCCCAGGTAGCGGTAGGGCCAGAAGGTGTCGAGCCAGCTGCGCACGCCCTCCGTGGCGTCGTACTCCTCCAGCGCCGCCTGCAGCACCCGGCCGGGGCCGTCAGGCCGGAGGAAGGCGGTCACCTCTGCCTCGGTGGCCGCCCGTTCGTCGGCGGTCAGCAGCGGCTCGCACCAGGCGAGGAACCTCTCGCAGCTTGCCTCCAGCGTAGGCAGCGGTACGCGCGGCAGGCTGTCCTCCTGGGCGAAGGTCGTCATGTCTGCCGATGGCTGGCTGGTGTTCAATTCTGCTCTCGTTTCGGTTCGTGGGGAACTGTGGTGGTTTCCTCGCGGGCGGCGAGGCCCCCGGTCTCGGGGCCTGATGGGTCCTGCGGCCGGGAGAGGTAGAGCTGTGCGTAGAGCCAGCCTTCCGCTTCCAGGCCCCGCGCATCCACCCCTGCGGCCGACATCCTGTCCAGTACGAGTGTCTGCTCCTCCGGGGACGCGAACCGCCGCTGCTTGAAAACCTCTTCTACACGGGTCGTCCGGTACCCCAGCCCCGCCAGCGCGCGCTCGATCGGGTCGAAAGGAAACATCCGCAGCACGAAGTGCGCCATCCAGGGCTGGCGGCCGTCCTGGGCGTGGACGACGCGCGTGAGGGTCCGCTCGGTGACGTAGCCGAGGCAGCCCGTCGAGATCACCAGGTCCGTCCCGGCCAACTGCTCGCGCTGCCGCGGGGTCGGCTCGTGCGCCTCCAGGTCGGCGTGCACCGCGTCGTCGAGGAACCCGGCCTCGAGCGCGTAGGTCAGCGCACTGCTCGAGTTGTCGAGGCCGACGAACCGGATGCGCTGCGCGGGTTGACGCGACCGGGACAGCTCCCGGTCGCGGGCCAGCAGGGCTTCGCGGCTGTCCCCCTCGCGATCCTCGGCGCAGTAGCGCCCGTACAGCTCGTCCATGGTCGCGTCGTACTTCAGCAGGGCGGCGTTGATCCCGTACGAGCACCCGATGTCCAGCACCTTCGGCGCCGCGACGTGCTGGGACTCCCGGTACTCCTTGATGAGCTTCGCGAAGTAGGGCTTGGCCTGTTGCGGTACGCAGTAGCCGAGCGGGCGCAGCACACTGAAATAGCTGCGCGGATCGGGCTGGGTGTAGATGTGGTCGAGCGAGACTTTTCCGGTCGCGTCGAAACGCACAGGGTTACTCCTCCATGGATCGCAGAGTGGGGCAACGGCCTACGACGACTGTGGTCGAGCGCGCACGTCCCCGCCGCGCGCACGTCCTCGCCGCCCCCTAATCCAGCAGTTGATCGCCCCGGACGGCTTGGCCCTCGGCCGCCAGATGCTCGGGCAGTACCCGGCCGAAGAGCTGTTGCGTCCGTGCCACGCTGCCGATGACTCCGGGGCGCTCGCTGTAGGCGAATATCGCGGAGTGGCGCGCGGCCTCGCCCTGCACGGGGCTCACCCGGTGCAGCGAGTAGCGGCCCTTGAACAGCTGCAGGTCACCGGGTTGCAGAGGGAGGCGCCGGGTCATCCGCTCGCCCCGGCCGTCCAGTACGTCCCGTACATCGTCGAAGCTCTCGTCGTGCGCGGACCTGATGTTCGGGCAGTACTCGAAGACTCCGCCGGCCTGCGCTTCCTGGGTGAGCATGCTCACCGTGAACTCGTTGGTGTCGAAATGCCAGGGGTGCTCCATGCCCGGCGCCACGACGTTGAGAACCAGCCCGGAGAGCGGGTCCGCCAACTCGTGCAGCTGCGGAAGTTGGAAGCAGTCGGCGACGAAGCGCTGGAAGACCTGGTGGGAGTAGAGCCGGCTGATGAGGGAGCCTTCGGGGATGCGGTCCCGCGCGACAAACGCGTTGCCCCGCTCGAAGGTCCTGCGGCCGGGGTGGTCCTGCGGCAGGGCCGAGTCCACCGCGATGTTGTAGACGTTGACCGTCTCGACGTCGAAGTGTGCCCGGGGGGCGATGGCCGAGCACTCCTGCCGCAGGACATCCCGGAGCGACGGACGGATGAAGTCCGGCAGCACGGTGCAGCCGAGCGTCAGTAGTTCGCGCCGGGCGCGGGAAATCACCGCCTGCCCCTCGGCGCTCTCGAGTTCGGACAGGGGATACCGGGCCGTGTCGACCACCTGGTCGATCGCCATGGCTTCCAAAGTGCTCATTTCGATCCTCTCCACATGCGGGCAGACCGTCCCGAGCGCGATGCCCCGGACCCTCGGCTCGTTCATCAACTCACTCGTCATCAACTCAACTGAGGGCTAGCAGAGTTGAAGCTCCCACAGCGCCGCCGAGTTGTCTGTGACACTTCACACTGTGTAAACGCGCCACACTCGAGTCGCGAGGAGGGGCCGCTTTTGCACTAGTGCAGAAACGAATTGAAACTAGTACAGAAGGAAGCTATTCTTCGGGCCATGCCTGCCAAGACACCGCTTCCCGTGACGCTCACCGGCCGTCACGTGCGCCTGGAACCCTTGACGACGGATCATCTCGGAGACCTCTTCACCGCGGGGGGCTCGGACGACGAGGTCTGGCGCTGGCAGGGCGGACCGACGCCGCGCACGCAGGAGGAACTCGGGTTCAAGCTCGCTGCGCTGCTTGCCGCTGCCGAGCAGGGCGTGTACATACCGTTCGCTGTGATTCATCGCGCGACGGGCAGTGCCGTCGGCTGGACGACGTACATGGACATCGCTCCGGAGAACGAGCGGCTGGAGATCGGCTGGACCTGGTACGGCCGCGCGTCCTGGCGCACGGCGGTCAACACCGAGACGAAGCTGCTGTTGCTCGGCCACGCCTTCGAGGAACTGGGCATGGGGCGTGTGCAGTTGAAGACCGACCACATGAACGAGAGGTCTCAGGCCGCCATCGCCCGTCTGGGAGCGCAGCGGGAAGGTGTACTTCGCCGCCACAAGCAGCGGCCGGACGGCACTTGGCGGGACAGCGTCTACTTCTCGATCCTCGCCGAGGAGTGGCCGGCCGCGAAGGCGCGCCTCAGCGCCCGGATCTGAACACCCTCACGCGGCCGGCGCGGATGAGCGCCGGCCGCGTCGCGTTCCGTCAGCAGCGCGGAGCGGGCTTGCTGTAGGTCGTCTTGCTCGGGGTGGCCACGTAGTAGTCGGAGACATAGCGGCCGTTGTCCATCCTGTCCCAGATCTTGGTGGTACCGACCGCCGAGCCGGCCCGCTGGCAGTACACCCACGCCAGGGACCCGTTGGGCGACTTCCCCAGCGCGGTGTACGAGGTGCCGGGGCCGCTGCGCTCGGTGACGCCGCCGGGGGCAGTGGTCTGGTACGGGTACGTGCAGCGCGGCAGCGGAGCGCTGTAGGTGGCCTTGGACGGGGTGCTGACGTAGTAGTCCGTGACGTACGTGCCATCGGAGAGCTTGTCCCATACGCGGGTGCTGCCCACGGTGGAACCGGGCGCCTGGCACACCACCTCGATGGAGGAATTGGGCGCGTAGGACTTGGCGGCGGGGTAGCCGGTCGAGGGACCGGTGCGGGCGTTGAGCATGGTGGAACTCTTCGCCGTGTACGTGTACGCAACGGTGGCGACCGGGGTGTCGAGCCTGTCGCTGTCGATGTTGAGGGTGACGCCGCCGTAGGTCTCGTTGTGGCTGCCCTTGAACTGCTTGGCCCGCTGGTGGGCGGCCCACTTGGAGTCGGCGATGTTGGTCCAGCCCGTCAGCGAGTCGACTCCGTCGTAGCGGGCGATCCACAGCGCGTCGGGGCGGGCGTAGGCGGTGGACGTGTAGACGTCGGAGAGCTGCTTCGACCCGAGGTTGA
This sequence comes from Streptomyces sp. ISL-1, assembly GCF_018614585.1. Lineage (GTDB taxonomy): Bacteria > Actinomycetota > Actinomycetes > Streptomycetales > Streptomycetaceae > Streptomyces > Streptomyces maoxianensis. The sequence continues at coordinate 62,675 of NZ_JAGGOI010000053.1, read as the reverse complement.
GGTTCATGTAGACGCCCGAGACATAGCCCAGCCGGTGCAGCTCTTTCGTCCAGGCGGAGACGTACGACAGCACGGCGGTCCGGCATGTGGCGTCCGTCTGGACGTAGTTCTCGATGTCGTTGTAGAAGGCGCTGCCGGGCCGCATGCCGAGCGCCTTGGCCTTGGCGATGGCGTCGGCGGCCGCCTCCGCGCCCTGGGACCTGGCGGTCGCCGCGTCCGAGCTGATCTTGGCGTCGGTGGGCCTGCCGCCACAGGGCGGTTGCAGGCCCTTGTAAATGGGCAGCAGACGCCACTTCATCTTCGACACGGAGGCGACCCACGACGCGGTCAGTTGCGGCTGGGCGCAGGTGCGGTTGACGCCCCCGATGTACACACCGACGGCGCGGTACGGGGACGCGGCCCACGCCTGCATCGCCGTCAGCGGCGGTGCCGTACAGGTGTCGAAGGCGAGCCCCGAGTAACGGGTCGCGCTCGCTCCCACGGGATAGGGGACCGCCGTGGCCGGTTCGGCCGCGGCAGGCGGGGCGGAGGCGAGCGTGGTGGCGGCGCTCAGCACGCCGACGGCCGCGAGGACGAGGAATCTACGAAGGGTACGGAGGGTGGTGCGATGCGGGTGTGACATGTCTGCCCCCCGGGGCGGCTTGAAGCGAGTGGGGTCAGAATGCCCCATTTCTCACCAACCGCACCGTGGCTCGCCCGGGTTGTTACCGGGGACCCTCAGCTTGTTACGAGGGACCGCAAAGCCGCGTCGCCAACAGGCCGATAAGGCCGCGCGCATGCGTCCCGCCGCCGCCACCTGAGGTGGCGGCGGCGGGACGTTGCGCTCAGCGGCCGTATCGGATCAGTGCCCGCACCATCCGGCACGTCGTGTCCGACGGCGGGTGGATCCCGATGCTCTCCGCCGTCGCTCGTATCTTGCGATTGTCGGCCGTGGCCGGGTGGTAGACGCCCGAGTCGAGCAGGGCGATCGCGAGGCGCATGGCCTTCAGTCGGCGGTTGTGCGAGACGTACCACTCGCGCGGCTGTCCGGCCGGGAGCGGCTTCTTCTTCAGCGGCTGGTACACGGGCTTCGTCATGAGTGTGGCAACGGCCATCGGCAACCTCCTGGCGCGGTGGCGGGACCATCCCGAACTACTGTTCATTCTACCGGCCACCACTGACAATCGTCCCTGGCCAGGGGGTGTTTGAGGGGCGCGCGAGCGGTACGGTGACGGTATGGAGATCTGGATCAACCCCGCCTGTTCCAAGTGCCGCAGCGCCATCGATCTGCTCGACGAGGACGGCGCCGCCTACACCGTCCGGCGCTACCTCGAAGACGTGCCGAGCGAGGACGAGATCCGGGCCGTCCTCGGGCGGCTCGGGCTGGAACCGTGGGACATCGCGCGGACGCAGGAAGCCGTGGCGAAGGAGCTCGGGCTCAAGGAGTGGGCGCGCGACGAGGGTTCGCGGGATCGGTGGGTGGCTGCCCTCGCCAAGCACCCCAAGCTGATTCAGCGGCCGATCATCACGGCTGACGACGGTACGGCTGTGGTGGCGCGTACGGATGAGGCCGTACGGGACGCCCTCGGGCGGTCCTAGGCCACACAGCGGCACGGCGTACGAGCCGGCGGTGCGTCAGGTATTCGACCGGCACCGCGATCAGGCCCAGGACCCGGCGATAGAGGGGCCGCCACCCGGTACGGCGGGGCGCCGGACGCTCTCTGCCGCGCGCTGCCTTAAGAAAAGTTAAGGATGTTGTAGGTGGCAGGGCTGAGAAAGCCGGGATCCCTACTCGTACGTAACGGCACACGGAACCGACCCGACAGGAGTCCCACGTGTCCCGCAAGAAGACCCTCAGCCCGAAGAAGAAGATCGCTCTGCTCGTCGGCGCCGCCGTCGCGATCGGCGGTACGGCAGTGGCAATGACCGGCACCAGCCAGGCGTCGGTGGCCTGCGACGGACTGGTCACCGCCCTGCAGAACAATGAGAATTTCATCGCCGGCCAGCGTGCGAATCCGGACGCGCAGTCCGAGGCGCGGATCGCCAACCGGCAGGCCGTGATCGAGCAGATCAAGCGGCAGCAGGAGGCTTCGGGGTGCGAGGTCGGAGGGGGCGGAGGCGAGGCCGCTCCCCCCGCCGAGCAGCCTCCGGCCGAGGGGCAGCCCCCTGCCGAGGAGCAGCCGCCCGCCGCCCCGCCCGCGGAGGAACAGCCGCCTGCCGAGGAGCAGCCCCCGGCTGAAGGTGGCGACCAGGGCGGCGACCAGGGGGCCGGCGGCGAGGTCGTCTGCGCGGGCTCGACCGTGACCCTGTCCGGCGAGGGCGGCGCGCCCGCCGCCTCCAGCAGCCAGTTCCCGGTCGGCACCACCCTCAAGGTGACCAACCTCGACAACAGCAAGTCGACGACTGTCAAGGTCACCTCCGTCTCCGGCAGTTGCGCCCTGCTGAACAACGCGGCCTTCGAGCAGGTCCGCGAGCCCGGCAAGTTCCTGATCCGCAAGGCGCGGATCGAGCGCGTCGGCTGATCCATGGCCGAAAGCAGGACGGTGCCGTGCTCCTCCTCCCGCCGGCGGAGGAGCACGGCACCGTCCCAGCCGGCTCCCGGCTACCCGCGCATCAGAAGCTCGGCCTCGGCCACCCCGAGAATCTCGGTCAGCCGCAACCCGAACCGCACGTCGCACTCGTGCGCCTGCCCCGTACGCGCCGACTCCAGCAGCGCGTCCAGCGCCGCGCCGAACGAGCGCACCGCGTCGCTCCACTGCGGCATCGCGACCGTGCCCCGATCGCCGAAGAGCTCGATGCTCGCGCCCGCCGCCTTCACCGGCGCGCTCAGGCCCAGCGTCGCCGTGCTCGACGCACCCGACTCGTGCCGCAGCACCAGATGCGCGGTGTCCACGGGCCCTCGCGCCGCCGCCACCGCCGTCACATCGCCCAGGACCGGGATCAGTACGGACAGCACATGCGGGCCGACATCCCACAGCCCGCCCTTCTCACGACGCCACGGCGACGCGGCGTACGGACTGTCCGCGCCGGGCGCGAACAGCGAGCCGAGCCACTGCACGTGGGCCGTGAACCAGCCGTCCACCGCCGCCTGTTCGGCGATCCAGGGCGCGGTTTCCGCGGCGAACCGCAGCGTGCAGAAGACCACCGAGGCAACCCCGGCGAGCTCCGCCGCCAGCGCCGTCTCCCGCGCCGCCGCCACGCTCGTCGCGACCGGCTTGTCCAGCAGAAGGTGGCAGCCCGCCGCGGCCGCCCTGGCCGCGAGCGGCGCCTGAACGTCCGGCGGCAGCGCGAAGGCGACCGCGTCACAGGCGGCGAAGAGGGCGTCGGCGCCGTCCTCGCCGGAGTAGGCCGTCGCGCCGTATGCGGCGGCCAGGGCGGCGGCCGCCTCGGGCCGCCTCGCCCACACCCCGGCGAAGTCGACGTCCGGGTGGGCGGCGAGGGCGGGAGCCTGGGTGCGCTCCGCCCAGGGACCGGCGCCGAGGAGTCCGATACGCAGCTGCTTTGCGGGCTTCTTCATGCAGTCCAGTGTGCCGACCGCCGAAAAATCCCGGGGGACGCAAGGCCACCGGTGCTACGTTTTCGTCAGCCGGCCGCGGCACTCCGGTGCGACTTCCGCCCGTTCGCTCGCGGTCGCGCGCTCAAGCAGGGGGTCGAGCGGATGGACGCCGGCGAGACCGTCACCGGTCCGGCGTAACGTGGGGTTCACACACGGGCAACGGTCAGGAAATCGCGAATTGCGATGCTGCGCGACATACCGCTGCACCCGCAAAGGATGAGGCCCGTGACCTTCAAGGCTGAGTACATCTGGATTGACGGCACCGAGCCGACCGCCAAGCTCCGTTCGAAGACGAAGATCCTCAACGACGGAGCCGAGCTGCCCATCTGGGGCTTCGACGGATCCAGCACCAACCAGGCCAAGGGCCACGCCTCGGACCGCGTGCTCAAGCCGGTCTTCTCCTGTCCCGACCCGATCCGCGGCGGCGACGGCGACGTACTGGTCATGTGCGAGGTCCTCAACACGGACCTGACCCCGCACGAGTCCAACACGCGTGCCGCGCTCGCCGAGGTGGCGGAGAAGTTCGCCGCGCTGGAGCCGATTTTCGGCATCGAGCAGGAGTACACGTTTTTCAAGGGCGCCCGCCCCCTCGGCTTCCCCGAGGCCGGCTTCCCGGCCGCGCAGGGCGGCTACTACTGCGGCGTCGGCGCGGACGAGATCTTCGGCCGTGACGTCGTCGAGGCGCACCTGGAGAACTGCCTCAAGGCGGGCCTGGGCATCTCCGGCATCAACGCCGAGGTCATGCCCGGCCAGTGGGAGTTCCAGGTCGGCCCGCTCGCCCCGCTGGAGGTCTCCGACCAGCTGTGGGTCGCGCGCTGGCTGCTCTACCGCACCGCCGAGGACTTCGAGGTCTCCGCGACGCTCGACCCCAAGCCGGTCAAGGGCGACTGGAACGGCGCGGGCGCGCACACCAACTTCTCGACCAAGGCGATGCGCGAGGGCTACGACGCGATCATCACCGCCTGCGAGTCGCTGGGCGAGGGCTCCAAGCCGCTCGATCACGTCAAGAACTACGGCGCGGGCATCGACGACCGGCTGACCGGCCTGCACGAGACCGCCCCGTGGAACGAGTACAGCTACGGCGTCTCCGACCGCGGCGCCTCGGTCCGTATCCCCTGGCAGGTCGAGCAGGACGGCAAGGGCTACATCGAGGACCGCCGTCCGAACGCCAACGTCGACCCGTATGTGGTGACGCGGCTGCTCGTCGACACCTGCTGCACCGCCCTGGAGAAGGCCGGCCAGGTCTGATCCCCGCCCGGGTCTGATCCGCACAGTGAGTACGAGAAGGCGCCCACCGGTCCTGCCGGTGGGCGCCCTTCGGCGCGCGTCCCGCCAGGTGCCCCTTGGGCAGGCTTTCGGCGCACGGTGCGCAGTTGTCCCCCGCAACGACACAGCAACGTGCGAAAGGCCACTGCTGCCCCACGATGCCATCTGCTTCAATAGGGGCATGGCCAGCTTCAAGCACATCGCGACAGGTCGCACCGACCTTGAGCCGTTCTGGCCGTCCCGGCAGCACCATGACTTCGACCGGGTGTGTTGCCGCGCGGTGAACGCGCAGGCCCTCTAAAGCCGCTCACCCCGGTCTTCGGCCAGCGCGCACGACGTACGTCGGTCCTACCGACTCGACGACTCCTCCGCGCGAAAGAGCTGAGCCCTCATGGCGAACTCCCGTACCTTCTCCGCCGTATCCGCTGCGACCACCGCCAACCCCAAACCCGTGAATCCGGGCCGCCACCGGCTGCGTGCCGTCGACCGCGACGAAGTCGTCGCGCCGGGCAGCCTCGTCGATGTGGCGGACTTCCTGCCGCCGGGGGCCACCTGGCTGCCCGCGCCCCAGCACACCCTGCCCACCCTGCCGGGGCAGCCGCCGATGGTCGGCTACCTCGTCCTCGTACCCGCCGATCAGCAGCGGCCCCCGCTGGTGCCGTCGGCAGCTCCCGCCGACGGAGCGCAGGGTGCGGGTCCGGTGACGATCGACAGCGTCCGGCGCACCGCCCACGTGGACGGGCGGACGCTGGACCTGACGTATCTCGAGTTCGAGCTGCTGGCGCACCTGGTGGCGCACCCCCAACGGGTGCACACCCGCGACCAGTTGGTGACCACCGTGTGGGGCTACGGGCATGTGGGCGACGGCCGGACGGTCGACGTCCATGTGGCCCGGCTGCGCCGCAAGCTTGGCGCCGAGCACCGCCGCACGATCCAGACCGTGCGGCGGGTCGGCTACAAGTACGCTCCGTGAGCTGAGCGTGGGCCCGGTTTCCGCTACGCGCGGGCCCGGGCCCTCGTCACGCCCGCGAACGCGAGGTCGGCCACCAGGAAGACCAGCAGGCTGATGCCCAGCATCGGGACGAACCAGCCGATCGCCGCGGTCACGGCGGCGAGCGGCAGGAGCATGGTGATCGGCACCTTGCGCCACGCGCCGCGCGGGATGGCGCGGCCCGCGCTCAGCTTCCGGTCCTTCGTGGGCCTGCGCAACCACCACATCCGGTAGCCCCACAGGATCAGCAGGATCAGGGCCAGTGCGAGCGCGGCCAGGGCCAGCTGGTTGGCCAGGCCGAGGAAGACGCCGGTGTGGGCGTCGATGCCGAAGCGGGTCAGCTTGGCGAGCAGCGGGTAGTCGGCGAACCGTAGTTCGTCGATGACCTTGCCGTCCTTCGGGTCGACCGCCACCGAGTCCAGATGGACCGGGAACTTGGTGTCGGTCTCCTTGACGATGTAGCCGCTGCCCTCGGCCGGCAGGACGACCGACAGCTTTCCGTCGATGCCGGCGGCGCGGGCCGCTGCGAGGGCCTTGTCCACGCCGACGTCGGCGCCCTGGTGGGCTCCTGTTTGTCCGCTGCCGTGGCCATCGTGGGCGCCGCCTTCGAGGGTCGCGGAGACGGTGGGTGTGGCCCCGCCGAGCTGGTCCTGGACCGCGCCGATGTTCTCGCCCGCGTACCGCGACCAGGTCAGTCCGGTGGCGGAGAGCAGAACGAGTCCGGTCACCGCCCACAGGCCGACCGAGCCGTGCCAGGAGAGCGTCCTGCGGCGGCCCTTGACGCCGCGTTCGGGGACGAACAGGGCGCGCTTCGCGGTACGCCGGCGGCCGAGCCAGAGCAGCAGGCCGCCGAGTGCGACGACCCAGAGCCAACTGGCGGCCATTTCGCTGTAGTTGCGGCCGAGGTCGCCCAGGTGCAGATCGCGGTGGAGCTCGTCGAGCCAGGTGCGCAGCGGGAGGGCGCCGGAGCTGCCGTAGGAGGTCAGTTCGCCGCGTACGTCGGCGGTGTACGGGTCGACGAAGACGGCGAGGGACCTGCCCTCCTCGACGTCGGGGGTGGTCATCAGTACACGGGTGGTCGCGCCGTCCTCGTACGAGGGCCAGACGGCGGTCACCGTGCCGTCGGGGCGGATTTTGCGGGCGGCGTCGACCTGGGCGGAGAGCGGGACGGCGCGGTCGCCGACGGGGACTGTCAGCTCATCGCTGTAGAGGATCTTCTCGGCCTGGAAGGAGAGAGAGTAGAGCAGGCCGCTGGTCGCGGCGACGAGCAGCAGGGGCGCGATGAGCAGCCCCGCGTAGAAGTGGACACGCAGGACGAGGGGCCGCAGTGCGCTCCAGATGGAGCCTCGTGGCGGCGCTGTCTCGGATTCGTCGGTCTGGGTGGGGACGTCAATGGCCATGGTGGTCCTTGGGAGTTGACGCTGACATGGGGACAGGCCCCAGGTCAGGCGGCTGCTCCGGGGGCCGTGGCGAGGGGTGCGGCGAACGCGGGCGGGCCGCGCCGGGTCAGCGCGTGCGTGAGGTGAACGCCATGCAGGCGCCGGGGCCGCGGGCTCTGCGGGACCGGACGTGGGGCTGCGGGCAGCCGTACGACGGTGAGCAGCAGGCGCAGCGGGGTGAAGGCGAGATGCCCGACGGCGTGGGCGAGCCGGAAGAAGGCCGCCTCGCCGCGGGCCAGCCACAGCGCGCAGACGGCGGCCGCGACGAAGTGGGCGGCGAGCATGCCGGCGTCCGCGTCCATGGTTTCCATGGCTGTGGTGACGGGCTCGGCGTGATGGTGGTGCCGGGACGGGGGTCCGCCGGCTCCGGAGAAGACCAGGTGCAGGGCGCCCTGTACGGCGAGGAGGCCGGTGCCGATGGCGGGGACGCCGCGGCGTCGCCCTCCGGCGAGCCAGCCGAGCGCCGAGGTCGCCGCGAAGGCCGTAAGCAGCGCGGGGATGGGGATGTCATGGGCAGACGTCAACGAATGCCCCATGGCGGCCAACGCGATGCACACCGCCGCGAAAAGCGCGGCCCGAAAGGCGCGTATCGGCGACCGGGCATCTGTCATGGTCCGCACATGTTGCCATCTCGCGCGGTGGTTGCGGGAGTAGGCCCCTTCAGCGGGCAGCGGAATCGCGTGCCTGGCCCCTCCCCACCGGGCAGAGTCGCTGTCATGAGACTTCTGATTCTGGGGGGCACGGAGTTCGTCGGCCGTGCGGTTGTCGAGTCGGCACTGGGGCGAGGCTGGGAGGTCACGGTCTTCCACCGCGGACGGCACGAGGCGCCGGCCGGCGTCACCACGCTGCTCGGTGACCGGACCGCGCCCGACGGGCTTGCGGCGCTGGCCGACGGGGAGTGGGACGTCGTCGTCGACACCTGGTCGGCCGCGCCGTCCGTCGTACGGGACGCGGCGCGGCTGTTGGCGGGTCGGGTCGGCCGCTACGTCTATGTGTCGAGCTGTTCCGTGTACGCCTGGCCCCCGGCGCTCGGCCACGACGAGACCAGCCCGGTGGTGGAAGGCTCGCCCGACGCGGGCGAGGTGCCGTACCCGCAGGCCAAGCGGGGCGGCGAGTTGGCCGCGCTCGACGCGTTCGGCGACGAGCGCGCGCTGCTGGTGCGCGCGGGCCTGATCATCGGCCCCTGGGAGAACATCGGCCGCCTGCCGTGGTGGCTGCGGCGGATCGCCCGCGGCGGCGCTGTGCTCGCGCCGGGTCCGCGGGGCACGCCGCTGCAGTACATCGACGTACGCGACCTCGCCGAGTGGGTCGTACAGGCGGCGGAGCGGGGCCTGAGCGGCCCGTACAACGTGGTGAGTGAGCCGGGGCACACGACGATGGGCGACCTGCTGGAGGCGTGCGGGCGGGCCACGGGCTCGTCGGCGGAGCTCCGCTGGACGCCGCCGGAGACGATCCTGGCGGCGGGCATCGAGCCCTGGACGGACCTGCCGATCTGGATCCCGCGGGCGGAACAGCCGGAGCTCCACAGCGCGATCCACGGCGTGAACGTCGACAAGGCCCTTGCGGCGGGCCTGAGTTGCCGCCCGGTCGCATCGACGGTGACGGACACGTGGGGCTGGCTGGAGTCCATCGGGGGGATTCCGCCGCAGCGGGGGGACCGTCCGGTGGTGGGGCTGGCGGCGGAGTTGGAGGCGAAGGTTCTGGGCGGCTGAGCGGGGGGCCCGCGGCGGGGTTGTTCCCCTACCCGCCCTCCCCCTACGCGGCCTTGGGAGGTACCCCCATCTGTCCCTGGCCGACGTCCCGGGGTCGAACAGCCCGCCCAGCCCAAGCCCGACGCCGCTGCTCCTCCGCCCACCAACGAACTGTGACCGCCCTCCGGGTGCGGGAAAATCCGGTGGTCCCCCGGACAACAGACCCGGGCGTACCCGTACGCGTACCGCACGCCGTACACCCGCCGGGCCGACACCTGCCGTTCGCTCAGGCGGCACCGCGTCCTGCCGCGGCCCGCCCCATCGTCAGCGCCAGACACCGCACCCGGCGCCAGTCCATCGGCGGGGCGGCGTGCGGCGCGCCGGGGCGGTGCCGGGGCACGCGCACGCGCAGAGCACCGGCCGCGAGGCGACAGTGCACCGGGGTGGCCAACATCAGGGCCTCGCCGTCGACACCGACCGGGATGAGGGGAGTGTCGGCGTCGACGACGACCTCTCGGGCGGTGGCCGCGGTCAGCCCGCGGCCCTGCCCGCCACGCAGCAGGAGCTCCGTCGCTTCGGCGGCGTTACCGACGCCGACACAAAGCACCCCCAGCTCGCCGGAGTCCAGTCGCTCTCGGCGCCCCAGTCCCGCCGAGTCGCCCCTCTCATAGGGGTTGTTGCTCACCAGTACGGCCTGGGGACCGTCCATGGTCGGCGAACCGGCACGGACACTCAGCCGCGCGCCGCTGTGGTGAGTCAGCAGATCCGGCAGCATCTCCAGGGTGGTGCGGGCCTTGTCGTCGCGATAGGCGGGACTCTGCACGACTTCCGCGTACACGCCGAACGAGGCGTTGTTGATGAAGACCCGCCCCGCACTTACGTCCACAGGCTCTCCCGCATGGAGGTAGCCGAGGTCGATGCGCAGTTCGACGCCGTCGGTCAGTGCCTCCAGACATCTGGAGGGATCCTGCCGGTCCAGGCCCAGATCCATGGCGAAGTGGTTGCGGGTGCCGGCACTGATCACCATGAAGGGAATGTCGTGCTCTGCAGCCACAGCGGCAACCGAGGCCTGCGTACCGTCACCACCCGCGACGCCGAGCAGGTCGGCTCCACCCTGGACGGCCCGCCGCGCCAGCTCGGCCACATCCTGCCGCTGGGCCGGATCCAGCACGACGACCTCGGCACCAAGGGCTCTGGCTCGCTCCGCCAGGTGGAACTTCTCGACCTTTCCGCCGCCCGAGAGCGGATTCATGATCAGGAACGGTCGCTCGGCCCGGCTGACGGAGCGCTCCGGCATGCTTGGCGGGGTGTCTTCGACAAGTGCGGCCCTGCCTGCGGAAACGGCCAGCGCCCAGAGGCCGAGCGAGACCAGTACGACCCACAGCAGCCCGGCAGCCGTGTACAGAAACAGGACACCGAGCGGCGCGGCGACCACCAGCAGCGCGGCCAGCACCCTGATCCAGCCGGTGTGGGTGAGCATCCACCACACGCCGGCCGCCGTGAGCGCCAGTCCTGCCCACCCCACCCCCATGAGCACGAGGCTTCCGAGCCCGGCGAAGACCACCAGCACCAGAAGCGCCGCTGCGCCCGCCGCCAGGGCCAGACGCGCGGTCCAGCGCCTGCTCATGGGGCAACCTCCCGCCGCTCCACCGGCTGCCGGACAGGAATCTCGAGCACTGCGTACCGGGCGAGCCGAACCCCTGTGGACATGAACCTTCGCGCCACTTCAGGGTACGAGCGGTGACCCTGCGCGGCATGTCCACCGTGGACGCCTGACCGGCCGCCTGGGATGCGATGTGGTCTGGCCGACCCCTGCCTCGTCGACGTAAGCACGCTGGGCGCGGTCGCCCCGGACGAGTCTGGGGGAGATCGAGGAGCGGGGTCCGGGGCGGAGCCCGGAGAACAAGCCTCGCCGGCGGGAGGCGCGGGGTCCCCCCACGCCCGCCAGGGCGTGGGGGGAGGGTCCGGCGCGGAGCCCCCGGGTCAGGGCCGCGCCCCCGTCGGCACCGCCTCGCGGCGCGGGCGCCGGGTGTCCAGCTCGTCCGGCCGCGGCCTGCGCGTACGCCAGTTGCGCTCGCCCAGCAGCGCCATCACCGACGGCAGCAGCACCATCCGTACGATCGTCGCGTCCAGCAGCACCGCCACCGCCAGGCCCACGCCCATCTGCTGCATGTCCTGCATGGACAGCGTGCCGAACACCGCGAACACCGCCACCATGATCGCCGCCGCGCCCGTCACCGCGCCCGCTGTGCGGCGGATGCCCTCGCTGATCGCGGCGCGCGTGTCCGCCCCCCGGTCGCGCGCCTCGCTGATCCGGGAGACCACGAAGACGTGGTAGTCCATCGACAGCCCGAACAGCACCACCAGGACGAACAGCGGCATCCAGCCCTCGATCGCCCCGACCGCCTCCGTGCCGAGCGCCGACGCCCCCCAGCCGTGCTGGAAGACCGCCACCATCACGCCGTAGGCCGCCGCCACCGACAGCAGGTTGAGCAGGATCGACGTCACGGCGATGACGTACGACCGGAAGCAGAACAGCATCAGCAGGAAGGTCACGGCCGTGATGAAAGCGAAGACCGGCACGATGCCCCGCTTCAGCTGGTCGTTGAAGTCGACCGACCCCGCCAGCTCACCGCCCACGAAGACCTGCGCCCCGGTCCCGTCGAACGCCGCCGGCACTGTCTTCTCGCGCAGGTGCGCAAGCGCGTTCTTGGAGCGGCTGTCGCTGCCGTTGCCCTCCAGCGCCACCTCGATCTCCGCGACGTTCTTCGTCTTGTGCACGGTCACATCGGACGGGTCGAACTTCGCGAGCGCCCCCCGCATCCGCTCCGAGTCGATGTCGTCCGCCTTGACGACCACCCGCGCCGGCTCGGGACCGCCCGGGAAGGCCTCGGTGATCTTCTTGTACGCCACCGAAAGCGACGCGTCCGAGCCGAACTGCTTCTCCATCCCCAGCTGTTCGGTCTTCATGCCCACCGCCGGCGCCGCCAGCGCCAGCAGCACCGCGACCGCGCCGAACGCGAACAGCTTCGGCTTCGCCAGTACGGGCCTGAGCACCGCCCCCGCCACCGCGCCACTCTCGTGCGCGCCCTTCTTTCCGCGCCGGTTCAGGAAGGGGATGCGCCCCGCGTCGATGCGGTCCCCCAGCCACGCCAGCAGCGCGGGCAGCACGGTCACCGAGCCGAGCATCGCGATGAAGACGACGAGGATCGTGGCGAGCGCGAAGCCCTTGAAGAGCATCAGCCCGGACAGGAACATCCCGGCCATCGCGAGCATCACCGTCACGCCGGAGACGAGTACGGCCCGCCCGCTGGTCGCGGCCGCGATCCGCAGCGCGGTCTCGGCGTCGTGGCCCGCGGCCCGCTCGTCGCGCTCGCGTCGCAGGTAGAAGAGGCAGTAGTCGACGCCGACGGCAAGACCCATCAGGAACATCACGGAGTACGTGGACTGGAACAGGTGCAGCTGGTGGCTGGCGAGCGACAGCAGACCGAAGGCGGCCACGCACGCGGTCAGCGCGAGACCGACCGGCAGCAGCGCCGCGACGACCGCCCCGAAGGCGACCAGCAGGATCCCGAGCGCCAGCGGTACCGCGGTGAACTCGGCCTGCTTGAAGTCCTCGGAGAGCAGATCGCCGAGCCACTTCTCCGCACTGGCCTGCCCGAACTGGTGCACTTCGACGCCCGGTTGGGCCTTGTCCGTGTCCCGTACGGCATCGAGCACGGGCTGCACCCGGTCCGCCGCAGTCTTCGAATCACCCTTGATCTGGAAACGGATCAGCGCTTCCCTGCCGTCCTTGGAGGCGAGGGGCGGCTCGATCTGCTGAGCCTCGCCGGTGTTCTCCACGGCCGCCGCAAGCTCGCGCGCCGCCTCCTTCCAGCCGTCGGATGTCTTGCTGCTGACCAGTACGAGCTCGCCAGCCGGGTGATCCAGGTCCGCCTCGTCGAGGATCTTCTGGGCTCGAGCGGAGTCGCCGGCGCCCTGCTCGGACTCGGACATCTCGACCATCCCCGATGCCCCGCCGACGGCCGTGGCGAGGACGACGAAGAGCAGCCAGCCGATGATCGCCGTTTTGCGGTGGTGTGCGCTCCACACACCAATGCGTGCCGCGAGGTTATGCCTCATGGCCTTTCGCCCCCAGAGGTAAGCGCCGAATAAGTCGAGTACGACGCTAGAAATCCGCGGGCTCGCGCCCCAGCCGTCAAAGCCCCCTCCCGTGGAGACGAAAGGCGAGCTCAGGGGGTGGTGCCAGCTACACCCCCACTCGGGGGCCGGGCCCAGTGCCACCGCGCACCGGTCCGGCCACACTTGCGTCTGAGACCGGGCAACGAGGGGAATCCCAATGAACGCGACGAAGGTGAACGCGACGAAGGCACGTGACGCGGTGGTGGCCGGCGCACAAGGACTGGCGCTGGCTCTGATGGCGCTGATCGGGTCGATCACGCTCTTCGTCCTGGCGGTGGTCTCCATCTCCCTGATCCCCATAGGCGTGGGCGTGTTCACCACTCCCGCCGTACTGTCCCTGGTGCGGGTCCACGTCAACCAGCGGCGGCTGCTGGCGGCCCAGTGGTCGTCGGTGCGGATCCCGGCCCCGTACCGCCCCTTCCCCAGGGACATGCGGACCGGCATGACCGGCCGGGTCGAGCGCTGCACGCTGATGCTGAAGGACCCGGCGACCTGGCGGGACCTGCGGTGGCTGCTGGTGGACATGACGGCGGGGGCGGTCCTCGCGATACTCGCGCCCTCGCTGGTTCTGGACGGCATCTTCGGGCTGGTGCTGCTGACCGGCCTGTGGCAGCCGATCGTCGACGCGCAGGGCACCTACTGGTACGCGTTCGTGCCGGTCGGCAGCTGGGCCACGGCCGGTGCGGCCGCGCTGCTGGGCGTGGTCTGGCTGGCCGTCGCGATGAACGTCAATCACATCCTGGTCCGCACCCACTTCAAGCTCGCCGGCGCGCTGCTCCACCCGACCCGCGAGGTCGAGCTGGAACAGCGCATCGACCGGCTCACCGAGACCCGGCACGACGCGCTGGACACCTCCGCGGCGGAACTGCGCCGTATCGAGCGGGATCTGCACGACGGGGCGCAGGCCCGGCTGGTCGCCATGGGCATGAACCTCGGCACCATCGAGGCCCTCATCGAGAAGGACCCGGCGCAGGCCAAGGAGCTCGTCCTGAAGGCCCGCGCGTCCTCCGCCGAGGCGCTGACCGAACTGCGCGACCTGGTCCGCGGCATCCACCCGCCGGTCCTGGCGGAGCGCGGCCTCGGCGACGCGGTCAAGGCGCTGGCGCTGCGGCTGCCGGTGAAGACCGAGGTGGACGTGGAGCTGCCGGGCCGCGCCGACGCTCCGGTCGAGTCGGCCGCGTACTTCGCGGTGAGCGAGGCCCTGACCAATGCGGTCAAGTACTCGGGCGCCGAACGGATCTGGGTCGACATGTCGTACTCGGACGGCTCGCTGCGTATCGCGGTCACGGACAACGGAGGGGGCGGCGCGGCCATCGCCGCCGGTTCGGGCCTGAGGGGCCTCGAGCGCCGGCTCGGTACATTCGACGGCGTACTCGCCGTCAGCAGTCCCGCGGGCGGCCCCACCATGGTCACCATGGAGATCCCTTGCGAGTTGTACTAGCCGAAGACCTGTTCCTGCTGCGCGACGGACTGGTCCGCATGCTTGAGGCGTACGACTTCGAGATCCTGGCTGCCGTGGAGAGCGGGCCCGAACTCACCAAGGCATTCGCGGAGCTGGAGCCGGACGTCGCCGTCGTCGACGTCCGGCTTCCGCCGTCGCACACGGACGAGGGCCTGCAGTGCGCACTGGCGGCGCGGCGGGCGAGGCCCGGGCTGCCGGTGCTCGTTCTCTCCCAGCATGTGGAGCAGTTGTACGCGCGCGAGCTGCTGGCCGACGGCAGTGGCGGGGTGGGCTATCTCCTCAAGGACCGGGTCCTCGACGCGGAGCAGTTCATCGACGCGGTACGGCGGGTGGCCGCGGGCGGTACGGCGATGGATCCACAGGTGATCTCCCAGCTGCTGTCGCGACGGGCCGCCCAGGACAAGCCAATGGGCAGGCTGACGCCGCGAGAGCTGGAGGTCATGGAACTGATGGCGCAGGGCCGCTCCAATGCGGCGATCGCCACGCAGCTCGTGGTCACGGAGCGGGCCGTGGCCAAGCACACCTCGAACATCTTCGGGAAGCTGGGGCTGCCGGTTTCGGACGACGACAACCGGCGGGTGCTGGCGGTGCTGGCGTATCTGGACCGTGGCTAGAGCGGTGGACGCCCACGGGGGCGTCAGGCCTCGTACTCCGTGAGGTCGATCGCGTAGATGTGCAGCCGGAAGCCGTACTCCGGGTGCGTCGTCTCGTGATCCAGCTCCATGCCGAGCTTGCGCACCACGTTCTCGGACGCGTCGTTGCCCAGCCGCGCGATGCTGATCACCCGGTCAAGGCCGCGGTCCTGGAGCGCGAACTCCAGTGAGGCGTGGGCGGCTTCGGAGGCGTACCCCTGACCCCAGAACGGCCGGCCGAGCCGCCAGCTGATCTCCACGGCGGGCAGCACGTCCGGCAGAAAGTGCGGCACGGACAGGCCCACGCAGCCGACCAGTTCGCCGGAGGCGAGCAGCTCGACGGCGAAGAGGCCGAAACCCTCCTCGTCCCACTCCTCCTCCCAGCGCTCGATGTCCTGCGCCGTCTGCTCCAGGTCGCGGACCGAGCCGTCACCGATCCATTGCATGACCTCAGGGTCGGCGTTGATCTCGGCCATCGGGACGAGGTCGTCGTCGCGCCAGCGGCGCAGGAGGAGTCGGGGGGTCTGGATCTCGGTCATGGCGCCCATCCTGCCACCCCCGGAGGCCGTCCGACTTCAGTGCAATGCGCCGGATTTACTCATGGAGATTTCTACGAATTCCAATGGCGGCTGAACACCCCATGAGTCCCAACCGTATTGAACGTCGCGCTTCTCCCTCTGCCGGGGAACGTCGCGCTTCTCCCTCTGCCGGGACCCCCTTAACCCACTCCCGGCAACGAAGCAGAGGAGTTCCATGGGACGCAACAGAAAACGCTCGACTCTGGCGAACCGGGCGATAGTCGCCTCGGCCGCATTGATCCTGGGCGGGGGTGGACTGGTCGCGGTCAATACCTATGCCTCCGCAGGCGAAGGCTGGTCCTGGTCCGGCCAGCAAGACGAGCAGACGCAGAATCAGACAAAGGGCGCGGGCCAGACGGTGTCCACCATCGACTGCCCCGAGGTCGCGAACGATTTGCCCGACGTGCCCGAACAGGCACGTCCGGAAGTCGACCGGGAACTGGCAACGATGGACAGCCAGATCACCGACGCGTACCAGAAGTTCGCGGAACAGAAGGAGCAGATCGAACAGGATCCCCAGCTGGCCCAGAACGCCATTCTGAATCCGCTGAAGGACAAGCGGCTGGCGAGCATCGACCGTATTTCCGTCGCCATCAACCGGGCCGGCCAGCAGCCGCAGGGGCTTGATTCCCTCGCACCCTGCGCCCTGCGCCCCGACGACAACGTCAATGCCGGCGAAGGTGACAACGGCGGCGACGCACAGGACGGCGGACAGGACGGCGCGCAGGACGGCGGACAGGACGGCGCGCAGGACGGCGGACAGGACGGCGGTCAGAATGACGGCCAGGACAATGGTCAGGACGGCGGCCAGGATGGCGGCCAGGACGACGGTCAAGGCAATGACCAGGGCGGCCAGGCCGGAAACGGCCCCGAAGCCGGCGACTTCGTCGACATCCAGTCCGTCGAGCCGAACGTCCAGCAGCCCCAACAGCGGCGCGGCGGGTCCAAAGGCACCTTCACCACGGACTGCGGGAAGAACGAGAACGGAAAGTTCAACCCGGACAATGTCATCGTCGCCCCAGGTGTGAGCAACGGCGCGCACCATATGCACGATTACGTCGGCAACCAGGCCAATGACGCATTCGCCAGCGACGACGATCTCGCAGGCGGTGACACCACCTGCCGGAACCAGGGCGACAAGTCCACGTACTACTGGCCTGTCCTGCGACTGCAGAACGGACAGGACGAGAACGACGCCGCCGCCGACGGCGGCGGCAATGACAAGAACGTCGGAGAGATCCAGACTCCGTCCCAGGTCACGCTGAATTTCGTCGGCAGCCCGGTCAGCAAGGTCACCGCAATGCCTCGCCTCCTGCGGATCATCACCGGTGACGCCAAGGCATTCACCAACGGTGACGCGAATGCGAATGCCTCCTGGAGCTGCACCGGTTTCGAGGACCGTCAGCTGAAGGACAAGTACCCGATCTGCCCCGAGGGCAGCCAGGTGGTACGGAGCTTCAAGTTCCAGAGCTGCTGGGACGGCCAGAACACCGACAGTGCGAATCACCGCACCCACGTGGCCTTCGCGGACGGCAACGGCAATTGCGGCGATGGATTCCAGGCGATCCCGCAGCTGGTCCAGCGGATCGTCTACGACGTCCCGCCGGGTCCCGGCTTCGCGGTCGACTCCTTCCCGGAGCAGCTGCACAAGCCGATCACCGACCACGGTGACTTCATCAACGTCTTCGACGAGAACCTCATGAACAAGGTGGTGAACTGCATCAACACCGGTCAGAAGTGCCAGTGACCCGCCGGCACTGATCCCCTGCACACGACCCGGATCGGCTCCCCTGAAGGGGGGCCGATCCGGCTGTCACGGCCCCCCACCCAGTACCTGCGCGGTCAGCTCCCGTGGTGACCCGAGTGGCCCCCCTCGCTCCCCCCACTGCCACCACTGCTCCCCGAGTGGTGCTGCGAGCCGGTCTCCACCGTCCCACCGAGCCGGCCGCGCAGCGCTGTGACCACCTTCGGCTCGCCGACCGCGACCCATTTACGGCCCACGAGATACGAGCCGCCGTAGTCATTGGCCTCGTTGATCCATTCGCGCTGACCCCGGTCGGTCGCGAAGGTGGCCAGCACCCACTTGCCGTCGCCCGTCGTGCAGTTGGCCTGCCGCAGCTCGGCCGCATCCGTCTGGATGTTCGGTTTGCACTCCGCCTTCTCGGCCAGCTGCTCCAGAGTGCCCGTCGCCGTCTTCGGGGGCGTCGGGCCCTTGTCGCCGTCGCCGCCACGCCCGTCGCCATCGCCCCCCGATCCGCAGGCCGCGGCAAGGGTCAGTGCCAGAACTGCCAGTGCTGCGCGGGCCGTCCGCCGCGCTCCGGTATTCGTACTCGTCCGCATCCGGCCATCGTGCCCTGCCGGCCGCCATTTGCGCGATAGAACTCCCGGTAACCTGCGCTCCGCACACACCGGTTGTCACCAGAGCAACACGGAGGAGCGCTGATGATCGAGCTGTCGAGACGTACGGTGCTGGGCACAGCGGGAGCGATCGGCGTGGGAGCGGCATTGGCCGGACACACCCCCGCGGCTGCCGCGCCCCGGGCGGCCAACGCCCCTGCCGCAGCACCCACGGCCCAATTCGCCACCACACCCGCCCACGCCGCACTCCAGCGGCTGCTGCCCCGGCACGCCGGCCAGTTCCGGCTCCGAGCGCTGGAGGGACCCGAGCGCTTCCGGGTCACCGGCTCGAGAGGCCGTATCGAGGTTGCCGGCACCAGCCCCGCCGTACTCCTCACCGGCGTGCACTGGTACCTCAAGTACGTCTGCCGCGCGCACATCTCATGGTCGGGGAGCCAGCTGGATCTGCCCGCGCTGCTGCCGGCGCCCCGAACGGCGCTCGAGCGGTCGGCGACTGTCCCGCACCGGTTCGCCTACAACGACACGCATGACGGCTACACCGCCCCGTACGCCGACTGGGCCCGCTGGGAGCGGCTGATCGACGTCCTCGCCCTGCACGGCTGCAACGAGGTGCTGGTGACACCCGGCCAGGAGGCCGTCTACCACCGGCTGCTCATGGACTTCGGCTACTCCGACACAGAGTCCCGCACCTGGCTGCCCGCTCCCTCTCACCAGCCGTGGTGGCTGCTGCAGAACATGAGCGAGTACGGCGGCCCCCTCTCCCCCGGGCTCATCGGCAGACGTACCGACCTCGGCAGACGGATCTGCGACCGGATGCGCGAACTCGGCATGCACCCGGTCCTGCCCGGCTACTTCGGCACGGTCCCGGACGGCTTTGTCGCCCGCAACCCCGGCGACGCCCGCGTCATCCCGCAGGGCAGCTGGAACGGGCTGCGCCGCCCCGACTGGCTCGACCCGCGCACCCAGAGCTTCGCCGACGTCGCCGCCGCCTTCTACCGGCACCAGTCCGAACTGTTCGGCGAGGTCGGCCACTTCAAGATGGACCTGCTGCACGAGGGCGGCACCGCCGGGGATGTCCCGGTGGCGGACGCCGCACGCGCCGTGGAGACGTCCCTGCACACCGCCCGCCCCGGGGCCACCTGGGTCATCCTCGGCTGGCAGGCCAACCCTCGGCCCGCACTCCTCGATGCCATCGACACCGACCGGGTGCTGATCGTCGACGGGCTCTCCGACCTGGACACGGTCACCGACCGGGAGACGGCCTGGGGCGGCGCGCCGTACGCGTTCGGCACCATCCCGAACTTCGGCGGGCGCACCACCATCGGGGCGAACACCGACCGGTGGACCGCCAAGTTCACCGCCTGGCGCGACAAGCCGGGCAGCGCGCTGGCCGGCACCGCGTACATGCCGGAGGCCGCCGAGCGCGACCCCGCCGCCCTGGAGCTGTTCAGCGAACTCGCCTGGCGCGAGGAGCGGATCGACCGGGAGGCGTGGTTCGCCGAGTACGCCCAGATCCGCTACGGCGGCGAGGACAGCTCGGCGCGCACCGCCTTCGCCGCGCTCGCCGCCACCGCGTACAAGCTCACCAGCACCGACGGCCGCCCCTACGACTCGCTGTTCTGCCGCCGTCCCAGCATGACCGGGTCCATCGGCACCGCCTTCGACCCGGCGGCGTTCGACCGGGCTTTCGCGGCGCTGCTCGGCGTACGGCCGTCGCTGCGCGACAGTGACGCCTACCGCCACGATGTGACCGACCTGGCCCGTCAGGCACTCGCCAACCGCTCCCGCACGCTGCAGCTCCCACTGCGCGCCGCCTGTCTCAACAAGGACGTTGACACCTTCCGCGCCCTCACCGCGCTATGGCTGAAGCTGATGCGGCTGAGCG
This sequence comes from Streptomyces sp. ISL-1, assembly GCF_018614585.1. Classification (GTDB taxonomy): domain Bacteria; phylum Actinomycetota; class Actinomycetes; order Streptomycetales; family Streptomycetaceae; genus Streptomyces; species Streptomyces maoxianensis. The sequence continues at coordinate 42,656 of NZ_JAGGOI010000053.1, read as the reverse complement.
ACACGATGGCCGGCTGCCACCGTTCCTTCCTTCTCGGCCCCTGGCTTCAGGACGCCAAACGGCTGGCCACCAGCGCGGACGAGGCGGTGGAGCTGGAGCGCACCGCCAGGGCTCTCATCACCACCTGGGCGGACCGGGCGGCGGCGGCCGAGCTCAGCAATTACGCCAACCGCGACTGGCACGGGCTGATCAACGACGTCCATGTGCCGCAGTGGGAGGCGTATCTGGACGAGCAGGCCGCCGCGATGGCCGAGGGCCGCGCGCCGAGGGCCTTCGACTGGTATCCGGCGGAGGAGGCCTGGACGAAGGACCGGCGCGCCTATCCGGTGCGGGCGACGGGTGACGCGTACCGCACGGCCCGGCGGGTGTACGACACCCTCGCCGCGGCTCCCTACCAGGGCTTCGTCGACGTCAGCGCCGATCCGCCCGCCTTCACGCCCGGCAGCACCGGCACCGTCACGGCCGCTTTCCGCAACCTCAGCGGGCTGCGCCCCACCGGCCGCGTCGACTTCGCGCTGACCGGCCTGGACGCAGAACCTCAGGGCGACCCCTTCCTGAGCAGCGTCCCGGCGGGCGCCACCGGCACCGTCTCCTGGCGGGTGACGGCCCCGGCCGAACCTCTCACCGAGCCGCTGCGCCCCATGCCGTACGAACTGCGCACGCAGTACGGCCCGCGCGGAGAGGACCCGGTGGCCGTCACCCAGAAGGGCGCGCTTTTCGTGGCATCGCCACTGGAGGCCGGGTGGCGCACCTTCACCAGCAACGCGGCCGTCTTCGGACAGCTCGGCGACCGCTTCGCGATCAACGGCGCGGGCAACGATCTGTGGCGGGGCACCACCCACTTCGGCACCGCCTACCGGGAGGCCGCGCTGACGGAGGGCGCGAGCGTCGTCCTGCGCGTGGACTCGCAGGAGAACACGAGCAGTTGGGCCCGGGCGGGCATCGTCGCACGCAACGGCCTGGCCACCCCCGGCGCCGCCGGCTTCCTGAATCTGGCCGCGACACCCGGCCAGGGCATCGTGCTGTCGTACGACACGAACGGCGACGGCACTCTGGACACGTTCAAGCGCATCACCGGCGTCAGGGCCCCGGTACTGCTGAGGCTCACCCGCAACGCGGGGACCTCCTTCACCGGAACCTGCTCGACCGACGGCGGCGCCACCTGGCGCACCATCGCCACGGTGTCCGTGCCGGGGGCCGCCGGCGCCCAGGACGTCGGGCTGTTCATGAGCGCCGCCGGCGGCGGCAGCGGGGCCCGGGGCACGGTGCGGTTCAGCGGGTGGTCGATCACGGAGCGGCCGTCGACTACCGTTCCCCAGTGAATCTACGGAAAAAGGGCTTTCCGGTAGATCCAGTAGATATCGATGTGCTGAGTCAGGGAGCCGCCCGCCATGACCGCGATCCCCGCGACCACCGTCGCCAACCTCCGCGCCCTCGGCGGCACTCCCCTGCGCTGCGGCCGTTCCGTCCGATCCGGTCAGCTCTTCCGCTCCGGGTCGCTCGACCGGCTCGACCCCGACGCCGATCCGGCCGTCGCCGCACTCGCGATCCGTACGGTAGTCGACTTCCGCACCGCGGCCGAGCGCATCGCCCGCCCGGACCGCGTCCCGCCGGGCGGGCGGCTGCTGCTCGCCGATGTGCTCGCCGACCGGGTGGCGGCCGACCGGATGCCGGTCGCCGCGCGGCTCAAGCAGGTGCTGGCCGATCCGGTGCTCGCCGAGCGGGAGTTGGGCGGCGGCCGGGCACAGGCGCTGTTCGCCGACACCTACCGGGGCTTTGTCACCACCAGCTCGGCGCGCGCCGCCTACGGCGCCTTCCTCAATGAGGTCGCCGACCCCGAGTCCGGCCCGCTGCTCTTCCACTGCACGGCGGGCAAGGACCGCACCGGCTGGGCCGCGACGATCGTCCTCACCCTGCTCGGCGCGGAGCCGGAGACCGTCGAGGAGGAGTATCTGGCCGTCAACCCGGCGGTACGGCAGGCCTTCGCCCCGCTCGTCGAGGGATACATCGCGCAGGGCGGCGACCCCGAGACCGCCCTCGCGGTCATCGGCGTGGCGCCGGAGTATCTGGCCGCGGCGCTGGACGAGGTCGACGCCCGCTACGGCACGATGGAGAAGTACGTGCATGAGGGGCTCGGCGTCCCCGCGGCGGCCATCGAGCGCATCCACGAGCGACTGGCCGGCTGAGCGCGGCCCGGTCGGCGCCACCGCCCGGCACTCCGATCGCGATGTGCCGGTGACCATAGGACCATTCGCTCGTTCTGCTGAACGTGCGCCCACAGGATGTAGTCACCACGCCCGCCCCACCGGCCCCTGCTCCCGCCCCCGGCCCTGTCTCCGTCGAACAGGCCGAGGCTGCCCTGGTCGAGCACTACACCCGGCTCGTGCGGATCGCCTATCTCGTACTGCCTCCCTCTCTCGGGCGCAACCGCCGTGTGCTGACCGCGCACGCCCTCGTGCAGCGCTCGCTCCCGCGCGGCCGCACCACACCCACGGGAGCCACGGACGCCGCGATCCCGCCCTCCCGCCGCGCGCTGGGCGACGCCGACCCCGGCTATGCGTATGTACGGGGGCGGGTGCTGCGCCAGGCCCTGGACGCCGGGCTTCCGCTGAAGCGGGCGGCCTGGCCGAAGCGCGCCCAGCTGCCGCCGCTGCTGCCGCACGTCTGGGGCCTGCGGGTCTTCCCGCGCTCCGGCGGGGCCGATGAACTCGCCCTGGACCAGCGGCTCTCCGCGCTGTCCGGGCCCGCCAGAGCGGCGTACGTTCTGCGCGGTCTGGAGGAGCTGCCCGACGCCGATGTACGTCACGCCCTCACCTCCGCCGGGGTGACGGACCCGCACGCGGCGCTCGCCGAGGCGGACGGGATGGACACGGCGGGGGATGCCGCGCTGCTCGACTCCCCGGAGTTCGACCCGTGTTCGCTGCAGGCGCGCCCCACCGATCTGATGCGCCGCCGCCAGCACGTCAAGGCGGCGCTGGTGGCGGCCGCGGCGCTCGCGGTGTGCGGCGCGCTGCTCGGGCTGCCGGGCGACGGGTGGGGCCCCGACGGTGCGGCCGCTCCGCCGTACGCACGCAATCCCGCCGCCGAATCCGCCCTGGATCCCGACCGGTTGACACGGGTCTCCCCCACGGCGTGGCAGCACTCCTCCCGTACGGACTTCTCCGTCTGGCCGGCCCGCGGCTCTCTCACCGATGACAACGCCCTGCTGCGCCGCGCACTCGCCGTCTGGGCCAGGCCCGGCAGCACGGTCCAGGTCTCCGCGACTCCCGGCACACCGCCCGGCCCGCCGATGGGTCCGCCGCAGCTGCTGTACGCGGGCGAGGTCGACCAGGCGCATGTGGTGCTCCTGCACGACGGGCTGCGGGTGGTCCGGTACGCCGAGCCCAAGGACGGCACCGGCGGCGTGGCGCTCGACTTCGCGCGTACGGACGGGGCGGACGCCGCATCGGCGGGCGCACTGGTGGCAGGCCGCACCGACGGCAATGTCCGCTATCTGACCGCGCCCTGGGTGCGGAAGACATCCGTACTCGACCTGCTCGACCCGGCGTCGGAGCCGCAACCGCTGTCGCGCGGCGAGGACGGGCTCACGGACCCACTGGCGAGCCCGGCGCAGGCGCGCGACTGCAAGGCGTGGGACGTGCTCGAGCTGCGCGACGAAACCGCCGACCGGCTGCTGACCGACCTCGGTGAACTGACCCCGGCCCGGCTCACCTCGGGCCCGCCGTCCGCCCCGCGGGACGTCACCGGCAAGGCGGAGCGCGCGTTCTGGGCCCGCACGGCCTGTCTGCTGCCCGGGGTGCGGACGCACGGTGTGCGCAGCGTCAACTCGTGGCAGTACGCGAAGCAGCCGCTGCCCGATTCGAACGGCACGGCGAACTGGCTGTGCACCCGAGCGGAGACCTGGCGGGGCACCGGGAGCCGGGTGATGGCCCAGTTCCAGGCCCCGGGCACGCAGGCCGGCGCCCCCGCCGCGATCGCGGCGCGGGCCGAGGACTCGTCTGCCTGCGGGGTACGGGATCCGAAGGTGCTGGCGGGCGTGCTCTGGAAGTCGCGGGCGGGGCGGTGGTACGTACTCGCGGCGGGCAGCGGGCAGTTCACGTCGCTCGCGACATCGGGCGGGGTCGACGGCAGCGCCCAGGGCACGCTGCTGGCGGTGCCCGCGCGGGCGGGCGCGCGGGCGGAGTTGAACGGCCGTCTGGCGGACGGCAGTCGGGTGGGCGCGCTGCACTGAACCGCTCTCGCGGCCCCTCCCGGGGCCGCCGCACGGGCCCCACGGTCGCGCTGCCTGGGCGGGCGGCCGGTCCTGGACCTGTGTACGACGCCCGTTAGGGTGTTCGTATGACGACCGGGGTACGCCGCAGGATGGGCGTCGAGCAGCGCAGGCAGCAGCTGATCGGTGTGGCGCTGGAGCTGTTCAGCCACCGCTCCCCCGACGAGGTGTCGATCGACGAGATAGCAGCGGCCGCGGGCATCTCGCGGCCGCTCGTCTACCACTACTTTCCCGGGAAGCAGAGCCTGTACGAGGCAGCGCTGCGGCGGGCCGCCGACGAGCTGGCCGGGCGGTTCCTGGAGCCGCCGGAGGGTCCGCTCGGGGCGCGGCTGCTGCGGGTCATGGGCCGGTTCTTCGACTTCGTGGACGACCACGGGCCCGGTTTCTCGGCGCTGATGCGGGGCGGTCCCGCCGTTGGTTCGTCGAGGGCGAACGCGTTGATCGACGAGGTCAGGCAGGCCGCCTACGAGCAGATCCTGGCCCATCTGCGGATCGAGACGCCGTCGGCGCGGCTGCAGTTGGTCGTACGGTCCTGGGTGTCGCTCGCCGAGTCGACCGCGCTGATCTGGCTGGACGGGCGGCGGATTCCGCGCGGCGAGCTGGAGTTGCAGCTGGTCCATGACTTCGCGGCGCTGTGCGCGGTGAGTGCGGCGTACGACGAGGAGATGGCGGGCGTCCTGCTGCGCATTCTGGCGGACGAGCCGGCCGAGGGGCCGTTCGGCGATCTGGTCGGCCGGCTGATGTCGCTGGCGCCCGCGGTGGCCGCGGTGCCCGCTCAGCGCCTGCGGTAGGACGGCTCCAGGTCGCGGACCTCGGCGGAGCGACGGGCTCGACGCCGTGTCGCCCGGTCTCGACGGGCTCGACGGGCTCGACGGGCTCGACGGGCTCGACGATCAGCGGGCTGCAGGTCGAGCGCGAAGCTCCTGCGGGCGATGCACCGCCGCAGCGGCCTGGCCACGGCTGCCCGCGCTTGTGCGTCCGACGGACAGTCGTATCGCCGAAGGCCGCCCGCGTACGGCGTGTCCGCGCCGGAAGACCAAGGACCGCGGCCGCACCGCCGGTGAGTCAGGCGGTGCGGCCGCGGCCGGATCGGCCGCTTCTTGCGGCACGTGCGCACAGTGCAGTTCCGTGGTCCCGCCGACGAGCCGGGTCAGCCGGTCGGCCTGCACCTCGGCGTCACGGCGGGCGGCGGGCACCCGCGGCGTTCAGCCCCGGGCGAAGACGGCGACGGTGCGCGCCGGAACGGTGAAGCTGCCTGAACTCCCCTCGTACGACGATGCCTTGGTGGCGCTGTCCGCGCCCGCGGCCTGGACACGGTGCAGGGCGTACGGCTTCCCGGCCAGCTCAGCGACCCGCTGGGTCTGCCGCTCGGGCGTCGCGTTGAAGACGACGACCAGATCCCCGGCCCGCATCGTGATCACGCCCGGCGTCTCGCCCTTCCCGGAGAGCGGGAAGGAGACCGCGGACTGCACCTCGCCCGCCGTGCCCAGGCTGAATGCCCGCTCACTGGCGCGGATCGAGAGCAGATCACGGTAAGCGGCCGAGGCGCCATTGATCTGCGGACATCCCACCGTGAGCGGCGCGGCCGTCAACAGGGGCTTGGCATAAGGCCACTTGGACTTGTTGTCGGGCTCCGGCGGCAGCCCGCGGCCGAAGCCGTTGCCGTCCCGGCAGTCCCAGTGGACCGCGTTGAACCAGTCGCCACTGTCGTACGAATTGCGGTCCAGCGACTTGGAGCGGAGCAGGTCCGACCCGGCCTGGGAGAGCGCGGGGCCCTGGGAGAGCGCCGCGGTCGCCATCGCCAGCACCTGCATACGGGCGCGGTCCGCCGGGGACGTACCCGGCGGCAGCTTGAAGGCGAGAGCGTCGTAGAGGGATTCGTTGTCGTGGGCGTCCGCGTAGGCGAGGGCGTCACCCGGGGCGGAGGCGTAACCGGCCGGGGCGCCGTTGTAGTCCACCTCGGAGCCCTTGACGGTGCGGCCCGAGCTGTCGGTGAAGGTGTACGCCGCGAGGTTGCCCGTAAGACCGACCTTGATCAGGTCCTGGTAGTGCAGCAGCCGGGCCTTCTGCTGGGCCTCGGTGCCATTCGCCGGCGAGGAGTTGGGCTCGGTGTAGAGCCCCGAGGCGAAGCCCTGGACGCCCGGGTCCTCGTCGAAGGGGCCGCCGCCGCGCACCGCGTCACGGGCCCGGTCGGAGAAGGTCGCCACTCCCGTCCCGGCCATGTTCTTCTGGGTGGCCTGGACGAAGCGGGCGTCGTCCGCGATCTCCCCGAAGTTCCAGCCCTCCCCGTAGAGAATGATCTTCTTGCCGTCGACGCCGTCCCGGGCGAACGTCAGCTTGTCCAGGGCCGCGCGCACCGCGAGGATGTTGGCCTTCGGGTGGTGGCCCATCAGGTCGAAGCGGAAGCCGTCGACCTTGTACTCCTTGGCCCAGGTGACGACCGAGTCGACGACGAGCTTGCCCATCATGGCGTTCTCGGGCGCGGTGTTGGCGCAGCAGGTGGAGGTGGCCACCGTGCCGTCGGCGAGGAGCCGCTGGTAGTAGCCGGGCACGATCTTGTCGAGTACGGACTTGTCGGCCTGGCCGCTCGCCACGGTGTGGTTGTAGACGACGTCCATGACGGTGCGCAGGCCGCTGGAGTTCAGGCCCTGGACCATCTGCCGGAATTCGACCGTACGCCGGGTCCCTTCCGGGTCGGAGGCGTACGAGCCCTCGGGGACGGTGTAGTGCAGCGGGTCGTAGCCCCAGTTGTACGCGTCCTTCGCGGCGGCCTTGGCGATACATGCCTGCTGCTCGTCGGAGTCGGGTGCGTACGCCTTGAGGTCGCAGGCGGGTGAGGCCTGGTCGGACTTCCTCTCCGGGATGGTGCCGATGTCGAAGGCTGGCAGGAGATGGACGTAGGAGGCGCCGGCGGCGGCGAGCGCGCGCAGATGCCTCATGCCCTGCGAGCCGCGGTCGGTGAAGGCGAGGTACTGGCCGGGGTGGTTCGATGTGCGGTCCGCGACGGAGAAGTCACGGATGTGCAGCTCCTGGATCTGCGCGTCGCGCAGTGGCACGGCGGTGGGCTTCTTCGTCGAGGCCCAGCCCACGGGTGCGAGCTTCGGGTCGGCGAGGTCGACGACCAGGCTGCGGGCGGAGTCGGTGGTCAGGGCGGTGGAATACGGGTCGGTGACCTTGTTGGTGACGACCTTCTGCACGCTCGGTGCCCAGACCTTGACCGCGTAGCGGTAGGGCCTCTGGGCCCAGCTCTTCGGCCCGGTGACCGACCAGACGCCGCTCGCGCCGTTCCGCCGCATCGCGACCGTCTTCCCGTCGAGCTCGAGGGAGACGGACTGGGCGGTGGGCGCCCAGAGGGAGAGTGTGGAACGGCCGCGGTTGTCGAAGACCGGCCCGAGCTTGGCTCCGGTCGCGTCGTACAGCTCGTCCAGTACCCCCGGGATCTGTACGCCGGTGGCGGCGAGCAGCGCGCCGTTGGCCCCGCGCTGGGTGGCGATCAGCTGGCCGTGCAGGGACTCACGGACCCTGTCCCGGTCGCGGGGGTCGACGGTGAAGGCCGGGTAGTCCTTGAGGTGGGGGTACTTGGCCTTCTGCGCGTCACTGAGCGCGGACGGTGTGAGCCGAAGCCAGCGGCCCTCGTCCGACAGCGCCCCGTCGACGACGGAGATGCCGCCGTCCTTCGCGTAGACCAGCTGCTGGCTGGTGGCGTCGGTGGCCTTCACCTTCCAGACGACGGTGTCCCGCCCGATCCACTGGGCCTCCGCCTTGGCCAGGTCGAGGGAGGGCGCGCCACCGGTCTGCGGCAGCAGATACTTCGGCTGCCCGGCCAGCAGCCGGACCTCGTGTCCGTATGTCGCGAGGTCCAGGGACTGGTCGGTCGGCAGGTCCTTCTGGTCGCCCTTGTGGAGGATGTAGCTGAGCGAGGTCGCGCCGGCGGCCAGCGGCACCTCGAAGGTCACTCCGTACGCGTCCTTCCGCACCGGCTGGAGCGGCTTGGACCAGTCGGTGGGCGATGCGGCGCCGGTCCAGGTGTGCAGGCCCCAGCTGTCGTAGTCGCCGTCGGGTCGGTGGTAGTGGAGGACGGCCTTGGTCTTGTCCTGCGGCGGGTAGGCGCCGTCAGGTGCGCGGTCGGCCTGGCCGTCCTTGCCCTGCTCGATCCACACCTCGCCGGTGCGGGCGAGGTCGACGGTGCGCCGCGGGCCGTCCGCCGTGCCGTTCTTCTCGACGGTGTACGGGAGGGTCGCGGCGCCGTCGGGGAGCTTGACCCAGGCGAAGGCGCCGTAGGCGTCCCGCCCGGTGAAGGGGGCCGTGGTGTCACCGGACTTCAGCTGCCAGCCGTCGTAGTCGCCGTCGGTCCGCTTGTAGTGGACGACGGCGTGGTCGCGCTCGACGGCCACCGGCTTCTCGGGCGGCGGGGCCTGGCCGGCGGTGCTCGAGGCGAGGGCGCTCGCGGTGCGGCCCGCGCTGTCCACCACAACGGCCTTGTAACGCAGGGGCGTTGTGGCCTTCACCTTCCGGTCGATGTACTGGGTGACCTTGTACGGGGCGTGGTCGGCAGAGCCGAGGGTGTGCCACTTGCCGTTGCCGCTCTGGGCGGCGAAGACCACGCGGTTCAGCTGTCCGCCGGAGGTGTCCGCCGTGATCTCGACGGTGCCGGTGGCTCCCGCGGCCGGCGCCTTGAGGGTCACGGTCGGCCCGGCGGCGGGCTCGGCCAGGGGCTTCGCGGCCCGGAGCACGACCGACGACAGCGCGGGGACGGTGAGCGTGACCTTGCCCTCAGTGGCGTGGACGGTGCCCGAACCGCCGTACAGGACACGGAAGTCCACGGCGTCAACCGGCACGGTCACCGTCTTGGGCGCGGTCCCGTTGTTGGCGGCGACGAGATACTCGATGGGCCCAGTGCGCGTCTTGGCGTCCGTACGGGAGAAGGCGTACACCGAGTCCTTGGCGTACCGCTCCTGCTGGACGCCGTTGCGCAGCGCCGGGTGGTCCTTGGTGAGCTTCGACAGCGCGGCGATCGACCGGTAGACCGGGTGCGCCGGGTCGTACGCGTCGACGGCGTGGGTGCGGTCCGTGCCGATCTGGTCATCGTCCAGATAGTCGGCGGTCTTCGAAGCGAAGAGACTCTGGCGGGCGTCCTTGTCGCCGCCGGCGCCGGTGAAGCCCTGCTCGTCGCCGTAGTAGATCACCGGGTTGCCGCGGCTCAGGAACATCAGCTCGTTGGCGAGCCGTGCGCGGCCCAGCAGTTCGGCGTCTTCGGCCTTGGGGTTGTCCTGCTCGAGGAAGGTGCCGATGCGGCCCATGTCGTGGTTGCCGAGGAAGGTCACCTGCTCATAGGCGTTGGCCTTGTCGGTGGTGTAGCGGTAGTCGTTGCCGAAGACACCGGCGAGCTTGCCGGCGGGCGCACCCTGCGAGGCGAAGGCGCGGGCGGCGTCCTGGAAGGGGAAGTCGAGCGTGGCGTCCAGCCGGCCGCGCGTCACATACGGCGAGGTGATCGCCGGGTCCGCGGCGAAGACCTCGCCGAACATGAAGAAGTCGTCCCGGCCGCGCTCGGCCGCGTATCTGTCCAGCGCGGTGGCCCACTGGGTCCAGAAGTCCATGTCGACATGCTTGACGGTGTCGATGCGGAAACCGTCGATGTCGAAGTCCCGGACCCACTTCTCGTAGATCTTCTCCATGCCCTTCACGACCTCGGGACGCTCGGTCCACAGATCGTCGAGGCCGGAGAAGTCGCCGTATTCGGCGCTCTCGCCCGCGAAGGTCGAGTCGCCGCGGTTGTGGTACATCGTCGGGTCGTTGAGCCAGGCGGGGACTTTCTTGCCGCCGGCGGTCGGGGTGTACGGGAAGGAACCGGCGTCGACAGTGCCGATCCCTTCGCGGTCGTCGAAGGGGCGGCCTTCGGTGTCCAGATACGGGTAGGCGCCGGTGGGCCGGTAGCCGTACTTCTTCTCGGCGTAGTCGACCGTGTCGGCGGTGTGGTTGGTGATGACGTCGAAGAAGACCTTCATGCCCTTGCCGTGGGCCTTGTCGATCAGCTTCGTAAGGTCGGCGTTGGTGCCGAAGTGGGGGTCGACCTGGGTGAAGTCGGTGATCCAGTAGCCGTGGTAGCCGGCTGAGACGTCCTTGCCCGTGCCCTGCACGGGCCGGTTCTTGAAGATCGGGGCGAGCCAGATGGCGGTGGTGCCGAGGCCCTTGATGTAGTCCAGCTTCTGGGTGAGGCCCTTGAGGTCGCCGCCCTGGTAGAAGCCCTTGTCGGCGGGGTCGTAGCCGGTTTCGAGCCGCGAACCGGCAAGGCCGCCACGGTCGTTGGAGGTGTCGCCGTTTGCGAACCGGTCGGGCAGGACGAAGTAGAACTGCTCCCGCGTCAGATCGTGCCGCGCGGGCTCGGCGGCGAGCGCCTTGTCGGAGGGCGGCGCGGGGGGTCTGGCCGCACCGGCGGCCGACCCGGCGGGTATCAGCGCCGCGAAGAGCGCGACCGCGAGGGCGATGGCCGCGCCGCGGGGGGTGGTGGTCACCGGTTGGTTCTCCTTCGGAGTTACGAACGGCTGAGGATTGCTGTCGAGGGACGTGGTGCCGGTGGCGGGGTGTTGTCCCCCACCCCGCCCTTTCCCGTAACTGGGGGCAAGCCCCCAGACCCCGTATGCGACCTTCGGCCGCATGTCCTCAATCGCCGGACGGGCTGAAAATTCAGCCCCGTGGGGGTCCCCCCCCCGGACGAAGTCTGGGGGAGATTGAGGCGCGGGGTTCGGGGCGGAGCCCCGACAACGGCTCGGGCTGGCGGAGCCCCGGTTGAGGGAAGCACGGTGCCTAACTCGACCCGCAGCCGCGGGCGTTCACATGCAGCGCCACCGCCGTGTTCGGGCCGAGCGTCGCCGTGAACTGGCCGGAGCCGTTCACCGTCACACCCCTGCCGTTCTGCACATCGCAGTAGTCACCGGCCGGCAGCGACGTCTGGAAGGTACGTGTCAGCGCCCAGCTCTCGTGGTTGATGGCCACGTACGCCTTCGCACCCCGCCCGAACGCGATCTGATCCCCGCCGTTGTCCCACCAGTCCGTGACGCCCTGACCACGCGCCACGTTCCGGAAGGCCACCATCGAGGCGATCTCGCGCCAGGCGTGCTGGCACTTCCAGCCGTCCTGCCAACATGCGTTCACCGTGCCCCCGTTGGGCGGCCCTGCGTCCTTGTCCGACCACTCGTACCCGGAGTGGATGTCGGGCGCCCCGTACGGCCACGCCAGCATGAAGACATTCGCCAGCGTGTAGTTCGCGCCGTCCTTGTAGCTGAGGGTGTCGCCGCCGCGCTCGGTGTCGTGGTTGTCCACGAAGACCGCGGACTTGGCGGACTGCATGTACCCCCACCCCTCGCCGTAGTTCTTCAGGTACGCGAGGTTCTCGTTGTTGAAGACCCGCTTGAGGTCGCGGGCGTACCGGAACTCCTGGACGTCCCCGGTCCCCAGGTACTCACTGGGCGAGACCGCCTCGCCGGCGCCGTGGATCGCCTCCTGCTTCCAGTACACGCCGGGGTCGCTGAGTCTGGACTTGATGTTCGCGAGATCAGCCGCCGGCATGTGCTTGGCGGCGTCGATGCGGAGGCCGTCGACACCGAGCGAGAGCAGATCATTCAGGTATGCGGCTATCCGTCCGCGTACGTACTCCTCGCCGGTGTCCAGGTCGGCGAGCCCGACCAGCTCGCAGTTCTGGACGTTGGCCCGGTCGCCGTAGTTGGAGCCGATCTGTGAGCGGCAGTCGTCCATGTCGGCACCCGAGTAGGTGCCGGGGTAGTTGTACTTCTCGTACGACGAGCCGCCGGTGCCGGTGCCGGCGGCGGACGCCATGTGGTTGATGACGCTGTCGGCCACGACCTTGACGCCCGCCGCATGGCAGGTGTTCACCATGGCGCTGAACGCCGCGCGGTCGCCGAGACGGCCGGCGATCTTGTAGCTGACGGGCTGGTACGAGGTCCACCACTGCCCGCCCTGGACGTGCTCCTGCGGCGGTGAGACCTGGACGAATCCATAGCCCGCGGGGCCGAGTTGTTCGGTGCACGCCTTGGCGACCGAGGCGAAGCGCCATTCGAACAGGACGGCGGTCACGTCCTTGCCGCCCGGCGGCGCCGCGTCGGCGGCTTCCGGCGGCCCGGTCACGAGGACTGCCGCGCCCGCCACCAGGGCGAGCGCGGCAGCCAGAGGTCTGCTGGCCATATCTCCTCCTGCACAACGCTGTGCATGCGTGGGGGAAGTGCGGGTGACGGTGCAGCCTTGTCCGGCAACGCGCCGTGCCCGTAAGGCCTTTGATGGTTCTGATGTCGTCTCTGACAGTTCTTGCTGCAAGAACGCAGAAAGTTATTGCGATCGCGACCGTACGAGCCTGCTCGGCCCAGGGTCAACCCTTTGGACACACTCTCGTCGCGCCGCAGAAATCTTGGGGTTTCCCAACTGCAAGACCTTTCGCAAGTTTTGCAGTGGTGTTACGTTCAACCATGACTCCGGGCCGGTCGGCCGGGGGCCCGGCAGGTCCGGGCCCCACGCGCCCGGCCGGCCGGTCCGGTCACTTACCGGCGTGCCTGCGCGGTGGTGCCCCGGACCACGAGTTCGGGCTGGAACACATATTCCGTGCTCTGTACGGGACTTCCCTGCAGCTCCTCCAGCAGCGCGCCGACCGCGGCCGCCGCCATCGCCTTCACCGGCTGACGGAGCGTGGTCAGCGGCGGATCCGTGAACGCCACCAGCTGCGAGTCGTCGAACCCGACCACCGAGAGGTCGTACGGCACATCCAGGCCCCGCTCCCGGGCCGCCCGGATGGCGCCGAGAGCCATCATGTCGCTGCCGCAGACGATGGCGGTGCACCCCTTGTCCAACAGCGCACCGGCTGCCGCATGGCCACCCTCGACGCTGAACAGCGAGCGCTGGACGAGCTGTTCGGCCGCCGCGGCGGTGTAGCCCAGGATGGAGCGGAGACCGTTGGTGAAGCCCTCGGCCTTGCGGAGGGCCGGCACATAGCGGAGGGGGCCGATCGCGAGGCCGATCCGCTCGTGCCCCAGCTCGGCCAGATGGTGCACGGCCGTCCGCATCGCCGCGCGGTCGTCGCAGGAGACGCACGGCGCGCTGATGTGCTCGCTGTAGCCGTTGATGAGGACGAACGGAACTCCCCGGTTTACGAGTTCGGCATACCGGATGTGATCGGCCGAGGTGTCGGAGTGCTGCCCGGACAGGAACACGATGCCGTTGACACCGCTCTCCTGGAGCTGTTCGACCAGCTCGTCCTCGGTCGCGCCGCCCGGCAGTTGGGTGCAGAGCACCGGGGTGTAGCCGTGCCCGGCCAGGACCTGCTCGACGGCCTGGGCGAAGGCGGGGAAGATCGGGTTGGTGAGCTCGGGGGTCAGCAGGCCGATGAGACCCGCGCTGCGCTGGCGCAGCCGTACGGGCCTCTCGTATCCGAGCACGTCGAGCGCCGCGAGCACCCGCTGACGGGTGCCGCTCGCCACCCCCGGCTTGCCGTTCATGACCCGGCTGGCGGTCGCCTCGCTGACCGACGCCTGGGCCGCGATGTCCGCGAGCCGCGGGGCGGCGCCGGACTGAAGGGCGCCCACCCGCGACGGAGGAATCGTCACACCGTCCACCACACGGCGCTGTCCGCGGGCAGTTCGACCTCGCCGTCGGCCGGCTCCACGGCGCTGCCGGCCAGCAGGACTCGGCCGGGGGCCGGTATCCGTACGGCCGCGCCCGTCGTGTTGACGGTGCAGACGAAGCCGCCCGGGCGCCGCAGCGCGAGCACTCCCTCGGGGGCGTCCAGCCACTCGACCGCGTCGCCCGCGCCCAGCGCGGGGTGCTCACGGCGTGCCGCGAGGGCGCTGCGGTACAGCTCCAGGGTCGAGTCCGGGTCGCCGGTCTGGGCCTCGACGCTGAGCCCGGCCCAGCTGTCCGGCTGGGGCAGCCAGCTGCCGCCCGCGCCGAAGCCGTACGAAGGGCCCTCCGCGGTCCACGGGATCGGCACCCGGCAGCCGTCGCGGAAGCCGTCCTGGCCCTCGGTGCGGCCGAACGCCGGGTCCTGGCGTACCTCGTCGGGCAGGTCGGTGACGTCGGGAAGCCCGAGCTCCTCGCCCTGGTAGAGATAGGCGGAGCCGGGCAGCGCCAGCATGAGCAGGGTGGCGGCGCGAGCCCGTCGCAGACCCAGTTCACGGTCGCCGGCCTCGCGGATCTGGGTGCCGGCCGCCGGGCCCGCGAAGCGGGTGGCGTGCCGGGTCACATCGTGGTTGGAGAGCACCCAGGTGGCCGGGGCGCCGACGGGCCGCATGGCGTCCAGCGACGCATCGATGGCCCGGCGCAGCTCGGCCGCGTCCCAGTGGGTGCCCAGGTACTGGAAGTTGAAGGCCTGGTGCAGCTCGTCGGGGCGCACGTAGTTGGCGGTGCGCTCGACGGTGGGGGTCCATGCTTCGGCCACCGCGATGCGGTCGCCCGGGTACTCGTCGAGGATCGTGCGCCAGGCGCGGTAGATCTCGTGGACACCGTCCTGGTCGAAGAACGGCGTGCCATCGTCACCGCTGCCCAGCAGTTTGAGCTGGTCGCCGGAGCCCAGGTCGGGCAGCCCCGCCGCCTTGACCAGGCCGTGGGCGACATCGATCCGGAAGCCGTCGACGCCCATGTCGAGCCAGAAGCGCAGGATCGAGCGGAACTCGTCGGCGACGGCCGGGTGTTCCCAGTTGAAGTCGGGCTGCTCGGGGGCGAAGAGATGCAGGTACCAGTCGCCCGGTGTGCCGTCCGGGTTCCGCGTACGGGTCCAGGCGGGGCCGCCGAAGATGGACTCCCAGTCGTTGGGCGGCAGTTCGCCGTCGGCGCCTTTGCCGGGACGGAAGTGGTAGCGGTCGCGCAGCGGGGATCCCGGGCCCTCCTTCAGCGCGCGCTTGAACCATTCGTGGGCGTCGGAGGAGTGGTTGGGCACCAGGTCGACGATGATGCGCAGCCCGAGGTCGTGCGCGTCCCGGATCAGCGCGTCGGCGTCGAGGAGCGTGCCGAACATCGGGTCGATGGCCCGGTAGTCGGCGACGTCGTAACCGGCGTCGGCCTGCGGCGATGCGTAGAAGGGGCTCAGCCACACGGCGTCGACGCCGAGTTCCTTGAGGTACGGCAGTCGGCTGCGGATGCCCGGAAGGTCCCCCATGCCGTCGCCGTTCCCGTCGGCGAAGCTGCGGGGGTACACCTGGTAGATGACGGCGTCTCTCCACCAGTCCGCGCAATCCGCGGGCAGGTCGGTGTGATGGACGTCAGCCAGGTACTGGGTCATTCTCGATCCCTCTGAGGCTCGGTGCAGCGATTCGGGCGAAACATCAGGCAGCAGGGCGCACCCGGCCGGTCAGGCAGCCGGGTGCCCCGGTTCGTGGGGGTCAGGACTTGGCGGCGCCGGCGGTGAGGCCGGTGACCAGGTGGCGCTGGACCAGATAGAAGAACAGCGACGCGGGGATGGCGATGAGCACGGAGGTCGCGGCCATCAGGTCCCACTGGGTGTCGTGCTCGCTGATGAAGGTGGTCAGGCCGATGGCGAGGGTGTACTTGTCGTCACTGAGCATGAACACCGACGCATAGGCGACCTCGGCCCAGGCGGTGAGGAAGGTGTAGAACGCGGCCACCGCCAGGCCCGGCCGGGCGAGCGGCAGGATCAGCCGGTAGAAGGTGCCGAACGGGGAGAGCCCGTCGATCCGGCCGGCTTCGTCGATCTCCGCGGGGATCGTGTCGAAGTACCCCTTGAGCAGCCAGGCGCAGTACGGGATCGCCGTGGTGCAGTAGACCAGGATCAGGGCCCAGTAGGTGTCCAGCAGACCCAGGTTGGCCAGGATGTTGTAGAGCGGCACCATGAGGATGGCGACCGGGAACATCTGGGTGACCAGGAAAGTCCACATCAGCTGGCGGTGGCCGGGGAAGCGCATCCGGGAGACCGCATAGCCGGAGCTGGCGGCGATGAAGACGCCGAGCAGGCAGGTACCGAGCGCGACGATCAGCGAGTTGACGAACCACTGGAGGAACGACGTGTCGTTCAGGACGGTTGTGTAGTTCTCGAAGCTGATCTTGTCGGCGATCTGGCCGGGGTGGAGGAAGTCGGTCTTGTCCGGGCCGAGCGAGATCCAGGCGATCCAGCCGATCGGGAACGCCGCGATGAAGCTCGCGACGATCAGCACGCCGTGGACCAGCAGGGATGCGGAACGGGAACGCTCTCCGCGCTTCAACTGCCGCTTGCCCGGGGGACGCGTGCGGGGCGGTACGGCCCCGGCCGTACCGGCCGCGCCCGCGACCGGGCGATCTGCTGTGGTGCTCATGGGGGTCGCTGCCCTCTCTGTGGTCATGGCGGGTGCTGTTGCTCGACGGCCCGGGCGGGCGGTCAGACGGCCTTCTCGTTGCGGGCCAGCCAGCGGCGGTAGAAGGAGGCGAAGACGATGAGCATCGACAGGATGATGACGCCGTACGCGGCGGAGCCGGCGTAGTCGCGCGGGTCCTGCCCGAAGCCGAGGCGGTACGCCCAGGTGACGAGGATCTGGGCCTCCGTGCCCGAGGTGTTGCCGAACAGCAGGAAGATGACCACGAACTGGTTGAACGTCCAGATGACGCCGAGCAGAACGACCGTGCTGCTCACCGAGCGCAGGCCGGCAAGTGTCACGTACCGGAAGCGCTGCCAGGGGGTGGCACCGTCCACTTCGGCGGCCTCGTACAGCTCTGCCGGGATCGACTGCAGACCGCCGAGCAGCGAGACCATCATGAAGGGGACACCGACCCAGGTGTTGACCATGATGGCTGCGGTCTTCTGCCAGAAGGGGTCACTGAGCCAGGCCGGGGTGGGCAAGTGGGCCCATTCCAGCGCCATGTTGAGGATGCCGCCGTCGTCGGCGAGGATCAGCCGCCAGGCGAAGACGGTGACGAACGTCGGCACCGCCCACGGCAGGATCAGGACCATCCGGTAGAAGGTGCGGCCGCGCATCTTGCGGTTGAGCAGCAGGGCGAGACTCATGCCGATGCTGTAGTGCAAGGCCACACAGACGACGGTCCAGACGATGGTCCAGACGAAGTGGGGCCAGAACTGGTGGTCGCCCCCGGAGAGGATCTCCGTGTAGTTGTCGAAACCCACCCACGAGAAGCTGTCGGGGATCTCGTTGACGCCGATCTTTCGTCCGACGTTGGAGCTGTCTGCATCGGTCAGCGACAGATAGATGCCGCGGCCCAGCGGATAGAGCACCAGCACGCCGATGACCGCGACCACCGGGGCCACCATCGCCCAGGCGTACCAATTCCGGTTGTACGACAGCCTGATACGGCTCATCGGCCCGCGGCGCGGGCCATCGCCACGCTGGGTCTTTCGGCTTCCGCCCTCGACGGCGACGGTCATCTTCGACACCTTTACGACAGTTCTCAGCAGGGTGCAGGAGTGGTGGTACGGACCGCTCCAGGACTGGCGCGGGCCGTACCACCACGGGCGGACCGTCCGGCCCGCCCCTTACGGAGCGGTCCGGACGGCCGGCGGCCGTCTTAGGAGAAGTCCTTGAGGAGCTTCTTGTAGGACTCGGCGGTGGCGTCCAGGCCCTTCTGCGTGCTCACCTGACCCTGGAGGATCTTGGCGAGGTTGGTGCCGAGGTCGGCGAAGAGCGAGCTGTACTCGGGCAGCTCCGGACGGGGGCGGGCCGAGTCGGACAGGATCTGCTGGAACTCGCTGATGCCCGGGGTGGCCTTGACCTCGGCCGTGTAGGCGGAGGTACGGGTCGGCAGGGTGCCGTTCTTCAGCGCGATCTTGGCCTGGGTCTCACCCGAGGTCATGAAGCCGACGAACTTCTGGGCCGCGGCCTGGTGCGCCTTGTCGGAGCCGGCGTAGACGGAGAGGTTGTGGCCGCCGGTCGGGGCGCCGGCCTTGCCGGTGGAGCCGGCCGGGACGCCGGAGATGCCGAGGTTGGCCTTGTCCTTGAAGGCGGCGCCCTTGTAGATGTTCGTCAGCTCCCACGGGCCCTGGACGATCATCGCGACCTTGCCGGTGTTGAACGCGTCCATCATGTGGGCGTAGGAGTCGGCAGTCACATCGAGCTTGGCGACACCCGGCGAGGCGAGCAGAGCCTTGTTCTGGTCGACGGCCTTGACGGCCTCGGGCGAGTTGACCGTGATCTTCTTCCCGGCGGCGTCGACCATGTCGGTGCCCTCGCCGAAGAGGTAGGGCAGCTCGAAGTAGGCGTCGGCGCGGAGCTGGAAGCCGTCGACTCCACTCTTCTCCTTGACCGCCTTGGAGACCTTCTTGACCTCGTCCAAGGTGGTCGGCGCCTTGTCGTAGCCGGCCTTCTTCAAGATCTCCTTGTTCCACATCAGGCCGAGGGAGTCGGTGACGAAGGGGGCACCGTAGGTCTTCCCCTGGTACTGGGCCTGCTTGAGCAGGGAGGGAGTGATGTCCCCGGTGTCCTTGAGCGCGTCCGTGCCGTCCAGCGGGGCCAGGAACTGCGACTTCGCCCACGAGGCGGTCCAGCCGACCTCGGCGCGGATGATGTCGGGAGCGCCCTTGCTGCCGGCCGCGGTCTGGAACTTGTTCTGCGCCTGGTCGAACGGGACGTTGACGTACTTGACCTTGATGTCCTTGTTCGCCTTCTCGAACTCGGCGATCATCGCCTTGTACGTCGGCGCCTCGTTCGTCGCGTTCGACGTGTCCCACCAGGTGAGGGTGACCGGGCCGGCGGCCTTGTCGCCGCCGTCGTCCCCGCCGCATGCCGTCGCTGCCAGTGCCAGTGCCGCTACCAGCGCGGTGGCCGCTATGCCACGCCTCATGTGAACTCCTTCAGAGATGCCCGAGATGGCGGAGGCGACCAGGCCCCCTGCCGACCGCTCCCTCGCGGCGCCGGGTTCGGCAGGAACGTAACAAGGATGAAAGAGCGCCGAAAGACCTTGCGGCAATTTTCTGCAAGAGCGGGGGATCGTTACATCCACGTGTCCTGAGGGTTGCCATTGCATCGCTTGACGGCGGCCCACTTGCGCTACTCAGGGGCACCCGCAGAGGGTTGCAAAGTCCTCCGCAAGCCCTTGCAGAGACTGTTATTTTGGTCCGCAGCACACCGTCACTGCGGGCCCGCACCCACGTTGACCTCGTTAGTTGTACGTCCCCCCCGCCCCGGACAGTAACGAGAGGGACCCCTTATGACCCACGAGCTCGCCGCCGCCATCGGCCTTCCGGCCCCCACGGCAGCCGAAGGGCCACACCCTGCAAGCTCTTCCACCGAGGGCCCGGGCTGGTGGCGCGATGCCGTCATCTACCAGGTGTACGTGCGCTCCTTCGCCGACAGCGACGGTGACGGCATCGGCGATCTGCGCGGGGCCACCCAGCGTCTGCCGCATCTCGCACAGCTGGGCATCGACGCCGTCTGGCTCACGCCCTTCTACGCCTCCCCGCAGGCCGACGGCGGCTACGACGTCGCCGACTACCGGGCCGTCGACCCGCTCTTCGGGGATCTCGCCGACGCGGACGATCTCGTCCGCACCGCCCACGAGTTGGGCCTGAAGGTGATCGTGGACGTCGTCCCCAACCACACGTCGGACCAGCACCCCTGGTTCCGGGCCGCGCTCGCGGACCATGACGCGGGAGCGGCCCGCGCGCGCTACCACTTCCGGCCCGGCAAGGGCCCTGCGGGCGAGCTGCCACCCAACGACTGGGAGTCGGTCTTCGGCGGCCCCGCCTGGACGCGGACGCCGGACGGTGAGTGGTACCTCCATCTCTTCGCGCCCGAGCAGCCCGACCTCAACTGGGAGAACGAGGAGGTGCACGAGGAGTTCGACTCGGTGCTGCGTTTCTGGCTGGACCTCGGCGTCGACGGCTTCCGCATCGATGTCGCGCACGGCATGGTCAAGGCGGCCGGCCTGCCGGACATCGGCCACAAGGAACAGGCCAGGCTGATCGGCGCACAGACACTGCCCTTCTTCGACCAGGACGGGGTGCACGAGATCCACCGCTCCTGGCGCAGGCTCCTCGACTCCTACCCCGGCGACCGGATCGGCGTCGCCGAGGCCTGGGCCCCCAGCCCGGACCGGCTCGCGCTGTACGTGCGCCCCGACGAGCTGCACCAGGCATTCAACTTCCAGTTCCTGCGCTGCCCTTGGGACCCCGAGGCGATGCGCAGCGTGATCGACGAGTCACTGGCCGCCACCGCCTCGGTGGGGGCGCCGACCACCTGGGTGCTCTCCAACCACGACGTGGTCCGCCACACCACCCGCTACGGCGGCGGCCGGCAGGGGCTGCGCCGGGCCCGCGCGGCCGCGCTGCTCATGCTCGCGCTGCCCGGTTCGACGTACATCTACCAGGGCGAGGAGCTCGGACTGCCCGAGGTCACCGACCTGCCGGACGAGGTGCGCCAGGACCCCGCCTTCTTCCGGGCAGCAGGGCAGGACGGCTTCCGCGACGGCTGCCGGGTGCCGATCCCGTGGTCCGGCCAGGAGCCGCCGTACGGTTTCGGCCCCGGAACCAGCTGGCTGCCCCAGCCCCGGACCTGGCGGGAACTGTCCGTGGAGGCCCAGACCGGCGACCCGTACTCGACGCTCGAGCTCTACCGCTCGGCGCTGGCGCTGCGCCGGGCGCTGCCGGGCGGCCCGATGCGGTGGCTGCCGGGACCCGAAGGGCTGCTCGCGCTGTCCCGCAAGGGCCTGGTCTGCACCCTCAACACCACCGGATCGGAGATCGAACTGCCCCTGCCGGGACGGCTGCTGATCTCCTCCGAGGACATGGAGCCGATGGGTGACACAGTCCGTATTCCCGCTGATTGCTGTGCGTGGTGGGCAATCTGACGTGCGACCGGTAAGGTCCAGTCCTGTGACCGCACGGCTTGCCGACATCGCAGCCCAGGCGGGGGTCAGCGAAGCCACAGTCAGCCGCGTGCTCAACGGCAAGCCCGGCGTGGCCGCGGCCACCCGCGAATCCGTACTCGCAGCGCTCGACGTGCTCGGATACGAGCGCCCCGTGCGGCTGAAGCAGCGCAGCGCCGGCCTGGTCGGCCTGATAACACCGGAGCTCGACAACCCGATCTTCCCGGCGCTCGCCCAGGTCATCGGCCAGGCCCTGACCCGGCAGGGCTACACCCCGGTCCTTGCCACCCAGACCCCGGGCGGCTCCACCGAGGACGAGCTCACCGAAATGCTGGTGGACCGCGGGGTCTCCGGAATCATCTTCGTCTCGGGCCTGCACGCGGACACCACCGCCGACATGCAGCGCTACGACCAGCTGCGCGGACAGGGCGTGCCCTATGTCCTCCTGGGCGGCTTCTCGCCCAAGGTGAAGGCCCCCTTCGTCTCGCCCGACGACCGGGCCGCGATGCATCTCGCCGTGACCCACCTCGCCTCACTCGGCCACACCCGGATCGGCCTGGCGGTCGGCCCGAAGCGTTTCGTTCCCGTACTGCGGAAGATCGAGGGCTTCCAGAAGGCCATGGAGGCCCGACTCGGTCTCGCCCCCGAGGAGTCCGAGGAACTGATCCAGCACTCGCTCTACACCCTCGAAGGCGGCCAGGCCGCGGCGGGCGCCCTGATCGGGCTCGGGTGCACCGCAGTGGTGTGCGCGAGCGACATGATGGCGCTCGGCGCGATCCGGGCCGCGCGTGGGCGGGGCCTGAAGGTGCCGCGCGACGTCTCTGTGGTGGGCTTCGACGACTCCCCGCTCATAGCGTTCACGGACCCGCCGCTGACCACCATCCGCCAGCCGGTGCAGGCCATGGGACAGGCCGCTGTCCGCACCCTCCTGGAGGAGATCGGCGGGACTCCCGCTCCGCACAGCGAATTCGTCTTCATGCCGGAGCTGGTGGTACGGGGATCGACCGCCTCGGGGCCCGCACAGCGCCCGTCACACGGACCGGCTGGGGACAGTCGTCCCTAGGGCGCAGACAATGCAAACAGGACCAGACCGGGGGATGATCAATGTGGAGGCAGCATCTGGCAGACTCTCGTCCCATGGGTGAAGCGACCGTGAAAACTATGGAAGGCCGGACGGCCGGCCCGTCACCCATGGCGGAAGATGCCATCGATGCGCCGTCGCGCAGTCGGCTGCGACAGCTGCGGTCGCCCCGCCACCCGCGGATCTGGTTCGAAATACTGCTGATCGCGGTGAGTTACTGGACATATTCGCTGGTCCGCAATGCCGTTCCGGAGCAGAAGGCACAGGCACTGCGCAACGCGGACTGGATCTGGGATGCCGAGCAGTCGCTCGGGATGGCGGTGGAGCAGTCGGTCAACCACGCCGCGAATTCGGTGACATGGCTGATCGTCTCGATGAACTACTACTACGCCACGCTGCATTTCATTGTGACGATCGGCGTGCTGGTGTGGCTCTACCGCAGTCATCCGGGCCGCTACGCGGCTGCCCGTCTTGTCCTGTTCGCCACGACGGGTGTGGCGCTGGTCGGTTACTACCTGTACCCGCTCGCGCCGCCTCGGCTGATGAGCGGCAACGACTTCATCGACACGGTCCTGGTCCACCACACCTGGGGCTCGATGGCCTCGGGCAACCTGAAGAACATGTCGAACCAGTACGCCGCGATGCCGTCGATGCACATCGGCTGGTCGCTCTGGTGCGGCCTCATAATTTTCGCGGTGGCGTCGGCCCCGTGGGCGAAGATCCTCGGTCTGCTCTATCCGACGTTGACGCTGGTCGTCATCGTCGCCACGGCGAACCACTTCTGGCTGGACGCGGTGGGCGGCATGATCTGCCTGACTTTCGGGTTCGTGGTGTCGTACGCGTGGTTCCAGGCGTATCCGCACCGGCTGCCGCAGATCCCTGCGGTGCAGGAGGAGGCGAGCCGCCCGCGGGTGGTTCGCGCGCTGGGGTTCTCGCGCCGTTAGGGGCGGCGACGCCCAGGCCGGCCCATTGCGCCACTGCCCGGCACCCACTGCGCCCCGCATCCCTGCGCCGCTACGCCCCTACGCCCCGTAGAACAACTCCTCCACGACCGCCCGCGCCCTGCGCGTAATCCGCCGGTAGTCGTCCAGCATGTCCCCCACATGCCCGGGCCCGTACCCCAAGTACCGCCCCACCGCTCCCAGTTCGCGGCTGTCCGACGGGAAGGTGTCGCCCGCGCGGCCACGGACCAGCATCACGCCGTTGCGCACCCGCGTCGCCAGCACCCAGGCCTCGTCCAGGATCTGCGCGTCCTCCGTCGTGACCAGGCCCGCCGCGTGGGCAGCCGCCAGCGCCTCGCGGGTCCGCGTCGTGCGCAGGCCCGGCTCCGCCCAGCCGTGGCGCATCTGGAACAGCTGGACCGTCCACTCGACGTCGCTCAGCCCGCCCCTGCCCAGCTTGGTGTGGAGCGTCGGGTCCGCGCCCCGCGGAAGGCGTTCGGACTCCATCCGGGCCTTCAGCCGGCGGATCTCTCGTACGGCGTCGTCGCCCAGGCCCTCCGCCGGGTAGCGCAGCGAAGCGACCAGGTCCACGAAGCGCCGGCCCAGCTCCATGTCGCCCGCCATCGGCTCCGCGCGCAGCAGCGCCTGGCTCTCCCACACCAGCCCCCACCGGCGGTAGTACACCTCGTAGGAGGCGAGCGTGCGCACCAGCGGGCCGCTCTTGCCCTCCGGCCGCAGATCCGCGTCGATCAGCAGCGGCGGGTCCGCGGTCGGCACCTGCAGCAGCCTGCGCATCTCCGTGACGACGGTGTTCGCGGCGCGGGTCGCCTCGTGCTCGTCCACACCCTCGCGCGGCTCGTGCACGAAGAGCACATCCGCGTCGGATCCGTAACTCTGCTCGCGCCCCCCGAAGCGGCCCATGCCGATGACCGCGAACCGCGTCGGCAGCGTGTCTCCCCAGTGCTCCCGCACCGCCGCCCTGAGCGCGCCCGCGAGCGTCGCCGCGTTCAGGTCGGTGACCGCGTTTCCGACCCGGTCCACCAGCGCCCCCGGGTCCGCCTCGGCCGGGCTCTCCTCGGTACCGTACGAGCCGATCAGATCGGCCGCCGCCGTACGGAACAGCTCCCGGCGCCGCACCCCACGGGCCGCTGCGACCCCCGCCTCCGCCGTGTCGGCGCGACCGACAGCCGCGAGGATCTCCTGTTCCAGATGGTCCCGGCCGCGCGGCCGCAGACCCTCCGGGTCGCCCAGCAGAGCCACCGCCTCGGGTGCCCGCAGCAGCAGATCGGGGGCGAGCCGCCCGGCGGACAGCACCCGCGCCAGATTCTCCGCGGCCGCGCCCTCGTCCCGCAGCAGCCGCAGATACCAGGGCGTCTTGCCGAGCGCGTCGGACACCTTGCGAAAGCCCAGCAGCCCGGCGTCCGGGTCGGCCGAGTCGGCGAACCAGCCGAGCAGCACGGGCAGCAGGGTCCGCTGAATCGCGGCCTTGCGGGTCACGCCCGATGACAGGGCCTCCAGATGGCGCAGGGCGGCGCCGGGATCGGCGTATCCGAGCGCCTCGAGCCGCTGCCACGCCGCCTTCGGGCTGAGCCGTGTCTCGCCGGGCGTGAGCTGTGCGACGGCGTCGAGCAGCGGCCGGTAGAACAGCTTCTCGTGCAGCCGCCGCACCACCGACGCGTGGCGCTTCCACTCCTTGTTGAGCCCGGCGACCGGGTCCGTGCGCAGTCCGAGTGAGCGGCCGAGACGGCGCAGATCGGCCTCGTCCTCCGGCACGAGGTGTGTACGCCGCAGCCGGTACAGCTGGATGCGGTGCTCCATGGCACGCAGAAAGCGGTACGCGGAGTCCATTTGCGCCGCGTCCGCCCGCCCCACATACCCGCCGGCCGCCAGCGCCCGCAACGCCTCCAGCGTGCTGCCGCTGTGCAGGGTCGCGTCGCTGCGCCCGTGCACCAACTGCAGCAGCTGCACGGCGAACTCGACGTCCCGCAGCCCGCCGGGGCCCAGCTTGAGCTCGCGCTCGACCTCCGCGACCGGGATGTTGTCGACGACGCGGCGGCGCATCTTCTGCACGTCGGGGACGAAGTTCTCACGCTCGGCGGCCTGCCACACCAGGGGCGAGACGGCCTCGACGTACTCCTCGCCGAGCGCCGGATCCCCGGCGACCGCCCGGGCCTTGAGCAGCGCCTGGAACTCCCAGGTCTTGGCCCAGCGCTGGTAGTACGCGAGATGGCTGGAGAGGGTGCGCACCAGTGGGCCGTTGCGTCCCTCCGGCCGCAGATTGGCGTCGACCGGCCAGATCGTGCCCTCGACAGTCGTCTCGGAGCAGATCCGCATCAGGTGGGACGCCAGCCGGGTCGCGGCCTGCACGGCCTTGCTCTCGTCGGCGCCCTCGACCGGCTCGGCGACGAAGATGACGTCCACGTCGGACACGTAATTGAGCTCATGGCCACCGCACTTGCCCATGGCGATGACGGCGAGCCGGCACAGAGCGGCGTCGGCGGGCGCGGCGGTCCGGGCGATGGCGAGGGCGGCCCGCAGCGTGGCTGTCGCGAGGTCGGCCAGTTCAGCGGCGGTCTCGGCGACATCCGTCGTGCCGCACACATCGCGGGCCGCGATGGAGAGCAGACACCGCCGGTAGGCGACCCGCAGCATGACCGGGTCGGTCGCGTCGGCCAGGCCGCGCTCGAAGTCCTCGACGCCCGGGTGCAGATCGGCCGCCTCATAGGTGACGAGGGCCTTCCAGTCGCCGGGGTGGCGGGCCAGATGGTCGCCGAGCGCCTCGGACGCGCCGAGCACTCCGAGCAGCCGGTCGCGCAGGGGCTTCGCGCTGACCAGGGTGTCGAGGAGGCTCTGCCGGTCCTGCGGTTTCTGCGCCTCCACGAGCCGAACGAGGCCGCGGAGCGCGAGGTCGGGATCGGCGACCGCGCCGAGCGCGTCGAGGAGCACCGGGTCGGTCCGTACGGATGCCATGTCGGGGAGGCCGAGGAGCCGCTCGGCGGCGGAGGGATCGGTGAAGCCGTGCCGCAGCAGTCGCGTGAAGGTACTGCTTCTGCGCCCCGGCACCGTCATTCCGCCGTCTCCTGTCCTGCCCGATCAAGGTACGTCCGGCTCGATCCCGATCAAGGTACGGGTCCGAGCCTAACCGCAGGGGCCCGTGAGGGACCCTCGTGATCCTCGCCCAACCGCGCGGCCCGGCATCCGGCGGGATGACCGCCGGCCGATGAGGCCGATGAGTACGAGGACGGGGCGCGGTCAACACATTCGGTGACCCGAACTCGAGAGGACCGCGCAATGCCTGAAAGCACCCACCTGCCCGAGCGGACCCCGGTGGCCGAGCTGGACCCCCGCTACAGCGACCCGAAGGCCACGGCCGCCGACTGGGCCGAGGCGGTCGCCCTCCTGGAAGCCGCGGAAATCTTCTGGCTGTCGACGGTCCGCCCCGACGGCCGTCCGCACGTCACCCCGCTGATCGCCGTGTGGCTGGACGGCGGGCTGCATTTCTGCACGGGCGCCGATGAGCGCAAAGCCAAGAATCTCCGCGACAATCAGGAGGTGGTCCTCACCACCGGCGCCAACGCACTCAGCGAGGGCTGTGACGTGGTGGTCGAGGGCGCGGCAGCGCGCGTGACGGACGAGGAGCGACTGCGCTCACTGGCCGCCGCGTACACCGAGAAGTACGGCACGGACTGGCAGTTCGACGTCCGCGACGGCGCCTTCGTGGGCGACGGCGGCTTGGCCCTGGTCTTCCGCGTGGAGCCGCGGACGGCCTTCGGCTTCGGCAAGGGCGACCCGTACGCCCAGACCCGCTGGCAGTTCACTCAGTTCGCACAGTGATTCGCTCAGTGATTCGCTCAGTGATAGGGAGCAGCACCGATGGAATGGACGCTGGAAGTCGTCCCAGTCCCGGTCACGGACCTGGACCGGGCGAAGAGCTTCTACGAGGACAACTGCGGTTTCAAGGTCGACGTCGACACCCGCATCAGCGAAGAAACCCGCATCATCCAGCTGACCCCACCGGGCTCCCGCTGCTCGATCGCCCTCCTCGCGGGCATGCCTGCCGCCCCCGGCGGACGCGATATGGAGCCCGGCTCATTGCAGGGCCTCCAGCTGTGCGTGACGGACATCCACACGGCCCACGCCGAACTGACCGACCGTGGCGTGGAGGTCAGCAACGTCCAGCACGTGGGCGCGAACGGCTGGGAGGACGGCAGCGGCGACACCTGGAACTCGTTCATGTTCTTCAAGGACCCCGACGGCAACGGCTGGGTGGTCCAGCAGGCCCCGGCACCACTGGCCGACCGCTGAGCGGTGCGAGTTCGCCCCCCGCCGGCCCAGGAACCCGCGCATGCTCTGGACCGCACGAAGCGGCCTGTTCATGCGCGCACGAGCCACCCGGCCGCCGCGAGGCACCGCGCCCCGTGACCGGAGCAGACATCGGCCCAACTCCGTAGGTGCCGGGCGATTCAGCCGAGCGGCATGTCCAGCACAGCCTTTCGGTGGCTGAACGTCTCCAGCGAGTAGCGGCCGTGGTAGTTGCCCATGCCGCTCTCGCCGACACCTCCGAAAGGCAGATCGGACACCGTGAGATGAGCCAGCGGGAGGCCGAACCCGACGCCACCCGAGGAGGTCTCCGCCAGCAACCGGTCGCGGGTTGTGGCGGATTCCGTGAACGCGTACAGCGCCAGCGGCTTGTCCCGCTCGTTGATGAACGCGATGGCCTCGTCGAGGCCGGCGATCTCCACGATCGGCAGAATCGGGCCGAAGATCTCCTCGGACATGACCGGGGAGTCCGGCGCCACTCCCGCCAGTACGGTCGGGGCGAGGTAGCGGCTCGCGCGGTCGTGCTCGCCCCCGACGACCGGACGGCCCGAGCCGAGGAAGCCGGTCAGCCGGTCGAAGTGCCGTTCGTTGACGATCCGGCCGTATTCGGGCGAGGCAGCCGGATCGTCGCCGTACGTCTGCTGCACAGCCGTCTCCAAGGCGTCCTCGAGCTTGCTCGCGGTCACCGGGTCGGTGAGCACATAGTCCGGGGCTACGCAGGTCTGCCCTGCGTTGAGGAACTTCGTGGCCACGAGCCGGGAGGCCACCGTCTGCAGGTTCGTGCCCTGGTCGACGAACGCGGGCGACTTCCCGCCGAGTTCCAGAGTCACCGGGGTGAGGTGCTCGGCGGCCGCGCGCATCACGATGCGGCCAACGGTTCCGTTGCCGGTGTAGAAGATGTGGTCGAGGTGCTGCTCCAGCAGGGCAGTGATCTCCGGGACGGCACCTTCCACCACTGCCAGCGCGTCGCTGTCGACGAACTGCGGCAGGAGCTCGGCGATGACCCGGGAGGTGGCCGGAGCCAGCTCGCTCGGCTTGGCGACGACGCAGTTGCCCGCGGCGAGCGCGCCGACCACCGGCGCGAGCAGCAGGTGCGCCGGATAGTTCCAGGGCGCGATGACCAGTACGACACCCAACGGGTCATGCACCGTCCATGCCGTCGCCGTACGGAGACGTTCGGGAACCTCGACGGGCTCGGGCCGCAGCCACTCCTCCAGGTGTTCCAGGGTGTGGTCGATCTCGCCCACGGTGGAGCCGATCTCGGTACGGAACACCTCGCGCTCGCTCTTGCCCAGGTCCGCATGGAGCGCGGCGGCGAATTCCTGACTGTGCTCCGTCAGCATGGTCCGCAGGGCGATCAGCTGCTCCCTACGCCAGGAGAGCGGCTTGGTACGCCCGGTGCGGAAGGTGGCACGCAGCCGGGCGATGACATCGCCGGGGTGTTCAGCGTTTGAGTGCACCATGGCTCCTCGATACGGATGGGTACCAACAATGCGATGCGGCCGGCACTTCCCTCGTCGCCGAACAGATTTCGGCAGCCCTCGCCGACTCGGTACCCGTGGCGTCGCGCCTCAGTGGGCCCTCATCTGTGCGGGAAAGTCCTGCTGGAGCCACCTTGCCGGTTCCCCGGCGAGGCGGCATCCGGTGAGCCGCCGGCCGGGCTACGTCGCCGCCGAGGTCCCTGAACCAGGAGATGGGGCTGCTCCAGGGCCTCCAGCTGTGCGTGACGGACATCCACACGGCCCACGCCGAACTGACCGACCGTGGCGTGGAGGCCAGCAACGTCCAGCACCTGGGCGCGAACGGCTGGGAGGACGGCAGCGACGACACCTGGAACTCGTTCATGTTCTTCAAGGACCCCGACGGCAACGGCTGGGTGGTCCAGCAGGCCCCGGCACCACTGGCCGACCGCTGAGCGGGACGGCTCGGCGCTCCCGACGTTCACGGCTGGTGGTCACCCGGCGCGCCGCACATCGAGGGCGCGAACGGCAACGGCCGGCGGCGCACGAGTACCGCGTGCGCGCGACCAGCCGTTCCTTGCCGTATCTGAGCAGTTGCCCCAATGAGGGCGCGGTCAGGTCCGGGGCGGTTCATCCCGGCGGTCCGAGCCGTACTGCTCCTTCAGCTTGTCCTGGCCGGTGTCCACCTGGCCACGGTGCTTTCCCCGGGTCTTTTCGTCGGCGTAGTCACCCGTCTTGTCGACGCCCTTGTCGGCCTGTCCCTCATGCCCCTTGAGCATGCTCTTGAGCTTGTCCATCATGGACATTCGGTCATCCTCCTCGTGCATGTGCCCCCGCCCCTCCAGGGTCACCGCACACCACGCGCTTCGCATCCCCACAGAGGTCCAGTTCTGACCCAGTGGCTGCCCGGCTAAAGCACCGGCAGGTTCTTCCGCAGCTCGAACGCGGTGACCTCGCTGCGGTACTCCTCCCACTCCTGCTTCTTGTTGCGCAGGAAGAAGTCGAAGACGTGCTCGCCCAGCGTCTCCGCCACCAGCTCGCTGCGCTCCATCAGCGTGATCGCCTCGCCGAGGTTCTGCGGCAGCGGCTCGATCCCCATCGCCCGGCGCTCGGCGTCCGAGAGCGCCCACACGTCGTCGTCCGCGCCGGCCGGGAGTTCGTAGCCCTCCTCGATGCCCTTCAGGCCCGCCGCCAGCAGCACCGCGTACGTCAGGTACGGGTTCGCGCCGGAGTCGATGGAGCGGACCTCGACCCGGGCCGAGCCCGTCTTGCCCGGCTTGTACATCGGGACACGGATCAGCGCCGAGCGGTTGTTGTGGCCCCAGCAGATGTACGAAGGGGCCTCGCCGCCCGCGCCCGCGCTGCGGGCCGAGCCGCCCCAGATGCGCTTGTAGGAGTTGACCCACTGGTTCGTCACGGCCGAGATCTCCGCGGCGTGGTTGAGCAGGCCCGCGATGAAGGAGCGGCCGATCTTGGAGAGCTGGTACTCCGCGCCCGACTCGTAGAAGGCGTTCCGGTCGCCCTCGAAGAGGGAGAGGTGGGTGTGCATCCCGGAGCCGGGGTGCTCGCTGAACGGCTTCGGCATGAACGTCGCCTGGACACCCTGTTCCAGCGCGACCTGCTTCATCACCAGGCGGAACGTCATGATGTTGTCGGCCGTGGAGAGCGCGTCCGCGTACCGAAGATCGATCTCCTGCTGGCCCGGCGCGCCCTCGTGGTGGCTGAACTCCACCGAGATGCCCATCGATTCGAGCATGGTGATCGCCTGCCGGCGGAAGTCCATGCCGACGTTCTGCGGGGTGTGGTCGAAGTAGCCGGAGTTGTCGGCGGGCGTGGGGCGGGTGCCGTCGAGCGGCTTGTTCTTCAGCAGGAAGAACTCGATCTCCGGGTGGGTGTAGAACGTGAAGCCCAGGTCGGAGGTCTTGGCGAGGATGCGCTTCAGTACGAAGCGTGGGTCGGCGAAGGACGGCGACCCGTCCGGCATCAGGATGTCGCAGAACATCCGCGCCGTGCCGGGGGCCTCGGCGCGCCACGGCAGGATCTGGAACGTGCTCGGATCCGGCTTGGCGATCATGTCGGACTCATAGACCCGCGCGAAGCCCTCGATCGCGGAGCCGTCGAAGCCGATCCCTTCGTCGAAGGCCTGCTCCAGCTCGGCGGGAGCCACCGCGACCGACTTCAGGAAGCCGAGAACATCGGTGAACCACAGGCGCACGAAGCGGATGTCGCGCTCCTCGAGCGTGCGGAGCACAAACTCCTGCTGCTTATCCATTTTCACCCATCCTTGCTGGTCAAGCCGCCTGCTCCTTACGAGCATGCCACCCGCGGGTTTCAGGCGCGTTGCGTGCCCCGTCCAAAGGCCGCTGTACCGGCTGAGCCCATTGTGGGTCAGGGCGTGCCCTGAGACGACCCTGAGGTGCCCCGATACCTCGCTCACAGGCGTTTCCCGGCGATATCCGGCCCCATATCCGGCCCCATATGAGGTGCCGGACTCCCCCGCACACTACGATCTGCGGCCATGGGGGGTCCGCGGCTCAACCACATCGCGCGCACCGCGCGTCCCACGGCGCTGCTCAGTGCCGTGGCGACGCTCCTCGGCGCGCTCTTTCTCTGTCCGAGCCCGGCAGCGAGCCCGTCCAGCCTCCACCACGGCGGCGTGACCGCCGCGATCTCCCCCAGCTCCGCGGCTTCCGCGTCGGACGTCGAGACCGCGTACACCTGCCCGTACGACAGGGGCGCCTGCGGGCTGCTGCCGCTGGTCCAGCCCGCCGTGCTCACCGCGCCGCCGCTGGACGCCCCTCTCGACGCGGGGGCGCAGCCCCCGCGCCTCGGCCCGCCGCCGCCCGCGCCCCGGCTGCCCCGCTCGCAGGCGCTGCCGCGCGCCCCCGGCCTTCACGTTCTTCAAGTGCTGCGGACCTAGCAGGCCCCGCCTCCCCCTCAGCCCCTTGATCACCGCAGACTTCACGAAGGACGACACCACCATGGCTTCCCGCAACAACGACCGCCGGGCCCGAATAGAGCAGATGCGCCGCGCCGAACAGGCCCGCGAGCGCCGCGGCCGCATCATCACGATCGCCGTCAGCGGTGTCGTCGTGGCCGGTCTCGTCGGCTTCGGCGTCTTCGTACTCAACAAGGAGTCGGAAAAGAAGGACCAGAAGGTCGCCGAGGCCAAGGCTCCCGTCACCGGTGAGAAGACCTGGGACGCGAAGAAGCTCGGCCGCAAACACGTCACCAAGGCGGTCAGCTACCCGATGAAGCCGCCGGTCGGCGGCGACCACAACCAGGTGTGGATGAACTGCAACGGCGATGTCTACAAGGAGCCGATCGCCGACATGAACGCCGTGCACTCGCTGGAGCACGGCGCGGTCTGGGTGACGTACAACGACAAGGCTCCGGCCGCGGATGTGACCAAGCTGAGCGAGCGGGTGAAGAAGACGACGTACTCGCTGATGAGCCCGGTCAAGGACCAGGCCGGCGCGATCATGCTGAGTGCCTGGGGCAAGCAGGTCACGGTCGACAGTGCGGACGACCCGCGCGTGAGCCAGTTCTTCACCAAGTACGTGCAGGGCGCGCAGACGCCGGAGCCGGGCGCGGCGTGCACGGGCGGGCTGGGCGCTCAGTGACCGGTCCGACCCGTACGCACTGGGCGGCGATCACGGCGGTCGTGCTCGCTCTGCTCTTCGCGGGGGCCGCCACGGTGGCCTCCGCGGGCGGCGGGAAAGACGCCAAGTCCCTCGTGCCGACGGCGACTTCGGCGGACGCGGGCTTTGCGCGCGACATGGCGGTCCATCATCAGCAGGCGGTGGAGATGTCCTTCATCGTGCGGGACCGCACGCAGGACGACGAGGTGCGACGGCTCGCGTACGACATCGCCAACACCCAGGCCAACCAGCGCGGCATGATGCTGGGCTGGCTGGATCTGTGGGGCCTGCCCAAGGTCTCCGCGGACAGCGAGCCGATGGTCTGGATGCGGAAGGACGAGCACGGCGCGCACTCCGGACACAGCGGTGGGCACCAGGCCATGGACGGCTCGCTGATGCCGGGCATGGCGACCAGAGCGGACCTGGAGCGGCTCGGGAAGGCCGGCGGCAAGCAGGCCGAGATCGAGTATCTCCAACTGATGATCAGCCACCACAACGGCGGGGTCACCATGGCCGAGGGGTGTGTGAAGCTCTGCGCCGTCGCTACGGAGCGGAGTCTCGCCCAGGGGATGGTGGACGCCCAGCGCTCGGAGGTCGATCTGATGGCCGACCTGCTGCGCAAGCGGGGCGCTGAAGCCCGCCCCTGAGCACCTGAGCACCTGGAACCTCGCCTGATCTTGTGTCAGACGTCCGCCCCGGTCGGCCGCCGGCTGATCCGGGGCGGACGGACGGAAGCACAGAGCGGCATGCCCTGCCCGTCCGTCAGTCTGAGCACGGTCTCGACAGTCCGAGCACGGTCTCGACCGCGCCGCCCGACACGGCGTCGTCGGGCAGGCCGGCGAGGCAGATCTCGGCCCGGCGGAACTTCGCGAACTCACCGCCCGGCGGCAGCTCGCCCCAGGTCAGACAGACGAAGCGCCCGCCCCGCCGGCCCTGGACGTACGGGCCGCGGACGTCGGCCGTGCCGTCGGACGCGGTGACCGTCTCGACGGGGATCTCGAAGACCGCCTCGGCCGCGTGGGCCGGCACCAGCCGGTCGGGCTCCGTGCCGCGCTGCGTACCGACGTGGATGTGGCGGTACTCGCCGCACGCACTGCCGGACGGGCAGCTCGCGGCCGGTGATCCTCGAGGTCAGCAGTGCCATGCCAGGGCTCGTCCATGTTTTCGGGGGCGTCGGGGCCGCCTTCAGTGGCCGCCGTCCGGGACCGCCTTCGCGGCATCTTCGTCGCCCCCGCAGCGGTCGCGTACTCCGAACGGCCCAACGACAATGGGTGCGCCGGGGGGCATATCGCACTCAGGAGGTAGAGCTCATGACCACTGCCAAAGACATCATGCACGCAGGGGCTCAGTGGATCCCCGCCCACGAGACGCTCGACCGTGCGGCGCAGCTGATGCGCGAGCTGAATGTGGGCGCGCTGCCCATAGCCGACGCCGACGACCGGCTCTGCGGCATACTCACCGACCGCGACATCGTGGTCGGCTGTGTGGCCATGGGACACGACCCGGCTCAGATCACCGCGGGGGACATGGCCCAGGGCACGCCGCGCTGGATAGAGGCCGACGCCGATGTGGACGCGGTGCTGAACGAGATGCAGGGCCACCAGATCCGCCGGCTCCCGGTGATCGAGAACAAGCGGCTGGTAGGCATGATCAGCGAGGCCGATCTGGCGCACCATCTGAACGACGAGCAGATTCACGCGTGGGTCGAGCGGATCTACGCCTGAGGCGCACCGGAGCCCGGCAGGACCTGCCCTGCGGCTGGCCCGTCACCGCCGGCCCCCGCTAGGCCGAGAATCGCCCGGGCCACCGCGTCCGGGCGGTCCAGCATCATCAGATGGCCCGCCGGTGCGACCGCCTCGAAGCGGGCGCCGAGCTGCCGGGCCAGTGCGCGCTGCCGCTCGATCCAGCGTTCCCCGCCGGCCGCCGCGGCGAGCACCGCGACCGGGGCGTCCGGCATGGCATGACGCTCGCGCAGGGCGAGGAGTTCGGCGGCGACAGCGCGGTAGTGGGTGTTCTCCAGCAGGGCGCCCCGCAGCACCCGGGACGTGGCGTAGCAGCGGCGTACGAGGGCGGCGGGTGCCGGATCGCCGCCGCCGGTACGGGAGAGGCGGACCACGGCCCGGCGGGTGAGCGGCCCGAGGGCGGTTGGCGCGCCCAGGGCGGACAGGGCGGTGCCGACACCGCGTGCCACCGCCGTACGGACCGCGGGCGCCGCGGGCACGCGCGCGTGCTCCTCGACGCTGGAGTCGACGAGCACGACGGCCGCGGTACGGGCGGGGTGCAGGCGGGCGAAGGCCTCCGCGTGGAACCCGGCGATCGAGTGCCCGACTACGGCGGCGGGCCCGTCCAGGCCGAGCGCGTCCAGTACGCCCGCGATGCGGTGGCCCTCCCCGGCGGCGGACGGCGGCACGGCGGCCGGGCCACTCAGCCCGTGTCCGGGCCGGTCGAATCGGACGACGGTGCGGTGCGGCGCGAGCAGCGGCACCACCGGGTCCCAGTCGAACCAGCTCATCGCGAGCCCGGCGCTCAGTACGCAGACCGGCCCGCTGCCCTCGACGACCACATGGTGCGGTACGCCTCCCACCCGTACGAACCTCACTGCTGCCGCCCCTTTCCTCCCGCGCCGAAGGCGGCGCGGGCACCGCCGGTCAGCCTGCCATGAACAAGATCCGGGGCGGCTGCCCGGTCCTGGACCGAGGTGCCCGACCGGCCCGGAAAGCGGCGATGGCGTGGCCACACGGCGATGCATACCGGGTGGGGGTAAGGTGCCGCACATGGCGATCACTGGGCGCGCGCGGTTCGGACAGCTGCTGCTGTTCATTGCGCTGCTCTTCGGAATCGCCATGATGCACACGGTGGGACACCCGGTGCCGGGGAACGACGGCGGGGCCGCGGAGCACACGGTGGCCTCCTCGACGGCGCACATCGCGTCTGTCGTGCACCAGCAGATCGCCGGTCCCGCGGTCCTGCCGCGCACCGGACCGGAGCTGCCCGGCATGGGCATGGACCCGATGGCCGTGTGCCTCGCCGTGCTGGACACGTTCAGCGTCTTCCTGCTGGCAGGGGGACTGCTGCGGCCCGGGCCCGCCACTCCGCCGGCGGTCTGCCACGCCCGGATATTCCGAGCGCTGTGGCCCAACCCGCCTTCCCGCAAGACCCTCCTCGCCAGGCTGTCGGTGCTGCGGATCTAGAAGTCCGCCCGGCTGCCTGGGGATCTCCGCGCTCCGAGCGGTGTACCCGAAGCAGCAGACGCGCCATCTGCCACGCATCACCACACACCACGAGGTGCACTCAGTCATGCGCGCACACCACACACGCCGCGCCGTGCTCGGCGCAGCAATCGCAGCCGCCGGTACGGGAGTTCTGGCCGGCTGCTCCGACTCGTCGGACACCGGCCGCGGGTCGACGAACCACGGGGGCAGCACACCGGACCACGGGGCCACACCGAAGGCGACGACGCAGGCCTATGTCGCCCCCGACGGCCCCGAGGGCTATGTCGCCCCCAACGGCCCCGAGGTCGTCCGGTGCGAGGAGGAACGAGGCTCCGGTCCTGTCCGCAACTTCAAGGTGACCGCCACGGCCACCTCGCTGGAACTGGGCGGCGGCCGGAAGGTCAAGTCGTGGGCGTACGGGGACCAGCTACCGGGCCGGGAGGTGCGGTTGACGGCCGGTGACACCCTCGCGCTCTCCCTCGCCAACAACCTGCCGCAGTCGACCTCGCTGCACTGTCACGGCATCTCGATGCGCAACGACATGGACGGGGTGCCGGGTGTGACGCAGCAGCCGATCCGCCCGGGCGCCGAGTTCACGTACCGCTTCACGGTCGCCGACCCGGGGACGTACTGGTTCCATCCGCACTCGGGCGTGCAGCTGGACCGCGGTATGTACGCCCCGCTGATCGTGGAGGACCCCAACGAGCCGCTGTCGTACGACAAGGAGTGGGTCGTCCTCCTGGACGACTGGCTCGACGGAGTCGACGGCTCCACACCGGAGGCGGTCCTTGCCGAGCTGAGCCACGGCATGCCCGGACACTCGGGCGATCACATGCCGTCCATGCCGTACACGCCGTCCCCGACGTCCACGACCCCGACGGCGAAAGGCCCGTCGCGGATCTTGAGAGGCGCGACGAGCCGGCTGCTCGGCGGCGAAGCGGGCGATGTCGGCTACCCGCACTACCTGATCAACGGGCGTACGCCGGACGATCCTTCACAGTTCACCGCCAAGCCCGGCGACCGCATCCGGCTGCGCATCATCAACGCCGGCGGTGAGACGGCCTTCCGGGTGGCGCTCGGCGACCACAAGCTGACGGTTGTCCACACCGACGGCTTCCCCGTCCTGCCCACCGAGACCGATGCCCTGCTCGTGGGCATGGGCGAGCGGTACGACGTGCTGTTCACCGCAAAGGACGGGGTCTTCCCGCTCACCGCTCTCGCCGAGGGCAAGAAGGCCTCGTCGATGGCTGTCCTGCGCACCGGCAAGGGGGCGCTCCCCTCGCCGTCCGCGCGTCCGGCGGAGCTGGACCGGAAGGTGCTGAAGTCGGCCTCCCGACTCGAACCCGAAGAGTCGGTGGCCCTGGACCGCCGCAGGCCGGACCGCATCATCAGGATCAAGCTGACCGGAGGCATGGAGAAGTACGACTGGGGCTTCGACGAGAGGCCCTACTCCCCGGACGAGCTCTATTCGGTCCGCTCCGGCGAGCGGGTACGCCTGGTGTTCATCAATGTCACGGAGATGTGGCACCCCATCCATCTGCACGGCCACACCTTCGCCCTGGCGGGTATCAACGGGTCCGGCGCCCGCAAGGACACCACGGCGGTACTGCCGCACCGGAAAGTGACCGTGGACTTCGACGCGAACAATCCCGGCCTGTGGATGCTGCACTGCCACAACCTCTACCACTCGGAGTCCGGGATGATGACGACCGTCGCCTACCGCTCGTAGTCCTGGGGCCAGGGGGCGGGGCCCTGAGCCGGGCACCTCCCCCGGGCCTCCTCCCCCGGCCCCCTCCCCCGGGCACTTTCGCTGCGGGGCGGTGCGGGGCGTGGCGCGGGGTGGGGTGGCACTCACCACACGACGGGGCATCGCGTCAGACAGACGATTACACTGGACCGCGTGCCTCAACTACGCCTCGCTCTGAATCAGATCGACTCGACCGTCGGCGATCTCTCCGGCAACGCCGAGGCGATCGTGCACTGGACCCGGCACTCCGCCGAGCAGGGGGCGCATCTTGTCGCCTTCCCCGAGATGGTGCTGACCGGCTACCCCGTGGAGGACCTGGCCCTGCGGTCGTCCTTCGTGGAGGCGTCCCGGGCGGCGCTGCGGGCGCTCGCCGTGCGGCTGGACGACGAAGGGTTCGGGGAACTGCCGGTCATCGTCGGCTACCTCGACCGTTCCGAGCGGGCCCAGCCGCGCTACGGCCAGCCCGCCGGGTCGCCACAGAACGCAGCCGCCGTGCTGCACCGCGGCGAGGTGGTGCTGAGCTTCGCCAAGCACCATCTGCCCAACTACGGCGTCTTCGACGAGTTCCGCTACTTCGTGCCGGGCGACACCATGCCGGTGATCCGGGTGCACGGCGTCGACGTCGCGCTGGCGATCTGCGAGGACCTCTGGCAGGACGGCGGCCGCGTCCCGGCCACCCGGTCCGCCGGGGCCGGGCTGCTCGTCTCCATCAACGCCTCGCCGTACGAGCAGAACAAGGACGACACCCGTCTCGACCTGGTGCGCAAGCGCGCCCAGGAGGCCGGCTGCACCACCGCGTATCTCGCGATGATCGGCGGACAGGACGAGCTGGTCTTCGACGGCGACTCGATCGTCGTCGACTCCGCCGGCGAAGTCGTCGCACGCGCCCCGCAGTTCGCGGAGGGCAGCGTCGTACTCGACCTCGAGCTGCCCGCGGCCTCGGCCGAGCCGCCGACCGCCCGCGGCGGAGCCGCTGATGGACGCATCGTCGACGACGGGCTGCGCATCGAGCGCGTGGTCATCTCCGAGGAGCCGCTGCCCGCGTACGAGGCCGAGCTGTCCGGCGGCTACGCCGACCGGCTCGACGACGACGAGGAGGTCTACTCCGCGCTGGTGGTGGGCCTGCGCGCGTACGCCGCCAAGAACGGCTTCCGTTCCGTGCTGATCGGGCTGTCCGGCGGCATCGACTCCGCGCTCGTCGCCGCGATCGCCTGCGACGCGCTGGGCGCGCAGAACGTGTACGGCGTCTCCATGCCGTCGAAGTACTCGTCCGACCACTCCAAGGGCGACGCGGCCGAGCTGGCCCGCCGGACCGGGCTCAACTTCCGCACCGTGCCGATCGAGCCGATGTTCGACGCGTATATGAGCCTGCTCGACCTGACCGGTCTCGCCGAGGAGAACCTCCAGTCGCGGCTGCGCGGCACCACGCTGATGGCGCTCTCCAACCAGGAGGGCCACATCGTGCTCGCGCCGGGCAACAAGTCCGAGCTGGCGGTGGGCTATTCGACGCTGTACGGCGACTCCGTCGGCGCGTACGGACCGATCAAGGACGTCTACAAGACGACGGTCTTCCGGCTCGCGAAGTGGCGCAACCGCGCCGCCGAGGAGCGCGGGCAGACGCCGCCGATCCCCGAGGCGTCCATCACCAAGCCGCCGAGCGCGGAGCTTCGCCCCGGCCAGGTCGACACCGACTCGCTGCCGGACTACGACGTACTGGACCGGATCCTGGAGCTGTACGTCGACCGGGACCAGGGCAAGGACGCGATCGTCGCGGCCGGCTTCGACGAGGAACTGGTGGCGAAGACGCTGCGGATGGTGGACACGGCGGAGTACAAGCGGCGCCAGTACCCGCCGGGCACCAAGATCTCGGCGAAGGGCTTCGGCAAGGACCGGCGGCTGCCGATCACGAACCGCTGGCGGGAGACGACGGGCTGACCTGACGCTCCGGACGGGGGCTTCCCGCGGCGACGATGCGGGAGGCCCCCGTTCGCGTACGGTCGAGCAGCCCTGCCGTCACCGCGATCGCCAGGCCCGCCGCGGCGAGGACCGAGCCCACCAGAGCCGGGGAGCTCCAGCCCCAGCCGGCCGCGATGGCCGCGCCGCCGAGCCAGGCGCCGCCCGCGTTGGCGAGGTTGAAGGCCGAGTGGTTGGAGGCGGAGGCCAGCGTCGGGGCGTCCTGCGCCTTCTTCATGACCAGCATCTGGAGCGGTGTAGTGGTCATGAACCCGACCGCGCCGAGCACCACGACCGTGACCAGCGCCGCCCACTGGATGTGCACGGTGAACCGGAACGCCACCAGCACCAGCGCGAGCGCGGCCAGCGACCCGTACAGCGTGGGGCGCAGCGCCCGGTCGGTCAGCGGGCCGGCGGCCAGCGCGCCGAGCGTCATGCCGATGCCGAAGAGGGCGAGGACCACGGTCACGGAGGATTCACCGAAGCCCATCACCTCGGTCGTCATGGAGGCGAGGTAGGAGTACACCGCGAAGACGCCGGCGAATCCGAAGACCGCGGTGAGCAGGCCGAGGAGCACCTGTCGGTCGCCGAGTGCGCGCAGCTCGCGGCCCACGCTCTGGTGCGCGTCCACGGGTACGTACGGAATGAG
This sequence comes from Streptomyces sp. ISL-1, assembly GCF_018614585.1. Taxonomy (GTDB): domain Bacteria; phylum Actinomycetota; class Actinomycetes; order Streptomycetales; family Streptomycetaceae; genus Streptomyces; species Streptomyces maoxianensis. Next base: position 2,582 of record NZ_JAGGOI010000053.1, on the reverse strand, counting down.
CCGGGCGAGCGCGGCCATGGCGACCAGGCCGATCACCGTGACGACGAGGAAGGTGGCGCGCCAGCCGAGGTGCTGGCCGAGGAGCGTGGCGGCCGGTACGCCGACGATGTTGGCGACCGTGAGGCCGAGGAACATCGTGGCCACCGCGCGCGCCTGCCGCCCGTCAGCGACCAGCCGCGCCGCGACGACCGCGCCGACGCCGAAGAAGGCGCCGTGCGGCAGCCCGGCGAGCACGCGGCCGGCGATGAGCCAGCCGAAGCCGGGGGCGAGGGCGGATGCCAGGTTGCCGACCGTGAACAGCGCCATCAGCAGCAGGAGCATCCGCTTGCGCGGGATGCGGGAGCCGAGCGCGGTCAGCAGCGGGGCGCCGATGACGACGCCGATCGCGTACGCCGACACGAGGTGGCCGGCCGTGGGAACGGAGGTGTGGAGGTCGTCGGCGACATTGGGCAGCAGGCCCATCATCACGAACTCGGTGGTGCCGATGCCGAAGGCGGATACGGCGAGCGCGAGCAGCGCGAGGGGCATGGAGTGCCTTTCCGGGGGTTAGTTCTCCTTCGAAACAAATGCTCGCACGTCGAATGTTCCCACGGATGAACGGGTGGTTGCTGTCACATAACCGGGCTTGTTCGCGTCAGAGCTGGACGCGTGCGGCGATCGGGAGATGGTCGCTGTCCGTCTGCGGCAGAGTCCAGGAGGAGACCGGCTCGACGCCCTTCACCATGATCTGGTCGATGCGCGCCATCGGGAACGACGCGGGCCAGCTGAAGCCGAAGCCGTCGCCCGCCGCGCCCTGCGTGGAGCGCATCTGGGAGGTGACCGCGTTCAGGGAGCGGTCGTTCATCGTGCCGTTGAGGTCGCCGAGCAGCACGACCTTGCCGACCTTCTCCCGGGAGATGGCCTCGCCCAGCGCGTCGGCGCTGTTGTCGCGCTGGTTGGCGGTGAAGCCGGCGTGGACCTTGACGCGTACGGACGGCATGTGAGCGACGTAGAACGCGACCGCACCCTCCGGCGTCCGCACCGTGGAGCGCATCGCGCGCGTCCAGCCCATCTGGATGTCCACCGGCGCGGTGTCGGTCATCGGGTACTTGCTCCAGAGCCCGACCGTGCCGTCCACCGAGTGGTACTTGTACGTCCCCGCCAGCGCCTTTTCGTACGTGGAGACCTGACCGACCGGCAGCTCCTGCAGCGCGACCACGTCCGCGCCCGAGGCGGCGACCTGCTTGGCGGTGCCCTCCGGGTCGGGGTTGCCCGCGTTGACGTTGTGCGTGGCGACGGTCAGATTGCCGCCCGCGGCCGCCTTGTCGTTGGACAACAGCCCGCCGAAGAGGTTGAGCCAGACGACGGCCGGGAGCAGCAGGGCGATCAGCGCGGTGACCGAGCGCCGCAGGACGGCGACGACGAGGATCACCGGGATGAACACGCCGAGCCACGGCAGGAACGTCTCGGTGAGGCTGCCCAAGTTGCCGATCCGGTTGGGGATCTGTGCGTGCAGGATCATCAACAGGGCGATGAGGACGGCGAAGCAGGCGAGGGCGACGCCGCGCCGCCAGATGCCGCGGTCGCCGCGCCAGCCCTGGAGCAGGCTCCGGACTCGTGTTCCGGTGCGCCCGGTCTCGGGGCTGCCGTTGGCGGTCTCCGTCTTGTACGCCTGCGCCATGGAGCTGTCCTCACTGCCTTGCTGTCACACCTCGCCGTCGACACTAGGCGATAGGAGGCGATTTCCTCTTCGCCGCCGGACGGCCGTTCTGCCTCGATGACGACGGGGCGGCGCACGGGGTTCCTCGTAACGGGGCAGGTGGGGACGCTGTGACAGAACGCGCACACTTCGGACGGCCGGTGGCGGAGGGCCAAATGGGCGTCGGACGGGCGTCAGCGGGGCGGGCCTTCGGCGGGGCGTACACCCTCAAGCACGGCGTCGACGATCCGTTCCGCGCTGCCCTGTTCCGGCGTGTCTCCGGGGCGCAGCACGGTCCGTACGAGCATCGGGCCGACGAAGAGGTCGCCGAGCAGACCGAAGTCGATGTCGGCGCGGATCTCGCCGTTCGCGATGCCGCGGCGCAGCACTTCGTCCATCCGTTCGCGGCGGGGGGCGATGGAGGTCCGGTGGTACATGTCCCAGAGCTGGGGATAGCTCTGCATCTGCGCGAAGACGTTGTGCAGGAGGGCGGAGGAGCGTTTGGCGAGGCCGCGCTGCCGGAGCATCTCGATGATCGCGACGAGATCGTCCCGTACGGAGGTGCCGGGCAGCGGCGGGGCGACGGGCTCCATGGAACGGACGACGTCGACGAAGAGCGCCTCTTTGCCGTCCCAACGGCGGTAGATGGTGGCTTTGCCGACACCGGCGGTGCGGGCGATGCGCTCGATGGAGAGCTCGGAGAACGGCACGCCGTCCTCGAGAAGCCGCACAACGGCCTCCACGATGGCCCGCTCGACGGCCTCACTCCGCGGCCGCCCGCGCCGCCCCGCGGCGGAGGAGGCGGAACCGGCCGACCCGGACGCCGGTGCGGAGGCGGACGCCGCGCCGGAGACGCCCGGCACCGGGGCCGCCCCGGACGGCGACGCGGACGCCGACGCCGAGG
>NZ_JAGGOI010000052.1:2500-5271 GCF_018614585.1 Streptomyces sp. ISL-1 | reverse complement strand
GAACTAACACAGTGGACGCGAGCAACTGAGGACAAGCCCTCGGCCTATTAGTACCAGTCAGCTTCACCGGTTGCCCGGCTTCCACATCTGGCCTATCAACCCAGTCGTCTACTGGGAGCCTTACCCTCTCTAGGAGGTGGGAGTCCTCATCTCGAAGCAGGCTTCCCGCTTAGATGCTTTCAGCGGTTATCCTTTCCGAACGTAGCCAACCAGCCATGCCCTTGGCAGGACAACTGGCACACCAGAGGTTCGTCCGTCCCGGTCCTCTCGTACTAGGGACAGCCCTTCTCAAGACTCCTGCGCGCGCAGCGGATAGGGACCGAACTGTCTCACGACGTTCTAAACCCAGCTCGCGTACCGCTTTAATGGGCGAACAGCCCAACCCTTGGGACCGACTCCAGCCCCAGGATGCGACGAGCCGACATCGAGGTGCCAAACCATCCCGTCGATATGGACTCTTGGGGAAGATCAGCCTGTTATCCCCGGGGTACCTTTTATCCGTTGAGCGACGGCGCTTCCACAAGCCACCGCCGGATCACTAGTCCCGACTTTCGTCCCTGCTCGACCCGTCGGTCTCACAGTCAAGCTCCCTTGTGCACTTACACTCAACACCTGATTGCCAACCAGGCTGAGGGAACCTTTGGGCGCCTCCGTTACATTTTAGGAGGCAACCGCCCCAGTTAAACTACCCATCAGACACTGTCCCTGATCCGGATCACGGACCGAGGTTAGACATCCAGCACGACCAGAGTGGTATTTCAACGGCGACTCCCCCTGAACTGGCGTCCAGGGTTCACAGTCTCCCACCTATCCTACACAAGCCGAACCGAACACCAATATCAAACTGTAGTAAAGGTCCCGGGGTCTTTCCGTCCTGCTGCGCGAAACGAGCATCTTTACTCGTAGTGCAATTTCACCGGGCCTATGGTTGAGACAGTCGAGAAGTCGTTACGCCATTCGTGCAGGTCGGAACTTACCCGACAAGGAATTTCGCTACCTTAGGATGGTTATAGTTACCACCGCCGTTTACTGGCGCTTAAGTTCTCAGCTTCGCCACACCGAAATGTGACTAACCGGTCCCCTTAACGTTCCAGCACCGGGCAGGCGTCAGTCCGTATACATCGCCTTACGGCTTCGCACGGACCTGTGTTTTTAGTAAACAGTCGCTTCTCGCTGGTCTCTGCGGCCACCCCCAGCTCACGGAGTAAATCCGATCACCAGTGATGGCCCCCCTTCTCCCGAAGTTACGGGGGCATTTTGCCGAGTTCCTTAACCATAGTTCACCCGAACGCCTCGGTATTCTCTACCTGACCACCTGAGTCGGTTTAGGGTACGGGCCGCCATGAAACTCGCTAGAGGCTTTTCTCGACAGCATAGGATCATCCACTTCACCACAATCGGCTCGGCATCAGGTCTCAGCCTTAATGTGTGACGGATTTACCTGCCACACGGCCTACACCCTTACCCCGGGACAACCACCGCCCGGGCTGGACTACCTTCCTGCGTCACCCCATCGCTTACCTACTACCACCTTGGGCCGGCGGCTCCACCACTCCCCTTTGCCCGAAGGCTCCAGGGCGGCTTCACGGCCTTAGCATTAATGGGCTCGATACTGGGCGTTTCAAAGCGGGTACCGGAATATCAACCGGTTGTCCATCGACTACGCCTGTCGGCCTCGCCTTAGGTCCCGACTTACCCTGGGCAGATCAGCTTGACCCAGGAACCCTTAGTCAATCGGCGCACACGTTTCTCACGTGTGTATCGCTACTCATGCCTGCATTCTCACTCGTGAACCGTCCACCACTCGCTTCCGCGGCGGCTTCACCCGGCACACGACGCTCCCCTACCCATCCGTACTCCCGTTGGGGATATATGTACGAATGACACGACTTCGGCGGTACGCTTGAGCCCCGCTACATTGTCGGCGCGGAATCACTTGACCAGTGAGCTATTACGCACTCTTTCAAGGGTGGCTGCTTCTAAGCCAACCTCCTGGTTGTCTCTGCGACTCCACATCCTTTCCCACTTAGCGTACGCTTAGGGGCCTTAGTCGATGCTCTGGGCTGTTTCCCTCTCGACCATGGAGCTTATCCCCCACAGTCTCACTGCCGCGCTCTCACTTACCGGCATTCGGAGTTTGGCTAAGGTCAGTAACCCGGTAGGGCCCATCGCCTATCCAGTGCTCTACCTCCGGCAAGAAACACACGACGCTGCACCTAAATGCATTTCGGGGAGAACCAGCTATCACGGAGTTTGATTGGCCTTTCACCCCTAACCACAGGTCATCCCCCAGGTTTTCAACCCTGGTGGGTTCGGTCCTCCACGAAGTCTTACCTCCGCTTCAACCTGCCCATGGCTAGATCACTCCGCTTCGGGTCTTGAGCGCGCTACTGAATCGCCCTGTTCGGACTCGCTTTCGCTACGGCTTCCCCACACGGGTTAACCTCGCAACACACCGCAAACTCGCAGGCTCATTCTTCAAAAGGCACGCAGTCACGACTGCATGTGCAAGCACATACAGCGACGCTCCCACGGCTTGTAGGCACACGGTTTCAGGTACTATTTCACTCCGCTCCCGCGGTACTTTTCACCATTCCCTCACGGTACTATCCGCTATCGGTCACCAGGGAATATTTAGGCTTAACGGGTGGTCCCGCCAGATTCACACGGGATTTCTCGGGCCCCGTGCTACTTGGGTGTCGCACAAGCAAGCCGTTGATGTTTCAGCTACGGGGGTCTTACCCTCTACGCCGGACCTTTCGCATGTCCTT
>NZ_JAGGOI010000051.1 GCF_018614585.1 Streptomyces sp. ISL-1 | reverse complement strand
AGGGCCGAGGTTAAGGATCAAGGTCAGAAGCTGTGTCTGATCCTGACCTGCCAAAGACGAAAGGGAGCTCCTCTGGCTCTGGCGTGGATCACGGCACATCCTCGGATCGGTAGTCCCGCGCCCGCAAATGAGCCAAGCACAGTCGACTGCCGGTTTTCTTGTCGACTCGGCAAGTTGTCCCGACTGGCTGCCGTCGGCGGCCGCACGCCGCCACACTATGAGGCAGGGCTTGGCGACAACTGGCGATCGGGGGACGTATGCACGACGGCGCGCCTATGAATAGCGGCCACATGGATCATTGGGCGGACGGCGTAGTGAATGTGCTGCTGGTCCTCGCGCCCGACCCCGAACTGGACCCGGAAGCCGCGGAACGACTGGCGCGCCGGCTGCGGGCCGAGATCGCCGAGTTGGACGTCGAATCGGTCCGTCCTGCGCCCGGCGGCACAGCTCCCGACGGTGCGAAGGGCACCGATGCGGTCACGCTCGGGGCCATCGTCGTCGCCCTGAGCGCGTCCGGTGGTGTGTTCACGGCGCTGATTGACACCGTGCGCGACTGGCTGGGCAGATCCTCCGCCCGGCATTGCGTCTCAGTGACGATCGACGGCGACACCATCGAGCTGGATCGGGCGTCCGCCGCCGAGCGGCGCGATCTGATTGATGCGTACATCCGTCGCCACACCGGCAGTCAGCGGGATTAGCCATGGGACGCCGGCTGGCGCTGCTGATCGCCACCTACGACTACCAAGACACCGACCTGCGGCGGCTGACCGCTCCGGCGCACGACGCGGAGGCGCTCGCCGCGGTGCTGAGGGACCCGGCTGTCGCTGGGTTCGAAGTCACCACGCTGGTCAACGAACCGCATCATCGGGTCGGCGAGGCCATCGGTGACTTCTACCGCGACAGGCGCCACGACGACCTGACCCTGCTGTACTTCACCGGCCATGGCCTCAAGGACGACGAAGGCCGGCTGTATCTGGCGATGGCCAACACCCGCCGCGACAGTCTGCTGTTCACCGCGCTGTCCGCCGAGCAGATCGACCAAGCTATGGAAGGCGGCCCTTCACGGCAGAAGGTACTCATCCTCGACTGCTGCTACAGCGGGGCGTTCCCACCCGGCCGCCTCGCCAAGGCCGACACCGCAGTGCACGCGCTGGAGCGATTCCAGGGCCGCGGCCGCACCGTGCTGACGGCATCGGACGCGACCCAGTACTCGTTCGAAGGCAACGAGCCACACGGCGAAGCGGTGCAGTCGGTGTTCACCCGCTACCTGGTGCAGGGCCTGCGCGACGGCAGTGCCGACCTCGACGGCGATGGCGACATCACCCTCGACGAGCTGTACAGCTACGTCCACGACCGGGTCGTGGAGGAGATGCCGCAGCAGCGGCCTAAGAAGCAGGACAATGTCGAGGGCCGCACCGTCATTGCCAGAAACATCAACTGGACGCTCCCGGCCTACCTGCACAACGCGATCGGCAGTCCGATCGTCAACGACCGGCTGGGCGCCCTCAACGGGCTCGCCCACCTGCACCGGATCGGCAACGACGTCGTTCGCGGCGCCGTCCTCGACGAGATCCGCCGTCTCGCCGACGACGACAGCAGACTCGTCTCCGCTGCCGCCACCGCGCGGCTGCGGTCCGTCCTTCCCCAGCCACCCGAAACCCCTCCCGAGCAGCCGGCCGGTCCAACGTCTCAGGCGCCGGAGCCGGAGACGGTCAGGGCACCGCCCGATCTTCAGCCCAGCCCGGCGACCGCCCCCGAGCCCAGCCACGACCGTAGTCCCACCGCGGCAGGCGGCAGCCCGTCACTGGCCCGCCCCACCGACAAGGTCCCCCAACCACCCGACACCTCGACGACATCTCGCCCACCCGCCGCCGTGCCCCTGGCGCCAGGCCAGCCCGAACCCGATGCCCCAGCGCCCGCGCGACCCGACGCCGCCCCTGCCTCGGGCACCGTCCGCAGATCTCGCCTCGTCCCCCGGACCCGCCGGGCCAAGGCCCTCACCGCCACCGTCGTCCTCCTGGTCCTGACGGTGGCCCTCGTGGTGGTGCTCTTGACCACAAGGGAACATGCAAGCGACTCGGGCGACTCGGGGCCTGGCCATGCGACAGGGGTCTGACCGTTCACGTCACGCGGAGATTCGCAACTTCTCGTACTCGGCGTGGACTTCGCGCGGAGGGCGATAACCCACCGCCGAGTGAAGGCGTTTGCGGTGTACCAGAATTCGATGTACCGGACCCGCCGCCTGGCCCGCTCACGCCGTCTCAGCCCGAGGCAGCCCCGACCACCCTCGCGACAGCCGGCTGAAAGCCCTCCTGCTGCCGTTCGGCTACCCGACCATCGACGCCCAGCCGAACGGCAGACCGGATCACGACCACGCCTCGCAACGCCATGACCTTGCGCCTGCCGAAAACCTCGTCCGCGCAGGTCAAGCAACATGCTGGTACTCGTGCAGGATGCCGCCGAGGCGGTCGTGTCGGCGTATGTCGAGGTGGGCGATCTGCCCGGGATCGGTGATGGGCTCGGGGAGCGGTCGTAGTGGGCGGGTGTTCGCGATGCCCTGATGAGACCTATGGGAGTTGTAGAACTGTTCGAACTCGCGCAACGCGTGAAGCAGATGCCGCTGATTCCAGATCAACGTGCGGTCCAGCAGCTCGCGCCGGCAGGTCTGCACCCATCTCTCCATAATCGAGTTCATTCTCGGCATCCGGACGCCACTGAGCACAATCTCGATCCCCGCATCCTTGAGGATCCCGTCGAACAGGGCAGGGAACTTCCCGTCCCGGTCCCGGATCAGGAACCGCGCCCGGCAGCCCGCGTCCTCGAGGTCCATGACGAGATTCTTCGCGGCTTGCGCCACCCACGAGGCGGTCGGGTGTGCCGTGGCGCCCAGAATCCGGATCCGCCGACTGCCGTGCTCGATCACTGCGAGCACGTACATCCGTGCCCCGGACAAGGTGACCGTCTCCAAAAAGTCGCACGCTAGCAGGGCGTCGGCCTGCGAGCGCAGGAAGTCCGCCCAGGTACTGGAGTTCCGTTGGGGTGACGGATCGATCCCGGCCTCCCGCAGGATCTCCCATACCGTGGAGGGGGCCACCTTCACGCCCAGCACGAGCAGCTCGCCGTGCACCCGTCGGTAGCCCCAGCAGGGATTCTCCTGCGCCAGGCGCAGCACCAGAACGCGGATGGAGCGCACGGTGCGGGGCCGACCCGGGCGCTTCGGCCGGGAGGCGGCCGCGTGGCGGCGGGCGAGAAGTGCCCGGTGCCAGCGCAGCACCGTGTCCGGGCGCACCAGCAGCCGCAGCCTGCGCAGCACGTCCCGCGGCAGCCGGTGCAGCAGCGCTGCCAGGAACGCCCGGTCGCTCGGGGTGAACCGCACCTTCTCCTTGCCGAGTTGGCGCTCCAGCACCGTGATCTGATGACGCAACGCGAGGATCTCGACGACCTTGTCCCGATCGCTCATCGGCAACAGGCGCAGCAGGGCGAACGCGTTCGCCACACCCAGGTAGGCCAGTCGCAGCAGCATGGTGGATCATCATGCCGCGTTGATCGACGGCCGCGCGACGGCGCAGACTCGACCGACCGCGCTCGACATCCCATACACCCCGCACACCAGCTCCGACCAGGGCGGATGAGGTTATCGGCAAGCACAAGGTCGTCAACGCGACGCCGGCACACTCCTGGTCGGCGGAGTTCGACGCGAGGGCTGCTTGGACGGCGCCGCGCAGCCGCATGTCGGCGGGCACGGTTCCGTCGGCGAGGACCAGGCGGTGCAAGAAGCCCTGCGCGTAGTGGTCGCGGACGGTGAAGGCGTGGAATCAGACCTGGGCAACGGGGCTGTGAAGGGCGGCCGCTTCGCGAATTCCGGTGTCACCTGACTGTGCGGCTCCATCGCGGCAGCATTGATCAGGATGACCTGAGGATCGTCGACGGACTCCCAGGCCGCTGGCACGCGAGCCTGGAAGTGTTGCCTCGCCCGGACTCTGAGCCGGGCTGCGACACGAGGTGCCGGGTGATGCTCGAAGAGCCCACACAGAGGTCCGTCGAAGTCGAAAAGGACGCACTTGGCCACCTCGAGGAGGCTGAGCGCTTCGGACACCACGTGCGAGTCAGTCACGTCACTCCGTCGGGGCAGAGGATGCATTGCGGATGCCGTCACTCCCCATACTGCCCGTAACTTCCGTCAGCAATTGGGCAGTTGATGAGGAGCGGAAGTGTTCAACGGGTGAGAGTCCCGTTCCCGGCACGCTTGCCTCGGCAGCGGGAATGGTCACCTGCCGAGGGTGATCTCCATGGCAATCGTGTCCCACAGACTGTCGAACCATGCCTGGGACTGCGTCACGAACGCCTCGTCCCGCGTTCCCCCACCCCGCTCGAAGGGGAAGAGTGTCGAATCGCTGCCGAGCACATCGTAGATCTCGACCGGCCTGTCGTCGATCTGCTCCTCGCGCCGCTTGACGGTGTAGTAGGCGAACAGCGCCTCGGAGCCGTTCAGCAGGTAGAGCTTCACCGGCGGGGTGAAGGGCAGCGCCTTGAAGGAGACTTCGACGTCGATGCTACGGGTGCTGCGCAGAGCGCGGAGGCTGTGCCGCAGCACAGCGCCGTGGCTGTTGCGCAGGCCCAGCCAGTGTTCGTGCACCCGCTTGTCGTCGCCGGACTTCTCGGCAGGGCGGGGGAAGGCCAGATCCAGATTGCGCGAGGGCAGCAGGAGCCGGAACCTCACCGTATCCGGAGTGATCTGGCCCGCACGGATGAGCTGCAGCGGATCCGCGAGTGCGGCGTTGAGGGACTCCGCGGTCAGACAGATCGCGTCGATACGGACGTCGGGCGCCTCGAAAGCCTCCATGATGCGCGGTCCGAGACCGGCAGCCGTCTGCTGTGGCTCTCCGGCAGCCGGGGGCGCACCGGATGGGCGTCCGGCGATGCGGGCCGGGGCTCCCCTGGTCCTTCCGGCCAGCAGGCCAGCGTCTTCAAGGAGCTGCAGCGCCTGCCGGATCGCCGCCCGCTCCACTCCGAACTCGTCGGCCAAGGTCTCCTGCGTCGGCATCCGCTCACCCGCTCTCAGGACGCCGGTGCGGATCCGCTCGCTCAGGGTGTCTGCCACTTCTCGGGGCGAGGGCGTTCTCGTGCCGTTCACTCCACCACGCTCATGGGTCACAACATAACGCTACAACTTCCGACCATCTAGCGGGAGTTACTCGGAAGTTGGTTACCAACTCGACCAACATGGCGAAGCGCCGCCGCAGACTCTCTGCTCGCCCGTCCACCGCCGTACGGGCGCCGCTCGCGGATTCCGGTCGCATCTCCCGTGCCGCTCCACTCCCCCACCCATGAGGAGGGACAGCCGTGCCCATGATGACCATAGTGATCGAGCAGTTCGTGCAATGGCGGTTCGGATTCGTCGCAGCGCTGGGACTCACTCTGCTGGCCGCCGGACTCAAGACCGAGAACGCCACCTGCCCCGGCGATCGGCCTTGCGTACGTCCGACGGCGGTGTGTAGCCGCGGTAGGTGATGTGCGGCTGGTCCGGGCGGCTGGTGTGGTCGAGGGCCGCATCCAGGTTGTCGGTCACCTCGCGCAGCGGCACGGTCATGCCCTTGACTGTCTCGTCCGGTGATTTCCCTTTGTAGAGGTGCTGGTTGACCTCGTAGTAGTCGTCTTCGGTGTAGCCCCTGGCTGAGGTTGATCCCTGGGAGTGGACACCGGGTTTCATGCGGCGAGTGACAGCGTAGTTGCTCTGATCAATCGCTGTTCGAACTCGATCGGTGTGAGGTAGCCGAGGGCTGAGTGCCGCCGGCGCCGGTTGTAGTAGGCGAGCCAGCGGAACAGTTCGAGCCGAGTCTGTGCCTTCGAGGTCCAGCGCCGTCCGTGGAGCAACTCCCGCTTGAGGCCCTGGAAGAAGGATTCGGCCAGGGCATTGTCGTAGCTCGATCCAACGCGTCCCATGCTGCGGCGGATGCCGTGACGGCGGCAAGCGTCGACGAAGGCCCGGCTCACGTATTGAGCTCCGCGGTCCGTGTGGAAGACGACGCCGTTCACGCGGCCGCCGCGGGTGGCGACGGCCATCTCGATGGCGTCGGTGACCAGGGACGTGCGCATGTGGTCGGCAATGGACCAGCCGATCACGCGGCGCGAGCAGATGTCGATGACCGTGGCGAGATACAGCCAGGTGGAGCCCACGGCTATGTACGTGATGTCGCCGCACCACTTGATGTTCAGCGCATTCGAGGTGAAGTCCCGCATCATCAGGTCCGGGGCGGGTGGCGCGGTCTTGTCCGCGATCGTGGTGCGTTTCTTGCGCCGCAGGTGCCGACCGGTGATGCGGTTGATGCGCATCAGCCGGGCCACGCGCTTGCGGTTGATCTTCCGTCCGCGCGAACGGAGTTCGGCATGCACGCGCGGGGCGCCGTAGGCGCCGTGGTGTTCGGCGTGGATGGCGCGGATCTCCGCGACCGCCCGGTCCTCGGCCGCCTGGCGCTCGGCACGGGCCTGTGCGGTGGTCTGGTGCCGGTAGAAGCCGGAGCGGGACACCCCGAGTACCCGACACAGCCGCTTGACGCCGAAGGCGGCGCGGTTGTCGGAGATGAAGTCCCAGCGGCGGGTCTTCACTTCACCTCCCGAGCGAAATAGGCGGCTGCCCGGCGCAGGATCTCGCGCTCCAGCTGCCACTCCTTCTCGGCCTTGAGCAGGCGGGCGTTCTCGGCCCGCAGCCGGGCCAGTTCCTCAACCGAACTCTGCCCGGCCTCGCCCTCATGGCGCTCGGATGTGTGTTGGACGGTGTCCTTGCGGACCCACGTGCGCAGGGTCTCCCCGGTGATCCCGAGCTCGGCGGCCACCGCCGCGTACGTGTGCTTGCCGTCGGCGGCTCGGTACAACGCGACGGCGTCCTTCCGAAACTCCTCCGGATACGGAGACTGGCGCCCCACCTGGACATCCCTTCCTGGACCTTCAAGATCCATTGTCAGGGTGTCCCACTCCAAAGGAGCAGCCTCAGTCGGCGTCCTGACCCACTGCCGGGACCATGGCCACCTCGACCAGCTGGTCATGAGGGGTGGCCGCTGACGCGTGACAGAGGTACACCGGCGAGCGCGCTTGAGGCGCTCACTTCGCGGGCAGTTGGGCAGCCAACGAGCTCGTATGTCCTGGGCGGCATCATCGGCGCGCCGACGGGTGTCCTGGGGCCGGCCCTAGGACGTGTTTGAGATGTGGTCACAGCGACTGTCGTATCAAGGTGAGTTGGACGGTGGCTTCGTAGCGGACGGCGAGTTTGTCGTACCTCGTGGCGACGCCGCGGGCCTGCTTGAGCAGGGCGAATCGGCACTCGACTTTGTGTCTGCGCTTGTACTTTTCGCGGTCGAACGCGGGCGGGCGGCCGCCGGCCGAACCACGCCGGAGGCGGTGTCCTGCCTGGTCCCGCTTCTCCGGGATGGTGTGCGGGATTTGGCGTTCGCGCAGGTAGGAGCGGATGGAGCGGGAGGAGTAGGCACGGTCGGCGAGCACGTGGCCGGGCCGCGTGCGGGGACGTCCACCACTGGTCCGGGGCATCCGGATGCGTTCCATGACCTTGGTGAACTCCGGTGCGTCACCGCGCTGGCCAGCGGTGATGACGGCGGCCAGGACGTGGAAGGACGCGTCAACCGCGAGGTGGATCTTGGTAGTCAGGCCGCCGCGCGAGCGGCCGAGCGCATGGTCATCCGGCTCGGCCGCCAGCCCGTCGGGACCCGTCCGGCCCGTGCCGGGAGCCCCCTTTTCCGTGCCCCAGCGGCGTGCTGATGGGCCCGGCAGACGGTCGAGTCCACCGAGACCTCCCACTCGATGTGCCCGGCGGCATCCGCCTCGACCTGCAGCTTCTTCAGGACCTTCGCCCAAGTCCCGTCGATCTGCCACCGCCGGAAGAGCGTGTACACGGTCTCCCACGGACCGTACCGCTCGGGCACGTCCCGCCAGGGAGAGCCTGTCCGCGCCCGCCACCAGATCCCGTCGAAGACCTGCCGTCGGTCCCGGGGCTTCCGCCCCATCTTCGGCAGAGGCGGCAACACCGCTTCCAGTCGCTCCCACTGTGTATCCGTCAGATCGCCACGAGACATTCGAAGATCGTTTCACGACCTTGATCAACATCTCAAACACGTCCTAGTACTCCAGCCGGACTTCTTCATTCGTGCTGGTCAACGGCTTGGGCGTGGGGAGTGTAGCGGGCTGGAATGGGGGTGGGGCGGTCTTTGCCGGGCCGTCCCACGAACGTGTGGCCGCGCTGCGTGTAGTGGCAACGGCGGGCGCGTGCTTGGTGGCGGCGAC
>NZ_JAGGOI010000050.1 GCF_018614585.1 Streptomyces sp. ISL-1 | reverse complement strand
AACTTCCCGGTCTTGGGCTTTAGGCAGCCACCATGGGGCGAGCCTCTAAGATCACGGCCCCAGATCGGGCTATTGCGGGCAGGCGAGGTGCTGCCCGATTCGCGGCCAGCGTAAGGGGCCATGATCTCTCGCCCCATGGCAGCTCCCGCCCAAAGCCGCTCCACCGACCTCAGTGGTAGTTGGCGCCCGAACCGGCCGCTGGCCAAGAAGGGAAGCCGAGATTCGGGGTGGCCTGCGGTTTCCGAATGCGGTTAGGTTGCCACATCAAGTGATCATCGACCTGGGGGAGTTGACGTGAAGGCGGCCATACGGAGCCTCGCGCTGTCAGCGCTACTGGTAGCAGGACTGACCGGGTGCGTCGGAGAAACCACCGACGCCTCGTCGAGCGGCGGACAGACCGAGCGACAAAACGGCGACTCACTGGAAGGGCACGAAGACGATACTCAGGTCACCTTGTCTGCGGAACAGTTGCGCGTAGCGCTGCCAAGCGACGGCAGCCTTCCCGCGGGCTGGATCGGTGGGTTCAGAAGCAAGTCCCGTGTAGAGGTCGGGCCGGAGGCGGCGGACGAGTGCGGCGGCGACACCGGCACGAGCTGTGCCGGCCTGACGGCCGTGGGGAAGCGCCGTATCGAAACCCCGGAGGACCTACCTGCGGGCGACCGCGGCGCGTCCGTTCACTTCACGGTCTACGCCTTCGGCTCTGTCGAGGATGCACGCGTCGCCATGAAGGGTCTGGTGAAGACGGTGCACGCCGGGACCGAAGGGCAAATCCCGACGAGTCCACTGAAGATCTCGGCGGGTGCTGACGAGACCGATGCGTTCTCGCAGGGGGACGCTGGCGACTACTCCACCGACGTGATGCTGCGTGTCGGTGCGACAGTCGTCCGCTTGTGGGGCTCGGACCTCAAGGCGACTGAAGACATGCAGGTGCTTGCCAAGTACCAAGTCGATCGACTGGTAAAGACAGCCGAAGGGAAGAACCCCGACGCCTGAAGTCATGACGCTCCAGGGCCGTCCAGGATGGCTTCCAAGCAGCGGTCAAGCGGCCGTGCCCTTCCCGTGCCCGTCCGGTCGGGAAACAGCGGGGAACAGCGGTCGCTGGCGGACAACGCTCATGAGAACGGCCCCTGACCAAGTTGCCTGGTCAGGGGCCGTTCACCTGCGGTGGGTGTGGGATTTGAACCCACGGTGACATCGCTGCCACGACGGTTTTCAAGACCGCTATGCCCCCAGTGCCCACAGCAGACCGCTGCCCAATCGCCAGCCCCGGTGTGGACTGCGTCCCCAGGCCGCCGCGCCAGAATTAGTCTCCGACCGTAGTCGCAGCGTCGGCGACGTGGGGCGCATGGCCTAGATAGCAGGAATGCTGATCGTCCTCTCGCCGGCAGACCCGCCATCTGTCTACCGCTCCGAGATGCGTCACCCGGATGGCCTACTAGGCTGGTGCATAACGCGCAGGCTGCTTTAGGCGATGATCCAGTCGCGATGGTTGTTGCGGGAGGGAAGGTAGCGCCCTGCCGTTCGCACAGACGGTGGGAACTGCGTCGCGGCCTGATTCGGGCGAGCGACCAGGGAGACCCACATGACTGCCACATCAGAAGCTACAGAGATCCGACCGTTCTCCTTCGAGTTTTCGGACGCCGATCTCCACAATCTCAAACAGCGCATCGAGGCGACGCGCTGGCCCGAAAAGGAGACAGTTTCGGACCAGTCGCAGGGCACGCAACTCTCAACAGTTCAGGCCCTTGCCCACTATTGGGCGTCAGAATACGACTGGCGCAAGGTCGAGGCGAAGCTGAAGGCTCTGCCGAACTTCATCACGGAGATCGACGGGCTGGACATTCACTTTATCCACGTCCGCTCCCAGCACGAGAACGCCCTGCCGCTGATCGTCACGCACGGTTGGCCCGGCTCGATTGTCGAGCAGCTGAAGATCATCGAACCGCTCACAAACCCCACCGCCCACGGCGGCAGCGCATCGGAGGCCTTCGATGTGGTGGTCCCGTCGATCCCCGGCTACGGGTTCTCGGGCAAGCCCACCGAGAAGGGCTGGGGTCCTGAGCGCATCGCGCGAGCCTGGACCGAGCTGATGAAGCGCCTGGGATACACGCGGTTCGTCGCGCAGGGCGGTGACTGGGGCGCGCTCATCACCGAGACGATGGCGCTTCAGAAGCCCCCGGAACTGCTCGGCATCCACGTCAACATGCCCGCTGAGGTCCCGCCGGCGGTGGAAGTAGCGATCCTGACGGGCAACCCCGTGCCGGAGGCCGACTACTCCGAGGAGGAACAGCGGGCGATCGAGCAACTGCAGTTCTTCTATCAGCACGTGTACTACGCGCTGGAGATGGCCACACGGCCGCAGAGCCTCACCGGCCTGGCGGACTCGCCCGTGGGCCTTGCGGCATTCATGCTCGACCACGACGCGAAGAGCCTGGGGCTGATCTCGCGGGTCTTCAACGGCGTGGAAGAGGGCCTGACCCGCGATGACGTCCTGGACAACGTCACCCTGTTCTGGCTGACCAACACCGCGGTGTCCGCCGCCCGCCTGTACGGCGAGAACACCTCGCAGTTCTTCTCAGCCAAGGGCATAACCATCCCGGTCGCGGTCAGCGTGTTCCCGGACGAACTGCACCAGGCCCCCCGCAGCTGGACCGAGCAGGCCTACCCCAACCTCATCCACTACAACCAGTTGCCCAAGGGCGGCCACTTCGCCGCCTGGGAGCAGCCTGAACTGCTGGTGGACGAGCTGCGCACAGGTTTCCGCTCCCTCCGCTAGATGTCTGCTGATCGGCCGCACCTGCGCTCGCTCGCCGACGGCGGAGGACTCGTAGCGATCAATGTTCGCGCGACCGCCGAGCGATTGCAGCCATGTCCTACGCCTATCGATCTTGGCCAGGCAGCGTCACCACGTGCAGGGTGTTCGGCGCCGTCTTCATGATCGCTGGTCTAGGGGTGCTCGGCTCTGCGGTCTTCTAAACAAGCACTGACGTACAGCAGCGAAGTACCGCAACCGCAGCAACCGCACTCGTCCGGTAGCGACCCTAAGGGACCTCGAAGCGACCTGTATGACCGTCGCTGACCGATCCGGCTAGAGCTACCAGGTAGACGGTGACTTCGTTCATTTCTACCGGGGCACCGACCGCGTACTCACCCTGCGGAAGGCGAACGTTCAGGAGATCGAACGCCAGTAGGTCACCCCGTGTGCCCGCTGCTTGCTCGATCGAGTGGCGTTCGACGGGGAACAGCGGGGAATGTCGGGGAACGACTGTCGAACGCGCAGGTCAATGACCACCAGGTCAGTGGCCACCCGCATACGGGATCTTCCAAACTGGTGATGTACAGCAGCGAGGTGCAGCAACCACCGCGCCCGCAGCCGACCGCTACCAGCCTCGACAGGCCGACGATGCCCCCGTAGACCACAACGGTTTCGGCCTATATCGCCCAGGTTTCAAAAAGGCCTGACTCCCTCCCGAGGAAGAGCGCTGCCGAAGTAGGAACCAGCAAGCAAATGCCGATGCCGCCAAGCACATATGGTGCCGCTGGCGTCGCCTTCGGGAAGTGGCCATCGGCTCGACGCTTGCGCGCAATAGCGAAGCGCCGGATAAACAGAGCGGCACTCAACATGAGCAGGAACGCGCCGACAATCTGCAGCGCCATCAAGCCGCATTCAATAAGGAAAAGGGCCAGGTACGAGAGCAGCACCCCCACGACTACCCTCACTTACTCAGATTTCGGCATTAATCAAGAATCCGGTCGGCTTTCATTGCCGTCGGCTGCAACCACGCGCAAGGCGGACAATAGGATCATGGCCTGGACTGCGTCAACCCGTGCAGCTGAACGCGTGCCCGATGCGTGCCCGACCGGTTGGTAAGTCACGGCCATCTACGGGCTCCCCCGCCCTGGACCAGCAACCGCGACAAGCACCACCGCAGCAGATCAAGGGCACTTACCCCACTGGTGGCTCTGGTGATGATGAGGCGCACGCCCCCTCCGTACAGCAGTGAAGTACAGCAGCGACAGCGCCCGACAGCGCCCGCCATGAAGTCGACAGCGGCCCGAAAACAGCCGTAATGACTCTGGATGACCGATCCATTCTTAGCTACGGATCAGAAGGTCTCTGACATCCACGGCTGACTTCAACGACGCCGGACCGGGACATACACCAGCGTCCCTGTCCGGCCGTCGTATCAAGCGACGGCCGCAGCCGGAGCAGGCTCGGATCGAACTCCTAAAGCGGGTGTCGCAGGTTCGAATCCTGCCGGGGGCACAGTGTCTGACCAGCGCGTTTACCTCACTGAGGTAGGCGCGCTGATCTTCGTGGCCACGGCATTGGCCACGAATAGGTTCCGTTGTCATGGCGAACACGACATCCAAGCGACGTCTGCGCGGCAGCATCCGGTCCCACGGGGACGGCTTCCAGGTCCGGGTCTATGCCAGCCTCGACCGGCTCACGACGAATGAAATCCGCCTCACCGAGCAAGCCGAAACCTGGCCCGAGGCCGAGAAGATCCGCACCAGACTCCTCAATCAGGTCGACGAGCTGCGCCACCCCAAGACCCGGGTGGCGATGGCGTTCCTGCTCGATCGCCGGCTCGGTGTCGCCGAGCTCGTCGAGACCTCGTACGAGCGGGCCGAGCGCATCATCCGCAACTACGTCAAGCCAACCTTCGGCGGCCTGAAGGCGGGCAAGTTCACGGCCGAGATGCTGGAGCTCTTCTACGCCCGTCTCCGCCCGTGCCAGGAGCAGTGCGAAGGCCGTCGCAACGGTAAGACAGACCCCAAGAAGAAGCAGAAGCACGTCTGCGCGCCGCTCGCGGCGAACTCCGTCCGCAAAATTCGCTTCATCCTGCGGCCCGCGCTCAACCGAGGTCTGCGCTGGGGCTACGTGATGACGAACGTCGCGGCCCTCGCCGAGCCGCCGTTCCCGGCCTCAGCCGAACCCGGACCCTCCCACCCCGGAGGAGGCCGCTCTCGTGCTCAACGCGGCTTGGCAGCAGGATCTGGACTGGGGTGCCTTCTTGTTCATGACGATGGTCACCGGGTCGCGTCGAGGCGAGATGTGCGCCTTGCGCTGGTCGGACATCAGCCTGGACCGCCTCGAACTGTTCGTGAAGCACTCCACCAACGGTCGCCGCATCAAGGACACCAAGACGCACCAGCGCCGCCGACAGGCCATCGACGTGATCACACGCGCCGCCCTGCAGGCCCACCGCGCACGTGCCGAGGAACGCTGCAAGGTCCTCGGCGGAGAGCTCGGCCGCGACGCCTTCGTATTCTCCGGAGCGGCCGACTCATCGCTCCCCCTCAAGCCTCCGAGCGTCAGCCGGCGATATCGCCGCCTCGTGAAGAAGCTGAAGATCCACACACACCGCCTGAAGGACCTGCTCGCGTACAACGACGAGCTAAGAAACCTAGAGAGTGCGCGACCGCTACTCACCGACTTCTTCGGCAGGTTGCTTCGGGCGGTATGACCTTAAAGCCAGCACCCTGCCCTCAATCCAGGCAGAATTCGTTTCCCTCCGGGTCGGTCATCACGATGATCCCCTCGTCCAGGCCATTGGGCTCGAGCCGGTTCAGCCGCTTCGCTCCCAGCTCCTGCAGCCTGGTGGCCTCCTCCTCCAGCGTGGCCATCCGCTCGTCCCCGGTCAGGCCGGGTGCCGCGCGCACATCCAGGTGCAAGCGGTTCTTCGCCGTCTTTCCCTCCGGGACCTTCTGGAAGAACACCCGCGGCCCCTTGCCGTCGGGATCCGTAATGGCCGACCGGTCGTTGTGGTGCTCAGGCGGCACGCCCCACGCCGTCAGCGCAGCCGTCCAGTCGGGGAAGCCCTCGGGCGGCGGCTGGATGCGATAGCCCAGCGCCTGAGCCCAGAACGCCGCCTGCGCGCCCGGATCGGCGCAGTCGTAAGTCACCTGGAATTCCTTGGCCATGCCGCCTCCGACCGCTCGAAACCTGCCCACGTCCTCGCCCCGGTCGCCTCCCGGAACACACCGCCATCCTGGCACCGCCCTCGGACAAGCCGCTCGCCGACCCCGGTGTCAGTCACCCGCCCCCGACCCCACCCCCAGCACCAGCACCAGGACCGGCAACCCCGGCCGCCCCTGCGAAGCCTTCACTCGCCGCCTTCAGCACCCCCTCCGCCACAGTGAGCGCGGCTTGCACCCGCTCGGCCTCCTGCCGTAACCGTGCTACCTATTCCCGGACGGACCCGCTTCTCCCGAGCCTCCAACGGACCGAGCACCGACGGCGCCGGCCAACTCCACAAGCACGACGCGAGCAGGCGAACGACCCCATCTCTCCCGCTGCCGAGCAGAGTTCATGCCCACGCAGCCCGAATCAAACAATCACGTTCGGAAAGCGGATGGCTTCTAAGACACGGCCTATCGCGCCACGCGGTAGCGGAGGTAGACGACTCTCGAGTTGAAGGTGCGGGTCTCGGCGAGTTCGAGATCCACCCGGCGCTCGCGCTGGGGAAAGAACGGAATGCCACCGCCAACCAGCACCGGGTAGACCATGGCCCGGTACTCGTCGATCAGACCCAACGCGGCCGCCTCGGCGGCGAGAGTCGCGCCGCCGATCGCGATGTCGCTCTCCCCCGGCTCGGCTCGCAACCGCTCGATCTCCTCCGCCAGGCCGCCGGAGGCCAGGCGGGCATTGCCCTGCACCGCCGACAGCGTGGTGGAGAACACCACCTTTGGGAGCGGCTTCCAGATCGCGGCCCACTCGAGCATTGAGTCGTCGAGCGATGGATCCTGGTCGGCGGTCTCCCAGTACAGCATCGTCTCGTACAGCCGTCGTCCCAACAGGTGGACGCCGACCTGTCGAATCTCGTCGATCCAGAAGCGAAAGACCCCCTCCTCGTCGGGCGCCGTCCAGTCGAAGTCGCCGTCCGGCCCGACGATGTAGCCGTCAAGTGAGACGCTCATCGAATAGGTCACGCTGCGCATCAGAAGTCCTCCTCGGTAACGGGTTCGACAGTACGACCGCCGGACGCCGCAGGACTCATCGCGGCTCGCGGGATCGCCTGGGCCAAGGCGGTTCCATGGGGATGGTTGCTGTTCATCGCTGTCCAGCTGTATCTGGCGCAAGGTGTCTGGGGAAGGGCTGCCGATGGCAACCGTGTTGCGCAAGGTGCCGTGGCCTTCTTGCTGCTCTTTGTGTCCTGGGTGGCCTGGTACAAGATCCGGTTGGTCGAAGGGTCACGTCATGCAATGGGCGAACCTGGGAGGTCGTGAAGCAGCCCGCCGGCGACATCGCGAGCAGCGCATGCGACAGGGACCTGGGCTGTCCGCGGCCGGAGTGGGCGCACTCCTGCGGCACCGGGGCGTCGGGGCCCGAGCGTGGTTGCATTGCCGCTGTGCGCACGCCGCCGTTGCGCCGATGGGTTGATGGGTTGATGGGTTGATGGGTTGATGCTCTCGGGCATGTCCTCAAGCCGTTCCCACCGCAAACCGAGAATGCCGGAAGGATCCGCACTGATTTACGGTGCGTTACTCGAATCGGTTTGCAAGGAGCACCCATGAGTCCTGAGCACAGGACGAAGTCGACTCTCGGCCCGCTCCCCCCGCGAAAGGGAACGTGGCGCGCTGTCGGCACCACGGCATTGCTGGCCCTCGTGCTGGTGGGGATGGCTAGCCCTGTAGGGGCCGTGGCCCAGGGCTTCGACGCGTCTCCTCGTCACGGCGTGGCAGCCCCGTCGGCCGGAGATGAATGCGCGGCCAGGCCCGGCGAGCCGCACGAGTGGCTGGAGTACCGCAGCCGCGGCGACAAGTGCCGCAAGGGGGCAACGGGTCCGACCGGTCCCGCAGGGCCGACGGGCGCAACGGGTCCCGCAGGGCCGACGGGCGCCACCGGTGCTCCTGGTCTCACCGGGCCGACTGGCGCAACCGGTGCTCCTGGTCTCACAGGGCTTGAGATTGTTTCTGCGCCCTTCACGTGCGAACCGCAAGCGCTCTGTTCAGGGGAGGCAGTCTGTCCCCCCGGGAAGACTCTCACCGGCGGCGGTGTCTTCACTGTGCAGTGGTCCGGCCCTGCCCCCTACGTCGTGTCAAGCGGTTCGTCGACAAGCACCCGATGGTTCGCGCAAATCCAAAACAATTCTCCGGAGGGGACGTTCGAGTCCGAACATATCGCCCAGGCGATCTACGCGGACGTGGACGGCTAAGGCGAGGGCCCCGGCGCTAACCGGGCCGGCTGCCGGCCTCGCGCTGCGTGTCCTTCACCTCAGCTGCGTGCCCGACGCGCGCCCGATCAGTCGGGGACGAGAGGGGAGCCATGGAGAACCGGGTACTACAGCCCTCCCGCGTAGGTAAAGCACCACCCCAGCTCAGCAGGCACCCGCATACGGCGTCTTCCAAACCAGGGCTCTGGCGGCCTGCTGCTCGTCGCTGGGGTCACTGCCGTCGTGGACTGAAATCACCATGCTCCCGATAGGCCAAGTCCATACCCTCTGCGACATGGCCTCTGACGAATCACGCTCGTTGCCCCGTCGCGCCCGGCTCATGGACGGAGGACCATTCAAGTGCCCGTGCTGCCGGCTCATGACTCTGGAGACATCGGCCAGCTTCGAGATCTGTCCAGAGTGTGGGTGGGAGGACGATGGGCAGGACGATTTCAACGCGGACAAAGTCCTGGGCGGTCCCAACGGGTTGGAGAGCCTGACAGCAGCGCGGGAACGCTACGCGGCGTACATTGCCGAGTCAGCCGATCCTGACAGCGTTACTCGGGGCGGCGAGGGGTCTTGGTGGTCCACCGCCAAATTGGTCATCGAAGACTCAGGCGAGAAACGTCCGAGACAGGCTGAGTAAGCGCGCAGCTGCAGGTCAGGGTCGAACATGTCCGCCAGCCGCAACCGCGCCAGATGAGGCGGGGACTCACGGGGAACCTCGGGTGCCGACGAGTAGCGCAGCCCGCGGATATCGAAGTCGGAATCCTGCAGTCAGGCCTCAACTCGCCCCACCTCGCTCCTAAAGCGGGTGTCGCAGGTTCAAATCCTGCCGCGGGTGTCGCAGGTTCAAATCCTGCCGGGGGCGCTGGCGAAATGCCCCCCAGCCGATCAAGGCTGGGGGGCTTTGACAGCCGGATCTGACTGTGAGGATGTCGATGGCGGTCGCTCACCGCCGGGGCGCCTCTTGAGCAGCCAGTCACCCGGCGGTGTTCACAACCAGCTGATCACGGTGCTGATGCCGATGCACATGAGCGCGAGGCAGACGATCAAGCCCACCATGCATCCCAGTCCGAAGAGCACGTTATGGAAGGATCCCGGCTCGGTGGGTTCGTCAGCCCCGGAGCCCACCTGGTCCCAGTCCATCGGTTTCCCCGCGGACTGTGATGCAGCGAGGCGCAACGCAGCCAGTTGCGCACGAGCGAAGGGAGTCTTCGCTGCCGCTTCCGAGCCACGCCAAGCCAGTGCCCGCATACGGTCGACCGGGTGTCGGTAATGGGCTTCGAAGGCCGCCACCTCCTCGGGAGAGCGCCGGCCGTCGAGGTAGCTCCAGCGGCCGGCTTGCACCGACTCCCCGAACAGGCGATAGACGTTCGCGAGCCTGACGCGAAGGGAGAGGTCTGCAGGGAAAGAGGACACCAACCCACGCAAACGCTGCCGTGCCAAAGGAAGGCGGCCCGCCGCAAGGTCGGTGTCCACCTTGGCCAAGGTGTTCTCGATAGTCACGATTGGCCATGATCGCTTCCGACCACGGCGCGCGCCAGCGGTTTGCCGTGCAGGCCTCGCGATGGCAGTACAGCAGCGGAGCACAGCAACCACGCTGACCGTCGTCGACCCCCAACGCGCGGGTGCTGTCCGGCTGGAGGACGTAGACGGCGGCCTGGAAGCGGCCGTCCTTGCGCTTGGTGATGGTGCCCGCGCCGTTGGGGTTGCGCTTGCGCTGTGAGGCCATCAGGCCGCCGCCTCGATCTCGTGGGTGATGAAGTCCCGTACGGCGTCGGCGGGTACGCGTCGTGCCCGCCCGATGGTGCTGGAAGTCAGGCGGCGGGACCGGAAGAGGTCGTAGACGGTGAAAGATATTGCATCGAGGCCAGAGCTCACGTTGGCTGGGCAGCATGGCTGAACTGCGTACCGATCGCCTCACCCTCCGTCGATGGCGTGACTCCGACCTTGAACCATGGGCGGCGATGAATGCCGATGCCGAGGTTCGGGAGCACTTGGGCGACCTGCTTACCCGCGAACAGAGCGATGCCTCCGTGGCGCAGTTCCAGGCCGAGTTCGACCAGCGAGGCTACGGGTGGTGGGCAGTTGAGGTGCAGGCCACGGGTGAGTTCATCGGCTTCGCGGGCTTGGATCAGGTGGATGACGACATGCCGTTCACAGGAGTGGAGATCGGCTGGCGGCTCGCCCGCTCGGCCTGGGGCCAGGGCTACGCCACCGAGGCCGCGCTGACAGTGCTGGCCTACGGCTTCGACACTCTTGAACTTCCCGAGATCCTTGCCGTGACAACGGCCACCAACCTCCGCTCACAGGCGGTGATGCACCGAATCGGCATGACACGGGACCCGGCCGACGACTTCGACGACCCCACCGCGCCCGAAGGGCCACTGCGTCCGAACGTGCTGTACCGCATCGCCCGGGGTGCGAGGATCTGACGTTCTCCGCTGGGGCGCCTGGTCAGGCTGCGGGTGCGAGGGGGCGTCCGCCCCCCCAGCGGATGCCCTTCTCGCTGCGGATGCGGGCGCGTTACTTGCGCTGAGCGGCGAGCACGTCGGGGCGGCGGGCGCTGGTGACAGATCTGCTGACCGCGCAGGCTCGGATTCCCGACGCGAGCACCACCCGCGCCACCTCGATCAATCCGACCTCGCCGCCTGCCGACACCCACCGGGCGGCCGACGCCGGGGCAGTCCGCGGTTCCGGTCGTGGTTCGGACTCGGGCGTCGTCACCACCGAGGCGAGGCCGGGCGGTCCGGCTCTGATGCAGTCGTGGCTCTGAGCGCAACGAGTAGACGGCAACCCCGGAGGCGCAGCGCCAGCCGCGGGCTTTCACGAAGCGGACTGTCCAAGGCTTGATCGAAAACGCGAGGCTAGAAAGGAAGGGCATCGACTTCCGCCGACTCGGTATACCCAAGGACCCACCGCCCGGGGACAACGTCGCAGATCGACTCCAAGTCGGCCCGGGTCCGGCCCCGGGCGTGCAGCCAGCTATGGACACCAATGCCGTCCTGGCGCAGTAGTTTTCCGGGTGCGGAGAACCAGCGCGAGTCCTTCAGGCCCACCCACATCGGGTAGTCGGGTAGAGCGACTCGTTGGAAGCGCCTGGGCACCGTGTCGAGCAAGTCCGAGGGCAGCTCGCATGCGTTGTAGAGCCGCCCGTCGTCGCCGAACAACGTCTCACTCAGCACCAGCTCGACGCAGGCCAGAGATACCCGGTCCAGGAACGGCTCCCACCCATGTCGGGACTGGACGAACACCGGCGGATCGTCCTGATCGAGATCGCTCAGGCGCACGCCCCAGAAGGCACAGCCCTGATTCTCGCTGCGGAAGACCAGGACACCGCCGAACTCGTCATGCACGAACAACTCGGAAGCCGGCAGCAGGGGGTCCTGGTTGCCGGTCAGGTCAGGCCGTGCGCCGAGGAGCTCGTAGACCTCGCGCAACGCGAGCGGCAAGGAGCAGCCGAGAGCCGCCTCGGCCTGCTGCAACTCCTCAGCCGACGGGCCGTCGCTGCCCGTCAGCGCTTGGCCCAAGCGGCGGCGAACTCACGGACGAACGCCCATGCCCGCTCTCGGCCAGGGATTCCCCCCTGCAATGCTCGGGCCACATCGAACTCTTCAGCCATGCCGTGGACCGTACTCGCAACGCAGGTCGTGCCGCCGATGAACGATGACTCCGAAGACTCCGGCATCTTCATCGGCCCTCCTGAGCGCCCTTTCTCGCCACCGGGCGGGGCGCCGACCGTCCGGTTCCCGTGGCGTGGTGCCGCGTCAGCACCGCGGGAACCGGATCGCAGGCGCAGATCAGAGCTGGAACTCCGCGGGAGACAGTCCCAGCGCCGCGCAGGCCTCCCGGATGATCGTCTGCTCGGCCTGGGAGAAGTCGCCGTCGGCACCCGCGATGACGATGCCGGTCTGGATCACCGCCCTCGCCTCGGTCGGCTTCTTGGCGGTCTTGGCGATCTCCTGCATCGCCTCGGTCTTGCCCAGCTGGAAGTTGTGGGTCAGCTGGTCCACATGCTTGTTGAAGCGCTGGCGCAACTGCTCCGGCGGGAAGTTCTGCAGCACGTCATTGCTGAGGATCATCGACTCCACGTGCTGCCGCTCGGCCGGGTCCACGTGCCCGTCCGCGGCCGCGACCAGTGCGCACATCGCCATGCTCGCGTCCCGGTACGCACCGCTCTTCAGCTCGGTCTTGAGGGAGCCGAGCTGCGTCTTCAGTGCGCTGACCAGCTGGGCGCGTGAACCACCGCCGGCCCGCGCGCCGCCGCTCCGTCCGCCGTTCGCGCCGCGCCCGCCCTGGGACTGCTGCAGAGTCTTGGCCTGGTCCTTGATTCGGTCCCACACTGCCATTGACGTCACCTCGGTATTCTCTGAGTCATCGGTCGCGAGCCCCCGCGCGCGCTCACCGGACCAACGGGCGCTCCCGAGTAAAGGTTCCGCAAAGTGCGCCGACCCTGCCCTCGTTCGGCGAAGTTCGCCGCGGCAAGGTGGTGGATCCCCGCCGGGCGCCGATTCCCTGAGTTCGCGCCGGGAGATCACCCTCACGATCACGTCACCGTCGTGAACTGGCGCCGAGACGCGGCGTACCGCGGCGAGGAGCCCGAGCTCTTCTTGAGCGTTGAGTGGAGTACTCAACGTCAGCGAGGCACGCTGTACCCATGCGGTCGCTCTTCCGCTCACCTCCTCGACCAGGAGCGGGCGGTCACAGTCGGGTCCTCTTCACGCTGGCCAAGTGTGTGCCGTTCGCGATCGCGCTGGCCGTGCTGGTCATCGAGCTCTCGCCTGCACACTTCATCTATACGGGCCCCCTTCTCACAGCGATGCCTGCGCTGGCCGCGGTGACGATGGGCCCCAAGGGCACCGCCTCGGCGGCGGCTCTCGCGTTGGCGGTCTGCGTGACCACCGCCACCTACAACCAGGCCTGGGGCACCCTGCAGGTCTATACCAACCTCTTCGCTCTGGCCATGGTGTCCGTGGCCGGATTCATCATGAGCAGGGCCGTGCAGACGCGCAGGCAGAGCGAGCTCGACCAGGTTCGCCGGATCGCCGTTGCAGCACAGGAGGTCGTACTGCGGCCTGTACCCGCGCGGCTGGGCCCGGTGCGGGCGGGCAGCCTGTGCCTCGCAGCCGGGACGGGGGCGCTGATCGGCGGTGATCTGTACGAGGCCGTTCAGACGCGGTACGGCGTCCGGCTGATCGTGGGGGACGTCCGCGGCAAGGGGCTGTCTGCCATGCGCGCGGTCGCGGTGGCGCTGGGCGCGTTTCGCGAGGCCGCGCACTACGAGGATGACCTGGTGGAGGTCATGAACCATTGCGCGGCCGCGCTGCGACGGGCGGTCGCCGTACCGGGTGCGTACGCTCAGGAAGTCCTGACGGAAGGATTCACCACCGCGCTCATCGCCCAGGTACCGGACGATCGGGTGGTGCAACTGGTCAACCGTGGCCATCCGCCACCGCTGGTGCTGCACCAGGGCAGAGCTCAGGACCTGATGCCCGCCTCGCCACTGCCGCCTCTCGGCCTGGAAGACCTCTTCAACGGCCCTGCCGCCAAGCCCGAGAGCTATCCGTTCGTACCCGGCGACCGTCTGCTGCTGTACACCGACGGCGTGATCGAAGCCCGCAATCGCGACAACGAATTCTTTGCCCTGCCCGAGACCATGGAGAGGATACGCACCAGCACCACCCCGTCGGAGTTCCTGGACGAACTGCACCAGGCACTGATCCGCCACACTGGGGGTCACTTGGTCGACGATGTGGCGATGATCCTCGTTGACCGGGTCGACGAGGAAGCCGGCAACCAGCGCAGCCGCCACCTCCTCACCTGACAGGCCGCATTGACTACCTCCCCGCAGGGCTGCGCTCAGTCACAGCGGCAACAGACGGCCTCTGCTCCCGGTCGACGTGCTTCGTCGGCAAGGTCGCAGCAGGAAGCCCGGGCCACGGCCCGGGGCTTCGGTTCGAGCTGGTTCAGCTGACGCGCCCTATCGGCGAACCTTGATCGTGATCTGGATGCCGCCGGCGTTAGACCCAGCACCACTGACAGGGCAGGGCGCCGGGGCCAGGTCCTCGGAGCCCTCCGCTCCCGGCTCGCCTCGGCGCTGGGGCGCACCATCCCCGTAGCCATGGTTCTGGCCGTGAACCACAGGCAAAACCTGCGCTCCCAGGCACTCCAGTTGCATCCTGAAGACGAACGAAGCAGGTAGGAGCGATGGGCCACCGGTCCTGTTGCCCTCCTGAAGCGGGTGTCGCAGGTTCGAATCCTTGTCGTCCGGGGCCGTTTGCGTGAGTGGACGGGCTGCGGCTCCGTTTCGGATGCGGGGGCGGCCCGCCCGGTCCAGCCGCTCTCTTGCCCCCGGGAAATACACACCTGTCCAGGTCAGACCGGTGTGGGTGCGTGAGCGGCCGGTGGAGGAGGACGATGGGGCTGGGACTGTTCGAGGCAGGTGCATGGTCCTGGCCAGCGCCAGGCATCACGCCCCAGCGGCGGCCGGAAGGAGAGCCTGGGATATGGGTGTAACCGAGCCCTTCCGGGGCGATCCCGCTACGGCGGGTGCCATTCCCTCCGCGCCCGGCGGCCTGTTCGATGTGCTGAGTGTCGCCGCCGTCGTCCTGGGCCCCGAGGGGCGGATCCGGTTGTGGAGCCCGGAGGCCGAGCACCTGTTCGGCTACGGCGCCGAGGAGGCCCTGGGCCGGTCCGCGGTCCACCTGCTGATCCGCGAGGAGCACCGGGACCAGGTGCTGACGCTGTTCGCCCAGGTCATGGCGGGCGGCGGCAGCTGGGCGGGAGTCTTCCCCGTCCAGCACAAGGACGGCAGCACGCGCATGGTGGAGTTCCGCAACATGCGGCTGCAGGACGAGGAGCAGCACCTGTACGCCCTTGGCCTGGCCACGGACCAGGCGACACTGCGGCAACTCGAGCGCGACCTGGCATTGTCCGCCCGACTTGTGTCCCAGTCGCCGATCGGACTGGGCGTGCTGGATACCGACCTTCGGTACGTCTCGGTCAACCCGGCGGAGGAGCGGATGAACGGCGTACCTGCCGCCGAGCACATTGGCCGGCACGTCCATGACGTGCTCCCCTTCTTGGACGAGTCCTTCGAGAGGGCAATGAAGAAGGTTTTGGCCACCGGTGTTCCGGTCCTGGACCAGTACACCGTCGGCCGCACCCCGGCCGACCCGGACAATGATCACGCCTGGTCGGTCTCGTTCTACCGGCTCGAAGCCCCCAGCGGGGAATTGCTCGGAGTGGCCACCTCCAGCGTGGATGTCACCGAGCGGCACCGCGCCGTCGAAGAACAACGCCGCACCGCCCTCACCCTCCAGCGCAGCCTGCTGCCCCACCCGCCACCGCGCCGGCCAGGTCTGGATGTCGCCTTTCGCTACCGTCCCGCCCAGGCCACCGTCGAGATCGGCGGCGACTGGTTCGACGTCATACCCCTGAGCGGCGACAAGACCGCCCTCGTCGTCGGTGACGTCATGGGAAGCGGGGTAGGAGCCGCAGCCACCATGGGCCAGCTCCGCACCGCCACCCGGACGCTGGCTGACCTCGATCTCGACCCCGCCCAGGTCATGCACCACCTCGACCACGTCACCGACGGTCTGGAAACCATCGCGACCTGTGTCTATGCCGTCTACGACCCCTACACCGCGCAGTGCCGCATCTCCCTTGCCGGGCACCTGCCGCCCGTCCTCCTCCATCCGGACGGCAAGCGAGAGCTTCTCGACCTGCCCACCGGCGCGCCGCTGGGCGGCTGCGGCGTTCGCTTCCACACGACCTGCTTCGACATCGAGCCGGGCGCCCAGCTCGTCCTCTACACCGACGGCCTGGTCGAGACCCGCGACCAGCCGATCGACGAACGCCTGGACGCTCTCCTGCGCGTCCTCGACGACCCCGACCGCCCGCTGGACGAAACCTGCGACCTGCTTCTCCACACCCTGCGCCACCCGGGAGACCACGACGACGTAGCCCTGCTCATCGCGCGGGCCAGCCCTTGCCCAAGGGGCGAGGAGGCTTCTCGCGCCTGCTCTCGCCCCCAGTGAAGGCGTCGGGACCCTCACCCGCCGTTGGACTGCCCCGGGCCGGGCTCCGGCACCGCCGGCGCGCCTTCTTCGCTCAGGGCTTGCCGAGCGCCAGGTCTCCGATCACTCCGATCCGGATGCCCAACCACGGATAGCTGTGGTTGTAGAACACGTTGTCCTGCGGTTGCAGTCCGACCGCCGAGGGCCACATCTGGAAGGCCGGCGCGTTGGAGATCCCGCCGTGCAATCGCCGCCAGACCCGCCCGAAGTCCCGTCCGGAGGGGGCCGCCGTGATCGTGTCGGTCCACTCGACCGCGTTTCCGCCCTGGTCGAGAGTGCCCCACGGCGAGGTGGTCCTCGCCTGGCCGACCGTGCCGAGGCTGCCCTCATAGAGCTCGGGGTACGTGATGGGGTTCAGCCCGATCGGGTTGACGGTGGAGCAGGCGTCGGGCTGCACCTGGGCCGGGCACCAGCTCGGTGCCGGCAGGTCGGTGGCGTGGTACGAAGCCAGTGGCTGGGTCGCCGCGTTGGTGACATCGCCGGTGGTGGGGTTGAGGACGGTGGTGTTGGGGGCGCTGTCGTCGCCGTCGCCGAAGACTCCGGGGTTGGTCGGGTACTTCCAGTAGGAGTAGGTGCCGCCGCCGCTCGGGTCGTAGTAGGCCGCCTTGATCCACTCGTCCTGGCTCGGCACGACGAAGCCGGAAGCACGGGTTCGGGTCGCATCCGGCCGGGAGAGGTCGTACATCCCGCGCTCGGTCCGGTCCGACAGCTCGACCCGGTAGGTGACGTGGCCGAAGCCGCCGTTGCTGGTGGTCTGCTTGGAGATCAGTCGACCGTTGTAGAGCGAGTTGACGAAGCGCGCCGCGTCCAGGAAGTTCGCGAAACCGTACGGCTTGTCCGCCCACTGCGGATAACCGACCGAGTAGTGGCGGCCGTTGCGGCATCGGCGGCGAAGTTGACCTGGCCGTACTTCGGCCACCCTGAGGAGCTCTCGGTCTCGACGAAGAGACGATGGCGATTACGCCCCTCGGGATCGACCGTGTTCAGGAACGCCACCCACTGCTCGACAGTGACCTCGAGCTGCCCGATCTCGTAGGGATAACTGACGCCGCCGACCATCAGGCAGTCACTCGAGGTCGTGGGGGCGTCGGCGCACGATGGGTAGATGGCGTCCGTGAACGGGACGACGCCGGCCGAAGGATTACCCGGCGCGCCGACCTTGGCGGTCGTCACTGTGATGACCGCGCCATCCCCGGACGTTGTGCTCCCGGGCGGACGCGGCCCGGCGGCAGCGGCACTGGAGTCGGCTGTCGCGAACGGAGCGAGCAGTGCCGATACCCCGCACGCCGCCACGACGGCCCTGGTGAGGCGGGTGCGGTGGGTGCGGCGGGAAACGAAGCGCATGGGCATACCTTTTCGGCCATGGCAGCCCGCCCCTTGGCCGGGAAGAGCGCGGAGCGGCCCGACGATCACAACGACGGTTGGCGTCACATTAGCTCCGCCCGCTACTCCACACGCCCAAGGCATCACAGAGCGCGTTGCCGACCGTATCCACTCCCAGCAGCGATACGACCGGGCTTCCGGTCGCCGCCGGGCGCGAGATCGAACCCCCAGGGCCGATCACGCGCAGCCGTTCGGAGTACTGGTCGACGAGCCGCCCGACCGGGCGCGCCATCGTCGATTCCGCCCGGCGGCGTCCGTTCGACTACCGGATCAGGCCGCCATCAGGCCGGTATCAGGGAGTCCGAACGCCCTTTCCGATTGACGCGGGCATGCTTGCTCGCGTTTCACCGGGAAGACTGGATCAGCCGCCGCAGACGCCGACGCGGCGGGTCAACCGAGCTTTGATCACTGGGGTGTTGTCCCTCCGGCAGCCGCTGAGTCGGAGCTCGGCCCGGCGCTGAGCCGGGCCGACTCACCCCTCACGCGCGGCAATCCGCCCTCATCTGGGCCGCCGCGTGGTGCGCCCCGTCGCGCTCGTCGCTGCCCCAGTCCATGCCTCGATCCACCAGCTGCACCGCCAGCTGCTGGTCGCGGACCGGGATCTTCTCGACGATCAGGCCGCTGCCGCGCAGTGATGTCTGGTCGATCTCGAAGGACTTGATCGCACTGTCCTCGTCGTCGGGATCGGCCAGCACGTTGTACGTCGACGGCTTGCCCGCCACATCTCTGTCGCGGCGGCTTTCGGGGATGACGACGGACACCGAGCAGCTCGTGTAGCCGCTGCCCACGTACCAGGACCAGGTCGCCGTGCCCCCGCTGTCCTTCGTCGAGCTGCCCGACATGGGGATCGCGGAGAAGGATCCGTCGCAGCCGTCAGCCTTGTGGCCGCCCTCGTCCACCGTGTACCAGCCGTCGTCGCCGTCGCTGTAGCGGCCCCGCTCGCGGTACTGCCCGCCGCCGCTGCAGCCCGGGCCCGCCCAGGCGGAGTACGACGGGCCCTGGGCATTCTGCGGAGGCTTCGGCTTGCGCGGGCCGATCCGGGTCGGGGTCGGCAGGGGCTTGCGGGAGGCGGAGGGAGAAGGGGAGGGCGAGTCGCCGGGCAGCGCGGTGGGGACGATGCGCTGCGGGGCTCCGCCGAGCTCCCCGGGGACGAAGGGGGAATCGTCGGCCGCCTCGGTCGGGGCCTGATCGTCCTCGTACAGCGTGGCCGCCGAGACGGCCAGCGCGAGCATTGTCAGCACAACCGCCCCGGTCAGCAGGATCTTTCCGGTACGGGAGAGGAGGGAGATGCGCCCCGACAGCGTCTCCCGTGCAACCCACGCCCCGCCCGCGGACCGACCACCCCGACCGCTCACACAGCCCCCACCGCACTCTGGACAGCCAAGACCTGGCAGCGCGCCCCTGCCGTTGCCACCGCATCGTTCGCATGCCATGTCACACCTGAACCAGTAGACCAACCACGCGGTATGCCAAGGGAGTCCACTATGCATCAGCGCAACAGGCGGAGATAGGTGTTAACGCGGGTAATGGGAGAGCGGTTGTAAGTGGTCAGCGGAGCTCATCGGGGCAAGGTGTCCCCCGCGGCAGTTGGTACGGCGCCGCCAGCCGGTAGACCCCCGGGGCGGGCGCGAGCAGTTCGGTCCACTCGTCGCCCTCCGTGTCCTCCTCCGCCTTCAGCAGACAACCGTTCCGATTGTCGAAGGTCTTCGGCTCCTCCTCGCCGGCCTTCGACTCCTCCGTCTCCTCAGGCTCCCTCACCTTCTGGCCCTGCTCGTCGACGATGCTCAGCCACGGCGAGTACGGGACCCGGATCAGCACCCGGCCCGCCGTCTTCACATGGATCGTGAGCTCTCCCGCGCCGGCGTGGTCAACCGTGGCGGGCAGGGCGGCCAGCGGCATCGGGTCCTTCACCGCGAACATCTGCCAGTTCGCGTCGCTCCAGATTCGCGTGAGATACGGCTGCCCGTCACGTACCAGCTCCGCCTCCTGCTTCGCCCCGCTGGAGTCGGGCTCACCCTTCGGCAGCACCACATAGCGGACCGCCCACCGGTCCAGCCAGGCCCGGTAGCCGGCCGAGGTCAGCGGCTTGTCGGCGTCGTAGAAAAGGGGGTTGCGCTTCATGTCCGCCTGACGGCTCCAGCCGCGGGCCAGATTCACGTACGGAGCGAGAGCCGACGCCTCACGGTGGCTGCTCGCGGGAACCACCTCGACCCGGCCACGCTCGGCGCGGACCTGCTGGAGCCTGTTGACCAGCGGCGCGAGCTCACGGTTCCACGACGCGGCCGGGGCCGTACGCACCATGTCGTCGACGGCCTTGAAGCCTATCCAGAAGTTCATCCCGAGGAAGGCGATGACGAGCGCGTACCACTTGCGGGAGCGCGGGACGGTGTACGGAAGCGCCGCCAGCAGCACGACGCCCGCGAAGAGCATCGGGAGCCGGGACACGTTCGAACCGATCTGGGAATCGATCACCCACGTCAGCAGCGTGCCGAGGGTGTAGACCGCAGCGGCGGCGCGGACCGTGCGCCAGTCCTTCGGTACGAGAACGAGGACGAAGACCCCGTAGAGGAACGGCAACGAGGTCGACCAGAACGACATCGGCTGCGTACCGGAGAAGGGGAACAGCCAGGCGGAGAGCGCCACGACCACGACCGGGGCGAGCCCGAGGGTGTACGCGCCGGGCCGGCGGCCGTTCAGGAACAGCGCGGCGGCGACGACGCCGAGGAACAGCCCGGCGACCGGGCTCGAGGCGGTGGCGAGGCCGGCGAGCGGGGCTGCCACCGCTGCCTTGGCCCAGCGATTCGTTCTCCAGCGGTGCGGCCAGCAGAAGACCGCGGCCACCGCGCCCAGCGCGAACATCATTCCGAGACCGAAGGTCACCCGGCCGGAGAGCGCGTTGC
Source organism: Streptomyces sp. ISL-1 (assembly GCF_018614585.1). Lineage (GTDB taxonomy): Bacteria > Actinomycetota > Actinomycetes > Streptomycetales > Streptomycetaceae > Streptomyces > Streptomyces maoxianensis. The sequence goes on along the minus strand of NZ_JAGGOI010000050.1, from coordinate 32,986 downwards.
AGAGGAAGGCGAAGACCCCGGCCAGCGAGCAGGCGACGGGATTGCGGACAGCGCGGACGCGGACCAGGATCAGCGAGGTCAGCGCGGCGGAGACCGTACCGGCGACCATCATCGTGGAGCGGACGCCGAGCAGGGACATCAGATACGGCGAGACGACGCTGTACGAGACCGGATGCATCCCGCCGTACCAGGCGAGGTTGTACGCGGAGTCGGGGTGGCGGCCGACGAACTCGGCCCAGGCGTCCTGGGCAGCGATGTCGCCGCCGCTGTTCGCGAGGAAGAAGAACCAGATCAGGTGGGTCAGCGCGGCGAGTGCCGTCGCGAGGGGTACGGGGTGGCGGCTGAGCCGGTCGCGAAGATCGTCGAGGAGGCCGGGGTCCGCGTCGCCGGGCAGCGGGACGGGTATTCGCGGCCCGGCGTCGGGGCTGCTGCTGCCGTTCGCCTGTGTCGGCTCAGCGGTGGTCACTGCGGCTCTCCCCGTCCTCCCCGGCTGCGCCGTTGTCCCCCGGCCTGCCAACCTCCGGCGTGCTTGGTGCTGACTTCGTGCCGGTGTTCCTCCCTCAAGGACGCTCTCCCGGCGCCCCGAAGTTGCCAAGAAGTCGCCCCGAAGTTGCCACGGGACGCTAGCACGCGGGCGTCCCGGTCCCCCAGGACGCCCGCGTCGCCTGCCGGCTGCTAGCCGATGCGGGTGAGCTTGGCGCCCAATCCAGGTTCCGCCAGGTCCTGCTGGAGCGCGACCGGTGCGCTGACCCTGCCGGTGCCGGAGCCGACGGACAGCTGGCCGACGACGGTGCCCGCCTTGGCCGTGTGAGGGATCGTCCTGCCTCCGTCGGCGAGTTCGATCTCGATCTTCAGACCGGCCCAGCCGACCGCCTTGAACTCCTTGGTGGCGACGACGGGGGTCCGGCCGCCGAGGCCGTCGTCGACGTACCCGACGACATCGCCCTTCTTGATGACCGTCGCGGAGGTTACGCCGGCCTGGGCGGCCTCGATCACCCTGATGCTGTGGGTGATCGCCAGCTCCAGCTTGTCGTTGAGGATGGCGGCTTTCTGAACGCCCATCGTGATGCCGACGATACGGCGCACCTGGCCGTCGACCACGACGTTCGCCGACCAGAGCAGGTTGCCGCCGGCCGGGGTGGACGAACCGGTCTTGATACCGCCCACGCCCTCCTTCAGCAGGGCCCTGTCGTTGTTGTTCCTGATCTGCCCGTCGATGCCGGGGACCGTGGTGAAGGTCGTGTTGACGATCTTCCGGAACACGTCGTACTGCATGACCGCCTTGGCCAGCTTGAGCTGGTCCTGCGGGGAGGAGACGGTCGTGGCCTTGAGGCCGCTGGGGTCCGTGTAGGTGCTGTTGGTCATGCCGAGTTCCTTGGCGGCGTCGTTCATCTTCTTGACGAACTCGGCCTCGGACTTGGCGTCCCAGCGGGCGAGGAGGCGCGCGGCATTGTTGCCGGACGGGATCATCAGCAGCTGCAGCATCTGCAGCTCAGTGAACTGCTGCCCCGTCGAGATCTGCGCGGTCGACTCGTCGCCGAGCTTCGACTCGTCCTCGGCCTGCTGGTCGACGGTGATCTTCGGGCCGACTTCCGCGCCCTTGATCGGGTGGTTCTTGAGGATCACGTACGCCGTCATCGTCTTGGCGATGCTCGCGATCGGGGCGGGCTTCTGCGCGCCGTACGTCCCCATGCTGCCGACGCCCTCGACCTCGACGGCCCCCTGGCCCTCGTCGGCCCAGGGCAGGGCGAGTTGTCCGCCCTTGAAGGTGAAGGTGGGCTCGGCGGAGAGGGCGAGTTCGGCTTCGGGGAGCGGGCGGAAAGCTTGTGCGACAGCAAAAATAATCAGCAGCAGAACGACGAGCGGCGTCCAGATCTTGATCCGCCGCATGACGGTGCGGACAGGGGTCTGTGGCGGCGGCGGGGTGTTCGTCAGCTCGGCGAGAAGGTCGAGCGGCGGCAGCGGCGGCATGGGCTGCTGCCTGGTCCGCTCGGCTTCGGTGAGCGAGGCGGGAGGCGTGGGCGCCGCTTCAGGCTTGGCCGGAGCAGCTGTACTTGCCGCTTCGGTCCGCAGCGGCACAAAGGTGCTGCTCCACTCGGCGGACGCCCCGGGCCGGGGCTTCGGGGGCACTTTGAGCGCGGTGGTCGGCTGGTCGACCGCGGGCCGCCGCAGCGCCTTGAACGCGGCGGTGGGCTGATCGACGGCAGGCTTGGACGGCTTTGCTTCCGCAGATCCGGACGTGGTGGGCGCGGCCTTGGCCTTGGCGTCGGGGGACGCGTCCGGCTTGGCTGCCTCGCTCTTCGCGGGGGCGGATTCCGCCGAACCGGCGGTGCGGTCCCGCGGCTTGTCGGCGCTCGGCGCGGGGGTCCCGTCGGCGGGGGCGTCCGCGGCGTCGGCGGTGTCCTTGGCGGACGGCGCGTCGTCCTTGTCCTTGGCGGACGGCGCGTCGTCCTTCACTCCGGCGGATTCCGCCGAACCGGCGGTCGCCTTCGCCTCGTCGTCGGGAGCGGTCGCGGCCGGTCCGCCGTCGCTCGACGCTGCGGCCGTCCCGTCGCCGGGGGCGTCCTCGATGTCAGCGCCGGTCTCGCCGGTCGACGCGTCGGCCGGGCCGGCCTCGCTGTCGTCGCTGGAGGCGTCCACAACGTCCGCGTCCGCGTCGTCGGCAGGCGCGTCCTCACGACTGTCGGCATCCGGCTCCACGGAGTCAGCCGCATCCTCAGCCGCACCATCGCCACCCGAGGCGTCCACGGAGCCCGGAGCGTCCGCTTCCGGATCCTCGGCCTGCGACTCCGCCTGCTCGCCCGCGACCGCGTCACGGACGCTTCCAGGCGCGTCCTCACGCCCTTCCGCGCCCCGCTCCACGGAGTCAGACACATCCTCAGCCGCAACGCCGTCGTCGGAGGCATCCACAACGTCCGCGTCCGCATCGTCGGCAGACGCATCCTCACGACCGCCGGCATCCGGCTCCACGGAGTCAGACACATCCTCAGCCGCAACGTCATCGCCCGAGGCGTCCACAACGTCCGCGTCCGCATCGTCGGCAGGCGCATCCTCACGACCGCCGGCATCCGGCTCCACGGAGTCAGCCGCATCCTCAGCCGCACCATCGCCACCCGAGGCGTCCACCGCGTCCGGAGCGTCCGCTTCCGGATCCTCGGCCTGCGACTCCGTCTGCTCACCCGCCTCCGCGTCCCCGTCCGCGCCGGCCACCCACGCCGCCACCGCCGAGCGCAGCCTCACGTCGTTCTCCACCGAGCCCGATTCCGTACCCGGCTCCATACGCGGCTCCGTACGCGGCTTCGAACCGGCACCCATGTCCGGCTCCAAGCCGGCCCCCGTGCCGGACCGTGAGTCCGCCCCCGCGTCCTGGTCCGCGCCCGGTCCGCCGCTCCGCTCGGACGCCGGGAGCTTGAACACCGCCGTCGGCTGGTCCACCCCGGGGGCCGTCGCCCCCGGAGATGCGCGGAACACGGCGAGACGCGGGTCGCGTTCACCCGGAGCCGTCTCCCCCGACGACTTCCGCTGCTCCGACTTGTCGGGGGACTCGCCCGCCACCGTGCCTCCTCCATGAGTCATGCGCCATGCGTCATGCGTCTTGCGTTGTGCGTTGTGCCCTAATGCCCAAATGCCCAAATACACATCGCACAGGCGCCGTCAGACCGGCAGCCCGTGTTGTCCGAACCATCTACCAGTGTCCTGTGTGAGAAGACAGCCCCCGCGCATAGACGAGAACGACATACCTGCCGGTTCCCGCAGAAAGCACCCACGCGCTCTCGACAGACCAATGTGAGAGGGGTCACCCTGTCATTCATCCACGCGGGGAGGCATGGATGGGCAGGAGCCGCAGAACACTTCCGGAGGAGCTTCTGTTGCTCGCTCTGGACCCGACCACGGGTACCACAGCGCAGCCGCAGTCGCTCGACCTCGGCCTGGCCGGAGCTCAGCTAGTAGAGCTGGCTCTGGCAGGACGGATAGCCCCAGACGGGGATCGTATCGCCGTGGTGATGCCACGGCCGACCGGAGATCCGACTTTGGACTCCGCACTGGAACTGCTGCGCAGACGCGGCAGCCCGGTTCGGGCAGTTCACTGGATTGGCGGGCCCCGACTGGGGTTGCGCCAGATTTACCTCTCGCATCTGGAGCGGTGCGGCATGGTGCATGCCGTGGCGGGCCAGATGTGCGGAGTGCTGCCGACGACTCGCTACCAGGCGACGGAGACGGCGATCAGCCGGGACATCAGGGCCCGGCTGGACAGTGCGATCCGCACCGGCGTACCGCCGGACCCGCGGACCGCGGCGCTCGCCGCGCTGGCCCACGCGGTCGGACTCGGCAAGCACCTGTACCCCGGGAACGAAGGGCGTTCCTCGAGGTCCCGTCTGCGGGACCTCATCAGGCACGACCCCATGGGCGGACTCGTGGCGCACGCCGTGATGGACGTCCAGAACGGTGTGGCCGCTCAGCCACGCCGTAATCCCACCGCACAGCCCGGCAGCCGACAGCCGACGGCGGCCGTGTCGATGCAACCACGCCGCGGAAGCATGGCCCGCGTCGCCGCGCACTGACGCAGCAGCACCGAACAGTACGAACCGCACCACGCTTTCCAGGAACAACCGCACAAGGTCCGCCGCACCGACGTCCCCATGACCCGGTTCGGGAGCCGCACAGGACGCGCGGGGCAGCCACAGCGCCGCCCCGCGCGTTCGCGCGTGCAGCCGTGTGGCCATTTGGCAGCGCAGCCACGACCATTGGTGGCAATCTGCTGAGCAATAGATACGCTCAGCTACGCAGCCGGAGGTGCAGTTTCCGTGGCGTCCAACGTCAACCCCACCGTCAGGCGACGCCGATTGGGCCAGGAGCTGCGCCGGCTCCGCGAACTCAAGGGCATGACGGCCGAAGAGGTGGCGGAGCGCCTTCTCGTCTCCCAGTCGAAGATCAGCCGCCTCGAGAACGGCCGCCGCTCGATCAGTCAGCGCGACGTCCGCGACCTGTGCGGGGTGTACGAGGTCGAGGACCACCGCATAGTCGACTCGTTGATGCAGATGGCCAAGGACTCCCGCCAGCAGGGCTGGTGGCACGCCTTCGGCGACATCCCGTACAGCGTGTACATCGGCCTGGAAACCGACGCGGCCAGCCTGCGGGTGTACGAACCCCAGGTCGTCCCCGGTCTGTTGCAGACCCGGCAGTACGCCGAGGCGCTGATCGCCGGCGCGCTGCCCGAGAGCGGCACCACCGACGTCGAGAAACGGGTCAGCGTCCGGGTGCGCCGCCAGGAGCGGGTCAACGACACCGAGCACCCGCTGCGGCTGTGGGTGGTGATCGACGAGGCCGCGCTGCGCCGTATCGTCGGCGACAAGCAGCTGATGCGCGAGCAGTTGGAGCATCTGGTGGAGCTGTCCCAGCTGCCGCATGTCACCGTGCAGGTGCTGCCCTTCGAGATGGGCGCCCACCCGGGCATCAACGGCCAGTACGCGATCCTGGAGTTCCCGGACGCGGCCGACTCGAGCGTCGTCTACATCGAGGGCGTGACGAGCGACCTGTACCTGGAGAAGGCCAACGATGTGCAGAAGTACAGCGTCATGTACGAGCATCTGCGCGCCCAGGCCCTGAACGTGGATCACACGAGGCAGTTCATCGCGGACATCGCAAAGGAGTACGCCCACTGATACGGGCACCGGCACGACGGCTGACGAGTCTGCCGATTCCCCCTCGGAAAGGCCACTGCGGCGAGGCGGACCGTAAGGTACACCCTCGCCCCGGTGGGGCGGAAGAGCCCATGGAATATGCCATCCGGTCGAGTGAACGCCTGCCTCGCGCACCCATCGCGGCGAGTAGCGTCGATCACGCCAACAAGAACGTTGGCGCAAATGACACCACTTGCCGAAGCGGAGCGAACATGGCAATCATTCAGGGCGCCACGGATACCTGGACGAAGTCCTCGTACTCCACAGGAAACGGCGCATGCGTAGAGGTCAAGTCCCCCGTCGTGCGGGCCATTGCCGTCCGGGACTCCAAAGTCGCCGCGGGCCCGTCGATCACCTTCATCCCCGAGTCGTGGACCTCCTTCGTGAACGAAGTGGGGCACGGCGCTTTCGATCTCGGCTGAGCACGACTCTGGGGGAGCAGGCCGAACACCGCGCACCGACGCAGCACAGAGCACCAAGAGCACCATCTGACAGAGCCCTCTCGACTGGTCCGCCGTCCCGGCCGAGGGGGCTCGGCCACGCCCCCACGACCATCCCCACCCGCTTCCGTCCCGCGCTTCGGCTCAGCGAAGTTGATCTACGTAGCGGTCGGTACCGGGGACCGTCGGGATGAAGGGAGCCACCAGCTCCACCCGCCCGAGCCCCGATTCGGCGACGGCCGCGTCGAGCCCGGCGAACGCGGACTGCCAACGCTTCCTCGGGTCCTCCTCGAGGAACCACAGCAGCGTCAGCCGGGTGTCGACGCCCTCCACCTGCTTCACATAGGTCATCCGGTCGCCCGGCAGCGGAGTCGGCCGGAAGACCGTCACCATCGCCGCGCGGGAACCGGCCAGCCGCTGTGGCAGATGCTTCGTACGCAGCCACTCCAGCAGCTCGGCCCGTTGCTCCGGCCCGTCGGCGTCGATCACCTCCACCACCAGGCCCGCGTACGGATGATCCAGCGCGTGGTAGTCACGCGGGCCGGCCGCGCCGTCCCGGTAGACGGTCGCCTCGTGGTCCTGGAAGGCCGTGAAGACATGCGTACGGTCCTGGTGGACGCGCCCGTCCCGGTTGAGCCGCTTGTTGATGCCGACGGTCCACTTCATGTGGTCGCTGTAGCGGCCCTCAGTGATCCAGTACGTGGAGATGTAGCAGCCCGTGGTAACGGGCTGGGCCACCGCCGACTTCTCGGGGTAGCGCAGCAGTTGGAGCTCCCTCGTGGCGACCCAGCGCCGCCCCGCGTACATCCAGGGCATCGCCATCGCGCCCGCGTAGTAGTGGTCGTCCTCGTACCAGCGGTTGTACGCGCGCTCATGGCCGGGGTGCGGTTCGACCATGGTGATCAGGGCGTGGCCGGGGCGCACCCCGTACGGTCCGACGCCCGCCAGCTCCGCGTACACCTCGCTGCGTGTGTCCTGACCGCGCGTGTCCTGACCGCGTGCGTCCTGACCGCGCGTCCCCTCGTCACCCGCGGCCCCGTTGCGTATGTCCTCGCTCACGATGTCCGCTCCCCTTCCTTCCGTCGGCGCGGGAACCTACTCTGACGCTCCGTCAGAAGAACTGCCATAGCCGGGAGGCCGCGAATGCTGCTCAACGGGAAGACAGTGATCGTCTCCGGCGTCGGGCCCGGACTCGGGCATCAGGTCGCCGCCACCGTCGTGCGGGACGGGGGCAACGCGGTCCTCGGGGCCCGTACCGAGGGGAATCTCGCCAAGTCGGCCGCGGACATCGACCCCGACGGCTCGCGGACCGCGTACCGGGCCACGGACATCACCGACGAGGCGCAGTGCGACGCCCTGGCCGCGCTCGCGCTGGAGCGGTTCGGGCGGATCGACGCGGTCGTCCATGTCGCCGCCTGGGACAGCTATTTCGGCGGCCTGGCCGACGCGGACTTCGAAACCTGGCAGGGCGTCATCGATGTGAATCTGCTGGGGACGCTGCGGATGACCCGGGCCTGCCTGCCGGCGCTGAAGGAGCGCGGAGGCTCGGTCGTCATCATCGGTACGCAGTCGGCGGTGGCCGCGCCCTCACAGGTGTGGCAGGCGGCGTACGCGGCATCCAAGGGCGCGCTGACCTCGGCGATGTACTCGCTGGCACGCGAGCTGGGCCCGGACCGGATCCGGGTGAACACCGTGCTGCCGGGCTGGATGTGGGGGCCGCCCGTCCAGGCGTACGTCCAGTTCACCGCGCACACCGAGGGCGTACCGCAGGACGAGGTGCTCGCGCGGCTCACTGAGCGGATGGCGCTGCCCGAGCTGGCCACGGACGGAGATGTGGCGGAGGCCGCCGCCTTCCTCGCCTCCGACCGGGCCCGGGCGATCACGGGTCAGTCACTACTGGTCAACGCCGGCGAACTGATGCGGTAGGCACCTCCTTTACGTCCGCACGGGACCCGCGTCCCGTGCGGTCTTGTCGTATCCGCGGAGCCTGACGAAGTGCCCTCCCCCTGTCTTTGGCGGGGGCCCCAACATCGTGTGGCCGCCGTCACGTTGACGACAACGTCCGGGAAGGTCAAGAACAAGCAAAATCGTTCTGCTTTCTGACCTGCGTTCACATCCCTGACCGTGCATCCCCTTGACCCACCGCCCCGGCAGGCGGTTCAATCCCCGAAGTCCCCGCTCCCGCACGGGGGCGCCGCTGATCGGACGTACTGACGAAGAGCTTTGACGTTCACAAGGCGGACCCCAGGAGGGGGCACATGAACAGTCTCGACTGGACCGTGCTCATCGGATACTTCGGTGTGATGGTCGCGATCGGACTCTGGTCGCACAAACGCGTCGACAACGTCAGCGACTTCTTCACCGCCGGCGGCAAGATGCCGTGGTGGCTGTCGGGCATCTCCCATCACATGTCCGGCTACAGCGCGGTGATGTTCACCGGCTACGCGGCCATCGCGTACACCTACGGCGTCACCTCGTACGTCACCTGGTCATTCCCCATCGCGATCGGCATCGCCATCGGCTCCCGGGTGTTCGCGCCCCGGCTCAACCGCGTGCGCTCGAAGCTGCATGTGGCCTCGCCGCTCGAATACCTCAAGAACCGCTACAACCTGCCCACCCAACAGGCGCTGGCCTGGTCCGGCGTACTGCTGAAGATCGTCGACGTCGGCGCCAAGTGGGCCGCCATCGCCACACTGCTCTCCGTCTTCACCGGTGTCTCCCTCAACACGGGCATCCTGATCACCGGCGCGGTCACCGCCGTGTACTGCACCGTCGGCGGCCTGTGGGCCGATGCCCTCACCGAACTCGGCCAGTTCATCATCCAGTTCATCGCCGGTATCGCGATGCTCGTCGCGGTCATGGCCGAACTGGGCGGTTTCAGCTCCCTGTGGAACGTCTGGGACGAGCCGGAACTCAAGGGCCACGCGGAGCCGCTGGCCGGCCCGTACATGATGGTCTTCCTGATCGCCTACCTCTTCATCAAGACCTTCGAGTACAACGGCGGCATGTGGAACCAGGCCCAGCGCTACATGGCCACCGACTCCGCGAAGTCGGCTGAGCGCTCCGGCCGGCTGTCCGCCGCGCTGTGGCTCGTCTGGCCGCTGGTGCTGTTCTTCCCGATGTGGGTGGCGCCGCTGATCATCGACACGAAGGTGCCCGCCGACTCGTACGCGCTGATGGCCGAACAGCTGCTGCCGCACGGTCTGCTGGGCCTGGTCATCGTGGGCTTCTTCTCCCACACCATGGCCATGTGCTCCTCCGACGCCAACGCGATCGCGGCGGTCGTCACCCGCGACATCATGCCCGCCGTGTCCCGCAAGGTCCGCGAATGGGACACCCGCGCGGGGCTGCTGGCAGCCCGCTGGGCCACGCTGCTCTTCCTCGGTCTCTCGATGGCCATCGCGACCCAGGTCAACTCGGACTTCTTCGGTGACATCATCACGGTCGTCATCAAGTGGGTCGCGGGGCTCATGGGTCCGATCGCGATCCCGCTGATGCTGGGCATGCTGCCCTGGTTCCGCAAGAGCGGGCCGACGGCGGCGCTGGTCAGCTGGGGGCTCGGCCTGCTCACCTTCTGGCTGGTCAACTACCCGATCAGCTGGAGCGTCGAAGGCGGCGTGCCGTTGCAGTACCAGGTGTCGATCCCGCTGGCGGTCTCGCTCGTCCTGTACATCCTGATCGGCCTCATCAAGCCGGAGGACACCCCCGAGCGCGACGACCTGATCGCACGGATCAACTCGGACGGAGACGGCCCGGACTCGGCGCTCGCCGCCGCGTCCGTGCCGGCGCCGGCGGAGCCGGCCGAGGCGAAGGCGCTCGGCCGCGAGGGTGTGGACGGCTGACGCACGCGCGCCCTCGTACGTGCACCCTCGTACGTGCGTCAGCCGCGCGGGTAGCGCGACAGCCAGCCGGGCGTGGTGACCGTGGGCCCGTGCAGGGCCGGGCCCTGGGTCATCTCCATCGCGAAGTCGTCGGCGATCTCAAGGACCGCGGGGCGCCCCTCCAGCTCGCAGAGCCAGGCGGGCGGCAGCGCCGTCTCGCCGTGCAGCGCGCCCAGCAGCGAGCCGGTGACGGCGCCGGTCGTCTGGGAGGGGCCGTCGTGGTTGACGGCCAGACGCAGACCGTGCCGGATGTCCTCGCCGACGAGAGCGCAGTAGACGGCGATGGCAAGGGCGTCCTCGGCGCCATGGCCCTCGCCGAGCGAGGCGATCCTGGCGGGGCTCGGAATGCCCTGGCGTACGGCGCCGAGCGCGTGCTTGAGGGCGTCCGTGACGGGCTGGTGGCCCGGGCGCGCGGCCAGCTGGGCGAGCGCGCGCTGCACGGAGCCGTCGAGGGTCTCGCCGCGGGCCAGACCGTGCACGACGACGGCGAACGCGCCGGCCGAGAGATACGCGGTGGGGTGACCGTGCGTCTGCGCCGCGCACTCCACCGCCAGCTGGCAGACGAGCTCCGGCTCCCAGCCGACGAGCAGCCCGAACGGCGCGGAGCGCACCAGCGCGCCCGCGTCGCGCGCGGCGGGGTTCTTGGGTGCTTCGAGGGTGCCCATGGTCTCGTCGCCGAGCCCGATGAGGCAGGCCTTGGCCGGGTCGCGTCGGGTGTAGAGCCATTCCTCGCGGGCGAGCCAGCCATTGTCCTTGCGGCGCTCGTCGGGGCCCCAGTCGTGCTGGGTGGCGGCCCATCTCAGATAGGCGCGGTGCACATCGGTCGGCGGGTGCCAGGCGCCGGTGTCCCGGCGGACCTGGGCGCGGATCAGCCCGTCGACGGTGAACAGGGTCAGCTGGGTGGCGGCGGTGACGGCCCCCCGGCGGCCGTGGGAGGGCACGAGGTCGACGAGCCCGTCCGGGCCGTGGGCCGCGCGGATCTCCTCCATGGTGAGCGCGGCGACCCCGGCGCCGAGCGCGTCGCCGATGGCGCCGCCGAGCAGGGCGCCGCGCACCCGGGCGCGGAAGTCCTGCTGCTCGGCACGGCCCCAGACGGCTGTGGCTGCTGCGCTCACCGCGCGTCCTCCCTGGACGTCGAACGTATGGCCTGGCGCAGCACTGTAATCGAACGGGAACGCGGGGTTCAGGGGCGCGAGGGTGACCGGGGCGGCAGGGTGGCCGGTTTGTCCTCAAACGCCGGAGGGGCCGGAGTTCGCGTCCCGGCCCATGGTCGGGCGGCGCGGCCCCCGCACGAAGGGTGACCCGGGACCGTACGGCGCCGGTTCGTCCTCAATCGCCGGACAGGCCGGAAAAGGCGTCCCGGGCCCTGGTCAGGCGGTGCAGCCTCGGCTCCAGTTCGGTCGGGTCCGCGCCCGGGCAGGCGAGCAGCTCGGTCAGGTCGTCCGCCGCGTCTGCCACCGTCGTCCAGGTGGGCGTCTCGGCGAGGAGGCCGGCGAGCAGAGTGTCGGCGCGGGGCCAGTCCCCCTGCGCACAGGCGACGACCAGCAGCTCAGCATCGGCGGCACGCCACAGCTCGGCAACCTCCGCCAGCCCCTCCGTACGACTCACCGTGAGCGCCGGCTGGAACGAGGCGGGGTCGGCAGTCCGCAGCCTCTGGGCCGCCTCCCTCGCCGGGGCGAAGCGGCCGGCCCTGCGGTGAGCGCGGGTGAGCAGGGCGAGGTGGTTCGCGTCCTGCTCGTCCCCGGCGGCCTCCCCCAGGGCTGTCAGCGCCTCCTCCGGGCGGTCGAGGTACAGGTAGACCCTTGCCCGCTCGCGGTGCACCGCCGGGTCGTCGTCGCCGAGCTCCAGCCGGCGCTCGAGGTCCGCGAGCGCCGGCAGCAGACGGCCGGTCACCAAGCGCACCGACGCCCGGCGTGCGTGCACCCACCGCGGGTCGAGCGCGATCGCCCGGTCCAGCTCGGCCAGCGCCTCCTCGTACCGCTCCAGGTCCTGGAGGGCCGCACCCCCGCGCCGCCCCAACCCGGTTCAGCTCGGCGACCAGGACCGGAGTGAGGGCCCGGACGGGGTTGAGCACCAGCTGTACGTCCTCGCTTGCCGAAACGGGTGGTCAGGACGGCCCTTACGTGATCGGCGCCGTGGGCGACCTGCGCCGGGTCGACGGCTCCGGCGAGCGCGCCGATGCCCGGCACCATGCCAAGTCCGATCAGAGAGGCCTGGGCCGCGGCCATGCTGCCCACGGAGGGCTGCTGCGGCTGTCCGTCCGCCGCCGCGTTGGTCAGTGCCTCCGCCTCGTACCGGCGCTGGTGGTAGGTCGCCAGCTGCCGGTCGAGAGCCTTGAGCACCTGCCCCTGCTCGGCGAACTGGGCGCTGATCGCCTCCATCGCCTCCGGCACGCTGTTCACGGACTCGTCGAGGACTGCGGTGAGCGCCTGGCGCCGGCGCGCACTCTGCACCAGCTCGCGCACGAGGGAGGTCTTGCCGACACCCGCGTTGCCGTGGATATGGAAGATGAAGCGGTGCCGCGGATCCTCCGGGGGGACGTCGAAGTTCTCGCGGAAGGTGGCGAGTTCGTCGTGCCGCCCCACGAATCCCGCGCGTCTGCGGATGTTGATCAGTTCCTGCATCGACAGTCTCGCGGCACCGGCACTCATGCGGTCAGTCTGGCAGCAGCGGCAGCAGCTCGGGCAGATGCCCGTCGGACGCGGCGGCGGCGCGCACGCGCTCCTGGGGCACCTCCCCGTACAGCGTCGTACGCGGCTTCGCGGGGCGGCCCGCCGCCTCCGCGATGGCGATCAGGTCCTGGACGGAACGGTACGAGCCATAACTGGAGCCCGCCATCCGGGAGATGGTCTCCTCCATCAGCGTGCCGCCGAGATCATTGGCGCCGGAGCGGAGCATCTCGGCCGCGCCCTCCGCGCCCAGCTTCACCCAGCTGGTCTGGATGTTGGTGATGTGGGGGTGCAGGAGCAGACGGGCCATCGCGGTGACGGCGCGATTGTCCCGGGTGGTCGGCCCCGGCCGGGCGATCCCCGCCAGATAGACGGGGGCATTCGTATGAATGAAAGGCAGCGTCACGAACTCCGTGAAGCCTTGCCGCCCAGATTCCAGTGCCGCCTGCTGGATCCGCGCCAGTGTGCGGAAGTGGCCGAGCCAGTGCCGGGGCTGGTCCACGTGCCCGTACATCATCGTCGACGACGACCGGATGCCCAGCTCGTGCGCGGTCTTCACGACCTCGATCCACGTGGCGGTCGGCAACTTGCCCTTGGTGAGGATCCAGCGGACCTCGTCGTCGAGGATCTCCGCGGCCGTCCCCGGAATCGAGCCCAGGCCGGCCTCCTTGGCCGACGTCAGCCACTCGCGGATCGAAAGCCCGGTCCGGGTGGCCCCGTTGACGACCTCCATCGGCGAGAAGGCGTGCACATGCATGCCCGGCACGCGCTCCTTCACGGCGCGCGCGATGTCGAAGTACGCGGTGCCGGGCAGGTCGGGATGGATGCCGCCCTGCATGCACACCTCGACCGCGCCCACCTCCCACGCCTGCTCGGCGCGGTCGGCGACCTGGTCCAGCGACAGGGTGTAGGCGTCCGCGTCCGTACGCCGCTGGGCGAAGGCGCAGAAACGGCAGCCGGTGTAGCAGACGTTGGTGAAGTTGATGTTGCGCGTGACGATGTACGTGACGTCGTCGCCGACCACGTCACACCGCAGCTCGTCCGCGATCCGGGTGAGCGCGTCCAGCGCCGGGCCGTCCGCGTGCAGCAGCGCGAGCGCCTCGTCGTCGGTGAGCTTCGTCGGGTCGTCGGCGGCCTGGCTCAGGGCCTGGCGTACATCGGCGTCGATACGGGACGGCACCATGCCGGGCACGGCGGCCTCACGCAGCGCCTCCCAGTCCCCGTACACCTCGTCGAAGTCCTCGCGCCGGTCGCCGGTACGGCCCTCGGTGTCGATGGTGCGGTGCAGATCGGTACGGCCGGAGGCGGTGAACCCCTCATCGGGCTCCTGCCAGGGGTGGCCCTCCACCACCGCGTCCTCGCGGGCCAGCCCGGTCTCCGGGTCGACCAGCGCACGGACGTGCGGCAGCAGGCGGGGGTCCAGCCAGGGCTCGCCGCGCTGGACGAACTCCGGGTAGATGGCCAGGCGTTGCTTCAGCCGGAACCCCTCGGCGGCGGAACGCTCGGCGAGTTCCTCGATCTGCGGCCAGGGGCGCTCGGGGTTCACATGGTCGGGCGTCAGGGGCGAAACACCGCCCCAGTCGTCGATACCGGCGCCGATGAGCCGCGCGTACTCGCCCGCCACCAGGTTGGGCGGCGCCTGGAGGCAGGCCGAAGGACCCATGATGTGCCGGGCGACGGCGACGGTGGCGACCAGGTCGTCCAGCTCCGCGTCCGGCATGCCGCGCATCGCCGTGTCCGGCTTGGCGCGGAAGTTCTGGATGATGAGCTCCTGGATGCCGTGGTAGGCGCGGGAGACGCGGCGCAGCGCGAACAGCGAGTCCGCGCGCTCCTCGTAGTTCTCCCCGATGCCGATCAGCAGCCCGCTGGTGAAGGGGACGGAACTGCGCCCGGCGTCCTCCAGCACCCGCAGCCGGACGGCCGGCTCCTTGTCGGGAGACCCGTAGTGCGGCCCACCGGGCTCGCTCCACAGCCGGGTCGCCGTGGTCTCCAGCATCATGCCCATGGACGGCGCGACCGGCTTGAGCCGCTGGAAGTCGGTCCAGGTCATGACGCCCGGGTTGAGGTGCGGGAGCAGCCCGGTCTCCTCCAGGATGCGGATGGCCATGGCCCGTACGTACGCGATGGTGTCGTCGTATCCCTCGGCCTCCAGCCACTCACGCGCCTCGGGCCAGCGGTCCTCGGGCTTGTCCCCGAGCGTGATCAGCGCTTCCTTGCAGCCCAGTTCGGCCCCGCGCCGGGCGATGTCGAGAACCTCGTCGGGCGACATGAACATCCCATGCCCGGCGCGGCGCAGCTTGCCGGGGACTGTGGCGAAGGTGCAGTAGTGGCACTTGTCGCGGCAGAGCTTGGTCAGCGGGATGAACACGCTTTTGGAGTACGTGATGACCCCGGGCCGCCCCGCGGCCTCCAGCCCGGCATCCCGCACCCGCGCGGCGGACGCACACAGGTCCTTGAGGTCGTCCCCACGCGCCTGCAGCAGCACGGCCGCCTCGCCGGTGTCGAGGGCGACGCCGTCCCGGGCCCGTTTGAGGGCGCGGCGCATGGCGTTCTCGGTGGGCCGTCCAGGTCGTCCGGGCTGGTGATCCGTCATGGACCGAGCATACGAGCGGGTGGGGCCGGGCAGCCCAGGGGCAGCAAAGAGCAGGACACGCTCAGCGCGTGTCTCGCAGCCCGTGGCTGCGTCGAGGACCGAGCCCGGGAGGTGTCCGGATACCGAACTCGCGGCGGAGAGCGGACAGTGCGGCCAGATAGCCGGCCATACCGTGGACGCTGGGGCCGGGAGGGGGCGAGGCGGAGCACAGACAGACACCCGTCAGCGGGGTGCGATAGGGGTCGATGCGCGGAGTGGGGCGCAGCAGGGACTGCCTGAGAGTCATCGCGCCCGCTCCGATGTCCCCGCCCACGTAATTCGGGTTGTACGTCTCGTAACCGGCGCCGCTGATGCCGCGCCGCGCGATCACCGTGTCGGTGAATCCCGGCGCGTATCGCTCGATGCGCGCGGTGATCATTTCGGCCGGGTCGGTGGCGTCCCCGTTGGGGACGTGGGCTCCGCGTGCCCGAGTTTGAGCTGCCGGGTGTCTCCAGCCTCGTCTACAACTGGGGCTCACCGGTTTCGCGTTGACGATGGTCGCCTGCGACCTCATCTTCCTGTCCTCTGTCTTGTCCGGTGCGGGCCGTATGGTTGAAACCGTGCGGAGCCGGTGGAGGCGCGGGCGGGGCGGAAGCCCTGACGCGACGGTCACGCCGCAGAGCTCACCCCACGCTGAGGAACGCAATGTTGCCGTTCCCCAACCGGCAGGATGATCATGTCCGACATCCCCACCTGCATCATCGGCAGCTCACACATCACAGCCCCATTGGCTACCGGTGGACACGACCCCGACAAGTACGCCGAGGTGGGCTCCTTCACCAAAGTCATCACCGGAACCATCCTCGAACAGCTCGCCAGGCAGGGCGTACTGACTGTTGACGATCCTGTCGAACGGTGGCTCGACGTCCCCGCAGGGTCCGGCATCACCCTGCGGCATCTCGCCGAGCACACCTCCGGCCTTCCCCGGGTGCCACCCGGCACCACCAACATCAACCCCTACAAGAAGTTCACCGACGACAGACTGCGTGTGTTCCTCACCGCGGGTCTCGACCGGCTCACCGCCGCCCCCGCCGGAGAGCGAGAGGAATACTCCAACTTCGGCTACTCCGTACTCGGGGCAACCCTCACGGCAGCCAGCGGCCAGGAGTACAGCGATCTTGTCGCCACGCACGTTCTCTCTCCACTCGGCCTGCCACCCGAAGCGATGACCGCGCACCCGCCGGAACACAGCCGAACACTCGCGAGCGGGTGGTTCGGTCGCAGCGTCAAGCCGTGGGACATGACAGGCGCGATTCTGCCCGCAGGCGGTCTCTGGGCCACTCCCCGCACCGTCGCACGCGTACTGACCGGCCTCGTCCTCGACCGCACGCTGGGGGAACCCTCACTCAGCTGGCAGCGCACCGAACCGCTGCCCCTGATGTGGCACAACGGGGGCACCCGTAAATCAACGATCTTCGCCGGCGCCGTCCCCGACGGCCGCTGGATCGTCGTCCACCGCCTGCACGGCTCGCTCGAAGAGACGGACCGCGTAGGGGTGGAACACCTGCGCGCCGCCACCGCAGGCTGACGTACCGGCCAGCGCCTCGGCTCCGCCGGCATCGCCCCCTGCTCGCCTACCGGTGTTCGGGATTGGGGTAGTCGAAGCGGCAGCCCGCGTCCCACTCGGAGCGTTGATTACCGTGGGCGGGGATGCCGCCCGCCTGTTTGAGCATGGCGGCGAGGTGCAGCAGGTTCCAAGTCATGAAGGTGGTATTGCGGTTGGTGTAGTCGTTCTCCGGCCCGCCCGATCCGGGGTCGAGGTACGAGGGCCCGGGCCCAGCCTCCCCGATCCACCCCGCGTCGGCCTGGGGCGGGATCGTGTATCCGAGGTGCTGGAGGCTGTAGAGGACGTTCATGGCGCAGTGCTTCACGCCGTCCTCGTTGCCGCTGATCAAGCAGCCGCCGACGCGCCCGTAATACGCGTACTGGCCGCGATCGTTGAGCAGCGACGAGCACGCGTAGAGCCGCTCGATGACCCGCTTCATGACGGAGCTGTTGTCCCCCAGCCAGATCGGCCCGGCCAGCACCAGGACGTCGGCCGCCATCACCCGCTCGAACAGCGCCGACCACTCGTCGCTCGCCCACCCGTGCTCGGTCATGTCCGGCCATACGCCGGTCGCGATGTCGTGATCGACAGCCCGCACGACGTCGACTTGGACCCCCTGCGCCTCCATCACCGCCCGGCTCTTGTCGATGAGTCCTTGGGTGTTGCTCACCTCGGGCGACCGCTTGAGGGTGCAGTTGACGACGAGGGCGCGCAGGCTGTCGTAGCGGGGTGACTCGGCAGACTGCGGCTGGGCGGTCACGGAACCCTCCTGGATTCTGCCACCGTGCCGTTCACGGCGGTGCAACGCCGTCCATCGTGCTGGCCAGGCAACTGCAATGGCGGCTGCGGCACGGGTAGCCGCCGGCGACCACCCCACCAGCGCAACGGCCCGGCAAAACCACGCCCTGTGGCCACGCCCAACGCCGACGACCGCTTCCGCTTTCAGGCACACGGGCGATGCTTTGTACCGGCCGGCATGCCTTCACCCGCGTGCGGGCCGGTGCCTGGTCCGAGCCGCGGCCCGTGCCTACGTGGCGAACGCCGGCCTCACCGGCCGGATGGACTGGAGCATGGTCGGCGTCGACTCGACCTCCTGCCGGGCTCATCAGCACGCCGCCGGGGCCCGCAAGCAAGCACCGCGTTCCTCGGGCGTCATCGTTCCTGCTGCCCATCGGTGCCGGCTTCGCCGGTCACGCGCCCCTGAGCGATCCGGGCGCGGAATTCGGCCTCCTCCTTGCCCACCGTCACGGCTCCGGCGAGCACGGCATCGATGTCGGGTTCGGGGATCACCACCGCGCCGGAGTCGTCGGCGAAGACGTACTGCCCCGGATGCACGCCCACGCCGGCGACCACGACCGGCACGTTCGCCTGGTACGGCGTGATCACGTCGCCACCCCATCGCACACCCTCCCCGGAGCAGTAGGCGGCGAACGGGTAGGCGCGCAGCTCGGCGAAGTCCCGCAGCCGTGCGTCGGTGAGCACACCGGCCAGGTGGTAGTGCGCCAACAGGGCAAGCTTGGTGCCGCCGCCGACGGAGACGTCGCGATGGCCGTTACTCGCCAGCACCAGCACCTTGCCCCCGGCATCGTTGGCGCCGATGCCCACCGCCTGCTTGAACAGTGCGCCGAAGCTGTGGGTCTCGGGGTCAATCGTCGCAGAGCAGGAGGGGAAGTAGGAGATCGTGACTGCCTGCCCGAACAGGACACGGCCTGGCGTCGGTGTGACGAGGTCGTGGATGTGCGCGTGGTGTCGATGCATCCGGCCGAGGGCGTCGACGATGTCCGCGCACGCCAGCGACCGGGCCGCCTGAGCACGCCGCTCTGCCACCGCCTCGCGGTCGTCACTCGGCGGGGCGGGGGTCACGGCAACTCCATGAGACGGATCGACATCAGCGTGAGCTGAAGCCGGTGTGGCCGGTCGACGAGCAGCACCTCGCACGCCGAGCACGCTGGGCAGCGCACCACCATGCCCGGGCAGCGCAGGTAGACCCGGGTCTCGGCGACGCGGTGCCGATCGCCGCACTCGGCGCACTGCAGGACGATCATGGTTGCCTCCCGGCCCAGGACCAGCGACATCGCGCCGGCGATGGCGTTGCCGTCCACATGGACGTCCTCCGGGTGCACCGAGAGGAGGTCTTCCTCTGCGTTCACTTCGGGCCTCCTACTCCGAACCTCTCTGTCCTCAACAAGTCAGCGTCCAGGCCGGCGTCGGTCAGTTCGCGGGCAGCGTCCTCCACGAATGCGGTTGGGCCGCACACGTAAACCAGCAGCCGTGGCTCACGAACGCCACCAGAACTGAGCAGTGCGCTCAGCTGGTCGGCTCTCAGTCGGCCGTACTCGAATCCCGCAGCCCGCTCCCGGGTCAGGTGAACGGTGGTCTCCGGCCCGTCGGGACTGCGCAGTTCGTCGGCGAAGATGACCCGGTCGGCGGTGCGCGCGGAATACACCAGTCGCACCGGGGTGCCGTGAGGGCGGGCGGCCCGCCAGATGGCGCGCATCGGCGCGATGCCGGAGCCGCCTGCGACCAGGAGCAGCGGTGCGTCGTCGCCGGGCTGCCACACGAAGTAGCCCCCCACCGGTCCCCTGACCTCCAGGGCATCACCGTCGGTGGCGATGTCGACCAGGTAAGGAGACACCTCGCCGTCGTCCAGGCGTTCCACGGTGATCTGCGGCGCCTCCCCAGGCGCGGAGGACAGCGAGAAGCTGCGGGTGGCCTGATACCCGTCGTCGGCGGTGAGCCGGACGTCGATGTGCTGGCCGGCCACATGCCCCGCCCAGTCGGCGACGGCGAGCCGGATGCTGTTCGCCGAGGCGGTCTCACGCGCCGTACCGACGATGGTGGCGGGTCGCCAGCCGTGAACGGGTCGCACGCGCGTCGGCGTGGCTGAACGGTCAGTCACCGTAGTAGCGCTGCTCGAGGAACGGGTCACCGCGGTGGTGGTAGCCCGCGTTCTCCCAGAATCCCAGCTCGTCCTCGGGCATCACCCGGATCCCGCGCAGCCACTTGGCGGACTTCCACAGATACAGGTGCGGCACCAGCAGCCGAACCGGCCCGCCGTGCTCGGCGGGAATGGGACCGCCCTCGTAGCCCACCGCGACGATCGCGTCGTGGTCCACCAGGTCCTCCACCAAGACATTCGTGGTGTAGCCACCGTAGGAGGTCGCCAGCGCGTAGGGCTCATCGGCCATCCCCGCGTCCTCCAACACGGCCGCCACCGGAACGCCCTGCCAGGTCGTCCCCAGCTTGGACCAGTGCGTGACGCAGTGGATGTCTGTGGTCAGGTCCACCACGCCCAGATCGTGGAGCGATGCCCACGCGTAGGTCCTCTCCGTGGTCCCGTCGGTGACCACCAGCTCCCACGCCCGGGTCGGTAGCTGCTGGGTACCCCCCGCCGTCAGCACCGGGAAGTCGCTGGTGACGTACTGCCCCGGCGGCACGGCGCCTTCCGTGCGTTGAGGACGTCCCGTGAATCCACGCGTGACCATGGGGCGTTCACCACCCTTCATGTCGGCAGGATTGCCAAACGTGACTATTCCGCTTTCGTCATGGTCAGCGGTCTGAAAGCCGCCTTGGCGTTCTCGTCGCTGACGGCGGCGAAGATGGGCCGCGGTCAGGGACTGGCGGCCGCCGAGGGCGACCTTCTCGCTCTTTTGCTCCCTTCCCGGACGCTCGAACGCGTTCCGGAGTACTGGTGAAGTCGATTCTCGGAACCTTCGGATTGAGCCTTCCTTGAAGCGGGACACGGGGAAATCCGTATTCCGACACGATTGCGCTCCCCCTCAGTCTTCTGTGACCCGGATGATCGTCTTTCCGTGGGTGCGCCGATCGGGGGCGAACGCTGAGGGCGCTTCGGGGAGCGTCCGCACCGCCCCGACGATCGGATTGAGCCGTCCGTCCCTGAGTCGCTGGGCGAGGTCCGCGAGTCGGGCGCGATCGGACTCGACGATGAAAAATATGGCCCGCCCGTCCTTGGGCCGGACCTCGGGCGGCATGGCGATGGTCACGAGGGTGCCGCCGGCGCGCACCAGCGCGGCCGAGCGGTCGAGGATCTCACCGCCGATCACGTCAAACACCAGGTCGACCTCGCCGGCCGCTTCCAGTTGATCGGTCTGCAGGTCCAAGAAGGTATCCGCGCCGAGACTGAGTGCCGTCTCCCCGTCGGCGGCCCGGCCGGTGCCGATCACTCGGGCTCCCGCCTCGCGCGCGAGCTGGACCGCGATCGACCCAACACCGCCCGCGGCACCGTGGATCAGGACGGTCTGGCCCGTCGCGAGTCGGCCGTGGTCGAACAGAGCTTGCCATGCGGTCAGCCCGGAGATCGGCAGTGCGGCGGCCACGGTGTGGTCGACGTCCGCCGGAAGCGGAGAGAGGCTGCGGGCCTCCACCGCGGTGAACTCGGCCAGTGAGCCGTTGCGGGTCCAGTCGGTCAGCCCGAACACCCGCTGGCCGACGGTCAGGCCGGTGGTTCCGTACCCCAACTCGACCACGACACCCGACAGCTCATGCCCGAGCACGCTCGGCGTCCGGTCGCGACCGGACCGGTCGGACCACGTTCCCGGCCAGTCCAGCTCTCCGGGGGTGAACCCCGCAGCGTGCACCCGCACGATGACATCGTTCTCGCTGGCGTGTGGGTACGGCATGTCGGTCAGGGCGAGTCCAGCGACTCCGGCGGAACGGTCGCTAACGGCGATGGCTTGCATGGCAGTTCCTCATAGAGAATGGGAATTCTCGACATCGAGCGCAAGGTGCTCCTTGGACGCGTGTCTCGGTCACGCAGAGGGCCGGCGACTCACCACGACCAATCTCAGCGGCTGGTGCACCGCGGAGCCACGACGGACGTGGATGTACCAGGCGGCTAATTGGGCACTGCGCCGACCCCGACCGTATGCACAGACGGTCCATCCGTGTGGGCACCGCCCCCGCGGCATTGAACCGGTCAGCCGACACGGCCGACACCACTGGGTGGTCGAGCGCACAATGCCTGGATGGGCGGCTGCCGCCTACATCGGCGCTAGTGCAAGGCTGAGCACTTGCTGGCCTTCGTCGGTATCGCCAGAGCTGTACCCCCGGCCATTAGGTTGGCGACGTTCACCCAGCGAGCTGTGCAATCTGCTGGCCATTCGGGCCCTGGTTCGACACCTCCACACTTAGGGACCACTCCTCGTCGACAGTGGACACGCAACCCGCTTTCATTGTCGGCGTGCGCGCTCCAGTGCTCAAGTTGGAGCTGGCCCTTTGCCGGGACACAGAGCAATCGTGCGACGGTGAAACAGCTCGCTTGGGCGCCCGTCCGTACCGGCATAACCTCGTAAGTGTCATTTCGAGTGCTGGTCGGCCGACCGCCTCCACCCCCTCGTCTGTCCGCCGACGCGGATGGCCCGCAGCGTCGCCCCGGGGAGCATCCCGCCCCTCCTGCCTGAGTGCTGGGCGGCTCCGCCCGATTGCAGCGGCGCGACGCCGCGATCCGCCTGGTCCAGGTGGCTCGCAGCGGATCCCGCGCCTCCGCCGCTCGCTACCTCGGGATCACCCCCGGCGCCCTGCAGTCAGCCACCGTCCGCAACCGCACCCGGCAGAAGCAGCCCGGCGACGCTGGGGCCTACCGAACCCGCCAACGAGTGCGGCGATCGGCACCGCGTCGCCGAGAACCGGGTTACCTGCGCTGCCCGGGCATCCGTATCACGGAGCTGCCGTGACCCCCGCCCAGTGACGACCGCGAGGCCGTGGCCGAGGGCGTTGTTCTGAGGCCGCTGTCCTGCGACGCTCGGGCACGCAGCCGGGCCGCGCGGGCAGGACATCCGTCGACAGAGCCGGGGCGGCTGAGACGCGCCGGGTAGACCTTCGACAGGCCATAACGCCATCGGATGGGCCAATGTTGGTCAGAGCGTGCGCCCCGCCGACCGGCCACCGGAGTCACGATGTCGTACGACAACCTGGTCATCGTTCTCGTGGTAGCCGCTGGCGTCCCGTTCCTCCTCGCCGCGGTGCCGCGCGTCCCTCTCCCGGGCCCGGTCCTCGAGATCGTGGCCGGCGTCGTTCTTGGCCCTGCGGTGCTGAATGTGGTGCAGGCGGACGCCACCGTTCAGGCGTTGTCGATCATTGGACTGAGCTTCCTGCTGTTCCTTGCCGGGCTCGAGATCGACTTTCAGCAACTACGCGGGCCGCGGGCGAAGCTCGTCGGTATTGGTCTGGCCGGCACACTCGCGCTGGCCGCGACTGTCGGCTGGGTGCTGTACGTCGCCGGGTTGGTCGAGAGCCCAGTACTGATCGGCACCGCGCTGGTGGCCACGTCTCTGGGGCTTCTGGTCCCGATCCTGAAGGACGCCGACGCGGTCGACCGACCAGTTGGCCAACTGACCATCGGTGGAGGCTCGGCCGGTGAGCTCACCGCTGTGGTGTTGCTGTCGCTGTTCTTCTCCGAGCATGCATCGGGCCCGGCTTCCAGGCTGCTTCTCCTGCTCAGCCTTGCTTGCCTGGTGGCGCTCATCGTGGTGGCCTCAATACGTGCAGGACGCTCCATGTGGCTGTCCCGGGCGGTAGTGAACCTGGCGGACACGAGCGCTCAAGTCCGGGTCCGCTTGACAATGGTTCTGATTGTTGGTCTGTCCGCGGTCGCCCTGCATCTCGGATTCGAGGCCATTTTGGGTGCCTTCGTTGCAGGGGCCGTGCTACGGCTGGTCGACCCCGACGCCGAACGGACGCACCCGCAGTTCCACGTCAAATTGGAAGGCCTCGGCTATGGATTTCTTGTCCCGGTCTTCTTCGTGACGAGCGGTATCCAGTTCGATCTTGGAGCCCTGTTCGCGGACGCCGGAACAGCGCTGCGGATACCGATGTTCCTTGCCGCACTCCTCCTTGTTCGTGGAGTGCCCGCATTGGCCTACCGCAGCGCCGGCCTCTCGCGCGCCGAGGTCATGGCCAGCGGACTCTTGCAAGCCACCTCCCTCCCGGTCATCGTGGCCGTGACAACGATCGGCGTGAAGTTGGACGCGATCGGACCGGTTAACGCCGCCGCGCTGGTGGCGGCAGGCCTGCTGTCAGTGGTCGTGTTTCCTCTGACGGCCTTGCCATTGCTGAACCGTTCGCGGGGATCCGCAAGGTCGGGGCCCGAGAAGTAGACGGATTGATCCCGAGAACGGCTGCGCCGGCTGTCACTTGGCGGGGACGTCGCCCTGGCCCCCGCGGGGCTCAGCGTGCGCCGGCGGAGTTGCCGTGACCAGCAGGTCGACGGCGTCGGCGGGCAGGATCGGACCGTCGGGCAGGTCGACACCGAGCGCGGGCACGATCTCGTCGACCAAGACGCGGGCGGGAGCCCGGTGATCGCACAGGCTCGCCAGCCAGTGGACGGCATGGCCGTATGCCTGTCGGAGCGCCGTCTCGCGCGCATCCATACCTGGGACTACGAGAGGCCCCAGGCCTTTATCACCGGAACGTGTGGGTACGTGAACCCCTGCAGGGCGGAGTCGCCACGACCGCGGTCCCACGCAACACCCGCAGGTCGCAGAGGCTGGCCTGCTCGGGACCGATCGCGTTGACCGGGCGCGTCCTTGGCTGGTCGGGGTGCTCGAAAGGGCCGCGACTACCCGGTGGCCCGCGGTCACCACCGCCCGGGGCGTGCGCCTGCCGTCCCAAATTTCAGGCAGGCGTCCACGGAATGGGGCACCTCCCATACACCCGTCACCTGCTTGAATGGTGACGAAGGGGTGTGCAGGGGTTGTTCACCAGTCGGTCGCAGCGGAGTCCGTCCTTGCAGCCGGATCGAGGTTCTACACCTCTCCGGCACCGCCGAATCGACATCCCACGGAACGGAGCGGCAAGTTGCGAAGCATGTTGAAGATCAATACGGCGCGTTACCTGAGTGCAGCCGTCGGCATGGCAGCTGCCCTCGCCGGTGCCGTCGCGCTTGCCCCGCTGGCATCGGCGGACACGTCGGCTTCCAGCAGCGCGCCCGACACCCGGCAGCGCACGGGAGTCATCCAGTTGGTGGGCAAGCAGACCCAGATTGAAGACCTCGACCTGGGCAAGCAGGGAATCAGCCTGGGTGATCAGCGCATCATCGCCGAAGACCTTTACCGCGACGGCAAGAAGGTTGGCGATCACAGCGTGATCTGCACCTATATTCACGTCAACCCGGGCAAGCTCCAGTGTGTGGGCACCTTCGCTCTGCCTGGGGGTCAGTTCAGCTCGCAGGCGCTGCTCCACCTGCCCGCCCCGTCCTTCGTCGATGTCGCCATCACAGGCGGAACGGGCGACTACCGCAACGCCCAGGGCTACGTCCGCACCGTTCCCGCCGGTGAAACGGAGAGGCACTTCACCGTCCACATGAAGCGTTGACGGTCGACTGGCGAAATGCTGTCGCTCCGTCGCTCGCTGCCCTCAGGGTTGTCGTCGGAATCTGATCCAGGGGCAGATGTGAGGCGTCGTCCGGTGCGTTTGACCGGCCGATGAGTACGGAGGAGAGTCAACGGCTGCCGCCGGATCGGCCGGACCTCGAAGGACCCGATCCGGCTGTGGCGGGCCGGCTTGGTCTGCCTGCACAGGGCAACCCGAACCCAGCCCGAAGGCGGACAGGAAAGGCTCCGTGAGCGAGGCTGGGGGATACGACTGCGTCGTGGGTCCAGGCCCGGCCAGCAGTTTGCTCGCTCGCGTTTGTCCGGAGACAGCCATATACGGCCGCGTCCGGCGCGTTGCGCAGGCTGTGGTCACAAATCTGCGCGCTTTGGCAGCCGCCAGTTCGGGCGCAGGAAGTGACAGGTGTAGCCGTCCGGGTAGCGTCGCAGGTAATCCTGGTGTTCCGTCTCGGCTTCCCAGAACACGTCGGCCGGCACGACTTCGGTCACTACCCTCCCCGGCCATATGCCCGATGCCTCCACATCGGCGATGGTGTCCTCAGCGACGCGACGCTGCTCATCGTCGAGATAGAAGATGGCGGAGCGGTAGCTGAGGCCGACGTCGTTCCCTTGCTGGTTCTTCGTGGTCGGGTCATGGATCTGGAAGAAGTATTCCAGGATGGTGCGGTAGTCCGTTATGGCGGGATCGAAGGTGATCTCGATCGACTCGGCGTGGCTTCCATGGTTGCGATATGTCGGCCGGGGCACGTCGCCGCCGCTGTATCCCACCCGAGTGGCCAGGACACCCGGGAGCGTCCGAAGCAGCTCCTGCATGCCCCAGAAACAGCCGCCTGCCAGCCACGCCTTCTGCTGAGATTCACTCATGACTTGCCATCCTTCTTTCGCGTCTCGAACGAACTCGTACAGGACCGTTGTCCTCTCCGGGGTCACCGGACCGGCCACGGCCACATGTCACATCTGTATGCAGGAGAGGCCCAAGTCCTGCAGTGGGCGGAGGTCGTCACGGGCCTGAAGGTCAAGCCAGGCACCTGGCCGACTTGGAGTGCTGCGCTACTGATGGAACGTCGTCGGCGAACACCGTGACACAAAGGCTAGTTCGCAGGCCGCCCGCACGGCGAAGTCACCACCGTCTCCGCTCATGACCACCCTGACTACGCTGGGCGACCGGGCGCTTTACCGAACCTGTCCGAGACCGACCGGGCGTCGGACGGACGGTGTGGATCGGTCTGTTCCAGTGTGCCCATTGCAGGTGAGGCCTGGATGTCCTGATCGTCGGACTCGCCCGACGTGGCCGTTTCCCGCACGAGGAGTTCTCACGCGCGGCGTGACGCGTACGTGTCGGCAAGCAGAACATTGCATGCGGAATCGTCACCTGTCAGAGTGGTGACATGGAACATGGCTTTCCCGCCGGAAGCCCGGCGCTCGACTTCGCGGGCACGCTGCGTGTACGGCGCGGCCCCTCCCCCCGGGAGATGCTCCATTCGCCGGAGAGCCTCACCTCGTGGTTCCGCGAGTGTGGAATTACGGAGAGTGATATCGCCTGTGAGTCGTTCGATGTCCGCGAGGCGGTGGCTCTGAGAGAGGCGATCTATCAGCTGGTCTTCGCGAAGATTGCCGGCGAGAGCTACGACCGGGAAGCGCTGAGCCTGGTGAATGACGCGGCACGCCGGCCGGCTCCCGTTCCGCAGCTCACTGCGGATGGACGCCGCATTGAAGCCACTGTTCAGCAGGCGTTTTCCTATGTCGCCCGGGACGCCATCGCAGTCCTCAGCGGGCCAAAGGTGCCGCTACTCAAGGAATGCGCGAATCCCGACTGCACCCAGATCTACATCGATCATTCCCGGGGGGCGCGCCGGGAGTGGTGCAAGATGGATCCGTGCGGCAACAGGATCAAGGCTGCGGCCTACCGGGCACGCAAGCGCGCGAGTGAACAGACAGCGATCTCCGCGAGCTCACGGTCGTAAGGCCGTACGACCACACCCTGTGGCCCCTATCCGCTGAGCGACGGTGAGGCGCGGTAAGCGCTCGGCTTGGCGACCACGCTACGTCGAAGCACCGGAGGGGCGTGAAGCTCAGCCGGTCACTGATCCCCAGGCTCTGCGCGAACTTTCCGTGGCCTTCTGTCGGCCTGGGGCCCAACCACCCATTCAGCAAATCACCCTCTTGACAGGTGACGCGGAACTAGCAAGCATCATCCTCCGTTGAGCCGGTGACGTCTGCGTGTCCCGTCCCGCCGAAGGAGGACAGGCCCTGCCGCGCGTCCGGACAGAGCGTCCGGGCAGTTCCGCTGCGGTGCCACTCTCGGGTCCGTGAAGTCACCAGGAAGCATCTCGCTCCCGATCCTGTTCAAGGGACGGGGCGGCTGCCATCAAGTGCAGTGCATCACCGCACTGAGGAGGCGTTGAAATGGAACAGGAACGCAAGGCCACGGACGCAGCCCAAATAGTGCGTCAACTGCGGTTCTCGCAGCTGCCGGAGCGCATCCGGCTGGAAGACACGATTGAAGAGCAGCCGGCCGTGGCGCAGGATCCGGCGAGAGACGCATACAACCCGGATGAGTGGCTCGTGCGTAATTGCCTGTGAGCCGACGCCAGCGCCTAATCGGCGGGCCCTCCGCGTCCTGGTCATCGTGAGCCGCGACCGCCCGGCGAAACCCCAGGCTCGGGAAGCGATGCGGTGCGTGGACCGAGCCCGAGGCTGGGATCTATCTCGGCGCAGCATCCAGTGCTGACCCCAAGTCGTCGAACGATCGACATTTCTCCTAGGGAGACCGCTGTGCAGACCCCGAAAGTCTTGATCAAGCTGTCGTCCATAACGGCTGCAGGGGTGATCGCCTTGGGCTGCTTCTTCCAGGTCTTCTAGTGCTGTGACCGCATAGGTTCGCCGGGTGGTGATCGCGTCGATGGCGGGGACCGGGATCACCGTGCACGCTCCCGCAGTTGCCGCGTATCCACGGCGGCGGGGAACGCGCAGACGTGTCGGCCCGGATCCGGGACTTCTCGTGCATTCACAGGTCCAGGCCTTCTCCGACGGGGGCGCAGGCCGACCACGTCAGTGGTGTGCGTCCGGGTGGGCCGGAGCGGCTCAACCCAGGTAGAAGTCCCTGCGAGCGGCCACGAATGCCTCGACCGATTGGGCAGGTACGCCCGTCACGCGTTCGACGTCGTCGGACGCGCGGTCGTAGCAGTTCTCGCGGTGGAGTCGGGCCATGGTGACGATGTGCTGTTCGGTGTGCGGCGGCAGCCCTACCTTGGCGAGCACCTCGGCCCGCCACTGGTCGAGCGGCACGTCCACGTAGGACACCGGACGCCCCAACGCCCGTGAGAACTCCTCGGCCATCTCGGTCATGTCGACCGTGCGCGGCCCGGTCAGCTCGTAGACGTTCCCGACGTGCGGACCGGGGTCGCGGAGGACGGTGGCGACCACTCGGGCGATGTCCTCCACGGCGATCGGCGAGGTGCGCCCGGTACCGAACGGCAGCGCGATCGTGCCGTTCTTCCGAATCGACTGCGCAGGCAGCACGGTGAAGAGCGGATTGTCCAGGAAAGACGTCGGCCGGATGTGTACCACCGGCAGGCCCGACCAGTTGAGTACCTGCTCCGCCAGCCAGTGCAGTCGCTGCTGGTGCGACTCTCCGGTACTGGTGGCGGTCATCTGGGACACGGTCATCTGGGACATGCCCACGAGACCGTCAAGCTCCCCGTGCTCGCGCGCCACGCTGGCCACCACGGCTGCTGCCAGAAGATGGTCCGGCGACACGGGCATCGCGAAGTACATACGCCGGACGCCCTCCAGCGCGGCCGCGACGCTCTCGGGTCGCGTCAGATCGCCGATGACCACCTCCGCGCCGAGCGCACGCAGCTCGGCCGCACGATCATCGTCACGGCGGACCATCGCGCGTACTGGTACGTCCTGCGCGCGCAGTTGGCCGAGGGCCGTGCGGCCCACGCCACCGGCGTTCGCGATGAGAACTAGGTTGCTGGCAACCATCGGCTGATCTCCTTGCGACGAGCTGATCGGGGGTGTGATGACACATGGGTGTGGTGTGAAAGGTTTCCGGGACGCGCGGCCGAGTGGCGGCCGGCCGCTCCGGGCCGGTGGCGAGAGTCAACCCGTATGCGCAGGGTGTGACCAGTCTGCGTAGCGACGACGTGAATCCGGAAGGTGAAGCTGCGTCGCGCTGGTTCACGACCTGTCTTTATCGGGATCCGTGCGCCGGCCGGCTGCGACGAGTCGGTGGCCGGCCTCATCCAGGGCCTCATCCAGGGCCGTGGAATCCTCCAGGTCCTCAAGGGGCGTCCAGCTCCCCGGACTTCTGGTGAAGCCAAGGTTCTGCGGTGGGCCCAGCGCGGCTGGGGGTTCCGGGCTGCTTCGAGTTCCACGCGGAGTGGAAGGCCGGCATGGCACAAGGGAATACATCTCCGGTGTCACCGGTTTGACAGGTGAGGCTCTGAAGCGTCGTTGACCCCCGGCGAAGGGCACGATCATGGCTAAGACCGACAGGGTTCTTGTGACTGCGACTGGGGAGGGGCGCACGGGGGGCCGGACGAGGGACGAAGGCGCAGCAGCGGTGTGGACCGGCGGATGGCGAGCGAGCTGGGTCAAGGTGCCCACCAAATGGGCCCCCACCCAAAGGACCTCCGGGGCGACGTCCCCGCCCATGGCCAGCGCATCGGACGCTGCCGAGCTAGCGCGGAAGACTCGATTTGCCGCCCTGCCCAAGCGAGTCCGCCTGCAGGACACGATTGAGGGCGAAGCGGCCACCGCGCTCGACCCCGTGAGGAACGCTTTCAACGAAGACCTGTGGCTCGTTCGTATGGGGGGCCTGTGATCCAGAGTGCCAAACTGCCGCACCCAAGGTGTCAACGGCCGGGGGCCCGCTGCTTGACCTCCTGGAGCACCCAGCCGTTGCCGTCCGGGTCGCTGAAAGTGGCGTAGGAGCCGTAGTCCGCACGGTCAGGGTGCGGGCCGGCCTCCCGCCCCTGGCCCCCGATCCGGTGGACAATATCTCCGCCCTCGTGGCCGTGGTAAAAAATCCCTCCGGCATCGTGGAACACCTCGCTCACCTCGATGCCGCGGCCGACGAGCTCCGCGCGGGCCTTCTCGATGTCGAGGACGACGAGGTACAAGCCCTGGAATGAGCCAGGTGCCGCGGAGGTGAGCCCCTTACCAATCATGAACGAACACTCGGAGCCCGGCGGCGTGAACTGCACACACCGGAAGTCGTCGCCGACGACTGCGTCGATATCCATCCGGAACCCCGCCGCGTCATAAAAAGCCTTGGCTCGATCAACATCGGAAACAGGCAGCACCACGACTTCGAACTTCATGTCCATGATGATGTCTTCCTTCCATGCAACTGGAGGCTCGCTGCTGCCGTGGCGCGTGGGGAGTGCAAACGGGAATTCAGCCAGAGGATTCGGCGAGTCGGAGGCCTTCCGCGCACACGCTTTCCATAAACCGACTACGCGGGAGGTTCGACTCGCGTCACCCAATCCAGCAGTGTGTCGGCGCCCGGGCCGCAGTTGGGCGGCCTGGGCCTCGGCACAGGCCCAAGCTGCCTGCTTGGTGTGGCATTCAGGCCGACGGCCGCATTCAGGTGAAGTGGATTGATCTTGCACATGGTCCATGTCCCAGTTACGGAGGACAGCATGTGATCTTCAAACTTCACTGTACCGGTTTGTGTTACCCATCGCGCGGTGTGCCTACCGTCCCACCTTGCGCGTTCCACTGCGCACTGCCGCACCTGGGACTGATCTACGAACCGGCCGACCTTCTCGACCAGTTGCCGCAGCCCGCGCACCTGGCTGCTTCGCAGCCGCGACTGCGCAACCGAAGTTGTCGACGCCGGGCCGGCCGCGCACTACTGCTTCGCCCAGAAGGACTTCGACGGGATCATGGTCCCCACCAGGCGACCCATCTACCCCTGGGGGAAGATGGAGTGGTGCTGCGCGACATCGAACTCGTCCCTTCGATATCGACAACGTATCGGCAACGTCCAGCTTGAGAATGCATGAGCCGTTCTTTTGGGGATAGCCGCAATTACCCGTTTACGGATAGTGCACAGAAGTGGCGGGAGAAGTCACTTCCAATCGTCTCCGTCGTGCAGCCGATGAGAACCAACCAGAACGACGGGAGCAGCCATGAGCGACCCTTCCCGCGTCTACGATGTCGTAGTCATCGGTGCTGGTCCTGCGGGAGAAAACCTGGCTGAGAGAACGAGCGCCGCCGGGCTCACCTCAGTGATCGTGGAAAACGAGTTGCTCGGCGGAGAATGCTCGTTTTGGGCGTGCGAACCCAGCAAGGCGCTACTGCGGCCGGTGGTGGCGCGTGCTGACGCACGTCGGGTCCCCGGTCTGAGGCGATCGGTTGAAGGATCTCTGGACATCCCTGCGGTCTTCGCTCACCGCGACAAAATGGCCGCCTACTGGCAAGACGCCGACCAAGTCGACTGGCTGAATTCTGTTTCGGTGGATCTGGTCCGAGGCCATGGTCGCTTGGACGGCCCGCGCCAGGTAGTGGCCAACACTCAGGACGGTGAGACCGTCCGTCTGACTGCTCGACACGTCGTCGGTGTGTCTACCGGCACCGTCACTGCGATCCCGGATCTGCCAGGACTCGACAAAGTCCGTCCGTGGACAAACCGTGAAGCGACCGCCGCCCGGCGGGTGCCAGGTCGGCTCGCCGTGGTGGGAGGCGGTGTGGTCGCCGTCGAAATGGCTACGGCATGGCAAGCACTCGGTTCCCAAGTGACCATGCTGGTCCGGGGGAGCAGGGGGTTGCTCAATCGGATGGAGCCGTTCGCCGGGGAATTGGTGGCAGATGCCCTTCGCGACGCCGGAGTGGACGTGCGCTTCGCAACTTCAGTGACCGAGGTTGCGCGGGAGGACGGCGTCGACAGTCCGGTGCATATCACCATGGCGAATGGTGACTCCATGGTCGCCGATGAGATTTTGTTCGCAACTGGTCGATCCCCGCACACCGCGGACATCGGCCTGGAAACCGTCGGCCTCATCCCGGGAGACTGGCTGACTGTAGACGACACGTACCGCGTGACAGCTGTCGCTGACGGCTGGCTCTACGCTGTCGGCGATGTCAACCATCGGGCTTTGATGACGCATCAGGGAAAGTACCAAGGGCGGATTGCAGGCGCCGTGATCGGGGCCCGTGCCAACGGCGAGCCGCTGGATGACAGCAGGTGGGGCCCGCACGCCGCGACCGCCGACAGCGACGCTGTACCTCAGGTGGTCTTCACTGACCCGGACGTCGCGAGTGTGGGGCTGACCACCCAGGAAGCGGAGCGCACCGGACGTCGAGTCGACGTGGTGGACTACGACATCGGTCGCCTCGCGGGAGCAGCCCAATATGCCGACGGCTACCGCGGCAAGGCACGCGTGCTGATCGACCTTGACCGCGGCACTGTCGTCGGCGTGACCTTCGTCGGTCCTGGAGTCCAAGAACTGTTGTATTCGGCGACTGTCCTGATCACCAGTGAGGCACCCCTGGAGCGGTTGTGGCACGCCGTACCCGCGTTCCCGACGATCAGTGAAGTCTGGCTCCGCATCCTTGAGACATACCGGGACCGGGCCGGGCAGGTGGAATGACATCGCAGTCGGACTGCGCGTGACTTGAACCGCTCCAGGACTGGTGGAGGCTCGATCCCCTGAGAGGGATCGCGCCATGGCACGTCCCTCTCCTCACCCTTCCGAGCTTCGCGACCGCGCGGTGCGCATGGCCGCGTCGATCCGGCCCAACTACCCAACTCAGTGAGCCTTTTCAGCGTTGCCGC
>NZ_JAGGOI010000049.1 GCF_018614585.1 Streptomyces sp. ISL-1 | reverse complement strand
CGGGCACGGGGAGGACGGTTGTAATCGAACAGGGTGCCTAGTCGGGTGATCTTGGCTGGGTGGATGTATGAAGGCAGGGCCTCCGGTACAGCACGAGGGTTGCTGAAGCCAACTCGTGATCCTGGAGGCCCTGTTGATGCAGTTGTACGCGGTTTCGTCCTCGGGGTTCAACTCGGCGCCGTCGGCGTGCGATTGCCTCGCGCACCGGTTCGGGAACGCGGCTGACCGGCCGGAGAGAGCGCGACCCGCGGCCTGGCCTGCACGGCCACCAGCAACAAGGGCACTCCGGGGAACCCGCGGGAGTTCGTGTAAATGGCACCGTCACGCACTACCGCACGCGCCCGTTGCTCGCCTCGCACCCCGCGGGCCGCCCCTGCACCGCCCCGTCCTGCCCCTGCCCCTGCCCAGCGCAGACCCCCGACGAGGGGCACACCGCCCGCGGCGGACGGCCCGCCGACCAGTACGAGGCCTGGATGATCGCCGCCCGGCACTACCAGCTCGTCCCCCACCAGAAGACTCCCGATGTCCCGGTCGGAATCAGCCTGGACGTGCCCATCCTGCGCAGGCGCACCCTGCGCGCGGCCGTCCTGCCCGCCGACGGCGCCGCCCTGCTCGCCCTGCTGCGCGCAGCCCTGGACCTGGAGCCGTAGCACCGGGGCGTCATCCCGACAGCGCGCGACCACCGCGCACTGCGACCGCTGTTCGACCAACCAGAGAGGCTTACCGTGATCACCCCCAACCCCCGCACGCCCGAGGGCATGGCCGTGCTCCAGCTGCACGACAGGCTGGCCGAGTTGGAAGAGGACAAAGGCGAGTGGCCCGGCGCGGACGCCGTCACGATCATCTCCGACTGGCTGGCACGGTTCGACATCCCCACCGCCTCGGAGCCGGCCTTCACCCGCATTCCGCCGCGCCCGCCGGGCCAGGCCTGGGTGCTGCGCCGCTGGGACCGTCACCAAGACACCGTCGGCCTGTTCACCGACGAGGACGCCGCCCTGGCCAGCCTCGCCCACCACGTACGCACAAGCTGGGCAAACCTCCTCGGCGACGGCGACGTCCCCAACAATCCGCCCGCCGACGACCGTCCGGCCGTGGATCTCTACTACGGGCCCGAGCACGACAACCGCCCGGACGAGGGCTACTCCCTGTACGCCGACACCATCAGCGGAGTACGCCGCGAACGGATCGTGCCGCTCGACTTCCGCTTCCCGGAGGCCGGCGCCTGCGCGCGGGCGCACCGTGACGCCGTCTTCTACCCCGGAACCCACGGCGATCTGCCCTGTGTCTCGGTCGACGACATTCTGGTGTTCGCCTATCTCGACCACGAGCTCGGCGCCTTCCGGGTGTCCATCCACCTCGACAGCGCCCCGGAGCACCTCGTCCGGCCCGACGGCACGGTCCCGCTGCGCGTCGTGGTCGAGGACACGGTCGTACTCGACGACAGCGGTGAAGCAGGTGCGCCACAACCGCCCCTGCTGGACACGTTGCTGAGCGCGGCCGATGACGGGCAGAGGGAGGCGATCCGGGCAGCGGCCCTGGCCGCGGGCGTCCTGTGGCGCTGCCCGGTCTGCCAGTGGGACAACCCGGAGGCGGCGACCTGCTGCGAGGGTCCCGGGCCCTGCCGGAAGCCCAAGCCCGCCGCAGAGCAGACCGCCGCGTAGGCGACGGGGAAAACGAACCGCGCGAGTCCAGGACTGCGGCCGGCCTCGCCGGGGGCGGGTGCTCCCGTCCGGAAGGAAAAGGGGATGACACCCGCCCCCTGTTTTAGTATTATGGAACCTGTTCGGGTGGCTCCCGGGCACTGCCAGAACGTTCGTCGCATCGAGGAGTACCTCCATGAGCGGAGAGACCGCCGCCGTCATCCGTGGCCGCGTCTACGGAACCGTGCAGCTGCGCCACACCGAACGTGGCACGCCCGCCGCCCGGTTCACCGTGGTGCAGGTCCCGCGCGAGTACGACCGTGCACGCGGCCAGTGGCGCGACGGGGAACCGGTCCCGGTCATCTGCACCGTCACCGGTCCCCTTGCCCGGCACGTCGCCGAATGCCTCACCGACGCCGTGCACGTGATCGCCACCGGGAACGTGGCCCTGCGCGACAACGTGCTCTATCTCGACTCCGCCCAGGTCGGCGTGGACCTCGCCCACCACGTTGCCTACATCGACGACACCCTGCCCGCCGTCCTCGCCGGACGCGCCCCCGCTCGGGCCGCGCGCGCGGCCGCCACGCCCGCGTCGCCGCCCGCTCACCGCGCCGCACCGGCCCGTCCCACCACGGCAGCCCGCCCGGCTCCGGTCCCGGCCGCAGCGCCGGAGACCGACTGGTGGCGGTCCGCGCCGCGCACGTCCTGGGACGCCGCCACCGCGCCCAGCCGCACCGGGCGCTGACCGCGCCCCCGATCCAGCACACCACCCATCGCGGCACCGGCATCCCGCCGGCCGCAGCCCTGTCACGGAGGTTCGCCGTGCCCAGCCCCGCCCTGCCCGAACGCGCCGCCCGCGCCGCGCTCGCCGCCCACTTCACGCCCGCCCAACTCGCCGCTGAGCTCGCCCAGTTCTCCGCCCCAGAGGTCTGGGAGCGGCGCGTCCGCGACGACAACACTGGACGCCTGGCCCAGTACAAGCCGACCGACGAAGTCACCAACGCGCAGCTGTCCTGCCAGTTCATCATCCCCTCGGACGAGGTCTGGCCCGCCGCCCTGGCCGACCTCGGGCCCGACTGCCCGCTGGGCCTGTGGGCCCGCGGAGGCGACAAGCTGCCGCAGCTCACCGCCAGCGCCGTCGCGGTGACCGGCAACCGCAAGGCGACCGAGCAGGCGATCACCCGTGCGCAGGTCTTCGCCACCGCCATCGCCGAGGCCGGTCACACGGTCACCGCGACGCTCGCGTAATGCGACGACTGCACCGCCCACAGCTGATACCCGCCGTGTGCCGCGGCCGAGTTCGTCCGGCCCCGGCCCGGCACACGCCCCCTTACAGTGGATGAAGGAGATGACCATGGACACCAACCCCACCGCCCTGCTCCTCGACCTCGCCGCCAGCGCCCAGGACCTGAGTGACCGGGACGCGCTGCAGGACCTTCTCGCCACAGGCCACCGCGCCTGGTGCGAGGGCGTCGCCGACGTCCAATCCGGCATCCGCCGGGAGGCCGCGAACCTGTCCGACGCCCAGCTCGCCGAGCGCTGCTCTGCAGCGGGCGCTCCGTGGGAAGAGGGGATGACGCGCGGCGAGGCGGTCTCCGCCCTCGTGTTCGCGACCTGGGATGCCGCGCCGGCCGCCATGGCCTACACGGAGCTGGAAGAGCGCGCCGCACTCTTCGGTGTCTGCCTTGTTGGCGAGGAACTTCTTTGACTTCCACTCCCCGCTCTAAAGGGCGGGGGTCCCTACCACGGTCGGCTGACCGTCTCGGTGGGTTCCTGCTTCAACACGCTACGCCGGTACAGGTACCGGGCTTACCTGCGCTCGACAGGCTGTCACGGCCAGTCCGGCCGCCTTGGCGACGTTGACCGCCGCGTTGATGTCTCTGTCCAGTACGACTCCGCAGGCCCCGCATGTCCACTGCCGGATGTGCAGAGGCTTCGGGCCGTCCTTCACACCGCACGCTGAGCAGACCTGCGACGTCGGCTCGAACCGGCCGATACGTACAAAGGTGCGCCCGTACCGTGCGGCCTTGTACTCCAACATGGCGAGGAACGCCGACCAGCCGGCGTCGTGCACGGACTTGGCCAGGTGCGTGCGGGCGAGACCTTTGACCGCCAAGTTTTCAACGGCAACCGCTTGGTTCTCGCGGATGATCGTCGTTGAAAGCTGGTGGTGGAACTCCCGCCGTGCATCGGCCACCCGTGCGTGAGCGCGAGCCACCTTGTGCCGGGCCTTCTCCCTGTTCTTGCCGCCCTTCTCCTTGCGGGAGAGCGAGCGCTGAGCGTCCTTGAGTTTCCTCTCCGCCCGGCGCAGGAAGCGCGGGGCGTCGATCTTCCGCCCGTCGGACAGGACTGCGAAGTGCCCCAGGCCCAGGTCTATGCCAACCTCGGGCGTTGTCTCGGGCAGTACCTCGGACGGTTCGGTCTCTACAACGAACGAACAGAAGTACCGGCCCGCGCTGTCCTTGATCACCGTCACCGCGGACGGGGTGGACGGTAGGGCGCGGGACCACTTCACTCGGACGTCTCCGATTTTCGGCAGGCGCAAGCCGCCGCCGGGAGTGATCGACCAACGGGCGTTGGCGGTGAACCTGACGGCCTGCCGCGTGTCCCTCTTCGACTTCAATTGGGGCGGCCCCATCTTGGGGCGCTTGCCCTTCAGGCCGTTGAAGAAGTTCCGGTACGCCCCGTCCAGATCCCGGAGGGACTGTTGCAGCACGACGGCCGAGACTTCCCCGAGCCATGCCCGCTCCGGGGTCTTCTTCGCCTCGGTCAGCCGCTTACTCAGCTCCGCCGTAGTGACGAACGGCAGGCCGGCAGCACGGGCGTCCTCACGAGCGCGAAGCCCGTCATTGAAGACGACCCGCGCGCACCCGAACGCCCTGGCCAGCGCGGCACGGTGAGGCCCGTTTGGATACAGGCGGAACGAGTACCTGAGCTGCATGAGAACACCCCCCTTCGACTGGTGATCAACATAGTGCGGGCCACTGACAACGGAGCGAGGCTCGGCGCTGGGCTGGACACGAACCCACCGGCTTTGGCATTATCGAACCTGTCGCGCTCGACCGGGTGTCGGCACCGCCTTGCTGATCCTTTCAAAGGGGCCCAGATGTCTCCCGCCGAGCGGCTCGTGGACACTGCGCAGATCGTGTCCGAGTTCGGCACGAGCAAGCCCCGGATCAGCGAGTGGAGCAACGATCCGGACAGCGGTTTCCCCGCGGGCGCTCACACCGAGGGCCGCAAGCGGTTCTGGCGCCACGACGAGGTCGCGGCGTTCTTCGCGCAGCGCGCACCGAAGAAGCGGACGCTGCCGGCCGCGGTGCTCGAGGCCGACCAGGACGAGCTGCTGACCAAGCGGGAGGTGGCCAAGCTCCTCGGCTACACCCGTACCTCCACCATCGACGCCTACTTCCGCGACCGGCCTGGGTACTTCCCCGAGCCCGACGAGGACATCGACGGCCCGATGTGGCGCCGGGGCACGATCGTCGCCTGGGCTATCAGCCGCCCCGGCAAGGGCCGGCGCAGCTCCGCCCCGGCCGCCGCGCTGCCCGCAGTGCCGGTCGACGGGGACCCCGACGAGCTGCTCGGTACGGCCGAGGTCGCAAGCCTGTTCGGCTACGGCAGCGTCGCCTCCTTCTCCAGCGCCCTCTACCAGGGGCGCATCCCCGAGCTCCCCGAGCCGGACACCCTGGAGAGGGAGGAGGGCAGCCGCGGCGGGGCCCGCAAGAAGTGGCGCCGGGCCACCGTCGTCGCCGCCGCCCGCAAGCGCGGTGTGCTGCCGGCCGACGACCAGGACGAGAACGAGGACCTCGTCGGCGCCGCCGAAGCGGCCCGGATCCTTGGGTACAGCAACGCCGACAGCTTCATCAGCGCGCTCGGGCACGGGCTCCTGCCCGACCTCGAGCAGCCCGACGGGTTCGAGTACCGCCGCGGCAGTGCCGGCCGACCGCGCCAGCAGCGTTGGAAACGCTCCCGCCTCGAGAAGCTGGCCGCCGCCCGCCGGTCCTCGACGCCCTGACTACAGCGCACCGACCCGCGTTTCACGCGGGATACCGTAAGACCGCGGCCTCTGGTTTAAGGGATCGACGAACTCCCGGCGGGCCAGACGCCGCACGATGGCCGGTATGGAGAGGCCAGCCACCTCTCCGCCGCGAAGGCCGCACGGCTTCGCGGCACCGGCCATCGCCGTTTCCTGAAGGCTCCCGCAATGCCGCCCCGAGCTCCTCTCCAGGTTCCGGAGTGATCACATGCCCAGGCGGGCTCTTCTCCCCTCTCTCCCTTCCAAGGCGCGCCGCCCGGCAGCAAGCCGAGTGATCGTGGACCCCGCAGTGCCGGACAGACAGCGACGGACGGCGGGTGACGCGGGCCACGCCCACCCCTCCCCGGCGGACCGCCGACAACAATCGCTCCACGCCGACGCGCCCGAGGAAAGAAGAACGATCAGATGCTGGCCTCGCGCAACGTGTCGTAATCTCGCGCCGATGTCGTATCCGTGTCAGATACGACATCGGCCGTGAGACCGCCAAAGGTTTCCCTGGATTCGCTCATTCGAGTGGGAGATCTTCGTCTTCAGGCGTCCGGCCAGGCCCTTCTGGGCCTGGCCGGACGGTGTCGCTCCGGGCGGCAACGGGACGCTATGGGTTCGGCCTCAGAGGGCCGTGCACTGGCCTGTGCGGCTTCCCGTCACCGTGTTGGGGGTACCGCGGTTGGTCGGCGGTGGGACATTGCCGGCGCAGGAGAGCGAGCCGTGAATGGTGTTGCCCACGATGGCCGCGCGATCGTCCGCCGGGAACGGCCCGGTGCCTGTCGTGCCGTTCACCTGCACCGAGCCGCCGATGTCGTTGGCAACGAGCTCGGCGCCGGAATGGCTGTGGGTGAGCTGAACGCTGCCGGTGATGTGGTTGCCTGGGCAGTGGTCGTCACCTGGGTCGCCGATGACAACGAAGCCGGTGGCACGGTTGACCTGTACCGATCCGACCGTGCTGCCACAGACGCTGAACAGGGTGCCGTCCGAAGACTGGACGCTGCCCTTGATGGTCGAGTTGCTGATGAACAGTGCGACGTTCGCGCCACCGTAGACCGCGCCACGCACGGTGGCGTCGATGATGCATGTGCTTTCACGGGTCGCGATGACGGAGCTGTTGACTTGGCCAGTGATGGTCCGGGTGCAGGCGACCGTCTGGGTGAGCGTCTCGGTACCGGCCGCCAGGTAGTTGTCGTCGCCGCCGTAGTCGGCAGTGATGGTGTGCGGGCCGGGCAGCAGGTTGGACGTGGTGACCTGGATCTGGCTGCAGTTGGGTCCGCCGCCCGGGGCGAGGGTCGGTGTGCCCAGCATGGTGGTGCCGTCCTTGACGGTGACGGTTCCGGTCGGCGGCGCGGTCGGGGCTGTGCTCGCACCGCTCGGGCAGACCGTGTCGGTGAAGGTCACCGGGCTGCCGAATCCGGAGGGGTTTGCGCTGGAGGAGAGCGTCGTTTCGACCGGCGCCTTGTTCACCGTCTGGGTCAGGGTGGGAGCTGTGCTCGGTTTGAAATTGTCGTTGCCGCTGTAGGCGGCGTTCACGGTGTGTGTTCCCGGGCTCAGCGTCGAGATCGCGGTCGAGGTCGCCTCACCGGTCGTCGTGTTGACCGGGACGGGCCCGCCCAGGGCGCTGCCGTCGACCTCGAAGCTCACCGTGCCGCCGTCCGGGACCGGATCGACGGTGGCGGTGAACGTCACCGGCTGGCCGTACACCGACGGGTTGGCCGACGAGGCGAGCGATGTCTGCGATTTCTGCGGCGCGGTGAAGAACATCGCGTGGATCGGCGGGGTCGTGCTCGGGTTCGCGCCGCTGGTGTTTCCGGAGAATGTGCCGTAGAAGGTATTGTCGGCCGCCTTGAGCTGCTGGTAGTCGCCGAGCACACGCTGCCGGGCGCAGTCGAGGTTGGGGGGATTCGGAGCTGGCGGTGACGGGGCGGTGTTGCAGCCGGTTTGGTCCTGCTCCGGCGATGCGAAGGTCTGCAGCACAGTGTCGGTGAAGGTGGCGCCGTGGTCCGTGCTGCGGGCCAGATGCGCCGAGAAGGTGGGGAAGCCCGCGGTGTTGTTGCCGTCGAAGGTGTCGTAGAGGACGCCGATGGTTCCGTCGTTGAGCACCGCGACCGAGGGGAGCGCCGCATTCGTCGACGTGGCGACGTTGACCGCAGCTCCGACATTGAGACCGCCGGAGCCGTTGTCGGTGAGCCGGCGGATTCTGAGCTGGTTGTTGCCCGATACATCCGCCCCGTAGACGACATACACGTCGCCGTTG
This sequence comes from Streptomyces sp. ISL-1, assembly GCF_018614585.1. GTDB lineage: Bacteria > Actinomycetota > Actinomycetes > Streptomycetales > Streptomycetaceae > Streptomyces > Streptomyces maoxianensis. Next base: position 26,099 of record NZ_JAGGOI010000049.1, on the reverse strand, counting down.
CCGGGGTCGACGGCCGCGTGGTTCACGCCGCCGAGCAGCGCGTTCACACCGCCGAACTTGTATCCGATGCCCTGGTCGCTGTTTTCGGTGGCCACGACGATGCCGTCGTTGTTGCCGTTTAGCCTCCAGTTCGCCCCGCCGTCGTCCGACCGGTTGAGCCGGTAGGTGACATTGACCGGCTGATTCCGCAGGACGCTGTTGGGCTGCAAGGTGCCCGTCGACTGCTGGTAGAGCGCATACATCGTGCCATTGCGCGGGTCATTGGCCAGCCGCAGGCCGCCGTTGGTGGTGAGCGGGCTCATCGTGCCCGCGATGTTGTCCGCGGTGATGTTGACCGGATTGGCTCCGTAGGAGACGCCCACCCGTGCGTCCGGGGTGCCGCCGAAGTCCTGGTAGGCGGCGTAGACGTTGTCCTGTGTCGCCGTAGTCGTGTCACGGTTGACCAGCACCCAGGGCTGATCGACGTTGGTGCGGGTGCCGCTGGTGGCCTGGGCCGGGTTGCCGTTCCAGGTCCACGACGCGGCATTGGTGGGGTCAGCCGTCGAACCGGTCACCACACGCTTGGTCTTGCACTCCGGAATGGCCGGGGGCCCTGCGACAGGGGCATTGCATGCGAGGAACGAGCCGTAGAGCCTGCCGTCGCGGCCGTAGTCGATGGTCTGGTCATACGGGCCGTTCGGCGCGTCCGTCAGGCCCGGCGTCGGGATGGTGTGCTCCTCCGTCCAGGTGCTCCCGCCATCGTCGGAGTAGAGCAGATCCGCGTTGCCGTTCTGCCAGAACTGAAAGTTGAACCGGGTGATCGCGATCTCGTCGGGGTTGGCCGGGTTGATCGCAATGGACGGTTCGCCGCGGCCACCCCCCGTGCTCGTGGCGGCGGAAGCGTCCGCGTCGATGACGAACGCCCCGGCCAGCCCGGGCACTCGCTGCGGCTTCACCAACTGCGGGCTTGCGGTTTCCTCAGGGACGGTGAGATCCGGCGGGCTGCTGCTGAGGTACTGGTGTTCGCGCGCTGAAGGCGCCGGCGGCGGAGTGGTGGCCCAGGCTTGGAGGGGCAGGCTCACCGGAGCGGAGGCCAGCCCCATCGCGATGGCAGCGATGAGTACGTTCTTGAGCGCGGAAGGTGACCGCCCGGTGGCGGGCGAAGGTGGAACGGCGTCCACGTGCGAATCCCCTCGTTGAGAGATACGAGCGATCAGCAGCGTGGCCGCCGGTCCGGGGCGGGATCGGCGAGGGCACGGTGGGAGCCACTCGTTCGCCGAAGGAACTCCATCCCCCCGGCCGATCGGGTACGCCGTCCGGGGCGTCCCGATTCAGCGCGCGCTGGGGACGGTCAGCGTCACCGAAACCGTCGAGCCGGCGCGCACCTCGGCCTGTCGGCCGATGCCGAAGATGTCCTCGGTGATCCGGTACGACCCGGGCGACAGGGTGAAGGAGAACGACCCGTCCGGCGGTGCGGTGACCGTGCTCGCCACAATGTGTCCGCGCTGGTCACGCGCCCGCACCGGATCGCCGTTCACCGGCACGGATGCGCTGTTCCCGCCGCCCGCGCCGGATCGCGGATCCTGCCCCGGCGGCCGTACAACGACGCCTCTCACCACGCCCTGCAGCCTCTCTGGCCCACACGCGGACGATGCCGCCACGACTGTCACCCCCACTGCCACCACCATCCCGCACAGCGCCACCGCGGGGGCCCTGCTCGTCCGTCCGGCCATCGATCGAACACCTCCGCCTCCAGCGTGGTCGGTGAACGGCGGTAACTCGATCTCCCTCGCTGCCGGTGCAGCCTGCTATTACAGAAGCGCCGTGACGTCCTTCTGCCGACTTGGCTACCGTGAGGCAGCGCAGGTGCGCGGTGCCGTCGGCCATGAGGCGAAGTCCTACACGATGATCTGCGGTCTCACGAGCCATATCCCGATCTCACGGACGATCTATGTTGATCTTCAGGCGTGAGACACCGCAGGTCAGCGCCCGGGACTCTGCCGGCTCCTAGGAAATGACACGTCTCGTGAGACAGAAGGCCCCTGACAGGTCGTGAGACTGCCAGCCGAGCACTGGAGCAGACGCACGGCCGTCGCGCCGCCCAGACAACTACCTGGTGCGGCGCGACCGCCTGCGTCTCGCCTCAGCGGCCGGGCTGGGGGTCCTTGCCGCCGTCGTTCCCGGACGCAGTGACGGGCCCGGTGCCGTCTCCCGCCCGGACTGACCGCCGGCGGCCGCGGTGCTTGGGGCGTGTACACCGAGTCAGCAGTCTGCGGAAGTCCGCCCAGACTTCGTACGCCTCGTAGCCGAACATCACTTGGCTTCCCCGGGATTGGCGGGAACCAGCAGGCCGTCACCCGGCCACAGAGCACACCCCGCCTCCGCCCAGGACAGTTGCTTCCCGACCTCGACGAGGACCTCGATACGGTCGGCGGGCCCGTACACCTGATACCGCCCAGCCGCCGGGTCGTAGGCCCGGACCTCGCTGTGCGGGCCGGAGCACACCAGGGCACGGGCGATGTCCGGCAGGCGAAGGCTGAGGGCGTCGCATTCACGGTCCTGTATGAGCTGGAGCAGGTCCGCGGTGACCGCCTCCCAATCGCCGACCTCCGGCCAGCGCGCACCGCCGTCCAGCTCGTGGGTGAGCGTGGACAACGGCACGATCTCGCCCTGGCGGCGGCCGCGGGTGAGGCAGTCGTAGATGCGGGCGCCGTCGGGCTGCCGGACGTGTGGGTGCAGCAGGGAGGCTGCGGCTACGAGCGAGGTATTGATCTCCTGTGCGGCAGCCGGGTAGTAGGCCTCGTGCGCGAAGAGCAGGTACACCTCGCTGGTGGGCTGCTCGGGACCGTCCTGGGGCATGTGCGTTTCCTCCTTCGTCGTGACGGGGGTCGTGTGGTCGGCTGAGGGCTGGGGCTGCCGGCGGGGCCCGGGCGGACAGGGACCCAGCGGCTGCTGCCGGCCGGGCCGGTCTGGGCGGGCGGGCGGTGCGTCGCCCGCCGTGTGCGTGACGATCTGGCCGGTCTGGAAGGCGAGTTGCAGCATCAGGCGTTCCCGGGCGATGAGCTCGCTGGAGGCCGAGCGGGTGTCGTGGCGCTGGAGCAGGTCGGCGGTGTCGAACAACTGGTGGTGGCCGACTTCGACAGCGCGCCGCACCTCGTAGCGGTCGCTGCCGACGGCCGCTTCGACGAGGCCGGTGTGCAGAGCGGTGAGGCGCTGGAGGTAGCGGCAGGCGGCTTCGGCCTCGACGATCCGGACGTTCTCGCCGGCGCGGGCATCGAGCCGGTCAGGCAGATGCTCCACGAGCAGTGGGGCTAGGGCGGCCGCCGGCAGCACGATGCTGACGGGGACGCCGTGGATGAGCGCGAGGGTGGCCGCAAGCAGGGTGAGGGCCGTGACGACGGCGGTGGTCGATCGTACGGTCACGGGGCCGAGGCGGATCCGGTTCGTGGGACGCCTGGCCAGCCAGCGCCGGCCAAGGCGCTGGGAGCGGGTCGCGATCGGGGTGAACACGGCGATCCGGTGGGGCTGTTCGGGCAGGCTGCCGTCGGCCGAGACGCTCCAGTCGATCCATCCCCATCCGGCTCGTTCACGGATCAGGACGGGATCGCAGTTGGCCGCGCAACCGGAGCCGCAGCAGACGTGGCCGTCGCGCGCGGCGCGGGAGCGTTTCCTCTCCCACCGCTGCGGCTGCTGCTGGAACGGGCTCAGCCGCTGAGCGATCCCGGCCGTTGGCGGTGCATGGGTGGTCATGGTGTGCTTCCTTCCAGCAGGTTGGTCGATGCAGTGGCGCAGGTGGTGCAGCGGCCGTCGCCGTCGGGGTGGGCGCGCCGGGGTGTGGGTCCGGAACAGGTGGGGCACGGCGGCCAGCGGAGGCAGGCAGGGCAGAGGTCTTCGCCAGGAGCGGTTCCGGGAACGCCGCAGCCGGCGCATTCGACGAGCGCTCGGTAGGTCAGGGCCTCGGTCACCGTGCGGGCGGCGGACCCCGTGGACAACCGCCCGGTCACCGGCCACCCATGCGGTTCGTCCTCCAGGGCCCCGCCGCGGTGATGACGGCTGTCCAGCGCGGCGGGCGGCGGGTAGGCCTGAGCGGCCCGCAGGCGTGCGGCGATGATCGCACCGACCGTGGTGCGCACCGGTTGCGGCAAGGGCCGGTCGGTGATGACGTGGCGCAGCTGCTCGCTGCTCCAGCCGGCGTCCATCATCACGGTGAGCACGCGGCCCTGATCGGCCAGCACCTTCCCGGTCAGCAGGAGTTCCGGACGGCTCGCTCCGATCTCGAGCAGCAGCTGGATCCCCGGATGCATCTCGTCCGCCGGGAGCGCGGCCGGCAGGGACGCGGGTGCGTCCGGCTGGTCCGCCCCTTGGAGTGTTCGCGCGACGTCGCTCCGGTCGCACGGAGGGACGGATCTGGTCTTCTGCTTGTTGGTCTTCTTTCTGTTGGTGTTCTTAGTGGGGCGATTAACCGACGTCGGGTTATCCACCGGTGGAAATCCCGACATCGGTTGCGACCTGCTGTTTTGCAGGCTGGGCAGGTCGGTGATGAAGTACGCGGCCGCGCCGAGGGTGCCGTCGGGGTTGCGCTCGCGTTCCCGGAGCAAGAAGCCGAACTTCTCCAGCTCCTTGAGCCCGCTCTTGACGGCCGCCTCACCGTCGCGGCCGCGGCGCGCCAGGTCGGTGACGCTCATCCGCCAGCCGTCCCGGTGCGTGCTGATGAGCCCGAACAGGCCCTGGGCTTTGAAGGACAGCCTTGAGTCACGGAACAGGCCGTTGGCGATCTGAGTGAACTGGTCAGCCGCCATCACCCCGCGGCGGATCCCCGCCCCGAAGCCGGGCCCCGCCTCACCCGCCGGCAAGGCGAACGCCGTGCCGGCCGTCGGCGCCAGGTCGGCGTCGACGGGAGCGGGGCGGTCCGTGATCGAGTACACGATCTCGCCGAGCGTCCCGTCGTCGTGCCTGAGCTGTTCGCGGGTGAGGTAGCCGTGCCTCTGTAGTTCGCTCAGGCCGCCGCGTACGGCGTCCCGCCCGTCGGGTCCGGCGCGCACGAGGTCGTCGACCGTCACATGCCAGCCGGCGCGGTGGGTGCTGATGTAGCCGAAGATTCCCTTCGCCTTGAAGCAGAGCCTGCTGTCGCGGAACAGGCCGTTGGCGATCTGGGTGAACTGGTCCGCCGCCATCACCCCACGGCGGATCCCCGCCCGGAAGCGGCTCATCGTGCTTCCTCGCGCGCCATGTGCGCGCGGCCGCCGATGCCCTGGGGCGGGCGTGCGGGCGCGAGGTGGCCGGGGCCGCTGAGCGAGGAGACGTACGCGAGATCCATGCCGTCAGCTCACCCGGCGCCCCCGACCAGGCTGACGGCCACAGCCCCCGACCACCGGTCACGATCCGGCAACATGCGCACTGGGCTGCCGTGGTCGGGCTCATGGTCGGGCCGACCATGGGTCTCCCCCGGTGCTCGGCGGATGCGCAACCGCGGTTGCGCAGCGACGGCGGCACTCGTTGCGCATGCGGCTGCGCAACGAGAGCGGGTCCTGCGCAGTCGGCATGTGTAGCCGACTGCGCACAGTGGGAGGCGCCGTCAGCCTCGGGGGTGCGCAACCGGCAGAGTCGTGCGCAACCGGGCTGCCACGGCCTCCTTCCGGAGGTGGCGCGCGCCCGATCTCTCCGTCTGTTCTGTACCTCCTGGGCTCGCTGGGCCAGTTGCCGTCCCCGCCCTCTTCACGACGGTGGTCCGTTCTGGCATGCCCGGGGCCCGTGGTCGGGGCTGTGGTCGGGCCGACCACAGCCCCGACCATGGCAGCCCAGTGCGCATGTTGCCGGATCGTCACCGTGGTCGGGGGCTCGTGGTCGGTGGTCTGGTCGGGGCCTGCGGGTTTTCTCAAGGTCAGCAAGTACACGATCTGACCTGGGAGTTTGACCATGTCCCCTGGCAAGCAGGCCTTGGAGAGCGATGCTGCTCCTCCGATGGCCGCAGGCGTCGAGTTGGAGAAGATGAGGCGCCGCGTCCGCGTTTCACGTCTGGCGGTCCTGACCGCCATCGCGGCCGGTCCGATCGCCCTGGGCGTCGCGGTGATGTCCGGCCCGGCCACCGCCAAGGCCGCCCCCTCGGACAAGCCAGCGGCTGTGCGCACCGCGGCCGTCGCGGCCGACCCGGCCGGCTATGCGCAGCTGTTCGTCAGCGCGTGGTTGCGCAGCAGCGCGGACGACGCCACGAGTGCGCAGGCTCGTCTCGCGCAGTCGATGGCGCCGGACGTCGAACTACCCGACCTGGTCTCCGGTGCGCAGTCGAAGCCGGAGTCCGTGATGGCGGTGCGCAGTGCGCAGTGCGCAGGGGGCACGTGGTCGGTGACGGTGGCTGCGCAGTACGCCGACGGCCGGGTGCGCAATTACGCCGTGCCGGTTGTCGTCGACCGTGCGGGCGGTTCGTTCACGGTGACCGGCGCGCCTGGCGTGGTGACCGGACCGGCACGGGCTGAGGCGCCGAAGTCGCCGTACGGGGTGACTGTCCCTGAAGGGGATCTGTCGTCTGCGGTCGGGGAGTTCCTTTCCGCGTACCTCACCGGTGCCGGCGAGGTAGGCCGCTACCTCGCTCCCGGTGTGAAGCTGTCGGCCGTCTCCCCCGCCGCGTACCAGGTGGTCACCGTCCAGCATGTGCTCGCTGTCGAGGAAGCGGCGGCCGTCGAGCATGTGCCGGCCGACGGCACCGCGGTGCGCGTCCTGGCCCAGGTGGAAGGCCGGGATGAGGGCGGGCGGTGGCCGCTGGGGTACGAGCTCGCCCTCAAGTCCCGCTCGGGGCGCTGGGAAGTTGCCGCGCTGGAGTCCGGGACCGCCCAGGACGGGGGTGCCCGGTGAACACCGTGCAGAGCCTGATGCTCGCGGGGCAGCTGGACGACCTCGGCGACTCGTGGATCAACATGTTCAAGGACTGGGCGACCAAGGGTCTTCAGGCCGGTCTGGTCTGCCTGGTCGTCGTGATCATGATCCAGAAGTTCAGCCTGAAGGCGGGAATCGGCGCGCTGCTGCTGATGATCATCGCGCTGGGTCTTTACAACTCCCGCAACAGCCTGGCGGGCATGTTCGAGGACGAGGTGAAGAACCCGGCCAAGGGCGTGCGCAGTTCCGATCCGGCCCCGCGGGAGCACCCTGCCGGTGCTGGAGGCTGGCTGTGAGCGCGGCGGCCGCGGGGCGGGTGGGGCGTTTCTACACCTCCGCCCGCCGGCATCCGTGGGTGCTGGGGAAGGTGGCGGACTGGCGCATCCCGCTCGGTCCCTACACACCTGCGCAGATCGCGGTCGCCGTCGGCGGTGGCTTCCTTCTGGTCAAGACGATCGCGTGGTGGTCGTGGATGGGCCCCGTCCCGATTGCGGCCTGGCTGTTGGCGATCTGGGCAGTGCGCCGTCCGAAGATCAGGGGCCGGGCGCCGATGCAGGCGGCGCTGGGCTGGATGCTGCTGGGCTGGCAGCCGCACGGGGGGCGGATCGGCGGCCGCGCTGCTCGTGACCGCGCTCCCCGGCCGTTGCTCGGCGGATTCATCGTGGAGGACGCGTTCGCCCCCGCTCCGGTGGCCGCATCGTTCCGTCCGGCTCGGCGGCCGGAGGAGCGGACACCGCGCCGGCGTCCGGCCACGCCGCGCTTGTCGGCGCGACGCCTCACGGTGTCGGCTGCTCCCGCGGCACCGGTGCGGCCGGTGTCGGGTGTGCAGCAGCTGCTCGCGCTCGCCGAGCAAGGGGGTGTGCGGTGAGGGTGCCGATCCGTCACATCGCCGGGCACCTGGTCTGGTCGACACACGGCAGCGTGTGGGGCGTCTACCGACTGCACCCAGGCCCGGACGCACAGGGCCGTCGCGAGGAGACCGTCCAGGGCACGTACGTGCCGACGGCTGTCCGTGACGAGCAGCTCGCCAAGATCACACACCTGACCCGCTCCCTGTCGGGGGCGCCGCAGCTGTTCGGTCTGTGTGCGCAGGTCGATCCGGGTGAGATCGCCCTGCGGATGATCGAGGGCATCGAGCCGGCCGAGACGGGCCCGGGCCACGGTCCGCATCCGTGGGTGGAGAACGTCGAAGCGACGCTGGATCTTCTGGACGGTCAGGAGATGCACCGCCGCACGCTGTGGCTGGCGGTGCCGCTGCAGACCGAGACAGGCGGCCTCAAGGTGTCGGCATCACTCGGCGCGGCGTGGGCGGAGCTGTCCCCGATGCTGGGCATGCAGCCGGTGCCGGTGGCGCGGCGTGAGGTGACTGCCTACCGCGAGCAGGCCGCCCGGGTGGAGGCCGCGCTCGCCGGCGGCATCGCCTGTCGTCCGGCCCGCCCGGCGGAGATCGTGTGGATGATCCAGCACGCCCTCCACCGCGGGCTGCGCGAGCCGCTGCTGACGGAAGCCGAAGCCAGCGATCTGTTCGGCGGGCAGATCCGTGATGGCGTGCTGCGCTCCCCCAGCTATGCCGACCTCGGCCAAGTACGCCTGCAGGAAGGCGGCGTTGACCCCGCTCTCGACGATGTCGACGAGCTCAAGAGGGCGGGACAGATAACGCGGTCGGGGCGCAAGGCCTGGTGGCGGCTGAACACGGCGTCTCCGCTGCGGCGGCGCTGGCTGCAGGTCGAGTCCGACACCGGAGTGGGCTACCAGGCACAGCTGGCGCTGGCCGAGTGCCCGCCCGCCGTCAGCCAGGACGCCGCCGACCTGTTCGCCCAGCTGGAGACTCTCGACTTCCCCGTCGACTACACCGTCGATCTCACGCTGGTACCGGCGGAGAAGGCGCGGGACCAGGTGCGGCGCAAGAAGAACGAGCTGATCGACCAGGCAGACCAGTACGACGCCCGCCCCACGGGCATGCCGGCCTCGCTCACCGAGGCCGCCCGTGACTTGGGTGAGCTGGACGCCCGCCTGTCGCGCACGTCGGTCGAGGTCGAGGTGCAGTCCGTCACCGTGCTGACGGTGTGGGGCCCGACCGCCGCGGTCTGCGACGCGCGGGCGCGGGCCCTGGCCGCGCTGCTCGGCGGCGCCGATTACCGAGCGGTGCGCCCGGCCGGTCTGCAGGAGGCCCTGTTCTCCCTGGGCCTGCCCGGCACGGTGCGGCCCGGTGTGGTGCGGGAGTTCACCCAGCACCAAATCTCCGAGGACTGGGCGCTGGGCGGCGCCTTCACCGTGGGCGAGGTCGGCGACCCGAACGGGATGTTCCTCGGCTTCGACCTGGACTGCGGCACCACCCGCCCCGTGATGATCAATGTCGCGGATGCGCCCAAGGTGGATGCGTCCGCCTCGATGGGCATCGTCGGGGACTTGGGAGCGGGCAAGAGCGTCCTGGAGAAGCTGATCGCGGAGTCGGTGTGGGCGCGCGGCGGCTGCGCGATCTGTATCGACCGCACCCCCGTACGCGAGTGGGCCACCTTCGCCCGCACCGCATGAGGCTTCGAACACCTCCCTCAACGGCACGGGAGCCTTGTCCGTTGCGGACCCCTACGTCATCACCCGATCAGTGGCCACGCTGCAAGAGCTCACTGATTCACAGGTAGAAACCCCGTGACCTGCGGAAAGCGCGCCCAACGGTGCGCAGAACCGGCCGTACGAGGAGTCGCTGGAGCTGAACCGGCTGGTGCTGCTCGACGAGGTCCCGGCGAACGCGGATTCTGCGCAATGATGTGGCCGACGCATCAACGAGGAAGCAAGTCAAGATTCCCTTGTCGCTACCCTGATCTTAGCTTCGGCTCGTTGCTTGCGTGAGCACATAGTCGGGCTCGTTCCGCCAGCACATTTACTCGGTAAACACCCGCACCGCCACGTCCTCGGCCGAGGTCTGCAGAGAGAGTCCGCACTCGCCGGTGTCGGTCACCTGGTCGGCCCGGAGCGGGAAGCCGGTGAACTCGATCCAGGCGACGCCCGAGTCACCGTCGTCCCAGGTGATCGTGCCCTGCCCGAAGAAGCCGTTACTTCCGGACGGGTCGGTCACGGCGACCGTGAGCGAGTTGACCTCGCCCTTGGTGTTCTCGGCCTGGATGTCGACGGTGAGCTTCACCCCGGGACTGGCGAGTGCCGTGTCCGTAACGGGCGCCAGGCTTCCGACATTGAAGGAGCTTCCCAGTCCGGTGGAATTGGTGCCGGTGACCTGGAGAACGGCCACATTGAACGTCTGAGGGCTGACCGAGACTGTCGCCATGATTGCGCCTCCTTCGCCTCAACCCCCAGAATCCGGCAGCCTGTCCGGAGTTGCAACACGGCGCATTCTGATCCATGGTGAAGTTGCGAATTGCTGGGTCGTGTCCCTTCACACGAAGGAGAACCGCCATGGGAGAAGACACGGACCTGACGCCCACACTCGACGATCTCGTCGCGGACTCCCTTGAGTTGTCGCCGGTCTGGGGTGCCTGGTGCCCAGACGAGGAGAGTCAGGTCGCCCAGGACCTGGCAGCCGAAGTGGACGGAACCACTGCCGCGGAGGAGCACAACCTGGCCACGGGCCACACCGCCGTTGGCACGCTCTCGCTGCCGAACGCGGTCGCGGTCAATACCGACATCCAGCTGTTCCCATTCCCCTTCTGCTTCCGCTACAACGGCCGTCCCTGGCAGTCGATAACCCTCCTCGCACCGGGGGCCGACGAGGCTGCGAAGACCGCCGGTCAACTCATCAACCTCCTCAACCTGGTGGCTACGGGGAAGGGTTTTCCGGCCCTGTTCTCCGCGACGAGCGGCATCTGCTCTGCCTTCTAAGGAAACTGACGCTCCGCCTAAGAGGAAGGAAGTCCTTTCCATTCCGATCTCCGCGCGGGAGCAATGGCCTCAATCCAGCACGCAAGAAAGTGAATTGCCATGGACAACGAGCCCCATGTTCTCGCCGCGGATGTGCTCAGTGAGATCATCACGGACATCAAGGCCAGCAGACCGACCACGTCCACCGGTGAGTCCACGACCGGTTTCGTCTTCTGCCTGCAGGTTCCGGGGTTCATGGTGAGCCCCAAGGACTTCTCGCGTCCCTGGAGCCCGATCGGCGGCGCACCTGATGGGCCCCCGCCCGCACCGGGCGCCACCACGCCGGGACCGCCGGCCAACGAGCTACCAGCGTCGCGCCACAGCGAGGGGCCCGCAACCGCGGGTCCATCGCCGACGCGGGCCCTGGGCCGGCCGCCGCACACTGTCCTGAGGCATCAACTGGCGTGCTGCGGCGGTACGCCATACCGTGGAAGTGATCCTCACCTCAAGAGTTGCGACCTTCGCGTCACGCAGCTTCGCGTACTGGTTCGCTGAGCGACCAGGACCAGCGACGCGCGACCGGATCCACTGAGGTTGACGCGTCAACGCTCCCTCACGTCGCCATTTCCAGGACACGCCTCCCCCACTGGTGTGAGTCCTCCCTCCGGGCGTCCGGGAAGAAATCGAAGGATACGGCCCCTGCGACTGGTGGTTGCTGTGCCGAACTTTCTGCTCGTCAGATCCACGGATCACCTGCTGCTCGGCGTGAGTTTGTCCGGCCTGACACTCACCGGGAGACGCCCCGACGGTCTGCCCGTACTCACGGCGGACACAGACGACGCCCGTCTCCTGCTCACCTTTCCGCCTCAGCATGTGGCCGAGGAGACCTCACGGCGCGAGGATCCGCCGCCGCTGATCCTGCCTTCCGGCTCCGGCGCCCCCGTGCCCGTCTGGCGGGCCGCTCTCTCCGGGCCGAGCCGGATCGCCTTCGCTCTGTCGCGCGGCACCACACTCGTGCCCACGGTGGACGGCATTCTCACGGCGCTGAGCCGAGGCCGGCCGATCCCGCCGGTATCCCCTCCGGGGGACTTGGACACGGCGCTCGAACTGCCCTGGCGGACGATCTTCTCGTTCGAGGATCGCCAGGGCGGTCACGACGTGATGTCCCTCCATCCCGTGCTTCCCCTGACGCTCGCGGGCGTCTCCGGTCTCTGGCGGGCCCGGCTCGTCGCCGCCCAACCGGAGCCGGGAACCCCCTCACGAGACGCCGCTCTCGCCCTGCGTGCCATCGAGCCCGACACCGCCAAGGCAGACGACCCCGGCTTCGCCATCCCGTTGGACAGGGCCCAACGGACACGCCTCGCCGCCGAGGCCAGTGTGCGTCCCGCACAGGCCAGCAGGCTCGAACTGAGCGTCTTGGGCGGCACCCTGTCAGCCACCGGCCTGTGGGAGAACTTCGCGTGGGAGCACGAGGCCGTACTCGGCCGGGACGTCCGCGTCCGCACGGTGACCTCCGGCGTGCTCTATCCACTGGGCCACCGGGCCAAATACGTGGAGCTCAGCGAACGGATCTTCGACCAGATGGCCGGGCACGCGGCCGTACTGCGGAGCCTGTTCGTCCTCACCGTCACCGAGCCGGTACGCCACCCGCCCCCCGAAGGACCCGCCGCCCGTGCGTTCCCGTTCGGGGATGTCGAGATCACCACGCTCGCTTATCCGGACCTCAAAAGGGCGGAGTGGCAGGACTTCGAGGACCCTGCGACGGAGGAGGTTCACCCCGCCGCCTATTTCGAGCCGTCCACAGCGAACGACGGACCGGTCGCCTTCCCCGTACGGTGCGCGGCTCACGACCGCGACGTCCGCTTCACCATGCCCTTGCTGTTCGTCCCCGATGTGTCACAGCCCGGCTTCACCTCGCTCACCGACCCCGCCCTGGAGAATCACCTCGCAGAGGTCCACAAACAGCACTCCGTCGTCCCGCTTCCAGGAATTCCCATCGACCTCGTCAGGGCGGACACACGCCACGACGGCGACGTCCACGAGGTGCACAGCATCACTGTCGAAGGCAGCCTGCACTCCACCGGGTACCGACCGCGGCTCACGGCGCTGGAGGTCAGGCTGCCCGCACTGCGGACCCTGCTCGGCGACGACACCCCGTGCGCGGTCCGCTTCCGGGCCGACTACCTGAGCCAGGGCGCAACGCAGGACCTGCTGCTGGACATGGTTACGCCGCTCGGCATCAGCTTCGTCGGCCGCACAGCCCGGTCCGGTGGACTCGTGGCACCCCACATCGAAACAAACGCGTTGTCCCGCACCCTGGGCCCCATCGATCTGGGGGCGCTGCCCGACCCGGGAACGGGACTCATAGACCCCGGCAGCCTCTTCCCCGCCGACGCCACCCTGCTGGGATTCTCCCTGAAGGACCTGGTCACCGACCTGAAAGCACCCCCGGAGATCGCCTCGCTCCTGAAGCCCGGCCAACCGCCGGCGGCGAGAATGGCATGGACAGGGGTCAAGCTCAAGAAGAGCGGGCCCTTCCAGCCCACCGGTCAGAGCACCCTGGATCTGACCGTGACGGTGTCGGCCGACGGGTCCGACACCCTGTGCACCGTACGTGACTTCGCCCTGGTGCTGCCGACCCCGTCCAAGCCCTTGCTCCAGCTCCAGTTCGCGTCGCTGACCTTCACTCACCACAGTGGAGGCCCGCCCAGGATCGAGACCGACGGGCCGGACGTGACGTTCCTCGGCGAACTGCAACTGCTCGAACAACTCGGGGAAGCCGTCGACCTCGGCGACATCGAACCGAACGTCGACGTGACGCCGGCCGGAATCGTCGCGCAGTACTCGTTGCCGCTCCCCTCGGTCACCGCGGGCGCGTTCGTGATGAGCGACCTCGCGGTGAACACCGAGATCGCCATCCCGTTCGACGGACGGCCGGTGTCGGTGACCCTCGGCTTCGCCAGCCGGGAGAACCCGTTCAGGCTGGCCGTGATGATGTTCGGCGGCGGCGGATACCTGGAACTGGAAATCGACCACACCGGGCTGCGGCGGCTGGAGGCGGCACTCGAATTCGGCGCGATGCTCGCCGTCGACTTCATCGTCGCCCGTGGTGAGGTCCACGCCTTCGGCGGGGTCAGGTTCGAGCTGGCCGGCAGCGCGGTCACGCTCACCGGCTATCTGCGGATCGGCGGGTGCGTCGAGATCCTCGGGCTGGTGTCGGTGTCCATCGAGCTGTGCATCACGCTGGCCTACCAGTCCACCACCAAGGCCCTGGTCGGCCGGGCGACTCTGGTCCTTGAGATCGACCTCACCCTCTGGTCCGACAGCATCGAACTCGACAGCGGCACCTGGGTGCTGGCCGGCGGCGGAGGCCAGGAAGACCGCGCTGTCCTCGACGCGCGCGACACCGAGGACGGACTGGAGCGCTGGCGGGCCTACCAGGCCGCGTTCGTCCCCGTTCCGACAGGAGGCCTGCGATGAGCACGATCGGTGAGGTGCTGGCCACGGCGACCCTTTCCTTCACTCCGTCGCATGTCGTCTGGAGCGGGACCGGGCAGGTCCTGGTCGCCTTCGTCCGTTCCACGTCCGCTGCGTCGAACACCGGCCTGATAGCCGCTCTGGACGCCGCGACGGGCGACACACGCTGGACCAAGGACACTCTGGACGCCAGATCCGTCGCGCTCTGCCCCGACGGACGGCTCGTGGCCGTCGCGGGCCGACTGGGGAGGGTGGAGGCGATCACGGAGTTCGTGGAATTCCAGGACTGCAACGAGTTCCCGCCCCAACTGCGTGACGAATGTGAAAGGTTCAACCGCGAAGAGGCCGGCCGCCTGCGCGTCGTGGGTCACACCCCCAGGCCTCCGGATCGGCTCAGTGCGGTCAACGTCCAGTCGGGCACTCTGCTGTGGGGGCATGACGAACCCACGGCTGAGACCAAGCACCTCACCTACAGCCCCGACGGCAGACTGCTGGCCGCCTCGGGCGAGCGGATCCTGCTGCTCGACCCGGCCACCGGCGACCAACGAGGCTCGCTCTTCGTCTCCGCGCCGCTGCTCCCGACCGCCTTCAGCCGGGACTCGAAGCGGCTGGTGGCGGTCGACTCCACACGCGTGACCCTCATCGACCTGACGGCCGGCGCGACGAAATGGGTCACCTCCCTCCCCGAACCCGTCACCCAGTTCACCTTCGCCGAAAACGACAGCAGCCTCGTCGTCTCGACGGAGCGTCAGGTGATCACCCTCAATGCCGAGACCGGTGACACCCGCTCGACGGTGGACCTCCAGGATCCACTCGTCGGTGATCAACCGACCGTACTGGGCCCGGGCGGCCGGCGACTGGTGACGGTCCTGCCCGGGACGATGACACTGTGGGACGCAGCCGACGGCAGCCGGCTCTTCGAAACTCCGGTGGGCAACTCCGCCAAGGTCCGGTTCAACCCTGTTCTCCCGGAGATCGCGATCGCGTCGGCGGGCGGAGTGAAAGTGGTGAACTCCCGGCTCGGCACCACCGTGTGGGAGCAGGCAACAGACCCCCTGCACAACCTCGTGTTCTCCGCCGACGGACGACGACTGGCGCTGTGCGGGGGCGGATTCGTCCGCGTGCACAACATGAACCCCACGAGCGTGTCCCATCGGGCCTTCGGCGGTCCGGTGAAGCAGATCGCCCTCGCCTCCTCCCCCGGCCCGGTCGCCGTCGCGGTGAGCCAGGAACCCCAAGCCACGGCAACGGTGTTCCACGCCGACACCGGCGAACCGGTACTGGAGAAGGTCCACCCCGGGGTGATCACCTCCCTGGCCCTCAGCCCGGAGGGACGCCACTTCGCCACCGGCGGATCCGACGGCGGCGCACGCCTGTTCACGTCACTCACAGGGGAGAAACTCTGGCAGGTCCCCCACAACGCACCAGTGAACGCGCTCGCGTTCCTCCCCGCCGACGGGGACGACGACGTGATCACCGCCGCCGGCGACAAGACCGCGCGCCGCCTCGCCCATGACACCGGTGCAGAACGGTGGAAACTGACCCACCCACAGGCGGTGACCCTGGTGACCGCAAGCCTTGACGGCCGGTTCGTCGCCACGGCCTGTACCGACCGTTCGACCCGGATCCTCAACCCGGCCACGGGCCAGGAACTCTTCCGCTTCCCCCATGACGGGAAAATCAGGGCGATCGCCTTCAGCCCACAGGGCTCGATGCTGGCCACCGGCGGCGACGACGGAGCCGTACTGATCATCGACACCGCCACCGGACGAAAGCTCGCGCAGTCCCTTCACACCAGGGAGGTGACTGCCGCCGCGTTCAGCCACGACGGCAAGCTGCTGGCGACCGCGGGCAAGGACCACGCAGTCCAGCTGTTCAACGTCACGGCCGACCCGCCGAAGCTGACCTCGGCTCTGGCCTTCCCGCAGACGATCATCAAACTCGCCTTCCACCCGACCGAGCCGCAACTGGCACTCGTCAACGATGAACCCAGTCCCACTGTGACGATCATCGATCCCGTCGACGGCACCGAACTCGGCCGGCTCGCCCATCCGGGCACTGTGAACGGCCTGGCCTACAGCCCCGACGGAAAGCTGCTCGCGACCGCCTGCGAGGACACGCTCGCCCGTGTCTACCCGGGAAGGCGAGAACCGTGAGCACACTCCTGTGGGTATCAGTGCCCGCCGGGCTCTCCACCCCGTCGACCGCCCGGATCCGCGTCATGGTCGTCCCCCGCCTCGGCGACGGCTCCCTCTCCGACCTCGGCCTGCAGGACTGGCCCGCCCTCCTCGCCAACGCCTCATTCGAACTGCAGGTCAAGTCCGACGACGGCATCCACGAGGCGGACCGCGCTCCGGTGTACGAACCGGTCGCCGACAGCGACGCCTGGCACGCCTTCTTCGACGGGGACGCGGGGGTTATCAACCAGTTCACCCAGAAACAGCAGCCCACTCCCCTGGTCCGCCCGACATACTCCGACGCGCGGGCCGTGGTGACGTCCTATCGGGAATGCACCAGCATCCTCACCCGCCCCGCATCCCAGGGCGAGGCAGCCGTCCGCCAGCGCATCGAACGCTTTAGCACCCCGCTGTCGCCGTCCGTCCAGACCGAGGAGCCGCTCCCGCCGCTCCCGCCGCCCATCGACTTCCACCGGGCCGTCGCGATGCTGCGCGAACACCCCGCCGTGCTGCAGGCCCTCGGGCTGGTCTTCGAGCTCAGCGCCGAGGTGGACGGCCTGGATGTCGGTACCGACCCGCGGTTCCTGCGTATCCGCGGCACCGACCTGCCGATCGACATCACCTCTCCCTGGACCAAGTACGACCTGGACCAGGACGCGTTCTGGCCCGCCCCCGCCGACGACTCCAGCGGGATCCGCACGGGACTTCTGGACCTGACCGGGGTCGGCCTGCTCGACTGGGCGGGCACCACGACCCCGCGCTGGGCCCTCAGCACGCTCGACGTCGACGGAGCCGTACGCGCGCTGCGCACCGAGGCCAGGGCACTGGACGGCAACAGCGAACGACGGCCTGCGCTGCCGGACCTGCGCACGGGCGGGCTCATGCTGATCCGTCCCGACCGCCAGTCCGACTTCACCGCCCGGGCGGGCATCGCCGCGGGCCGGACCGGAGCCCTCAGCAACGCCGAGTTCACGGCAGAGGACCTGGTGCTCGGCTACCGGGTCGACATCCGGATCGGTGACGACCCCGAATGGCATTCCCTGTGCGAACGCAGGGCCACCTACACCGTCGAGGGGCCCGAAGACCGGACGATAACGCTGGGCGACAGCAACCGACTCGAAGAAGGCCACGTCAAGCCATACGCGGCGGTCAAGACCCCGGACGGGCGCCTGCACGCCGACGAGGTCGTGGCCCGCTGGGACAGCTGGAGCATGGCGTTGCCGTTCATGAACCTGCTCGGCGGTGAAGCGGAGCCTGAACCCAACCCCGAGCAGGCACCTCCGTACGTGTTCCGCTGGCACTTCGATCCCCCGACGGGCAGGCTGCCCCGGCTACGGTTCGCGACCCGCTACCAGATGCGGATCCGGATCGCCGACCTCACCGGCAGCGGCCCCGGACTGGACGAAGCGCCGGGCAGCACCAACGCCACCGAAACGATCTTCTACACCCGCAGCGATCCCATCCAGCCGCCCCGGCTGAGCCACGACGGCACATTCAGCACCGGCGCGGCCATCGAGCGGATGGTCATCCGCAGCGATCTCGACCTGAACGCCGCCCAGTTCCACGCCGCCAACCCCCAGTACCCCGCGGTCGAACGGCGCACTCTGCACCCGCCCACAGTCAGCTTCGCCCTCGCCGAACAGCACAAGAAGTTCGATCCGAAAAGCCCTGAGGACTCCGGCCCGCAATTCACCGAACGCACCTGGAAGCTGGCCCTGCGTGCGCTGGACGCCGAAGCAGCCGGCGACCCCACCAAGGCGCTACCCGACCCGGCGACCACGGGCATCAGCGCGCACATTCCCGCCGCGCCCGGTGGACTCAGCACACCGCTCACCGAGCGGACCGACTGGGAGCCCTGGCCCTCGGCCGATCCCCGGCACGTCGAACTCTCCGAACAGCTCGCCCCGAACCCTCCCATCCGGCTCAACTGGGTGGGCGACAAGCTGGACATACGGCTGGCCCGGGCCGAAGAGGCGGTCCTCGAACTGTCCTCCACCATCCAGGACGACTTCCTCGACCACTTCTCCGTCAACTCCTGGCTGAACCGGCCGGTCGACACCCCCGGAGTCCCCATGCCGGTCGACCAGTGGCAGGTCACCGTCCAGAACGGGCGGCACCCGATGCTCTCACCCGTGCGCAGGATTCACGTGGTCCACGCCGTGCGACGCCCGCTCGCTGAGCCGACCTGGCAGCTTCGGCGCGAGGACGTCAAACGATCCGAGCACGACACCAACGCCGTTCTGCGACCCACCTTCTCGCCCACCGGGCTGAACACCGACAGCACCGGAAGGCTGGAGATCTCCGCGACCTGGCGTGAATGGTCCAACGACGGCGACCGCCAGCAGACCGTCGGCCACCTGTACGGCGAGACCCTCAATCGGGGCGACCCGCCCGCCCTGTCGATACGCCACGAGTTCGGCGACACCAAACACCGCACGGTCACCTACACGCTGAAGGCGATCAGCCGCTTCCGCGCGTACTTCGACGCCACCGACCCCGACGAAGCCTTCCAGCTGAGCGGCACCCAGGCACCCGTCACCATCCCCTCCAGCGCCCGCCCCCCGGACCTCGCGCTGCTGTCGACGACGCCCTCCTTCCGCTGGCAGAGCCAGGCGACGTCCACCCGCATCGAGCGTTCCCGTTCGTCCCGGCGGCTACGGGTGGAACTCGCCGGCCCCTGGTACGAGACCGGTGAGGGGGAACGCCTCGCCGTCCTCGTCGCCGCCGACAGCGCCACCCCCGCGGTCCCGGTGACCCGGCTCGGCAGGGATCCCCTCTTCGCGTCCGCGCCGCTTCCGCCACTCGCCGCCAAGAGCTGGTTCACCGGCTTCAGCGAGCCGCCTTCCGTCTCGCCGGATCTGGGCCCGTCGGTCGTACTCGTTCCCTACACCGTCACCCGCGAAGGCGACCGCTGGTATGCCGACATCGAGATCACCCCGCCCCAGACGGCGCCCTCCTACGCGCCCTTCGTCAGGCTCGCACTCGCCCGCTTCCAGCCCAACAGCCTGCCCGGGCTGTCCCTCTCGCCCATTGTCGTGACGGACCCGGTACGGCTCCTCCCCGACCGCCGCCTGGTCATCGAGCGCAACGGCCCCGACCTCGGCGTGTCCCTCCTCGGCACGGGCCCGAACCCGCCCAACCGCCTCGAAGCCGTCCTGGAGGAGGCACATGCGCCTCCCGGAGTCGTCCCCGGCGCGATCGACCTGGTCGACCTCACCACCCCGCCCGCCGCCGACATCCCCGCCTGGCGCCCTCTGCCGTCCCACATCCTGACGAGCGATCAGCCGGAAACCCCGTCCATGCTGCGGATGCCCGCCGGTACTGCGCCGCTCCGGCTCCGCGTCCGTGAAGTCGAAGGGCTCGATGCCCCCCTCGCCTCGGCGTCACCCGCCGAGCTGAGGGACCGAACGGTGTTTGTTGACGCCGTTCCCCTTCCCGCCGACTGGCGGCCGAGCTGACCACTCCTGCGCCCGCTTCACGCCGCAATGCCGCTCATGCGCTCGTGCGCTCGCGCGGTCGCGCGGGATCGCTTCCGACGCCGTCTACTGGTTCTCCGACGGATCGCACCGCGGCCGCGAAGCCATCCTCTCCGCCATCGCCAAGACCTTCGCCACCATCCGCGACGAGATCTACCAGATCGACGACCTGGAGTGGATCGCTCACAGCGATGACCATGCGGTATGCCGCTACCGATTCGCTTGGACCGGAACCATTGACGGCCAGCCGCGATCAGGAAGAAGCCGCGGCACCAACGTGCTCGTCAACCACGCCGGAACCTGGCAGATGCTTCACGAACACCTCAGCGCATAACCGGGCGGCGCCATCGATCCATAGGAATTGACAATTACTCTGGCCAAAAACACACAGTCACAGGCCTGAGCACAGGGTCAGCGAGCACGAGGTATTTGGAGATAGAAATGAAGGCAATCGTCGCGACTGATCAGGGCGCGGAAGCGGCCGGGATCAAGCTGGCGGAGCGGCCTGAGCCGACGCCGGCGATCAACGACGTCGTCGTTGAAGTCCATGCGTCGGGCTTCGTCCCGGCAGAGTGGGAGTGGCCCTCGACGTGGGTCGATCGGTCCGGTCACGACCGAGCCCAGGCGATCATCGGCCACGAGTTCGCCGGAGTGGTCACCTCCCTCGGTTACGGCACGACGGGACTCTCGCTGGGCCAGCGGGTGTTCGGGATCACGGACTGGCACCGCGATGGAACCCTGGCCGAGTACGCGGCCGTGGAGGCACGCAATCTCGCGCCGCTGCCCGGGACCGTCGACTTCACGGTGGGTGCGAGCCTGCCGATCTCGGGCCTGACCGCATGGCAAGGCCTGTTCCAGCACGGTCGTCTTCAGGCGGGGCAGAGCGTCCTCGCACACGGCGCCGCTGGCGCGGTCGGATCTGTGGTGACGCAGCTCGCCCGGGAGTTCGGCGCCTACGTCATCGGTACCGGGCGGGAGCCGGACCGTCAGGCGGCGCTCGACTTCGGCGCGAACGAGTTCCTCGCCCTCGACGACGAGGATCTCGAAGACATCGGAGGGGTCGACCTGGTCTTCGATGTCATCGGTGGTGACATCCAGAGGCGCTCGGCGAGCATCATCCGGCCTGGCGGGACGCTCGTGTCGGTGGTCGGTCCTGCTGAGACTCGCCCTGTCGACGGTCTCGCGGTCGACTTCGTCGTCGAGTCCGTTCCGAGTCAGCTGGTGGAGATCGTCGACCGGGTGCGGGACGGGCGCCTTCGCACGCACATTGGAACCGTCGCGACCCTCGACGACGCCGTCCCCGCGCTCAACCCGACCGAGCGGCGCAAGGGCAAGACCGTCATTCGCGTGCGCCCCTGAGCTTCCTGGAACGGACGGAGCAGCAGGAGCTGACGAGCGGGAAGTTCAGGCAGGCCGAGGCGTGGCCGCTCGTGCGACCTGCCCTACGACCGATGGCTCGCGAACGAGGCGCTCAAGGCCCACGCCGCCGGAATCGTCGCTGCGGTCGCTGCTGCCGGCGGGTGACGCAGCCTTGCCGCCGGTCGGGAAACCGTCACGGTGACGGCTTTCCGACCGGCACTTTACGATCCCCGCACGCCGAACTGCCACCTGGCCAGGGGAAACAGGGTTCAGGCACACGCACTCAACCGACAGCGAGTGAGCTACGTGATCCACAGGATTTGACAATTGCTCCAGCCCCTCTGCGTCGCGGTGGTGGTCGAGAGTGTGGCATCGAGAAGGAGCGGCACGGAGCGGAACGGCAGAACATGCATCGGCGAGCAAGCCGGGTGTGCGGTCGCTGACCGCAGCGGCTTTGCGGCCGACTCGTTCGGCTCACACACCGGCCCTGTCAACGGCGGCATCAGCGGTCAGGGCAGCGTCGGGCCGTGCCTCGTTCGGCCCAGATTGCGGCCGTGTGCACGGCGTCAAGGCCAGCGACAGGACAGTGTGGGAAGCGGAGTCCGCCCGGGCGTCCTTCGCACGTCGACCGGGCGGACCGCTTTCCCGGGGTTCTCACAGAGTGCGCAGCACGGCGACCACTTTGCCGAGAATGGCCGCGTCGTCGCCCGGGATCGGTTCGTACGCCGCGAATTTCAGGTGACAGTGACGCGCAAGACGTACGGCTCTCCGGTGCTGATCGCTTCGGCCTGCTCGCCCAGGTCAGCGTGGGTGAACTCGAGCAGGGCCTGGTCGGCCGCCCGGCGCAGCAGCGGCAGGACCCCGGCAGAGGTCCTCAAGCTCTCGGCTTGCTCCATGCAGCGGGAGGGGACCGCTGATGACCCGCCGGATGACAGTGGTCCCAAGGAGACGTGAACGATGATGTGCCGGGAGGCCGCCGGGCGCGCCGCTTCTGGGGCCGGGCCGGCTGCACGGCCCCAGACATCGGCGGTCCCGCTCGCTCAGCTGACCAGCTGCTCCGAGTGGCCGCCTGGTTGTACGACGCTGGACATCCCCTCTCCGCAGACAGCGCTCCACGGGCCAACGGACGGCTTTGCTCCGGGTGTCAGTTCCAGGGCTCGCTGCCGTCCGAGGGGATCACCGTGCGGCGGGCCGGGTCGGTCCGCTCGCCGAGCAGCCACCTGGTGACGATGCCCGAGCACGCCTGTCCGGTCTCGGGGTGCTGCCACGTCACCCAACTGCCGGGCGAGTAGGCACCCGTGGCGGGCTTCGGCACAGTGCCCCTGCGGCGGTCCCGCCGCCAGGCCTTGCGCACCTTCTCCGGGGTGTCGCTGGTGGAAGTCCGCACGGTCCCGGAGACCCGCGGGATGCGCTTCTGGGCGTCCGCCAGGATCTCGTCGCGCCTGCCGGGCAGGCCGGCCGCGAACGCCTCCCGTACGGCCGTGTGGTCGGTTCCGCTGACGGACACCGTGACGGTCCACTCGCCCTGTACCCGGAACACCCGGGCCGACTCCTCCCACTGGACCGGCCGGAAGCCGGGCCCCTTGGCGTCGATGACGGCCAGAGCCTCCCGACGCATCTCGCCCACCACCCGCTCATACGCCTTGCCCTTGGCCGTGCGGCGCGTCTCCGCAGCCGCAGCACGCCATCCAACGGCCCGCCGACCAACTCCCGGTAGACGTGCCCCGGCCGCGGACCGGGGTCGGGATCGTCGTGGTCGGTGCCGTAGACCCGGCCGCGCATCAGCTCGTCCACGCCCACCAGCATTACGGCCACCACTGACAACAGCAGTGTCACTCGGGGCCCTGTCCCACACCGCGGCACGCGAAGTGCCGGTGGCAGCGGTTTCTGGCACAGTTCCAGTGCCCGCGGTACAGCGCTCTGGCCGCGGGCATCCGCCTGTCCGCACATCAGCCGCGCCGTGTGGTCTCCGCAGCGGTGCGCCGGGAGTGGACGGCGCAGCCTACGGTCTGCCCGGGGAGCGGAACGGCGATCGGAGCAGCAGGACGGCGCCGGCGGTCAGTTGCGCCGCACCGAGGACGTAGGCGATCTCGTAGCCGGCGCCGAATCCCCAGCCCACCAGCAGGCACAAGATGCCGGAGGCTGTCCACAAAACGCCGGGGCGTCGCGCACGCCCCTGCGCCCGCCCGGAGGACCGCGGCCCAGGTGCTGGAGGGGAGGAGTGGTCCGGCGCAGGCGCGAGCCGGTGTACCGGTCGCGTTCTCCTCCCCCGCCGAAGCACCCGTCGAGGGCAAACCGCGCCGCCGCAAGCCCGGACCACGGACCGCGAAGTCAGGAGCGGGGCGGCCGCGGAGGGGCGGGCAGGCCCGCTGAACCGGCCCAACAGAGCCGGGTGTTGTCGTGCGGGGGGTGCGCCGGGGTCAGACGCCGACCGAGGCCGGTTGCTTGTCGCCCCGGTGCTCGCGGACTCGTCCTGCTGGAGGGCCGTGTAGTAGACGGTGGAGCCCTGCCTGGTCCTCTCCACCCGGCTGCCGGCCACGAGGCGTTCCGTCGTCGTGCGCACCAGGTTGACGTTGACAGTGCGGTGCGGGTGGGCCTCGGCCAGAGCCTTCGCGATCTCACCGGCAGTGCGCGGCTCGGACTGCCCGCTCAGGTGCTCATGGATCCGCTCAGTGAGCGCGGGCACCCTCTCCCCCGCAGGTGTGGGCTTCCTCGCCGTGGTCTTCCGGGCCGTCTTCTTCGGGGCGGCTGTCTTCGCCGTGGCCTTCCTCGCGGCGGTCTTCTTGGCCGACGCAGGCTTCGCCGACTCCCGCTCACAGCGTTCAGGCAGCAGTCCGCATGGCCTGGCCCCCATACCGGCCCGGTACAGCACCGTCAGCGCCGTCGAACGGCGAGCGGTTGTGGCCAATCGCACGTGGGTACGTCACCGAGATCCAATGAAGGGGGATCAGGAGTGAAGAGGAAAGATGCAGTTGGGGGGCGGAAGATGTCAGTAACAACAGGCATCTTCTCGCGGCCTGCCGCGGCAGGCGGTATCAGTCGTGAGTGAGCGTTACACAGAATTTGTCGTATCCCCGGACACGAGCCGGTTCGGCCGCGTGGCATGGGCGATCGTACCGGCCGCCATCCTCCCGGGCATCAGCTTGACGCTCATACTCGCGGGCGGGCGCGGCACCAGCGAGGGACTCGGGCCGACGGCCGTACCGGCGGCCATCGTCCTCGTCGCGCTCCCGTTCCTGTGGTACGTGACCTACGCCGTCCTGCACACCGTGAACGCGTACGTGGCACTCGTGGACGGCGCCGTTGTGGTGCGCAACTGGGCGCGTCGGCTGACCACCGTCGAAGGGCCCGGCTTCCTTATCCGCACCCATATCGACTCCAGCGGCATCGCCGGCGAGGTACTCATCGTGGGTGATGACCATGCCGCCGTGATGCTCAACCCCCGGCAGTGGCGTGAAGCCGAACTCAACCGCGTGTGGCGTAATGCGGCTCTTCAGCAGCAGCCCGGGGACCTCCCCACTCCACGAGAACTGCGCAGGCGTTACCCGACCATCCGGATACCCCTCTACATCCGGCACCCCGGCATCGTCTACACCTTCTGGACCATCCTCGTCATCCTCTACATCGGAATAGTGGTCAACGTCTTCGCCCGCATCTGAAGACCGCCAACCGAAAGCCGGTAACGTCTCTGCGACCTCCCAACAACCGGCTCCTCTCCGGGGCGCAGCCGAACGGCTGCACCCCGGAGGTTGGGTCAGTCCTGGACGAGCCGCA
This sequence comes from Streptomyces sp. ISL-1, assembly GCF_018614585.1. Lineage (GTDB taxonomy): Bacteria > Actinomycetota > Actinomycetes > Streptomycetales > Streptomycetaceae > Streptomyces > Streptomyces maoxianensis. The sequence goes on along the minus strand of NZ_JAGGOI010000049.1, from coordinate 1,174 downwards.
GGTGCCGGGCCTGAGCGGCCGCATCGAGCGCCGGGAAACACCACTGGATACTGTCCAGGACGATCAGGTCGGTCACGTCGCCGAAGCCCTTGGGGGCGCCGGCGAGCATGCGGACGCAGAAGGAGAACGCGAGCGCGTCGAGTTCCCTGGCCGGACCGGTCTCGGGAAGCGGCGGGTTCGTGCGCAGGGCCGCGACGTACGCCAGGCGAGCAGCCCGAAAATCTCGGACTCGATGATCTCTTCGATCTTTCTGCCGGTGCGCTGCGTCAGCGGCACCATGCGGGCCAGGAGGTAGCCCATGGCGTCCTCCATCTCAGCCTCCGTGTAGGGCAATTCCGGCCCGGGCGCCGGGGGCCGGGGCGGGGACGGCGGAGAGGTGACGGCAGGCGTTCTCGTTCAGCATGGTTCTCCTCGGTTCGGAGTGTGCGCTTTCGGCTGCGAACCGACTGCCACCACCGATTCGCATACTTTATTCTCTAAGTATTCATTTCAAGGGGTACGGATCAATTCGCGACCTCATTTCCCCACCACCCCGTGGCACGGAGCGCGGAGGGCCGAGGGGACCGGCAGCGCGAAGCGAGAGAGCGGGGCGCGGAGCGTCCCCGTCGACCGGCCGCCGGGCCCCGGTGCGTGAGAGCGCGCAGCGCTCGGTCCGGATGACCGCGGAGTGGGCGTCCGGCAGACCGGAGCCCCCGGCAAGGACGGCGCCGCGGGGGTGGCTGGCCCTCCGGGACCTCGGGGCGAGCTTGGCCCTGCCGGGCCGCAAACGCGGGCAGGGGCCGCCGGGCGAAGTGGGGCAGGGCCTGCCCCGACGGCTACAGCTTCCAGCCACCGAAGGACGACCCCGACGCCCCCGTATGCCGCCGCGACGGAGCGCCGCCGTCGAGCAGGCCTTCGGGTGGGCAGGGTTGATGCGTTCTCAGCTGGCGAGATGAGCCGAACGCGTGACTGCGTGCCCGTACTGATGGTTTGCCCGGTTCATGAGAGATGCACCCCCCGATGATCAATGTTGTCGAAGCCTTTGATCACGAACAGGGGTCGCGTTCGCGTGTCATCCTCCTCCTGACCGTTGTGTCAGGGCGCTGAAGACTGGAACATCGAGCGGTGGCCCGTCATGCGCTGTGGGTAGAGGAACTGCTCGGCTTCTTGCTGAGCTTGATCCTTAACCTCGGCC
>NZ_JAGGOI010000004.1 GCF_018614585.1 Streptomyces sp. ISL-1 | reverse complement strand
GGGTGAGCCGCCGCGCGCCGTGCTGCACGGGCGTCGACTCGGCGGCGAGCAGGGCGAGTTCGGCGGCCAGCGCGCTGTTGCCGCGGCGCCGCGCGGTGTCGGCGGCCGCCGCGACCTGAGCGGCGAGCAGCTCGTCGGGAACGTCCGTGGCCAGCGCCCGGTGCCGTACTGCCTCGACGGGATCGTCCACGACAAGGGCGAGCGCCGCGTGACCGTCGCTGCGCTCGGCCCAGCAGGCGTCGTGCACCAGCGTGGAGGGCAGCACACCGGCGGTGAACGCGACCGTCCCGTCCTCCTTCAGGGAGATCAGATTCGCCCGCTCGGCGGCGGCGAGGTCGGCCTCGGCGGTGCGGCGGCCGGCGCGGCGGATCAGCGATGCCGTGGGGCGCAGCGCCAGCGCGGCCAGCAGCAGCGTGCCGCGAACGACGGGGGACGCGGCGCCGAGCAGCTGGCGGGCGAGATCGCGGGCGCGCCCGGAGAGGGACAGCGCCTCGGCGTGGTGCACGGGCGTCCGCGCGTCGGCGAGGGACCGGCCGACGGCGAGCGCGAGGCGCGGATTGCCGCCGCTGGCCTTGTGGATGCGGCCGGCCATCCGGGACGGCAGCCGGTGGTGAATGAGGAGTTCGGCGATCTCGTCGGCGTGCAGCGGCGGCACGAACAGGACATCGGCCTCGGACGGCACCCACAGTGGCTCGGGCCCCGCCGCGTCCGGCCGGGACCCGCTGGTGCGGGGTGCGTCGGGGCCGTACGCCGCCGGCGTCTCGACGGCGACCACCCGCAGCGCGGACGGGGCCAGATGCAGAGCGAAACGCAGCAGGTCGGCGCTGTCGGCGTCGATGCGCTGGACGCCGTCGACGACGAGCAGGACGGGACCACGCGCGGCGAGGGTCCGCAGGATCTGGGCGAGGGCCAGCCGCAGGGCGATCGGGTCCCAGCCGTGCTCGGGGATCGGCGCCTCACGGCACAGCATGGCGACGGCGGTCCGCTGCGGACCGGGCAGCCCTTCGAGAATGTCGAACCCGCCCGGAGCTCCGGCGCCGTCCGGGCCGGGGGGAGTTCCCGGGCCGCCGTGGGCTCCCGGCACGGGCCAGGACACGCTCGCCGACACGGACGCGACGAGGGCCGCGGCGGCAGCGCCGGGTATGTCGCGGTCCGCGGGGAGTGTGGGGAGCCAGAGCACCCTCTCGCCGCTGGACTCGGCGCGCGCGGCGACGGCCAGCGCGACCTCCGTCTTGCCGACCCCGGCAGGGCCGGTGAGCAGAGCGCGCCCACGGGTGTGCAGGACGCTGTCCAGCCGCGCGAGGAGCTCCCCTCGCCCGACCGTCGCGGGGCGGTACACCGCCGGTGTCACGTGCCCACCACCCCCTTCCGGACACGTCCGGGCCCCCTGCCCTGGGAGCAGAGCATACGAATCCGGCCGCCGCAGTCCAGGCCTTGTGTCCGGCATACGGACGCACGCTTACGTACAGGCGGCGGGGCGCGCCCCCGGCATATGCCGGGGACGCGCCCCTGACCAGCGATGACGCAGTTGTGCGGGGTGTTTTAGAAGGTGAGGCTCCAGTTGTCGATGTAGCCGGTGTCACCCGATGCCACATCGCGGACCTGAAGCTTCCAGGTGCCGTTGGCGACCTCGCTGGACGCGTCGACGGTGTACGTCGCGAGGACGTTGTCGGCGCTGTCCGAGCCGGAGGAGGTCTTCAGGTTGCGCACCGTCCCGTCCGGGGCGATCAGGTCGATGACCAGGTCGCCGCGCCAGGTGTGCTTGATGTCCACGTCGACCTTGAGGGCGGCGGGGGCGTTGCCGGTGCGGCCGGTGACGGCGATCGAGGAGGTCACGGTCGACAGGTCCGCGATCGTCACGTTCGTCGCGTTGCTGAACGTCGTGCCGCCGGGGGTGCCGGTGACGGCGTTCACGGTCTTCGTGGCGTCGGCGATACCGGTGCCGCAGCCGCCGGTGCAGGTGCCGGGCAGCGGCCGGGCGTTGGTCTTGATCGCGGACTCGATGTCGGCCGGGGTCAGCGCGGGCTTGGCCGATTCGAGCAGCGCGGCGAGCCCTGCGATGTGCGGGGCGGCCATCGAAGTGCCCTGGTAGGGCTTGTAGTTCTCCGCCGACTGGGTGGTGGCGCCGGAGTTCAGCGTGGAGAGGATGCCGTTCTCGGGGGTGGTGACGGTGCCGGGCGTGTCGGTGGCGCGGCGGGTCTCGCCGCCGGGCGCGGCGACATCGACGATGCTGCCGAAGTTCGAGTAGAACGAACGGTTGCCCTCACGGCTGGTGGACGCCACGTTGATGACGCTCGCGCAGTTGGCGGGCGTGAATCCGGAGGCGTTGGCGTTGCTGTTGCCGGCCGCGACGACGACGGTCGTACCGCGCGACACCGCGCCGTTGATGGCGTTCTGGTAGACGCTCGGGCAGGTGGAACTGGCGCCGCCGAGGCTCATGTTGATGACCTTGGCCGGATTCGGGTTCGCGGGAATGCCCGGGACGGTGCCGCCGGACGCCCAGGTGATGGCGTCGGCGATGTCGGCCGATGAGCCGCCGCACTTGCCGAGCACGCGGACCGGCTGGATCTTCGCGTTGTACGCGATGCCCGCAACGCCCTTGCTGTTGTGCGTCGTCGCCGCGATGGTGCCCGCGACATGCGTGCCGTGCCAGGAGGAGTTGCCGGCCTTGGAGCCGGCGCCGCACTCGCCGTCGGTGGCGTTCCAGTCGCCCTCGTCCTTGGCGTCGCTGTCGCGGCCGTTGCCGTCGCGGGCGTCCGCGGAGGTGGAGATGAAGTCGTAGCCGGAGACGACGCCTGCGGCCAGGTCCGTGTGGGCGGCGTAGCCGGTGTCGATGACGGCGACGGTGACGCCGCTGCCGGTGCTCTTGTCCCAGGCTCCGGGCACGTTCATACCGCCGGTGGCCTCGAACAGGTCCCACTGCTTGGTGTACTCGGTGTCGTTCGGGGTGACCGCCATCGCGTAGGCGCGGATGTCGGGCTCCACGGACGCGACCGAGGGGTCGGCCCGGAAGGCGTCCATGACCTCGGTGAGGTCCTTCTTGGACGCGTCGCCACCCAGGTCGACCAGGGCGGCGCCACCGGCGAGCCGGCGTTCGAACGACAGGCTCTCGCCGGTCTCGGCGCCCTTGGCCGTGGCGTCGCCGGCGGCGGCCTTGTTGGAACTGGCCTCGGCCGCCTTGGACTTGTAGGTGACGATGACCTTGTCGACCGGCGCGGTCGGCAGTGTGGTCATGGACTGCGAAGCCGGAGCGGGCTTCGGCGAGGGGTTTTGCGGGGTGGCGGCGAGTGCCACGGATGACGTGGCGGCGACTGCGGCGATCGTGGCGCTGGCGGCCACGACGGATATGAGTCTCCGTCTGGAACCGTTCAAGGTGTTCCCTTTCCACTGACGGCGCGGAGCGCGGGCGGCGGCGCGGCAATCGCGGTTCGCTGTGGGGGTGCGATCCGCGGTTCCCTGGGCTGGGTAGGCCCGCGCGCCGCCGCCGGCGCGACGGCCCCTGGTCAAGGGCCGTCACCGGCGGAGCCCACGATTTACATGCACCTGACACTGAAGTCAGAGGATGGAATCCGCCGGTGCGGCAGACAGTAGGGAACGCCGAGATGAACCCGATACGGGGAAAACCCTTGTCACCCCCGTGCGGGCTCCCGGCCGGGAGGCGGGGTGCGTGAGTCACGGGAGGCGGCGCGGGCCACCGGGAACTGACTGCCCATCGGTCAACTGGGTTGAAACCGGCACACTTCGCTCACCATCGGGTGCGGCCGGGTGTCGCGGCGCGCGAAACGGCGGATGTCAGTGGGGGCTGGCATGCTGAAGGGCGACTGACCACATCCGTCATCCACCGCGTACTCGCGGGAGGAGAGTTGCGATGCTGACCACCACATATGTCCCGAGCGCGCCGAACTGGCTCGACCTGGGAAGCCCGGACGTGGACACGGCCGCCGCCTTCTACGGCGACCTGTTCGGCTGGGAGCTGCAGACCATGGGACCTGAGGCCGGGGGGTACGGCTTCTTCCAGCTGGACGGGAAGACCGTGGCCGCGATCGGCCCGCTCACCGAGGAGGGCGCGACCTCCGCGTGGACGCCGTATTTCCTGACCGCCGACGCCGACGCCACCACCAAAGCCGTCGAGCAGGCGGGCGGCACGGTCCGCGCCCAGCCGATGGATGTCTTCACCGCGGGACGGCTGGCGGCGTACACCGATCCGACCGGCGCCGAATTCGCCGTCTGGCAGCCCGGCGACACCAAGGGCCTGGGCGCGGTCACCGATGTGAACACACTGTCCTGGACCGAGCTTTACACCACGGACGCGGCCGCCGCGAAGGACTTCTACCGCTCCGTGTTCTCGTGGGACTACGAGGACATGCCGTTCGCGGGGGCCACCTACACCGTCGTCTCCCCTTCGGGCGGCGGCCAGGACGCCACGCAGGGCGGCATCATGCAGCTCCCGCAGGAGAACCTGGACGCGGGCTCCCGCTCGGAGTGGCATCCGTACTTCGAAGTGGCCGACGTCGACGCCACCTTCGCCAAGGCGGCCGAGCGTGGTGCCACCACGCTCATCCCGCCGATGGAGGCGGAGGGCGTGGGCCGCATCGCGATGTTCCTGGACCCCTTCGGCGCCCCCCTGGCCATCATCCGAGGCAGCGGCGGCTGAGCTCCGCCAGCCCCGGCTGCCGCCGCCCGCGCCGGCTGACCGGTCACCCGGCGCGGGCCGACGGGTCCTGCGCGGGCTGACGCGTCGGCCTGCGCACGGCTGACGCGCCGGTCCGGCGGCGCCGTCCTGCGGCTCACCCGCCCGGCATGCCCAGCCGGGCGGCGCGCAGGGTGAGGTAGTGCCGCTCGGGGAGGCTCGTCGTACGGCTCGCGGCGATACGGAAGTTCTCAGCGGCGGCCTCCCGGTCACCGGCCATGTCGAGGAGATGGGCGCGTACGACATACAGCCGGTGGTGCCCCGCCAGCCGGCCGTCGCCCTCCAGTTCCTGAAGGATCCGCAGACCCGCCGCGGGTCCCTCGACCATCGCGGCGGCGACGGCGCGGTTGAGGGAGACGACGGGGCTGGCGGAAAGGCGCTCGAGCACGCCGTACAGCGCGAGGATCTGCGGCCAGTCGGTCTCCTCGACCGTCTTCGCTTCGTCGTGGCAGGCGGCCACCGCCGCCTGCACCTGGTACGGGCCGAGTGGACCCCTGGGCAGCGCCTCGGTGACGAGCGCGATGCCCTCGGCGATCGCTTCGGCGTCCCACAGGCTGCGGTCCTGCTCGGCGAGGGGGATCAGCTCACCGCCCGGACCGGACCGCGCCCTGCTCCGGGCGTGGTTGAGCAGCATCAGCGCCAGCAGCCCGGCCACCTCACTGTCCTTGGGGAGCTGTGCGTGCAGCGCCCTGGCCAGCCGGATCGCCTCCCGGGACAGCTCGACGCGCTGCAACTGCGGGCCGGAGCTGCTCGTATGACCCTCGTTGAAGATGAGATAGAGGACGTGCAGGACGGCGGCCAGGCGGCGCGGCCAGTCCTCTTCGCCCGGCATCCGGAAGGGCACTCCCGAGGACTTGATGCGCTGCTTGGCCCGGCTGATCCGCTGCGCCATCGTGGCGTCCGGCACCATGAAGGCGCTGGCGATCTCGGTGGTGCTGAGCCCGCCGACCGACCGCAGCGTGAGCGCGATGGCCGCACTCGGCGTCAGAGCGGGATGGCAGCACATGAACAGCAGGGTCAGGGTGTCGTCCTGCTCCACCGCGTCATCGTTGTCCGCCGGCGGCGCCGACTGCCGGTCGGCCGGCTCGCGCCGTGCCGCGAGGTCCTCGCGGCGCCGCCGAGCCTGCTCGCTGCGTACCTGCTCGGTCATCCGCCGGCTCGCGACCTGGATCAGCCAGCCCCGCGGATTGTGCGGCAGCCCTTCCTCCGTCCACTGCGTCGCCGCCGCCAGCAAAGCCTCCTGCACCGCGTCCTCGGCGGCGTCGAAGTCCCTGAAGCGCCGGGTGAGCACGCCGACGACCTGCGGCGCGAGTTCGCGCAGCAGGTCCGCGGCGGGTTCCCCGGGTCCGCTCAGAGCTCGCTACTCCTCAGTCGGCGCCGACATCACCTGGCGTACCTCGATCGGCATGTTCAGCGGGGCTCCGCCGGGGCCGGGGGCCGCCGACACGGACGCCGCGAGTTCGATCGCCCGCTCGGGGCTGTCACAGTCGACGATCCAGTACCCGGCGAGAAACTCCTTGGTCTCAGGGTAGGGGCCCTCGGTGACCACCGGGGCGGCCGATTCGGCTCCGGCCCGCACGATCTTGGCGGTCTCCGGACCGGCCAGACCCTGGCCGTCCACGAACTCCCCGTTGTCCACCAGTTTCTTGTTCGTGTCCCGCATGAACGCGATGTGCGCCTGGATCTCCTCGGGAGTCCAGGTGTCGATCGTCGGGAAGTCCGCGGTCCGCTCGCTGAACTGCATCAGCAGCATGTACTTCATGATCTGCTCCTTCGTCCTCCGTGGCGCCCTCGTCGGCGCTCTCACGGGTAGGTAGAAGCACGCACCGCGATTTCGACATCCTGCGCCAAGATTTTTTTCTCACCCGTGTTCCGGGCGTCGCACACCTCCAGGGTGCGCCGGGCGTACGTACACCCCGACGACGGTGAGGCAGGTGGGTCCACGGCTGCCGTGGGTCCCTCAGGATGCCTCGACTGCCGCCTTGATCCGTCGGCCGAACGCGTCGGCGTCCTTGCGTGCCGCGCTCAGGGCGAGGCCGACGAGCAGCTTGCCGACGCCGTGGCCTTCGAGCCGGTTGAAGATGCGGACACGGGTCTTGCCGCCGGGGGTCGACTCCAGGTCGTATCCGCCCTCGTCGGCCGTCACGAGGTTCTTCGAGATCTCCGTCCAGCGGATCTTGGTGGGCGGCACGAGTTCGGCGATCCGGAACTGCCGTTTGGTTTTCATTCCGGCGTCCTTGACCGTGCTCGTGAAGACGGTGCCGACCGCGGTCGGGCCCTCTGGTGTCTTCGCGATCTCCTGCACTCTGGGGCTGAACTTGGGATCGTTCTTTCCGTCGGCGAGGAAGGCGAAGACCTCCTCGACGGGGCGGTCGATCTCCACCGTTGCCTCGAACTGACCGGCCATGATTCCTCCAGTGATCTCGCGCCTGGCTGCGGCGTTCGCGCATCATCCCAGACAAGTCGGAAGAGTCCGGGCAGACCCGCGAACCGGTCAGGGGCCGTGCCGGCGCCCCCAGCGCCGCGTCGCTGGGAACCGGGCATTGCATGCGTCCGTCCGCGATCCGACAACGCGGTGAGGACGCCGCGTCGGACAATGTTCTCCGCGATCCCCGCCTGCTCACGGGCGGATCCGTACGCGGAGGAAGTGCTGTACGAACGTCGCGCCACGAACCACCACACGGTGGCCAGGATCAGCACCGCGAGCAGGGCGATCGAAGCGCTGCGCACGCTCCACGGCGGCGCGGCCCAGTGGAGATCACCGTCTGCTGAGGCGTCGTCGGTCGGCCCGCGGTGAACGCTCGGGCGGGCGAAGCCGTAATACACGGCAGGCTGTTGAGCCCATCAAGGAGGTCTGCTGCGGATGACTGCCCATCGAACTGCCGCCGCCGCTGCGCTGGCCGGTGTCGTACCGCTGCTGCTCACGGCCGTGACTGCCGGGACCGCGCAGGCGCACGGGGCGCCGACCGATCCCGTCAGCCGGGTGGCCGCATGCGGTCCCGAGGGTGCCCAGCGGGCGTCGGCCGCCTGCCGGGCCGCCGTTGCCGCGAACGGGGGATCGGCGTTCGACCAGTGGGACAATCTGCGTGTGGCCGACGTACGGGGCAGAGACCGCGAGGTCGTCCCGGACGGCCGGCTGTGCAGCGCGGGTCTCGAGGCGTACAGGGGCCTGGACATCGCCCGCGCGGACTGGCCGGCGACGACCCTGAAGGCCGGCGCGCGGTTCACCCTCGCCTACCGGACGACGATCCCGCACGAGGGAACGTTCGACCTGTATCTCACCAAGGAGGGCTACGACCCGGCCGCGCCGCTGCGGTGGGCCGATCTGTCGGCGAAGCCCTTCGCCACGGCCACCGATCCGGAGGTCGCGGGCGGTGCGTACCGGATCTCCGGTCGGCTCCCGGCCGGACTGACGGGCCGTCATGTGCTCTACACGGTGTGGCGGAACTCGAGCACGCCGGACACCTACTATTCGTGCTCCGACGTGGTGCTTGCGGGCGACAAGGAGCGGGGCGGCGAGCCTGTCGCGGAGCAGCCGGGCTCTGAACCCTCTGCCGAGCCACCCTCTGACCCGGTCACCGCGCCGACCTCGCAGCCTGCCTCCGATCCTGCCGTTGAGCCCGCGACCTCTCAGCCGCCCGCCGCACCGGGTTCCGCGCCTGCCGATGAGCCGGCCGGGCAGCCGGCCGCGGCGTCGGCGGACGGCGCCGGCGGTCATACGGCGGTACTGCTGGGTGGGGCGGCTGCCGTGCTCGCACTTCTCGCACTGGGCGTCTCCGCGTTCTTCCGCCGCCGATAGCCGAACGCGAGGGCGGAAACACGACGTCCGATTTCCGCCAGCCGAGCGCCCGGCGCGGTGCCCATACTGGCCGTATGACCATCGAGGACAGCAGCGAGGACAGCAGATACGAGGCGGTGAGCAGCAGGGACGCCCGGTTCGACGGGGTGTTCTTCTTCGCCGTGTCCACCACCGGGATCTACTGCCGGCCGAGCTGTCCCGCGATCACGCCCAAGCGCCGGAACGTATCGTTCTACCGGACGGCCGCGGCGGCCCAGGGCGCCGGCTTCCGGGCCTGCCGCCGCTGCCGCCCAGACGCCGTGCCCGGCTCCGCGGAGTGGAATGCCCGCGCCGACGTCGTCGGCCGCGCCATGCGGCTCATCGGCGACGGCGTCGTGGACCGCGAGGGTGTCGCGGGCCTCGCCGGCCGGCTGGGCTACAGCGCCCGCCAGGTGCAGCGCCAGCTGAACGCGGAGCTCGGCGCCGGCCCCATCGCCCTGGCGCGGGCCCAGCGCGGCCACACCGCGCGGGTACTGCTGCAGACAACCACCATGCAGGCGGCGGAGATCGCGTTTGCGGCAGGGTTCGCGAGCGTACGGCAGTTCAACGACACCATCCGGGAGATCTACGCGGCCACCCCCAGCGAACTGCGCTCCGCCCGGCCCGGCCGCAGCTCACGCTTCGGCCCGGTCGCCCCCGAGAACGGCGCCGCCGCCGGAGTGCCCCTGCGACTCGCCCACCGCGGTCCCTACGCCGCCGTCGAGGTCTTCGACTACCTGGGCCGCCGGGCCGTACCCGGCATCGAGGAACTCGTCGGCGAGCGCGGCTCCCGCATCTACCGGCGAACCCTGCGGCTGCCCGGCGGGTCCGGCGTTGCCGAAATCAGCGAACAGCCGGGCCAGGGAGGCTGGTTGGAGTGCCGGCTGCACCTCGCGGACCTGCGCGACCTGACGACGGCCACACAGCGCATGCGCCGCCTGTTCGACCTGGACGCCGACCCGTGCGCCGTCGCCGAACGCCTCGGCACGGACCCGGCGTTGGCCCCGCTGGTCGCCGCGCGCCCCGGCCTGCGCGCGCCAGGCACGGCCGACCCGCACGAACTCGCGGTACGGGCGGTGCTGGGTGAGGGGGTCTCGGTCGCGGCGGGCCGGCGACTCGGTGGCGCGCTGGTGGCCGCGTACGGAGAGCCGTTGTGCGAGCCGAGCGGCGGGCTCACGCATCTTTTCCCGCGCGTGGAGGCGCTTGCGGCGGCCGCGCTGACCGAAGTCGACATACCCGGCGCGCGGCGTGCCACGCTGCGTACGCTGACGGCCGCGCTCGCGCGGGGCGCGCCGGTTCTGGACCCGGGCGCGGACCGGGACGAGACCGAGCTTCAGCTGCTGGCCCTGCCTGGCATCGGCCCCTGGACGGCGGGCTACATCCGGATGCGCGCCCTCGGCGACCCGGACGTGCTGCTGACGGGGGACGCGTCGATCCGGGCGGGGATGCGGCGGGTGGGCGCGTCGACGGCGGATGCGCAGGAGTGGCGGCCCTGGAGTTCGTACGCCATGCACCACTTCTGGAACCTGCCATGAGCCGGGGGTGATCGGTGGGCGGTGGGCCTGCGCACCCCCTGGCCCGGCGCGGCAAGAGAACCCCCCAGCTCGCGATGGAGCTCCCTGTGCTCAGGCGATGGACGCCGAGACGATCGCCGAGACCGCCAGGTTGCAGGACGCGGTCACCCACACCGCCGGATGCGGCTCCGGCTCGACCAGCGTCGCGCCCAGCTTGCCCGGCGTGACCAGGTCCACCACCAGGAACGCCACCCCCATCATCACCAGGCCCAGCAGACCGAACGCGGCGGTGGAGGCAAGGCCCTTGCCGAAGTCGTCGTACGTCGTCCAGATCGAGGTGAAGACGATCCCGCCGATGCCCAGCAGCGCGGAGCTCAGCAGCAGCGCGGCATTGCGGTTTCGGTCCTCCCATATCTGCCGGCCCAGCTTTCCGGGCGTCAGCAGGTCGATCAGGACCATGCCGAGGATCAGAAGGACCACGCCGAGAGCGCCGTACGCGCTCGCGCGGCCAAGTCCGTTGATGATGTCGCTCATTGAGTGCCCGGTCTCCATGTCGATGAGTTGATGCCGGTCAAGGGCGCGCAAAATCTACCGCACGGTTCCGGCCAGTGGATCACGCGGCCCGTGTCACCCGTATGGCGCAGTACCGCAGAGGCCCGCGGCCCGACCCGTACGAGAGTGGTTCCCGTACGTCCGTACGTCCCCTGACCGCACTCCGCACCGGGAGACACTCATGGCTTGCCTCAACCGACGTGACCTCGGCCTGCTCGTCCTGCGGGTCGGCACGGGCGCGGTCCTCGCCGCGCACGGTTCGCAGAAGCTGTTCGGCTGGTTCGGGGGCGGCGGTCTCGAAGCGACCGCGACGGGCATGGAGGCCATGGGATTTCGCCCCGCCCGGCCGAGCGCAGTCGCCGCCGGGCTCAGCGAGGCGGGCGGCGGGGCGCTGCTCGCACTGGGCCTCGCCACCCCCGTGGCCGGTGCCGCCGCCGCGGGCGCGATGGCCGGGGCGGTGGCGGTGCACGCGCCCGCCGGGTTCTTCAACCAGGCCGGCGGCTTCGAGTACCCGGCTTTCCTCGGCTTCACGGCGGCCTCCATCGGCATCACCGGGGCCGGCCGCTACTCGCTCGATCACGTGACCTGGCACCGCCTCGATCAGCCGTGGGTGGTGGCCGTCGCCTTCCTCGGCGGTGCGCTCGCCGCTGCCGCGGTGGTCGGCAGGAGGGCGAAGGGGCAGGTCGATGAGCAGCCCGCGGAGGCGGCAGGAGAGTAGCCCGTACGCTGTCGGTGTCGCCGTCCGACCTGTCCGAAAGCATGAAGGAGACAGCCGTCATGGCAGAACCCGACATCCGTGACAGTCGGCAGAAGGGGCTTCTGGAGGCGGTCGAGGACGGTCAAGTCGTCGGCCGCATCGCCTACTTCACCCTCGACGCAACCCCGGCCGCCCTGGTGGCCGTGCACACCGTGGTGGAACCGGAGCACGAGGGCAAGGGCATCGCGAGCGCCCTGGTGCGCGAGTTCTACGCGATGGCCGCGCGCGAGGGCGTGCCCGTCGTGCCGCTGTGCCCGTACGCCGCCCAGTGGGCCCACCGCCACCCCGACGAGGCCCCCAAGCCACCGGTCGAACTGGTGCGCACCGCGGAGGAGCAGCTGATTGACCAACCGCAGCTCTGGTGACCGGGCAGCTAATATCCGGCCCATGCTGGCGCTGCTGCACACCTCCCCGGTCCACGTCCCGGTCTTCGACGCCCTGCGGGACGAAGATCACCCGGGTCTCGCGCTGCGTCATCTCGTCGAGGAGGATCTCCTCGCCCGGGCCCGGGAGGAGGGGCCCGAGGCGATCGCGCCCGCCGTCGCCACCGCGCTCGCCGGAGCCGCCGAGGGTGCGGCCGCGGTCCTCGTCACCTGCTCCACGATCGGCGGCGTTGCCGAGGCATGCGCCGCGGACCTCGGCGTTCCGGTGCTGCGGGGCGACCGGCCGATGGCCGCCGCGGCCGCCGCGGCGGACCGGATCGTGGTGGTCGCCGCCCTGCGCAGCACCCTGGAGCCGACACTCGCGCTGATCCGGGAAGAGGCCGCGGGCCGCGCGATCGACCTGCGCACGCTGCTCGTCGACGGCGCCTGGGAGCTCTTCGAGGCGGGCGACCGCGACGGCTATCTGGACGCCGTGGCCGCCGCGGTCGACGGGGCGCCCGCCACGGATGTCATCGTGCTGGCCCAGGCGTCGATGGCCGACGCGGCGGACCGTACGACGACCGCCGTCCCCGTCCTGTCCAGCCCGCGGCCCGGGCTGCGGGCCGCCGCCCTTGCCATCACACACGGATCATGACGAGTGGACCCGGCGCGCGAGGCCACGCGCACCGGGAGACATTGGGAACGCACGACTTTGAACCGCTGGAGGTCTGGCATGACCCACCCACCCGTACCGCCTTCGCCGATCCCGCCCGGACCTGATCCCGGACCGCTGCCGGGGCCGGGGCCGGTGCCGACGCCTCCGCCGGGACCCGCGCCCGACCCCATTCCGCAGCCGCCGGGCCCCGGCCCCGAACCCGTACCGCCGCCGGAGCCGGAACCTCAGCCCGGTCCGGCGAGCTGAATCGGCCCGTAGCGCTGATCAGTCGGTGCGCACCTCCGAGCGGTCGCCGCCCCACAGGGTGTGGAACGAACCCTCGCGGTCGGTCCGCCGGTAGGTGTGCGCACCGAAGAAGTCACGCTGGGCCTGGGTGAGCGCAGCGGGCAGCCGCTCGGCGCGCAGGGCGTCGTAGTACGCGAGTGCCGCCGAGAAACCGGGCGTCGGGACGCCGTGCCGGGCGGCTGCCGAGATCACTTCGCGCCAGTCGTCCTGCGCCGCGCCGATCTCCTCCGCGAACTGCTTGTCCGACAGCAGGCTCGGCAGGTCGCGCTGCGCGTCGTACGCCTCGCGGATGCGGTCCAGGAACGCCGCCCTGATGATGCAGCCGGCCCGCCAGATCGCGGCCACCGAACCGAGGTCGATGCCCCAGTCGTAGGCGTCGCCGCCCGCCTGGATCTGGTGGAAGCCCTGCGTGTACGACACGATCTTGGACGCGTACAGCGCCTGCTCGACCTGGTCGGCGAAGCGCCCGGCATCGTCCTCGCCCAGCGGCCGGGCCGCCGGCCCGGGCAGCGAGCGGGAGGCCTCGCGCAGGTGCGCGTGGCCGGAGAGCGAACGGGCGAAGACCGCCTCCGCGATGCCGGATACCGGCACCCCCAGGTCGAGGGCGATCTGCACCGTCCAGCGGCCCGTGCCCTTCTGCTCCGCCTGGTCGGCGACGACATCGACGAAGGGCTTTGCGGTCGCGGCGTCCGTGTGCGCCAGCACCTCCGCCGTGATCTCGATCAGATACGAGTCGAGCCGCCCGGTGTTCCAGGTGCGGAAGGTCTCGGCGATCTGCGCGGGGGAGTAGCCCGCTACCGCGCGCAGCAAGTGGTACGCCTCGGCGATCAGCTGCATGTCGGCGTACTCGATGCCGTTGTGGACCATCTTCACGAAGTGGCCCGCGCCGTCCGGGCCGACATGGGTGACACAGGGGGTGCCGTCAGGGGCCTTCGCGGCGATCTTCTCGAACATCGGGCCGAGCGAGGCGTACGACTCGGCCGAGCCGCCCGGCATGATGCTCGGGCCGTGCAGCGCACCCTCCTCGCCGCCCGAGATGCCCGTACCCACGAAGTGGATGCCGCGCTCCCGCAGTTCCTTCTCGCGGCGCCGGGTGTCGGCGAAGTGGGCGTTGCCGCCGTCGATGATGACATCGCCCTCCTCCAGCAGCGGCGCGAACTCCTGGATCACGGCGTCGGTCGGGTCGCCCGCCTTGACCATGATCACCAGTCGGCGCGGGCGCTCCAGGGCCGCGACGAACTCCTCGGCCGACTCGGCGGGTACAAAGGTGCCCTCGCTGCCGAACTCCTCGACCAGCGCGCGCGTCTTGGCCGCCGTGCGGTTGTGGACGGCAACGGTGAAGCCGTTGCGGGCGAAGTTACGGGCGAGATTGCGGCCCATCACCGCGAGCCCCGTGACGCCGATCTGGGCTGTTCCACTCATCAGTGTGCTCCTGGATGTCCGTCGGAAAATCCATGTCCGCCCCTACGCATACGTACAGGCGGAGCCAGCCATTCATCGTTCCTCAAGCCCCCCGCACGCATGCGCATTCCGGGACGGCCGAATCAAGTTGTCGCTCCAGTGTCCGCCCGCGGGCACCGTTCGGACGCCCTCTTGGTGTCAAGCGGGCAGCGCGCCGCGCCGCGGTGTGCGCCCCGGACCGCACCACCAGCGCCGAAGGCCTCGCCGAAACGGGCATGAACGGGCACAGTGAATCACGCGAAGAGCCTGGTCGAACGGGAGTGCCTGCTTGTACAAACGACGCATGGGCCCGAACGGACGCCGGGACCCCAAGCACCGACAGCGCATGGACAGCGCTGCAGGCCAGAAGCAGGGAAGTGTGTCGTGGACACCGAGGAACGCCGACGGGGAATTCTCGAGACGGCCCGGCTGGACGGGTCGGTCGATGTCAACCGGCTGGCCGCCCGGTTCCAGGTGGCCAAAGAGACCATCAGGCGGGATCTGCACGCCTTGGAGGAACACGGTCTGGTGCGGCGTACGCACGGAGGGGCCTACCCCGTCGAGTCCGCCGGCTTCGAGACGACGCTCGCGGTGCGCACCACCCGGCATGTGCCGCAGAAGTCACGGATCGCGGCGGCCGCCGCCGATCTGCTCGGTGACGCCGAGACGGTCTTCGTGGACGAGGGCTTCACCCCACAGCTTGTCGCCGAAGCGCTGCCGCGGGACCGGCCGCTGACCGTCGTCACCGCGTCCCTGGCGGTGGCGACCGTCCTCGCGGACGCCGAGAAGATCTCCGTGCTGCTGCTCGGCGGGCGCGTCCGCGGCGGCACCATGGCCACGGTCGATCACTGGGCCACCCGGATGCTCGCCGACTTCGTCATCGACCTGGCGTACGTCGGCGCGAACGGCATCTCCCGTGAGTACGGACTGACCACACCGGACCCCGCGGTGAGCGAGGTCAAGTCACAGGCAATGCGCAGCGCACGCCGCCGCGTGTTCGCCGGTATCCATACGAAGTTCGGCGCGGTGAGCTTTTGCCGCTTCGCCGACGTCGGCGACTTCGAGGCCATCGTCACCGACGCGGGCCTGCCCTCTGCGGAGGCGCAGCGCTACTCCCTCCTCGGCCCCCACGTGATCCGCGTCTGAACACCCCCCTGCGGCGCCCCGCCGCTCAACTTCCGTACCCCATAAGGCCATTGATCCCGGGACGCAAACACCGGGGCGGGTCCCGTCACGTCTTGAACCACCGATCACCGAGCCGCTACGAACGATCAGGAGAAATCATGCCCCTCCAGCGACGACGACGTGGAATCCGCCTGAGTGCGGGGGCCGGCACGGCCGCCATGGCACTTCTCGCGGGGTGCAGCGGAGCAGGCGCCTCCTCCTCCACCGGGAGCGAGGCAGTGAACGTCCTCATGGTGAACAACCCGCAGATGGTCGAACTGCAGAAGCTGACCGCGGCCAACTTCACCAAGGAGACCGGCATCAAGGTCAACTTCACCGTGCTCCCGGAGAACGACGTCCGCGACAAGATCAGTCAGGACTTCTCCAACCAGGCGGGTCAGTACGACGTCGCCACCATCAGCAACTTCGAGGTGCCGTTCTACGCCAAGAACGGCTGGCTGCACGGGCTGGACGAGTACGCGAAGAAGGACACCGCCTTCGACCAGAACGACATACTCGAGCCGCTGCGGGAATCGCTCACAGCGAAGGACGGAAAGCTCTACGCCGAGCCTTTCTACGGCGAGTCGTCCTTCCTCATGTACCGAAAGGACGTCTTCGCCGCCAAGGGGCTGAAGATGCCGGCGAAGCCCACCTGGGCGCAGGTTGCCGATCTCGCGGCGAAGGCGGACGGCGCCGAGAGCGGGATGAAGGGCATCTGCCTGCGCGGACTGCCCGGCTGGGGCGAGGTCATCGCCCCGCTCACGACCGTCGTCAACACCATGGGCGGCACCTGGTTCACCGCGGACTGGCAGGCGAAGCTCACCTCCCCGGAGTTCAAGAAGGCCACCCAGTTCTACGTCGACCTGGTGCGGGGCCACGGTGAAGCGGGCGCGGCCCAGTCCGGCTACGCCGAGTGCCTCAACAACATGACACAGGGCAAAACCGCGATGTGGTACGACGCCACGGCCGGAGCGGGCTCCCTGGAGGCGGCAGGCTCCCCGGTGAAGGGCAAGATCGGCTACGTACCGGCGCCGGTGGAGAAGACGGAGAGCTCCGGCTGGCTCTACACCTGGGCCTGGGGCATGCAGAAGGCGTCCAAGAAGTCCGACAGCGCCTGGAAGTTCATCTCCTGGGCGTCCAGCAAGAAGTACGAGGCGCTGGTCGGCGAGAAGAGCGGCTGGGCCAATGTGCCCGCGGGAAAGCGGGCCTCCACCTACGCCAATCCGGAGTACCGCAAGGCGGCGGGCGCCTTCGCGGACATCACCGAGAAGGCCATCGCGAGCGCCGACCCGCAGAACCCCGGCACCCAGCCGCGTCCCGCGCCCGGCATCCAGTTCGTCGGCATCCCCGAGTTCACCGACCTGGGCACCAAGGTCTCGCAGGAGATCAGCGCGGCCATCGCCGGCCGCCAGACCGTCGACCAGGCCCTGGCAGCCTCCCAGAAGCTGGCCGAGAAGGTCGGCAAGGAGTACCAGTGAGCACATCCCTCACCACACAGCCGCCGTCCCTCGCGGTCCGGTCGAAGCAGCCGAGGCCGACGAAGCAGCGAAAGGGGGGAGTGCGGGCCTGGGCCACCCGGGCTCCGCTCCTGCCGGCCCTGGTCTTCCTGATCGCGGTCACCCAACTGCCTTTCGTCGCGACGCTGGTGATCTCGCTCTTCGACTGGAACTCACTGAGTCCCGACGAGCGCAAGTTCGCCGGACTGTCCAACTACACCTCCGTGTTCACCGACCCGGAGCTGCGCGACTCGGTCCTCACCACCGTCCTGCTCACCGCGAGCGTCGTCATCGCGACCGTGGTGCTCGGTCTGCTGCTCGCCCTGCTCCTGGACCGCACGTTCTTCGGACGCGGCATGGTGCGCACCCTGCTCATCACGCCCTTCCTGATCGTCCCGGTCTCGGCCGCGCTGCTGTGGAAGCACGCGCTCTACAACCCGGAGTACGGGCTCCTCAACGGCGCCTGGACCTGGATCGCCGGGCTCTTCGGCGACGACAGCCCCGCCCAGCCGGACTGGATATCCGGCATGCCGCTGATCGCGGTCGAGGCAGCCCTGGTGTGGCAGTGGACGCCGTTCATGATGCTGATCCTGCTCGCGGGGCTGCAGAGCCGGCCCGCCGACATGATGGAGGCCGCGCACCTCGACGGAGCGAGCGGCTGGCAGTCCTTCCGCTATCTCACCCTGCCGCATCTGCGCCGCTACCTCGAACTGGGCGTCCTGCTCGGCTCCGTGTACATCGTCCAGAACTTCGACGCCGTGTTCACGATCACCTCCGGAGGCCTCGGCACCGCCAACCTCCCGTACACGATCTACCAGACCTTCTAACAAGCTCACGAGTACGGACTGGCGTCCGCCGCGGGAGTCGTCGTCGTGATCGGCACGATGATCATCGCGACGTTCGCGCTCCGGGTGGTCTCGTCCCTCTTCCGTGAGGAGGCGAACCGCGCATGACCGCTCACACCACGCCGGCTCCGGCCCCCGCACCCACGACGAAAGCAGCCCGCCCTCGGACACTTCCGCCCGCCGCGCGCCGGGCCAGGCGCCGCTCCACGGCGCTGGGCCTGCTGGCCTGGGTGGCAGGCATCGGGTTCTGTCTGCCGGCCATGTGGATGCTGCTGACCTCACTGCACTCGGAGGCGGACGCGGCCACCAATCCGCCCTCCCTCGCCGCGCCGCTGACCCTCGCCGGGTACCGGGAGTTCTTCGGGGCCGGCGGCGGGCCGAGCCCCTGGCCGTCCCTGATCAACTCCCTCACGGCGTCCGCGTTCTCCACGCTGCTGGTGCTCGTGCTCGCCCTCCCCGCGGCGTACGCGCTCTCCATCCGGCGCGTACGCAAGTGGACGGACGTGATGTTCTTCTTCCTCTCCACCAAGATGCTGCCGGTGGTCGCGGGTCTGCTGCCCATCTACCTCTTCGCGAAGAACGCCGGGATGCTGGACAACATCTGGCTCCTCGTCCTCCTCTACACCTCGATGAATCTGCCGATCGCGGTGTGGATGATGCAGTCCTTCCTCGCGGACGTGCCGGTCTCGATCATCGAAGCCGCTCAGGTGGACGGTGCGCGGCTGCCCACGGTCCTGACCCGGGTGGTCGCGCCGGTGGCCGCCCCGGGGATCGCCGCAACAGCCCTGATCTGCTTCATCTTCAGCTGGAACGAGCTGCTCTTCGCCCGGGTGCTCACCGGAGTCGTCGCCCAGACCGCCCCCGTGTATCTGACCGGATTCGTCACCAGCCAGGGCCTCTTCCTCGCTCAGCTGTGCGCCGCGTCCGTCGTTGTGTCCCTGCCGGTACTCGCCGCCGGCTACGCCGCCCAGGACAAGCTCGTCCAGGGCCTGTCCCTTGGAGCCGTCAAATGAGGGCAGTGATCGTCGAAGCCCCCGGCAAGGTCTCCGTCACGACGGTTCCCGACCCCGCACCGGGACCGCGGGAGGTCGTCGTCTCCGTGGCCTCGTGCGGTCTGTGCGGCACCGATCTGCACATCCTGCAGGGCGAGTTCGCGCCCACCCTGCCGATCCTGCCCGGCCATGAGTTCGCCGGCGAGGTCGTGGGCATCGGAAGGGACGTCACCGAACTGGCCGTCGGCGACCGGGTCGCCGTCGACCCGTCCCTGCACTGCCACGAGTGCCGCTACTGCCGGGCGGGACGCGGCAACCTCTGCGACCGCTGGGCCGCCATCGGGGTCACCGTGCCCGGCGGTGCCGCCGAGTACGCCGTCGCGCCCGTCGCGAACTGCGTACGGCTGCCCGATCACATCGACGTCAAGGACGCGGCGCTGATCGAGCCGCTGTCCTGCGCGCTCCGCGGATACGACGTGCTGAACAGCAGCACCCTCGGCGCCAACGTGCTGATCTACGGCTCGGGCACAATGGGCCTGATGATGCTGGAACTCGCCAAGCGCACCGGCGCCGCGGGCGTTGACGTACTCGACATCAATCCGGACCGCCTCGCCACGGCCTCGGTGCTCGGCTGCTCCCGCTCGGCAGCCACCGCCGAGGAGCTGGACCAGCCGGGCGGCTGGGATTTCGTCATCGACGCGACCGGCAATGCCGGTGCCATCCAGGACGGACTGGGACGGGTCGCCAAGGGAGGCACCTTCCTGCAGTTCGGGGTCGCCGACTACGCGACGACCGCGGTCATCGAGCCGTACCGGATCTACAACCAGGAGATCACCATCACGGGCTCCATGGCGGTGCTGCACAGCTACGAGCGGGCCGCCGCGCTCTTCGCCACCGGGGTGCTCGATCCGTCCGTCTTCATCAGCGACCGGCTGCCGCTGGAGCAGTACCCCGAGGCCATCGACCGGTTCAAGGCCGGCCAGGGACGCAAGATCGTGGTGGAGCCGTGAGCGGGTCTGAAGCCGTACTGGTGCTGGGCGAGGCGCTGATCGATCTCGTCCCCGTGGCGGGCGAGCCTGAGGTCCGGCGCGCACAGCCGGGCGGCGCGCCCGCCAATGTCGCGGTCGGTCTCGCCCGCCTCGGCAGGCCGGTCGCTTTCGCCGGGGCGCTCGGCGGCGACGGCTTCGCACGGCGCATCGAGCGGCGGCTGGTGGACGCGGGCGTGGATCTCGGCCTCTGCGCGCGGTCCGAACTGCCCACGGCGCTGGCGGTCGCCGATCCGGGCGAGTCGGGGACCGGCTACCACTTCCACCTCGAGTCCACCGCGACCTTCCGGTTCCCGGACCGGGCGGCCGACCTCGGCCGCTTCGGCGCGGTGTACGCGGGAGGCCTGGCCGCGGTCGTCGAACCGGCCGCGGGGGCGGTCGCCGCGACCGCGCGGGCGGCCGCCCGGCACTCCCTGCTGGTGGTGGACCCCAATGTGCGCGAGGACCGAACGCTCGACGGCGACCGCAGTCTCGGACTGCTGCGCGAGCTGTGCGCGCTGGCCCATGTCGTCAAGGCGAGCGACGAGGATCTGGTAGGGCTCTGGCCGGACACCGACCCGGACGAGAGCTGCCGGCGGCTGGCCGCGGAGGGACGACTGGTAGTGCTGACCCGCGGCGCGCGGGGTGCGACCGCCTACACCCCGGACGGCCCGCAGGTGTCCGTTGCCGCCGTACCGGTCGAGGTGGTCAACACGATCGGCGCCGGGGACGCGTTCATGGCGGGAGTCCTGGCCTGGCTCGGCACGGCGGGCGGTTGGGATCGCGCCCTGTCCCCGGAACGGGCCGAGCACATGCTGACCTTCGCCTCACAGGTGGCCGCGTCCGTGGTCGCGCAGACAGGCACGGAGCCCACGTCGCCCGCGCACGCCTGACCGCGCCTGCCCTGCCGGGCTGGATCCGGCAGGGCAGGCGCGGGGAGTCTCTGTCTCTGTCTCGGTCTCGGCGATGCGTCCGTGTGCGAGGCCGGGCGCATTCAGGCCGCCGCGGCCACCACGTCCTTGGTCGTCACCACTGCCGCGAAGCCTCCACCGTGCAGTGTCACGGCCGACGCCTGCGCCAGTTCGTCCGCGGACCGCCGCCAGCCGAACGGCCCCTCAAGATCGAATGTGTACGTCGCGTCCAGCGCGAAGAGCACCTCGTACCCAAGGTTTCCACCCATCCGCGCCGTGGTCTCGGCACACATATTGGTCTGGATCCCGGCCACCACGAACTGCGAGATGCCCTCAGCCCTGAACCACGCGTCCAGGTCCGGCGTCCCGTAGAAGGCCGAGTTCACGGTCTTCGTCACGAACAGCTCCGCCGCGGCCCCCTTTCCTCGCCGCTGCTCCACGTACTCCTTGAACCCGTTCCCCTCATGCCCCTGCCGCAGCGGCGAGTCCGGCCTCGACGAGTCGTGCCGGACGAAGACGACCGGCCGCCCCGTGGTCTGCCATGTGTCGATGAGTGAGGCGATGTTCTCGTCGGCCTCCGGATTGTTCCGCCGACCCCAGAAGTCCAGCTCATCGAAGCCCTTCTGTACGTCCACCACGACCAGTGCTGCGTTCTCCGCGATCTCCATACCTACGATGCTGCCGCCCCGGTCGACCCGGCCCCAGAGGGGTGTAAGTCAGCGATCGATGATTTACTGCCAGAGTGGCCACCGACCCCGACCCGTACCGTGTCGCCCTTGTCAGCTTTCCGGGCATCCGAGCCTTCGACGTCTCCGTCATCACCGAGGTCTGGGGCACGGATCGCACCGACCGGGGCGTCCCCGCCTTCGACCTGCGCCGCGTCGCCGCCGACGCCACGCCCGTCCCCATGCGCGGGGGGCTCAGCCTCACTCCCGACCGCCCCCTCGCCTGGCTCGCCCGCGCCGACCTGATCCTGATCCCGGGCCTGGACGACCACCTGACCCCCGCACCGCAGCCGGTACTCGATGCCCTGCGCCGGGCGCACGGCCGCGGCACCACCATCGCCGCCCTGTGCGGCGGCGCCTTCACGCTCGCGCAGGCCGGGCTGCTCGACGGCCGCCGCGCGGTCACACACTGGAACCTCGTCGATCTGCTCCGCGCCGAGCACCCCTGCGTCACCGTCGAACCTGACGCGCTCTTCATCGAGGACGGCAATATCTGGACCGCCGCCGGTACGGCCGCCGGCATCGACCTGTGCCTGCACCTGATCCGCACGGCCCACGGCGCGGAGGTGGCGGCGACGATCGCCCGCTCGATGGTCACGGCCCCCTTCCGCACCGGAACCCAGGCTCAGTTCATCGAGCACCCCACCCCGCGCACCGACCGCGACGCCGACGCTCTCGCATCCGTACGCGAATACGCCCTCCATCACCTCCACGAACCGCTCGCCGTCGCCGACCTCGCCGCCCGGGCGGGCATGTCGGCCCGTTCCTTCGCCCGGCACTTCGCCGCGGCCACCGGCGCGACGCCGCTGCGCTGGGTCCTGGACCAGCGCGTCGCCGCCGCCCAGAAGCTCCTCGAACACACCGACCTGTCGATGCCCGAGGTCGCCCGCCGTACGGGCTTCGGCAGCGAGATCACGATGCGCCAGCACTTCGCCGCCCGCCTCGCCACCAGCCCACGCGCCTACCGCGCCTCCTTCGCCGCCCACGCGTCACGCAGACCGGGCACCGAACCCCCGGCGCCGGCGCACGCCTGACGGCTCGCCGCGCGGGCACTGCCGTCCCGCTCCCGCGGTCTCACCGCATCGGCGACGTGATGGGAACCCCTCGCGCTGCTGCTGGGGTCACTTGCTTCCCGGCGCGGCAGCATCTAGCCTCACGAACTACCTACCGACCAGTTGGTATGCAACAGCCACCCGGGCACTTCGCAGCTGCCTCGCGCCGCGTGCCGGATTCGCCCACCTCAGCCAAGGAGCCGCGGAGATGAGCCGCACGAACCATCAATTGCGCCTGGCCGCACGTCCTGTGGGGCAGCCCCGCCCGACCGACTGGGGGCACGTCGAGGAGCAGGTTGGCGAGCCGGGCGACGGCGAGCTGCTGGTGCAGGTGCTCTACCTGTCGATCGACCCGGCCATGCGCGGCTGGATGAATGCGGGCAAGTCGTACATACGACCCGTCGAAATCGGTGAGGTGATGCGTGCCGGCGCGGTGGGCCGGGTCATCGCCTCCCGGCACCCCGACTTCGCGGTGGGGGACCACGTGTCCGGCACGTTCGGCGTCCAGGAGTACTGCGTCTCGGACGGTCGCGGGGTCATCAAGGTCGACCCGGCGCTGGCGCCGCTGCCCGTCTACCTCGGCACTCTCGGCATGACCGGCATCACGGCCTACTTCGGCCTGCTCGACATCGGACGTCCGCTGGCCGGGCAGACCGTCGTGGTCTCCGGTGCGGCCGGCGCGGTCGGCAGTGTGGTCGGCCAGATCGCGAAGATCCTGGGCTGCCGGGTCATCGGCATCGCCGGAGGTGAGCGCAAGTGCCGTTCGGTGGTGGAGGAGTTCGGGTTCGACGCCGCGATCGACTACCAGGCCGAGGACGTACGCAAGGCGCTGCGCCAACACGCCCCCGACGGTGTGGACGTCTACTTCGACAACGTCGGCGGCGACATCCTGGACGCGGTGCTGACCCGGCTGGCGCGCGGTGCCCGCATCGTCATCTGCGGCGCGGTCTCCCAGTACAACAACACCGAGCCGGTCAAGGGACCGAGCAACTACATGTCGCTGCTCGTCAATCGCGCCTCCATGACCGGAATGGTGGTCTTCGACTACGCCGACCGGTACTCCGAGGCCACCACGCAGCTGGCCGAGTGGCTGGCGGACGGCCGGCTGAAGTCGATGGAGGACGTGGTGTCCGGCGGCGTCGCGGCGTTCCCCGAGACCCTGATGCGGCTGTTCCGCGGTGAGAACCTCGGCAAGCTCGTGCTCAAGATCGCGGACGAGTGAGACGGATGGCATCCATGGATCTCAAAGACGCGGGTGTGGTCGTCACGGGTGCGGGATCGGGCATAGGAGCGGCGCTCGCCCGCCGGTTTGCCGCCGAGGGCGCCCGCCTCGTGGTCAACGATCTCGACGGTGAGGCGGCCGCCCGGGTCGCCGCCGAGGTCGGCGGACTCGCCGTGCCGGGCGACGCAGGCGCCGAGGAGAGCGTGGCCGCCCTGGTGGCCGCGGCGCGCGCCCACCTCGGCGACATCGACCTGTTCTGCGCGAATGCAGGCATCGAGCCCGGCGGTGGGGCGCACACCCCGGAGGAGGTGTGGGAACAGGTCTGGCAGGTGAACGTCATGGGACACGTGCGGGTGGCCCGTCATCTGATCGAGCCGTGGCTGGAACGGGGGCGCGGTCACTTCCTGGCCACGGTCTCCGCCGCGGGCCTGCTCACCCACCTCGAATCGGCGTCGTACTCGGTGTCCAAGCACGGCGCGCTGGCCTTCGCCGAGTGGCTCTCGGCGACGTACGGCGACCGGGGTCTGACGGTCCAGGTCGTATGTCCGCTGGGCGTTCGCACCGAGATGTACGAGAAGACCGACGCGGCCGCCAAGGCGGTACTCGGCGGCAACGTCCTCACACCCGAGCAAGTGGCCGACGAGGTCATGGACGGGCTCGCGGACGGGCGCTTCCTGATCCTGCCCCACCCGGAAGTACGGGAGCACTACGCGTTCCGGGCGACCGACACGGACAGGTGGCTGCGAGGGATGCGGCGCCTTAGGCGGCGCATCGACGAGGCCGCCAACGGCTGAGCCGGGCCTCGGAGGGGTCAACCCGCGACGAGTGATCCCGAGGCGTCCGGGCTCAAACCGGGCTCGCCGTTTGAGAAGAGCTGCTCGAGGACGCAGGCCGCGCCGTCCTCTTCATTGGACGCCGTGTGCTGCTGCACCGAGGAGAGCCAACGGCTGGTCTGCGCCAGAGAGTCTGGCGCCGGTGTTCGAGTGGTCCGTCCAGGCTCCGCGTGACCGGGTGCGGCGATAGTGGGCCGGTCGCGAGGCGGAGTGGGGCAGGCATGGCCGGCGTCAGGTGAGAGCCCCGCCGCATATGATCGGTTGGTGATTGCCGCCGTCATACTGCAGGCGGGCGCGACGCAGTCCGCTCCCGCTCTCGTTCTTCGACCCTGGTGTGTGGCGGACGTTGCCGCACTGGTTGAGGTCTGCCAGGATCCCGCTTCGCGCCACTGGACCGGCTCTTCCGTGGAGAACGATGCTGACGGGGCGCGATGGGTCCAGGCTCACCAACAGGGTTGGGCAGCAGGAGACCGGTTCGGCTTCGCAGTCCTTGAAGCACAACCCAACTCTGCTCACCAACAGTTGGTCGGCAGCGTAGTCCTCAAGGACGTCGCGACCGGCGAACCGTCGGCGGAGGTGGGCTATTGGACAGCGGCGCACGCTCGCGGGCGGGGTGTGGCCCCCCGCGCTCTGGAGATTCTCACCAGCTGGGCCTTCGACACCTTCGGGGCCGATGACCTGGAACGTCTCGAACTTCTTCATCAGGTGGACAACCTGGCATCGTGCCGGGTTGCGCAGAAGAGCCGGTACGAGTTCGACAGAGTCCTGCCTGCAGCGCCGCCATCGTACCCTCTCGATGGCCATCTGCACATACGGCGCCCGGATGCCTGAGGTCCACTCTTCGTGGTGGCAGCGATTCTGACGACACCAACTCTTTGGTCACCGGCGCGAGTACGCGGCACCGCGAGGTCCTCGACGGCTTCTCATCTCGTCGCCCCCGCCCACGTCGAGCAGGACGACCGAACGCCACCGTGCAGCAGGCATTGCAGCTCCTCAAGGACGAGGGCCTGGTCATCGGACGGGCAGGCGGCGGCCGTCACGGTCCGCCGAGTAGCGGTCATACGGCCGGAAGGGGGAAGCCGGGGTGGCGTGGGCCCCAGCTCACGCCGCCCTGCGCGCCCTCCTCGACGCCGCACGGATGATGTTCGCGTACCGGTGCCCGCTGCCCTTGATCGTGCGGCGCTGCGTCGGATAGTCCACATGCACCAGGCCGAACCGCTTGTCGTAGCCGTACGCCCACTCGAAGTTGTCCATCAGCGACCACGCGAAGTACCCGGCGACCGGGGCGCCCCGGCGCGCGGCCCGTCCGCACGCCGCCAGATGCTCCTCCAGGTACCGCACCCGTTCCGGGTCGTCGACGGTGCCGTCCGCGCCGACGACGTCCGGATAGGCCGAGCCGTTCTCGGTGACGTAGATGCGCCGGGCGCCGTACTCCTCGGTCAGCCGTAGCAGCAGCTGCTCCAGGCCGTCCGCGTGCACCTCCCAGTCCATCGCGGTGTGCCGGGCGCCCGGCAGGTAGATCTGCTGGGCGTACGGGACCGAGCCCGTCGGGTCGGCGGTGACGATCTGGCGGAAGTAGTAGTTGAGCCCCAGCCAGTCCAGCGGGGCCGCGATGGTCGCCAAGTCCCCGGCGTGCTCGGGCAGTTCGACGCCGTACAGCTCCAGCATGTCCTGCGGATAGCCGCGCCCGTGGATCGGGTCGAGCCACCAGCGGTTGGTGTGGCCGTCGGCCCGTAGCGCGGCCGCTATGTCCTCCTCGCGCTCGCTCGCCGGCTCGATCGGGCTGAGGTTGTTGACGATCCCGACGCGGGCGTCCGAGGAGGCCGCGCGGATCGCCTGTACGGCGAGACCGTGGCCGAGGTGCAGATGGTACGAGGCGTGCACGGCGGCCCCGAGGTCGGTCAGGCCCGGAGCCATCTTCCCTTCCAGATGGCCGATCCACGCGGAGCACAGCGGCTCGTTGAGGGTCGCCCAGTCCTTGACCCGGTCGCCGAGCCGCTGGGTGACGGCGGAGGCGTACGCGGCGAAGTGCTCCGCGGTCTCACGGGACGGCCAGCCGCCGCGGTCCTGGAGCGCCTGCGGGAGGTCCCAGTGGTACAGCGTCGCGAACGGCGTGATGCCCGCGTCGAGCAGGCCGTCCACCAGACGGTCGTAGAAGGAGAGTCCCGCCTCGTTCACCGGCCCGTCGCCGCCCGGCACGATCCGCGGCCAGGCGATCGAGAACCGGTAGGCCCCGACGCCGAGTTGCTTCATCAGCGCAATGTCCTCCGGCCACCGGTGGTAGTGGTCGCACGCCACGTCGCCGGTGTCACCGCCCGCGACCGCTCCCGGGGTGTGGGAGAAGGTGTCCCAGATCGACGGGGAGCGGCCGTCCTCGGCAACGGCCCCCTCGATTTGGTACGCGGCGGTGGCGGTGCCCCAGGTGAAGTCGGCCGGGAGGGCGTTGAGGTCGTTCACGGACTGCCTTTCTGCAGGGGTCGGTGGGCGGTTCACTCGAGGGCGCCCGGGCGGTTCACTTGACGGCGCCCGCGCTCAGGCGGTGGGCGGTTCACTTGACGGCGCCCGCGGTCAGGCCGGCCACGAGATAGCGCTGGAGGAGCAGGAACCCGGCGACGACGGGCACGCTGACGACGAGCGAGGCGGCCATGACCTGGTTCCAGTACACGTCGTTCTGGGTGGCGTAGCCCTGGAGCCCGACGGAGAGCGTTCGGGTGGTGTCGTTCGTCATGACCGAGGCGAACAGGACCTCTCCCCAGGCCGTCATGAACGCGTAGACGGCCACGGCGACGATGCCGGGGACCGCGGCCGGCACGACGATCCGGAAGAGCGCGCCGAGCGCCCCGCAGCCGTCCACCATCGCGGCCTCGTCCAGATCCCGCGGGATGGAGTCGAAGTAGCCGATCAGCATCCAGATGGAGAAGGGGAGCGAGAACGTCAGATAGGTGAGGATCAGCCCGCCGCGCGAGCCGTACAGGGCGATGCCGGTGGTGTTGCCGATATTGACGAAGATCAGGAACAGCGGGAGAAGGAAAAGGATGCCGGGGAACATC
Source organism: Streptomyces sp. ISL-1 (assembly GCF_018614585.1). Lineage (GTDB taxonomy): Bacteria > Actinomycetota > Actinomycetes > Streptomycetales > Streptomycetaceae > Streptomyces > Streptomyces maoxianensis. Next base: position 363,646 of record NZ_JAGGOI010000004.1, on the reverse strand, counting down.
TGGGTGGAGAGCACCGTGACGGTGAACACCCGCCGCCCGCGGAACCGGTAGCGGCTCACGGCGTACGCCGCGAACACCGCGATCACCACGGACAGTACGGTCGCCGCGCCCGCCACGACCAGCGAGTTGAGGAAGTAGCGCGCCAGCGGCACGGTGTCCCAGATGTCGATGTACGGGCGGATGGTGAACCCGGACGGGATCCACTGGAACTTCCCCGACACATCCTGGAGCGGCTTGAGGGAGCTGCTGAGCATCACATAGACGGGCAGCAGCGCGAAGGCCGAAAGGAAGGTGAGGACGATGCGGCGCGTCCAGCGGAAGGACCGCGGCGGTGCGGTCGGCGAGCTCGGCGGCCTAGGCATCGGCGGTCTTCCTTCCCCGTGAGGTGAGCAGCAGATAGACGGCCGTGACCAGCAGCAGGAAGAGCAGCAGCAGGACCGACATCGCGGAGCCCGAGCCGAAGTTCCAGGTGACGAACGACGACTGGTAGATATGGATGGAGATCAGGTCGGCGGCCTCCGGGGCGGCCCTGCCGAACAGCACGTACGGCGTGTTGAAGTCGTTGAACGTCCACAGGAACAGGACCAGCACCAGCACCTGGTTGACCGGGCGAAGTGACGGCAGGGTGATCTTGCGGATCTGCTGCCAGACGCCCGCGCCGTCGATGGCCGCGGCTTCGTACAGCTCGCGCGGGATGTTCTGCAGCCCCGCCATGAGGATGAGGAACGCGAAGGGCCAGGACTTCCAGACCGCCACCACGACCAGCGCGACGAAGCTGTTGTCGCCGATCAGCCAGAAGGACGGCTGGTCGGTGAGGCCGAGCTGGTCGTGCAGGACGTGATTGATCAGGCCGTTGTCGCGCTGGAACATGAAGGCCCAGGTGATGACCGCGGCGTACACCGGCAGCGCGTACGGAGTGAGGAAGACGGCCCGCAGAAGGCCCCGGCCGCGGAAGTTCTCCTGCATCATGATCGCCGCGGCGACCCCGAACAGCCAGGACAGGCCCACGGCGAGCACGCTGAACAGGCAGGTGACATAGAAGGAGTGGAGCAGCGCCCGGCCGATCGGTGCGTCGAAGTCGACGGCGACCCGGTAGTTGTCGAACGCCGCCCACGGCGCCTGGCCCCAGTTGCGGATGTAGAACTGGGTGAGCTGACGGAAGCTCATCGCGATGCCGATGACCATCGGGATCAGATGGACGAGCAGTTCGAGCACGACGGCGGGCAGCAGCAGGAGATAGGGCAGGCCGCCGTGGCGGATCCGGTCCGGGATGCGCGGCAGCCTTCCGCGCGCATCCTTCGTGCCCACGCTCTCACCGCTGCCCGCCCGGTCGGTGCGGCCGGGAGTCACGGTGGTGGTCATCGCGCCGGCCTCACTGCTGCATCTGCTGCTGGGCCTTGGCCAGACGGTCCTTGACGGACTCGGTGGTCACCGGGCGTCCGGCCGCGGCATCGGCCCACAGCTCCTTGACGGCGGTGCCGACTGCCGTCTCGAACTGCGACTCGGTGGGCACCTGCGGGAGGGGCGCCGCGCTGGTGGCGAGCGTGTCGCGCAGGACCTTCAGATCGGGCGCGGAGAACGCCGGGTCCTGCTGCGCGGCCTTGACCGGCGGGATCGATCCGTACGTCTTGTTGAGCAGTTTCTGCTCGGCGTCGCTCGTCATGAACTTCACGAACTTCTTGGCGCCGTCGGCGTTCTTGGTGTTCTTGAAGACGGCCATATTGATGCCGGCCACCATGGAGTTGGTGTTCTGTCCGGTGCCGGGAGTGCCGGCCGGGACCGGTACGGGAGCGACCCCCCAGTCCGCGGGCTTCATGCCCTGCGCGGCGAAGGTCGAGGCGGCGGCCTGCCACAGCACCATGGCGGTCTTGCCGCGCGCGAAGTCCTGGAGGGACTGGTTCTGGGCGTACTCCGCGTTGCCCGGCGCGACGATCTTGTCCTTGGCCATGAAGTCGACGTACTGCTTCACCGCGGCGACCGCGCCGTCCGAGGTGAAGGTTGGCTTGCCGGAGGAGTCGAAGAAGTCCGCGCCGTGCTGCTTGCCGAGGACGAAGACCTGGTGGATGTTGTTGGCGAGGTTGCCGCCCTCGGCGCCCAGCGCCCACTTGCCGTCCTTGGAGATCTTCTTGCCGTCGGCCACCAGCTGGTCCCAGGTGGTCGGCGGCTGCGAGATCCCCGCGTCGGCGAACATCTTCTTGTTGTAGTAGAGCGCGTACGCCAGCGAGTACAGCGGCACGGCCGCGGGGTCCTTGCCCTCGGCCCCGGCCGAGGCCACCGCGGACGCGACGAAGCGGTCCCGGCCGCCGATCGCGTCGAAGCTCTTCTGGTCCCAGGGCAGCAGCGCACCGGTCGCCTGGAGTGAGGCGGACCAGGTGTTGCCTATGTTGAGGACGTCGGGGCCCTGCCCCGACGTCGTGGCGGCCAGGATCCGGTTGAGCAGATCGGACCAGGGGATCACCTCGAGCTTGACCTTGATGCCCGTCTGCTCCTCGAACTTCTTGAGTTCGGGCGTGAGGATCTTCTTGTCGGCCTCGACGCTCGGACCCTGATTGGAGGCCCAGTACGTGAGCGTCTTGGGCGACTCGTTGCTGCCGCCTCCATCTGTGGAGGTGCCGCCGCCACAGGCGGTGACGGCGGCGAGCGCGGTGACGACGGTGACAGCGAGTGCGGCTCTGCTGGTGCGCATGAGAGGTGACCCCTTCCCGGGGATGGCTGCGTTCGGTTCCCGAACGGCCTCCAGGGCTTAATTTATGCCGTGATTTAAGAGGTGAGGGAAGGTCGCGTCAAGGTCTGTGACCGGGGTATGTTGCGTCAAGGGAAGGAGCACCATGGCGGAGCGCGACAGACGGACAGTGCGTGACCTGCGGCGCGGCAACCGCGCAAGGGTTCTGCAACGGTTGTATTTCGACGGCCCGTTGAGCCGCCAGGAGCTCGGACCGGCCACCGGGCTGAGTTCAGGTTCTATCAGCAACGTCGTCTCGGAACTCGTCACCGAGGGCGTACTCGAAGAAGCCGGAATGGTCGACTCCGAGGGCGGCCGCCCACGCACTCTGCTGCGCGTCTCGCCCACCAGCGGCCTGCTGATCGGCATCGACATCGGCGAGACCCGGGTACGCGTCGAGCTCTTCGACCTCTCGCTCACCGAACTCGGCCGCACCGAACACCTCCTGGCCCAGCACGGCTACGACGTCGAGCGCGTCGTCGCCCATGTCCGTACCGGCGTCGCCGACGTACTGCGGGACGCGGACGCCGACGCCGCGAGCCTGCTCGGCATCGGGATCGGCGTCCCCGGCATCGTCGAGCAGGAAACCAGTAACGGAGCGAACGGAGCGACCGGCGCGACCGGAGCGATCGTGCACGGCCAGACGATCGGCTGGAGCGCCGTGCCGTTCGAGAAGCTGCTCCGCGACGCGGTCGAACTTCCTCCGGAAGTCCCGCTGTTCATCGACAACGGTGCCAAGACGCTCGGCCAGGCCGAGATGTGGTTCGGGGGCGGCCGCGGCGCCCGCGAGGCCGCCGTCGCCCTGATCGGCTCGGGAGTCGGCGCCTGCGTCGTGCATGCCTCCACCCCAGACGAGAACGCCCGCAGCAGCGCTCTGGAATGGGGACATACGACGGTACGGATCCGGGGCCGCCGCTGCCGTTGCGGCTCGCTGGGCTGTCTTGAGGCGTACGCCGGTGCGGAAGCGCTGCGCGAGCGCTGGCAGGAGGCGGGCGGACCGCTTCCCGCCGACGCCGACGACGAAACTGCGCTGGCCGCCCTGCTGGCGGCGGCCTTTCCGGGCCCGGAAGGACCCGAGCCCGACCCCGTCGCGCTCTCCCTCCTCGACGACACAGCCGAGTATCTGGGCGCGGCCGTCGCCGACCTGATCAACCTCTTCCACCCCGAACGCATCCTCATCGGCGGCTGGGCCGGACTGCTCATCGGGCCCCGCCTGCTCCCCGAAGTGCGCCGGTACGCGGGGGAGTACGCCCTGCGTCACGCCGCCGCCCGTACTGCCATCGAGATGGGGCAGCTCGGCCCGGACGCGGTCACCGTCGGCGCGGCGACCCTGCCGCTGGCCGACTTCCTGGCCCGCGGCGGCAGTCGGCCCCCGGTCGCCCCGGTGCGCCCTGCCGCCTCCGCGCGCCGCGCCTGAACCCTTGTCATAGTCCGTTCGGAGCACCTAAGTTGACCGCTTGCGACGTGACCTATGTCAATGGGGGAGTTTCACCATGGCCGCAACCGGTCGGCACCGCAGATACCAGCCGAGCCGCATCAACCGGGCTTCTCTCACTGTGACCGCCGGCGGCGCCGGCATGGCCCTGCCGCTCATCGGCGCAGGCACGGCCCATGCGGCTTCCGTGGACGTCTGGGAGAAGGTCGCGGCCTGCGAGTCCACCGGCCACTGGAAGATCAACACCGGCAACGGCTACTACGGTGGGCTCCAGTTCAGCCAGTCCACCTGGGAGGCCTACGGCGGCAGACGGTTCGCCGCTCGCGCGGACCTTGCCGACAAGGACGAGCAGATTGCCGTCGCCGAGAAGGTCCTCGAAGGGCAGGGGCCCCATGCCTGGCCCACCTGCTCCAGCCGGGCGGGCCTCACCCGCGGCGGTGACGCCCCCGAGGCCGTGCCCGCCGGGCGATTAGCCCCGAAGAGCGAGCGCAGGGCCGCGCCGATGAAGGCGACGCCGACCACCGTGCCCACGCATCGCGAGGGCTACACCGTGGCCCGCGGCGACTCACTCTCGAAGATCGCGGACGCCGAGGAGGTCAGCGGCGGCTGGCAGCGGCTGTACGCACAGAACCGCGTGGTCATCGGCGGCGACCCCGACCTGATCCACCCCGGCCAGAAGCTGATCCTGCGCGTCGAGGCTCCGGCCGCACCGGCCCCGCAGAAGCCGAAGACGGTCCAGCCAGGGCCCAAGACGCCGCCGAAGCAGCAGGCTCCCAAGGAGCGGGCGCCGAAACCGCAGGCGCCGAAACAGCAGGCACCGAAGCAGCAGAGCCCCAAGAAGCAGGCGAAACCGGTACAGGCCAACAAGCCCGCCCACCGGGCCGGATTCAGCGCCCCCGTCGACGCGAGCACCGGCACCCCCTACCGCAAGGCCGGTTCCGCCTGGTCCAGCGGTTACCACACCGGCGTGGACTTCCCGGTCCCCACCGGCACCTCCGTGAAGGCAGTCGCCTCCGGACGCGTCGTCTCAGCCGGCTGGGGCGGCGCGTACGGCTATCAGGTCGTCATCCGCCACGCGGACGGCAAGTACAGCCAGTACGCGCATCTGTCGGCGCTCACCGTGCGCTCCGGCCAGCAGGTCAGCAGCGGGCAGCGGATCGCACGGTCGGGATCCACCGGCAACAGCTCAGGGCCGCATCTCCATTTCGAGGTGCGTACAGGGCCGGGGTACGGCTCCGACATCGACCCCCTCGCCTACCTCAGGTCGGGTGGCGTCCCGGTCTGAGGGGAGCACCTGCGCATCGGCGTGAAGCATGCGGGTTTCTGAGCGGCGCGCCGGCTGTTGCGCGGGCGGCGGCGATGCCTCCGCCGGCGCACATGCCTCCGCGCGCGCCGCCTTCAGCCGCTCCGTCGTCAGCATGATCAGCCCACCCGCCGCCACGACGCCGAAGCCGAGCGCGAAGACGGTTCCCGGCACGCCGTACCGGAAGGTCTCGCCGAACATCGTGATGCCGACCGCTGCCGCCACCACCGGGTTGACGACAGTGACCGTGGCCAGCGGGGCCGCGAGGCCCGCGCCGCGGTAGGACGCCTGGGAGAGCAGCAGACCGCCTATCGCGAGGACCGAGATCGCCAGCAGGCTCGGCCACTGGGTGAGCGGCGCCGACCATGCCCAGTCCACCGCGACGGTCTTGGTGAACACCGAGGCGATGCCGAAGGCAACGCCCGCCGCCGCGGCGAGCCCCACGCTGCGAAGGATGGGCCGGTGCACGGTCTGGGCGGCCAGGAAGATCAACGCCACGCTGCCGAAGGTCACGCCGGCCAGCACCGCGCGCTGCCCGCCGTCCAGTGAGTGCGTGTCGGCCTCGCCGGTCAGCGCCAGCAGCCCCGCGAGGCCTGCCGTCGCCATGATCGCGCCGCGCCAGGCGGCGGCGCCGGCCCTGCGCCGTACGAAGAGCGCGGCCATCGGCAGGGCGAAGACGATCGTCAGTGCGCCGAGCGGCTGGACCAGGCTGAGCGGCCCGTACGCCAGAGCCATCACATGGAGGACTGCGCCGAGGCTGTTGAGAGCGACGGCGACCCACCACGCGGCGTGGTGCAGCGGGGCGTAGGGCCTGGCCGAGGTGGAGGCAGCCACATGCTCCTGCATGATCGCCCCGGCCGCATAGGCGACCGCGGAGACCAGGGACAGCACCACGGCCGGCGCGAGGGAACTCATAGAGACCACGATCTCCCTCTGGAGCGTATCCGTCGTCGTCCTTGAGCAGGCATTTGGACGTACTGCCGACGTAGTACGAGCGTAGGCCAAAAGTCCCCCTCACGGCGGGTGAGCAGGCCGGCGGGGATGTAAGGGGACGACGTCGTCGATACGGTGAGCGAGTGCCCACACGGACGGTGACAGGGGAACGGTGACAGGGGAGGGGAGCGTGGGCGTGGACCTCGACGAGCTGGCGTCCGTGGGAGGGTTCTTCGCCCTGCGCACCGGGACGCCGGGCGACGGGCACGCCCCGCTCGCGCGGCTGTACGCGGGCGACACCGGCCCGCTCGTGGCACGCGTCGACACGGTCGCCGCCCGGCTGCGCGCCCCCGAGCGAAGGGTCGCCGCCTCCATCGCGCACCAGGGGCTCGCGGCCCGCCTCTGGTCCATCACGCTCGGCTGTGCCGCGCTGCACGCCGAGATCCCCGACCTCGGCCCCGCGCGGCTGCACTGGGATCCGGAGCGCGGCTCGCCCGACGACCTGTGCCTGACCGAGCCCCGTCCGCTGGCCGCCGACGCGTCCACGATCCGCGAGACGGTGCAGTACGGCCATCTCGTCCCGCTCGCCGCCGCGCTGCGGGACGGCACACGGATCTCGCCGCAGCTGCTGTGGGGCAACGCGGGCTCCGCGCTCGCCGGTGCCGTACGTGCACTGCACACCTGGGCCCGGCGTGGCGGCCGGCCCGAGGTGGCCGAGCGGGCCTCGGCGCTCGCCGCCGGGCTCTTCGCCCATCCCGATCTGGCCGGCACCGTGCACGGACCTGCGATGCGGCGGCGCAGTTGCTGTCTTTACTACCGCTGCCCGGGAGGCGGGCTCTGCGGCGACTGCGTTTTCGACGTGCCGCCGCAGCGGCCCGCCGGCTGAAGCGGACTGAAGCAGCCTGATGCCGACTGAAGCAGACTGATGCCGGCGAAGGCCCACCGGCGCCGAATGGTGCCGGGTGATCCTGACCGCGCTCTTCCCCGTACGCCGTATCTGCGTGACCATCATGGGGTGAAGGTCGGACTGCTCACACGCGAGTATCCGCCGGACGTCTACGGGGGCGCCGGTGTCCATGTGGAGTTCCTTGCCCGGGAGTTACGGGCACTGACCGACCTCGAAGTGCACTGCTGGGGCGAGGGTGCGGCCGAAGGGGTCCTGCGCCACAAGGCGCTCGCCGGACTCGAGAGCGCCAACGAAGCGCTGCGCACCTTCTCCGTGGACCTGGCGATGGCCGCCGAGCTGCAGGGCCGCGAGCTGGTCCACTCCCACACCTGGTACGCCAACCTCGCCGGCCATTTCGCCAAACTGCTCTACGGCGTCCCGCATGTGATGACAGCGCACTCCCTGGAGCCGCTGCGCCCCTGGAAGGCCGAACAACTGGGCGGCGGCTACGCCCTGTCCAGCTGGGCCGAGCGCACCGCTATCGAGGCCGCGGACGCCGTGATCGCCGTCTCCCGCGGTATGCGCGCCGACATCCTCGCCTGCTACCCCGCCCTCGACCCGGACCGGGTGCGCGTCGTCCACAACGGCATCGACACCCGGATGTACCGCCCCGACCACGAGACGGACGCTCTTGAGCGGATCGGCGTCGACCCGCACCGCCCTTTTGCCCTGTTCGTCGGCCGCATCACCCGCCAGAAGGGCGTCCCCCATCTGCTGCGCGCGGCCCGCTCCTTCGACCCTGACATTCAGCTGGTGCTGTGTGCGGGAGCCCCGGACACTCCCGAGATCGACCGTGAATTCCGCGAACTGGTCGAGGAGTTGGAGCGGGTACGTGACGGGGTGTACTGGATCCCCGAGATGCTGCCGCGGCCCCAGGTCATCCAACTGCTCAGTCACGCGGCGGTGTTCGTCTGCCCCTCGGTGTACGAGCCGCTGGGCATCGTCAATCTGGAGGCAATGGCCTGCGGTACGGCTGTCGTGGCGTCCGCGGTCGGCGGCATCCCCGAGGTCGTGGAGGACGGACTCACCGGACTGCTCGTGCCCTACGACGCCCGTCACCCGGAGGCCTTCGAGTCGGGCCTCACCCAGTCGGTGAACCGGGTCGTCGACGACGCCGTGGAGGCCGCCAGGATGGGCGCCGCCGGCCGGGAGCGGGCGGTCCGTGACTTCGGCTGGGACCAGGTGGCCCGGCGGACGCACGAGGTGTACGAGGAGTTGCTCAAGCAGGCGTAGCAGGGCAGGGCAGTCGGCGGAGTGGAAGGGGCGGCGATGCGCGGTGGACCTTCGGTGCTCGGGATCGTACTGGCCGGCGGGAGGGCAAGCGGCTGATGCCGCTCACCGCCGACCGCGCCAAACCGGCGGTGACCTTCGGCGGCATGTACCGCCTCGTCGACTTCGTGCTCTCCAGCCTGGTCAACGGCGACATCCTGCGTATCTGCGTGCTCACGCAGTACAAGTCGCACTCGCTGGACCGCCATGTCACCACCACCTGGCGGATGTCGAGCCTGCTCGGCAACTACGTCACCCCCGTCCCGGCCCAGCAGCGGCTCGGTCCGCGCTGGTATCTGGGCAGCGCGGACGCGATCCTGCAGTCCCTCAACCTCGTGAACGACGAACAGCCCGACTACATCGCGGTGTTCGGCGCCGACCATGTGTACCGGATGGACCCGCGGCAGATGCTGCGGGACCACATCGAGAACGACGCGGGCGTCACCGTCGCGGGGATCAAGGTGCCGCGCGCCGAAGCGTCGTCGTTCGGGATCATCACCCCGGCCTCCGACGGCACCCGGGTCGAGCAGTTCCTGGAGAAGCCCACCGACCCCCCCGGACTGCCCGGCGAGCCCGACCGGGTCTTCGCCTCCATGGGCAACTACCTCTTCACCACCAAGGTGCTCGTCGACGCACTCCACCGGGACGCCGAGGACAAGCACTCCCTCCATGACATGGGTGGCTCGATCCTGCCGATGCTCACCGAACGGGGTGTGGCGCAGCTCTACGACTTCAATCAGAACCATGTGCCCGGCGAGAGCGCGCGGCAGCACGGCTACTGGCGTGATGTGGGCACCCTCGACACGTACTACGAAGCCCATATGGATCTGATCCCGGACCGGCCGGTCTTCGATCTCGACAACCGCCGCTGGCCCATCTACACCCACTCGGGCCAGCTGCCGCCGGCCCGCTTCATCGGCGCGGGAATCGCGAGCGAGTCCATCATCAGCCCCGGCTGCGTCGTGCGCGGTCAGGTCACCCGGTCCGTCCTCTCGCCCGGCGTGAGTGTCGAGGAGGGCGCTGTCGTGCAGGGCTCGGTCCTCCACGACAACGTGCGCATAGGCCGCGGCGCGGTGGTGCGCGGCTCGATCCTCGACAAGAACGTGGACGTCCCGCCCGGCGCGACGATCGGCGTCAACCCCGGGCGGGACCAGGAGCTCTACACCGTGTCCAAGAACGGCGTCATCGCCCTGGGCAAGGGGCAGCCGGTGCTGTGAGGCACCGGGCGCGGCCGCGTTGGACGGGGGTTGCCCGGGCTCACAGCATGCGCCGCCGCCTCCCGAGCCAGGTCTGGGCGATCACCACGACGGCCAGGAACGACCCGCTGACGACCTGTTGGTACGCCGAGTCGAGCGAACCGATCTGGTTGATGACGTTCTGAATGACCTTCAGCAGCAGCACTCCGACCAGCGAACCGCTGATGAAGCCGAAGCCGCCGGTGAGCAGTGTGCCGCCGATGACGACGGCGGAGATCGCTTCAAGCTCCATACCGGTGCCGAGGATGGTGACTCCGGAGACCAGCCAGGCGGCGTTGAGCGCTCCGGCGAGCCCGGCGCAGAGCCCGGACAGCGTGTACACGGCGATCTTCGTACGGGCGACGGGGGCGCCCATCAGGGCCGCCGCGTCCTCGTTCCCGCCGACCGCGTACACATACTGGCCGAACCGGCTGCGGCGCAGCACGATCGCGCCCAGCACGAACAGCGCCACCGTGATCCACACCGGCACGCCGACGCCCAGCAGTTTGTCCTGTCCCAGCCGGGCGAAGAAGGACTTCTCGTCCACCAGATAGGTCGTGGAGCCCTCGTCGGTGATGGAGAGCAGGATGCCGCGGGCGGCGAGCATCGCGGCGAGCGTCACAATGAACGGCGCAAGCCGGGCCCGTGCGATCAGCAGCCCGTTGACCAGGCCGATCAGCCCGCACACAGCGAGCGGCAGAAGCAGTGCGACCGGTGTGCCGTACTGCGAGCCCCAGGCGGCCAGCACCCCGCCCAGCGCGAACAGCGAGCCGACCGACAGGTCGATCCCGCCGGTGACGATGACGAAGGTCATGCCGAGGGCGACCACGGCGAGAAACGCCGATGAGACGGCCATGTTCTCCAGGTTGTCGCCGGTCAGAAACGTGTCGAAGCCGAAGGAGGCGACAGCGACCACCAGCATCAGCGTGACGAGCGCGCCGTGCTGCTGGGCGAGCGCGCTCAGCCGCTCTGCCCGGGCCGCGCCGTGCGGCTCCTCCTCGGCCGGCGAGGACGTGTTCTCCCTGGCCTGCACGGTGGTCACCGCTTCCCCCGTTCACGTGCCGCGTAGACCGCGAGGACGATCACCACGGCCTGGGCGATCTGCGTCCAGGACGGCGGCAGATCGTGCTTGATGAGCGTGGCGGTCAGCAGCTGGATGAGGACCGCGCCCGCCACGGTGCCGCCGACGCGGATCCGGCCGCCGCTCAGCGGAGTGCCGCCGACCACCACCGCGGTGATCGCGGAGAGTTCCATCAGATTGCCGAGCGACGTGGGGTCGCTGGCCTGGAGCCTGGCCGTGGCCAGTACGCCGGCGATCGCGGCGAGCACCCCGGAGCAGATGTAGACGAGGATCAGCACCCGGCGCACAGGCAGACCCGCCAGCTGCGCCGCCGGCCGGCTGTCGCCGATCGCCAGGAGCTGCCGGCCGAAGGTCGTACGCCGCACGGTGAAACCGACGAGGAGCGCCAGCGCCGCCGCGATCAGCACCAGATAGGGGATGCCGAGCAGATCCCCGGAGCCGAGAGTCGCCATGCCAGGATCCCGTACGTCTTTGAGCTGAGGGAGCATCACGAGCGCGATGCCGCGCACGGCGACCATCAGCGCGAGTGTGGCCACGATGGGCTGGACCCCGATATGGGCGATGAGCGAGCCGCTTGCCAGACCCACCGCCGCTCCGCCGAGCATCGCCACGATGAGCGCGATCCACGGCCCGTACCCGAGGTAGAGGGAGACCAGTGAGGTGGCCAGCGCCATCACGGAGCCGACCGACAGATCGACGCCCTCGCTGCCGATGGCGAGCGCCATGCCGAGCGCCACGATCAGGACGGGTGCGACCTGAACGGCCTGGGTGCGGAAGTTCTCGGCGGAGACGAAGTGCGGGGTGAAGGCGATATTGGCCAGGATCAGGACGGTGACGCCGGCGTAGACGCCGTAGTCCTGAAGGAGTCCCAGCATCCGCTCGCGGTCGGCGGGCGCGCGTCGCAGCGCCAGGTCAGTCATGGTCTCCGCCTTCCGCGGCGATCGCGTGCAGCAGCCGGTCCTCGGTGACGTCGTCGCCGGTCAGCTCGGCGACGACCGCCCCGTCCTTGAGCACCACCACCCGGTCCGACCCCTCGATCAGCTCCTCCATGTCGGAGGAGATCAGCAGAACGCCGAGCCCCTCGTCGGCGAGTTCGTCGATGAGCCGCTGCACCTCGGCCTTGGCGCCGACGTCGATGCCGCGGGTCGGTTCGTCAAGGAGCAGCACCTTGGGCCGCATGGCGAGCCAGCGGGCCAGCAGCACCTTCTGCTGGTTGCCGCCGGAGAGTTCGCCGACCTTCTGGTACGGGCCCGATGTCTTGATCCGCAGCCGCTTGATGAAGGTGTCCACGATCCGGTCGACGCGAGCGTCGTCGACGAGGCCGAACCGGGAGAGCCCGGGCAGCGCGGCGAGCGCGATGTTCTCCCGGACGGACAGGCCGGGCACGATGCCCTCGGCCTTGCGGTCCTCCGGGAGGAGGCTGATGCCGGCCCGGATCGCGGCGGGCGTGGAGCCGGTACGTACGGCGGCGCCCGCCACCACCACCGTGCCGGAGTCCGGCGGCAGCGCGCCGGCGATCGCCTTCGCGGTCTCGCTGCGGCCCGAGCCCAGCAGACCGCCGAGTCCCACGACCTCACCGGGCCGTAGCTGCACCGACACTTCATGCAGTACATGACGTACGGTCAATTCCCGTGCGTCCAGGACGGGTTCACCGCCCGCTTCGTGGTCTCCGGAGAACTTGGTCAGCCCTTCGCTGCGTACCTCGCTCATCTCGCGGCCGAGCATCAGCGAGACGAGGCGCAGCCGGTCGAGGTCGGCGATCCTTCCGGTGTGCACCAGCTTGCCGTCCCGCAGCACTGTGACCGTGTCGCACACCTCGTACAGCTCATCGAGCCGGTGGCTGACATAGACCACCGCTATTCCGCGCTCCTTCAGCATCCTGATCACGCCGAACAGCGTGCGCACCTCGCGCGGTTCGAGCGAGGAGGTGGGTTCGTCCATGACGACGACCCGCGCGTCTACAGACACGGCGCGGGCGAGGGCCACCATCTGCTGTGCGCCGACGCCCAGTTCGCGCAGCGGACGGCGTACGTCGATGCGCAGACCGAGCGAGCGCAGCGCCGCGTCCGCCTCCCGGTGCATGCGCCGGAAGTCGATGAGGCCGAGACGGCCGCGCGGCTCGCGGCCCAGGAAGAGATTGCGCGCCACGCTCATCAGCGGGACGAGGTTGACCTCCTGGTAGATGGTGGAGATCCCGGCGTGCTGCGCGGCCAGCGGTGTGGCGAAGCGCACCGGCTCGCCGCCGAAGACGATCTCGCCCTCATCGGGCTGGTACACCCCGGTGAGAACCTTGATCAGGGTCGACTTGCCGGCGCCGTTCTCCCCGATGAGAGCGTGGACCTCGCCCGGGCGGGCGGCGAAGTCCACGCCGTCCAGCGCCCGGGCGCCGGGGAAGGTCTTGGTCAGTGAGCTCACCGACAGCACGTCAGTAGGCCTTGCCCAGACCGGACTTGGCGTTCTTTCCGGTGTAGGCGCTGTCCTGGATGACGATGTTCTGGGAGACCTTCTCGCCCTTGGTGAAGGTGTCCAGGGTCTGGAAGGCGAGCGGCCCGAAGCGCGGATTGGACTCGATGACTCCGTCGATCCAGCCGTCAACGATGCCCTGGACGGCGTTGCGCGTTCCGTCGATGGTCACGATCTTCACATCGCCGGCCTTCTTGCCCGCGCCCTTGAGGGCGTTGACCGCGCCGAGCCCCATCTCGTCGTTCTCGGCGTAGATCCCGGTGATGCCCGGGTTCGACTGGATGAGCTGCTCGGTGACCTGCTGGCCCTTCTCCCTGGCGAACTCGCCGGTCTGCTCGAAGACGACCTGGAGGCCGGGGGCCTTCGCCTTGATCTGGTCCTTGAAGCCCTTGGTGCGCTCGGTGGTGACGTTGTTGCCGGCCGCGCCGAGGAGGATGGCGACCTTGCCCTTGCCGCCGGTCGCCTCGATCATCTGATCGGCCGCGCGCTTGCCCTGCTCGACGAAGTCCGAGCCGATGAAGCTCACATAGTCCTTGCACGCCGTGGCGTTGATCTTGCGGTCGATGGTGACGATCGGGATGTGCTTGGCCGCGGCGCCGCGCAGCACGGGACCCCAGCCGTCGGAGTTGAGCGGCGCGATGACCAGCAGGTCCGCGCCCTTGGCTATCAGGTCCTGGACATCGCTGATCTGCTTGGAGAACTGTGACTGGGCGTTGGCGGTGAGGAGTTTGACGCCGCGATTGCCGGCCTCGGCCTTGATGGAGGCCGTCTCGGCGATCCGGAAGGGGTTGGCTTCCTTCTCGGACTGGGAGAAGCCGACTGTGGCGCTCTTCAGGTCGAGCTTCTTGCCGCCGAACTTCTCGACGGTGCAGGTCTCGGCATTCCCCGCGGCGGGGGTGGCGACCACCTGGCCAGAATCGCCCGTGGACCCGGTGTTCTTGTCGTTCGCGCCGTCGTCCTCGGACTTGGCACAGCCGGTCAGGGCGATCGAGGCCACGAGTGTGGTGGCGAGGAGGGTGCGAGTGGCGGTACGGCGGACAGCGGACGACGTCATGGCGTTACCCCATCTTGGCGCGGCCCCGGGGCGCAGGGCGCTCACGGGAGGGCGGCTCGGACTTGCTGCGCAGTCGTTCGGAGGAGTTTTTACATCGTTGTACGAATCCTGTAAACCCTTCGCGTCAGACGCTGCCCCGCGTGCTCTCACGTTCAACCAGGCTGAAATCAGGGCGGATTTGGCGTGCTTCACCTGCCTGGGCCGAATCCGCCGTGCCCAGCAGCCGCCCCACGACCGACTGCACGGCGAGCCGCGCGATCGTCTGCTTGTCCGGCGAGATCGTGGTCAGGGTGACGGCCCCGTACCGCCCCTCGCTGATGTCGTCGAAGCCCACCACAGCGACGTCCTCGGGCACGCGTAGCCCCTGCTCGGACAGCACGCGCATCGCGCCGATGGCGATGAGGTCGTTGTACGCGAAGACCGCGTCGGGCCGCACCCCGGACTCCAGCAGTCCGGCCATCGCCGCAGCCCCGTGCGCGTGGTCCCAACCGGTCGTCGGTGCGACCAGCGAGTCCGGGGCCGCCAGCCCCGCCGCCGTCAGCTCCGCGCGCCAGCCGTGCAGCCGCAGTTGGGCGGGCTGGTTGACCCGGTCGGTGCGTGCGCCGAGGAACGCGATACGGGTGCGGCCGAGGTCCAGCAGATGCCGCACCGCCGTCCGGGCCGCGGCCACGTTGTCGATCGCGATGTGGTCGTACGGCAGGTCGTACTCACGCTCGCCGAGCAGCACCAGCGGGGCGTCGTCGCTGCGCTCGCGCAGGTCCTCGTGCTCGAGCTCGATGGGGCTGAGAATCAGGCCGTCGATGACCCGCGCCCGGAAGCCCTGGCTGACCAGCACCTCCTGTTCGCGCCGGCCTCCGGTGTGGTCGAGCAGCACGGTGTACTCGTGCTCGGCGGCCACGTCGATCACCGCGCCGGCCAGCTCGGCGAAGTACGGATTGCCCAGCTCCGGCACGGCGAGCGCGATGATGCCGGTGCGCCCCTTGCGTAGATGGCGGGCTGTCAAATTGGGGCGGTAGCCCAGTTCGTCGATGGCCTGCTGGACTCGGGCGCGCATGGCCGGAGTGACGTGCTGGTAGTTGTTCACCACGTTCGAGACGGTCTTGATCGAGACTCCCGCATGCTCTGCGACGTCCTTGAGACTCACCTTCACGCCTGTTTCCCTCCGGCCCTGGCCCGTTTGTACAACGATGTATAAGCCCTCCGGCCCCGGCTTGTCATGACCCTGGACGCCAAGCGGAACCCTGTGCTCTTATGCCAACTGCCGTTCCTTCCAACGTTGTACAGAGCGTCGCAGCGAGCCGCCGCCCTCACTGGCAAGGAGGATTTGTGCGTATTCAAAGAAAGCTGGCCCTGCTTCTCGCAGCCGCCCTGGGGATTGCCGGACTCACCGTGGTACCGGCTGTGTCCGCCCCTTCGGCGCCGGCGTCCAGCACCGCGGACGACCCGGTCGAGGCACATGGCCTTAAGGGTGAGTACTACACCCAGTCCGCCCCCGGGGCCTTCGACTTCGCCGAGCTCAAGGCCACCGGCTTCGATCCGTCCATCGACTTCGGCAACCTCGAACCCCGCCTCGGCGCCGCCACCGGACGTGCCGACGACGTCAGCGTCCGCTGGACCGGGAAGGTCGTTCCCACCAGCTCCGGCGCACACACCTTCTCGATGATCGGCGACAACGGATTCAGGCTGTGGGTCGACGGCCGGCTCACCATCGACCACTGGGTCGACGACTGGGACAGGGAACAGACCGCGCCGCCCGTCGACCTCACCGCGGGCCGCGCGTACGACATCAAGGTGGAGTACTTCGAGCACTTCGGCGGCTCGAACCTGCACCTCAACTGGACCGAGCCCGGCGGCGCCAAGAAGCCGGTGCCCTCATCGGTATTCCGGCTGCCCGACGGTTACGCGTACGACGGAGCGATCGGCGCCACCGTCCTCGCCGACGGCCGCAGCCTGCGGCTGGACTTCGTACAGAGGCTCGCCGAGCCGCCCGCCGGCCTCGCCGCGCACTTCGAGGCGGTCATCGGCGGCGCGAAATGGCCGCTCGGCGACGTCACACGCGATCCGGCCGACCCACGTCGCCTCCTCGTCGCACTCAAGGAGCCCGTCGTCGGCAAGAAGGGCGGCAACGGCGGCGGCATCGCCGACCTGCGCTACGACGGTAAGGGCGGCCTGAGCGCCGAGAACGGCACGGCGGTCGGCGCGTTCTGGACCAGCGGGCCCAACAGGTCCGAGTACGAGCTGCGTACGCCGTGGGCCAAGGAGGTCGGTCCGGGCAACGCCCACCCCGAATACCCGCGCCCGCAGCTGACTCGCGACGCCTGGCGCAATCTCAACGGGCGGTGGCAGTTCGCCGCGGCCGAAGCGGGGGAGCGGCCGCCGCTCGGCAAGACCCTCGGCGAGCGGATCCTCGTTCCCTACCCGGTGGAGTCGCAGCTCTCCGGCCTCGAACGGCACGAGGACCGCATGTGGTACCGCCGCACCTTCACCGTCCCGGACAGCTGGCGGGTGGGCGAGAGTAAGCGCCTCAAGCTCAACTTCGACGCCGTCGACTGGCAGTCCGAGGTGTACGTCAACGGCGTCAAGGTCACCGAGCACAGAGGCGGCTACGACCGGTTCAGCGCGGATGTCACCGACGCGCTGAAGCCCGGCCGCACCCAGGAGCTGATCGTCGGCGTCTACGATCCGACGGACTCCAGGGACGGCGAGAACCCGCCCATCGGCAAGCAGCGCCTCGACCCGAGCGGCATCTGGTACACCCCTTCGTCGGGCATCTGGCAGACCGTCTGGATGGAGCCGGTCGCGGCCGATCACGCGGACTCGCTGAAGCTCACCCCCGATGTCGCGGGCGAAAAGCTCGCCGTGGAGGTCCGCGGGGCGCGGGCGGGTGTGCCGGTCACGGCCACCGCGTACGACGGCAGTCGCAAAGTGGGCACCGCCACCGGCAGCACCGGCTCACCGCTTTCGGTACCCGTCCCGGACCCGCATCTGTGGTCCGCCGGTGATCCGCATCTGTACCGGCTCGAGGTGAAGACCGGCTCCGACCGGGTCAGCAGCTACTTCGGGATGCGCACCATCGCCGTCGAGAAGGTGAACGGTGTGCCGCGCACCGTGCTCAACGGCAAGCCGACCTTCCTGATGGCCACCCTCGACCAGGGTTTCTGGCCGGACGGGCTGCACACGGCGCCGACCGACGAGGCCCTGGCGTACGACCTCAAGATGCACAAGAAGCTCGGCTTCAACTCCGTGCGCAAGCACATCAAGGTCGAGCCCGACCGCTGGTTCTACTGGGCCGACCGGCTCGGTCTGCTGGTCTGGCAGGACATGCCGGCGATGAACACCATCAATCCGAACGCCGCCTCGCGCGCCCAGTACGAACGCGAGCTGAAGGAGATGATCGACCAGCATTCGAGCAGCCCGTCGGTGGTCATGTGGGTCACCTTCAACGAGGGCTGGGGCCAGTACGACCAAGCCAGGATCGCTGATCAGGCCAAGGCCTGGGACCCGACCCGGCTGGTCAACAACATGAGCGGCGTCAACTGCTGCGGAGCCGTCGACGGAGGCAACGGCGACATCGCCGACGCGCACGGCTATCCGAGCCCGCAGATCCCCGCGGCGGACGGCACAAGGGCGCTGGTCAGCGGTGAGTACGGCGGGCTCGGACTCGCCGTGCCGGGCCACGCCTGGCCGGTCCAGCACACCTACGTCGGCGTCGACCAGACCAAGTACACGGACGAGTACCTGGTCCAGCTCGGCAACGTACGCAAGCTGGCATGCCAGGGGAGCAACGGCGCCGTCTACACCCAGATCACCGATGTGGAGGGCGAGTTGAACGGCCTGCTCACCTACGACCGCAAGATCATGAAGCCCGACGTCAAGCGGATCAAGGCGGCGCACGACGCCCTGATCCGTGACGCCTCGGACCCGGCCTCGATGGAGTGCGCGAGCTCCTGACCGGCCGGCCGCTCCGGTCCGCCGCTGCGCAGGCGGACCGGAGCACCCTTGGCCGATTGCCGATCACGCCCTGCGGGCATCAGACAGGGGTAAGAGGCTTGTCATTGCGTCTGGACCGCCGGGAGCCGCCCCGATCGGCTTTCCCGGCCGTTGCCTGGCTGTTTCCAGTGCCGGAACGGAGTGATGCACATGCGTGCGCACAGGCGCTCGCGTCGGCGTGCCGTGTGCGCGACGTATGTCCTGCCGCAGGCGGAGACGTCCGCCCGCTGGGCACGGCACCTGACAACCGCCTTCCTCACCCGGGGCTGCGGCGAGAAGGTCTCCGGCGACCAGGTCGAGGATGCCATCCTGGTCGTCTCCGAGCTGGTCACCAATGCCACCCGGCACGGCCACAGCAGCTGCCGGCTGCGGCTGCACGTCGATCCCGGGCTGGTCACTGTCGAGGTGGAGGACCTCAGCCCGATTCCGCCGCGGATGCGCGTGCCGCGGGAGACGGACGAGAGCGGGCGGGGCATGGTCATGGTGCGTGAGCTCGCGCAGACCTACGCCGTACGGGGAGGACCCGGCGGCGGTAAGACCGTACAGGCGGTGCTCGCCGCGTCCTGAGGGAGTCAGGCGTCAGGGCGTGAGCGGGGGCAGGGCGTCAGGCCCTCAGGGTCGCGAGCCGGCCCGGCTCAGCACGGCTGCCGCCACACCCCCAGGTCGAGCTTCTTGCGCATGGAGCTGAGCCCCAGTGCGCGCGCCGGCTCGCAGAACTCGTCGACCTCAAGAGCGTATTCGACATGGAAGACCGCCTTCCCGGCCTGCACGAACGGCCTCAGCGCCGCGCATTCCCCGAACTCCGCGCACTCCTCGTTCACCGCGAAGTCGAAGTCCCCCACCAGCTGCCCGACTTGGGGCAGATCGTTCTTCAGCCCCACCGCCATGCCACGGTCCTGGGCGAGGCGCGCGATCATGCGGTTGTACGCGAGCTGGTGGGCGGCGGTCAGCCGGAACCCGGTGTCGTTGAGATAGCCGTCCAGCAGATCGGGCTCCACCGCGTCGAAGCCACGGTCGCGGCAGAGGTCCATGCGCTTCGCCATCAGCGGGCGCAGCAGGTCCAGACGCCGGATGTCCAGCCATCGTTCGCCCTTCCACCCGTTGGCTCTGCCCAGTACGGAGGCGGGGAAGTCCCCGTGGTCGGGGCGGAAGGACTCCCACGCTCCCGCGTTGAGATAGCAGATGACCTTGCGGCCGTCCCGGTGAAGCCGGCGTACGGTCGCGGCGTCGTTCTCGAATCCGTCGATGTCGTAGACGGGCACGTCGACGCGGGCGTCGACCCGGCCGTCGAGCTGCCACTGCCAGGCGGTGCCGGGCTTCGGCTGCCACCGCCGCGGGTGGGGGGACGGGTCCGGCGGCGGCCCGGAGCAGGCGGCGAGCAGCGCGAGGGTGAGAGCGAGGATCGCGGTCCGCAGGCACGTCGCGCGGTTCATGAGTCCTTCCGTAGGGCAGGTGGCAGTGCCGACCAGGGATTGGGATTGTGGCCGGGCACGGCACAGTGCACCTCGGCCCCGCGCAGTTCCGCGGTACGGCCCGCGAGCCGGCACAGCCCGCGGGGCACCCCGTGCACCAGATGGCAGAACCGGCCCGGCGGAAGGTCCCTGGTCCACTTCGGGGCGGCCGGGGCGGCGCGATAGCTGTCCCAGTCGCCCTCGAAGGTGATCAGCAGATCCCCGAGCGAGGCATAGCCGGGGGCGGGGTGGACGCCCGGATTGAGAACGACGGTCCGCCCACCGCGCGACCGGGCGGCTCGGGTGAGCCGCCGGTAGTGACGCAGCCCCGCCGCGTCGGGGGCGACCTGGTCGAGGAAGAACCCGTCCGTGCTGTACCAGTCGCGATGCCGCTCGAAGTCCCGTGCGACCTCGCGGGCCGGCCGCCGCCCGTAATCGGTGTCCGTGTACCCGAGCACCGGCACGCCGGCCGCCCGCAGTTCGCGGGCGGCGGCGACGAACGCGGGGTCCGGGGCGGCGCCGGGACCGTCGTCGACGTTGAGAACCACGCCGTACAGGAGGGGAGCGGACGCGGCGAGGGCCTGCCAGGCGGCGCGGTCGACGGCGGGGTGTACGTACATGGGCACGAGCATGGTCATGCCGGTACGCCGCTCACCGGGAGGCCACCGGGTCGCCAGGTCCGGCCCCGCCCACTCATCGCGGGACCCCCGCCGGTGCCGGGCGCGCCCACAGGTCCTGCAGCGAGTCGACCAGAGCGCGCTTCGGCCGCCAGTCGAGGGCCCGGACGGCCGACGTGATGTCAGCGCACTGCCAGGAAACCGCCGTCGAGCGCGCGGACCCCGCGCCGGTCTCCTCCAGGCGGCCGCGGAAACCGGCCGCCCGGACCAGGCCATGGGCCAGGTCTCGTGCCGAAGTCGCCACGCCACTGCCGATGTTGAGCACCGGCGGCAGCGGGCCCTCGGCCGTCGCGGCGCGCACCACGGCGTCCGCCACGTCCCGTGCGTCGACGAAGTCGCGGTGCGCCGAGAGGTCGCCGACCCGCACCGTGTCGTCCTCTTCGGCGGCCCGCCGCAGCTCCGCGGCGAGCCGCCCGGGCAGGCCGGCGCTGGGCGCGCCGGGCCCCACCGGGTTGAAGACGCGCAGCACGACCGCGTCGAGCCCCGAGGCGCGGACGGCGACCGTGCCGGCCAGTTTGGTGGCGCCGTAGGGGCCCAGCGGCCTGGTCGCGGTCGCTTCGGTGACCGGCTCGCCGGGCGCGGTCGGCCCGTACTCCGCGGCGGAGCCGAGGTGGACGAGCCGGGCGTTCGGTGCCGCGTCGCCCAGGGCCTCGCAGAGCGCGGCCGGGCCGCGTGCGTTGACGTCGGTGAGGTGGACGGCGCTGCCGGCCACCAGGCCCGCGCAGTTGACGACGACGGACGGCCGGGCCGCCAGCAGCGCGTCAGCCAGGACACCGGGACCGGCGGTGAGATCGAGCCGTATGTCGGCCTCCGCGGACCGGCCGCCGACGAGCAGCCGCACGCCCGGCAGGGCGCGCAGCTGCTCGGCGGTGTGCCCGCCCAGGAATCCGGTGGAGCCCAGGAGGAGGATGCGCACGGACCGTCACGCTCCCTTGAGCAGCAGGCCGCGGTGCGTGGTGAACTCCGCGTTCGCCCGGTCGTAGTCGTCGGGCCGGCCGATGTCGAGCCAGTAGCCGTCGAACTCGTAGGTGTGCGGCGGGTTCTGCTCCTTGAGCAGGTCGAGCACCAACTCGTCGAAACCGAGCGGGAGACCGGGCGTGTAGTGGGCGAGCGTCTCGCGGGTGAGTCCGTACACACCCATGGAGACGCGGTAGTCCATGCTCGGCTTCTCGGCGAAGTCGACGACCCGGCCGGACTCGGTGGTGAGGACCCCGAAGTCGATGGAGACCTTGCGCGCGTATGTGGCGACAGTGAGCGGCGCACCGGAAGTCTGGTGCTGCTTGAGGACGTCCCCGTAGTCGAGATCGGTGAGGATGTCCCCGTTCATCACGAGGAAGTCGTCGGGCAGCCGGTCCATCATGGTGAGCAGCGGACCCATGGTGCCGAGCGGACTCTCCTCGGTGGAGTAGCCGACGCGCAGCCCCCACTGCGAGCCGTTGCCGACGTAGGCGCGGATGATGTGGCCGAGATGGCCGATCGCGATGGTGCAGCTGACGAAGCCGGCGGCGGCCAGCTGGCGCAGCACGATCTCCAGGATCGCGTGCTGGTCGCCGATCGGCACCAGCGGTTTGGGCAGAGCGGTGGTGTACGGCCGCAGCCGGACGCCCTTGCCTCCTGCGAGTATCACTGCGTGCATGGGGACTCCCCTGTCAGGTCCAGTGGTTCAGACGTGGCTCGGATGAGGCTCAGATGTTGTAGATGCCGGTTTTGTACCGGGCGAGATTCGCCGGATTCCGGAAGAACTCGATGGTGCGCAGCAGCCCTTGCTCCAGGTCGTGTCCGGGCTGCCAGCCGGTGGCGTCGCGCAGCCGCGTCGCGTCGGCGACCAGCCGCATCACCTCCGAAGCCGCCGGCCGGACGCGCTCCTCGTCCTCACGTACATCGAGGTCCGTGTCCATCAACTTGCCGATCAGCCAGCTGAGTTCGCCCACCGAGATCTCACCGCCGGTACCCGCGTTGAAGGTGCGGCCGACGACGGCTTCGGCGGGCGCCGTGCCGACGGCGAGGAAGGCGCGGGCGGTGTCCTTCACGTACAGGAAGTCGCGGGTGGGGCGCAGATCCCCGAGGGTGATGACCTGTTCGCCCGCCGCGACCTGGCCGATGACGGTCGGGATGACCGCCCGCATCGACTGGCGCGGCCCGAAGGTATTGAACGGGCGCAGGGTGACGACCGGAGTGCCGAAGCTGGCGTGGTAGCTGTCGGCGAGCCGGTCCCCGCCGGCCTTCGACGCGGCGTACGGGGACTGGGTGTTGATGGGGTGGTCCTCGGTGATCGGCACCGTCTGCGCGGTGCCGTACGTCTCGCTGGTCGAGGTGTGCACCAGCCGCGGGATCCCCAGCTTGCGCACCACCTCCAGCACATTGAGGGTGCCGGTGACATTGGTGTCCACGTAGCTGTGCGGGGCCCGGTAGGAGTACGGGATCGCGATCAGCGCGGCGAGGTGGTAGACGGCCTCGGCGCCCTCGGCGAGATCGTGCACGGAGCCGGCGTCACGGACGTCGCCGAGGACGATCTCGACCTGGTCGAGGGTGTCGGGGGAGAGCGTTTCCAGCCATCCGTATGAGGAGAATGAGTTGTACTGGGCCATGGCGCGGACCCGGTAGCCGGCGGCGACGAGGGTCTCGGTCAGATGCGATCCGATGAAGCCCTCGGCTCCGGTGACGGCGACAAGCGCGTTGGATGTCACGGCGGTTGCTCCTGTTGTCGTGGTCGGTAGTGAGTACTGAGCGGTCGGTGCGTTGAGGTGGGATGCGGTCAGCGGTGTGCGGTGGGCCGGCCGAGCATTCGGCAGGCCGCGGCGACCAGGGCGGCCGCCGCCGCGGTGCGACAGATGACTTGGGCGGGCCCGGACGACAGCCCGGCGAAGTGGGCCGCGGCTTCGAGGGCCGCGGCGGCGAGCGTGACCGCGGCCGGCGTCCAGGCCTGCGAGAACGCCTGCAGCAGCAGCGCGGTCCACAGCACGGCACCGAGGCCGAGCAGCGGAGCGGGCCCGGTCCCCGCGACCAGAGAGCCGATGCCGAGCACTGCCAGATACGCGCCGAGGCAGTACGCAAGGGCCCGTCCGGAGCGCAGCGTGAAGCCGCGACTGGTGGTGCTCGCCCGCAGCGCGGCCAGCGCGAGCGAGCGGTAGCGGTACAGCAGCCACTCGGCGAAGCCCATGCTGAGCGTGAGGACGACGACCGAGCGCGGGTCGTGCGACCCGGCCAGCGCCGCGAGCACGCCCGCGGCGAGACCGAACAGCCCGTACGGAAGCGAGCGCGGCAGTGCGGGGGTTGCCCCCGCGGCCATGGGCCCCGATCGCACGGCGTTGCGCACGGCGTGAGCGGCGGCCAGGACCGCGAGCGTCACCGTCGCCAGCAGCAGCCCGAGTGCGAGCGGTGGCGGAGGCGGCCACACCAGCACGGCTCCCGCACCCGCGGTCACGGGCAACAGGGTGAGCAGCAGGGCCCGTTCGCGGCCGAGGACCAGCAGGACGCTTGCCGCCGCGAGGTAGCAGGACTGACCGGCGGCGAAGGCCGCGCCGGTACCGGGACCCGACACGACCAGCCCGGTGACTGCCGCCCCCAGCGCACCGGCGGGCGCGCCCAGGCGAAGGGTCCGCCCGGCTGCGGCCTTCCCCTCGGCCGCGATCCGCAGATACGCCCGATGGCTGAGCGCCTGGTTCCATGCCCAGGCCGCGAGCGCGGAGGCGATGAGCCCGGACACGTCCGCCGTACCGTGCCACAACCCGGCCCCCAGCACATAGGCGAGGCCCGGCAGGGCGAAGACCAGACCGCGCAGCGCACAGCGCAGATGGTCGGGTCGCCAGGGGTCGGGCGCGGGCGGCGGCTCCGGGTAGAGGCGCGGCACGCGGGCGTACAGGTCCTCGGCGAGCGTGAAGAGGTCCGGACGGGCGTAGCGTTTGGTGATCTGCTCACCCGTCAGGCCGTCCGACTCCAGCAGCGCGGCCACCTCGTAGGGATGGACGGCGGTCGCGACCTGTTCGACCAGCCGCTCGGCGAGCTCGTCGATCGGGTCCTCGGCCCAACTGGGCCGGGAGCGGGTCCGGGCGCGTGGCCCGGGTATGTCGGGCAGGGCGTCGCCGTCGCCCGGCAGCAGGCGTAACGGGCCGCTCATGCGAGGACCTCCGCAGGCCATGCCGGGGCAACCGACTCATGGGCGCCGAGGGCGAGTTCGAGATAGATCGAGCGGAAGGTGTCGACGGTCTGCCGGAGCGTGAACTGCTCGATCACCCGCAGCCGCGCCGCCTCGCCCATCGCGGCCCGCCGCCGCGGATCACGCAGCAGCTCGAGCGCGGCGCGTGCCATCGCCTCCGGCTCCCGCGGCGGCACCACGAGACCGCTGTCGCCGACGGCCTCGCGCACCCCGCCGACATCCGTGGAAACGGTGGCGCGCCCACAGGACATGGCCTCTATCAGCGTGAACGGGAAGCCCTCGCTGATGCTGGACAGCATCACGACATTGCCGGCCGCGTACGCGTCCCGTATGTCGTCGACCCGCCCCTCGAAGGTGACGGCATCCGCGTGCCCGAGCTCGGCGGCGAGCGCCTCGCAGCGCTCCCGGTATGCCTCGCCGCCGCGCGGGGTGCCGCCGAAGAGCCGCAGTCGCGCGTCCGGCAGCTCCTTCCGTACGAGCGCGAAGGCCCGGATCAGGGTCTGAAGGTCCTTTATCGGGTCGACGCGGCCCGCCCAGCTCAGCGTGGGCACCTCAGGTTCGGGCCCGGCGGGCGGAAACGCCGCCGGGTCGACGCCGTTGTAGACCGTGCGTATGAGCTGCGGGTCCGCGCCACCGCGCTCCTCCCACAGCCGGTTGTAGCGATTGCCGGGAGTGATCAGCGCGGCCGCGCGGTACGTCTCCTCGGCGAGCAGCCGGAAGAAGCCGAGCAGCAGTGCCTTCACCGGCCAGCGGTAGGGGCCCGTGCGGTAGCCGAGATAGCGCTCGCGCAGATACACCCCGTGCTCGGTGAGCAGCAGCGGTACGCCGTGCAGCTGTCGGCCGACCAGACCGGGCAGGACCGCGATGCCGCCGCTGACCGCGTGCGCGACGCCCCGCTGAGGCGGCTCGGCCGCGAGCGGCCGCAGCGCGTGTTCCAGCAGATCGGTGGCGGTGAGCGCGTCGTGCAGGGTGGGCCTGGCCGCGTACACCGGCAGGTCGCGGCGGTTCCAGACGCCGGTCAGGGTGCGCACGGCCCGGTCGGTGCGCAGCACGGGCGCCAGCACCCCGTCCCGGGCCGCCCTGGCAAGTTCGTACAGCGCGGGAGCGAAGTGCGACTCGGCCGCCGGGTCGAGGAGCGCGGTCAGAAACCTTTCGTACGTCCCGATCAGCTGCCGCAGCCGGCGTCCGCGCGGCGCGGCCCCGGCCGGGTCGGGCCCCCACATGGGGACGCTCACGGGCTCGGCGACATGGGCGGGCAGCTCCCAGGCAACGGCCTCCCGGCCGGTGCCGGTCACCGCGATGACGCGGAAGTCGAAGTCCGGCATCGCGCCCACGAGTTGGTCGCACCACACGCTCACGCCGCCATGGCTGTGCGGGTAGGTGCCTTCGGTGAGGAGGGTGACCAAAGGCGCGCCGGATCGCGGCGCGTACAAGGATTCGGCCATGTGGAACTGATCCCCTGGGTACGAGAAAGGAAGGGGGCGCCTCGCCCCGAGAACGGTCAGCGGCGCGTCGATCGCGCGGTCCCGGGGGAGCTTTGGGCCCGGGACCGCGCGTGCCGAGGTGTCAGCCGGTCACGCCGTACGGGACTCGCTGGCGCACGCCCGCGGGCAGCGGCAGCTTCGGTGCGGACTCCTGGACCGGCGCTGCGATTGCCGAGCCGGCCGCGGTCGGCGCCGCGGCGGGCAGGGTGAGCGTGACCCGGTCCTGGAGCAGCCCCGGGCCGACCCATCCGGAGACCGCACCGGCGTACGCGCTGCCGAAGCCGGTGGTGCCGAGGAGCAGGTTCTGCCGGGTGCCGGCCGGCATGGTCGCGGTGACCCGGACGCCGCCGGGGGCCTGCACGGTGACGGTGTCACCGATGCGGTAGGCGGTCACCCGGCCCGCCTTGACGGCGGTGTTCCAGGCGGCCCGGTCGCGCAGTTCGGCGCCGATGTCGCGCTGGCGCAGATTCACCAGCGGGGTGCTCTCCGCGTACAGCGCCGCGTAGTCGTCGAGGACGCGGTTCAGCACGGGGTACGCGATGCGGTCCTCGGCCAGGTTGGACTGGTGGATGAAGTGCGGCCGGGGGTCGTTGGCCAGGGCGTGGCCCAGTCCGATGCGGGCCTCGAGCGGCACCACGTAGTCCGTGTACCCGGTCGTGGTGTCCAACGGCTCCGGCAGGCAGGTGGAGTTGGCGGCCGTCTCGCAGATGCCGCTGCCGCCGTCCGCCGCGCGGGTGTAGATCCAGTTGTACTCGTCGATCTGCTCGGCGGTGCGGCCCGCGTTGTAGAAGACGTTCATCGGGTAGCGGGGCACGGTCAGGGCGGGGCCGACCCGGCGCTGGGCGCGGTCGCGCGAGTTGTCGGAGCCGAGCCAGGCGACGGCGTTGTCGGCGAGGGCGGGGGCGAGGTTCGGATTGTCGTCCGGCTGCTGCGGCAGGATCCGCAGCCCGGAGTGCTCACCGGTGACCAACTCGTCGTTGCGCAGGGGGAGTCCGGCCCGCTGGGCCCACGAGCGGTTGTCCGCGATCTGGGCGGAGATGACGGAGCGGCTGACGTACTTCGTGCTCCCGTCCGCGTTCTTGGCGCACACCCAGGGAACGACGGTGACGTCCTGGACGCAGCCGAGGAAGGGGTGGTTGTAGGTGTGGTTGACCCATCGGTAGGCGTCCTTGTCGGCGGTCAGCTGCTGCGCGAGCGGATCGCTGCCGCCGGACTCCTCCTTGAACAGCTCGCTGCCTCCGCCGTTGTAGACCATGTCGAGGGTGAAGCCCTTGGAGGCGGACCACTGCGCCGTGTACTGCGCGTCGGCGGACGTCATCCGGATCGGGTCCGGCTCGCCCTGTCCCGGCGCGCAGTCCACGTCGCCGGGGGTGCAGTTGAGGACGCTGTCCCAGCGGTCGTCGGCGCCGAAGACATCGTCGACATGGACGGCGAAGTAGTTGCGGGCCGCGCCGATCTGGACGCCCTGCGTCAGCCAGTTCACGATGCCGCGGGCGAGCAGTCTGAACTGCTGCTGGTGCTGGTTGTAGACAAAGGTGACGACGAGCTCGCTGCGGCCGTCGTGGCGGTACTCGCCGACGATCGATCCGCGCTCTTGCGAGCCTGGGAGCGGCGCGTCCACATAGGTGGTGAAGTCGGCGCCCGCGGCCGGCTTGGCAACATGCGCGTAACTCTCGCCCACGGAGGGCGAGTTGTCCTCGAAGGGAACGGACCCGTCGAGATAGCCGAAGGGGCCGGCCTTGCCGGCGGCCGTCACCTCGGCCCGCGCGCCGTCGAGCGAGCCGCTGTAGCCGCCGTGGACGGGGTAGTCCAGGCCCACTTCGGGGCGCGCGTAGGTGTACGCGTCGACCTGTGGGATCGCGAAGCTCTTCTCGTACGAGGCGAGCGCGGCCATCTCCGCCGAGTCGGCCCCGAAGGGGTTGTCGTTGGGCAGCACCACGGCCTGGTACTTGGCGCGCGGACGCCCGGCCACGGTGTCGGCGAGGAAGCCCGCGTCGATCACGGGACGGTCCGCCTTACGCAGATCGAGCAGGGTGTACGGCGTTCCCGAGCCGTCGAGTTCGTCGGTGATGGCGGCGGTGGCCGGGCCTCCGTCGTCCACCACCAGGACTCTCAGATCGATACGTGGTGCCGGTGTCGCTGCGCCTTGGGCAGCCGGTGCGGCGAGTGCGAGCAGAAGTGCGCTCGTGGTGGACAAGGCAGCCGTACGGACGCTGCGCCTCATGTGTTGTTCCTCCCCGGAAGGGCATGCCGGACCCAGATCCGGCATGCCCTTGCCCCCCAGCGGTTCGTCGGCGCGTCAGAACGCCCCGCCTGTCCCGCTCTCTGTCGGATCACATAGTGGGGCGTAATTTGGGGAACCTGTGTGGGCTTTGTGAAACCTGGCGCAAAACGTATGCATGCCTCTTGCGGGGCGCCGCGCCGATCACCGTCTCTGACGGCCTGTTGGGTGCCTCCTCCGCCGCACGTCGGCGCCGGATGTGCAGGTCGGGGAAGCGGGAAGCGGCCCCTGGGTGCGAGGGGGCCGTGAAGGGTCTGGACCAAAGGGAATTCCGCAGGGTTTCTCACAGGATTCGGCCAGTTACGCTCTCCGACAATGAAATGAGTCTGGACAAAATAAGTTGTCGGTGAGACGGTGGAGACATGTTGGACGTGACCGTGATCGAGGACTCGGCGGCTGCCGCCGTCTCGCTGGACCCCATGCGCTCCAGGCTGCTCGCCGAGCTCGCCGGCGGACCGGCGTCGGCCGCCATGCTGGCCGGCCGGGTCGGGCTTCCCCGCCAGAAGGTGAACTACCACCTCAAGGCGCTGGAGCGGCACGGTCTGGTCGAGCTGGCCGGCGAGCGCAGGAAGGGCAATGTCACCGAGCGGCTGATGCGGGCCACCGCGGCCTCGTACGTCATCTCCCCGCTCGCGCTGGCCGCGGTGCAACCCGACCCGGCCCGCTTCCGCGACCAGCTCTCCGCGCGCTGGCTGCTCGCCGTCGCCGCGCGGCTGGTCCGCGATGTCGGCACCCTGATCACGGGCGCCGCCAAGGCCCGCAAGGGCCTCGCGACCTACGCGCTCGACGGCGAGGTGCGTTTTGCCTCCGCCGCCGACCGGGCCGCGTTCGTGGCGGAGCTGACCTCGGGCATCGGGGCCCTGATCGCCAAATACCACGACGAGAACGCCGCCGGTGGCCGCGACCACCGCATCGTCGTCGCCCTCCACCCAACCGTGAAAACCCCGCCCGCCATCGAGGAGTCGTCATCCCCGCCCGCCATCGAGGAGGCGTCATGAGGAAGCCGGTCGTCACCGATTTCCTGTGGCGGGCCACGAGTTTCGGTTCGGGCATCCAGCACATCGTCTACGCGCCGCAGTGCGCCTGAGTATCAGGAGTCACCATGTCCAAGGAATTCGAGATCGTCCGCGAGTTCGAGGTCGACGCGAGCCCCGAGCAGGTCTGGGACGCGATCACCACCGGCACGGCGGGCTGGCTGTGGCCCATGGAGTACGAACCCAAGGAGGGCGGAGCGGCCCCCTACGGCGGCACCGTCACCGCATGGGACCCGCCGCACCGCCTCACCGGCCGCACCGAGGACGCGGAGGGCGTGTCCCAGCAGACCTTCAACCAGCTCGACCATGTCATCGAGCCGCGCGAGGGCGGCGGCTCATGGGTGCGCTATGTGCACAGCGGCATCCTCATCGAGGACTGGGACAACCAGTATGACGGCGCGAACAAGCACACCGACTTCTATATGCACACCCTGCGGCAGTACCTCAAGCACTTCAGCGGGCGGGCGGCCACGTTCGCGACGCTGGATGCCCCCGTCGCCTCCAACGCTCCCGGCGGCCTCGAAGTCGTCAGCCGCGGACTCGGGCTGCCGGACGACGCGGTCCAGGGCGCGACGGTACGGGTCGAAGTGCCGGGCGCCGGACCGGTGGACGCGGTCCTGGACTACCGCAACCAGTACTTCATCGGGCTGCGCACCGACGAGGCGATGTACCGGATCTTCGGCCGTAACCACTTCGGTGCGCCGGTCGGCGTCAGCGTGCACGACTTCGCCGGTGGCGCGGACCCGGCGAGGAACGAGGACGCCTGGCGGACATGGCTGACCGGCCTGTTTGCGTGAGGCCCGGGTGGGAGAGCCGGGGGCTTGGACCCAAGCCCCCGGTTCCGGGATTTTGTCGTCACCCTTTTGCTCAGTAAAGTTGCGCTTTTGAGAACCCCAAGCGCACGAGTGATCGAGGAACGATTAAGGCAATGACGGTGACAGAGGACAGCCCGGTGTACGGCCCGGGCATCGACCCGGAGCGCCTGGCCGTCTGCCTCGGCGTGCTCGACGAACTCGACAAGCTGGACGTCGACCACCCCGACGCGATCAAGGTACGGCGCGCCACCGCCGGCATCTACCGCACCGTGAAGCAGCGCCGCCGCCAGGAGCGCCGGGCCGCCAAGACCGCGCACGACAAGACGGTCACCGAGGCCACCGCCACGGGCTCCGCCGAGCGCATCGACGACGAGACGGAGGGCTTGCTGCCGTCCTCGTCCGTCATCGGCGAGATCGCGGGGATACTCCAGCGCCCCCGGTCCTGCTACATCTGCAAGACCCGCTATATCGAGGTCGACGCCTTCTACCACCAGCTCTGCCAGGAGTGCGCCGCCGAGAACCGGGCCCGCCGTGACGCCCGCACGGACCTGACCGGCAAGCGCGCCCTGCTCACCGGCGGCCGGGCGAAGATCGGCATGTACATCGCGCTGCGACTGCTGCGTGACGGCGCCCACACCACGATCACCACCCGCTTCCCCAGCGACGCGATCCGCCGCTTCAAGGCGATGCCGGACAGTGACGAGTGGATCCACCGGCTCAAGATCGTCGGCATCGATCTGCGCGACCCGGCGCAGGTCGTCGCCCTCGCCGACTCGGTGGCAGCCGAGGGCCCGCTGGACATCCTGATCAACAACGCCGCGCAGACCGTACGCCGCTCCCCGCAGGCGTACAGCGAACTGGTCGCCGCCGAGTCCGCCCCGCTGCCCGTGGGCGAGCTGCCGCCCGCCCAGGTCATCGGCACCTTCGGCAGCGGCGCCGTGGTTTCCGTCGCAGCCCTGCCGTCCGCCGCCGGCGAGGGCCTCACCGCCCAGGACGTCACCGGCCTCGCGCTGGTCTCCGGCTCGGCGTCCCTGGAGCGCATCGCGGCGGGCACCGCGATCGACGCCGGTGGCCTGGTCCCCGATCTGCACGACACCAACAGCTGGATCCAGACCGTTTCCGAGGTCGAACCGGTCGAGCTGCTCGAAGTGCAGCTGTGCAACTCCACCGCGCCGTTCATCCTGATCAGCCGGCTGCGCCCGGCCATGGCCGCCGCCGAGGCCAAGCGCACCTACGTGGTGAACGTCTCCGCCATGGAGGGCGTCTTCAGCCGCGGCTACAAGGGCGCGGGCCATCCGCACACCAACATGGCCAAGGCCGCGCTGAACATGCTCACCCGCACCAGCGCCCAGGAGATGTTCGAGTCCGACGGCATTTTGATGACCGCCGTCGACACCGGCTGGATCACCGACGAGCGCCCGCACCCCGACAAGATGCGCCTTGCCGACGAGGGTTTCCACGCCCCGCTCGACCTGGTCGACGGCGCCGCACGCGTCTACGACCCGATCGTGCGCGGCGAGGACGGCGAGGACCTCTACGGCTGCTTCCTCAAGGACTACGCTCCGGCGAACTGGTAGCCCGCAGCTGGTCATGGACGGCGTACGAGCCCGTGCCCGCCGCCGCGCGCACCCTCGTACCGCCGTCCACCAGCAGATCGGCCCCGGTCACCCACGCGGACTCGTCCGAGACCAGCCACAGCACCGCCCGCGCCACATCGTCGGGCTCGCCGATCCGTCCCAGCGGCATCCCCTCGGCGATCCGCCGCTCGGCGCCCTCCCACACGAAGCGCGCCATCTCGGTGCGAACGAGACCCGGTGAGACCGCGTTCACCCGTACCGCCGGGGCGAGTTCGCCGGCGAGCTGCTGTGTGAGATGCCGCAGCGCCGCCTTGCTCGTGCCGTACGCACCCACCCGCGGGCCCACTCCGTGCGTTCCCTCGGTGCAGATGTTGACCACCGCGCCGCCGTGCTCACGCATCCAGGCCCGCCAGGCGAGTTGCACCAGCCGCAGCGCCGCCTCCACATTCACCGCGAACGCCTGCCGCCACTGGTCGGGATCGGCCTCCATCAGCGGACCGTAGGGTGCGTTCGTGGCGGCGTTGTTGACCAGGATGTCGAGCCGCCCGAACTCCCGCACGGCGAGGGCGGTGCAGCGATCGAGATGGGCAGGGTCGGCCACGCTCCCGGCGCAGCCCGCCGCCCGCGCTCCCGCGTCCCGCAGCTGGGCAACGGCCGCTGTTACTCCATCCGGGTCCCGGGCGGTGACCACCACACCGGCCCCCGCACCGGCCAGTGCTCCGGCGATGGCGAAGCCGATGCCACGGGAAGCCCCTGTCACCAGGGCTGTCCTGCCTTCGAGGCAGTTTTGCGCGGGCCAGGAAATCATCCGCGCACGATCCCATGAAGCACCGCACAGGGAAAGATCGTTGGCCGGAATTAAGTCGGTTTACCAGAGGTTTACAGGCCCCATCGAGCGGAGCTCTGCTCATTTGGTTACTCTTGGGTGAACGGACGCCACCAAAGGGCCCACGAAACCCCCTTGGCCGTCCTGGGACAGGTCTGCAACCAGGCTGCGGTCCCGCCCGAATACCGGCGCCACCGCGACCGAACTGCCCTTGTCCCAGTTACGCGACACAGAGGAGTGCGCGGTGACATCAGATGTGAAGAAGCACGAGAAGCGACCGCCGGAACGCGGCGGCGAGCGGGTCGCCCGGCCCGACGAACTCGGCAGTCTGGAAGTCTGGGCCCGTTCGGCCCCGATCAGGCTGGCCGGCTACGAGGACGACCTGGCCGAGCCGCACATCCTGCCCGGCATCGACTGAGCGGATCGCTTCGCCCCGTACCCCCTGCCGCACGGGCGGGGGGTACGGGGCGTTCGGGGGCCGAGAACCGGGCCGCGCCCATCGCGGTGACCGTCAACAACCATTCGGGGATCCGCCCGCACGACTTCACGACTCCTGAGCACATGAGCGCGTCCGGGTGCTCAACGTAGCCTGGTCGGCCTGAGGAACTCGCGCACATAGGTCCGGTGCCACCAGGCGCCGGTGGCCCGCAGTTCGCGCCAGGTCGTGTACCGGTAGCGGTACAGCCTGGCGCGGACGTACGCGGGCGGGGCGTGGGGGAACGGATTGCGGCGCAGCAGCCGCAGCGTGTCCCGGTCACCGTCCAGCAGCCGCTCCACGAACGGACCGAACCAGGGGGCCGCGTAGGCGGGGGAGAGCGCGGCGAACCACATCAGCCAGTCGAGCCGCAGATGGTACGGCGCGAACTGGCGGGGCATTCTGCGCACATCACCCGGTTTGCCCTTGAATTCGTACTCCTGCCATACCGTGCCCGGATGCAGGACCATTTCTTCGGTGCCCTCGACCACCACTTCGTGCCGCACCCGCCCGACGGAGCCGAACGCGCCGTACGCGTTGACCAGATGGAGCGGATCGTAGGACCGGTTCATCTGCTGCCGCCGCGAGAAGAGATTGCGCGCCGGACGGTAACTGAGGCCGACGATCAGGGCGGTGACGGCGATCACCACGACCTCGTGCCAGAGCGGGGGCGCGGGCAGCGCGGGCGGATCCGCGAACAGCGAGCCGTCCACGGCGGAGAGGGCGAGCACGATGGTCAGCCAGTTCAGCCAGGCGAAGTTGCCGGACACCACCAGCCACAGCTGGGTCAGCACGATCACGCCCGCCGCCGCGCCGGCTACCGGCTGAGGTGTGAACAGCAGGACGGGGAGGACGAGCTGGGTCACATGGTTTGCCGCCACCTCGACCCGGTGGAGGGGTTTGGGCAGATGGTGGAAGAACCAGCTCAGCGGTCCCGGCATCGGCTGGGTCTCGTGGTGGAAGTCCAGACAGGTCAGTTTGCGCCAGCACTCGTCGCCCCGCAGCTTGA
The DNA here is from genome assembly GCF_018614585.1 of Streptomyces sp. ISL-1. Taxonomy (GTDB): domain Bacteria; phylum Actinomycetota; class Actinomycetes; order Streptomycetales; family Streptomycetaceae; genus Streptomyces; species Streptomyces maoxianensis. The sequence goes on along the minus strand of NZ_JAGGOI010000004.1, from coordinate 329,430 downwards.
TCAGCCCCGCGCCGAACTCCACCCGGAACAGCACCCAGCGAAGCAGCCACAGCACCAGCACCGGCGGGGCCGTGCGGTCATTGCCGAGGAAGATCGCGAGAAAACCCGTCTCCAGGAGCAGTGACTCCCAGCCGAAGCCGTACCACGTCTGGCCGACATTGACGATCGACAGATACAGCACCCACAGCGCGGCCCACCACGCCATCGCGGCCGCGAGCGGGATATGGTCGGCCGCGCCCGCCACCAGCGCCGCCGAGAGCAGAGCGCCGGCCCAGGCGCAGAGGGCGAACAGGCGGTCGGAGTAGCGCAGTTGGAACAGGCTCGGCGCACGGCGCATCGGCGCCCGGCGTACGAACGCGGGCACCGGCAGCATGCCCCGCTCGCCGATCAGCGCCCGGAACTGCAGGGCGGCGGTGAGAAAGGCGAACAGATACACGGCGGCCAGAGCCCGCTGGAAGACCAGCCGGCCGAGCCAGTAGTCAGGGTCGCTGAACCACTCCATCACGTCCAGTATCGGCCGCGGCAAGCCGTCGCACCGTACGGCCGAGCCGCTTGGCGTACCACTTCTGCACCACGGGTACGAGCGGACCGGCGAGCCGGGTGTACCAGCTCGCCGGACGGCTGAAGGCCGTGACCGTGAACCACACCGAGCCGTCGTCGCGGATGTCGACGATGAACGACTCCTCGCCGCGCTCGGGATGCCCGGCCAAAGTGCCGTACGCGAATCCCGTCCGGTCCTTCTCGTACGCCGTCCAGATCACCTCGCACGGCGCGGTGAACCGCAGCCGGCCGACGCCGAGCGAGACCTCGACCCGGGCGCCGGGCTCCGCTCGCGCCGCCGTGGCGCGCAGCTGGGCGCCCGACCCGCGGTGCATCCGCCAGCTGGTGACCGCCGCGCCCGCCGCCTCGAAGACGGCGCGGCCCCGGCCGATCCTGGCTGTGTGGTGGAGATGGTGGTAGCCGTCGGGCAGCGGGCCGACCCGGGTGGCGCCGGTCTCGGGATAGTTGAGGGCGGGTACGGGATTCATGGGGCCGTCTCCTTGAGTCGTTGCCGGGCCAGCACCGAGCAGAGTGCGAAGCCGAGGGCGTTGCCCAGGCCGTGGGTGGCGGCCATCCAGGTCAGGGTGGGGTGGGGCAGACCGGTGGCTTCGCCGAGCGCCCAGCTCAGGGCGAGCAGCATCGTCACCACAAGCACCGCGGCCGAGACGGCCAGCAGGCCGCGGGTGAACCGGTCGCGGGGGAGCGGGTCGCGGGTGAACCCGCCGCGGTCGCCGGTCCGGATGTCGCGCCAGGTCAGCAGCGCGACGGCCCACATGCCCGCGGTCAGTACGAGTGCACCGAGCAGTTCCGCCCAGTCGTCCAGGAAGTAGCCGGCCAGGACCAGAAGGGTGCCGAGTGGAACGCTCAGCGCCGCGAAGCGCCCGGTGGGACCGGCTGACGTGCGGCAGACCAGGCCCGCCACCAGCGCGGCCGCGAACCCGGCGAAGTGGAAGTGCGGCACGGTCAGCGCCAGGATCGGCAGGCTGAAGCCGAAGAGCTCCTGCCCGGAGCGTTCCGCGACGAGTGCCACACCGGCTACCGACGGGGTCACCAGGGCCGTGAGCACCGCGATCTCCGCGGGTGCGAGCGATCGGGTGCGGGCGAGCCTGCGTGGGGCCTGCGCGGCGAGGACCAGCGTGCCGAGCGCGTACACGGCCGCGAGCCCGGTCGCCGTGGCCGATCGCGGCAGCCAGAGGGCGACGGCTCCCGGGACCGCGAACAGCGGCCATGTCCGCCGAATGGCCGCGAGCCCGGCGGCGTCGATGAGGCGGAGTCCCGCGGGCACGATCACCAGCATGCCGAGCATCACGATCAGGCTGACCAGCACGGACATCGCGCACCCCACCCAGGCTTGAACGTGTTCAATTCCCTGCGGGTTGAGACTATGCGCTTACTTGAACGCGTTCAAGTCGCGGGCGTGACAGGAATCCGGCAGTACTTAGAGGCACCAATTGGGAAGAGGCGGGAGACTTTCGTGCGTCCACCCATTCGCCGTCGGTACGCCGCGGTCGCCGGGCTGTCCGCGGCGCTGTCGTGCACGCTCCTGGTCGCCGGATGCGGCGGCAACAGCAGGACGGCGGCCACCGACCCGAACGAAGTCTTCCTCCAGCCCGCCGCGGCCAGGGGCCCGGACCCGTACACCGCCTCCACGGCCAGGATCGATGTCGGGCCCGCGCCGGCCGACCCGTCCACCGTGCCGAGCAGGCCCGCCGGGGGCCAGACGCTGCGCACCGTCTCCGGCTCGACGCCCGGCCTGTACGGCGGCACGCAGTCGCTGGGCAGCTGCGACGCCGAAAGGCAGGTGAGCCTCCTCGTCGCCGACCAGGCCAGGAAGCGCGCCTTCGCCAAGTCCGCCGGCGTCTCCCGGTCGAAGGTCCCGGACTATCTGCGCGCACTGACGCCGCTCGTGCTGCGCGCCGACACCCGCGTGACCAGCCACGGCTTCCGCGACGGCTCCGCCACCAGCTACCAGGCCCTGCTGCAGGCCGGGACCGCCGTGCTGGTGGACGAGTTCGGGACGCCGCGGGTCCGGTGTGCCAGCGGAAGTCCGCTGAAGCCGCCGGTCGCCGTCAACGGGACCTTGGTCCACAACGGCCAGTCCTGGGCGGGCTACCAGTCGGACCGGGTCGTCGTCATCAAGCCGACCACCCAGGTCATCAACAATTTCGTCATCGTCAACATCGTCACCAACACCTGGATCGAGCGGCAGGCCGGGACCGACGGCGAGCTGGACAAGCGGCCCGATGTGCTCCCGCCCGTGGCCCCTGACGACGTCTTCACCTATCCGCCGGTGACGCCGCCTCCGGCTGACTCCGGCATGCCGAGCGACGGCAGCCTCACCCCGACGACACCCCAGGCGCCCGTCAGCCCGCCCGTGAACCCGCCCGTGGCCCCACCCGTGGAGCCGCCGGTGGACACCCCGAGCGAGGCACCGCCCCCGCCGCCGAACCCCGATATGCCCCCCGAGGACGGCGGTACCCCGTCCCAGCCGGACCTGCTCACCCCCAGCGTGGAGCCGGTGTCGCCGGACACCTTCCAGGGCTGAGCACACCGTCCGAACCGGTCGAAGAATCCGACAAATGATGGCAGAGTGGCCCCATGGTTGATCGGGCAGCGGGTGCCCTGTCGCTTCCCGACGACTGGCCGGCCGACCCGGATCAGAGCCTGACCCTCAACCGCATGGGCAGCTTCGACTGGGACCTGGTCAGCGGGCTGATGCACTTGGACCGGCCCGCTCACGAGGTGTTCGATCTGCGCCCCGGCGAGTACGACGGCCGCCCGGAGAGCCTGGCCTCCCGGGTGCCGCCGGACGAGGCCGCCCGGCTGGACACACTGGTGGCGCAGGCGCTCAAGAAGGGCAGCGACCACTACGGGGTGTATTTCCGCATCCGCCGCCGTGACGGCAGCCTGCGCTGGACGCACACCCAGGCCAGCGTCCGCCGCGACGAGACGGGCCGCCCGCTGCGCATCATCGGCATCATCCGCGACGCCACCGAAGAGCTTGCCGAGGCCAGGGCACGACTCGAAGTCGACGTCGAGCGCCGCCGGCAGACCAGCGTCGTCGAGAGCACCACCGCCGCCCTCGCCCACGCCAGGACCGTCCAGGACGTCATCGACGTACTGAAGGACTCGCACGGCCTGGAGCACTTCGGCGCGACCAGCCTGGTCATGGGGCTGCTGGAATCGGGCCGGATCCATCTGGTCGCCGAGGGTCCGGAAGGCTCGTTCGTGCCGGGCACCCGCTTCACGCGCGTCGACGAGGCCTACCCGATGAGCGAGGTGGTACGTACACTCACGCCCCGCTTCATCGAGTCCGAACAGGACTTCGCCGAGTCGTATCCGTTGCTGTGGCCGCACATCGAAGGGCTCCACATCACCTCCGCCGCCTATCTGCCGCTGATCGCCCAGGCCCGCCCCATCGGGGCGCTCGGCCTGCTGTACAGCGACAAGACCGGTTTCAGCGCCGAGGAGCGCAATCTGCTGGTCGCCCTCGGCAGCAGCATCGCCCAGAGCCTTCAGCGCGCCATGCTCTACGAACAGGAGCACGATCTCGCCGAAGGCCTCCAGCAGGCGATGCTGCCGCGCCGGATCCCCATTGTGCCCGGGGCGCAGATCGCGGTGCGCTACCGCTCCGCCCGCATGGGCCGGGACATCGGAGGCGACTGGTACGACATCATCGCGCTGCCCGGCGGGCGGGTGGGCGCGGTCATCGGCGACGTACAGGGGCATGACACGGACGCGGCCGCGGTGATGGGGCAGCTGCGCATCGTGCTGCGCGCGTACGCGGCCGAGGGGCACACCCCGGCCACCGTGATGGCGCGCGCCTCCGTCTTCCTCGACGAGCTGGACACCGACCGGTTCGCTACCTGCACGTACGCGGAGGCCGATCTGTCCACCGGTGTGGTGCAGGTGGTGCGGGCGGGGCATGTCGACCCGCTGATCCGGGACGTCGACGGAAACTGCCGACGGCTGCCGGTGGAGGGCGGGCTGCCACTGGGGCTCTCGGCGGAGTTCGGGCAGCTCGAATACCCCGTCAGCACCGTCGAGTTGGACCCCGGCCAGACCCTGCTCCTCTATACTGACGGGCTGGTCGAGCAGCCCGGCGCCGATCTGGACGACGGCATGCAGCTGCTCACTTCGCTGGTGCGCGGCGGCCCCCGCGATCTGCAGCTGCTCGCCAACCATTTGTGCGAGGTGGTGGACGAGCGGGGCGGCGACGACGACGTGGCACTCCTGCTGCTGCGCCGCAAGGGCGCGTACACCCCGCAGACGGGCGGCCGGCTGCGGCAGCATGTCGCGCAGAACGACCCGGAGGCGCTGCGTTCGGCCCGGCACATGATCCGGGCGGCGGTACGGGCCTGGGGTGCGCGCGAGCGGTCGGACGAGATCGAGCTGGCTGCCGACGAGATGATCACCAATGCGCTGATGCACACGGACGGCGGCGCGATCGTGACCATCCGGGTGCTGTCGGGCCCGGAGCAGCGGCTGCGGGTGGAGGTCGAGGATCGGTCCAGTGCGCTGCCCCGCCGGCGTGATGCGGGCGAGTCGGGCGTGTCCGGACGCGGGCTGATGCTGGTGGACCGGCTGGCGGAGGCCTGGGGTGTCGAGTCCCGAGGCAGCGGCAAATGCGTTTGGTGCGAGTTCATAGTCCAGGACAGACCGCCCAACTGATGGAAACCTGTTGTTAACTGTCCGTGAAGTGATCGTACTTGACCGTAGCCGACCGCAGGCGTTTGACTTCGCATTCCGTGGCCTTTTAGGACACCCTTTAGGACACCTTCTAGGACAAGAGGTCCCCTTGAGCACCGAGCTTCTTGCCCCCCTCGACCTGGCGTTCTGGCACCTCGAGTCCGTCGGTCACCCGATGCACCTCGGCGCCCTAGCCTTCTTCGCGCCCGCCCCCGGGGGGCGAAGCGGCGACGGCGTCCTCGATTTGCTCGCCACGCGCGCCGCCGCGATCCGCCGGCTGCGGATGCGGGTGAGGGACGTCCTGCTGCCCGTCGGCGGCGCGCGCTGGACCGTGGCCAAGGACTTCGACGTACGACGGCATGTGCACCATGTCCGCCTCCCGGACGGCGACTTCGCCACCGAGGCCGCCGGGATCGCCGGCGAGCTGATGGAACGGCCCCTCGAACGAGGTCTGCCGCCGTGGGAGATGTACCTCCTGACGGGTGAGTCGGGCGGCCCGTTCGCGGTGCTGGTGAAGCTGCATCACGCACTGGCGGACGGCATGCGCGCGGTCGCCATCGGGGCCGGCATCTTCGACCAGATCGCCGACGCCCGCACGGTCGGCGTAAAACGGGCGCGTACCGTGCCGCCCCGACCTTGGTTCACGGGTCCCTCGCAGGTGGCCGGTTTCGCCCGCGGCCGGATGGAGGAGTTGGGCCGGGCTCTCGGGGTCGGTGCCTCGGTCGTACGGGCCAGCAGGCTCGACCCCCGCGGCATGACCGCACTGACGGCCGGTTCGAGCGGCACACGGCGGCTCGGCACCGCCGTACTCGACCTGGAAGACGTGCAGCGCGTACGAAGGGCGGTGGGCGGCACCGCCAACGATGTGCTTCTCGCCGTCGTCGCGGGCGGGCTGCGGCGCTGGCTGGACGAGCGCGGCGAGAAGCTGCCTGCCGCCGACCCGCGTGCCCTGGTGCCCGTCTCCCAGCGCAGGCCCGGCAGTCCGCCCGGCTCGGGCAACAAGTTCTCCGCGTATCTGCTGGAACTTCCGGTCTCCGACCCCGATCCGCGCTCACGGCTCGACGCCGTACGCACCGCCATGAACCGCAACAAGGCGGCAGGGCCGTCGCGCGGCGCGGGGGCGCTGGCCGTGCTCGCCGATCAACTGCCACCGCTGGCACACCGGTTCGGCGCACCCCTGGCGGGCGGTGCGGCGCGGATGCTCTTCGACGTCCTGGTGACCAGCGTGCCGCTGCCGCGCTCGGCCCTGTCGCTGGGCGGTTGCCCGCTGCGCGAGGTCTATCCGATGGCGCCGCTCGCCCGAGGGCAGTCCCTGGCGATCGCCATGTCCACCTATGACGGGCGCGTGCATGTCGGCCTGGTCGCCGACGCCAAGGCCCTGCCCGACCTCGACCGGCTGGCGCGGAATCTGGGGGAGGAGCTCGTAGAACTCCTCGACCTGACTCGAGATGCCTCGCTCGACATCCCGGCCCGATAGATCGGACAGCTCGGCGGGCCGGCGCAAGACCTAGCCCCTTCAAGGGTGTTGACGCCCCGCAGTGATCCGATGAATATTCGTCGTGATCGGTGAACGCCAACAGGGAGGGGCAGCAGCGGGATGCGACGGAGCACGCTCGGACGCAGCGCGGTCGAGATCACCGAACTCTCCTTCGAGCCGCCGGAATCGGCAATCTCTACACCCCCGTGACCCCGCCGTCGCCGCGGCGGCGGTCGACGCCGCCTGGGACGCGGGCATCCGGACCTTCGACACCGCGCCGCACTACGGGCTCGCCTGTCCGAACGCAGACTGGGAGAGGCCCTGCGCACCCGCCCCCGCGACGCCTGCACCCTCTCCACCAAGGCCGGGCGGCTGCTCGAACCCTGCCCACCCGGCGGCGACGACCTCGCAAACGGCTTCGCCGTCCCCGCCGACCACCGCCGGGTATGGGACTTCAGCGCGGAGGGCATACGCCGCAGCGTCGAGGAGAGCCTTCTGCGGCTCGGTACGGACTTCCCCCGCACGGCGAATCCCGGTGAACCTGCGCCCGCCCCGCCACTTTGGCACCCTGGATGCATGCCGGAGCTGCCCGAAGTCGAAGCGTTGAGAGAGTTCCTCGGCACCCACCTGGTGGGTCAGGAGATCGTCCGCGTCCTGCCGCTGGCGATCAGCGTTCTGAAAACGTACGACCCCCCGCTGACCGCCGTCGAGGGCGCCGAGGTCACCGCCGTGGACCGGCACGGGAAGTGGCTCGACATCAGCGTCGGCGGACTCCATCTGGTCACCCATCTCGCCCGCGCGGGCTGGCTCCAGTGGAAGGACGAGTTCCCGGCCGCGCCGCCACGCCCCGGCAAAGGCCCGCTCGCCCTGCGTACCGTTCTCGCCTCGGGCGGCGGCTTCGACCTCACCGAAGCGGGAACCACCAAGCGCCTCGCCGTCCATCTCGTACGTGACCCGGCCGAGGTGCCCGGCGTCGCCCGTCTGGGCCCCGATCCGCTCGCCGACGGCTTCGACCGGGACGCCTTCGCGGCGCTGCTCGCCGGGGAACGGCGGCAGATCAAAGGCGCGCTGCGCGACCAGGGCCTGATCGCCGGCATCGGCAACGCGTACAGCGACGAGATCCTGCATGCCGCGAAGATGTCGCCCTTCAAGCCCGTGCGGAACATCGACGAGAACGAAATCACCGACCTGTACGAGGCGCTGCGCTCCACGCTGCGTGACGCCGTCGAGCGCTCGCGCGGCCTCGCCGCCGGCCGGCTCAAGGCCGAGAAGAAGAGCGGCCTGCGCGTCCACGGCCGCACCGGTCAGCCGTGCCCCGTCTGCGGCGACACCATCCGCGAGGTCTCCTTCAGCGACTCCTCACTGCAGTACTGCCCCACCTGCCAGACAGGGGGCAAGCCGCTCGCCGACCGCAGACTCTCCCGGCTGCTGAAGTAGCGCGGGATCTGCAGCCCCGTGTCACCCCTTGAGGGAGACCAGAGGCTGCCCGCCGAGGGTACGAACCTCCCACCGGCCGATCTCGCCGCTCGGCAGGTCCGTACCCCCCTCGATGTCCAGCGGCTGCTCGTGCCCCGGGGAGCCCGGTATCCCGTAGCCGCCGGCCGGCACCGCCCAGGTGAGGACCGGGTGTTCGATGCCGTCCTTGCCGATGGCGACAAGACGGCAGGCGCCAGGCCCTTTGAGACCCGACAGACGCAGCGCGACCGCCGTGCCCCAGACCCGGTCCTGCGTCGCGGCGGTCGCCGAGACGCCCGTCGTGGCATCCTTCGCCACGATCTGCTGAACGGCGGGGCTGCGGCTCCCGGCGTCCCGGAGTGCCACCGCCGCGGCAGGCAGGGCGACGACAAGCGCGGCGGCCGCCGCGACCAGCTTCAGCCGGCGCCTGCGGCTGCGTCGCCGCACCACGGCGACCTCGTCGGTCATCCGGTCGAGCAGCCGCCGGCTGGGGCGGACCTCGACGCGGTCGGGTCCGGCGAGTTCGGCCAGGGACGCCGCGGCCGAGGTGAAGTCGGAGAGCTGTACGGTGCACATCACACAGTCGGCCAGATGCTCCTCGAACCGGAACGCGTCCGCGGGCTCCAGGACGCCCAGCGCATAGGCGGCCACGTCCTGGTGCCGCTGCTGCAAACTCATGGCGTCCTCGATTCGTCTTCTTGCCCCGTTGCCGTGCTGCGTCCGATGCGGTTCCGTCGCGGGTCAGACGCGGGTCTGTCGCCCTGAAGTACGGACCAGATGCGCTCCGTGCTCAACTTCGCGCGCGTCAAGCGCAACCGCCGCGAAGCGCGCACCGTGCCGGAGTGTGAACGGGCCGCCGGCCGAACTGCCTGCTCGAGGGCCGGGGGGCCGGCGGGCTCGGCGACCGGACGCCGTGGTCCGGCCGTCGAGGCGCGCCTACACTCCGTGGCATGCTGCGCGTACTGGCTGTCGACGACGAGAAACCGGCACTCGAAGAGCTGCTCTACCTCCTGCGCTCCGACTCCCGCATCAGGAGCGCCGAAGGAGCCACGGACGCGACCGAGGCACTGCGCCGCATCGGCCGCGCACTGGACGCGGGCCCGGACGGCGACGACGGCATCGACGTCGTCTTCCTCGACATCCACATGGCCGGTCTCACCGGCCTCGACGTGGCCAAACTGCTCGCCGGATTCGCCCGTCCGCCGCTGATCGTCTTCGTCACCGCCCACGAGGGCTTCGCAGTCCAGGCCTTCGACCTCAAGGCCGTGGACTACGTCCTCAAGCCGGTGCGCAGGGAGCGGCTCGCCGAAGCCGTCCGCCGGGTCCGCGACCTGGTCGTCTCGGCGCGCGAGTCCCGGCAGCCCGACCCGGCGGGCCACGCGGGGCGCACCCCCGTACCCGGCATCCCGCCGACCGTCGCGCAGCATGCCCAAGGGGGGAGTACCGCCGAGCAGATACCGGTCGAACTGGGCGGTGTCACACGGTTCGTACCGATCGACGACATCGCGTACGTGGAGGCCCAGGGAGACTACGCCAGGCTGCACACCGAGGACGGCAGCCACCTGGTGCGCATCCCGCTGTCCACCCTTGAGGAGCGCTGGGCGTCGCGCGGCTTCGTACGCATACACCGCAGCCATCTCGTCGCCCTCGCGCGTATCGACGAACTGCGCCTGGACGCCGGGGCGACCACCGTCCGGGTCGGCTCCGCCGAACTCGCCGTCAGCCGCCGCCATGCGCGCCAGCTGCGCGAACTGCTGATGCGGCACGCCAGGGGCTGAACCGCCGCCGCGCACCCCCACCCCGACCCGGCCGACCGTTGGACGGGTGGACGGAGCCGCTCGTCGCCCCGCCACGGCCGTACGGCGACGCGCGTCATCCGCTGACCGAGCCGCCGCCGGATACGGCGGCAACCGCTCCTGCCCGCCGCCTAGCCTTGATCGGGCACGGGAGAAGGGGCCTGATGTCCGACATCGAAGCACTGCTGGAGGAACTCCGGAGCCTGCCGGCGACCCGGGTGTCCAGCGCCCGTGACCTCGAGGCACTCCTCACCACCGCGAAGAGCGCGGCCGGGCGCTGGGCGGATGTGCTGTACGAGATCCAGGAATCGGCACAGGGGCTGGCCGGCCCGCGCGCCGAAGCCGCCCTCGAAGTCGCGTTCCGCAGGGCGGAGGAGTCATACGTCGAGCTGGAGATCGCGCTGAGTGACTGCGTCCAGCGCGCGGGCCACTGACAGGGCCCACCGAGAAGCGTGGCGGTCTCGAGGCGCGGCAGGTGTCTACCGTAGGTAATCGCCGCTGCGTAGACTCCACAGCTCCCGAGATTCCGCCGACACACGCTGGAGCGGACGACGATGTCTGCAGAGCAACAACCCCGCCGTGAGGTGGTCACCGGCGTGCCGCGCGGGGCCAGGCGCACGGCGCGGCACGCCCCCGCCCGGTCCGAGATCAGCGAGCAGACGACGCTCGGCGCCACCTATGTGCGCTCGCTCATGCGCAGCCAGCTGCGGGCCGCGCTCTACGCGCTCGGAACGCTCGCCCTGCTCGTCGGCTCGCTGCCGCTGCTCTTCGCGCTCCCGGCCGTCTTCGGCGGCTCCCTCTCCTCGCCCGAGCCCTTCGTCTGGGCGGCCCTCGGCGTCGCGGTCTACCCCGTGATGTGGCTGACCGCCCGCTGGTATGTACGCCGGGCCGAGCGCAACGAAGAGGACTTCACCAGGCTCGTCGAAGGACGCTGACCTCGTGAACCAGACCTACGCGGTGACGGCCGTCACCGTCGTGGTGCTCGCCACCGTGCTCATCGGCGCGCTCGGCCTGCGAATATCCCGCACCACTTCCGACTTCTACGTCGCCTCCCGCACGGTGAAACCCGGCCTCAACGCCGCCGCCATCAGCGGCGAGTATCTCTCCGCCGCCTCCTTCCTCGGCATAGCCGGACTGGTCCTGCTGCAGGGCCCGGACATGCTCTGGTACCCGGTCGGTTACACCGCCGGATATCTCGTCCTGCTGGTGCTGGTCGCCGCCCCGCTGCGCCGCTCGGGGGCGTACACCCTTTCCGACTTCGCCGAGGCCCGCCTGGAGTCCGCCGCCGTGCGCAGGCTCGCCAGCCTCTTCGTCGTCGGCATCGGCTGGCTCTATCTGCTGCCCCAACTACAGGGCGCGGGCCTCACCCTGGAGATCCTCACCGGCGCACCCGACTGGGTGGGCGGCCTCGTCGTCGCCTTCGTCGTCACCGGGGCCGTCGCGGCCGGCGGCATGCGCAGCATCACGTTCGTACAGGCCTTCCAGTACTGGCTCAAGCTCACCGCCCTGCTGGTGCCCGCGCTGTTCCTCGTCGCCGCCTGGGCCGGTGACGACACGCCCCGGGCGCGCTTCGACGCGCCGGCGCTCTTCCGCCAGCACACGGCCGTACGCATCGACGACACCGTCCGCGTCGACCTCGACGGGCCACTCACCCTCACCGTCAGCGGCCACGTCGACGGCACACCGTACGAGGACCAGAAGGTCACTCTCGACAAGGGCACCCATCGCATCGGGGCCGGCACGACCCTTGGCTTCCCGCAGGGCGCCAAAGTGCCCGAACGGGCCTCGTCGGGCACCGATCCGGCCAGTTGGTCGCAGCCGCTCTCCGGCGGCCGGGACGGCTACCACCTGTATGCGACGTACGGACTGATCCTCGCCACCTTCCTCGGCACGATGGGGCTTCCGCATGTCGCTGTCCGCTTCTACACCAGCCCCAACGGACGTGCCGCGCGCCGCACCACCCTCGTCGTCCTCGGGCTGATCGGCGCTTTCTATCTGCTGCCCCCCGTCTACGGCGCGCTCGGGCGGATCTACGCTCCCGAACTCTCCCTGACCGGGGACGCGGACGCGGCCGTGCTCGTACTGCCGGAGCGGATGGTCGGCGGAATCGCGGGGGACCTGCTCGGGGCGCTGTTGGCCGGCGGCGCTTTCGCGGCGTTCCTGTCCACCGCGTCCGGACTGACCATGTCCGTCGCCGGCGTCATCACACAGGACGTGCTGCCCTCGCGAGGCGTACGGCACTTCCGCCTCGCGACCCTCCTCGCCATGGCGGTGCCGCTCGCCGTCAGCATCGTGGCCACCAATGTGCCCGTCGCCGACGCGGTGGGCCTCGCCTTCGCCGTCTCGGCGTCCTCTTTCTGCCCGTTGCTCGTGCTCGGCATCTGGTGGCGAAGGCTCACCCCACCGGGGGCCGCGGCGGGGCTCGTCGTCGGCGGCGGGGCCGCGCTCACCGCTGTGATGGCCACCCGCGCGGGCCTCGCTCCCGAGGGCTGGGCGCACACCCTGATGGCCTGGCCCGCCGTGTGGTCGGTGCCCGTCGGATTTTTGACCATGGTGCTGGTCTCGCTGGCCACGCCGAGCCACATACCTTCCGGCGCCACCGCCATCCTCGCGCGGCTGCATCTGCCGGAAGACCTCGTCGGCAGGCCGCAGCCCGAAGGAGCGGAACGGTGACCGGGATGGGGATGGCCGCACTGGCAGCGGCCGGAGCGGTGTTGCTGGTGGCCGGAATCGCGCTTGGCAGGCTGACGGCACGGCGCGGCGTCAAGTCCGACCTCGACCTGGGCACGCCCGTCGAACGGGCCACCTTCCACACCCTGCACACCGCTTCGCTCGCCGCGCCCCCGCTGCGCGCCGGCCTCACCGAGGACACCGCACGCAAGGCCGCCCGGCGGCTGCGCTCGCTGCTCGGCACCGAGGCGCTCTGCCTCACCGACCGCGAGTCCGTCCTCGCCTGGGACGGTCCCGGCGCCGACCACCATGAGCAGCGTGTGATGGTGCGCGTCGCCGAAATGCTGGACTCCGGGCGCAGCCAGAGCGTGCACACCGAGTGCGATGACCTGGAGTGCCCGCTGCGCTGGGCCGTGATCGCCCCGCTGACCGGCGAGGAGGGCGTGCTCGGCGCGCTCGTCGCCTACGGCTCGCGGGAGTCGGCCGTCCTGGTGAGGGCCGCGACCGAGGTGGCCCGCTGGGTCTCCGTACAGCTGGAACTGGCCGAGCTCGACCGGTCCCGCACCCGGCTCATCGAGGCTGAGATCCGTGCGCTGCGCGCCCAGATATCGCCGCACTTCATCTTCAACTCGCTCGCCGCGATCGCCTCCTTCGTCCGCACGGATCCCGAGCGGGCCCGTGAACTGCTCCTGGAATTCGCCGACTTCACCCGCTACTCCTTCCGCAGGCACGGTGAGTTCACCAACCTCGCGGACGAGCTGCGCTCCATCGAGCAGTACCTGGCGCTCGCCGGGGCCCGCTTCGGCGAGCGGCTCAAGGTGACCCTCCAGGTCGCGCCGGAAGTGCTGCCCGTGACACTGCCGTTCCTGTGTCTGCAGCCGCTCGTCGAGAATGCCGTCAAACACGGCCTGGAGGACTCGAAGAGCGAATGCCGCGTCACCATCGCGGCTCGTGATGCCGGCGCCGAGGCGATGGTGACCATCGAGGACGACGGCGTGGGTATGGACCCGGACGTGCTGCGCGGGATTCTCGCGGGGGAGCTGACGTCGTCGTCGGGCATCGGGCTTTCCAACGTCGACGAACGGCTGCGCCAGGTGTACGGGGACGAACACGGGCTCGTCATCGAGACGGGCGTCGGCGCGGGCATGAAGATCACGATCCGGATCCCCAAGTACCGGGCGGGCGTGCACTCTTCGGCGGGCCGCAGGTCCGGGTACTGAGACTGCGGCGGCCACCCGAGCCGTGCGGCAGCTCAGCCGCCGGGCGAGGCGGCTCCGCGCCGCCGTGGCCTTCCCGGTGGCCATCCCACGGGTTGCTCAGGTGTCCCCGGGGAGGCGGACGGTCGGCGGGCCCGCCTCAGCAGTAGAGGTGGATGGCCAGATGGCTCAGCGGAAGTCCCAACTGCCAGGCGGGCGTCCATATCTGCGCGTACTCGTCCACGGCCGCGTCCATCGGGTTCGGCGAGCGCCACGCTTCGCTGCCCTGGCCGAGGTCGGCGGCGAGCAGCTCGGTCTGCCGCAGCCAGCCCCAGGCGCCCAGCGCGAGGGCCAGATCCGGGTTGGCGCCGTCGCCCAGTTCGCTCTCCCGCTGCCGCCGGGCGGCCAGCCGCTCCTCCACCCACTCCCGCCAGGGATGGCCGTACGAGGTCAGCGACAGCCACTCGTCGATGCGGGAGATGACCCGGACGCCCGCGAGCTCTTCCGCGCTGTCACACAGATAGATGGTCAGCGCCAGCGTCTGGCGGCCCGCCCGGTACTCGAGCGAACCGCCCTCGACGAGAGCGCCCGTGCGCAGCATCTCGTCGGCGATGTACTCGGCGCAGAGCCACGCCATGGGGACTGCCAGCCCGCCTCCGCTGGTGCCGTTCGAACTCTCGGGCCGCACGCTTCCCACCTTCCTCCCGGACGACTTCGCTGGGCGGCTTCGTGTGCCGACCCGACGAAGAGCCTCCACCGAGAAACACGGCGGGGAGCCCGTCTTTACTCAACTTGAGCGTGAGGTTTCGCATACTGTCGCCCTTTGGCCGTGACCGCAGGGGGACGAGGACACCGGCGGGACATCCGGGGCGCGCGTGACTCGGCCGCGCTCCCGGCGACGAACGGCCGAACGATCGCGACGCGCGTTGCGGAGGCTCCTGTCGGCGCCCCGTGTGTGGGACGGCCCGCGCCTCGAGTGTGCTGGAGTCAGGGACGGCCCGCGCTCGCCGTCGCGCGCGGACGGGAGTAGCCCGGCAGGCAGCGGGCGAGCGCACGCAGTGCGTAGTACGAACGCGACTTGACCGTCCCTGCCGGTATCCCGAGCGCCTCGGCGGCCTCATTGACACTCAGCCCGTGGAAGTAGATCTGCACCAGCACCGCGCGGTGCTCGCGGCTCAGTGACTCCACGGCGGCGCGGACGTCGAGCGCGGCGACGGCCGCCTCCGTGACGTCCGCCGGGTCCGGCGTGGAGGCCAGGACCGCGTCGCCGATCTCGGTGGGACGGGCCAGCCGGGAGCGGCGGGCGTCGATCGCCAGGCGGCGGCCGACCGTGAAGAGCCATGGCCGCATCGACTCGTAAGGGCCGTCGAACGCCTCGGGGTGCTGCCAGGCCCGTACGAGCGTCTCCTGCAGCAGATCCTCGGCGCGCTGCTGGTCCCCATAGGTCAGACCGAGCAGAAAGCTGAACAGAGCGGGGCCGTGTTCACGCTGCAGATCCGCCATGGCCCGCTCGTCGGTCGTCACTGAAGCGGTCGCGGTCGCCATTGCCAATGCCCTTCCCTGCGGAGGTCGCTGCCACGTGGCGTATACGAACGCATTCGGGCGCGGAGGGACAGACGGCGCACAGCTGTCTTCGGCGAGCGGTCGCACGGAGCGACGAGTGGTGCGGTGAACGGTCGGCGCACGCAGCAGGGACCGGCGGCCGCCACCGGCGGCCGCCACCCGGGCTAGGGAACGACGGTCACCGGCCAGCGCCCGGCCTTCACCAGACGGACCGCCACCGACCCGATGATCCGGTGTCCCGCCGACTCCGAAGCCCCGACCACGACGGCGTCCGCCTTCAGCTCGTCGGCCGCGGTGACCAGTCCGTTGTACGGGTCACCGCGGACGGTGTGGAACTCCCAGCGGACGTCCCAGATCCCCTTGACCCGCTCGGCGGCGGAGCGGATCTCGGCCACCAGTTCCTCGGCGATCTCCCCGGTCGTGTCCCCGACCGGGACACCGAACGCCGCGCCCACCGGCATCACCGGCTGGACGTACACGATGGCGAGCAGGGCGTTCTGCCGACGGGCGAGACCGCCCGCGTACGAAGCCGCACGCAGCGAGGAATCGGAACCGTCCAGGCCGACGACGATGACCTTGGGGCCGTCGGTGCCGCGTTCGAATTGCTGCGGTTGCTGCCGAGGCTGCTGCTCTGTCACACCATCGAGGCTAGTCGCTCCCGACAGGCGGCCCGCCGGTGGCCTCCTTAGAGTGCAGATCATGAGTGTCGCCGTGCAGGAGCCGACTCCCGCCCGTGGCAGCTTGCTGAGCAGGGTGCCCGGCGCATTCGCGATGTTCTTCGGCGCACTCGGCGTGTTCTGTGTAGTCCTCGCGCTCATCCCTCCGCTGCGGCAGGTGCTGCGACCGGTCGCCCTCTTCCTGGACCGGGTCACCGTTCCCGTCAGCGCGAACCTCGCCTACGCCGCGTTCCTGCTGCTGCTCGCCGCGGCCGTCGGCGCCCGCAAGAAGGCCGCCTGGTGGCTGGTCGTCGGCTATCTGACCTTGCTGCTGCTCGCCGACGTACTGGTGCTGATCTTCGACCAGGACTGGACCTGGATCCCCAATCTCGTGCTGTGCGCGATCGCCGTGGCGGTGCTCGTCACGGCGCGCGGGGAGTTCTACGCGGAGACCCGGCGCGGTGCCCTGCGGCGCGCGCTCCTCGTCCTGGTCCTCGGGCTCGCCGCCGGCATCCTCGTCGGCTGGGGTCTTGTCGAGGCGTTCCCGGGCGGGCTGCCGCAGGGCCAGCGGCTGCTGTGGGCCGCCAACCGGGTGCTCGGCGGACTGGTCTCCAGCGACGAGTTCGACGGCCGCCCGCCGCGCCTGCTCTTCTTCCTGCTCGGTCTCTTCGGCGCGATCGCCCTGCTCAGCGCGGCCGCGACGCTGTTTCGCTCGCAGCGCCTGGAAGCCGCCCTGCACGGTGACGAGGAGCCCCGCATCCGCGCCCTGCTCGGCGCCTACGGCTCCCAGGACTCACTCGGCTACTTCGCCACCCGCCGCGACAAGGCCGTCGTCTTCTCACCCAACGGCAAGGGCGCCGTCACCTACCGGGTCGAGGCAGGCGTGTGCCTCGCCAGCGGCGATCCGGTCGGTGACCGGTCGGCATGGCTCCCCGCCATCGAGGCCTGGCTGGACGTAGCCAGACGGTACGCCTGGGCCCCCGCCGTGATGGGCGCGTCCGAGGAGGGCGCCAGGGTCTTCGCCCGCGCCGGGCTCGGGGCGATCCAGCTCGGCGACGAGGCGATCTTGAACGTCGGCCGCTTCGACCTGAACGGCCGCGACATGCGGGTCACCCGGCAGGCCGTGAACCGAGTACAGCGGACCGGCGCCACCACCCGGATCCGCCGTCACTCCGCCCTGACCGACGAGGAAATGCGGCGCATCGTCGACAAGGCCGACGCCTGGCGGGACACCGAGACCGAACGCGGGTTCTCCATGGCGCTCGACCGCCTCGGCGACCCGGCCGACGGCGACTGCCTGCTCGTCGAGGCCCTCGACCGGGACGGCAATCTGATCGCCCTGCTCTCCTTCGTGCCGTGGGGCAGGGAAGGCATCTCGCTCGACCTGATGCGCCGGGACCGCACCGCGCCCAACGGCGTCGTGGAGTTCATGGTCGCCGAGCTGTGCGCCCATGTGTCCCGGCTCGGCATCCGCCGGGTCTCCCTCAACTTCGCCGTCTTCCGCTCCGCCTTCGAGGAGGGCGCCCGCATCGGCGCGGGCCCCGTCCTGCGGATCTGGCGCAGGCTGCTCCTCTTCTTCTCCAAGTGGTGGCAGCTGGAAGCCCTTTACCGGTCCAACGTCAAGTACCAGCCCGAGTGGTATCCGCGTTTCCTGTGCTACGGCGACGCCGGCTCCCTCGCCCGTGTGGGCCTCGCCTCCGGGATCGCCGAGGGCTTCGTCTCCGTACCGAGCCTGCGCAAGCTCTGGGGCAACGGCAAGGGACGGCCCAAGGGCGCGGTCACCCCCGTCACCACGGAGGGGCTGCCGTCCATCGACGCGCTCGGCCTGGTGGGTCCGGACTCGCCCGACGCGACGGGGGCGAAGCGGCTGCCGGAGCAGGTGCGGATCCGCCACCGCAAGCTGGAGCGGCTGCGCGCCAACGGCACCGACCCCTACCCGGTAGGCATCGCCCGGCCGACAGACACCCTCGCCGAGATCCGGGCCGAGACCCCCACACTCGAACCCGGCACCCGCACCGGCCGCAAGGCCACCGTCGCCGGGCGCGTGATGGCCGTACGCGATCTCGGCGGCGTCGTCTTCGCCGTACTGCGCGACTGGTCCGGCGACCTTCAGCTCGCTCTCACCCGTGAGGACTGCGGTCAAGGCCTGCTGAAGGACTTCACCTCCGTCGTCGACCTCGGCGACCACATCACCGCCGGCGGCGAGATCGGCGCCAGCGACAAGGGCGAGATCTCCGTCTTCGTGACCGAGTGGCGGCTGACCGGCAAATGCCTGCGCCCGCTGCCCGACAAGCGTCACGGCCTGGCGGACCCCGAGGCCCGGGTCCGCCGCCGCTATCTCGACCTGGTGTCGAGCCCCGAGGCCCGCGATGTCGTACGCCACCGGTCCACCGCCGTCCAGGCACTGCGCCAGGGACTGCTGGACCGCGGCTATCTCGAGGTCGAGACGCCGATGCTCCAGCAGATCCACGGCGGCGCCAATGCCCGCCCCTTCACCACCCACATCAACGCCTATGACCTCGACCTGTATCTGCGCATCGCGCCCGAGCTGTATCTCAAGCGGCTGTGCGTGGGCGGCATGGAGAAGGTCTTCGAGCTGGGCCGCACCTTCCGCAACGAAGGCGTCTCCTACAAGCACAACCCCGAGTTCACGATGCTGGAGGCATATCAGGCCTTCGCCGACTACGACGTGATGCTCGATCTGACCCGTGAGCTGATCCAGGGCGCGGCCACCGCGGCGTTCGGCGCCCCGATCGCGCACAATGCCGGCCCGGACGGCAAACTCGTCGCTCACGACATCTCCGGCCCCTGGCCGGTCAAGACGTTGTACGGAGCGGTGTCCGAGGCGCTCGGCGAGGAGGTCGACGCCGACACCGACGAGGCCGTGCTGCGCCGACTCTGCGACCGGGCCGGCGTCCCGCACATCCCCGACGACACCCGCGGCGACGTGGTGCTCGAAATGTACGAGCGCCTCGTCGAGGAGCGGACCAGGATGCCCACCTTCTACAAGGACTTCCCGACCGACGTCTCCCCGCTCACTCGCCAGCACCGCCGCGACCCACGGCTCGCCGAACGCTGGGACCTGGTGGCCTTCGGTACGGAACTGGGCACTGCCTACTCGGAGTTGACCGACCCCGTGGAGCAGCGGCGCAGGCTCACCGCCCAGTCGCTGCTCGCCGCCGGAGGCGACCCGGAGGCAATGGAGCTCGACGAGGACTTCCTGGGCGCGCTTGAGTACGCCATGCCGCCGACGGGAGGTCTCGGCATCGGAGTCGACCGGCTCGTCATGTTCCTCACCGGGCTGACCATCCGCGAGACGCTGCCCTTCCCGCTGGTGCGCCGCAGCTGACGGCCTGAACCGGCGGCCGGAGCCGGTGGACCTGAGCCCTGTGGCCGGAGCCGGTGGACCCGAGCCGTCCCGCTGCTCCCATCGGGTGCTTTCGCTTGTATTACCGGTGTTGATGGGGTGCCCGGGGCGTCAGCCGTGCGAGCAGTTGGTCATGAAAAAGGATCAGATGCTCCCGGGGCGTCGGTCGGTGATGCGCCTCGGCGCCTGCCTCGGCGCAGCCGCCACCGCCGGGCTGCTCTTCACCGAACGGGCGCCGACCGCCGCCGGCACCGAGGCAGCGCTCCCAGTGGGGGGTCCCCGGGCCGTCGCACACCGGCCGGTCAAGGCATCGGCCTACCGGCTGCAGCCCATGACGGCGATCTCTCCGCCGAGATTCGGCCGCGCGATGCCACCCGTGCGCCGGCAGCCCATCCTGAAGATGGCGGAGGCCGGGCGCACCATGGTGCTCACCTTCGACGACGGCCCCGATCCCCGCTACACGCCGGACATCCTGAGCACCCTGCGCAAGTACCAGGTGCCCGCGATGTTCTTCGTCTGCGGCGAGATGGCAGCGGACAACCGAGATCTGATCTGTGAGATGGCCGACGACGGGCATGTCGTCGGCAACCACACCTGGTCGCACCCGCTGATCCCGAAGCTCCCGCCGTCCCGGATCCGCGACGAGCTGAGCCGTACCAGCGAAGTGATCGAGGAGACGACGGGCTCCCCGCCGCTCTGGTACCGGGCCCCCTTCGGAGCCTGGAACAAGCACTCCTTCGAGATCGGCGCGCAGCTCGGCATGGAGCCGCTGGCCTGGACCCTCGACACCCGCGACTGGACCGAGCCCGGAACGAAGACAATCGTCCGCCGGGTGCTGAACGGTGCGGGGCCCGGCGTCGTCGTCCTGTCGCACGACGCGGGCGGCGACCGCTCGCAGAGCGTCGCCGCGCTGCGCCGCTATCTGCCCGAGCTGCTTGACGCCGGGTACCGCATCACCGTTCCGCGCCGCTGAACCGCGTGGCGGCTGCTGCCCGGCGGTCACGCGGCGGTGACTCGGCGGCTTTCGCACAAGGGCCTGGATCAGCGGATCCTGACCATCCGCCCGAACACGACGACGTTCCCGGAGTAGCCGTTCGCCTTGGTGTAGCCGCCGCCGCAGGTGATCACCCGCAGCTCCGCCTGCCCTGTGTCGCCGTACACCTGGGAGCCGGGGAAGTCCTGCTTGGAGAACACCTCGACGCCGTACACCTCGAAGACCACGGTCTTGCCGTCGAAGCGGCTCACCTCGACGTGCTGACCCTTCTGGATGGAGCCGAGGCCGTAGAAGACGGCGGGCCCCGACAGGTTGTCGACATGGCCTACGACGACCGCCGTGCCGCGCTGGCCGGGGGCGATGCCGTTCTGGTACCAGCCCGCCATATTGGATTCGTGCGCGGGCGGCGGGGCGATCCAGCCGTCCTTGTCCAGGCCCACGTTCATCACCGGAGCGTCCACGCCGATCGCCGGGATCCGCACGCGTTCCGCGGGGGCGTACGCGAGCGGCTCGAGGTTGAACGGGAGGAACGTCTCGCCCTGGCCACGACCGGCGATCGATGCGGCAGCGGCCGGCTGGGGCGGCCCGAGGGAGACATCCGCGCCATTCCTTATCATGGCGATTCCGCTGAGCAAGGCGAGGGCCAGCACGCCCCAGGGTGAGCGCCTCTTCTTCTCCGAGTCGCCGTAGTGCAGGCGCATGGTTCTCCCTTCGTGGCCTCTGTGAGCACGCTAAGCGCGCCCTGTCCACACGGCGAGGAGAGAGGGGCGAACGGGTGGTGGGCACGGAGCGATGCCCCATCCGAGTATTTAGGCAGATAAATGTTCTGACGGTCTGTGACCTGCGGCTCCGTCAGGCCCTCCGGCGTGTCGTCGGCGTGTCGGCTCACTGGGGTGGACCAGTGCCGAAATGCGTGGGTTGTCGGTCCCAGTGAGTGTTCGTCGTGGAAGGCGTACTCGTCGAATCTCCCGGAGCGCCGCTTTGGGGCGTCTTCCACAGGAGGGTTCACGATGCAAGCACGCTCTCTCGCAGTGGCCGCGGCCGCCATCGCGGCCGTCGCGCTCTCTGCTCCGCCGGCCGCCGCGGGCGGCGACGTCGATCCAGGGGGAAACGGTCAGATTGACAACAATCTGGGGGGCACCATTCTGGGGGACACCAATCAAGGGGACACCGGTCGTCTTGGCACCATTCTTGGGGATACCAGCCAGGGCGGTAACGGCCGGGGGGATAACAACCTGGGGGGCATCGGCCGAGGAGACAACAACCAAGGAGGCAACGGCCGAGGGAACAACAACGAAGGGAACAACAACGGCCGAGGGGACAACAACCAGGGCAACAACAACGAAGGGAACAACAACAACAACCAGGGCAACAACAACGGCCGCGGGGACAACAACAACAACGGTCGAGGGGACAACAACAACAACGGTCGAGGGGACAACAACAACAACGGTCGAGGGGACAACAACAACCAGGGGAACAACAACAACCAGGGGAACAACAACGACAACAACAACGGCCGGGGGGACAACAACAACCAGGGCAACAACAACGGCCGGGGGAACAACAACGACAACAACAACGATCGGGACAACAACGGCCGAGGCAACAACAACGACCGGAACAACAACGACCGGAACAACAACGGCCGGAACAACAACGATCGGAACAACAACGGCCGGGGGAACAACAACCTGGGCGGTATCGGCCGGCTTGACATCGGCCCAGGCCCCCTGGTCGGCGGTCTGGGTGGCACCAGTGCCCTGGGCGTCACCGTCAACCCGCAGTCCGTACACCAGGGCGGCACCCTGACGATCACGGCCCGGGGCTGCACCCGTGGTGGCACGGTTACGTCCAACGCCTTCCCTCAGACCAATCTCTCCGTGGGCACTGCGACCGCCACCGCGCGAGTCCACAACGACGCGGCGCCGGGTCAGTACAACCTGGCGGTCAGGTGCAGTGACAACGCGCAGGTGGCAACCCAGCAGTTCACCGTGCTCGCAGCCAAGGGCGCGCTCGGCGGTCTCGGCGGGTCCGTCGGTCCCAGCTCCACCGAGATGGCGATCGGCGCCGGCCTGGTGCTCATCGCGGCCGTGGGCGGCAGCTTCTTCATCGTCCGTCGCCGCCGTACGGTCAGCAGCCCTCACATCTGACCGGCTGAATGAACCTCCCGGATACGCCCGTCGCCCCGAGTCCTGGCTCAGGACTCGGGGCGACGGGCGTATCCGGGCGTATCAAGACAGAGCGATACGGGGCACAGCCCTCAGTGCCGACGGCCCTCCGCGCGCCTGCGGACGAGGAAGATGGTGGCCGTGGCCGCGGCCACGACCAGTGCGGTGCCGGCCGCGAGCTGTCCGGCGTTCAGCCCGGCGATGCTGCCGCCGAGCCCGCCCCTGACGGCTCCGGGCGCGGTGGCGGTGGTGGTGGTTCCGGTGGTTGCGGTGCTGCCGATGGTCGGAGTGGACCTTCCGCCCGCGATGGTGATGTTGAACGATCCGGTCCCCTGCCCGGGGCAGTTGAACTGGACCGAGTACTGCCCGCCGACTCTGGCGTCGGAGTCGACAACGGCCGTGGTCGAGGTGCCCAGACGGATGGAGACGGTGTCGAAGACCCCGGATGTGGCGGTTGCCGTGGTGTTGCATCCGCTGGCGGAGAGAGTGACACGCCCGCCCGGCGCGACGGTCGCGGGGCTGACGCTGAAGACGGGCGATGTCACCTGGTTGTCGGTTGCCACCGCGGTGGGGGTGGTCAGCGTGAATGAGGCCACTCCCAGCAGAGCGGCGGATGCGGCACGTATCGCACGCATGGACATTCCTCCGGGTCTCCGAGGAGCAGCTGCGGAACGGATTTCCACAAAAGGCAGAGAATGCGCCTCGATGACCGAAACGCTAAGAGGGGCTGTTACCCCCACGCGATCGCTGTCGCGCGAATGGGGTATCGATGTCCCCCGTGCGGGCGCACCGCCCGGGCGTGTCGCGGCGTCGTCTCCGGTGCCGGAAGATGGCTCGGCCGGTGCCGGCGAGCGTGGGACCGGGAGGGCTCCCGGGACGGCAGCCGTCCCGGCAGACAAGGAGCACAGGCATGTCGGAGCTGTATCCGCCGATCGAACCGTACGCACAGGGGATGCTCGATGTCGGCGACGGACACCTCGTCCACTGGGAGGTCTGCGGCAACCCCGACGGTAAACCTGCCCTCGTCGTCCACGGCGGTCCGGGCTCCGGGTGCTCCACCGGCGTACGCGGCTACTTCGACCCGGACCGCTACCGCGTCGTCCTCTTCGACCAGCGCGGCTGCGGCCGCAGTACGCCGCACGCCGCCGATCCGGAATCCGGCCTGACCCACAACACCACCGGCCACCTCCTCGCCGACATGGAACAGCTGCGGGAGCACCTGGGCATCGAGCGCTGGCTGCTCTTCGGCGGATCCTGGGGCTCGACGCTGCTCCTCGCGTACGCCGAGCGGCATCCTCGGCGGGTGTCCCAGATCGTCGTCAACGGAGTCACGACAACCCGGCGGTCGGAGATCGACTGGCTCTACGGCGGCGTCGCGCGGTTCTTCCCCGAGGAGCATGAGCGCTTCCGGTCCGGCGTCCCCGAGGCCGACCGCGACGGCGATCTCGTCGCCGCCTACGCGCGCCTGATGGCGGATTCCGACAGTGGCGTACGGGAGCGGGCCGCCGCCGAGTGGTGCCGGTGGGAGGACGCCGTACTGTCCCTGGAACCCCAGGGCGGGTCCAGTCCCTACAGCGGCCGCCCCTCGGCCGCGCGACTGGCGCTCGTACGGATCGCCTCCCACTACTTCGCGAATGGTGCCTGGTTGGAAGAGGACGCCCTGCTGCGCGACGCGGATCGGCTCAAGGGAATTCCCGGTGTTCTCTTCCACGGCCGGCTGGACCTGAGCAGCCCGCTCGACACCGCATGGGAACTGAGCCGCGCCTGGCCCGAAGCCGAACTCGTCGTCGTCGACGACTCGGGGCACAAGGGCAGCGCGTCGATGGGGGAACAGGTACGTGGCGCACTCGACCGGTTCGGCTCCCTGAGTGACTGACGGAGTCAGTGGTGCAGTTGAGATCAAGCCATTCCGTCTTGGGGTGAATTCTTCTGGTGGAGGGGGGATTTCGACGATTCGCGATCGCGACTCAAGAAGATTTTTTCAGACGCGTTGAACACATCGCCCACCGCTGTCCGTACCTAGGGCCATGAAGGCGCATCGAGGCGCCGAGGCAAGCTCGATGGATTACGGGAGTGGACATGAACACCTGGCGGAACGCCTCGCTCGCGGTGACTGCAACGGCCGTACTCGCGCTGACGACGGCGTGCGGTCAGGACAAGGGCGTTGAGAACCCCAATGGTCAGGCGGTCGGCGCGGCCAATCCGGCGGCCCCTGCCGACGGCGGCTACGGTTCGGACTACGGCGCCGGCGCCGCAGACCAGGCAGCCGCCAAGCCGGGCGGCCAACTGGCCGTCTGGGACAGCAAGGAGCTCGGCAAGGTCGTCACCGACAGCGCCGGCTTCACGCTTTACCGCTTCGACAAGGACACCGCCAGCCCGCCGAAGTCCAATTGCGAAGGTGAGTGCGCGAAGGCATGGCCCGTCGTGGCCGCCGGTGGCGCCTCTGCCGCCCCCGGCACCGACGCCTCGCTGATCGGCGAGGTCACCAGGGCTGATGGCTCCAAGCAGCTCACCATCGGTGGCTGGCCGATGTACCGCTTCGCCAAGGACACCAAGCCCGGCGACGCCAAGGGCCAGGGCGTGGGCGGCACTTGGTACGCCTCCGCCCCCGACGGCAAGAAGGCCGGCGGTGGCGCGGGCGTCGGCTCCGGCGGCGATTACGGCGACGGCGCCGCTGAGGAAGCGGGCGGCGAGGCCGCCGACCTGGCGGGACTCTCGGTCCGTAAGGACGCCAAGCTCGGCGAGATCATCGTCGACAAGAACGGTATGACGGTCTACCGGTTCAAGAAGGACTCCGCCTGGCCCATGAAGACGGCCTGCACCGGTGAATGCCTCAAGAAATGGCCGGTTGTCGACCCCGTAGCCAAGAACGACACCGAGGGAATCCTCAAGAAGGGCTTTGTCACCTTCAGCCGGCCCGACGGAATCAAGCAGCAGACCATCGACTGCTGGCCGATCTATACCTTCTCGGGCGACGCCAAGGCCGGTGACACCAACGGTCAGGGCGTTGGCGGCACCTGGTACGCGGTATCTCCCCAGGGCAAGCTGGTCGGAGCGCCCAAGTAGTCCCCACGCCGCGCATCCGGCCCGGCCGGCCCGTCTCACGCCCCCCGCGTGAAGACGGGCCGGCTGCTGTGTAACGTCGGCGTGTGACCAAGAACGGACCGGTAATTTCCGTTTGGGCTCGCTCTCTTGGCGGGCGATCAGTAGCCTCGGCTCGAACACTGGCCATGGACATGGCCGAACTCCCCCGTGGCGACTTGTTGGAGACATCGATGGAGCGTCCCGCCTGGGCCCCGCAGGGCATCGACATATCGATGCCGAGCGTGTCCCGCATTTATGACTACTACCTGGGCGGCTCGCACAATTTCGAAGTCGACCGGGAAGCCGCCCGCAAGGCCATGGAGTTCATGCCGGGCCTCCCCAAGATCATGCAGGCGAACCGCGCGTTCATGCGCCGGGCCGTGAATTACGCGGTCAGCGAGGGCGTCACCCAGTTCCTCGACATCGGCTCCGGCATTCCGACCTTCGGCAATGTCCATGAGGTGGCGCAGAAGGCCACCGCCGAATCCCGGGTCGTCTACGTCGACCACGACCCGGTCGCCGTCTCACACAGCCGGGCCGTGCTGGACGGCAATGAGCAGGCCGTCGTCCTCTCCGCCGACCTGCGCAAGCCCCGGCAGATACTCGAGAACCCCGAGACGACTGAACTGCTCGACCTGGAGCGGCCGGTGGCGCTGCTCCTCGTCGCCGTACTGCACTTCCTCGAGGACGAGGACGACCCGCAGAGCGCCGTCGCCCAGCTGCGGGACGCGCTCGCGCCCGGCAGCCTCATCATCCTCACCCACGCCTCGTACGAAGGAATCCCGGTGCCCGAGGAGCAGGCGGGCGGCGCCGTCGGCGTCTACCAGAACATACGAAGGCCGCTGGTCATGCGCTCGCGCGAGAAGATCGCGCGGTTCTTCGAGGGGTACGAGATGGTCGAGCCCGGTCTGGTGTCCATGCCGCACTGGCGGCCCGGCACCCCCGCCGAGCAGGAAGACCCATATGCGTTCGCTGGTTTCGCCGGGGTGGGGCGCAAGGCGTGATGGCGCCGTCGCAGGCGGCGGGTTCCGCGGCGGACCCGGACGGCCTGGAGGACAGACTCCGCAGATTCGCGACGATCTGGAGCCGGGCCATCTTCCCGGTGACGGCCACATCGCTGACCCGGCCCGAGGTCGAAGAGCATCTGCTGCCGCTGGCCCGGGAGTTGAGCCTCTCGCTGCACGCCTTCCCCTTCGACCCACAGGTCGCGCAGCGGGTCGGAGCCGCCCTCGTCGAGGCCCACTGCACGGACCCCGAGGCGCTCAGCCGCACGCTCGGCGTCATCGACGCGTACCTGGTGCTGTACTGCGGCGGCGGTAATCCCGAGCAGACGGCCGGGCCGACGGCCGAGGAGAGCCGGGCTCGCTGCGCGAGGCTGCAGCACGCGCTGGCCGCCGGCTTCGCCCAGGGGCTGCGCGAGCGCACGCTGGCAGAGCAGGAGGCCATCGCCCGCTCCTCGCTGCTGGCCCGCAGTGACGCGATGCAGGCGCTGCACGCCACCGAGGCGCGCTTCAGCGCGGTGTTCGAGGGGGCCGCGATCGGCATCGGGATCGCCGACCTGGACGGCAATGTGCTCGAGGTCAACGACACTCTGACGCGCATGTTCGGCGGGCTTGAGCACCATGTGCGCGGCCGGAAGGTGACCGACTGGGCGCATCCCGAAGACCGCCCGCATGTCTGGGAGTTGTACGGAGAGCTGGTCCGCGGCGAGCGCGAACACTTCCGGGTGGAGAAGCCGTTCTTCCGCAACGACGGCACCGTGCTGTGGACCAATCTGACGGTCTCTCTGCTGCGGGACGCCGAGGGTCAGCCGGAGTACCAGCTGGCGCTGATGGAGGACACCACCGAGCGCCGGCTGCTCAATCTGCGGCTGCGCTACGAGGCCACGCACGACGCGCTGACAGGACTGCCCAACCGCACACTGTTCTTCGAACGCCTGGAGAAGGCGCTCTCCGCGGGCGACGGCGCCCGCTTCGGCCTGTGCTACCTCGATCTCGACGGGTTCAAGGCGATCAACGACAGCCTCGGCCATGCGACGGGGGACCGGTTGCTGGTGGAGGTCGCGGACCGGCTGCAGAGCTGCGCCACCGCGCCGGGCGAGATGGTCGCCCGGCTCGGCGGCGACGAGTTCGTGGCGCTGACGACCGGCCCCGACACCCAGCGCGAGGTCGAGGAACTGGCCACCCGTATCCTCGCCGTGCTCTCCTCGCCCGTCTGCGTCGACGGCCGGGAGTTCACCGTCCGCGGGAGCATCGGCGTCGTCGAGGGTCCGGCCGGCGAGCGCACCACGGCCGAGGTGCTGCGCAGCGCCGACATCACCATGTACCGGGCCAAGTCCGCGGGGGGCAACCGCTTCCAGCTCGCTGACCCGGAGGCGGACGCGCGCGCCATAACCCGGCACGGTCTGACCACCGCGCTGCCCGCGGCGCTGGAGCGCGGTGAGTTCTTCATCGAGTACCAGCCGCTGGTGCACCTGGGCGACGGGAGCGTGCACGGCGCGGAGGCATTGGTGCGCTGGTGCCATCCGCAGCACGGCGTGCTCGGGCCGGACCAGTTCATACCGCTCGCCGAGCACACCGGGCTGATCGTGCCGCTGGGCCGCTGGGTGCTGGGGGAGGCCGTACGCCAGGCGAGATACTGGCAGGAGCGCCACTCCGACGGAGGCCCCCTGCGGATCAATGTGAACCTCTCGCCCACCCAGCTGCACCACCCGGGTCTGGTCGCCGACACCGTAGACGTCCTGGAGCGTTCCGGCCTCGAACCGGGTGCGCTCTGCCTGGAGGTCACCGAATCCGCGCTGATCGGCGCCGACGAGGATCTGCTCAAGCCGCTGCGTCAACTCGCCGAGATGGGCGTGGACATAGCGCTGGACGACTTCGGCACGGGCTACTCCAACCTCGCCAATCTGCGCCGGCTGCCGGTCAGCGTGCTCAAGCTGGACCGGTCCTTCACCCAGGGCATGCAGCGCCACCCCGCCGACCCCGTCGATCTGAAGATCGTGGAAGGGATCGTCTCGCTGGCGCACAGCCTTCAGCTGGCCGTCACGGTCGAGGGGGTGGAGACGGGCGCCCAGGCGGAACAGCTGCGGGAGCTCGGCTGTGACACCGCGCAGGGCTGGTACTACGCCCGGCCGGGCCCGCCGGACAAACTGCATGCCCTGTCTCTGGCGGACGCGGTGTAGCTTCCCCCCGGGGCTCCGCCCCGGACCCTGTATGCGACCTTCGGCCGCATCTCCTCAATCGCCGATTCAGCCTCGCCGGCGTTTGAGGCGCGGGGTCCGGGGCTAGACGACGGCGGCCTGGGTGTCCAGCAGCACCCGCTGCAGCTCACGCGCGGCACG
This sequence comes from Streptomyces sp. ISL-1, assembly GCF_018614585.1. GTDB lineage: Bacteria > Actinomycetota > Actinomycetes > Streptomycetales > Streptomycetaceae > Streptomyces > Streptomyces maoxianensis. The sequence goes on along the minus strand of NZ_JAGGOI010000004.1, from coordinate 300,432 downwards.
CGGCGGGGCCACGTCGCTGCGGTGCGCGAGCGCGATCGTACGGCGCAGTCCCGGCCGGGCGAGCGGTGTGACCCGCAGGTCGCGGCCGGCCCGGTCGGCGACCATGCTCGGCACCACCGCGATGCCGAGCCCCGCCCGGACGAAACCGAGCACCGCGTCCATCTCGCCGCCCTCCACGGTGAAGCCCGGCTCGAAGCCTTCCGCGCGGCACGCGGTGACCGTCAGCTCGCGCAGGTCGTAGCCGTGCCGGAACATCACCAGCGGCTGATCGCGCAGATCGGCGATCCGCACCGGGCTGCTCGGCGCCGCAGCCGTGGGGGCACCTCCCAGGCGAAGCTCTGGGGGAGACACCACGACCAGCTCCTCCCGCAGCAGCTCCACGGTCGTCAGCGCCGGCGACGCGGGCGGCAGCGGCAGCACGATCAGGGCCAGATCGAGGGAGCCGCGTGCCAGCTCCCGTACAAGATCGTGCGAACCGCTCTCCTCGATCAGCAGCTGGATACCCGGATGCAGATCGTGGAAGGTGCGCAGCGCATCCGGGAGCAGGCCGGTGCAGAGACTGGGCGTCGCGCCGAGCCTGACCCGGCCGCGGCGCAGCTGAACCAGTTCCTGCACCTCGTGCCGGGCGGTGTCGGCGTCGGCGAGGATGCGCCGGGCCAGCGGCAGCAGCGCCTCGCCCGCGTCGGTCAGCGCGATATTGCCGCGGGCCCGGCTGAAGAGCTCGGCGCCGAGCTCCTTCTCCAGCGCCCGGACCTGCTGGGAGAGGGAGGGCTGGGAGACATGGACACGCTCGGCGGCGTGGGTGAAGTGCCGAGTCTCGGCCACCGCCACGAAGTAGAGGAGCTGCTGGAACTGCATAGGATCCACGATAGGGCATGTCTATGGAGATGAGCCGGATCATGTCTTGGACCTCTGGATACCTTCGCTTTAGCGTTCCTCGTATGGCTCTGGCAACGCGGACGGACCGGAAACCGCCCCCCACGCGCACCTTCTGGGGATCGACGGTCGGCAAGAAGACGGTCATGGCCGTGAGCGGCCTGATCATGCTCGGCTATCTGGTCGCGCATGTGATGGGCAACCTCAAGGTCTTCTTCGGCCCGGAGGAGTTCAACGCCTACGGCCACTGGCTGCGCACCATGGGCGGGCCCGTACTGCACTACGAGTGGGCCCTCTGGATCGTCCGCGTGGTGCTGGTCGCGGCCGTCGTGGGGCACGCGGTATCGGCGTACCAGCTGAGCCGCCGTGACCTGAAAGCCCGGCCCACTCCGTACGCGCACAAGCGGCGGCGCGCGAGCTACGCCACCCGCACCATGCGATGGGGCGGCATCATCGTCGCGCTGTTCATCGTCTGGCACCTGCTCGACCTGACGACGCTCACCGTCAACGAGAACGCTCAGCCCGGCCATCCGTACGAGAACGTCGTCGCGACCTTCTCCACCTGGTACGGGAACGTCATCTACATCGTCGCGATGCTCGCCGTCGGTCTGCACATCCAACACGGATTCTTCAGCGCGGCGCAGACCCTCGGCATGGGCAACGCCACCCGTGACCGCGCGCTCAAGGCGCTCGCCGGCGTCCTCGCGCTGCTGCTGACCGCGGGCTTCGTCTCCGTACCCGTCGCCGTCATGACCGGAGTGGTGAGCTGACATGAACGACTACACCCACTACACCGACCACACCCACTACCCCGACTACACGGCCTACGAGACCGGCGCGCCGATCGCCGACACCAAGGCTCCGGAAGGACCCATCGCCGAGCGCTGGGACCGCCGGCGCTTCGAGGCGAAGCTGGTCAACCCCGCCAACCGCCGTAAATACACCGTCATCGTGGTCGGCACCGGCCTCGCGGGCGGCGCCGCGGGCGCGACACTGGCCGAACAGGGCTACCACGTCGAGCAGTTCTGCTACCAGGACTCCCCGCGCCGGGCCCACTCCATCGCAGCCCAGGGCGGCATCAACGCGGCCAAGAACTACCGCAACGACGGCGACTCGGTCCACCGACTCTTCTACGACACCGTCAAGGGCGGCGACTTCCGGGCCCGCGAGGCAGGCGTCCACCGGCTCGCCCAGATCTCGGTCGAGATCATCGACCAGTGCGTGGCTCAGGGCGTCCCCTTCGCCCGGGAGTACGGCGGACTGCTCGACACCCGCTCCTTCGGCGGCGTCCAGGTCTCCCGTACCTTCTACGCCCGCGGCCAGACGGGACAGCAGCTCCTGCTCGGCGCCTACCAGGCCCTGTCGCGGCAGATCGCCGCGGGCACCGTGACCATGCACGCCCGTACCGAAATGCTCGATCTCATCGTCGTCGACGGGCGCGCCCGCGGCATCGTCGCCCGCGATCTGATCACCGGCGAGATCTCCAGCCACTTCGCCGACGCGGTGGTCCTGGCCTCGGGCGGGTACGGCAACGTCTTCTATCTGTCGACGAACGCCATGAACTCCAACGCCACCGCCATCTGGCGCGCCCACCGGCGCGGCGCGTACTTCGCCAACCCCTGCTTCACCCAGATCCACCCCACCTGCATCCCGCGCACCGGCGACCACCAGTCCAAGCTGACCCTGATGAGCGAGTCGCTGCGCAACGACGGCCGCATCTGGGTGCCCGCGGCGAAGGGCGACGACCGGCCGCCGAACGAGATCCCCGAGGACGAGCGCGACTACTACCTGGAGCGGATCTACCCGTCCTTCGGCAATCTCGTCCCCCGCGACATCGCCTCGCGCGCCGCGAAGAACGTCTGTGACGAGGGCCGTGGCGTCGGCCCCGGCGGGCAGGGCGTCTACCTGGACTTCGCCGACGCGATCCGGCGGATGGGCCGGAAGGAGGTCGAGGAGAAGTACGGCAACCTCTTCGACATGTACGAGCGGATCACCGCCGAGAACCCGTACGAAGTCCCGATGCGGATCTACCCGGCCGTGCACTACACGATGGGCGGGCTGTGGGTCGACTACGACCTCCAGACCACCGTCCCGGGCCTCTTCGCGATCGGCGAGGCCAATTTCTCGGACCACGGCGCGAACCGGCTGGGCGCGTCCGCGCTGATGCAGGGCCTGGCGGACGGCTACTTCGTACTGCCCTCCACGATCAGCGACTATCTCGCCCGCAACCCGCACCCGACGAGCGTGGATGCCTCGCACCCGGCGGTGACACAGGTGCTCGCCGAGACCGAGGATCGGCTGAGGCAACTGCTCGCGGTGGACGGCGACCGCACCCCCGACTCCTTCCACCGCGAACTGGGCGAAGTCATGTGGGAGTTCTGCGGCATGGCGCGCACGGACGCGGGCCTGCGCAAGGCGCTCGACCGCATCCCGCAGATCCGTGCGGAGTTCTGGCGCCGCATCAAGGTGCCGGGCACCGGTAAGGAGTTCAACCAGTCGCTGGAGAAGGCCAACCGCATCGTCGACTATCTGGAACTCGCCGAGCTGATGTGCCTCGACGCGCTGCACCGCGCCGAGTCCTGCGGCGGCCACTTCCGTGAGGAGTCCCAGACACCGGACGGTGAGGCCGCCCGGCACGACGAGGAGTTCTCGTACGCCGCCGCCTGGGAGTTCACGGGAACGGGCAAGGCTCCGGCCCTGCACAAGGAAGACCTCGTCTTCGAGTACGTCCACCCCACCCAGCGGAGCTACGCATGAAGCTCAAACTGCGCGTCTGGCGCCAGCGGAACACCGACGCACCCGGCGCCATGGCCACCTACGAGGTGGACGGGATCTCCCAGGACATGTCGTTCCTGGAGATGCTCGACACCCTCAACGAGGAACTCATCCTGCGCGGAGAGGACCCCGTCGCCTTCGACCACGACTGCCGCGAGGGCATCTGCGGAGCGTGCAGCCTGGTCATCAACGGCGACGCGCACGGCCCCGAGCGCACCACCACCTGCCAGCTCCATATGCGGTCCTTCAAGGACGGCGACAGCATCGACGTCGAGCCGTGGCGGGCCGCCGCCTTCCCCGTTGTGAAGGACCTGGTCGTCGACCGCAGCGCCTTCGACCGGATCATCCAGGCCGGTGGCTACATCACCGCCCCCACCGGCGCGGCTCCCGATGCGCACGCGACGCCCGTGGCCAAGCCGGACGCCGACTTCGCCTTCGAGCACGCGGAGTGCATCGGCTGCGGAGCCTGCGTCGCGGCCTGCCCCAACGGCTCGGCGATGCTCTTCACTTCGGCGAAGGTCAACCACCTCAATGTGCTGCCGCAGGGCGCGCCCGAGCGTGAGACACGGGTGCTCGACATGGTCGCGACGATGGACGCGGAGGGCTTCGGCGGCTGCACGCTGGCCGGTGAATGCGCGACAGCCTGCCCGAAGGGCATTCCGCTGCCGTCGATCTCGGCGATGAACAAGGAGTGGCTGCGGGCCACCCGGAAGGTGCGCCGCTGAGGCCTCGCGCGGCCTTCGGGCCGTGAGATTCAGGACAGCTTTGCTGTGTGAGGGCGGCCACCCTTCTCCGGCCCTCGCAACAAAGTATTCACACAACTGCCACATTGGCCGCAGAATTTACGTTCGAAGTATCGTCTGGGCGCGTGGACAACAAGATCGATTTTGTTCAACTCTGCACTGTGTGTAGGGACATGTCCGCATAGCGGCCAACCGGTTCCCAGTGATTTCCCCGGCGCTCAGGTGTGCCGGTAGGCATGGCCAGGTCACGGGTGGGCTGACCTCCGTCCGTGGCCCACCGAACCACTGCCATCTCTGGGGGCTTTGCCATGCCTGAACTCACCCGCCGACGAGCTCTGGGCGCCGCCGCGAGCGCGCTTGCCGGACTCGCGGTGGCCGATCTCGTCATCGCCGGCCCCTCGCGGGCCGAGGCGTCCGTCCCGAATGCCTCCGACCCGGTGGCGTTCGACGAGGTCTTCCTGGGCCGCCGCATTCAGGGTGGGGCGGCCTCGCACGAGGGCGGACACCACCACGGCGGGGGTTACCGCGTGCGGATAGACGGCGATGAACTGCATGTGATGCGGAACGCCGACGGCAGCTGGATCAGCGTCGTCAACCACTACGAGACGTTCGCCACGCCCCGCGCCGTGGCCCGCGCCGCCGTACGGGAACTCCAGGGCGCCGACCTCGTCCCCCTCGTCCTCGCCTGATCCGGGAGCACCACCATGACCGTACGCAAGAACCAGGTTCAGCTCACCGCCACCGAGAAGCGGCGCTTCGTCGACGCACTGCTCGAACTCAAGCGCAACGGGCAGTACGACACCTTCGTCACCACCCACAACGCCTTCATCATGAGCGACACGGACAACGGCGACCGGGTCGGCCACCGTTCGCCCTCGTTCCTGCCCTGGCACCGCAGGTACCTCATAGAGTTCGAACGTCAACTCCAGGCCGTGGACCCGGCCGTGGCGCTGCCCTACTGGGACTGGAGGACGGACCGCACGGCCGGTTCCTCACTGTGGGCGGCGGACTTCCTCGGCGGCACCGGCCGCGCCAGGGACGGGCAGGTGATGGACGGTCCGTTCTCGCTCGCCTCCGGCGGATGGCCGCTGACCGTGGGCGTGGACGGGCGCGGCTTTCTGCGCCGGTCCCTCGGCGCCGGCGGGCGGCAGCTGCCGACCCGGGCCGAGGTCGACTCCGTGCTGGCCATGTCCACCTATGACGCTCCGCCGTGGAACAGCGCGTCGGACGGCTTCCGCAACCACCTCGAAGGCTGGCGCGGCGCCAACCTGCACAACCGGGTGCATGTCTGGGTCGGCGGCCAGATGGGCACCGGAGTCTCCCCGAACGACCCGGTGTTCTGGCTGCACCACGCCTTCATAGACAAGCTCTGGGCCGAGTGGCAGGCCCGCCACCCGGGCTCGTCCTACCTCCCGGCCGCCGGCACACCCAACGTCGTGGACCTGCACGACACCATGCGCCCGTGGAACGACGTGACACCGGCCGACATGCTGGACCACACCCGCCACTACACGTACGACACGGTGGCCTGAGGCGTCTGCCCCGCGGCGCCACACCTTCCCGGCACAGGGCTTCCGGCAGCTCCGCCCCACGCACGGGGCGGGCTGCCGGACGCCCGACGCTGCCGCCGAGAGCCGTCACCGGCCGAGCGACCTGGCCAGACAGCCGGGCTGGTCGGGGTGGCCGGTCGGCTCGCGCGATGTGGTCGGGGCGGCGAAGCCGGGCAACATTGCGACCCGGACCCGGACCCGGACCCGGACCCGGGCGCGGATCCGGGCGCGACGGGGTCGCCGGTCAGCCGTGTGTTCCCGCTCGCGCCGCGTCGCCGCTGAGGCCGGCAATCCCGGCGAGCCGCCGGTAGGACTCCAGCAGCGCCGCACGGTCATACGTACTCGACGTGACCAGCACCTCGTCCGCGCCGCTGTCCTTCACCACCGCCTCCAGCGCATCCGCCACCTGCTCCTCCGTGCCGGCGATATGGCCGCGCAGCCCGGACTCGTAGAACCCGCGCTCCTTCTCCGTCATCGTCAGCTCCTCGATCCGCTCGGGCGGCACGAGGGGCGGGAAGACACCGTGCGTCCGGGAGTACGCCAGCGCCCACGCCTCCGGCATCAGCAGCCGCCGGGCCTCCGCCTCCGCGGCGGCCACCATGACCGTGCCGGAGACGACCACATACGGCCGGGCGGACCAGGGGGACGGCCGGAAGTCCCGCCGGTAGCGGTCGACGGCCGCCAGCATCCGCTCGCGGCCCCGTATGTCGCCGATCACCAGCGGCAGCCCGGCCGCGGCCGCGATCTGCGCGCCCTCGCCGGTCGCCAGAAGATACGGCGGCACGCGCAGCCCCTCCGCGGGGCGGGCGTGCACCTGCGGATGCGCGCTCTGCTCACCCGTGAACCAGCCCAGCAGCTCCGCCAGCTGCCCGGCGAAGTCCTCGGCGTCCTTCTTGTCCCGGCCCAGCGCCCTGCGTATCCCGCCCGTGAAGCCCACCGAACGGCCGAGCCCCATGTCGATCCGGCCGGGGAAGAGCGATTCGAGCACCCCGAACTGCTCGGCGACGACGAGCGGTTGATGGTTCGGCAGCATGACGCCGCCGGTGCCGACGCGGATTGTCGAGGTCGCGGCCGCGACGGCCGCCGCGAGGACGGTCGGCGCCGAGCCGGCCACCCCCGGCACGCTGTGGTGCTCGGACACCCAGAAGCGGTGATAGCCGAGCGCCTCCAGCTCCTGCGCGAGACGAACCGTGTCGCGCAGGGCGGCGGGCTCGTCGTACCCCTCGCGGGTGCGGGAACGGTCGAGTACGGACAGCCGGGTGGACGCGATCACTGAGCTCACATGCAGTTCAACGCGCTCACGGCGGCGGGATTCCCCCGCCCTTGCCTAAGGTGGGGGCTGTGACGCGAAACAGCAGGCCACTGGCCATATTCGACCTGGACGGGACGCTCGCCGACTCCGGGCACCGGCAGCGCTTCCTGGAGCGCAAGCCGCGTGACTGGGACGCCTTCTTCGCGGCGGCCCCCGACGACCCGCCGCTGGCGAAGGGCATCGAGATGTGCCTGCGGGCGGCCGAGGAGTGCGAGGTCATGTACCTCACGGGCAGGCCGGAGCGGTGCCGCCGGGACACCCTGACCTGGCTGGCCGAGCAGGGGCTGCCCGAGGGCAGGGTGTTCATGCGGCGCAACGACGACCGCAGGCCGGCCCGCACTACCAAGCTGGAGATCCTGCGGCGGCTGGGCCGCGACCGGGAGATCCGGATGCTGGTGGACGACGACGAGTTGGTGTGCGACGGCGCGGAGCGGGCCGGTTTGCGGGTCGTACGGGCGGGATGGGCGGCAGGCACGACTGAGGCGATGAAGGACGCGCAGGAACGGGAGGGCCGCACCTGATGCGTCGTACGTGCCGGGCCGGGCCGGCCTGGTTGGCCGCACGGGTCCGGCGGGGCGTACTGGTTCCGCGGTCAGTCGCCGTCGTCGAGCCGGAAGCCGACCTTGAGACCGACCTGGTAGTGCTCGATCTGCCCGTCGACGATATTTCCGCGGACCTGGGTCACCTCGAACCAGTCGAGTCCCCGCAGGGTCTGGGTCGCACGGTTGATGCCGTTGCGGATGGCTTCGTCGACGCCCTCGTGGGAGGTGCCGACGATCTCGGTGACCCGGTAGGTGTGATTCGTCATGTGTGTCGCACTCCTCTCGATGCGTTGACTCCACCGTGCCCCACCAGGAGGCAGTCCGCGAGGCGTCGGGAGCCGGACGGCCGTCCGCGGCCGGGCCGAGCGCCGGCCGCGAGACGATGGGGTACCGGTCGCCGCGCCGGAGGGACCGTACGTCCCGGACCGGCCTGCCCCCGCTGTGAGAGGGGCACCCGTTCGCGTTTGCGCACCGCCTCAGGTGAGGGGTTGTCGTTCACTCGCGTTCCCCTCCCGGCTCCTGCGGCCCCTGGGCCGGGGCGTGCGAGCATGCGGGGCGCCGCCGCCCGCCGCCGCGTGGCACGCGCCACGGCCGTCCGCCCGGGCGACGATCCGGCCTGCCGCGATACGGACGGCGGCCTCGGTCGCCTCGCTCACGACGGGCACGCCGGCCGCCGCCGCGACGGCGCCCGAGTCGTCGCAGAGCACCTGAAGGCGCGGCCGTGCCGACGGCGGGAAGGCGTGGCGCAGGCAGTCGCGGAGGCCGGCGACGGTCAGCCGTGCCAGGGGCGCCAGCTCGCCGGGGTTGGCAGTGACAAGGACGGCGGTGACGGTAGCGCCGGGCGGTGCGGCCCGCACCAGTTCCTCGGCGGCTTCGAGGCGGTGCAGCCCGAGGATGCCCACCACACCGTCGTCCGCGAGCCGCGCGGGCTCTCCGCGCAACGCGTCCACCGCGGGCGGAGGGTCCCACGGCTCGCCGGCCGGGCGCGCATGCGGGGTGTAGCGGAGGTACGGCGGGGGCCACGTGTCGTTGAGATCGAGGCCCGCCATTTGCTCGCAGGCTCTGACGACGTTGAAGGGGTCGATGAACCCGGGTGCGGCGCCGGCCAGTTGGGTCGCCCCGTACAGCGTCGTGAAGGCTGCCTCCGCTACGCGCACCAGGCGGCCTTGAGGCGAGTCGGCCGGTCGCAGCCGCTCCAGGGCCAGCCCGAGGAGTATCGCGTCCAGTTTCAGCAGCTGCCCGAAGGGGCGCCGTATCGATTCGTCGGCGAGGATCTCCGGCATCAGGTGCATGCCGAGCCGGGCCAAGCCGCGCTTCTCATGGGCGTCGGTGTCGGCGTCGGCTTCGGTCAGCGGCAGCCGGGCGACCCAGGCGCGGGCGAACGCGCCGAGCGCCTCGGAGACGGTGCTGTCCGGTATTGGACGCGGCGGCTCGGGCGACGCGTCATCGACCACCGCATCCCGGACCACCGCATCGCGGAGCGCATCCCGGACCAGCGCGTCCGGGGCCGCCCCGTCCAGAGCCGGCGGCTCGGGCACGCGCTCGGCGAGGTCGGCCAGAACAGCGAAGTAAAGGGCCCGCTTGCCGGGGAAGTTGGAGTAGACGGCACCCCGGGTCAGCCCGGCGCGCTCGGCTATGCCGTCCACCTTGGCATCCCGGAAGCCGCGCCCGGCGAACTCGTCCCTGGCGGCGGCGAGCACCTTGGCCCGGTTGAGCTGCTGCAGCTCCGCTCGGCTGAGCCGGCCCATTGCCCCTCACTCATCGCCGTGTTGCCGTCTGTAGCGGTTCAAGATACCGTCGCCATTCAGATGGTGACGTCATATGGTCCGGGCATTGCAAGTCGTAACCGGCGAGGGGACGCTTCCGAGTGACACACATCGGTGACGGCGGCTCCGTGCTGAAATGCACGTTCTGCGGGAAGAGCCAGAAGCAGGTCAACAGACTCATCGCCGGCCCGGACCAACTGTGCATCTGCGACGAGTGCGTCGTGCTCTGCAACGAGCTCATCGACGATGAGCGGAGCGAACCCTCCGAGGTGCGGTGGGAGGAAGTGCCCAAGCCGCGCGAGATCTTCGATTTCCTCGAGCAGTACGTCATCGGGCAGGAGAGCGCCAAGAAGACGCTCTCGGTGGCCGTCTACAACCATTACAAGCGCATCCGTTCCGAGGGCGGCGGCACAGAGCGGCGTGCCGAGCTGGAAGAGCCGGTGGAACTCGGCAAGTCCAACATCCTGCTGATCGGCCCGACCGGATGTGGCAAGACCTACCTCGTCCAGACGCTCGCCCGGATGCTCGACGTACCTTTCGCGATCGTCGACGCCACCGCGCTCACCGAGGCCGGCTACGTCGGCGAGGACGTCGAGACCATCCTGCTGAAGCTGATCCAAGCGGCCGACTACGACGTCGCGAAGGCCGAGACCGGCATCATCTACATCGACGAGATCGACAAGGTCGCCCGCAAGAGCGAGAACCCCTCGATCACCCGTGACGTCTCCGGCGAGGGCGTCCAGCAGGCGCTGCTGAAGATGCTGGAGGGCACGACGGCCTCAGTGCCGCCGCAGGGCGGACGGAAGCACCCGCACCAGGAGTTCATCCAGATCGACACGGGCAATGTGCTGTTCATCGTCGGTGGGGCGTTCGCCGGTCTTGAGCGGATCATCGAGCAGCGGGCGGCGCGCAAGGGCATCGGGTTCGCGGCCGCGCTCACCACCGCGCAGGAGCGGGCGGACCGGGACGCCTTCGCCGAGGTGATGCCCGAGGATCTGCTGAAGTTCGGGCTGATCCCGGAGTTCGTCGGCCGGCTGCCGATGGTGTCGACCGTCCGGCCGCTGGACCGTACGGCGCTGATGCGGATCCTCACCGAGCCGCGCAACGCGCTGATCAAGCAGTACCAGAAGCTCTTCGAACTCGACGGCGTCGAGCTGGAGTTCACCGATGATGCCGTCGGAGCGATCGCCGAACAGGCCCTGCTCCGCCGCACCGGAGCCAGGGCGGCCCGCGCGGTCCTCGAAGAGGTTCTGCTCAACGTGATGTACGAGGTGCCGAGCCGGGACGACGTGGCCCGCGTCGTGGTCGACCGGGACACCGTGCTCGACAACGTCAACCCGACCCTGGTGCCGCGCGAGCAGCCGGGCGAGGCGGGCGAGCGCCGGGACAAGTCCGCCTGAGGGGGGCCCTTTCCGGCCTCGGTGTGTTCAGTGCGCGATGGAGTCGATCAAGTCCCGTGCGCCCTGGCGGAGGAGGGTGACGGCGACGGAGGTGCCGAGGGTGGCCGGGTCGAGGGGGCCCGCCCATTCGTGCGCGTTGAGGACCGTCTTGCCGTCGGGCGTGAACACACAGGCGCGCAGGGAGAGATCGCCGCTGCGCTCGGACTTGGCGTAGCCGGCGATCGGGCTGTTGCAGTGACCCTGGAGGACGTGGAGGAACATGCGTTCCGCCGTGGCCTCGCGGTAGGCGTCGGGGTCGCCGAGGTCGCTGACGACGTCGATCACGTCGGTGTCGCCTTCGCGGCACTGGAGGGCCAGGATCCCCGCGCCGATCGGCGGGCACAGCACCTCGGGCGCGAGTACCTCGGCGATCACATCCGTACGGCCGATGCGCTCCAGGCCGGAGACGGCCAGCAGCAGCGCGTCGGCATCGCCGTGGGCGAGCTTGTCCAGGCGGCGGTTGGCGTTGCCGCGCATCGGTACGCACTCGAGCTGCGGGTGAGAGGCGGCGAGTTGAGCCCTGCGGCGTACGGAGGATGTGCCGATCCGCGTCCCGTCCGGGAGTTCGTCGAGAGTGAGCCCCGCGGGGTGGATGAGGGCGTCGCGGATGTCGTCGCGCTTGAGGAAGGCGGCGAAGACGGTGCCGGCGGGCAGCGGCCGGTCGGCGGGCACGTCCTTGACGCAGTGCACGGCGAGGTCCGCCTCGCCGGCGAGCAGGGCGGCGTCCACCTCCTTGGTGAACGCGCCCTTCCCCTCGACCAGGGAGAGGTCGCCCATCCACTTGTCCCCGGTCGTCTTGACCGGGAGGACCTCGGTGCGGATGCCGGGGTGGAGCGTGGCCAGTTCGGTGCGCACGCGCTCCACCTGAGCGAGCGCCATGGGCGAGTCGCGGGAGACGATGCGGATCAGTTCAGGGGTGGACATGGCACCCACGATAGAGGCTGGGACTCGAGCTACTGCCATCCGACCTGCCCCTCATCTCGGCGATGCGGCAAGGAGGTTGGGCCATTCGGGCAGGTGTGCGGGATGCCGGGCGGGCGAGTCGGCGCGGCCGTCGGACCGCGTGCCCGCACGGTGCGGCACGGCGGCCCCGCCGCCGGACCCCGATACGTCTTGAGGGGGGCTTGACCGGTTTCCTTGGTACATACCAAACTCCGGTCACACCCGTGCGAGCGCGGAGCGCGCTTCCCCCCACGTCGGGTTCACACTCCCGTGCTCCCACGCCGAAGGTGACTACGTGAAGAAGCGGTCCCACATCCTGTCCGTCTTACTCGTGTCCGCCCTTACGCTCGGTGGCTGCGGCATCATCCCGGGCGGGTCCGAGACCCGTACGGTCCGGATCTGGCTGATGAAGGACAGCGTCTCCGACGGCTTCCTGAAGCGCTTCATCACCGCCTACGAGAGGGACAACCCCGCCGTACGGCTGGAGTTCACCTTCCAGGAGTGGACCGGCATCGGAAAGAAGGTGACGGCCGCGCTGGAGAGCGACAAGGCGCCGGACGTCATCGAGGTGGGCAACACCCAGGTCGCCCAGTACGCCGAGAGCGACGCGCTGCGGGACCTCACGCTCGAATCCGTGCGGGATCTCGGCAACGAGGAATGGCTGCCAGGACTCGCCGAACCGGGCAGCGTCAACGGCTCGCAGTACGGCATTCCCTGGTACGCGGCCAACCGCGTCGTCATCTACAACAAGGACTTGTTCGCCGACGCCGGGATCAGCCGGCCGCCCAGAACCCGCGCCCAGTGGCTCAAGGACTGCGAAAGACTCAACCGCGACGGCACACAGGGCATCTACCTCTCCGGCCAGGACTGGTACACCCTCGCCGGCTTCATCTGGGACGAGGGCGGCGAACTCGCCGTCGACCAGGGCGGCGAATGGCAGGGCACGCTGGACACCCTGGCGGCGCTGCGCGGCATGGCGTTCTACAAGAAGCTTCAGGCGCACGGCGGCGGGCCGAGGAACGCGGACGAGGAGACCCCGCCGCAGGCCGAGGTCTTCGCCCGAGGTGACGTCGCCCAGATGATCGCGGTGCCCAGCGCGGCGACCCTCATCGAGAAGTACAACCCCGACCTGCGGGGCAAGCTCGGATTCTTCCCCGTACCCGGCAAGACGGCCGCCGCGCCCGGTGCCGTCTTCACCGGCGGCTCCGATCTGATCGTGCCCGAGAACGCGCGCGAGCGGGCCGCCGCGATCGAGGTCGTCAAGGCGCTGGCGGGCGAGAGGTGGCAGACCGACCTCGCCCGCACCATGAACTACGTACCCAACAAGTCGACCCTCGCGGGCGTCATCAAGGGCGAGGAGAGCACCGCGGCCATGGCCGCCGGCGCCGCGCGGGGCAGGGCCACACCCAACTCGCCGCAGTGGGCCGATGTCGAGGCCGACAACCCGATCAAGCCCTATATGACGGCCGTTCTGGAGGGCAAGGACCCCGGGCGCGCGGCGCGGATCGCGTCCGCGCGCATCACCGAGGCCCTCGCGCCTCACTGAGCCGTCTGCTCCCGCTACCCTCCGTGCACTGTGCCCACCGCATTGCCCGGCATTCAGCCTTCGCACATCCACACTCCGCCGGGGTGTCATGTCGAATCCAGCCGACCACGGAAGAAGTAAGTAGCCGGGCCGCCGCACCCGCGGTCCGTCCCCTTCCGTCCGGCACAGGAGACCGTCATGCCCGCATCGCCAGCAGTCATCCCCGCCCCAGTCACCGCCGCCCTCCCCGCGCAGCTCTCGGCGTCCGCGCCCGCCCCCGCGCCGCTCGCCGAGGGCGACCAGCCCCGCTACGTCGTCGCCCTCGCCCGGGACCAGGAGGACGTACGCGCCGCGCAGCGCCTGCGCCACCAGGTGTTCGCCGGTGAGATGGGCGCCAGGCTCGAGGGCCCGGAGCCGGGTCTGGACATCGACGCCTTCGACGCGTACTGCGACCACATCCTGGTACGCGAGGCGGAGACCGGCGAGGTCGTCGGCACCTACCGGGTGCTGCCGCCCGAGCGCGCCAAGGTGGCGGGCCGGTTCTACTCCGAGACCGAGTTCGACCTCACCCGACTGGCCCCGATCCGCGACGACCTCGTCGAGGTCGGCCGCTCCTGCGTCCACCCGCTGCACCGCAACGGCGCCGTCATCGCCCTCATCTGGGCCGGACTCGCCCGCTACATGACCCGCACCGGCCACACCTGGCTGGCCGGCTGCTGCTCCATCCCGCTCGCGGACGGCGGCACCCTCGCGGCGGCCACCTGGGACACCGTGAAGGCCAAGAACCTCGCCCCCGAGGAGTACTGGGTCACGCCCCACAAGCTCTGGAACCCCGACTCGGTCACCCGCCCCGAAGGCCGCACCGAGCTGCCCGCCCTGCTCCGCGGCTATCTGCGGCTCGGCGCCTGGGTCTGCGGCGCGCCCGCCCACGACCCCGACTTCGGCGTCGCCGACCTGTACGTGCTGCTCTCGCTGCGCCGCACCAACCCCCGCTACCTGCGGCACTTCCTCTCCCTCGCCCCCGTGCGATGAGCGTCTGGCTGCCCAGCGCGCCCTGCACCCCCGGGGGCTGCGCCACACACCACGGAGCGGCGGCCGACGCCTTCACGGCCGCCGCCCGGCTGCTGGCCGGGACGCTGACCGTGCTCGCCGGTCTGCTCCTCGCGCCGGCGGCCGTACTGCTCGGTGCCCTCTTCGGCACCCGGGTGCGGGACGCCATGACCCGCTGCTGGGCGCGTGCGGTGGTACGCGCCTTCGGCGTACGGATACGGATCATCGGCCGGCCGCAGGGCACCCGGGGGGCCCTCGTCGTCGCCAACCACATCTCCTGGCTGGACATACCGCTGATCGCGGCGGCCCTGCCCGGACGGATGCTGGCCAAGAGCGAGGTCCGGCGCTGGCCGGTGCTCGGGCCGCTCGCCGCCCGGGGAGGCACCCTCTTCGTGGAGCGCGACCGGCTCCGTACGCTGCCCGCCACCGTCCGCGAGATGGCGTCCGCACTGGACAGCGGCGCCCGCGTCATCGCCTTCCCCGAGGGCTCCACCTGGTGCGGCCGCGCCCAGGGCCGCTTCCGGCACGCCGTCTTCCAGGCCGCGCTGGACGCGGACGCCGCCGTTCAGCCCGTACGCATCAGTTATCTGCCCACCGGAGCGGCCGCGTTCGTCGGGGAGGACTCGCTGGTCGCGTCCCTGTGGCGGGTAGTGGCGGCCGGCGGGCTCACCGCGGAGGTCCGGCTGCTGCCGCCCATCCCCGCGAGGAGCCACCCCGACCGCCGCTCACTGGCCCGCGCCGCTCAGCGGGCCGTCGAGAGGGACAGTGCGTACCTGCCCTCCTTGTCCGTCCACCACTTCGTCAACTCGAGTTCAGCAGCCGCCAGTTCCGTGCGCACGCCCTCCTGACGGAACTTCGCCGACACCTCCGTACGCATCTCCTCACCCGCTTCGAAGGTCACCGCCAGATCCAGCTCGGGGATTTTCACGGTCAGCGCGGAGCGCGCCCTCAGCCGCATTTCGATCCACTCCCGCTCCGGGTCCCACACCGCTACATGATCGAAGTCGCCGGGGTCGACGTCCGCGCCCAGCTCCCGGGCGATGACGGACAGCACGTTCTTGTTGAACGCGGCCGTCACCCCCGACGCGTCGTCGTACGCCCTGACGAGGACCGCCTCGTCCTTCACCAGATCCGTCCCCAGCAGCAGCGCGTCGCCGGGGTCCAGCAGCGACCGCACGGAACGCAGGAACGCCGCGCGCTCGGCGGGCAGCAGATTGCCGACGGTGCCGCCGAGGAACGCGACCAGCCGCGGTCCCGGCGTGCCGGGCAGCGCGAGACCGCGGGTGAAGTCGGCGATCAGGGCGTGGACATTCAGCCCGGGACGCTCGGCGAGCAGCGCCTCGGCCGCGCCGGTCAGCGCGCTCTCGCTCACATCGACCGGCACATAGCTGTGCAGCTCGGGCAGTGCGTCCAGCAGATGCCGGGTCTTCTCGGACGATCCCGAGCCCAGCTCCACCAGGGTGCGGGCCTCGGTCGCGGCGGCGATCTCGGGAGCGCGGGCGATGAGGATCTCCCGCTCGGCTCGGGTCGGGTAGTACTCGGGCAGCCGGGTGATCTCCTCGAAGAGCTCGCTGCCCCGGGCGTCGTAGAACCACTTGGGCGGCAGTTCCTTGGGCGTACGGGTCAGCCCGTGCAGCACATCGGCTCGCAGAGCGGCGTCGGTGGCGTCCTCGGGCAGGGTGCGGGTCAGCAGGAACGGGCTCACGTAGTGGGCTCCTTGAGCGGGGTCAGCAGGACATCGGTGCGGGTCGCGGCCAGCAGCGTGTGGTCGGGAACCTCACGCCAGTGGGGATCGTCGTCATACGGCTCGGAGGCCACGACCGTGCGGCGGCCGGGCTCGGCGAGATACCAGAGGGTGTCGCCCCACGCCGTCGCCGCGATCGTCTCGCCGTCGGTGAGGAGCAGATTGAGCCGGGATCCGGGCGCCGCCTCGGCGGCCTCGCGGACCGTGTCGGCCAGCGCCTGGCTCAGCTCGTCGCCCTCGCGCAGCCGGTGCAGCACCAGCGCCCACAGCAGCGCGGAGTCGCAGCGCGCCTCCAGCGACAGCAGTTCGGCGGCGGGCAGCGACAGCGACAGCGGAGCCAGCGTCTCGGGCCAGCCCCTGACGGCGCCGTTGTGGCTGAACAGCCACGGCCCGGCGGCATACGGCGCGGCCGCCGCCTCACCGTCCGCGCCGGCCACGGTGGCGTCGCGGACGGCCGCGAGCACGGCGCCGCTGCGCACCACCCGGGCGAGATCGGCGAAGGAGAGATCGGCCCAGATGGGGCCCTGCCGCCGGTATCTGGCGGGCACCGGATCGCCGTCTGCGTACCAGCCGACGCCGAAGCCGTCGGCGTTGACGGTTCCGTACCGCTGGCGACGCGGTGCCCAGGACTGCCGGAACAGACTGTGCGGGGGCTCGACCAGCAGCTGCCCGAGCGGCAGTTCGGGTCCGAGGAAGGCGATATGGCGGCACATCAGCGTTCGCCCCCTCGGGAGAGGTGCGGCTGGGGCAGCGGCGCGTGGCGCGCCGTCCGCGCGCTCACGACGCCTCCCCGGGTGCCGCGTCCCGCGCCGTACGGAACCCGGCGAAGATCTGCCGGCGCACCGGCAGGTCCCAGTTGCGGAACGTGCCGCGGCAGGCCACCGCGTCGACACCGAATGAGCCGCCGCGCAGCACCTTGTGCGCACTGCCGAAGAACACCTCGGAGTACTCCCGGTAGGGGAAGGCGGCGAAGCCCGGGTAGGGCAGGAAGTCGCTCGACGTCCACTCCCACACATCGCCGATCAACTGCCGTACGCCGAGCGGCGATTCACCCTCCGGATAGCTGCCGGCCGGGGCGGGCCGCAGATGGCGCTGGCCGAGGTTGGCGTGCTTCGGCGCCGGATCCTCGTCGCCCCACGGGAAGCGGCGGGAGCGGCCGGACTCGGGGTCGTGGCGCGCGGCCTTCTCCCACTCGGCCTCGGTGGGCAGCCGCCGCCCCGCCCAGCGGGCGTACGCATCGGCTTCGTACCAGCTCACATGCAGCACCGGCTCGTCGGCGGGCACCGGCTCGGTCACCCCGAAGCGACGGCGCAGCCACTGCCCGCCGTCGCGCCGCCAGAACAGCGGTGCGTCGATGTCGTGTCGGTGGATCTGGTCCCAGCCCTCGGCAGCCCACCAGCGGCTGTCCGTATAGCCGCCGTCCTCGATGAAGGCCTGGTACGCGCCGCAGGTCACCGGCACCGTGTCGATCAGGAACGGCGGCACGACGCGCTGGTGCGCGGGCCGTTCGTTGTCCAGCGCCCACGGCTCGGTCGATGTGCCCATGGTGAACGGACCGCCCGGGACCAGAACTTCGGCGGGCAGGCCGCGCGCGCCGGCGGCCGGCGGCTCGGGCGCGGTGAGAGCGGCCGGGCCCGTGCGCAGCTGGTGGGTGATGAGCATCGTCTCGTCGTGCTGCTGCTCGTGCTGGGCGATCATCCCGAAGGCGAATCCGGCGTCGACCAGCGGCCCGCCCTCCAGCGGGGTCCGGTCGAGGACGTCGAGGACCCGGCCCCGTACGTCGGACGCGTACACGCGTGCCTCGGCAGGGGCGAGCAACGGCAGCGTGGGCCGCAGCGCACGCGGATGCTCGAAGGCGTCGTAGACGGAGTCGATCTCGGGCCGCAGCGCCTCACGCCCGGCGACGGTGCGCCACAGCCACTGCTCCTCCTGGTTTCCGATGTGCGCCAGGTCCCAGACCAGCGGGGACATCAGCGGCGAGTGCTGAGCGGTCAGCTCATGGTCGTCGACGCACGAAGTGAGCGTGGCCGTCCGCGCTCGGGCGGCGGTCAGCGCATCGAGGGCGCGGCGCCGGAGTTCTTCGGTCATGTGCTCAGTTCCTTCCCGAGGGAGGGGAGGCGCAGATCGTCGGCGGGACATCGGCCCCGCAGGACATAGCGCTCATTGAATGCGGCGACGGCCTCCTGCACGGCGTCGGACGCGCCGATGCGGGGGAGTGCTTCGAGGGCGACGGCAAAACAGGTCACGGCCGCCGCGTGCAGCTCGGGATCGGCCAGTCCGTGCCGGGCGGCGTTGGCCCAGAGCGGGTTGAGCGGCGCGGGCAGCGAACCGGCGTACTCCGCCAGCGGTTTGACGGCGCGATAGACCGTCTCCGCCGCCTCGTCGTCGTCGAACAGCGCGGTCGTGACGGCGAGCGGCACCAGCCAGCCGTCCTCACCGGACTGGGCGTCGATCATGCGCAGTTCGAGATGGCCACGCGGCCTTACGGGCGGAAAGAGGGTGGACAGGTGGTAGGCGAGGTCCTCCCGAGTCGGCCGGCGCGAGTTCCCCGAGCGCAGCCACTGGCGGAAGGTGAGGCCGTCGGGCAGTTCCCACGGCCCCTCTGCGGTCCGGACGCACATCACCGGGGCGTCCAGCGCATGGGCGGTCCAGGCGGAGCGCGGCTCCCGGTCGAGCGGAGGCGACACGGGCCGTATGTGGTCGAGCGCGGCCCACACGGCCTGCCGGGACGACCGCCAGCCGGTGTAACGCCCCTCCTGTGCGGGTGAGTTGGCGAACGCCGCCATCAGCACCGCGCCCAGCAGATGCGCGAGCTGCCAGCGTCTGCCGTAGCCGAGGGGTCCTGGCTCCTCGGCGCCCGCGTCCAGACACACCTGGATGGAGGCGGAGCTGCACATCATGGCGCGGCCGGCCGGACCCGTCCGGTCGAAATACGCCTCCATGGCGTCGTAGCGGGGTTCGTGGAGCAGTCGGCGGGGCGGATGCCAGGGGTCGAGGCCGAGTCCGGTGAGGGTGAGGCCTGCCGGGCGGAGCGCGGTGCGTACGGCGTCCAAATCGGCGGCTGTGGAGTCGATGCACTCCATCAGGGAGGCGGCGGGAGGAGAGCTGAGCTCCAGCTGGCCGCCTGGCTCGAAAGTGAGGGCCGATTTCAGTTGTAGCGAACGTACGTGGTCGTGGGCCGCGACGAGGCGGTCGGCGGGGACGGGGCGCTCGGGCCGCTCCAGCTCATGAATGAGCCATTCGACCTCCACGCCGACGGCGCGCGGTGGGCCGTTCTTGAAGCAAATACATCGGAGCAGGTCCTCCGCTTCATCCAGGTCGATCGGCCGGCCGAAATCGCCGGTATCGGGTGGGTGCATGGTCTGCTCCTCCAGTCGCGAAGGCACTCTGCCAACCTAAGGCCACGTCCGCTTGTTCGCACAAGAGTGCTCGTGATGTCAGTGGGACGTAAGAAATTCGATTGCCGTGGCCGCGGCTGGTCAGGACGATATCCGGCGTGAGGACGCGGCTGCGGGGGAGGTACGGCCCCTGGGCCATCCCGGTCACTGTGGGCACGGACCGTACGACGTTCCTGGAGGTCACGGGCGAGAGCGGCCCGGAGGCCGCCCGCAGGCTCCCCTCCGCCGACGCGGGACCGGTCGCCGCTTGCGGATTTCACAGCGGCACGCAACCCCGGCGGCGCCTGGCTGAACGGCGCACAGGCCCGCCAGGAGGCGCGCTGCCGGGGCTCGGGGCGGCTCCGGTGGAGCCGGTGCTTGCGCTGGGGGTCCTGGAGACGGCGGCCGAGCGCGGCATACGCGGCCACTTCGAGCAGGTCGTCTTCGCGGTTCGTGACCGCACGGCGGGCCCGGCCGCGCCAGGGGCTTACGGCGGGCCTTCGGGCCGGTATTCGCGGGGCCGGGTCCGGCTGTGCGGTCAGCTCCAGCCGTAGCGCTCCTGAAGCCGCCGCACGACCACGTCGAAGCGGAGCCGGTCGAGCGCGCAGGCCTCGCGGCGCATGCCGTCCTCGTGGACCCGCAGCACCCGGTCGAGGTCGACCCATGATTCGCGGCCGGCCCGGTCCCACGGCCCCACCCCGATCGGCACCCACTCGCGGTCCCGGTCGTGACGTTTGCTGGAGAGCTGCACGGCGAGCAGAGTGCCCCCCTCCTCACGGGCCACCACCAGGACCGGCCGGTCCTTGCCCCGCCCGTCGTTCTCCTCGAACGGCACCCACGTCCAGACGATCTCACCGGGGTCGGGGTCACCGTCGCGGTCCGGGGCGTACGAGGTGCGGACCGGGCCCACATCGACGGGATCGGCCTCGGTTGTGGCCGCGGGGCCACTGCTGCCGGGCAGGTCGGAGCGGCCGTCGGAGGCGTCTCGTGCACCGGATGCACGGGGGAAGATCGTCACCGCTTCACGGTAGGGCGCGGGAGCCCCTCAGATCCACCCGTCCGGCGGAGTCATCAAGTACTCGAAGTCGTCACGGTCGATGGTGTGGCCCGAGCCCGGCACCGTACGGCCCTCGAGGCCGCGCTCCTCCAACTCGGCGACGCCGACGGGGGAGACGACGAAACCCGGGTCGGCGCGCGGCACAAGCAGCGGCGCCGCGGGCCTTGCCGCGAGGCGAACGCGCCCACGAAGAGGCTGCTCGAAGTGGCACGTGCCGCAGCAGCGCGTGCGCACGGTCCAGCGTTCGTTTCAGGCCATCCTCCAGACCCCGTGCGGAACCGGTCTGGAAGGATGCCGAGGGCGATGAGCCAGACACCCAAGCAGTCAGCAGAACGCCCCGTTCCGACCAGTGCCGACGTCGCCCGGCTCGCCGGAGTCTCGCGGGCCACCGTCTCCTACGTGCTCAACAACACCTCCGCCGTACGGATCAGCGAGCCCACCCGCCGGCGCGTCCGCGAAGCCGCCGAGGAGCTCGGCTATGTGCCCCATGCCGCGGCCCGCAGCCTGCGCGCCGGGCACACCCGGATGGTGCTGCTGCCATCCGCTCATGTCCCGGTCGGCCCGCTCTACAACCGCTTCTTCAACGAGCTCCAGCGGGCACTGCGCCGCCTCGACTACACCGTTGTGCAGCACGGCAGCCTCGGCCTCGACGGCGACGACGCCGCCCGCGCCTGGGCCGAGCTGCGTCCCGTCGCGGTCGTCTCGCTCGGCGAGGTCGCGCTCACTCCGTACGGCGTCGACGTCCTCAAGCGCTCGGGCGCGAAAGCCGTCATAACGCTCGGCCCGCGCCGCGTCCAGGGCGCGCACTTCCTCGTCATGGACCAGAGCGAGATCGGCAGCAGCGCGGTGACCCACCTGGTCGGGCGCGGCCGGCGCGCCATCGGCGTGGTCATGCCGCGGGAGCCGGGCCTGGAGCTCTTCTCCGGCCCTCGCCTGGAGGGCGCCCGGCGGGCCGCGGCGGCCGGCGGCGCCCGGATCGAGCCGCTTCCCCTGTTGTACGACGAGGAGTCCGCGGCCGAACTCGCCGCCCGCTGGCGCGGGCTCGGCCTCGACGCGGTGTACGCGTACAACGACGAGTACGCCATGCTGCTCATGCGCGCTCTCCAGGACGCCGGCATCCAAGTGCCGGGCGAGACCGCAGTGGTGGGCGCCGACAACCTGCTGCTCGGCAGACTGCTGCGCCCCCGGCTGAGCACCGTGCGGATCGACATGGTGAGCGGTCAGCGGCTGGCCGAACTCGTCGACCGCGTCGTACGCGACCCGGGTGCCGAGCCGGAGCGGCACGGCCTGATGGGGGCGCGGGCCCTGCACCGCGAGTCCAGCTGACCCGGCGCGCCCCCGGCGTCCCGGCGCGCCCCGGCGGCCGCGGTGGCCCCGGCGTCCCGGCGGCCGCGCCGCGCGGACGACATGCCGCCCCCGGCCCGGACCGCCGCAGTGACGACATGCGGGCCCGGCGGCGCGTGTCTAGCGTCGCTTCCATGAGTACTGACCCGCAGCGCTTCGAGATCCTGCTGGTGCCCGAACATGTCGAGGGCCGCGATGCCGCTTCCCTGGCCAAGAGCGCCATTCGCTCCGCCGTCGTGGAGGCCACAGGCCGCCGTGGGTCCTCCGGCTATCCGCGCTACGCGGGCGAGGGCCTGGTGGCGGACATCGACCCTGAGACGCGTACGGTCGAGGCGCTGCTCGTCGACGGCTCGGAGCTGGATTACGGACTCTCCGCGCGGGTCGTGGATCCGGCAGAGCGCTGACGGCGAGCTCCCCGCCGGGCGGGCGGCGCCGCGCTGATACCCGCGCCTCGGGGGCCCGGGGCGACTCGGAGTGGCCGTTGACATGGGCGGAGACCCGTCAGACACTCGGGCCGGACCAATGGTGAACGTTGGTTCACCAAGTGAACAACGCTGTACGCAGGGCCAAGCCCGGGAGAGTTTTGATGACCATCCGCGACGTCTACATCGTCGACGCCGTCCGCACCCCGATCGGCAAGTTCGGGGGCGCGCTCTCCCGCGTACGTCCCGACGACCTCGCCGCGCATGTCGTCAAGGCGCTCGTGGACCGTGCCCCGGAGCTCGACCCGGCCCGTATCGACGACGTAGTCCTCGGTGACGCCAACGGCGCGGGCGAGGACAACCGCAACGTCGCCCGCATGGCTGTCCTTCTCGCCGGTCTGCCCGCCACCGTCCCTGGCGTCACCGTCAACCGCTTGTGCGGCTCGGGACTTGAGGCCGTCATCCAGGCGGCCCGCGCCATTGCACTGGGCGACGCGTCGATCGTGATCGCGGGCGGCGTCGAGTCGATGTCCCGCGCACCCTGGGTGCTGCAAAAGCCCGAACGGGCCTTCCCCGCGGGCCCCCAGCAGCTCCACTCGACGACGCTGGGCTGGCGTATGACGAACCCGCGGATGCCCGCGGAGTGGACCGTCCAGCTCGGCGAGGGTGCCGAACTCATCGCGGACAAGCACGACATCACCCGCGAGCAGCAGGACGCCTTCGCCCTCGCCAGCCATCAGAAGGCCGCCGAGGCATGGGGCAAGGGGCTGTACGACGGTGAGGTCGTCGCGTACGAGGGTGTGGAGCTGGCGCGCGACGAATGCGTACGCGACTCCACGTCCATGGAGGCGCTCGCCAAGCTCAAGCCGTCGTTCCGCGAGAACGGCACGGTCACGGCGGGCAGCTCCTCACCGCTCAACGACGGGGCTGCCGCGCTCCTTCTCGTCGACGAGGAAGGGCTGCGGGCGACGGGCCGCGAGCCCCTCGCCCGGATCCGCGCCTCCGCCGTCACCGGCATCGAGCCGCAACTCTTCGGCCTCGGCCCGGTGGAGGCGGTGCGGCGGGCGCTCGCCAAGGCGGGCAGGACCTTCGCGGACCTGACCACCTTTGAGCTGAACGAAGCCTTTGCCGCCCAGTCGCTCGGCTGTCTCGCCGAATGGCCGGACCTGGACCCTTCCCTGGTCAACCCGCGTGGCGGCGCCATCGCGATCGGCCACCCCCTCGGCGCGTCGGGGGCCAGGCTGGCCGGCTCGGTCGCTCACCAGCTGGCGGCGGCCGGTTCGGGAACCGGCGTCGCCGCCCTCTGTATCGGTGTGGGCCAGGGCATAGCCCTGGTCCTGGAGCGCTGAGCCGGACAGCCTCAGGCCTCAGGCATCACGTCTCGGCCGCCTGCGTCAGGCCTCTGTCGAGGTCTCCGCCTGGGCGGTACTGCCCTGCTCGTCGTCGATCGACTTGCGGACCTCGTCCATGTCCAGCGCGCGCGCCTGACCGATCACGTCCTCCAGGGCGGCCTCGGGCAACGCGCCGGGCTGGGCGAAGACCGCGACATTGTCGCGGACGATCATCAGCGTGGGAATGGAGCGGATCTCGAACGCGGCAGCGAGTTCCTGCTGAGCTTCCGTGTCGACCTTCGCGAAGACCAGGTCGGGGTGGCGCTCGGCGGCACCCTCGTAGACCGGGGCGAACTGCCGGCACGGGCCGCACCAGGAAGCCCAGAAGTCGATCAGGATGAAGTCGTTGTCGGTAACGACCTGATCGAAGTTTTCCTTGGTGAGCTCAACAGTGCTCATGACGTGCTACCTCTTCCTGTCCGGCGGATTCGCCCCCGACAACGGCGCCCGGGGCTGTGCTATTCCTGCCCCTGCCCATGTGGCCAGGACGCACACCCGGGACGAGACTGGCTCTATGACAGAACCTGTGGAGTACGACGTCGTGGTGGTGGGCGCGGGCCCTGTCGGCGAGAACCTTGCGGACCGTGCGAGAGCGGCGGGTCTGAGCACAGCGGTCGTGGAGAGTGAGCTGGTCGGGGGCGAATGTTCGTACTGGGCGTGCATGCCCAGCAAGGCCCTGCTGCGCCCGGCGATCGCCCATGCCGACGCCCGCCGCACAATGGGCCTGAGCCAGTCGGTGCAAGGGCTCGACGCCGAGGCCGTCCTCGCCGGTCGAGACGGACACGCCTCCCATTGGAAGGACGACGGCCAGGTCGGCTGGCTGGACTCGATCGGCGCCCGCCTCTACCGCGGACAGGGCAGGCTGCACGGTCCGAAGAAGGTCGTCGTGGATGGCCCCGAGGGCGAGCATCACAGCCTGACCGCCCGGCACGCGGTGGCTGTCTGCACCGGCAGCCGCGCCGTCCTGCCCGACATCCCGGGCCTCGTCGGCGCGAAGGCCTGGACCAGCCGCGAGGCCACCAGCTCCCCCCGCGTGCCGGGGCGGCTCGCGGTCGTCGGCGGCGGTGTGGTCGGCGTGGAGATGGCCACCGCCTATCAGGCCCTCGGCTCGCAGGTCACCCTGGTGGTCCGTGGCGGGGGACTGCTGCCGCGGATGGAACCCTTCGTCGGCGAGCACGTCGCCAAGTCCCTGGCCGAGGGCGGCGGACAGATCCGCCTGAACACCTCGGTGACGTCCGTCGAGCGCTCCGACGGCGCCGGCCCCGTCACTCTCGTACTGGACGACGGCGAGCGTATCGAGGCCGACGAGGTCCTCATTGCCACCGGCCGTGCCCCCCGGACCGACGACATCGGCCTGGAGACGGTGGGGTTGGAACCGGGCTCCTGGCTGTCCGTCGACGACAGCTGCCGCGTCGAGGGCATCGACTGGCTCTACGCGGTCGGCGATGTGAACCACCGCGCGCTGCTCACTCATCAGGGCAAGTACCAGGCCCGCATTGCCGGAGCCGCCATCGGGGCGAGGGCGCAGCGCGTCCCGCTGCTGGAGAGCGACCGCTGGGGAGCCCACGCGGCGACCGCCGACCATGTGGCCGTCCCACAGGTCGTCTTCAGCGACCCCGAGGCAGCGGCCGTGGGCCTCTCTCTCGCCGAGGCCGAGGCGGCAGGCCACCGCGTACGCGCCGTCGACTATGACCTCTCCTCGGTCGCGGGAGCGAGCCTGTACTGCGACGGCTACCGAGGCCGCGCGCGGATGGTCGTCGACCTCGACCAGGAAATCCTGCTGGGCGTCACCTTCGTGGGCCCGGGCGTCGGTGAGCTGCTGCACTCGGCCACGGTGGCGGTGGCGGGCGAGGTGCCGATCGACAGGCTGTGGCACGCGGTGCCCTCGTATCCCACCATCAGCGAGGTGTGGCTGCGCCTGTTGGAGTCGTATCGAGGCTGAGTCACCAACCGTAAATGCCCGGAGTACCCAACACTCCTGACGATGCATCAGCCGGTCTGCACGTGCAACACGTGCAGACCGGCTTCGCTTTGTCGGTCCGGTACGGAGGCGGGGACTGGGACGGCTCAGGACGCGTCGGACATCTTGGGCATGTCTCCCTTGGCCGCGTTGAGGTCGATCACGGAGAACGTCGCACCCTGAGGATCGCTCAGCGCCGCGAACCGGCCGAACGGGCTGTCCATCGGCCCGAACCGCAGTACCCCGCCGCGCTCGGTCGTCCTCGCCACCGCCGCGTCGCAGTTCTCGACGCCGAAGTACACATTGAGGAACGGGGGCACCTCGGGCGGAAAGTCGGCGTCGCTCATCTTCATGCGCCCCAGGACCGCGGAGTCACCGAGGGTGAAGAGCTTGAAGTCGATCGCGTCGTCCTCCACCCGCTGCACCTTGTACGGGAAGACGGCGGGGAAGAAGGCGTCCGACTTCTCGGGCTCCCGGGTGAAGACCTCACCCCAGACATACGCTCCCGGTATGGCCTTCGCCTCGAAGCCCTCGTGCTTGCCCGCCTGCCAGACCCCGAAGACGACACCGCTCGGATCGCGGGCGAGCAGCATCGACCCGAACTCGCCGACCTGCATCGGCTCCATCAGCAGCTCGCCCCCGTTGTCACGGATTTTCGCGGCGGTGGCGGCGACGTCCGGCGAGGCCAGATACAGACACCACGCCGACTGGCCTTCCTGGCCCGGCATCGGGGGCACGACGGCGGCGACCGCCTTGCCGTTCACGTACGCCTGTGTGTAGTTGCCGTACTCCGACGAAGCCTCGCCGAAGGTCCAGCCCAGCACGTCACCGTAGAAGCTCTTCGCGCCCTCCACGTCGGTGAACATCGCGTCGGCCCAGCACGGCATGCCCTCAGGATGTACGGCCATGACTCTGCCTCCCGCTCGGTGGGTGGACCCCTTGCCACGCTAGCCAGCCGTCCGCCGACCCGCCCGCCGAGCGTGCGACGCAGGCTCCTCGGTCCGGGATCCCGTGCGGCCGGTCACCTCAGAGGCTCCAGCGCAGCACCGCCCCCAGCCCGCCCGCCGGGCCCTGCATGCCCTGGGGGACCAGCAGCACCTCGGCGTCCGCGGCCGCGGCGGACCGCAGCAGGGCGTCGTCCGCACGTGCCAGTACGGGCTTGGCGACGCCCATCGCCCGCGCCTGGCCGCGCTGCACCGCGACGTCGTCGACGCCGGGGCCGATCCACACGTCGCGGCCCGCGTCGGACGCGTCCTGAGCGAGCAGCAGCGTGGCCACCTGGTGGCTCCGGGCAGCGTCCACGACGGCGGGTACCCCTTCAGCGGCTTCTCCGTGACCGGTGTCCACAGGGGCCGCGCGGTGCTCGCCCGGCCTGCCGCGTCCGATGCGGAAGCGCTCGAGGGCGCTCTGGAGCCGGTCGCGCGTGTACTCCTCGCAGGCATGGGCGATCTGCCGGTCGAGCACGCTCTTCGAGGCGCCGGGGGACCTGCTGCCGTTCCCGGTCTCGACGGTCACGGCCCGGATGCGCTCTGGCAGCCGGTTGTACACCGCCCTGCGCTCGCGGGAGTCGCCGGTCAGGATCAGCAACTGTGCGCCGCTCCCGGGCCACTGCCTGATGAGCTCGTCCGCGATGGCGTCGGCGGTCTCGTTCCAGTTGTTCTCGACCTTGTTCCGGTAGTGCCACTCGCCGGTGGGGACGCTGCGCCGTCCTCGGCCCTGGCCCTCCTTGCCGTTCGCCTGCCCCACGTTCTCGCGGCGGTGCGTGTCACGCAGCTCCAGATCGGCGCCGGTGCGGTCGATGTACGCCACCAGGCACGACGGCTCGTCGCCCCGCAGGCCGGCCAGCGGCGCGACGTGCGGCAGGACCGACCAAGTCGCCTCGATCCTGGGCGGGGTCACCGCGAGCGGTACATCGAGCGCGATCTCGGCGCCCGCGGCGAAGACCGCCCGGCCCGGTGGTGCCCCGGAGACCGGCTCGTGGCTGAGCCTGTCCATCAGCGCCGTGATGGTGTAGGCGTCGGCACCCGCGTCGACGAGCTGCGACGCGACGGAACGCTCACGGAGCTTCTGCAGCCTCGGGGCGTCCTCGGTCGCACGCGTGGTGTCGATGTACGCAGAGGCCCAGGGGCCGGGACGGTCGAAGAGCGGCTTGAGAAAATCAAGTTCCATGATCTCCCCCAGGCTCGCGGAGGGTGAGTAGTACCAGATTACGACGATGTGCCGATAGAGCACTCTTTGTGGTGGAATCGAGCTGATCGCGGTAGTGGCGGATCCGTCATGCGCGGGCCACCGGCGGCCCGGCCCGCGTCCCGCTACCGGCCCGGCGGGTCCCGCTACCCGATTACGCGACCCGGTCCTCGCTCGCTCCGGCCCGGTGCGCGGTGATCATCCTGTGCAGCTCTTCCGACGCGGCCCGGCCGAATGCCGGATCGTTGATGTGGGTGTCGAATTCGAGAAGTTCGGTCGCGCTGCCCCGCAGCCCGTCACGGAGCGCGGTGAACAACGCGGCGTCGGCGTGCGGATCGTGATACGGGCCTCCCGGGCCGCCGAGCGTGGAGAGCCCGCGCCGGGGCAGGCACACCGCCGTCGGCCCGGTGGCCGCCCGCAGCTTCTCGGCGACGCTCCGGCCCAGCTCGGCGCACTCCGCCGCGGTGGTGCGGATGACGGTGATGGACGGGTTGTGCACGTGGACTCGGCGGCCTCGGAAGCGCTCCGGGAGTGTGTCGAGCGGCCCGAACTTGACCATGTCCAGGGCGCCCAGGCTCACCACCTGCGGTATGCCGCTGCGCCCGGCGGCCCGTAGCCGGTCGGGTCCGGCGGTCAGGATCCCACCCACTAGGTCGTCGGCGAGCTCACTGAGCGTCAGGTCCAGGACGCCGGCGAACAGTCCCTGTTCGGAGAGTGACTCCAGGGTCCGTCCGCCGGAGCCGCTGGTGTGGAAGACCAGGACCTCGTAACCGAGTTGGGTGAGCCGCTCGCGGGCGGCGTCGACGCCGGGTGTGGTCACGCCGGCCATCGTCGCGGCCACCAGTGGCCTGCCGCCCGCCCGGAGATCCGCCGGCCGCACGGCTCGTGACGTCGTGGCGAATGACTTGGCCATCGCGGCGATGGCGTCCACCGCGTTGGCGAGGATCGGTGCCGAGACGGTGTTGATGCCGGCGATGTCGACGACGCTGTACATCATCGTGATGTCGGCGGAGCCGACGTACGGCGAGACGTCGCCCGAGGCCATCGAGGACACCATCAGCTTCGGTACGCCCAGCGGGAGCGCCCGCATCGCACTGGTCGCGATCGAGGTGCCACCGCTGCCGCCGATGGCCAGCACACCGTGCAGCCGGTTCTCGGCGTAGAGACGAAGGACGGTCTCGGCCGCGCCGCGAGCCATGGTGGTCACGGCGGCCCCGCGGTCCCCCTGCTCCCGGAGCGGCCCCAGGTCGGCGCCGGCGGCCTCGGCCACCACCTCGCGCGTGATGTCGGGCCGCTCGCGGGGCTCCCCGATGACGCCGGCGTCGATGAGCACCACATCAACACCCGACCGCAGCAGCCGGTCCCGCAGCCAGCCGTACTCCTCGCCCTTGGTGTCCAGAGTCCCCACCAGCACAACGATCGCCATGCCTCTTTATGTTCGCGCCAATTCCGGGCGTGACAAGGTCTGTTTCGGGATGAGCGCTTTTCGGCCTCGGGCCGCCGGGGCCGTCGCGGCGCGATGATCGCCCGCGGGACAGGCTGACCGCGTGACCGTGCTCCTCGGCTTCCTGTCCATCCGGGCGATCACCGCTGTCGCTGACCGCCCGGCTGCTCGCCCGACGGTCAGCGACTAGCGATCACTGCCTCCCGGGGACGCCTTCCGGACGGCCTGCCGGGATGCCTTCCGGGAGGAGATCCCCGGACATCGCCGCAGCCATCCGCAGATGCGGCGCGGCGTCCTCGGGCCGTCCCTGCCTCTCCAGCGTGCGGCCCAGCATCAGCCGCGCGTAGTGCTCCACCGGGCTGAGCTCCAGCACGGCGCGCAGCTCCGCCTCGGCCTTGCTCAGCCGAGCCGAGTGGTAGTAGGCGCGGGCCAGCAGCAGACGCGGCGCGATCTGCTCCGGCGCCTCTTCGACGAGACCACCCAGAATGCGGGCCGCTGTCATGTACTCCTGGGCGTCGAAGAACATCTGCGCTCGGTCCCACCGGTCGGCCGCGGTGCCGAACTCGTAGTAGGTGTCGTTCACTTGCCCTCCTCCTCAAGGACTCGGCCTGCTGCGTGCACCCCGTCAACACGCAATTATGGTTGAACATTCCACTACTCCGGGTTGTACTGGGGTTCTACTGGGGCGTGGGGGCTGCCGACTCGCACCCGTACGGGAATAGGTTGAGCGCCATGAGCAATCTCGATCGGCAGGCCGCCCTCTCAGTCTGCGGCGGTCGTGGCTTCGTCGTCGCCGAGCCCGTCCGTGAACTTCTCAGCCCCCGCCGGGTCCAGCTCGGCGAGTCCACCGAGGTCCGCCGGCTGCTGCCCAACCTCGGCCGCCGTATGGTCGGCGCCTGGGCCTTCGTCGATCACTACGGGCCCGACGACATCGCTGACGAGCCCGGAATGCAGGTCCCGCCCCACCCGCACATGGGCCTCCAGACCGTCAGCTGGCTGCACGACGGTGAGGTGCTGCACCGCGACAGCACCGGCAGCCTGGCGACCATCCGCCCTCGGGAACTCGGCCTGATGACTTCCGGACGCGCGATCAGCCACTCCGAGGAGAGCCCCAAGCCGCACGCGCGTTTCCTGCACGGGGCCCAGCTATGGGTCGCGCTCCCCGACGCGCACCGGGACGTCGAGCCACAGTTCCAGCACCACACCGAGCTGCCGACCGTCACCGCACCCGGCCTGACCGCCACGGTCATCCTCGGCGCCCTCGACGGCGCCGCCTCGCCCGGGACGACATACACCCCGATCGTCGGCGCCGATCTGGCGCTCGCCGGCGGGACCGAGACGAGCCTGCCGCTCGACCCCGACTTCGAGTACGCGGTGCTCGCCATGTCCGGCGAGAGCCATGTCGACGGCGTGCCCGTACTGCCCGGCTCGATGCTCTACCTCGGCTGCGGCCGTAGCGAACTCCCGCTGCGGGCGGAATCCGACGCAGGACTGCTGCTCCTCGGCGGCGAGCCCTTCGACGAGGAGATCGTCATGTGGTGGAACTTCATCGGCCGCTCCAACGAGGAGATCGCACAAGCCCGTTCGGCGTGGCTGGACGGCTCCCGATTCGGTGAAGTGAAGGGCTACGACGGGGTGCCGCTGCCGGCCCCGGAACTGCCCGCGACGCGGCTGAAGCCTCGGGGTCGGGTGCGTTGACCGGAGCCGATGATTCTGCAGCGAGTCTCCTGAGCGATGCGGGCGCTTCAGGGCTGTTGCTTTCTGTCCGGGACAGGTGTCGAGTTTCCCGACAGCTGTGCGGGAGGCGTCTGTGGGGTATGGCAACGCGGGACGTTGCAGCTGCACGCACCGGTGTGCGGTGTTCACCGGTCCGCGGCGCGGAGGTCCGGCCCGACGAGGGTCGGATCGCCGCCGAACTGACCGGCCTGTGAAACGGTCACGTCTTCGAACGCGACGATTCGCGTGGACGCCCCCGGGTGAGAGAGCCACTGCGGGAGAGCGTCCGGGGCGATCGTGACGCTGCGGACCGCCGGGAGTGGTGCGCCGCCCAGGCCGGTGAGCGAGCCGGACAGCCTCGCGGTGTAGAGCGTCACTAAGTCAGGGCCCCTGATCGTGGACGTTGTCCATGCTGGCCCGCAGACGTACCCCGCCGCCACCGGTCGTCAGGTCGAGGTCGGCGATGACCGTCACCCGTGCGGTGAACTTCAGAACCCGCTCGGGCTCGGTCACGCGGTGGATTCCCGCATCCGGCGGCGTGACCTGCCGGTCTGGAATCTGAGGATCGTCTCCGGCGGCGGTGCAGCGGTCCACGCACTCATTCGGTCCATGTCGACGGGATCTTCCGTGCACGGACGTCGGCCGCGGTCGACACCCTCCAGCAGAACCACCGGCCCGCCGTGAACAGCACGGTCGGCCCGGATACGTGGGCTGCGCTGCTGGGGTTTGACGCCGGCGGACGGGGCTACGGGGCTACCCGGCGGGGCTCGGTCTATCCGCCGATTCGGCCACTACCGCATGTGACGAACAGCACAGTGGTCCTCCACCCATTCCTCAGGTCATCATATGACCCGATCGCCGCACGGATTGTGAGCCGGGCCCGGCCCCGGACGGCACAGCGAGACGAGGATGGGCATGAACGAGCAGGACAGGCCGGCACGGCCGCGCGTGGGCGTGGTGGGACTCGGGGCCATGGGTCTCGGCATGGCCCGCAGCCTGCGGAACGCGGGCTACGACGTGGGCGTCCACGATCTGCGACCGGAGGTGGCCACGGCCTTCGCCTGCGAAGGCGGGACGGCGTTCGCCTCCTCCGGCGAGCTGGCGGCCGCGGTGGACGTCCTGGTCGGCGTGGTGGTCAACGCGGCGCAGGTCGAGGCGGTGCTGTTCGGCGCTGACGGGGCGGCCGACCGGCTCCGCCCGGGCGCCGTCTTCGTGATGTGCTCCACGGTCGACCCCGGCCGGTCCGCCGAGCTCGAGGGGCGCCTGGCTGAGAAGGGCGTGCTCTACCTGGACGCTCCCGTCTCCGGTGGCGCCGCGCGTGCGGCGGCCGGCGAGCTCACGATGATGACGTCGGGCTCCGCCGCGGCCTACTCGGTCGCCGACCCGGTGCTCGAGGACATGAGCAGCACGGTCTACCGCCTGGGAGACCGCGCCGGACTCGGCTCGAAGGTCAAGATCGTGAACCAGCTGCTCGCGGGCGTGCACATCGCAGCGGCGGCCGAGGCGATGGCGCTGGGCATCAAGGCCGGTGTTCCGGCCGAGGCGCTCTACGAAGTCATCACGCACAGCGCCGGTAACTCGTGGATGTTCGAGAACCGCATGGCCCACGTGCTCGCCGGTGACTACACGCCCCTCTCCGCGGTCGACATCTTCGTCAAGGACCTGGGGCTCGTGCTCGACTCCGCCCGGCCGGAGAGGTTCCCGCTCCCTCTCGCCTCCACCGCCCACCAGATGTTCCTCCAGGCATCGGCGTCCGGTCTGGGAGCCGAGGACGACAGCGCGGTCATCAAGATCTTCCCGGGGATCGACCTGCCCGAGCAGGCGGGGATCTGACATGGGAATCCGAATCGGATGCATCGCTGACGACTTCACCGGCGCCACGGATCTGGCCAACAACCTGGTGCGCGCGGGCATGCGCGTGGTCCAGCTGATCGATGTGCCGCCGACCGGCGCCGACCTGGCGATGGACGCGGACGCCGTCGTCATCGCGCTCAAGTCGCGGACCGTCCCGGCGGCCGACGCCGTCGAGGCGTCGCTGCGGGCACTCGCCTGGTTGCGGTCCGCGGGTGCCGAGCAGATCTACTTCAAGTACTGCTCCACCTTCGACTCGACCCCGGCCGGCAACATCGGGCCGGTCACCGAGGCCCTGATGGACGCACTGGGCACCGACTTCACGATCGCGACGCCGGCGTTCCCCGACAACGAACGCACGGTCTTCAAGGGCCATCTCTTCGTCGGCGACGTACTGCTCAGCGAGAGCGGTATGCGCCACCATCCGCTCACGCCGATGACCGACCCCGACCTGGTCTCCGTCCTCGGCGCCCAGACCGTGCGAGCGGTCGGCCTCATCGACCACACGGTCGTCGCCGGCGGCGCCGAGGCGATCCGGGCCCGCATCGACGCCCTGCGCGAGGAAGGCTTCGGGATCGCCATTGCCGACGCCGTCTCCAACGACGACCTTGTGCGCCTTGGCGCTGCGGTCCAGGGGCTGCCCCTGGTGACCGCCGGCTCGGGCCTGGCGATCGGCCTGCCCGCGAACTGGGGGGTTGCGCCGTCCCGCGCCGCCGCACAGCTGCCACCACCCGGTGGCCACATGGCCGTCGTCTCCGGATCGGTCTCCGTCGCCACGAACCGCCAGGTTCAGGAGTTCCTGCGCAGCGGCCGGCCCGCGTTCAGCGTGGACCCGCTGCACATCGCGGCCGGTGAGGACGTGGCCGGCCAGGCCCTGGCCTTCGCCGAGTCGAACCTGGCCGACGGGCCGATCCTCATCTACTCCACCGAAGCACCCGACACGGTCCGGAGCGTCCAGGGCCGGCTCGGTGCCGCCGAGGCCGGTGAACTCGTGGAGCGGACCCTGGCCCGCGTTGCACAGGGGCTTGTGGAGCGCGGTGTCCGCCGGCTCGTCGTCGCAGGCGGCGAGACCTCGGGAGCGGTCGTCCAGGCGCTCGGCATCACCGGGCTCCGGATCGGACCGCAGATCGACCCTGGTGTGCCATGGTGCGCGGCGGCCCTTCCCGACGGGGACACCCTCCACATCACGCTCAAGTCCGGCAACTTCGGCGGCCCCGACTTCTTCACCGCCTCGTTCGCCCTCCTGGACGAGGAGGCCTCATGAGCCGGCTTCAGGGCACCGTCGACGAGGCACGGGCCGAGATCGTCCGGGTGGGCACGAGCCTGTTCGCCCGGGGCTACGTCCACGCCAGCGCCGGCAACATCAGCGCCAGGGTCGGCGACTGCCATCTGATCACGCCCACCGACGCCGCCCTGGGCTTTCTCGACCCCCACCGCCTCGCCCTCGTCGACGCCGCCGGCGAGCAGATCGCGGGCGACCGGGCCAGCAAGACCCTGACGCTCCATCGCCGCATCTATGCCGCCGCACCCACGGCCCGGTTCGTCATCCACACCCACTCCACGCACCTGGTCGCGCTCACCCTGGCCGGTGTCTGGAGCCGGGACGACGTGCTCCCGCCCATCACGCCGTACTACGTGATGAAGGTCGGGCATGTCCCGCTCGTCCCCTACCACCGGCCCGGCGACCCGCGCGTGGCCGACCTGGTGACCGCCCGGATCGTCGAGCGGGCAGCGAGCAGTACGCCGATCAGGGCCGTCCTGCTCGACCGGCTGGGCCCCGTGGTCTGGGGCCCCGACGCGGCCACCGCCCTTGCCGTCCTCGAAGAGCTCGAGGAGACGGCACGTCTCTGGCTCCTGACCGACCGCCGGCCGGAGCCACTCCCCACCCACGCCCTCGACGAACTGAGATCCACATTCGGCGCCGCGTGGTGATCAGTACCTGACCTGTCAGAGAATCCCCCGAGCCGCACGAAGGATTCCTTTATGTCCATGCCCACAACGGCGGGCGAGATCCCCGACCTCGCCCGCGAGAACGCCGTCTTCCGCAAGGTCGTGCGACGCATCGTCCCCTTCCTCGTCCTCTGCTACGTCTTCTCCTACCTGGACCGGGTCAACGTCGGCTTCGCCAAGCTGCAGATGTCCGACGACCTCGGGTTGAGCGAGGCGGCGTACGGCCTCGGCGCCGGCCTGTTCTTCATCGGCTACTTTCTCTTCGAGGTTCCCTCGAACCTGATGCTGCAACGCATCGGCGCCCGCACCTGGATCGCCCGGATCATGATCACCTGGGGCCTGGTCTCGGCGGCGTTCACGTTCGTCACCAACGAGACGACGTTCTACGTGCTCAGGTTCCTGCTCGGTGCCGCGGAGGCGGGGTTCTACCCGGGAGTGATCCTCTACTGCACCTACTGGTTCCCGTCACACCGTCGCGCCCGGGTGATCGCGATGTTCATGTCGGCCATCCCGGTGGCCGGTATCTTCGGCAACCCGCTCTCCGGCTGGATCATGGACCGCTTCCAGGGCGTGAACGGCTGGCAGGGCTGGCAGTGGATGTTCCTCCTCGAGGCGATCCCCGCGCTCGCCATCGGTGTCGCCACGCTGTTCTACCTCGACAACGGCGTGCGCAGCGCGAAGTGGCTCACCGAGGAGGAGAAGGACATCGTCGAGCGGGCGATCGCCGACGACGCCGCGCACCAGACGGTGCACGGCCGGGTCTGGGACGCCTTCCGCGACCCCAAGGTGTGGCTGATGTGCCTCATCTACTTCTGCTTCGTGATGGGCCAGTACGCCCTGACCTTCTGGATGCCCACGTTCGTCGAGTCCACCGGGATCGAGGGCAACCTCGCGATCGGAGTGCTCAGCGCCGTGCCCTTCCTGGCCGCACTCGTCGCGATGAACCTCTTCGGGCGTTCCGCGGACAAGCACCGCGAGCGCCGCTGGCACCTGGTCGTCCCGAGCCTCATGGGCGCCGTCGGGTTCTCGCTGGCGGCCGGCTGGTCCGGGTCGACCGTGCTGTCCCTGATCGCGCTGTCCTTCGCGGCGGCCGGAGTGCTGACCTGCGCGCCGCTGTTCTGGTCGCTGCCCACCGCGTTCCTGGGCGGTGCCGCCGCCGCGGCAGGCCTCGCCGCGATCAACTCGGTGGGCAACCTCGCCGGCTTCGTCAGCCCCTACATGATCGGCGCGCTCAAGGACGCCACCGGCTCAACGTCGCTCCCGATGTACGTCCTGGCGCTCAGCCTCGTCATCGGCGCCGGCGCGGTGCTCACCACCAAGAAGCAGGTCGTCAACCGCTGACTGTCGACCGCTGACCATCAACCGCTGAGCGGCTCCGGCACCGGGCCCGCGACCGGGCCCGGTGCCGGTCCCCACACAGGAGCAACCATGCCGAGGTTCGCCGCGAACCTGTCCATGATGTACACCGAACACGACTTCCTCGACCGCTTCGCCGCCGCGGCGGCGGACGGCTTCCAGGCCGTCGAGTACCTCTTCCCTTACGCGTACGACGCCACCGAACTGCGCCGCCGCCTCGACGACCACGGCCTGAAGCAGGTGCTCTTCAACGCCCCTCCCGGGGACTGGGAGTCCGGAGAGCGGGGGATCGCGGCGCTGCCCGGACGCGAGGCGGAGTTCCGCTCCGGGATCGACCGGGCCCTCGAGTACGCCACGGCACTGAGCTGCCCACGGGTGCACGTGATGGCCGGTCTGGTGCAGCCGGACGCGAAGCCGGCAGAGCCGGCAGAGCACCGCGACACCTACCTGGCCAACCTCGCCCGCGCCGCGGAACAGGCCGCCGCGGCGGGCGTCGACATCCTGGTCGAGCCGATCAACGGCCGCGACATGCCGGGCTACTTCCTGAACCGGCAGGACGATGCCCACGCCGTGGTGCAGGACGTAGGCGCCTCCAATCTCAAGGTGCAGCTCGACCTCTACCACTGCCAGATCGTCGAGGGCGACCTCACAGCGACCCTGCGCCGCGACCTGCCGACCGGCCGGGTCGGTCACCTGCAGATCGCGGGCGTGCCCGACCGCCATGAACCCGACCGGGGCGAACTCGACGTCAGCCATCTGTTCGGCGTCGTCGACGAGCTGGGCTACGACGGGTGGATGGGCTGCGAGTACCGCCCCCGCGCCGGCACGAGCGAGGGTCTCGGCTGGCTGAACGACTATCAAGGAGAAAACGCATGAGGATCGTCATCACGGGTGGCTTCGGCTTCCTGGGACGGCAGGTCGCCGCCAGACTGCTCGAGACGCGGACGTTGTGCGGCGCGCCGATCGACCGGCTGGTACTCGCCGACCGCTTCGTGCAGGCCGATTCGCCGGCGGCCGCCGACCCGCTGGTGGACATCGTGCAGGGCGACCTGATCGACCGCCTCGACGAGTTGTTCGCGGAGCCGGTGGATGTACTGATCCACCTCGCCTCGGCGGTCTCGGCCGAGTGCGAGGCCGACTTCGACCTCGGCATGGGTGCCAACGTGGACACGACCCGCGCGCTGCTCGAAGCCGCCCGGGCGCAGTCGGCCTCCGGCGGGCCGACACCACTGGTGGTGTTCTCCAGCAGCGTCGCGGTCTACGGCAGCGACCCGGCGTTGCCCCTGCCGCCGGTGGTCAGCGAGTCGACCCTGCCCACGCCTCGGTCGAGTTACGGGACGCAGAAGCTCGTCTGCGAGCAACTGGTGGCGGACTACACCCGCCGCGGCTTCGTCGACGGACGCGTCGCCCGCCTGATGACCGTGTCGGTGCGACCGGGCAAGCCGAACGCGGCTGCCTCCGGCTTCCTGTCCGGCATCATCCGCGAGCCGCTCGCGGGCATCCCGGCGACCTGCCCCGTGCGTCCCGACCTACGGGTGGCCCTGGCCTCACCGCGGCGCACGGTCGAGGGAATCCTCCGTATCGCCGAGGCCGAGCGCGGCGACGGGCCGGGGCAGCTCGTCGGCGCTATGCCGGTCAACCTTCCGGCACTCACGGTCACGGTCGCCGAGATGCTGGCCACGCTGCGGCGGGTGGCCGGCGACGCCGTCGCCGACCTGGTGACGATCGCGCCCGATCGTGACGTCGAGGCCATCGTGGGCTCGTGGCCCGCTGTCTTCGACAACGCGCGCGCCGACGCCCTCGGGCTGGAGCCCGACCCGAGCTCGGAATCGGTGGTGCGGGACTACATCGACGACCACTCGGACGCGGTCGCGGCCACCGCACTCCTCGCAGCCAGGGCGACCCGGACCGCGCCGATAGACTGACGACATGTTTTCCAAGGTGAGCGGTCCTGTCCGGCTCGCGGATCGGGTCGCCGTGATCCTCGCGGAGGAGATCGAGTCCGGGCGGCTGGCCGAGGGCGACAAGCTGCCCACCGAGGTGGCGCTGGTCAAGCAGCTGGGCGTCAGCCGCACGGTGGTGCGGGAGGCCGTGTCCAGGCTCCGCAACGCGGGCCTGGTCGAAGCGCGCCAAGGCCTCGGCGTGTTCGTCATGCCTCGGCGCACACGGCCGCTCGACCTTGGGGCCGAGGCCGCGGACACCAGGTCCAAGGTCCTGCAGATCGTGGAGGTACGCCGCGCCATGGAGGGCGAGGCCGCCTCTCTCGCAGCCGCCCGCGCCACATCGGGCGACCTCGCCCGGATGCGTCAGGCCCTGGACGCGATCGACGCCGCGGTCGCGGCGGGCGGTGACGGGGCGGACGAGGATCTCGCCTTCCACTGGTCCATCGCGGAGTCGACCGGGAACGCGGTGATGGTCTCGACGGTGCGGTACCTCGGCGAGGTGCTGCGCAGCGGCATCCGCGTCACACGCGCGAACGAGGCGCGACGGGGCGACTTCTTCGAGGCGGTCCGGCAGGAGCACCACGCCATCCTGGCCGCCATCGAGGCCGGCGACGCCGAGGGGGCGCGCACCGCCGCGCGCCTCCATCTGAAGCACGCAGCCTCTCGGCTCCAGGACGCGGACGACGGTTTCTGGACCGAGACCGAGGACATCGCCGTGGACATCGCCGTGGATCTCGACGCCGCTCCCTGACCTGCGGAGCCGGTGCCGACGCGGACCACGAGCGGGCGCTGCACCGGCTCCGCGCAACCGCGCCGTATCCGGGACCGCGGGCGTCGCGCTCTACCGGGTATTCGCGGTGATGCGCACCGGCGAGCGGACGTTCGTCGCGGTGGACGGAGGCATGAGCGACAACCCGAGGCATCCATGCGGCGGGGATGGTCAGCCGACATGTACTCGCGGGCGGCGGTCGCGATCCGGTTCGGCCTCGCGCAGGACTTCGCGGGTGACGGGGGCGACTTCGCCCTGGCCGAAGAGGAAGAAGCGGAGGAAGTTGGCGAAGGGGTTGCCCTCGGTCCACTCGAAGTAGATGTGCGGTTGCTGTCCGGTGGCGTCGCGGACGTGCAGCAGCAGTGCGGCGATGGCGTTGGGGATGGACGAGCTCTCCAGGGTCAGCACGCGATAGCGGCTGTGCAGCACTTCGCCGCGTACGTTCAGGTCCGCCTCGAACTCCGAGGGGTCGAGCACGGTGACCTCGACGAAGACGAAGTCCTCTTGGGGCGGGAGGTCGTTGTCCTTCCGGATCTGCTCGATCTTCTCGCGGTACTCGGCGAGATCGCGGTTGTCGGGTTCATTGGCGATGAACCGGATCCTGCGGCTGGCGATGTCGCGTACGAAGCGCTCCGCCATGCCGTCCAGCCTCACGCTGGTGACACGCAGCTCGAAGGCGCGGGCGAGCCGCGACAGGAGCGATACGAGCATGATCCCGGCGATGAAGCAGGCGCCGATCTTCACGCCGTCGGGCCGTTCGAAGACGTTGGCGACGGTGGTGTAGAGGAAGACCGCCGAGATGACGGCGAAGGCGATGGTCCAATTGCGCTGCCCGGCGCGGTGGGCAGCGATGGTCACCGCGATCGCCGCGGAGCAGATCAGGACCAGAACGCCGGTGGCGTAGGCGCCGCCCTGGGCGTCGACGTCGGCTTTGAAGATCCAGGTGACCAGGAAGGCCACCAGAATAAAGACGATCACCATGGGGCGTACGGCGCGCGCCCAGTGCGGGGCCATGCCGTAGCGGGGCAGGTAGCGGGGCATCAGGTTGAGCAGTCCGGCCATGGCGGAGGCGCCGGCGAACCAGAGGATGGCGATGGTGGCGACGTCGTAGACGGTGCCGAAGATGTCTCCGAGGTACTGGTGCGCCAGGTAGGCGAGCGCACGCCCGTTGGCCTCGCCGCCCGACTCGAACTCCTTTGCCGGGATGAGCAGGGTGGTGATGAAGCTGGTGGCGATCAGGAACACGCTCATGATCAGCGCGGCTGTGGTCAGCAACTTCTTGGCGCCTCGGATACGTCCTGCGGGGTTCTCCTCGGTGTCGCCGGGGTCGCCCTCGACGTGCGGCATCACCGCCACGCCGGTCTCGAAGCCGGACAGGCCCAGCGCCAGCTTGGGGAAGACCAGCAGCGCCACCCCGACCATGGCCAAAACGTTTCCGTGCTGGGTGGTCAGGGCGCTGGACCAGTCGGTGACCACGTGCGCCTCTGTGGCGATGTGCCACAGGCCCACGACGACGACGACCGCGTTCAGGGCCAGGTAAGCCCCGACCAGGACGACGGCGACGCCGATCGCCTCCAGGAAGCCCTTGAGGAACACCGCCCCCAGCAGCGCGATCAGTACGAGCGTGACGACCATCTGCTGACCGTGCAGCACGCTGGGCACATGCGGATTCTCCACCAGGTGGATGGAGGAGTCCGCCGCGGACAGGGTGATCGTGATCAGGAAGTCGGTCGCCGCGAAGCCGAGCAGGGTCAGGACGAACAGCTTGCTCTTCCAGAACGACAGCAGCCGCTCCAGCATGGCGATCGAGCCCTCGCCGTGCGGGCTCTCCTCGGCCACCCGCCGGTAGACCGGCAGGGCGCCGGCCAGGGTGACGATCACCAGCACGATGGTGGCCACCGGCGACAGCAGCCCCGCCGCGAGCGCGGCGATGCCCGGCTGATAGCCCAGCGTGGAGAAGTAGTCGACGCCGGTCAGGCACATCACCCGCCACCACCGCTGCCCCTTGTGCGCGGAGACCGGCTCGGCGTGCGGCCCCTGCTGGTGCTTGGCCATGTCGGACAGGCCCTCCAGCATCCACGCACGCAGGCGGCTCGTACGGACGTGGTCGGGGGTGGTCATCTGTGCTCCTGAAATACGGCGAACGGTTCCGGCCATCGCGAAGAG
The DNA here is from genome assembly GCF_018614585.1 of Streptomyces sp. ISL-1. Lineage (GTDB taxonomy): Bacteria > Actinomycetota > Actinomycetes > Streptomycetales > Streptomycetaceae > Streptomyces > Streptomyces maoxianensis. The sequence goes on along the minus strand of NZ_JAGGOI010000004.1, from coordinate 259,235 downwards.
GGCCCGATCAGCTTTATGCAATCAATAATCCGCAGGCCCAGGTGTTCCCCACACTCGAGGAGACGGATTCCCCCGAATCCGGTCAGCCCGGACACGACGAGGGTTTACGGCTGCCGGGCAATGCGTGGATGTGCGGGCAGGCCGACGAAGGGGAGCGCTATGAGCGTCCGGTAGTCGACCGGTTCGGGGACCGCTGAGATGTCCCGATCACGATGAGCACGGCGTGAGCGTACGTCGCCCCGCCTGGTCAACGGCACGACTCTGATGCCTTGACGCCGCAATCGCGTGCGCCTCGGAACCAGCCGCGCTCCGAGCGGCATTCTTGACGGGCGTGACGTCAACTCTTCATCCTCAGGGGCCACTTGGTGCCCGATACCAGCACATGGTGATCTGCGGGGACGATGCACTGGCGCACCGGCTCTCCATGGAGCTCGACGCTGTCTGTGGCGAGGCCGTCACCGTCGTCCCGCCGCACGGCAGGATCCTGCGACCGGGCGACCATGTGGTCCCGGTGACGACGCGGCGGCCCGGTCGTCCTGCTGACGGGTGTCCAGCCGCACCGGACAGACACTCCGCGGTGGCTGGAAAACGCTCTCGTCTGCGGTGCACACCCCCGGGAATGGGGTACGAACCGTCGGCCTTTTCACAGGCCGGAAGGGTGGGCGTTAGAACGCCGTCAAAGGTGCGCCGATGGCCGTAAGAGACCCGTCAACGACAGGCGTGACCGCCTGGAAAGGCGCTTCCCTCTAGAGGTCCGAACATTTCCGAATCTCTTCAGGAGTTCACGATGGCCGACGTGGCCTTCGTCATCACCACGATCGCGGGTTTCGCGCTGGTGGCGCTCATCGCCAGGGGGGTGGCAAAGCTGTGACTGCCGAGAACATCGTCGGCCTGATCGTGGCCGTTGCCCTGCTGGGTTACCTCGTCCTCGCCCTTGTGTACCCGGAGAGGTTCTGAGCCCTGAAATGAGCCCCATCCTCGCTGGTGTGCTCCAGCTGCTCGCGCTCATAGCGGCGCTGGCGCTGGCATACCGTCCACTGGGCGACTACATGGCCCGCGTCTACTCTTCGCCCAAGCATCTGCGGGTGGAGAAGTGGATCTACAAGGCCATCGGCGCGAACCCCACCGCCGAGATGCGCTGGCCCGCCTATCTGCGTGGCGTGCTGGCCTTCTCCGCGGTCAGCGTCCTCTTCCTCTACGTGCTGCAGCGCGTCCAGGGCTCGCTGCCCGGCTCGCTGGGCTTCTCCTCGATCGACCCGGACCAGGCGTTCAACACCGCCGCGTCGTTCGTGTCGAACACCAACTGGCAGTCGTACTACGGCGAGCAGGCCATGGGCCACGTCGTGCAGACCGGTGGCCTGGCGGTGCAGAACTTCGTCTCGGCCGCGGTGGGTATCGCGGTGGCCGTGGCCCTCGTACGGGGCTTCGCCCGCTCCCGTACCGGTGAGCTGGGCAACTTCTGGGCCGACCTGGTGCGCGGCACCGTGCGGATCCTGGTGCCGATCTCCGTCATCGGCGCGATCGTGCTGGTCGCCGCCGGCGCGATCCAGAACTTCGCCGGGATCCACGAGGTCGGCCAGTTCATGGGCGGCAGCCAGCAGTGGAACGGCGGCGCGGTGGCCTCGCAGGAGGCCATCAAGGAGCTGGGCACGAACGGTGGCGGTTACTTCAACGCCAACTCGGCCCACCCCTTCGAGAACCCGAACGGTTTCACCAACCTGTTCCAGATTTTCTTGATCCTGTTGATCCCGTTCGCGCTGACCCGCACCTTCGGCCGCATGGTCGGCTCGCTGAAGCAGGGTTACGCGATCCTGGCGACGATGGTGACGATCTGGATCGGGTTCACCGCGCTGATGATGTGGACCGAGTTCCATCACGGCGGCCCGGCGTTCGACGTCGCCGGTGGTGCGATGGAGGGCAAGGAAACCCGGTTCGGAGTCGGCGGTTCGTCGATCTTCGCGGTGGCGACCACGCTCACTTCGACCGGTGCGGTCAACTCCTTCCACTCGTCCTTCACCGGCTTCGGTGGCGGTATCACCATGCTGGGCATGCAGCTGGGTGAGATCGCGCCCGGTGGTACTGGCTCCGGCCTCTACGGCATGCTGATCATGGCGATCATCGCGGTGTTCATCGCGGGCCTGATGGTGGGCCGAACGCCCGAGTACCTGGGCAAGAAGATCGGCACCCGCGAGATCAAGCTGGCGGCCTGCTACATCCTCATCACCCCGGCGCTGGTGCTGTGCTTCGCCGCCGCGGCGATGGCGCTGCCGACGCCGGTGAACTCGATGACCAACAGCGGTGCGCACGGCTTCTCCGAGATCCTGTACGCGTACACCTCGGCCGCCAACAACAACGGCTCGGCCTTCGCCGGCCTGAACGCGGACACGCAGTGGTTCAACACCACCCTCGGTCTGGCGATGCTGCTCGGCCGGTTCCTGCCGATGGTGTTCGTCCTGGCGCTGGCGGGCTCGCTCGCCGAGCAGAAGCCGGTCCCGGCAACCGCGGGCACGCTGCGTACCAACAAACCACTGTTCACCGGGCTGCTGGTCGGCACGATCCTGATCATCACCGGGCTGACCTACTTCCCGGCCCTGGCGCTGGGACCGCTCGCCGAAGGGCTGGCGTCATGACCCCCGAAACGAAGAAGCTCGAGGAGCCCGGCTCCATGTCCACCGCCACTCCGACCCGGGCACCGCACTCCGATGTGCCCACCGGTCACAAGACTGACGCTGCCCGCGTCGGCGGGGGTCTGTTCGACCCCAAGCAGTTGCTCAAGTCCTTCCCGGACGCCGTCAAGAAGCTCGACCCGCGGGTGATGATCAAGTCGCCTGTGATGTTCGTGGTCCTGGTCGGTTCTGTGCTGACCACGATCTTCGCCATCAAGGACCCGACCGACTGGTTCGGCTGGGCGATCGCCGCCTGGCTGTGGCTGACCACGATCTTCGCCAACCTGGCGGAGGCGGTGGCCGAGGGCCGCGGCAAGGCGCAGGCCGACACCCTGCGCAAGGCCAAGACCGACACGGTCGCGCGACGGCTCATGGGGAAGGCCGAGGAGCGGGTGCCGGGCACCGAGCTGCGCATCGGCGACCTGGTGGTCTGCGAGGCCGGTGACATCATCCCCGGCGACGGTGACGTCGTCGAGGGTGTGGCGTCGGTCGACGAGTCGGCCATCACCGGCGAATCGGCCCCGGTCATCCGCGAGTCGGGCGGCGACCGCAGCGCGGTCACCGGCGGTACGAAGGTGCTCTCCGACCGGATCGTCATCAGGATCACGACGAAGCCGGGCGAGACGTTCATCGACCGGATGATCGCCCTCGTGGAGGGTGCGGCCCGGCAGAAGACGCCCAACGAGATCGCGCTGAACATTCTGCTCGCCTCGCTGACCATCGTTTTCCTGCTCGCGGTCGTGACCCTGCAGCCGTTCGCGAAGTACGCGGGCCAGGAGCAGACCATGATCGTGTTGGTCGCTCTGCTGGTCTGCCTGATCCCGACGACCATCGGCGCGCTGCTGTCCGCGATAGGCATCGCCGGTATGGACCGGCTGGTGCAGCGCAACGTACTGGCGATGTCGGGCCGCGCGGTCGAAGCCGCGGGCGATGTGTCGACGCTGCTGCTCGACAAGACCGGCACGATCACCCTCGGCAATCGTCAGGCCGCCGAGTTCGTCCCGGTCACGGGTGTCACCGAGGCCGAGCTGGCGGACGCCGCGCAGCTTTCGTCGCTGGCGGACGAGACCCCGGAGGGCCGCTCCATCGTCGTACTGGCGAAGGAGAAGTACGGGCTGCGCGAGCGCCACCAGGGCGAGCTCTCGCAGGCCGATTGGGTTGCCTTCACCGCCCAGACCCGTATGTCGGGCGTGGACGTGGACGGGCGCAAGGTCCGTAAGGGCGCGGCCGGTTCGGTCATCAGGTGGGTCACCGAGCGCGGCGGCAGCGTCATCGAGGACGCCGACACGACCGCCAACAAGATCTCGCAGGCGGGCGGTACGCCGTTGCTCGTTGCCGTCGAGGACGCCGACGGTGCCCGCGTTCTGGGTGTCATCCACCTCAAGGACGTCGTCAAGGACGGCATGCGGGAGCGGTTCGACGAGCTGCGCCGGATGGGCATCAAGACCGTCATGATCACGGGTGACAACCCGCTGACCGCGCGTGCCATCGCGGAGGAGGCGGGCGTGGACGACTTCCTCGCCGAGGCCACGCCCGAGGACAAGATGGCGCTGATCAAGCGTGAGCAGGCCGGCGGCAAGCTCGTCGCGATGACCGGTGACGGCACCAACGACGCCCCGGCGCTGGCGCAGGCGGACGTCGGCGTGGCGATGAACACCGGTACCTCGGCCGCCAAGGAGGCCGGGAACATGGTGGACCTGGACTCCAACCCCACCAAGCTGATCGAGATCGTCGAGATCGGCAAGCAACTGCTGATCACCCGGGGTGCGTTGACGACCTTCTCGATCGCCAACGATGTCGCGAAGTACTTCGCGATCATCCCGGCGATGTTCGCGGTGGTCTATCCGGGCCTGGACAAGCTCAACATCATGGACCTGTCCTCGCCCGAGTCGGCGATCCTGTCGGCCGTCATCTTCAACGCGCTGATCATCATCGCGCTGGTGCCGCTCGCCCTGAAGGGTGTGCGGTACCGGCCGACCAGCGCCGACAAGATGCTCCGCCGCAACCTCGGGATCTACGGCCTGGGCGGCCTGATCGCCCCGTTCATCGGCATCAAGCTCATCGACCTGCTCATCTCCCTCATCCCCGGAATCGGCTGATCGCCATGAACAACTCTCTCAGCAACACGACACGGCTGATCGGCGCCGGACTCCGCGCCCTCCTCGTTCTCACCGTCATCACGGGGGTCCTCTACCCGCTCGCCGTCACCGGTGTCGCGCAGGCCCTGTTCAACAACAAGGCCAACGGTTCCGAGATCAAGTCCGGCGGCAGGGTCGTCGGTTCCGAACTCATCGGCCAGACCTACAACCTGCCGCTGAAGAAGGGCGAGGAGGCCCCCGCGCCGGACCTGAAGTGGTTCCAGCCGCGCCCCTCCAACGGCCTGGGCACCAACAGCGTCAACACCCAGTACAAGCTGATCCTGTCCGGCGCGACCAACAGGTCCGGCGACAACCCGGAACTGATCAAGTGGGTCACAGACGCCAAGGCCGCCGTGGTCAACGACAACTCCACGCCCACCTACAAGGTCAAGTCCTCCGAGGTGCCGGCCGACGCCGTCACCTCCTCCGGCTCCGGCCTGGACCCGGACATCTCCCCGGCGTACGCGAAGCTCCAGGTGCACCGGGTCGCCGAGAAGAACAACCTCGACGTCAAGCAGGTCGAGAAGCTCGTCGAGCAGAACACCGACGGCCGGACCCTCGGCTTCATCGGCGAGCCCACGGTCAACGTCCTCAACCTCAACATCGCACTCAAGGAACTCACCGAGAAGTGATCGTCTTACGCCGGCGGGCGGGAGTCCGAGGACCGAAGCATCTCTTCGGTCCTCGGACTCCCGCCCCAGTTCATGACGACACGCTTCTCGGGGCACGACAGAAAGCGGCACGCGACTCGACGTACACGTACGCCGACGGCCCTGCCGTCCAAGGCGCAACTGAAGGCTTCGAGTGGATGCACGGCCTCGACGAGGTGATCAACGCCCTCGTCACGGCGGGCCTGCACATCACGAGGCTGCGCGAAAGCGATGAACTCCCCTGGCCCCGGTGGCCGGAGATGACCCGCACCCCGGGCGGCTGGTGGCGCCTGACCGACAGCGCCCCGCGCATCTCGCTGCTCTTCGCACTCCTGGCAAGGAAATGAGCACCCGTGTGAAACGCCTGCGATGATGCATTGATGCGCGTGCTGATGCCGGTTCCCGACCGCGATTTCGACGTCACCGAAGTGGCCGTGCCATGGCGGATCCTCACCGATGCCAGGCACCAGGTCGTGTTCGCCACCGAGCGCGCCAATACGCTGCCCGCCGCGGACCCGCGACTGCTGACCGGGGTGCTCTTCGGGCAACTCGGCGCCGCGAGCGAAGCCAAGGAGTTCTACGCCGATCTCACCCGGTCTGAGGAGTTCGCAGGGACCGTGGCATGGGCGGATGTGGACGTGACGGCCTTCGACGGGCTGATCCTGCCCGGTGGGCACGCGCCAGGGATGCGGCAGTACCTGGGCTCACCGGTCCTGCAGGAGCAGGTCGCGCGCTTCTGGGCCCTCGGTCGGCCGGTCGGGGCGATCTGTCACGGAGTGCTCGTACTGGCCCGTTCCCACGACATCGCCAACGGCCTGAGCGTCCTGGCGAACCGTCGTACGACCTGCCTGCCGAAGTACATGGAACGCTCGGCCTATCTCACCACCGCCTGGCGCCTCGGACGCTACTACCGCACGTACCCGGTCTACGTCGAGGACGAGGTCAGAGCCGCGCTTGCCGATCCTGGCGCGCGGTTCGAGCGGGGGCCCCGAGTCCTGACCGCACGCGGCACCGCAACCGACGACACACACGCATTCGTTGTCCAGGACCGCAATTACCTCTCATCCCGCTGGCCGGGAGACGCCTACCTCTTCGCCCGCCGCTTTCTGAAGCTCCTGCACGAATGGGACTCAACAGGTGCTGAGCTGCCCGGGTGACGTCACCCGGACTCCGTAACGGACATGCGCGCGACGGGCCCGCGAAGGCGCGGCGGCCGCACGCGCCGCGGCCCTCGTGGCCGTCACGGGCTGCGCCCTGCCCGGGATCACCGGGGCAGGGCGCCGCATGCTGACGCGTCGTCGGCCCCCGCTGATCGGCATGAGACATCGCCGTTGCGAAGGTCCCTGCCTCGCTACTCCCTTGGTATTGACGGGAGTTGTCGTCCGGTTCCAGAATGACACGTCATTCCGCGGGGAGAGGGGCTGGTCATGCCGCAGGACGTCGTGGACAAGCGGGACGCGATACTGCGTGCGGCCGGCAAGGTCTTCGCCGAGCGCGGCTACCACGCGACAGGCATCTCCGACATAGCCCGAGAACTCGGCGCCGGCCACGGCACTTTCTACCGGTACTTCAAGAACAAGGAGGACATCGCGCGCAGCGTGGTCGCCCGAGCCCTGGGGCAGGTCATGGACGCCATCGCCGACGAGGACCCCGGCTCCAGTCAGTCGCTCGAGCAGTACCGGGAACAGGTCGGGCGCATCGGCCACAAGCTCTTCGACCTCGTGGTGGCGGAACCGGCGCTGTGCCGCATTCTCTTCTACGACGCCATCGCGATCGACCGCGCCGAGCCGGAGCTTGCCGGCAGGGCCATGGAGGCGGCGGCTCAGTACACCGCCGCCTTCATCCACAACGGCCAGGACCGCGGATTTCTCCGGCGTGACCTCGACGCCCATGTCGTCGGCCTCGCCGTGAACGGAATGATCCTGACCGGAGCGGTGCGGCTGCTGCACGCTCAGGACCCTCAAGCCATGCGTGATCCATGGATCCGCACGGTGGAAACGCTCATGTTCGACGGCCTCGGTTCCTCCTGAGCCGCAGGTTTGCAAGGACCGCTCATTTCTTTGCCTCGAGAACGGAATGACGTGTCATTCCGGAAGGAGAGCACGATGGTCCAGGTCGATGTTTTCTGGTCGTACGGGATAGGCGCGAGCTTCGCGACAGCCGCCGCCCGTCAGCTCACGGCCCGCAACGCCCGTGCGGAGCAGGGCAGTCGGTGGTCCAATCCCTACCTGATGGGTGCCGTCCTCTACTGCGCGGTCCTGTTCGCACCCAGCGGAGCATGGCTGCTGTGGGGCTTTCCGGACTGGGAGACGATGCAGGTCGCTGACGGGCACGGGGCGCTGCCCGCGTGGCTCGTCGCGCTGTTCGCGGCGACGAACGTGAGTCAGGGTGTTCTCGGCTTCTGGGTCGCCGAGCGGCTCATCGCCGCCGGCCGGGTGTACGCGGCCTATCTGCAAGCGGGCATCGGATACGCCGGTATGTTCTTCATCCTCGTCCACGGCTGGGACGGCCGTGGGTACCAGCGGTTCTTCTCCGCGGACCGGGACACGTTCGCGGCCTGGCCGGGGCAACCGGGCACGAGGGAGGCGCTGTCGCGCATGGCGGACTGGCTCACCTCACCCGTCGCGCTCACCCTGTACGGAATGGGGGTCGTGCTCGTCCCTGTGATGCTGGCACTGATGGTGTCCTGGATCCGGTCCGGGCAGCGCGAGGCGGGCGACGCGGCACCGGTCCCGAGCCAGCTGCGTATCCTCGCCGCCGTGCTGGGGGCGGTATTCGTGGTGGCACTCGGCGCAGCCGTGGCCGCCTCGGTCCTGGTGCACCTGCTGGGCTGGTGGCTCGGCGTCCCGGCTGCCGCCCTCCTCGTCGCGCTCCTGGTCGTACGGCGCGGAGGCGCGGCGGACCGGGCGTTCGCCGTGCTCGCGCTACCGGACGGGCGCGGCGGCCGCGGACAGACCGCAGGCCTCATGGGAGCCCGGTGAGGAACTCGTCGAGGCGCTGCAAGTGTTGCGACGACGGCACGCCCCCGCAGCAGCACCGCGTTGACCTTGACGGGGGGCCGGACCGCGGGTCTTGGCCGCGGCCGGCCCGGCCGGCACGTCGTCGATCACAGGCGGCCCGATCCGCCGGGTGGGCGCCAGTGGTCTTGCCGCTGACCGTGATGGAGGCCGGCCGGGAGTGGTCCGACCACTTCTCGGCGGTGCGGGTGCCTTCGGGAGCGGAGGCGCCTGCGGTCTCGCTCGACGGTGATGCCATGGCCGGTGAAGAACAGCAGCCGATCGCTGTGTGCCGGCGTTCGTCGGTCAGGTCACCGGTCCCGGCGCGACAGGAAGCGACCGGTCCCAACGGTCATACTGAAGGAGTACGAGTCGGGCCGCTGCCCTTGTCCCCCCGCCCGGCAGCATCCCGCTCGCGCGACGCCCCGAGATTGGGTGGTGGTGACGCGTACATGCCTCAACCCGACCATGAAGATACTCAGTCTCCGTCCCGAACGGGCTATGGAGAGACGGTATTCAGGCCCGAGCGGAGCGGCGAGGCCGAGCGCATCGACCTCGGCGGGCTCACCTATGACGCCATCACCCTGGCCCGGCTCAGCGAGCTGGGAGTCGGCCCGGGCTGGCACTGCCTGGACGTGGGCGCGGGCACCGGCACAGTCGCGCGGCAGCTGCTGACCCGGGCCGGGGTCGCTTCCGTGCTCGCCGTCGACCGCGACGTACGCTTCCTCGCGGCGTCCCCCACTGCCGGGCTCCGGGTACTTCAGGCCGACATCAGCGCACCGGACTTCGACCCGGGCCGGTTCCGCCTGGTCCACGCGCGGTTCGTCCTCATGCATCTGCCCTCCTACCGTCGCATGATCACCAAGCTCTGCGAGCTGGTGGCCCCGGGCGGTGTGCTGGTTCTCGGCGATGCCGTCGACCTGACGACGGCAGGCGCCCCCAGTACGCCGTACACCGACGTCATGCGAGCGATGTGGCAAGGGCTGCGAAACACCATCGGCACCGACGTCGCCTGGGTGCCGCAGTATCCCCGACTGCTGCGCGACGCCGGTCTCACCTCCGTCGCGGCCGAGATCCATGTACCTCCCCTGCTGCCCGGCAGCCCCATCAGCCGCTTCTGGGCGGAGACTTGGGACCGGGCGATGGCAACCATCGTGGACACCGGACTGGTCGACGAAGCGACGATCGACGCGGCCATCCGTTCCCTCGACTCGCCCGAATGCGCCGAACTCTCGCCCGGACTGATCACCGCTTGGGGATGGAAACCCGAGGAGGCCTTTCCATGACGACCGACACCGGCCGCTCGCAGCTGGAGCGCGTATGGGAGCTCCACACCAGCAGCGAGTTCACCACACTCGACGTCGACGCGACGATGGAGACCATGACGGACGCACCAGCGGTGCTCCATGTGCCCACTGCCATGGGCGCACGCGGCAGGGAGCCCGTACGCGACTTCTACAGCCGCTGGTTCATCGGCCGCAATCCACAGGACTTCACGCTTGAGACCCTGACCCGGACCACCGGTGACGACCGCATCGTCGAGGAGATGCTGGCCTCGTTCACCCATGACATCGAAGTCCCCTGGATCCTGCCCGGCGTGGCCCCGACGGGTAGGGCGATAAGCATCGCGGTCATAGCGGTCGTCTCGTTCGACGGCATCCTGATCGCGAGCGAGCACATCTACTGGGATCAGGCATCGGTCCTGGGGCAGGCGGGTCTCATCGAGCCCTCCACCATGGCGCGGCTGCCGGTGGTGACCGACGAGCGCGCCACGCTGACCGACGGCCCTCTCAATGAACTGGCCGGTGCCGACCGGCGTCCCCTGCCGGGGTGATGTCGGTCGCGCCACGGAGCCTGCGACAGTGCGCCGCGCTCCTCGGTGGCACTGTCACCGCCTCACCGCCGGCCCGACGAAGGCTCGGCATGCCGACAGCACGGAACCCCACGGATCCCAGCGCCCGCCGCCGGGCCCCGGCTCAGTGGGCGAGGAGCATATAGGTGTTCTCCAGGTCGTCCTGCACGACATGGGCATCTCCCGCTACCGTCCGCACGACAAGGTCGTCCTCCGGAGTGTGGACCCGGTACTGCCAGCCTTGCGGGAGTTGCAGCCGTTGGCCGAGCGTGGCCAGGGAGTCCATCGTCTGGCTGTCGTCCACGGTGTGGGAGTACGCCTGCAGGACGTACGTCCGGTCGTCCGGGGCGAGCAGTGCGTGCACCGGTCTGCCGCTGGACAGGACGTACTCGGTGTCCCGTTTCACCGTGGTATCGACGTAGAACTTCTTGGCCGTCGCCCCGGTGAGGTCGATCTCCGCGGGGATGCGGACTTCGGCCACACAGCGGGCCTCCAGGCCGTCGAACATCGCGGTGTCCCCCCACTCGAACGCCGTGACCTCGTCGATCGTCCAGAAGCGGGGTCCGTTCAGGAACACCATCGGCACCCGGAACTGCTCCGCCAGCGCACGGGGGTCGAGCGCGTTCCACCGCTCCGGCGGACAGTCGTTGAGACCGAAGGTGTTGTAGACGGCGGCCTTGAGATGACCGTCCTCGCCCGGCGAGATGAGAAGGATCTCGCCATAGCGAGCGTTCCGCAGGCCGCTCAGGTGCCGGGCCGCTTTCGACGTGTCGGACATGGCTCCTCCTTCTCACAGCCCGATCTCCGCTCCCGCGCGGAGACCGCCTGTGGGGAAAGGCCCGGCAAAGGGCGGGCCCGGGCAGTGCCGTGGGTCGTCCACTCCATCAAGGGCAGCACACGCGTCGTGAAGCCGCACGCCGTCCCCGGTGGTGTCGACGGCCGAGCGGGCAGGCGGCAAGCTTGCCTGTGGTGGGACCGATGAGGCACGGTCGGCCGCGCCGGTACCGGGCCGGTTCCTCGCCCGGCGGCTGGATTCGGCGGGCAGCGGTTGACCACGCGGCCCTTGCTCACTCGATCCGTTTCGGTGTGCGTGATCGGGCCGGAGCTGGTCTGCTGATTCGAGGGGGCCGTCGCACCCGTACCGCGGAGAGACCCATATGAGCACCTATCGAGTCGCGCAGGTAGCGAGCGCCGGCGGTCCGTTGGAGATCGTGGAGCGTGAGGTACAGCGCCCGGGCCCCGGCCATGTACGGATTGCCGTGGAGGCCTGCGGGGTCTGCCACAGCGACGCCGCTTTCGTGAACGCCTTGTTGCCGGGCGTCCGGTTTCCGCTGGTCGCCGGGCATGAGATCGCCGGGCACATCGAGGAGCTCGGCGAGGGAACATACAGCGGCTGGCAGGTGGGCGACCGGGTCGCGGTGGGCTGGTTCGGCGGCAGCTGCGGCCACTGCACGCCCTGCAGACAGGGTGACTTCATCGTGTGCGAGAACCTGAAGGTTCCAGGATGGGTATACGACGGCGGTTTCGCCGAGAGGGTGATCGCACCGCAGGACGCCCTGGCCCGGATCCCCGACGCCCTGGCGGCGAGCGATGCGGCGCCTTTGGGCTGCGCGGGGGTGACGACGTTCAACGGGCTGCGGCGCAGTTCCGCACGACCGGGCGATCTGGTCGCCGTACTCGGCATCGGCGGCCTCGGCCACCTGGGGGTGCAGTATGCGGCCGCCATGGGCTTCGAGACCGTGGCCATCGCCCGCGGAGCCGACAAGGCCGACTTCGCCAGGCAGCTCGGCGCGCACCACTACATCGACAGCACGGCGGGCACCTCCGTCGCTGACGCGCTGCAGTCCCTCGGCGGTGCCAGGGTGGTCCTGGCCACCGCCGCCAACTCCGACGCCATCACGGCGACCGTGGAAGGGCTCCGCCCCCGCGGCGAGCTGGTGGTCATCGGCGTGGACGCCGAGCCGCTGGGAATCAGCCCGAACCAGCTGCTCCTGAGCGGCAAGATCATCCGTGGCCACCCGTCCGGCACCGCGCAGGACGTGCAGGACACCATGGGCTTCAGCGCCCTGCACGGGATCCGCCCGATGACCGAGACCGTGCCGTTGGACCAGGCCGATGAGGCGTACCAAAAGATGATGGCCGGCGCCGCCCGGTTCCGGATGGTGCTCACCAACCGCTGACGGTGCGCCTGCCGACTGATCACCGCCCAGCTCGGACCGCCTGCTGTTACGGGTCGAAACTCGCGGGATCCAGTGGCTGTTGGCGGTTGTCGGCATCCAGAGCCCTCGCGCACAGACCGGCCCTCGGCGCGCCTCCACCGCTGGACCCCATGCCCGTCGATGACCTGCCGTGGGCCATGGGCCCAATGAGTGTTGCGTTCTGCGCCGAGTGGTCGCCCACTTTTTCGCTTTCGAGTGACGCCACGTGCCGGTGTCGGTAATTTCCGCCCCGGCGGGGCGAGGATCGCTGGCGGCCGGACGCCTTCGGCCTTCAGCCGCCGGGCGACGGGAGGTTGCCATGCACGTCCTGCTTGTCGCGAGTGCCTTCAACAGCCTCACCCAGCGCGCCTACGCCGAATTGAGGGATCGCGGCCACAGCGTGGCGGTGGAGGTCGTGCTCAGCGACGCGTCCTTGCGGGAGGCCGTCCGCCGGTACGAGCCGGAACTCATCGTGGCTCCCATGCTGAAGAGCGCCATCCCCCGGGATATCTGGACCGCACACACGTGCCTCATCGTCCACCCGGGGCCCGTGGGTGACCGTGGGCCGTCCTCCCTCGACTGGGCGATCCACGAGAACGTGAGCCGGTGGGGCGTGACCGTTCTGCAGGCCAATGAGGAGATGGACGCGGGTGATGTGTGGGCGTCAGTCGCCTGCACCGTACCGCCGGTCGGCAAGAGCAATTTGTACCGGAACGAGGTGTCCGACGCCGCACTGGCCGCCGTGCTGCTGGCTGTCGAGCGCTTCGCCTCGGGGACGTACACCCCACAGACCCAGACCGGCGCGAGCGACGGCGCAACCGCGATGGCGCGGCCGTACTTCAATCAGCGGCTCCGGCGCATTCGCTGGGAGTCGGACTCCACCGAGACCGTGATGCGGAAGCTGCGCGCCGCCGACTCCTTTCCCGGCGTGCTGGACGAGCTGCTGGACGGCGAGTGGTTTCTGCACGGGGGCCATCCCGAGGACGAACTCAGAGGTCGCCCGGGGGAGTTGCTGGCCACTCGGGCAGGCGCTGTCTGCCGGGCCACGACCGATGGTGCCGTTTGGATCCCCGAGATGCGCCCCCGGCGCGGGCCCGGGGAGCCCGCCACGTTCAAACTGCCCGCCGCTGTGGCGCTTGCCGACCGGTTGCCGGGGCTGCCTGAGCACCCCGCGCCGTCCGACGGGGACGCTGCCCGCCGCACCTGGGCCGACATCCGCTACCGGGAGGACGGCCGTGCCGGCTTCCTCTCGTTCTCCTTCCCCGGCGGCGCGATGAGTACGTCGCACTGCCGGCGTCTGCTGCACGCCTATGAGATGGCCTGTTCCCGGCCCACCTCCGTGCTGGTGCTGGGAGGCAGCCGGGACTTCTTCTCCAACGGGATCCACCTCAACGTGATCGAGGCGGCCGCCGACCCCGGCGCGGAGTCCTGGGCCAACATCAACGCCATGGACGACCTGGTGGAGGCCGTCCTGATGACCACCGACCGGCTGGTCGTCTCCGCCGTGGGCGGGAATGCCGCCGCAGGCGGGGTGATGCTGGCCCTGGCCGCGGACGAGGTGTGGTGCCGAGCGGGGGCGGTACTGAATCCGCACTACCGCCTGATGGGGCTGTACGGCTCCGAGTACTGGACGTACACGCTGCCGCGCCGGGTCGGTCCCGCCGTGGCCGGCCGGCTCACGCGCGACGCCCTGCCGGTGAGCGCGGTGGCCGGGCAGCGGATCGGCCTGGTGGACCGGCTGATCGAGTGCGGCCCGCAGGATTTCGCCGGTGAGGTCGACCGACTGGCCGCACAGCTCGCCTCGTCGCCCACCGCGCAGTCACGGATCGCCGCCAAGAAGTCGGAACGGGACCGACAGGAGGCCGTCAAGCCGCTGGCCGCCTACCGGGAGGAGGAGTTGACCCGCATACTGCGCACCTTCTCGGACCCGGACGACCCCTACCACGCGCTGCGCCGCGCGTTCGTCCGCAAGGAACCTCCGGCTCGCACCCCGCCGCACCTCGGCGCGACGGGGCCCGCAAGGCGAGCGGCGCCCTGACCCGTCCGGCGGGTCGTGTCACTGGATCGGCCCCGGATGGTCGCGGGGTGATCGGTTGGCTGCTATCAAGAAAACTGAAGGCCGATATGCGGCCTTTCGTTATATATCTCCCTAGGAGGCATCCACATGGATGCAGCAACGTCGACCACGGTCGGCACAGCGGACGCCTCCGGCGCGACCGCCGGGGACGAGTCCCCGATCCACATCCTCTGGATCAACGCCGGATTGAGCTGCGACGGCGACTCGGTGGCCCTGACGGCCGCGATGCAGCCGAGCATCGAGGAGATCGTGCTTGGTGCGCTGCCCGGTCTGCCCAAGATCGCGGTCCACTGGCCGCTGATCGACTTCGAATGCGGGCCGGTGGGGGGCGGCGACACCTTCATCGAATGGTTCTTCAAGGGGGAGCGAGGCGAGATCGACCCCTTCGTCCTGGTCATCGAGGGTTCCGTCCCCAATGAGTCGATCAAGCCGGAGGGCTACTGGTGCGGTTTCGGCGACGACCCGGACACCGGCCAGCCGATCACGACCAGCGAGTGGATCGACCGGCTGGCGCCCAATGCGCTGGCTGTCGTCGCCATCGGGACCTGTGCCACGTACGGCGGCATCCACGCGATGGCGGGCAACCCGACGGGCGCCATGGGGGTGCCCGATTACCTGGGGTGGGACTGGAAGTCCAAGGCCGGTATCCCCATCGTGTGCGTACCCGGCTGCCCGATTCAGCCGGACAACTTCTCCGAGACTCTGACCTACCTGCTCTACCAGGCGGCGGGATCCGCTCCGATGATCCCGCTCGACGACAAGCTCCGCCCGACCTGGCTGTTCGGGGCCACCGTGCACGAAGGCTGCGACCGGGCCGGCTACTACGAGCAGGGTCAGTTCGCCACCACGTACGACTCGCCCCAGTGCCTGGTCAAGCTCGGCTGTTGGGGGCCCGTCGTCAAGTGCAACGTGCCCAAGCGGGGCTGGATGAGCGGCATCGGCGGCTGTCCGAACGTCGGTGGCATCTGCATCGCCTGCACCATGCCCGGCTTCCCCGACAAGTTCATGCCCTTCATGGACGAACCGCCCGGCGCCAAGGTGTCCAGCAGGGCCAGCGGCGCCTACGGGGCAGTGATCCGCAAACTCCGGACGATCACGGCGAGGACCGTGGACAAGGAGCCTTCGTGGCGTCACACGGGAGCCAAGCTGACCACCGGCTACCGGCCGCCGTGGTGAGCGACTCCCGGACACGAGCCGCACGTAGTACCACCCCCGCGTGACCACTCCGCTTGATCCGACCCCCCGTACGAGGACTTGAAGAAGGGCGCTGCACACACGATGGCACCGACGACGAAGGCCGGCGACGGCAGTGGCCTGGTGGAGATGTCCTGGGATCCGATCACCCGGATCGTGGGCAGCCTCGGTATCCACACAAAGATCGACTTCAAACAGAAGCGGGTGGCGGAGTGCTACAGCACCTCGTCCGTCTTCCGCGGCTACAGCGTCTTCATGCGCGGCAAGGACCCCCGCGACGCGCACTTCATCACCAGCCGCATCTGCGGAATCTGCGGCGACAACCACGCCACCTGCTCGGTGTACACGCAGAACATGGCTTATGGCGTGAAGCCGCCGCACCTGGCCGAGTGGATCATCAACCTCGGCGAGTCCGCCGAGTACATGTTCGACCACAACATCTTCCAGGAGAATCTGGTAGGGGTCGACTACTGCGAGAAAATGGTCCGCGAGACCAACCCGGGCGTCCTGGAACTGGCCGAGCGCACCGAGGCGCCGCACGCCGGAGACCACGGCTACCGCACCATCGCCGACATCATGCGATCGCTCAACCCCATCGAGGGCGAGTTCTACCGCGAGGCCCTCCAAGTCAGCCGCTACACCCGGGAGATGTTCTGCCTGATGGAGGGCCGCCATGTGCACCCCTCCACGCTCTACCCGGGCGGCGTGGGCACCATCGCCTCCGTCCAGCTCTTCACGGACTACCTCACCCGCCTCATGCGCTACGTGGAGTTCATGAAGCGCGTCGTCCCCCTGCACGACGACCTGTTCGACTTCTTCTACGAAGCCCTGCCCGGGTACGAGGAGGTCGGCCGCCGTCGGGTGCTGCTCGGCTGCTGGGGGGCGCTCAACGACCCCGAGTACTGCGACTTCACCTACGCCAACATGTCCGACTGGGGACGGCGGATGTTCGTCACCCCCGGCATCATCGTCGACGGCAAGCTGGTCACCAACGACCTCACCGAGATCAACCTCGGCATCCGCATCCTGCTGGGCAGCTCGTACTACGAGGACTGGCAGGACCAGGAGCAGTTCGTCACCCACGACCCGCTCGGCAACCCGGTCGATCCGCGCCACCCCTGGAACCAGCACACGATCCCCGCCCCCCAGAAGCGGGACTTCAACGACAAGTACAGCTGGGTGATGTCCCCCCGCTGGTTCGACGGCAAGGACTACCTGGCTCTGGACACCGGAGGTGGCCCCATCGCCCGCCTGTGGTCCACTGCGCTGTCCGGGCTCGTCGATGTCGGCTACGTCAAGTCCACCGGCAGCAGTGTGGTCATCAATCTGCCGCGCACGATGACCAAGCCCGAGACCCGCTTCGAATGGAAGATCCCGCGCTGGAGCAACGCGCTGGAACGCAACCGGGCCCGCACCTACTTCCAGGCCTACACCGCCGCCGTAGCGCTGCACTTCGCGGAGAAGGGGCTCGAGGAGGTCCGCGCCGGACGCACCCAGACCTGGGAGAAGTTCGAGGTGCCGGACGAGAGCATCGGTGTCGGATTCACCGAGGCCGTACGCGGCGTCCTCTCGCACCACATGGTGATCCGGGACGGCAAGATCGCCAACTATCACCCCTACCCGCCGACCCCGTGGAACGCCAGCACCCGGGACTCCTACGGGACACCGGGCCCGTACGAGGACGCCGTGCAGAACACGCCGATCTTCGAGGAGAACTCGCCGGAGAACTTCAAGGGCATCGACATCATGCGCGCCGTGCGCAGCTTCGACCCCTGCCTGCCCTGCGGCGTCCACATGTACGTGGGCGGCGGCAAGACCGTGCAGAAGATGCACGTGCCGACCGGACTGAGCGGCCTGGCCGGATGAGCGGGGCGGCAGCCACCACGGCTGCGCCCCCCCGAGGGGCGGCGACGGTGAACGCGGAGCAGGCCGGGCTGCGTGTCGAAGAAGTACTCGACCGCCTCGCGGCCACCGGCGACCACGAGGTCGCCATGGCGGCCGAGGAACTGGTGCGCGTCCTGATGGACTTCTACGGCGCCGGGCTGGCCCGGATCGTCGGGCTGCTGGACGCCCCCGCGGCCAAGGCACCGGGAGGCGCGCCCCTGGCCGGCCTGCTCGGCGACGAACTCGTCTCGAGCCTGCTGGTCCTGCACGACCTGCACCCCGAGGACACCGCCACGCGGATCGCACGCGCCCTGGACAGCGTCCGCAACCACCCCGTCGAGATCGTGGACTTCGACGAGGCCACCGGCACGCTGCGCCTGCGGTCGTCCGGCGGCGGGGGCTGCGGTTGCCCGAGCACCGGGGCGGCGGTCCAGCCGGCCGTCGAGGACGCCCTGGCCTGCTACGCGCCGGAGGTGACCAAGGTGGAACTGGAATCGGCGGCCCGCTCCCCGGAGCCGGTCCTGCTCCAGATCACCACCGGTCCGCCCACCGGCACCCCCGTCCGCGGACCGGCCTCGGCGAAGGCGCTGTGAGCGTGCGTCAGGCGGGACCGCAGCGACCGGGGGTCGCCCCGGCGACCCGGGGACTGCGCCGGTTCGCGACACCCCGTACGCCACAACAGGAACGGTGCGAACTGTGCGGTGTGCCGGTGGCCGACGGCGGCCACCGGCATCTGGTCGACACCGAAAAGCGTTCGCTGGCTTGCGCCTGCACCCCCTGTGCCCTGCTCTTCGAGCAGCCGGGTGCCGCCATTGGCCGCTTCCGGACGGTTCCCGACCGCTATCTGGCCGACCCCGACCACCGTCTCGACGACGGTGCCTGGGAACTCCTGCAGATCCCGGTCGGCGTCGCCTTCTTCTTCCGCAACGCCGCACTGGACCGGCTGGTCGCGTTCTACCCCAGCCCGGCCGGCGCGACCGAGAGCGAACTGGAACCTTCGGCCTGGCAGGCGGCACTCGGCGGCAGCCGCTTGGCCGACCTGCTCGAACCCGACGTGGAGGCACTGCTGTTGCGTCGCTCGGAGGGCCGAGCCGAGTGCTATCTGGTGCCGATCGACATCTGTTACGAGTTGGTGGGACGGATGCGCCTGCTGTGGCAGGGCTTTGACGGCGGGGCGGAGGCGCGGGCCGATCTGAAGGCGTTCTTCGAGCACGTCGGGCGTCGAGCGAAGGCACCGGGGGAGGTGCGCCGGCCGTGACAGAGCTCTCCTTCACCTGTACCGGCGTACGCGCCGACCGGTACGCCGCCGGACCCACCCTCGTATTCCGGCTGCGTATCACAGCTTCCGAAGGTGCCCGGGTACACGCCCTCGCGTTGCGCTGCCAAATCCGTATCGAGCCGACCCGGCGCGGCTACGACGCCAAGGAAGCCGAGGGACTGGCAGACCTGTTCGGTGAGCGCTCGCGCTGGGGCAGCACGCTCCAGCCCGTGCAGTTCGCACTGGTCTCGCTCATGGTCCCCGGCTTCACCGGGGAGACGGAGATCGACCTCGTCGTGCCCTGCACCTACGACATGGACGTCGCCGCGACCCGGTACTTCGGCGCGCTCTCGGGCGGCGAAGTACCGCTGCTCATGCTCTTCTCCGGTACGGCATTCACCGGAGCCGCCGGGTTCCGCGTCGAGCCGGTGCCCTGGGACCGGGAGACGACCTACCGGATGCCGGTGGAGGTATGGCAGGAGATGCTCGAGCAGCACTTCCCGGGCTGCGGCTGGATCAGGCTGCCCCGCGACACCGTGGACGCGCTGCTCGCGTTCCGCTCGCGGCGGGCGCTGCCGTCCTGGGAGGCGACCGTGCGGGCACTCCTTCAGGCGGCCGACCCGCCAACTCCGCAGCCGCCGGCCCACGCCCTGTCCGCGGCCGGACTGCCGCGTGTCACCGAGAGGACGGCGCCGTGACGACAGCCGTGTTCAGCCCCGAAACGGAATCCCGGTTCACCGCCGCCCGGCAGATTGCCGACGCCGTACTATTCGAGGGCTACGTGCTCTATCCGTACCGGGCCTCGGCGGCCAAGAACCGGATGCGCTGGCAGTTCGGGGTGCTCGTACCACCCGCCTGGGGAGCCGACTGCGAAGAGCACGATTCCCAGCACACCGAATGCCTTATGGAGCCCAGGGCGGGCGCGACGCTCTCGGTCGAGGTGCGGTTCCTGCACGCCCAGCGGCGGACCGTGCAACAGGCCCGCCCGGACGGAACCCTCGAGACCGTGCCCGAACTACACCTCCACGACCGCGTCCTGGTCCCCTGGGACGAAGGCGCCGAAGAACGCGTCGAGGTGGCCACCACGGTGGACGAACTGACGGGGGACGGCGTCACCGTCCCCTTCACCCGTCCCGCCCGCGAAGAGACCGAGCCCGTCCTCGACGCGGACGGCCGGCTCGTGGGCCGTCTGGTCCGCCGTTGCGAGGAGGCCAACGGTGTCGTACGGCTGTCCGCCCGTGAACTCGACGGCCCCTACCGGGTGATGCGGCTGTCCGCGGTGGTGGAGAACACCAGCACATGGAAGCCGGACCCCGACGCCGACCGCGACGCCGCGCTGCCGCACTCGCTGGTCGCCGCCCACCTCCTGCTGTGCCTCAGCGACGGCAAGTTTCTCTCGATGACGGATCCGCCCGAGTGGGCAAAGGGCGCGGTCGCGGCCTGCCGCAATCTGCACACCTGGCCGGTGCTCGCAGGCGAACCGAACCGCGCGGACCTGGTGCTGTCCTCCCCGATCATTCTGGAGGACCACCCGGCCATCGCCCCGGAGAGCCCGGGCGCGCTCTACGACGCCACCGAGATCGACGAAATCCTCGCACTGCGCACCGCGGCCCTCACCGACGAGGAGAAGCGCGAAGCCCGCGGGACCGACGCGAAGGCGGCCGCCGTGATCGACCTGGCCGACTCGATGCCGCCCGAGGTACTGGAACGGCTGCACGGAGCGGTGCGGGCCCTGCGGGAGGTCACCGGACCCGCCTCGTGCGAGCCCGACTTCCCGGGCGATCCGGACCTGTCCGACGGCCACGGCGTCGTCCGGCCGGACACCCCCTGGTGGGATCCGGCGAGCGACGCCGGGCTGGACCCGGCCCGTGACCAGGTCCTGGTCGACGGCCGGCCGGTGAGTGCGGGCAGCCGTGTGCTGCTGCGGCCGGGCCTGCGCCGCAGCGACGCCCAGGACCTGTTCCTGCACGGCCGCAGCGCGCAGGTCGAGGCCGTACTGCACGACGTGGACGGGGGAGTGCACCTGGCCGTGACCGTGGAAGGCGACCCCGGTGCCGATATCCGCCGCGAACAGGGCCGGTTCCTGTACTTCCAGCCCGACGAGGTCGAACCGCTGGAGGACGTGTGAACCTGTCCCCCCGCGGGGGCGCGCGGACTCTGGTGGCCGGTGTCGGAAACATCTTCCTCGGCGATGACGGCTTCGGCGTCGAAACAGTGCGCAGGCTCGCCGCGCACCAGTTGCCCGAGCATGTCGAGGTCGTGGACTTCGGTGTACGGGGCGTACACCTGGCGTACCAACTGCTCGACGGGTACGACACGTTCATCCTGGTCGACGCCACCGCGCGCGGCGGCGACCCGGGAGACCTCTATCTGATCGAGGCCGGCACCACCGGCGGCGTTGAACCGCAAGGCGCTGTGGTCGACGGCCACCACATGTCCCCTGACGCCGTCCTGGCTCTGCTGGCCACACTGTGCGACGGCACAGGCGGGACCCCGCCGCGGCGCACATTGGTGGTGGGCTGCGAACCCGCCTGCGTCGAGGAGGGGATCGGACTAAGCCCGCCAGTGGCCGCCGCGGTGCCGGAGGCCGTGCGATGGGTGCTGGGCATGGTGCGGGACGGCACATACGAAGCGCCGGCATCCAGGACCACGGCCGAACCGGCCGGGAATTGAGGAGAAGACCATGAAGAAGTCCGAGAAGACCATGAAGAAGCCCCTCATCGGCGCTGCCTCTGCCGCAGCCGCCACCGCCCTCGCCGCCGTGGTGAAAGAGTTCCTGCCCGACGTCAGGCGCTACCTGCGCATGCGGAGGATGTGACCCGGCGGCTGCACCGAATGGCTTACGCGGGCCGCGGAGTCGGCGAGCCACGGCACCTTGCGTCCGAACGCCGCCTGTAATGGAGCCGAGCGGACCGGCCGCCCCTGGATCGGCCTCCGCCAGGACGGAGACCGATGCACGAGATGTCCATCGCGCTGGCTGTTGTGGGCCAGGTGGAGGAAGCCGCTGCCCGCGCCGGCGGCGTCACCGCGGTCACCTCCGTACGACTCAAAGTCGGCGAGCTGGCAGGAGTCGTCCCCGACGCCCTGTCCTTCTGCTTCGAACTGGCCTGCGCGGGGACCGTCCTGGAAGGCGCCGAACTGGTCACCGAATCCGTGCCGGGCCGAGCCCACTGTGCTTCCTGCGCGGACGACTGGGCGGTCGGCATGCCACCGCAACTGTGCTGCCCGGTGTGTGGCGAGGCGACCGCCGGGCTGCTCTCGGGCCGCGAGCTGCGAATCGCCGACGTGCACTGGGAGGACGGCCCTGCGCGCGAACGCACCCGCGAACCGATCTCCGAGGAGCGCTGAACCATGTGCCGAGTCGTGGACCTGCAACAGGCGGTACTCGCCAAGAACGACGCGACGGCGGACGCGCTGCGCGCCGAACTGGCTGGCCGCGGCACCACGGTAGTCAACCTGCTGTCCAGCCCCGGAAGCGGGAAGACGGCCCTGCTGGAACGCGAACTGCTCCTGGCGCGTGAGGGGGGAGTGCCGGTGGCCGCCCTGACCGCGGACCTCGCCACCGAGAACGACGCCAAGCGCCTGGCCCGCTCCGGTGTGCCGGTCAAGCAGGTTCTCACCGACGGGTTGTGCCACCTCGAGGCCGGGATGCTCGCAAGACACCTGGAGGGATGGCTGCCCGACGGCACCCGGCTGCTCTTCGTGGAGAACGTCGGCAACCTGGTCTGCCCGGCCTCCTACGACCTCGGTGAGGCACTGCGGGTCGTGTTCGCGTCGGTGACCGAGGGGGAGGACAAACCGCTGAAGTACCCCACCGCATTCGGACTGGCGCATCTGGTGGTGGTCACCAAGACCGACATCGCGGCCGCCGTCGAGTTCGACGAGGCGGCGTTCCGTGCTCATGTCGAGCAGGTCAACCCTGGTGTGGAAGTGGTCATGACCTCCGCTCGCCGAGGCGAGGGCGCCGGTGCGCTGCTCGACCGGGCGATGGCGGTGGCGGACGGCGGCGCGGTGCACGCGCCGGTCATGGGCCGGCCGCAGAATGATCACCACCATCACGAGGCCGCTTCGGAGTCTCACCCGCAGCCCCACTCTCAGCCCCATGCGCATACACAGGCAGCTGTCCGCCCGGTCGAGTCCTCCCGCCTGTTCGGGGCCGTCCCCGGTGTAGTGGCGCACTCCCGCCCGTGATCACTTCCCAGTCGGCCCTCGCCCTTGCCGAGGCGGTTCAGCGCCGGCGGGTCACCGTCCGCGGTGTCGTACAAGGCGTCGGATTCCGGCCGTTCCTCTACAACCTCGCCACGGGGCTGGAGTTGGCCGGCCATGTGACCAACACCGCGGACGGCGTCGTCGCCGAGGTCGAAGGCGCACCGTCCGCCGTCGCCCTGTTCTGCGACCGGATCGCGCTTGAGGCTCCCCCGCTGGCCGTGGTGGAGTCCGTCGACCACCAGGACGTACCCACGGCGGGCGACCGCGGATTCGCCATCCTCGCTTCCCGTTCGCAGGGGCCGGCCCGCACGCTGGTCTCCCCGGACGTGGCCACCTGCGACGCGTGCCGCACGGAGCTGGCCGATCCGGGCGACCGGCGTCATCGCCACCCGTTCATCACCTGCACACACTGCGGCCCGCGCTTCACCATCGTCACCGGCCTCCCGTACGACCGGGCCCACACGACCATGGCCGGCTTCCCCATGTGCCCCGACTGCGCCCGTGAGTACGCTGATCCGGCCGACCGCCGCTTTCACGCGCAGCCGGTCGCCTGCCCCGCCTGCGGACCCCGCCTGCGCCTGCTGCACGCGTCCCCGGGCGGGCCGCCCCGACCCGAATCCGCGACGGACCCGGTCGCCGAGGCCCGCAGGCTCCTGTCCGCCGGTGCGATCCTCGCCGTCAAGGGCCTCGGCGGCTACCACCTCGCCTGTGACGCCTCCAACTCCCGTGCGGTGGCACTGTTGCGCCACCGCAAAGCCCGCGGCGACAAGCCGTTCGCGCTGATGGCCAGGGACATCGACGATGTCGAGCACCTGGTACGCGTCAGCCCCGAGGAGCGAGTCCTGCTGACCGGCGGCGTCCGGCCCATCGTCCTCCTGCGTCGCCGGGCCGACGCCCTGCCGGGGGCCCGCGGTCCCCACTTGTCGGACGCGGTCGCGCCGGGCAGCCCCGACCTCGGCGTCATGCTCCCGTACACCCCCTTGCACCACTTGCTCCTCGGACTGTCCGGGGACCCCGCGGGGCCGCGTCTGCTCGTCATGACCAGCGGAAACACGGCAGGTGAGCCGATCGTCACCGACGATGCGGAAGCGCTGGACCGGCTGGCTCACCTGGCCGACGCCTGGCTGACGCACGACCGCCCGATTCACGTGCCGTGCGACGACTCCGTGGTGCGCGTCTGCGACGGGGAGCGGCTGACGATTCGCCGCGCACGGGGTTACGCCCCGCTGCCCGTCGCTCTTCCGGTGTCCGTGCGGCCCGCCCTGGCCGTGGGGGGCGACCTGAAGAACACGTTCTGCCTCGCCGAGGGGCGCAGAGCCTGGCTGTCGGCGCACATCGGGGACATGGACGACCTCGCCACGCAGCACGCCTTCGAGCACGCCGAACGGCAGCTGGAGTCGATCACCGGGGTGAAGCCCCAAATCCTGGCGGCCGACCGACACCCCGTCTACCGCTCCGGGCGGTGGGCCGAGCGTCACGCGGCGGGCAGGCGGATCGTACGGGTGCAGCACCATCACGCACACATCGCGGCCGCGATGGCCGAGCACGGCCTGGACGGCGGCCGACCGGTGATCGGCATCGCATTCGACGGCACCGGCTACGGCGATGACGGGGCGGTGTGGGGCGGGGAGATGCTGCTCGCGGACTACGACGGGTTCGCCCGCTTCGCGCACCTCGCCTACGTCCCGCTGCCGGGCGGGGACGCCGCAGTGCACCGGCCGTACCGGATGGCTCTGGCCCATCTGCGCGCGGCAGGGATCGCCTGGACGGACGACCTTCCCTGTGCGAGCGCCTGCCCGTCCGATGAACGCCGAGTTCTCAAGAGCCAGTTGGAGCGGAACCTGAACTGTGTCCCCACCTCGAGCATGGGGCGGCTGTTCGACGCCGTCTCCTCGCTCGCGGGCGTGTGTCACCGGGCCGGATACGAGGCGCAGGCCGCCATCGAGCTGGAAGCCGCCGCATTGGCTGTCGCGGCGGGGGCGGACGGCACCGGCTACGAGTTCGGGCTGCGTCCTGCCGAGCAGGCCGCCGGGGGCGCGCTGACCGCGGAGCCCGCGCCCGTACTGGCGGCGGTCGTCGACGACGTACGCGCGGGAACGGCGCGGGAACTCATCGCCGCACGCTTTCACACGGCGGTGACGGGCCTTGTCCGCAGGACCTGCCTCATGGCACGCGAGCGGCACGGACTGGACACCGTCGCCCTGACCGGAGGCGTGTTCGCCAACGCCCTGCTCTCCTCCGCGTGCGCCGAAGCGCTGCGGCGGGACGGCTTCACGGTCCTGCGCCACCACCAAGTCCCCCCGAACGACGGGGGACTGGCGCTCGGTCAGCTGGTTGTCGCCGGGCGCGTAACCGCCGACTGACGCAGACCCGGCAAGGCCGGGAAGACGGATCACAACAGCGAGGAGAACCCCCATGTGCCTGGCGGTACCCGGCAGAGTGATGGATATCGAGGAACGGGACGGCACCCGCATGGCCACCGTCGACTTCGGCGGTGTGGTCAAGGAGGTGTGCCTGGAATACCTGCCGGACCTCCAGGTCGGCGAATACGCCATCGTCCACGTCGGGTTCGCCCTGCAGCGCCTGGACGAGGAGTCGGCCAAGCAGACTCTCGAGCTGTTCGCCAATCTCGGCATGCTCCAGGAGGAGTTCGGCGACCCGTGGGAACTGGCCGCGGAGGCGAGCGGATCCCCGCGGCCCGACAGCAGCGAGACAACGCAGGAGGCCCGGCAGTGAAGTACATCGACGAATTCCAGGACCCGGACCTGGCCCGGCGCCTGCTCGACGACATCCACTCCATCGTGACCCGGCCATGGGCCCTGATGGAGGTCTGCGGAGGACAGACCCACACCATTATCCGGCACGGCATCGATCAACTGCTCCCGGAACAGGTCGAGTTGATCCACGGGCCGGGCTGCCCGGTGTGCGTCACCCCGCTCGAAGTCATCGACAAGGCGCTGGAGATCGCCTCCCGCCCCGAGGTGATCTTCTGTTCGTTCGGGGACATGCTCCGGGTCCCCGGCACCGGCCGCGACCTGTTCCAGGTCCGCAGCGCGGGCGGCGATGTGCGGGTTGTCTACTCCCCGCTCGATGCCCTGCGGATCGCTCAGGAGAATCCGGGGCGCGAGGTGGTGTTCTTCGGTATCGGCTTCGAAACCACCGCGCCACCCAACGCGATGACGGTCTACCAGGCGCGCAAGCTCAATATTCCGAACTTCAGCCTGCTGGTGTCCCATGTACGGGTGCCCCCGGCGATCGAGGCGATCATGGAGTCGCCGAGCTGCCGGGTCCAGGCGTTCCTCGCAGCCGGACACGTGTGCAGCGTGATGGGCCTCGGGGAATATCCCGAACTGGCCGAACGGTACCGCGTCCCGATCGTGGTCACCGGATTCGAGCCGCTGGACATCCTGGAAGGCGTACGCCGGACCGTCAGGCAGCTGGAACGCGGCGAGCACACCGTGGACAACGCCTATCAGCGCGCTGTGCGGCCCGAGGGAAACCCCGCCGCCCAGGCAATGCTCGAGGACGTCTTCGAGGTCACCGACCGGGCCTGGCGCGGCATCGGCGTCATCCCCCGCAGTGGCTGGCGGCTGTCCCCCCGCTACCGGCAGTACGACGCCGAGTACCGCTTCTCGGTGACCGGCATCGACACCCGGGAGCCGGCCGAGTGCCGCAGCGGTGAGGTCCTGCAGGGCCTGCTGAAGCCGCATGAGTGCGAGGCCTTCGGCACCACCTGCACCCCCCGCAATCCGCTCGGAGCCACGATGGTCTCCAGCGAGGGCGCGTGCGCCGCCTACTACCTCTACCGGCGGCTGGACCTCACGACCCCATCCCTGGAGGCGAGCACCGTTGTCTGAGACCACCGCGCTCCGTGTACCGCTGCCGGACCTCACGGCGTGGACCTGCCCGGCACCGCTTCGCGACCAGCCCCGGGTGGTGATGGGCCACGGTGGTGGCGGCGCGATGTCCGCCGAGCTCGTCCAGCACATCTTCGCGCCCGCCTTCGGCGGACAGACGCTGTCACAGCTGGGAGATTCCGCCGCGGTCTCCCTCGGGGGTGTCCGACTGGCCTTCTCCACCGACTCGTTCGTGGTGCGGCCACTGTTCTTCCCCGGCGGCAGCATCGGCGACCTCGCGGTCAACGGCACCGTCAACGACCTGGCCATGAGCGGTGCCCGGGCCGCCTACCTGTCCTGCGGATTCATTCTGGAGGAGGGCGTCGAGGTTTCGGTCGTCGGACGCGTGGCCGAGGCACTGGGCGCGGCCGCGCGCGTCGCGGGCGTCGAGGTGGCGACCGGCGACACCAAGGTCGTGGAGGCCGGACACGGAGACGGCATCTTCATCAACACGTCCGGGATCGGGCTCATCCCGGCGGGTGTCGATCTGCGGCCGGAGCGCGTGGTCCCCGGAGACGTACTGATCGTCAGTGGCGACATCGGCGTCCACGGCGTGGCGATCATGAGCGTCCGTGAGGGCCTGGAGTTCGGCGTGGAGATCGAGAGTGACTGCGCCGCCCTGGGAGGCCTTGTCGAGGCCATGCTCGCGGTGACCTCGGACCTGCATGTGCTGCGCGACCCCACCCGCGGCGGGCTGGCCGCCGCCCTCAACGAGATCGCGGCGGCCTCCGGCACCGGCGTCGTCATCCAGGAGCGCAGCGTCCCCGTCCCGCCGGCCGTGGCCAACGCCTGCGCCATCCTGGGCCTCGACCCGATGTACGTGGCCAACGAGGGCAAGCTCGTCGCGTTCGTCCCCCGCGAGCACGCCGACGCGGTGCTGAGCGCCATGCGGGCGCATCCCCTGGGCGCGGCGGCGACGGTGATCGGTGAGGCGGTTGAGGCGCACCCGGGCATGGTGGTGGCCCGCACGGGTCTCGGGGGCACGCGCGTGGTCGATCTGCCGATCGGGGAGCAACTGCCCAGGATCTGCTGACCAGTCGGACGAAGCCGGGGCGGCGTCCTACGGGGCGCCGGCAGGCGTGGCGGGGGCTCGACGCATGAGGGAGCCCCCGTCGAGGCCGGGCAGCAGCGTCGTTCTCAGCGGCCGCCGCGCAGCTCCGGTTACGAGCCGACCCCCACGTCCGCCCGTGGCGGCGAAGACCTTGCTACTGCGGCGGGCCGGCTCCAGCGGCGCACCGCGGGGCGCTCGACCAGCCGATAGAGCAACCACGCCAGCAGCAGGGTGATCACCACGGTCAGGCCCCCGTCGACCAGGGCACGGGAGACCGTCGACTGCGCCGTCCAGCCGTTCGCCCCGGCCATCTGCATCGGGCCGTACAGAATGACCAGCCAGTGCACCATGTACAGGGCGAAGGAGATCTCGCCGAGGAAGATCATGGTCCGGCTGCGGAAGAGCGTACGGTGGCCCCGCACATCGGCGGTGGCGCCGGCGGCGATGAGCAGGGCGATGAAGAACGCGATCGCGGATGTCTGGCTGTACATTTCCGGCAGCAATCCGGCGGTGACGACGAAGCTCGCCCCTGCCAGCAGTATGGCCGGGACGAGCGGTAGTCCGATCCAGCGCCCGCTGAGCACGATCCGCGCTGTCAGCATTCCGAGCATGAATTCCAGCATCCTGCTGATGGGGAAGTAGTAGGTGAACCACAACGGCCACCACGGCACGTCGGTGTTCGTCATCACCGGCTGTTCGGGCAGCAACAGCGCGACGAACGGCAGCGCGCAGATCAGCAGGGCGACACCGCCCATCCACAGCCACAGCCGCCCGGCGCGGATCCTGTTCAGCAGTGGGAGCAGCGCGGGGAAGGCCAGATAGAACAACAGCTCGCAAGCGAGCGACCAGGTGGGGGCGTTGGAGGCGTAGTTCAGCACGACCTCCTGGTCGGGAATCCAGGCCTGCACGAGGAACAGGGTGGGGACGGTGTTGGCCGCCGTCACCGCGTGGCCCGTGATGAGCATCAGGACCAGGGCGGCGCCCAGGGTGACCAGGTGGTTCGGATAGATCTTCACCAGGCGGCGGCGCCAGAAGAGTTTGCTGGTGTCACCGGGGCGCGCCGCCCAGGTCAGCACAAATCCGCTGAGGACGAAGAAGAAGACCACTCCGGTGGGCCCCAACGCGTAGAAGTAGGGCTCGGTCCAGGTGAGCCCGGGCTTCTGCACGCGAGGTACCAGGACGATCCCTATATGGCAGATCAGCACCATGAAGGAGGCGACGAATCGCATCCCGGTGAGCGAGCGCAGCCTTGATGACGATGCGTCGGGCGCGGTGGGAACGGGCGGTGCCGACATGGCGCCTCCATGGTTTCTGCGTCGAGAGAATGGCCGACCGAGCCGTACCCGGCATGTCTGAAAATGGAGCGGCCCGCTCGAGAGAAGCTCGCGACCGCCTGGGGGAAATGCCGGTGGAACCGGGACGACGCCCTGGACGTCCGCGCTCCGGGTCAGGTCAGTACCGCGTCGGCGAGCAGTGGTTCCCACCAGGACCGGTTGGTCCTGTACCAGGTCACCGTCTCGGCCAGGCCGGTGGTGAGGTCGACCGTGGGTCGGTAGCCGAGTTCCTCGGTGATCCGGGTGTGGTCCACGCAGTAGCGGCGGTCGTGGCCCTTGCGGTCCTCGACGTACCGGATCTGGTCCCAGTCCGCGTCGCAGGCGCGCACGATCAGGTCGACCAGGTCCCGGTTGGCCATCAGGGTGCCGCCGCCGATGTTGTAGGCCTCGCCCGCGCGGCCCCTGGTTCTGACCAGCTCGACGGCGCGGACGTGGTCCTCCACATGGAGCCAGTCCCTGATGTTGCCGCCGTCGCCGTACAGCGGCGCCTCCCGGCCGTCCAGCAGCCTGGTGATGAACAGCGGGATCAGCTTCTCCGGGAACTGGTACGGGCCGTAGTTGTTGGAGCACCGGGTGACCCGGACGTCCAGGCCGTGGGTCCGGTGCTGGGAGAGGGCGAGCATGTCCCCGGCCGCCTTGGAGGCCGCGTAAGGGGTGTTCGGCTGAAGGGGAGAGCTCTCGGTCCAGGATCCGTTCTCGATGGAGCCGTAGACCTCGTCGGTGGAGACGTACAGGAAACGGCCGACTTCATGGCGCAGCGCGGCGTCGAGCAGATTCTGCGTCCCCACCACATTGGTCCGTACGAAGCCGGCCGCGTCACGGATGGACCGGTCGACATGGGACTCGGCCGCGAAGTGCACCACCTGGTCGTGATCGCTCATCAGCGCGTGGACCAGCTCCACATCACAGATGTCTCCGTGTACGAACGTCAGGCCGGGATGGGCCTCGACAGGGGTGAGATTGGCCCGGTTGCCCGCGTAGGTCAGGGCGTCCAGGACGGTGACGGTCACATCCCCCGGTCCGCCGGGGCCCAGCAGGGTGCGCACGTAGTGGGAGCCGATGAAGCCCGCTCCGCCCGTGACGAGCACTCTGGTCATGGCAGCATCACGCTTTCGTGAGGGGTCCCGCGGTGGGCGGGCGGAGCCGGATCGTGTTCCGTCACGGCCGTCGGCCGTGACGGAACCCCGGGCCGCTGATCAGATGGCACGGACGTCCGGGACATAGAGAATCCACTTGCCGCCCTGCTCACGGAAAGCCTTCTCCCGGGCGATGATCTCCTCCGCGTGGTTCCACGCGAAGAGGAGGACGTATTCGGGATACGGAGCGGAGAACTCCTCGAGAGGCCTGATGGGAATGTGCGTACCCGGTGAGAGGCGTCCCTGCTTCGCGGCGGTCGAGTCGAAGATCGCGGGTACGAGATCGGGCCCGATACCACAGTAGTTGGTGACGGTCGCGCTTTTCGCCGTCGCCCCGTAGGCGGCGACGCTGTGCCCCGCCTCGCGCAGTTGGTGCAGAAGGGTCGTCAGGTCCTCGCAGTTCCGCTTCACCTGCATGCCGAACCGTTCGAGAATGGTGGTGTCGGTGAGCTGGCGCTGCTGCTCGTCGGCGATCAGTTCCGCGACGGCGGCGCTCGGTTCGCGGCGTCCCTGACGGGCGATGGTGTAGCGGACTTCGCCGCCATGGACCGGAAGACGCTGGACGTCGACGAGATCGAATCCGAACCGCCGGGCCGTCGCACGTACCGACGACGCGGAGAACAGATAGAAATGCTCGTCGTAGATCTGGTCGAAGCTGGCGCGTTCCACGATGTCGCCGAGGTACGGGTCCTCGAACACGAAAACACCGTCGGGCGCGAGAAGCGCGTCGATTCCGCGGAAGACCGAGTCCACATACGGAATGTGGCAGATCGTGTTCGCCGCGTAGATGACGTCGGCCGGCCCTTCCGTGGCTCTGATCTCGGCCGCCGTGGACTCCTGGAAGAAGTCGAAGCGTACGCGGACGCCCTTGGCGGCGGCCAGTTCGACCACGTCACGAGAGGGGTCGACGCCCAGGTGACGGATGCCGCTCTCGGCGATGGTCTTGAGCATGACGCCGTCGTTGCAGCCGATTTCGACCACGAAGGGGTCGCTGCCGCGGCATTCCGTTTCCATCAGTCGGCGGGCGGTCGTGGTGAAATGCTCGCGCATCACCGAGGACATCGACGAGTGGTACGGGTAGTCCTCGCGGAACATACGCTCGCGCGGCACTTCCTCCATGAGCTGCACCATGGTGCATTCCTCGCAGACGCCGACCGCGAGGCGGTAGAAGAATTCCTCCGAAGTGTCCTGAGGCCGGCGGAATGCGTCGGACAGCGGTTGGCGGCCGAAGTCGAAGAACTCGGTCACTGGGCCCCGGCAGGCACGGCAAGTCGTCATGTTCACACGCTATGAAGGCCCCCTCGAACGGAGCTAGACGGGCACTTGAGATAGCGGCGGCCGGCATCTGCCCCTATTCGAGCCGGTGTTGAGAGAGGCTCGAATACCGCCTGGCTTAGTTGCCGGCGCGCAGGTCCATTGGATTCAAAGAGTGGGAGTGACCTGGTGAAGGGGATCATACTGGCGGGTGGATCCGGAACCCGGCTCCAGCCGCTGACACTTGCAGTCTCCAAACAGCTGCTCCCCGTCGGCGACAAGCCCATGATCTACTATCCGCTCAGTGTGCTCATGCTCACCGGCATCAGAGACATACTGATCATTTCTACGCCGGTGGACCTTCCGCAGTTCAAGAGACTGCTGGGGGACGGTTCCCAGCTGGGGCTGCGGATCGAGTACAGCGAACAGGCGCAGCCCAACGGGCTGCCGGAAGCCTTCGTCATCGGCGCCGATCACATCGGTGACGACTCGGTCGCGCTCATCCTCGGCGACAACATCTTCCACGGCCATCACTTCTATTCCGTCCTCGCGGAAAACAGCCGGAACGTGAACGGATGCGTCCTCTTCGGCTATCCGGTGCAGGATCCGGAACGATACGGCGTGGGAGAAGTCGGCCCCGACGGGAAGCTCGTGTCCATCGAGGAGAAGCCGGCGAAACCGCGCTCCAACACGGCGATCACCGGGCTCTACTTCTACGACAACGCCGTGGTGGACGTGGCCAAGAACCTGAAGCCCTCCGCCCGCGGTGAGCTCGAGATCACCGATGTGAACCGCTGGTATCTGGAGCGGGGCACGGCCCGGCTCGTGAACCTCGGCCGGGGCTTCGCATGGCTGGACACCGGCACCCCCGATTCCCTGTTGCAGGCAGGACAGTACGTGGGCACGCTGGAGGAGCGGCAGGGCGTACGCATCGCCTGCGTCGAGGAGGTCGCCCTGCGGATGGGCTACATCGACAGCGAGGACTGCTACCGCCTCGGCGCCCGGCTCGGCAAGTCACGCTACGGCGAGTACGTCATGGCCATCGCACAGGAACTCACCGCCGTCTGAGACACAGGCCGCCACGACCCTCGGATGCCCAACAGGGCGGATCCTGAGCGTGACGTGGCGGCCGCAGGGCGCCGGGCTGCACGGGCAGGCACAAGTCGCTGCCCGTGCGGCCCGGTCAGGGCGTGTCGACCGGGCGGTACCGGATGTCGTAGTGGTCGGCGTCCTCGGCGGCGAACCGCAGCAGGCGGGCGCCCTCATCGGTCACCGCCTCCTCCTCGTTCGCGCTCAAGGGCGAGAAGAGCTTCACGGTCAGCACCGCCGAGCCCTTGTCCCGCTTGATTCCCCACAGACCACGGACGAAGCCGTCCACGGTCACCGCCGCCTCGACGATGATGTGCCTGCGTTGGGAGTCCGTCATCATCCGCGTCCGGTCCGCATGGCCGAGCACCACGTTGTCCAGCGCGGCGAGGAAACGGACGGCCGCGGTCGTGTCCGGGTCGGGTCGTGGCGCCTCGGGGAGGTCGAACAGCTCCTCGCCCGCCTCCCCCCGGAACACGCGCAACTCCGGCCGCAGCGCCTCGACCACTTCGCGCAGCCGGGTCATGCCGCTCCACGCCTGGATGTCTTTCACGGTGGCGGGACCGAAGGCCGCGAGGTAGCGCTGGACCAGCTCGCGCGGCGAGGGATCGGTGGCCGGCGGGCGGCCGAGCCACTGGTCGGCAAGTGTGAACGGCGTCGTACCGCGCCGCCCCCACGTGCCGTCCGGCGGTGGATGCACCACAGGCAGCAGCCCCTGCACCGACCTGGCCAGCGCGACCGGGTCCCGTCCGGGCCACCGCTCCACCAGGGCCCGGCCCAGTTCGGGCCTGGTGAGCGTGGACGCGCCGAGCACCGTCCGGGCGGCGGCGGCGAGTTCGGTGAGGTCCAGCCCGGTGGTGAATCTGCCGAAGGCGCCCTTTTGCCAGCGGTCCAGCATCGGCTGCAGCAGAGGCCGCAGCCACAGATAGTCCTCTGCCGTGACCAGGTGCTGGGTGCCGCGGAACAGTGTCGCCCGGACCACCATCCGCTCGTTCAGCAGCTTGGTGAGATCGTCGAGACGGAAGTCCGTGATCCTGCTCCACAGCCCGATGTACGGCGGGTCGGGGTCCTGTGCCTGCAGTCCGGCCACCTGCTCGATCACGGCCGGAGCGGCCAAGTCCGTACGGCGCAGAAGCAGTTGTCGTTCCAGCGTCGCCCGGTTGAGGCTCCGGCGGGTGAGTAGTTCTGCCATGGTGTCCCTTCACCTGGGCTTCCTGGGCATGTGACTTTGGCGGGGGAGAAGTGAACGGCACCCCGCAAGGGGCCCAAGCTAGTCCCCGTCGCGGTCAGCTGCTGACCGCGATCGCGGGCGAATGCGCCGCGGACCCGCACACCGCGCGGCGGCTTGCAGCGGACCTGTAGCCAGGTTCGAGGTACCGGCCGCAAAGTCCGGTCGGACGACCCGGCCGCCGCCCCGGGCGCCGGGCCCGAAGCACGACGACCGGCGCACGGTCATCGATGCTCGGCAGAGGAGGGACGAGAGTTGGAGTCGCGAGAACTCAAGGTCGCCGGTGCCCTGGCCTTCACTCCGCAGGTGTTCAAGGACTCCCGTGGCCTGTTCGTGTCGCCGTTCCAGGAGGAGGCGTTCGTCGAAGCGACCGGGCGGCCCCTCTTCGCGGTGTCCCAGACCAGTTACAGCAGATCGCGGCGCGGCGTCGTGCGCGGTGTGCACTTCACGCGCACCCCGCCGGGCATGGCGAAATATGTGTACTGCGCGCAGGGGCAGGCCCTCGACATCGTGGTGGACATCCGGGTGGGCTCACCCACCTTCGGGCAGTGCGACGCCGTCGTTCTCGATCCGGTCGAATTCCGCGCGCTGTACTTGCCTGTCGGGGTGGGGCACGCCTTCGTCGCTCTGCGGGACGAGACCGTCATGTCCTACACGCTCTCCCGAAGTTACGTCGCGGAGAACGAGCTGGCGCTGTCCGTTTTCGACCCCGAGCTTAATCTGCCACTGCCCGACGGCATCCGCCCGGTCGTTTCCGACCGGGACCGAGTGGCCCCCTCGCTCGCACAGGCCCGGGCCGACGGACTGCTG
Source organism: Streptomyces sp. ISL-1 (assembly GCF_018614585.1). GTDB lineage: Bacteria > Actinomycetota > Actinomycetes > Streptomycetales > Streptomycetaceae > Streptomyces > Streptomyces maoxianensis. Next base: position 224,318 of record NZ_JAGGOI010000004.1, on the reverse strand, counting down.
CCGGACCATGCGCAGTGCATGGAGATCGAGAGGGCACTGGCCCCGCGCCGCACCACTCCATGACCGCGAGGCCGCGACGACCGCGAGGCCGCGACAACGGCCGGGCCGCCACGACCGCCGGGCCGCGAACAGCCGTCGGACCAGCCGGATTCGAGCGATATTCCGGCCCGTCTTTGTAGCTTCCCGGCATGAAGATACTGGTGGCCACGGGTCCTGCCCACCCGCTGTACTACCCGATCGTCCCCCTTGCCTGGGCGCTGCGCGCGGCCGGCCACGAGGTGCTCGTCGCGGCTCCTGAGAGCTTCGAGGGGCCTGTCCGCGGTTCCGGCCTGCCGATGGCGCCGATCTGCGGGCCCCTCGACATGGGCGAGGTCATGTCCAAGGACCGCACGGGCGGACGGGTCCAGGTGCCCGACACCGATGAGGAGATGGCCGAGGGCATCGGCCGCGGCTTCGGCCGGCTGGCCGCGCGCACCCTGAAGGGCATGAGCGGCCTCGTGGAGGGGTGGCGCCCCGACCTGATCGTCGCCGAGGCCTACTCGTACGCCGCCGCCGCTGCGGCCGCGGCGCTCCACGACATCCCCTGGGTGAAGCACGTCGTGGGCCCCGGCGATCTGCCGGTCGTGCCCTGGGTCGCCGCCGAGCTGCAGCCGGAGCTGAAGGAGCTGGGGCTCGCCGAGCTGCCGGCGCCAGACCTGATCCTCGACAACTGCCCGCCCATGCTGGGTGATCCGACGCCCGGCGCCCAGCCGATCAGGTACGTGTCGTACGGCGAGCCGGGCACCGTACCCGAGTGGGCCCTGCGGCCCCGCACCCGCCCCAGGCTGCTGATCACGCTTGGCTCCGTCCAGCCGCAGATCGGCGGTGCCCCGATGCTGGGGAACATCGTGCGTTCGCTCGGGATGCTGGACGCGGAACTGGTCGTCGCGGTGGCGGACCACTTGGTCGGACAGCTCGGGCCCCTGCCGGATTCGGTTGTCGCCACCGGCTGGCTGTCGCTGACTTCCGTGCTTCCCGCCTGCGACGTGGCTGTCCACCACGGCGGCCCGGGGACCATGATGGCCTGTCTCTCCCAGGGGCTGCCCCAGGTGGTGGTCCCCGGACGTGGCAAGCCGCTCGACGCGATCCGGCGCCTCGCCGATCTGGGTGCGGTGCGCCACCTTCCGCCCATGGAGCTGAGCCCCGAGTCGATGCTGGAAGCCGTCGGCGATCTGCTGGACGGCCCCGGCTACCGAAAGCAGGCGCAGGGCGTGGCGGACCACATCGCGCAACAGCCGTCGCCCGGTGAGACGGTGTCGGTGCTCGTGGACCTGGTGACGAAGCGGCAGCCGTAGGGCGTGTTTTAGAAGTCCCGCCTGCCCCGCGACGCCTGGCACGCACTCCCCCAGCTACCGCTGGGAGGTGCCCCCACGCGATGTTGTCGGAGTCGCCCAAGTACGTCCAGTACGAGGGCGATCTCCCCCAGACTTCGTCCGGGGGTGCCCCCACCGCCTTGCGATTGCACGCACCAGACGCCGCAGGGCCCGCCCTACGGGCGGACGGCGCTACTTCTAAAACACGCCCTGGCCGAGAACCGACGGCCGGGCAGGCACAGGGCCCCCGGCCCCGACGACGTGGCCCGAGACGTGGAGAGACAGGATGAGCGCAGAGGACGGGCGGAGCGGCCGGCAGCGGGTGGCGGTTCTCGGCGGCACCGGGTGGATCGGGCGGCACATCTGTGCCGCCGCCTCCGTCCGGGGCCATGACATCGTCGTCGTGGCCCGCCACCCCGCTCCGCACGTCTCGGCCCATACCTTCGTCCCTCTCGACCTTGCGCACGCCACCACGGAGGAGATCACGGCCTTGCTGCGGGCCGAGCGGATCGGTGTGGTGGTCAACTCGACCGACGCGGCGAACGCGACGGACGGCTGGACCAAGTCGGAACAGGACATGGCCCTCGTCAATGTCGGCCTGGTGGGCCGGCTGCTCGCGGGTATGTCCGCGCTGCCCTGGCGCTCCCGCATCGTGCACATCGGAACGATGCACGAGTACGGCGAGGTCGCCGCGGGCACCGCCATGGACGAGACCATCACGCCGCGCCCCGGCACTGCGTACACCAGGACCAAGCTCGCCGGATCGCAGGCCGTGCTGGACGCAGTGGGCAGCGGCCTCGTCGACGGCCTGGTGCTGCGGGCTGCGAACGTCAGCGGACCGCACCCTTCGCCGGCGAGCTTCCCCGGAAAGCTCGTCGGCATGCTGCGTCAGGCTCTCGCCTCCGGTCAGCGCATGCCGGTGGTCATGACCCAGGCCAGGCGCGACTTCGTGGACGTCCGCGATGTCGCGGAGGCGGTCGTCAAGGCCGTCGAGACGTCGGTGAGCGGCAGGGTGCTCAACATCGGCAGCGGCGTGGCCGTGGACATGCGCACGCTGGTCCGGCTGTTCGTCACCGCCGCCGGGCATACCGTCGACATGATCGACGAGGAGATCCGGCACGTCCCGAGCCTCGGGGGCGCCTGGACCCGGGCCGACATCCGGCTCGCCGGGCAACTGCTCGGCTGGCAGCCCCGTATCGGACTCGAAGAGTCGCTCGGCACCATGTGGTCCACTGCGACGGCCGGGGACCGCCTGGAAGCCTGAAACATCACAGGCGTCATACGCACAACCCAGAAACTTCTGTCGGGCCCGGTCAACAGGACCGGGCCCGACAGAGGTTTCGTCACTTCAGTACGCCGACGAACAGCCCGCAGCCGAAGCGGGCCCGGTCGATGTACTCCACCGAGCAGCCGGCGCGCTCGAAGGCGGTCTCGTACTGCTGCCTGGTGAAGAGATGCATCCGGTGGACATCCGTGAAGTGCCGTATCCCGGCGTCCTTACGGGCGTCGATGTAGTGGACGATGATCGGCACTTGGTCGCCGTGCCGCTCCGAGTGGGAGACGCGGACCGTGACCCGGTCCTCCGTCCGGACGAGATCGTCCGCGATGTAACCCGGCAGGAATGCCTCCGGGAAGTACCAGGGCTCGATCACGATCACACCACCGGGATTCAGGTGGCGCGCCAGGCTCGCGAGGGTGTTGTTCAGCTCGGCCGCCGATCCCACGTAACCGATCGAGCTGAACATGCAGGAGATGGCGTCGTATTTGCGGTCGAGCGTGAAGTCCTGCATGTCGCCCTGGTGCACCGGCACGTCGGGCATGCTCTGCCCGGCCTTGGCGATCATGTGCTCCGAGAGCTCCAGCCCCTCCACGGTGGCGAAGTGCCGCTTGAAGAAGACCAGATGACCGCCGGTCCCACAGGCGACGTCGAGAAGGGATGCGGCATCCGGCTTCCGGGCCTGGACGAGCGCGGTCACATCGGCCGACTCGGCGGCGTAGTCCTTGCCGCGGCCGGCGTAGATGAGTTCATAGAGCTCGGCCAGGCCGGACCCGTACGCCTCCATTTCGTCGCCCATCACTCGTCCCAGGTGACGGGCAGTTCCCGTACCCCGTAGACGATGGCGCCCTCCTTACGGGGTATGTCCGCGAGCGGCTTGGCGAGCCTGAGCGTGGGAATGCGGCGGAACAGTGTCGTCCAGGCGATCTGCATCTCAAGCCTCGCCAGCTCGGCGCCGATGCAGTGGTGCGCCCCGTGACCGAATCCGACCTGCTTGCGGCTGCCCCGGCGCAGGATGAGCTTCTCCGGCTCGGGAAAGACCTCCGGGTCCCGGTTTGCGGTGAGGAGCAGGCACAGGATGCCGTCGCCGGCCGGGATGACCGTGCCGTCGATCTCGATGTCCTCCAGGGCCACGCGCGGTACCCCGATGTCCCCGATGGTCACCACGCGCAGCAGTTCCTCGGTCGCCGGCCCGATCATCGTCTCCGGGTCGGCCAGCAGCTCCGCCAGCTGCTCGGGATTGTCGAGCAGGCAGGCGGTGCCGAAGGAGAGCATGCTGCCCGTGGTCTCGTGTCCGCCGTTCATCAGCATCCGGACCATGTTGACCAGGTCCCGCCGGGTGTAGTCCTCGTCCGACTTGCGGTACTCCGCGATGATGGTGCTGATCAGATCCTCGCCCGGCTCCGTCTCCTTCAGCTCGACCAGCTTCTCCACATAGGCGTTGACCTCGACGATCGCCGCCACCCGCTGCTCCGGGGTGCTGAGGATGCCGAACATGTTGTTGCTGTGCTCGATGATGAAGTCGTGGTCGTTCTGCGGGATGCCGAGCATGTCGCAGATCACGGTCGTCGGCAGCGACAGCGAGAAGAGGCGGTGGAAGTCCACCGGCGGCGGCAGGGCCAGCAGCCGGTCGACGTGCTCGTCGACGAGCTCCTGAATGCGACCGCGCAGCTTCTGGACCCGCTGATACGTGAACGCGGCCGCGGCCTTCTGCCGGGAGATGGTGTGCTCCGGAGGGTCGTAGCCGATGAAGGAGGTCTCGGTACGGGCCTGCGGCGGCGCGACGAAGTAGAAGGGGAAGTTGGCGTGCTTGCGGGAGGCGCTGGCCCGCGGGTCGGTCAGGATGCGGCGGACGGATTCGTGTCCGGTGACCGTCCAGACGCGCAGGCCCGTGTTGGCGAGGGTCACCTGAGTGACACCGTTCTTGACCATCGCCGCGTACTGCGGGGGCGGGGTGAAGGGGGCCGGACGGGCATAGGGGAACGTCTCCTGCTGCGTGCCGGAGCCGTCCGCGGTAGTGGTCATCGTCGCTGTCTCCTCGGCTGTGCGAGTCGGATCCGTGGGCGCGGCGGACCGTGAGCCGGTCATGACGGAGCCCGCAGACCGAGTCCGTCGCCCCCGGTCAGTTCCGGTGCGTGCCAGTCGATGTGATGGCTGCTCATCCACGTCGGGTCGGTCTTGCCGGCCGCGTCCTTGAAGGCCCGTGAAATGAAGTAGTTGCGCACGAACCGGCCCACCGGGCCTCGGCGCATATTGCCCTCGTTGTTGTACTTGCCCTGCGCCACGATGTCTTCCACGCGCTTGCGGCGCACCGACTCGTAGGTGATGAAGGCCTGTTTGACGCTCGACGCGTCACGCACGCACTTGGCCAGGACGACGGCGTCCTCCATGGCGACCGAGCAGCCCTGCCCGGCGGTCGGGGACACCGCGTGCGCGGCGTCGCCGATCACGATCATGTGACCCCGGTGCCAGCGCGGCACCTTCGGCAGGTCGTACGTGGGGGAGGGCGGCGCCAGATCGGGTGTGGCCGCGATGATCCGCGCCGCCGGTGTCCCGTCGGAGGCGAACAGCCCCAGCAGATCCGCGCGCCAGGACAACTTCGCCCTGCGGAGCTCCGCGGCGTCGGGCTCGGTCGTGCGCGGCGGATTGGCGAACCACCACAGATCGCCGTTGGGGTGCTTGGTGTAGCTGAAGAAGCTGTTCTTCCCGAAGAACATCCGGATGACCCCGGGCGGTCCCTCGGTGGGGAACCCGCGTGCGCAGCCGAAGGCGTTCAGCACCCCGAGGTAGCGCGGTACGGGAGCGGCCGGGTCGATGATGCCGCGTACCTGGGAGCGCAGACCGTCCGCTCCGACGAGCAGGTCGCCCTCGGCGTGCGTCTCGTCCGCGAAGACGGCGTGGACCCTGCCGCCGCTGCTCCTGGCGTCGACGATCCGCTTTCCGTACTCGATGGGAATCTTGCGCCGGGCCGCTTCGTCGCGCAGCGCGATGTAGAGGTCCGAACGCCGGATCGTCTGGATGATGATGCCGCCGGCGGAGAGCCGGTCGGTGGGCACGTCACCGGTCAGTGGTTTGCCGGTGTGGCTGTAGAACGCTATTGCCGGGGTGTCGAATCCATTGCTCCGTACGAGGTCGCCCAGCCCGATGCTGTCGAGGGCGTCGATGCCGTTCGGCGCGATATTGACGAAGTTGCCGATGCCGTCCGCCGTGCGGTCGAAGGCTTCGTAGACGGTCGGCTCCAGGCCGGCCTTCTGCAGTGCGATCGCGGTGACTGTGCCGGCGATGCCACCGCCGATGACGAGTGCGCGTGCCATGTTCCTTCCTTCACTGGTGAGGTCAGGCGGTGTGGTCGGCCGGGCGCTCGGTGTCGCCGGCCCGGTCCGCGGGGATGTCCGGGCGGCGCACCGTGCTGGTGCAGACGGTGTCCTCCGGGACGATGCCGTCGACGAGGTACGCGTCGACCAGCGCGTCCACTTCGGGGTTGCCGTTCAGCGCGTAGATCTCGTGCTGACCGGAGTCCGCGACGGTGATCAGCCGGTAGCCCAGCCGCGCGGCCATCGCTGCCCCGCCCTCGTAGTGGTCCGTCGGGTCGCCGTCGGCGTGGACGACGAGACCGGTCGCAAGGCCCTCACCGGTCAGGCTGGCAGGCTCCTCCGGCGGGGTGAAGGCCCGGAACGCCCCCACCCACGGCTGGGCGCGCATCACTCCGTATCCGTACGGGTAACGCTCACGGAAGCGGCGCATGTCCTCGAAGTAGACGTCGAGGTCCTCGGGCCAGTCCTTCTCCAGCGTGACGGCGTCGAGTACTCCGCAGCGTGTGGTCCCTTCCGTTTCTGCCGGAGGCCACACCTTTTCGTCGGCGAGCCACTTCTCGACCGTCGCCTTGTCGCCGGTGCGCAGGTCCGCCACGAGATGGCCGAGCTCCGCCCACCTGGCCCGGTTCGCGGATCGCGACCCCATCGCGCCGTCGAAAAGGGTACGGAGGTAATTCCCGGCCTGCGTCGCGGTATTGTGCGCCGCTTCCTCGACTGCCGATATCACCGCATCCTGCGTGGCGCCGAGACCGAAGAGCCCGACGCGCTCCGCCGCCCAATCCGCCCATTTCTCGACATTGGCGCGGTTGGCTCGCCCCTGCGCCATGAACTGTTCTCGCCAGGACCAGTCCGGATGCACGCAGGAATCGAGCACGCAGCGGTCCAGCCGGGAGGGGAACATGGAGCCGTACACAGCTCCGACATAGGTGCCGTAGGTGTAACCGATGAAGCTGAGTTTTTCTTCGCCCAGCACCTCCCGGATCACCTCCATGTCCCTGGCGACATTCCGGGTGCTGTGGTGCCGGCGCGGCTCCCCTCCGGCGCGCTGGTTGCCCTCCTCGCGCCTGCGGAAGTCCTCGGCGACGAGCGGGAAATCGGCGTCCGTGGGCCGCGAGTCGAAGGGCGCCTTTGTCGGGGTGATCTCGCCGGTCAGGGGCGTGGAGCCGCCCGTCCCGCGCGGATCGAACCCGATGAGGTCGTAGCATTCGCCGAGCCGGGTGCGGGAGAGCACCGCGGGAAACCGGCGGCCCAGTCCGAAGTATCCGCCGGGCCCTCCGTTGAGTGCCAGGAGAATTCCACGCCGTCGGCCCGGATCCTTCGCACGTATCCGGTTGACGGCGATGGACAGACGCGGTCCGTCGGGCCGGGCGTGGTCGAGCGGAACCTCCACGACGCACTGTTCGCTGCCGTCGCCGGAAGGTGACGGCGACCATTTAGGTTGTTGGCGGCGGAATTCCCGCAGCACATCCGCTGAGCTTTCACTGGTCCTCATGGCTGGGGACTCAACCTCCGTATCGACGGCAAAAGCAGTGAATGGTCCGGCTGACAGCGTCGGGCGGGCGCCTAGAATCCGCGTGGAAACATGCTCGATGCAGAGGCATCGAGGTCAGTCCCCGATATGCCATGAGGCCGGCGGCTCTTCGACGATCTCCAGTACGGCCACCGACCAGGCGAATCCCCCGCCCGCGCTGGCCAGGACACAGAACTGACCGGGACTCAGCGCCCGGCTACGTACCAGATGCGCGAGCCCGGCGAACGGGTCTCCGGCGCCGAGGTGGCCCACCTGCGAGCCCCACGACCAGGTGCTCCGCTCGGGCTCGATGTCCAGGACCTGGAAGAACTGGGCGTCCATCTTCGGACGCCCGAGGTTGGGCAGTACGAACCAGCTGACATGGGCGGCCTTCGTGCCGGATTCGTCCAGCGCCCGGTCGAACGAGGCGCGTTGGCCCGACTGCAGCCGCTCGAGCAGGTTCGTCAGTCCGACCTCGCGCACCAGGTGGTCCCGGGAGGCCGCCACACTGATCGGCGAGCGGGTGCCCAGTGGCGCCGGCGCGAAATCGTCGTCGCCCCGGCCCATCCCCTCGAGCGTCGGATCGGACACCGTGACCAGGCTGCGCAGCCGCGCGAAACCGCCCGCCCGGGACAGGACGATCGCCGTCCCGCCGTCCCCGCACACCGTTCCGGGGTCGGTGTGCCACCGGTCGAAACCCGGCAGGCAGAAGCGGTCCCCCGTGGTGATCAGCACACTGTGCGGGCCGGAGCCGGCCTGCAACTGGGGCACGGCGAGCTCCAGCGCCGCCATACCGCCGTTGGACAACTGCCCGACCTGCATGGAGAGGCAGTTGTTGCCGACGGCCTCGCGCTGTACGTAGGACGCCGGTGCCCATAGGTCGTGGCCCTGGAACCAGGTGCTGGCGTGCAGCACCAGCCCGATGTCGGCCGGAGCCGCGTCAGCCGCCCGAAGAGCTTCCTTCGCCGCCTCGACCGCCATCTCGGGTCCCGACCGGTCCGCGACACACACCGACCGCATGCCTGTGCGCCGGATGGTCCGCCAGTCGGCCAGACCTCTTTCGGCCACCTCGGCGACCGGCATACGCCGCGGCAGATGGAGCCCCACACCCGATACGTATACGTCTGCGACTTCCACCGAGTCTCCCCCGTACGCCCACGTGGCCAAGCGGCTCTCCGGTCCCCGGGAACCGGCCGCGCCCCTGAGGCCCGGAGTGTGGGACGGGAAGTTCGAAACCGGCTCGAGCCCGGATGGATCAGAGAAGTTCGAACCATCCTCCGGCGAGCCTCGAACACAGGGCGCCACCGTGTGGCCGAGCTGAGGAAAGGTATGTGGATGTCGGACATGACACAGCCCGCCCAGCCTGTCGTCCTGATGTTCGCCGGCCAGGGTGCGCAGCACCCGAGGATGGCGGCAGGTCTGTACGGGCGCGAAGACACGTTCAGCACCTGGATGGACGAAGCGTTCCGGCTGTTCGAGGACGATGGCGCGCGACTGCGCTCGGAGTGGCTCGCGCCGGCTCCCTCCCCGATGTTCGACGACGTGTCCGTGGCCCAGCCCCTGCTGTACGCGGTCAATCACGCCCTCGGACGGATGCTGCTCGACCGGGGCCTGAGTCCGGTCGCCATGCTGGGCCACAGCGTGGGAGAGCTCGCGGCCGCCACTCTGGCAGGCGTACTCGAATTCGCCGAAGGAATCCGGCTGATGCGCGGCCGGATGGCACAGTTCGCGGACACTCCGCCCGGCGGCATGCTCGCGGTCGCCGCCTCGGTGGAGGAGGTCGCCGATGTCCTGGGCCCGCAGGTGCATCTGGCGGCGGTCAACGCGAGCCGTCAGCTGCTGCTGGCCGGTGAGCGCGAGCCACTGGACAACGCCGCGCGGATCCTCGGCGGCAGAGGGCTGGTCTGCCGGGACGTCATGGCCCGCCAGGCGTTCCACAGTCCGGTGGTCGCCGGCGCCGTGGCCGCCTCCTTGCCCGACTGGCGCTCGGTGCGGCTCACGCCGCCTCGGCTCACGGTCTACTCCGCCTACACCCAGGGCGTGCTCGGCGAACGAGAGGCGCGGGATCCCGAGTTCTGGGCCGGACAGGCCTCCGCGACTGTCTACTTCGCGCCGACCCTGACCACTGTGCTCACCGAGCAACCGGACTGTCTGCTCGTCGAGGCCGGGCCGGGCAACAGCCTGAGCACACTCGCACGCCGGCAGCCGGCGGTCGCCACCGGCCGCAGCGCCGTCCTGGCACTGCTGCCGGACCGCTGCCGGGGCGACGAAGCCGACATCCAGGCCGTCGAGGCGGCCGAACGGCGGCTGTTCTCCCGGCCGCCCGTACCAACGCCGCCCGTACCAACGCCGCCCGTACCAACACAGGCCGTACCAACACAGGCCGTACCAACACAGGCCGGGACCGCCGGGAGCACACCTCTCGCCGTACCGGCGGAAACCGGGGGAAGGCCATGAGCGAAGACCACACACGAGCACCCGCACCGGGCACGGACGAACCCGTCGCCGTGGTGGGCATGGCCTGCCGCTTCCCCGGAGCGGACGGCCCGGCCGCCTTCTGGCGGCTTCTGGTGTCCGGCGGCGAGGCGATCGGGCCCGGCAGCGGTCTGCGGGAGGGCCGCCGCCCAGGCGGGTATCTGGCGGACGTCGACCGGTTCGACGCGGAGTTCTTCGGCATGCCGGCCCGGGAGGCGGCAGCGGCCGATCCGCAGCAGCGGCTGCTCCTCGAACTGTGCTGGCACGCGCTGGAAGACGCCCGCACCACCCCGCTCAATCTGTCCGCCGGCCCCACCGGGGTCTACGTCGGCGCCGGTTCGGACGAGTACGCCTTCCTCAGCCGCGCCGCGGACGCACGGCCGTCCACGTACACCATGACCGGAACCGGCCGGGCCTTCCTCGCCAACCGGCTCTCGCACTTCTTCGGCTTCACCGGCCCGAGTCTCGTCGTCGACACCGGACAGTCCTCGTCGCTGGCCGCGCTGCACCAAGCCGTGCAGGGGCTTCGCAGAGGGGAATGCTCGACGGCGATCGTCGCGGGCGTCCAGCTCAACCTCACCGCCGAGGGCGACGAGGTGGTCGAGGCGCTCGGCGCCCTCTCTCCCAGCGGACGCTGCCACACCTTCGACGCCAGGGCCGACGGGATCGTCCGCGGTGAGGGAGCCGGCGTACTGGTCCTCAAGCCGCTCAGCCGGGCCGTGGCCGACGGCGACCGGATCTACTGCACCGTGCTGGGCGGTGCGATGAACAGCGACGGCGCCCGCACCGGGCTGACCGCGCCCAGCGAGGCCGCCCAGCGCGAGGTCCTGAGCGCCGCCTGCCGGCAGGCCGGGGTGTCTCCCGCCGATGTGAGCTACGTGGAACTGCACGGCACCGGGACCGCACTGGGGGACCCGGTGGAGGCCGCGGCACTGGGCGGTGCCCTGGGCCGCGGACGGCCGTCGGACGGGCCGCTTCTGGTGGGGTCGGTGAAGACCAACATCGGGCATCTGGAAGCCGCGGCGGGAATCGCCGGGGTCATCAAGACCGCACTCGCCCTGTTCCACCGCGAACTGCCGCCCAGCCTCAACTACCAGCAGCCGAACCCGGCGATCGACATGAGCGCGCTGCGCCTGCGGGTCTGCGACGGCCGCCGGGCATGGCCCGAGAGGCGTACGCCGTGGGTCGCCGGTGTCTCCTCCTTCGGCCTCGGCGGAACCAACTGCCATGTGGTGCTGGGAGAGGCCCCGCCGCTGGCAGTCGCCGGCGCGCGAGAGCCGGCCTCCCAGGTCTCGGTGGTACCTGTCGTGGTGTCCGGCCGGACCGAGGCGGCGATGCGCCAGCAGGCGAGGAATCTCGCCGACGCACTCGACGCCGCCGGCCGGCCCGCCGCGCTCGCCGACCTCGGCCTGACGTCCGCGACGACCAGGACGGCGTTCGACAGGCGCGCCGCCGTGGTCGCCTCCGGCACCGACCAGTTGCTGACGCGCCTGCGGGCCCTCGCCGACGGCTCCGGGGTCGACGGGGAGAACGGCATCGTCCAGGGAGCCCGGGGAAGCGGCCTCACCGCGTTCCTCTTCCCCGGCCAGGGCATGCAGCGCCCCGGCATGGGCGAGCGGCTGCACAAGGAATTCGGAGTCTTCGCCCGGGCGTTCGACGACGCGTGTGCCGCGCTGGAGCCGGCTCTCGGCGCGAGCCTCGCCGACGCCATGTGGGGCCGTCAGGACCTGGTCGACAAACTGAACTACGCCCAGCCCGCCCTGTTCGCGCTCGAAGTCGGCCTGTACCGGCTGCTGGAGTCCTTCGGGCTGGTGCCTGACCTGCTGGTCGGCCACTCCCAGGGCGAGATCACCGCCGCGCACGTGACCGGTGTGTTCTCCCTCGAGGACGCGGCCGCCCTCGTCGCCCACCGGGGACGACTGATCAACACTCTGCCGCCCGGCGGCGCGATGATCGCCGTCCAGGCGGAGGAGGACGAGGTGCGAAGGGCGGTCGCCCGGGAGCCGGGGCTCGTGGGCATCGCCGCCGTCAACAGCCCGCGCTCCCTGGTGGTTTCCGGTGAGGAGCAGGCCACCAACAGGGTGGCCGCCCACTTCGAGGCGCTGGGGCGCCGGATCCGCCGGCTGCGGATCGCGGTGGCCGGGCACTCCCCGCTGATGGCACCCATCCAGGACGAGTTGCGAGCCGTCGCCGAGGGGCTGAGCCGGAACCCGCCCAGCGGCCCGGTGATCGTCTCCACGGTGACCGGCAGCCCTGCACCGGCCGGGCACTTCGCCACCCCCGACTACTGGGCTCACCATGTGTGCGCCACCGTACGCTTCGGGCCCGCGCTCGGCACGGCCCACGAACTGGGCGCCCGCTTCTTCGTCGAACTGGGCCCGGGCCGGGGACTGTCGACCATGGCCGCGGAGACCGTGGACCACGGCGTGGAACGCTTCACCGCGCCCATGGCCACGGAGGACGAGACCGGCGGTGTGGCCGAATCCGTGGCCGCCGCCCATGTGTTCGGCGCGCCGGTCCGGTGGCCTGCCGTCTTCGGGCGGCACGCGCGGCCCGTCGACCTCCCGCTGTATCCGTTCCAGCGTGCGCGGCACTGGCTGGACACCACGGAGGAGGTGGCGGCGCCGCAGGCCGCGAGCGCCGCCGTCCAGTGGAGCCGGGACCCGTTCGACCTGGTCGTGACCTGCACGCTCCAAGCCCTCGGGCTGGGGCCGGAGGCCGATCTCGATGTGAGCCGGTCCTTCAGCGACCTCGGGATGGACTCCCGGATGGCCGTGGCGCTGCGCACCACGCTGGCCAGGATCACCGGACGTCCCCTGCCCACCACATTGCTCTTCGACCGGCCCACTCCCGCGTCCCTGATCGAGGCGTTCGAGTCGGACGCACCGCTCTAACAGGGTCCGGCGCCTACCAACGGGCCCGGCGCCGGCCCGTATCGGCTCAGCCTGACGGTCTGCGCCCATTCGTCCTCACCATGAAAGGGCTGTTGCACATGATCCGCGAATCGGCTTCTCCGCACGGCGAGCAGGACGCGATCGCCATCGTGTCCATGGGCTGCCGCTACCCCGGGGGTGTCAGGACCCCGGAAGACCTCTGGCAGCTCGTCGCGGCGGGAGGCGACGCGATCACCGAATTCCCCGACAACCGCGGCTGGGACCTGGCGGACATCTACGACCCGTCGCCGGACGCCGAAGGCAAATCCAGCACCCGGCACGGCGGATTCCTGCACGACGCGGACATGTTCGACGCGAAGTTCTTCGGCATCTCGCCTCGCGAGGCGGCGGGCATGGACCCGCAGCAGCGGCTGCTCCTCGAAGTGGCCTGGGACACCTTCGAGAGAGCCGGACTGGACCGGGCCCAACTGGCCGGCGCCAACGTCGGAGTGTTCGTGGGGGCGATGGCGCAGGAGTACGGGCCGCGGCTGCACGAGGACAGCCAGGGATCGGGCGGATACCGCATCACCGGCAGTACCACCAGCGTCGCTTCGGGCCGTGTCGCGTACTACTTCGGGCTGCGCGGCCCCGCAATCACCATGGACACGGCCTGCTCGTCCTCGCTGGTGGCCCTGCACATCGCCGCCCAGGCGCTGCGGCTCGGCGAGTGCGACATGGCTTTGGCCGGCGGTGTCGCGGTGATGCCGACTCCGGGCCTGTTCATCGACTTCAGCCGGCAGGGCGGTCTTTCGCCGGACGGGCGCTGCAAGTCCTTCTCCGACGACGCGGACGGCACGGCCTGGTCGGAGGGTGCGGGTCTGCTGCTGCTGGAGCGCGAGTCCGACGCACTCGCGCGGGGGCACCGCATCCTCGCCCTGATCCGAGGCAGCGCCACCAACCAGGACGGCGCGAGCAACGGGCTGACCGCACCGAACAAGTCGGCTCAGGAGGAGGTCATCACCTCAGCCATGAGCAGGGCGGGGATCGACCCCCAGGACGTCGACGCGGTGGAGGCACACGGCACCGGAACGGAGCTGGGGGACCCGATCGAGGCACGGGCGCTCGCGGCGACGTACGGCCGCAGCCGCCCCCCGGGCCGTCCGCTGTGGCTGGGTTCGCTGAAGTCGAACCTCGGGCACACACAGGCCGCCGCCGGGGTCGGCGGCGTGATCAAGATGGTCCAGGCGATGCGGGCCGGTGTCCTCCCGGCCACTCTCCACGTGGACCGGCCGAGCCGGCACGTGGAGTGGGCGGACAGTGGGCTCTCTCTGCTGACCGAGGCCCGGCCCTGGCCGCGCGGGGACCGGCCCAGGCGCGCCGCGGTGTCCTCCTTCGGGATCAGCGGCACCAATGCGCACCTCGTACTTGAGGAAGGGAGCCCCGCTCCCGCGGACGGCGAGGCCGCCACGGACGAGCCGGTCCGCTCTGCCGGCGGCCCGTTCGTCTGGTCCCTCTCCGCACCGAGTGGTGAATCGCTGCGTACCCAGGCCGAGGTGCTCGGTGACTTCGTGATCCGCTCACCGGAGGCCGCCCCCGAGGACGTCGGGCATGTGCTGCGCTCCCGGACCCGGTTCGCCCACCGCGGAACGGTGATCGCCGATACGAAGGAGGACCTGGCTGCCGGACTGCGCAGGCTCGCATCGAAGGAGCCCGTTCCGGCCGTTCCCGGCCAGTACCGGTCGCCCACCGTGCTGCGCGGCGAGGCCCGGCAGGGCTCCGTCGGCCCGGTCTTCGTCTTTCCCGGGCAGGGATCTCAGTGGCGCGAGATGGGGCTCGCTCTGTCCGAGGAGTCCGAGGTCTTCCGCGACAGCATGCGGGCCTGCGGGGAGGCCTTGGCCCCGTACAGCGGTTGGCAGCTCACCGATGCCCTGCGAGGCCAAGCGCTGGACCGGGTCGACGTCGTACAGCCTGCCCTGTTCGCGGTGATGGTGTCCCTGGCACGGCTGTGGGAGAGCGTGGGTGTCCGGCCGGCGGCTGTCATCGGTCACTCGCAGGGCGAGATCGCCGCCGCGCACGTGGCGGGCGCGCTGAGCCTCGCCGACGCCTGCAGGATCGTCGCGTTGCGCAGCAAGGCCCTGCACACACTGGCCGGGAGCGGCGGGATGGTCTCCGTCCCGCTGGGCGCGGTGGACACACAGAGCCTGCTCGATTCCGTGGGCGGCGCTGCGCGTGGCATCGCCGTCGCCGCGCTGAACGGACCCCACGTCACTGTCGTCGCAGGCGGCGATGAGGCGCTGACCGATCTGCTGACGGCCTGTGAGCGGCAGGGCATCGACGCCAAGCGGATCGATGTCGACTACGCCTCGCACACCGCCGCCATGGAGGTGCTCCGGGAGCCGCTGGCCCAGCAGTTGACGGGTGTGCTGCCGCGCCGGGCCGCCGTACCGATGTACTCGACGCTGACCGGCGAGGCCGTCGACACCACGGTCCTGGACGCCTCCTACTGGTACGACAACCTTCGCGGAACCGTGCGGTTCCAGCCGGCCGTCGAGCGGCTCATCGCCAGGAGGCACCGGGCCTTCATCGAGATCAGTCCCCATCCCGTGCTCGCCATGGGCCTGCTGGACATCCTCGACGGCGCCGGTGTGCAGGGCACCGTCATCGGGTCCATCCGCCGGGGCACCGGCCTGAGCCAGTTCGTCGCGTCAGCGGCCGCTGCCCAGGCATCCGGCGTGGCCGTGGATCTCTCCTCCATCCAGCCGCTGGGCCGCAGGATCGACCTGCCGTCGTTCGCCTTCACCCGAAGCCGGTACTGGGTCACCGCACCGGCCGGCACAAGCGGCTCCGGAACGGGCGCCTTCGAAACCGTGCACATTCCCATGCCGTCCGGCCAGTCCGTCTTCACCGCGACCATCGACCCGTCCCGGCATCCGTGGCTCAACGGCCATGTCGTACGGGAGTCAACGCTGGTCCCGGCCACCGCCCTGCTGTCCCTGGCCGCAGAGGCCGGCGCCGTGGTGGGGTGCGCGAAGGTCGACGAGTTCACCGTCGGCGTCCCCCTGCCCGTCCCGGGGGAGGGAACGGTCGATGTCCGAGTCGTCCTTGAGACCGCGGACGCCGCGGGCCGCCGGACGCTGACCGTGCACGCACGCCGTCAGGACGGACCGGACTGGGTCGAGCACGCGTCCGGCGTGCTGACTCCCACGGGAGACGACGCAGATACGGACGCGGATACGGACACGGCGGCGCCGCACGCGACCGCGCAGTGGCCCCCGGCCGACGCCTCGCCCGTCGACCTGACCGGCGCGTACGACCGGCTGGCCGAGCGCGGCTACCGCTACGGTCCGGCGTTCACCGGCCTGCGCCGGATGTGGGTACGAGGCGAAGAGACCTTTGCCGAGGTGACCCTGCCGCAGGAAGCGGCGACCACCTTCCCGTACGCGACAGCGCATCCCGCGCTGCTCGACGCGGCTCTGCACGCCGCGCTGCTCCAGGCGGGCCGGGAGCTGCTCGTGCCGTTCACCTGGCGCGGCGTCACCCTGCCGCGCTCTGGCGCGCGGACACTGAGGGTGCGCATGGCGAGAGACGAGGGCGGACTCTCAGTGGAGTGCGTGGACGAGCACGGGCGCACCGTCGCATCGGTCGACTCCCTCGTCCTGCGCCCCCTGCCGGGCGCCGGGGCCGGCGCCGCCAACGAATCCGACGACCGGGCCGCGAACTTCGAGCTGGCCTGGGAACCCGTACCCGGGCGCGAGGCCCTGCCGGCCGGGAAGTGGTCGACACTGTCGGCGCCCGGGCTGGGCGCCGCCCGTGACTTCCCCGACCTCGAGTCGGTCCCAAGCCCCGTACCGCACATCCTCGTCGCGCCCGTCGAAGGGGCCGGCACGGCCGACGACAGCGGGTCGCTGCCTGCCGCCATGGACCGGCTGACCGGTGAGGTCACGGACCTGCTGCAGGGATGGCTGGCCGACCGGCGGTTCTCCTCGGCGCGCCTGGCGGTGCTGACCCGCCGGGCCCTGGACGTGACAGGTCGTGAACCCGTCCAGGGCCTGGCGTCATCCGTGGTCACCGGACTGGTCCGGGCCGCGCAGGCGGAGCACCCGGACACCTTCCTGCTGGTCGACGTCGACGAGGATCCGGCATCCGCCGACGCGCTGGGGGTGGCGCTCGCCTGTGGGGCGCCCGAGACGGCCGTCCGCGAGGGCAAGGTTTATCGGCCCCGGCTGCGCACACCGGGCGGTGACGGTCTGTTGGCACCGGACGGCCACCGCGAATGGCGCCTCGACGTCACGATCAAGGGCACGCTGGACAACCTGGCGCTGGTGCCGCACCCGGAGGCAGCCCAGCCGCTCGGGCCCCGGGAGGTCCGTATCGAGGTACGGGCCGCAGGCCTCAACTTCCGGGACATCGCGGTCGGGATGGGCCTGGTCGCCACGGAGAAGACCATGGGCAGCGAGGGTGCCGGAGTGGTCACCGAGGTCGGGGCCGACGTCACACGCGTCGCGGTGGGGGAAAGGGTGTTCGGCGTCTTCGAGCGCTCCCTTGGACCCGTCGCGGTCGCCGACGAGCGGATGATCAAGGGCATTCCCGCCGGCTGGACTCACGCGCAGGCCGCGAGCGTCCCGATCGTGTTCATCACCGCCTACCAGTGCCTGGTGGAGGTCGCCGGCATACAGCCGGGCGAGTCGGTGCTGATCCACACGGCGACCGGCGGTGTGGGCCTCGCCGCCATCCAGCTGGCCAGGCATCTGGGTGCGGAGGTCTTCACCACAGCGGGGCCGAGCAAGCACGGGATGCTGCGGGACTGGGGAGTCCCCGCCGACCACATCGCCTCGTCCCGTTCGCTGTCCTTCGAGGACGACTTCCGCAGGGCCACCGGCGGGAGGGGCATCGACGTCGTACTCAACTCGCTGGCCAATGAAGCCATCGACGCCTCGCTACGGCTGCTGGCCCCCGGCGGACGGTTCGCCGAGATGGGCAAGACCGACATCAGGGACGTGGTGCGGACCGAGGAGCAGTACCCCGGCATCACCTACCGTGCCTACAACATCCTGGGCGTCGGTCCCGAGCGGATTGGCGAGGTGCTGGGCGAGCTGATCGCCCTGTTCGAGAGCGGCGCGCTGGCCCATCTGCCGCTGCGCGCCTGGGACATCCACCAAGGGCACGTACCACTGCGCATGCTCAGCCGGGCCAAGCAGCGCGGCAAGCTCGCGCTGACCATGCGACGCAGCCTCGACACGGAGCGCCCGGCGCTCATCACCGGCGGCGTCGACGGCCTGGGCGCGGTGCTGGCCCGCCATCTGGTCACCGCGCACGGCGCCCGCCGACTGCTGCTGCTGAGCCGCCGGGGTCCAGCGGCGCCGGGGGCGAGCGAGCTGGCGGCGGAACTGGCGGGGCTGGGCGCCGAGGCACAGATCCTGGCGTGCGACGTCACCGACCGGGCCGCGCTCGCCAAGGTGATCGCGGAGCACTCGCCGGGAAGTGTCTTCCACACGGCCGGAGTGCTCGACGACGGTCTGATCACCCAGATGACACCGGCCAGAATGCGGGCAGTTGTGGGTCCCAAGGCACACGCCGCCTGGTACCTGCACGAGCTCACCGAGGACCTCGACCTCTCGGCGTTCGTACTGTTCTCCTCCGCGGCCGGGGTGATCGGCGGGCCGGGCCAGAGCAACTACGCGGCCGCCAACGCCTTCCTCGACGCCCTCGCCCAGTACCGGCGCACCCGGGGCCTGGAGGCGACCTCGCTGGCGTGGGGGGTGTGGGAGCAGCCGACCGGCATGACCTCGCATCTGACCGGTCCCGATGTGGTCGCGCTGGCCGGCATCGGTATCGCGCCGATGGCCACCGATCAAGCGCTTCGGCTCCTTGACGAGGGCTTGGCGTCCGCACGGCCGTTCCTGGTGTCCCTGCGGCCCGCCCACGACGGACCCAGGCCCGGGGGCCGGGCCGCCGGGCTGTTCCAGGGCCTGCGCGAGGAACGGCCGGCCGGCCGAGGCACCCCGGCCGCGCCGGTCATCATCCCCGCGCCCGGTCGCGCCGACCAGGAGGCCGCGAGCGCGGACAGGTCCCCGCGGCCGCTGTCCGGACACACGGACCAGACGCTGGTGGAGATGGTGTGCGCCCACGCCGCCGAAGTGCTCGGCTACACCGACACCGTGACGGTCGGCCCGACGGACTCCTTCAAGGAGCTCGGGTTCGACTCACTGCTGAGCGTGGATCTGCGCAATCGGCTCAACGCGGCCACCGGGCTGCGGTTGCCGGCAGAGGCGGTCCTGCGCAATCCGACCCCCCAGGCGCTGGTGGAGTACATGCTCGCCGAGCCGGTCGCCGAATGAGCTCACTGCACCACAGCTGTAGGGCCGCTCGACGCGGCAGTGCCACATTTCCCGTACCGCGCACGATGGTGAGGAGAGAGGGCTCGTCATGAGCAACACCGAGGTGACCCACCGGATCGACGTGGCGGCGTCGGCGGACGCCGTCTACCGCATCGTCGCCGATGTGAGCCTGTGGCCGCTGTACTTCCCGCCCACCGTACGGGCCGAACGGGTGGCCGGGGACGACAGCGACGAACGGATCCGGATCTGGGCAGTGGCCAATGGCGATCTGCGCACCTGGGAGTCGAGGCGCCGGCTGGACCCGGCCGCACACCGGGTGCGGTTCGAGCAGACCCGGCCCGCCGCCCCGGTCGCCGCGATGGGAGGCGAGTGGTCGGTCCAGGAGCGCGGTGACGGTACCTGCACGGTGGTCCTCGACCACCACTACCGGGCAACCGGCGACGACCCGGCGGCCCTCGCCCGCATCGCGCAGGCCGTGGAGACCAACAGTGTCTCCGAGCTGAGCCATCTCAGGCGCGCGGCCGAGCGCGGCGACGCCGAGAAGGAACTGCTGCTGGACTTCTCGGACACCGATGTGATCGCCGGTTCGCTCGGGGACACCTACGACTTCATCTACGACGCGGCGAAGTGGCCGGACCGCATCCCGCACGTCGTGCGCATGGACCTGCGCGAGGACGTGAGCGGGCTGCAGTACATGGAGATGGACACGCGGGCGCCGGACGGGTCGGTGCACACGACGGTCTCCGGGCGGGTCTGCACTCCGCAGCGGCGGATCGTCTACAAGCAGACCAAGCTGCCGCCCGTACTCCAGGCGCACAACGGCGAGTGGCTGTTCGAGGATGCCCCGGACGGCACGGTCAAGGTGACCTCGCGCCATCAGGTCATCCTCGACCCGCAGGCCATCGCCGCGCTCCCCGAACCTCCCGCGTCACTGGAGGCCGCCCGGGCGGCCGTACGCAACTCCCTGGGCTCCAACAGCCGGGCGACGCTGGCCAGGGCCCGCGCGTTCGTCGAAGCCCGCTGATTTCCCACACCACCAAGAAAGGTTGCTTCCATGGCCGAGTTGACGATCGACGACCTCAAGGGTTTCCTGCTGCGCGCGGTGGGCGAGGACGAGAGCATCGACCTGTCCGGTGACATCCTGGACACCCAGCTGACCGATCTGGGCTTCGACTCGCTCGCCGTCATCGCGACGACGAGCAGTCTGGAGCAGCACTTCCAGATCAAGCTCGAGGACGCGGACGCCTCGAACATCGAGACGCCCAGGGACTACCTCGACATCTTCAACCGCGAGCTGGCTCAGGCCGCGTGAGCGGCACCGCATCACCCGACGCCGCGGCACGAGCAGCCGAACTGCTCGGCCGCGTGCGGTCGTTCGTGCACGCGGAGATCCTGCCGAAGGCGGACCACTTCGACGCACTGCCCGCCGCGCCCACCCCCGAGTCGGCCCGGCTGACCGAAGCCGGGCTGGCGAACTGGTGGATCCCGGCCGAGTACGGCGGCGCCGGAGTGTCCCTGCGGGACAGTGTGGACATCGTCTCGGAGCTGTCCTACGGCGATGCCGGATTCGCCTTCGGTTCCTTCCTCTCCATCCTGGGCACCACCATGCTCCAGCTCTGCGGCGAGGACTCCCTCGTACGCCCCCACCTGGAGCGCATGGCGCGTCAGGGCGGCGTCCTCGGGATCCTCGCCAGCGAGGAGCAGGCGGGCAGCGAACTCGGCCGGATCACCACCCAGTACAGCCGCGACGGCGGGAAGGTGGTCATCAGCGGGGACAAGTACTTCTCCACCAACACCGATGCCGCCGAGCTGCTGCTCGTGGTCGCCCGGGACGCCGCCGACGACGCCGTGTTCAGCGTGATCCTGGTGCCCCGTGAGACCGCCGGCGTGGAGATCGTCAAGCGCTGGGACATGGTCGGCATGCGGGGCTCGGCCACGTATCAGGTCCGGATGCACGACTGCGTGGTGCCGGCCGAGTACTGCCTGCGCGGAAACGGTCTGAGGAACCTGGAGATCGGGCTGAACGCCAGCCGGATCCTCATCGCCTCGACCGCGATCGGCCTGGCCCGCCAGGTCCGGGACCTGTCGATGGAGTACGCGTCGGTGAAGCAGGTGCATGGCGCTCCGCTCGTGCGCAACGCGGTGTTCGCCGGCAAGCTCGGCCAGATCGAGATGCTGATCGACGTCATGCGCAACCAGTGCCGCGCGGCCGCGGCGGAGTTCGACAGCTATATGGCGCAGGCCGACCCGGCATCCGCCATGTACCGGATCGGCACGCTGCGTTCGGCTCTGGCGGCGAAGATGTACTGCGGCCAGGCCGCCTGGCAGGTGGCGACCATCGGTTCGGAGATGTTCGGCGGTCTGGGCTACACCCATGACCACCCCATCGGGAAACTGGTGCGCGATCTGCGGTATGTCGGGCTGGTCGAGGGCGGTGACGACGTCGTCCGGGATCTGCTCTTCACCCGGTACGTCGTACCGACCGGAAAGCGGCGCTGAGCGGCGGGACTTGACGGCGGCGCGCAGCGGCGGACCCACAAAGGCCCGGGGCCCGGCTCGATCGAGCCGGGCCCCGGGCCTTTGACCGTCACGGCTTGGTGAGCACCATGGCCGACGCGAACCCGCCGTGGCCCCGGGCCAGCACCAGTGCCGAGCGCACCTCCTGTGTACGCGGTTCGCCGACGACGAGGTCGATCCTCGGATCGACGGCCGTACGGTCCAGGTCGGGCACCGGGGGAACGACGCCGTCGCGCATGCTGAGCAGCGCCGTCACGACGTCGAGCGCCGCCCCGCCCGACATCATCCGGCCCACCAGTGCCTTCGGCGCGCTCACCGGAACCCGCCGGGTGCCGAACAGCGTGGTCAGCGCGTCGGCTTCGGCCCGGTCCAGGGGTACGCTGCCCGCGGCATCGGCGAACACCACGTCGATGTCCTCCGCCGCCGCTCCGGCATCGGCCAGCGCTGCCCGGGCGGCCCGCAGCAGGCCGTCACCGGAAGAACCCGCCGCGTCCGGGTCGAAGGCCGCCGCATGGCCGGCGACCACACCGTGGACCGTGGGGGCGCCCCGCTCGGCCGCACCCTCCCTGGACTCCAGGACGAGAACGGCGCCGCCCTCGCCCGGTACGAAACCCGAGGACGAGGAGTGGAACGGCAGATACGCGCGCTCGGGATCCTCGCTCCGGCTCACTCCGGTGGCCGCCGAGACGGTCGAGACGCCGTACGGGCACAGCATGCTGTCGAATCCGCCGGTGACCATGACAGGGGTTCCCTTGCGCACGCGCCTGCGGGCGAACGCGATCGAGTCGAGACCGCCGGCCTGCTCGGACACGACCACTCCGCCGGGGCCACGCATACCGTTCCTGATCGAGATCTGGCCGGTGTTGACCGCGTAGTACCAGGCGAAGGACATATAGGGGCTCACCGACTCCCAGCCGGTGCCCCACAGTTGCTGGAGCTGGCGCTGACCGAACTCCAGCCCGCCGGTGGCGCTGGAGACGGCGACCCCGGCCGCGAATTCCGGCAGCGCCGCGGGGTCGACCCCCGCGTCTGCCAGCGCCGTGTCGGCGCACATCATGGAGAGCTGTGTCAGCCGGTCGGTCTGCGGGAGCAGCCTCTTGGGGAAGGTGCGCTCGGCGTCGAACTCGGGTATCTCGGCGGCCAGCCGTACCGGATAGCCGGCCGCGTCGAACCGGCTGATCGGCCGGATCGCCGAGACACCCTTGAGGGTGGCGGCCCAGTAGGTCTCGATCCCCACTCCGTTCGGTGCGACCACGTCGACACCGGTGACAACGACGTCCTGATTCATGATGCGGTCCGCTCCAAACTGGTCAGTACCATCGCGCTCTGGAAACCTCCGAAGCCGCTGCCTACGGTGAGCACTGTGTCGAGCTGCTTCTCACGGGCCGTGTTCGGCACATAGTCCAGGTCGCACTCGGGGTCCGGCTCGTGCAGATTGGCCGTGGGTACGACGACGCCGTTGCGCATCGACAGGGCGCAGGCCGCGATCTCCAGCGAGCCGATCGCACCCAGCGAGTGGCCGATCATGGCTTTGATCCCGCTCATCGGTGTGTCGTAGGCGTGCTCCCCGAGGCTCCTCTTGACCGCGGCCGTCTCGTGGCGGTCGTTCTGCTTGGTGCCGGAGCCGTGGGCGTTGACGTAGTCGATGTCGGTGGGATTCACCTGGGCTTCGTTCATCGCCAGGTCGATGGCCTCGGACATCTCCCGGCCGTCCGGCTTCAGCCCGGTCATGTGGAAGGCGTTGCAGCGCGAGGCGTAGCCGGACACCTGTGCGTAGATGGTGGCGCCGCGGCGCCTGGCGTGCTCGTACTCCTCCAGAATCAGTACGGCCGCGCCTTCGCCGAGGATCAGCCCCGTTCTCGTCCGGTCGAACGGGCGGCAGGCGGTGGCCGGGTCGTCGTTGCGGGCGGAGGTGGCCCTGATGACGTCGAAGCAGGTCAAGGTGATCGGGGAGATCGGTGCGTCGGTCGCCCCGGTGACCATGACATCGGCGTCACCGTCCCGGATCAGCTCGGCCGCGTACCCCACCGAGTCGATGCCCGAGGTGCAGCCGGTCGAGACGACCGTGGCGGGCCCCAGGGCGCCGCTGGTCCGGGCGACTTCGGCGGCGATGGAGCTCGGCAGGAAGTAGTCGTACAGGTGCGGCACGGCGAACGACGGGTCGACGACCCAGTCGCGGCCGCCGTTGGACAGTACGGAGTACTCCCGCTCCATGGTTGTGGTGCCGCCGACGGCACTGCCGATGGCCACGCCTGTGCGCTCCGCGAGCGCGCCGTCGAGCTCCAGGCCGCTGTCGGTGAGGGCCTCCCCGGCCGCCACCATGGCCAGTTGGGAGACCCGGTCGGTGCGACGGACCTCCTGCGGGGTGAGCCCGAGCGCGAGCGGGTCGAAGTCGCATTCGGCCGCGACCCGGCACCGGTGCGCGTCCGCGTCGAACTGTGTGATCGTGCGTGTCGCTGTCCTGCCATCGGCGAGGAGCTGCCAGAAGGGCGCCCTTCCGATGCCTCCGGGCGCGACGACGCCGATTCCGGTGATGACTGCCCTGCGGGCCATGAGTCTCCTTCGCGGTGACGGTGGTTCAGGTTCCGCCGGCCGGCATCGGGGACGGGCCGCTGCGGCACCAGTCGGGACGGACCGTGCGTGCCCGACAGCGTGCGTGCTGCCCCTCGATTCGTGGTCCAGGCAGGTTGGAACGAGCGGGAGCAGGGTTCGAGCCGTGCTCCACACGAGATCGAGCTGCACTGATGACGGTGGCCGCACTCATTCAGCATCCGTGCGGAAGGATGGTCATGCCGGAGAGTCCAATTCCCGATGTACGCAAGTCGATCGAGGTCAAGGCCGAAGCCCGGCGCTGCTTCGAGGTGTTCACCGAGCGGATGGCGGACTGGTGGCCGCCGTCGCACGTACTGGTCACCCGGCCCCGCGCCGGTCTGGCCATGGAGCCGCGGGCTGGCGGCCGGTACTACGAGTGGGATGTCGACGGCCTCGAGATCGACTGGGGCCGGGTACTCGTGTGGGAGCCCCCGTACCGGCTGCGGCTGACGTGGCGGATCGACGGCCGCTGGCAGTCCATTCCGGACGACGAGCGCGCCAGTGAGATAGAGGTCGTCTTCACCCCCGCCGGGCCCGGCACCACCCGTGTGGAGCTGGCCCATGTCCGCCTGGACAAGCACGGCGCGGACGCGGAACGTATCTTCAAGGCACTGGACGGGCCGAGCCCCGGCGAGACGCTCCAGCGCTTCTCGGACGTCGTCTGATGGCTGTGGCTCCGAGCAGCGGGAGCGGGAGCGGTACGACCGGGGCACCGCCGGTACTGCGCGAGCTGGCCGAGGGCGTGTACGCGTACGAGCAGTCTCCCGGCGGGTGGTGCCTCAACAACGCCGGGCTGATCGCCTCGGGCGGCAAGGCCGTGCTCATCGACACCGCGGCGACGCAGGCGCGCGCGCGTCGCCTCCGGGAGGAGGTCGAGCGCGTCGCGCCCGGGGGACCGGATGCCGTGGTCAACACCCACTTCCACGGTGACCATGTGTTCGGCAACGCCCAGTTCGTCCCCCGGGCGACCGTGATCGCCCATGAACAAACCCGGTCCGACATGGCGGAGGCGGGTCTGGGGCTGTGCCATCTGTGGCCCGACGTCGACTGGGGCGAACCCGAACTCACCCTGCCCGACGTGACGTTCCAGGACCGCCTCACCCTGCGGCTCGGGGAACTGACCGTCGAGCTGGCACAGGTCGGCCCGGCACACACGGCGAGCGATGTCGTGGCCTGGATACCGCGGCGAAGCGTGCTGTTCACAGGGGACGTCGTGTGGTCGGGTGTCACACCGTACGTCCTGATGGGGTCCATCGAGGGATCGCTGCGGGCTCTCGCCGAACTGCGCAAGCTGGGACCGGACATCGTCGTGCCGGGCCACGGCCCTGCCGGGAACGCGGAGATGCTCGAAGCCACCGAGTCGTATCTCCGCTGGGTCCGCCAACTCGCCGAGGACGGCAGGCGAGCCGGCCGGTCCGCGCTGGAGTCGGCCAGGGCGGCGGACCTCGGACCCTTCGCCGCCCTCGTCGACCCGGAGCGCCTGGTCGGCAATCTGCACCGTGCCTACGCCGAACTCGACGGCCTCGCGCCCGGCGAGCGGATCGACGTGGCCTCCTCGTTCCGGGAGATGGTCGAGTTCCACGGCCGTCTCCCGCACTGCGCCGCCTGACCCGGTACCCGGGCACCTCGGTGCCCGGGCCAGAGAGAGGAATCATGACCAGCCAGAAAACTGCCTTCATCACCGGGGTCAGCAGCGGGATCGGCCTCGCGACGGCCCGCACCCTCGCCCGTCAGGGCATCACCGTCTTCGGTTGCGCACGCGACGAGAAGAACGTCGCGGCCGTGATGGACGAGCTGCACGACGGCGGCTTCGAGGCGGACGGCATCTCCTGTGACGTCACCTCCACCGAGCAGATCCGTGCCGCGGTCGCCGCCGCGACCGACCGGTACGGCCGGATAGACATCCTCGTCAACAACGCCGGCCGCGGTGGCGGCGGGGAAACCGCCGACCTCGACGAGGACTTGTGGCTCGAGGTGCTCAACACCAACCTCAACAGCGTCTTCCGGGTGACCAAGGAAGTGCTGCGGGCCGGCGGCATGCTCGGCTCCGGTTGGGGGCGGATCGTCAACATCGCCTCGACTGCCGGGAAGCAGGGGGTCATGTTCGCGGCACCGTATACAGCCTCGAAGCACGGGGTCGTCGGCTTTACCAAGTCGGTGGGCTTCGAGCTGGCCGCACGAGGCATCACGGTGAACGCGGTGTGCCCCGGATACGTGGAGACGCCCATGGCCGTGCGGGTACGGCAGGGCTACGCCGCCCACTGGGAGATCACTGAGCAGGACGTGCTCGAGAAGTTCAACGCCAAGATCCCGCTGGGCCGTTACTCGACCCCTGAGGAGGTCGCCGGACTGGTCGGCTACCTCGTGACGGATTCCGCCGCCTCCATCACCGCCCAGGCGCTCAACGTCTGCGGTGGGCTGGGCAACTACTGACGGCGTCGGGCCCCGCGGCTGGGTCCGCACCCGGTCCGGCCGGGCGCGGACCCCGGGGGGCTTCGCGCCCTCACCGGGCTGTCCACGTCCACCGGGCGACCTGCGGCCGGGTGCCGCTCAGGGTGCGCGTAACCAGGCGGGTCTAGCCAGATTCAAGTTGTGTGGCTGAATATGCGAAGCGGTTTAGGTGACTATTCGAGCTGCTTGATTGCCTGTTCGAGTAGATTGGTTGACCAGGCCGTCAAAGCGTACATAGGCTGACGCAACTGGACCTGTTGTTGATCGCAGGTACAGATCAGGGGGTGCGTAATACAGGGCGCTCGTCGCTTGAGCCGAGCGATGAAGTCACCTGTGGAAAGTTCGCCACTGTCTGACGGTGACCGTATGGAAGATGCACTCCATTTCGTGGGGGAGTTTCGTGAGTATACGTCTTCTGGGAGAGTTGAACGCCACTTTAAACGGACGGTCGGTGACGCCCACCGCCGCTAAGCCTCGTCAGGTCCTGGCCTTGCTCGCTCTGAGTGCCGGGCGCATCGTTTCCGTACCGACGCTCATCGAAGAACTGTGGGGTGACCGCCCACCGATGAGCGTACGGACGACATTGCAGACCTACATCCTTCAGCTGCGCAGGCTGATCGACTCCGCATTGCCGGTCGGCTCACGGATCAGGGCCAAGGACGTCCTTGTCACTCGGTTCGACGGCTATCTGCTCGACGTAGCACCCGAGGATGTCGACGTACGCGTCTACGAACAGCTCGTGGACGCCGGCAACCGGGCCATCGAGGAAGCCGAGTACGAGGCGGCCTCCAAGTACCTGGGCATGGCGCTGGCCCAGTGGCAGGGGCACGCGCTGGCCGACGTACGGGTCGGCATGCCGCTCAGTATCGAGGTGGCCAGGCTCGAGGAGAGCCGGCTCAATGTCCTGGAGAGCCGTATAGGAGTGGACATACGGCTCGGTCGGCACTACGCGGTGCTCAGCGAGCTCACCGTGCTGACCGCCAAGCACCCGATGCATGAGAACCTCTGCGCCCACCACATGGTCTCGCTGTACAGGGCCGGCCGGCAGTCTCAGGCCCTGGAGGTGTTCAGGACCCTGCGCGAAACCCTGAACAAGGAGCTCGGAGTCGAGCCCTCGACCCGGCTGCAGAATCTGCAGCAGGCGGTGCTGCGCTCCGAACTCGACCTGGATGCATCGCCGCTCGTGCGGCAGTACCGGACGCCGCCGGTCCCGGCAGTGGTGACGTCCGGATCCGGATGGGGAACACCCGGAGAGGGCCTGATGGCCGAGGACCCGGGCGTGCCGGCACACATCGTGACGAGAAATGGGGACGCCGGATGGCGGAGGTAAGCGCTGACCTGTACGTGGAGGTCCTGCGGTACTACGCACAGCAGATGAGTCTGCTGGACGCGCAGGACATCGAGGCGTACGTCGAGACGTTCACGGAGCAGGGCGTGACGCACCATGTCCACCGCGGGCAGAAGCTGGAGGGCAGGGCGGCGATGCTCGCGCATGCCCGCCAGGCGCTGCCCCGCTACCGTGGCGTCGTCGTCCGTCACTGGAACGACAACTACCTGATGAACGAGGCCGACGACGGCTCCATCACCGTGGCCTACGGGTCGCTGGTGACGCTCACCGAGGCGGAAGGCATCGTCCGGTTCGAGTCGACGTACGCCGTCACCGATGTCCTGGTGCGCGTGGACGGCCGCCTGCGGGCCCGATCCCGGACGATCGTCCGGGATCAGCCGGCCGCAGGCTGACGGGCCGGGGCCCGATGGGTCAGCAGGACACCGTCCTGGTCTTCCGCCGCATGTTGGAGGTGGCCGTGAAAGTGTTCTGCTCCTTCCAGTCGGCGTCGTAGAAGGCCCCGTCACCCACCGTGGTGAACACGTTGCCCCGCAGGGTGGCGTTGTGAGTGGCGCGCAGATAGCCCGTAGTTGTACCCGCGCCGTCGAAGAATCGTTCTGTCACCTTGAAGGTGAAGGTGTGCGGGCCGGTGCTCTGCCAGGTGCCCTGCCCCTCGACGCCCCCATCGGGCCCGGGGGGCGGGGTCAGCAGGCACACCTTGCCGTTCGCGTGGAACGACATCGTGGCCTCGACCTGACCGGTCGGGAAGGTCACCGTGCCGGTCCACACGCCGATCGGAGCGGCGCGGTACGTGCCGGCGACCGCATCGCGCGAAGCGGCGTCATTCGTGACGGCGCCGGCCGCCTGCGGTATCAGGAGGGTGAGGCCGAGCACGCCGGCGGTGGTGAGTGCGCCAAGTTTCCGACTCATCGTCAGGTATCCGATCCCGGTCCATGGCGGACCGCTTAGACAGCAACACGCAGGTGGGCGCGGTCCCGACGGTGGCCAGATCTCTCGCCCACGCCGCCGGGAAGCGCCGTGCCGATACGCTGGAGGCGGGCGCTATGGGTGGCCTGGATTCCGCCTCGATCGATGCCGTGACGTGGACGTCAGCTCGGCGGATGCCCGTTTTCCCAGCTGCTCGGTGGCTGTTTTTCGCCGCTTTCCGGACGATCAATCGGATGCGCTCAGGCAGCCGGGGCATGGGCAGTACATTGCCCGTGCTTTACATCCGCCCAAATGCCCTCCAGTCGGAAGCGCCACTTCCAGCCACCGTCAGGGGGCGTACTCCGGCTACCGGTCCGGCGGTATTCGACCGGGTGTCCAGTACGCCGACGGGAGAATGGGAATCGGCCCGATCCCGGGGGCGACGACGAATTATCCGCGGCGGCCGAGCAATCGGGGACAAAAGCTGGCCGCGACCGGTCCTACGGTGTGGAGCGCTCCGACCGAAGCTGTCGGGGTGACAACGCGAGCTCGCGTGACGCGGGTGATGGAGGAGTAATGACGAATGCGATCGTCGCCGAGGGACTGAAACGGAATTTCGGCACCAATACCGCGCTGGACGGACTGGACCTGACCGTCCGTGAGGGCACGGTCCTGGGGTTGCTGGGTCCCAACGGCTCGGGCAAGACAACGACGGTGCGGGTGCTGTCGACCCTGCTCCGGCCCGACTCGGGCCGCGCCACGGTCGCCGGCCTCGATGTACAGACCGACGCGGTCAAGCTGCGCCGGAAGATCGGCCTCTCCGGCCAGTACGCCGCCGTCGACGAGGACCTCACCGCCAGGGAGAACCTCCGCATGGTGGGCAGGCTCTACCACCTCGGCGCCTCGGTCAGTAACAAGCGGGCCGACGAGCTGCTGGAGCGGTTCGATCTCACCGAGAGCGCCGACCGGCAGGTGAAGGGCTACTCGGGAGGCATGCGCCGCCGGGTCGACCTCGCCTGTTCCGTGGTGTCCAAGCCGGAGGTCCTCTTCCTGGACGAGCCCACGACCGGCCTCGACGTCCGCAGCCGGATGGCCATGTGGGAGGTGATCGCCGAGCTGGTGCGGGGCGGCACCACCCTGCTGCTCACCACGCAGTATCTGGAGGAGGCCGACCAACTGGCCGACCGCATCACCGTGATGGACCACGGCCGGGTCATCGCCGAGGGCACCCCGGACGAGCTCAAGGACCGCGTCGGCGGTGAACGCCTCGAAATCACCGTCGGCAGCCGGTCGGACGCCACCCACGCCCGGACGGTGCTGCGCGAGATCGCCCAGGGCGAGATCACCGTGGACGAGGAGAACGACCGCGTCATCGTGCCCGTCACTGACGGACCGGCGGCGCTCGTGAACAGCATCCGGGTGCTGGACCGGTCGAACGTGCGACTGGTGGGCACCACGCTGCGCAGGCCGAGCATGGACGAAGTGTTCCTGGCCCTGACGGACAATTCCCGGCCGGCCGATGCGGCAGGCGTGCCCGATGCCCGGGCGAAGGAGCGGATCAAGTGAACGCCTTCAGCCAGGCCGTCGAGGACGGCCTCACCCTCACCAAGCGCAACGTTCTCAAGAAC
Organism: Streptomyces sp. ISL-1; assembly: GCF_018614585.1. Taxonomy (GTDB): domain Bacteria; phylum Actinomycetota; class Actinomycetes; order Streptomycetales; family Streptomycetaceae; genus Streptomyces; species Streptomyces maoxianensis. Next base: position 193,738 of record NZ_JAGGOI010000004.1, on the reverse strand, counting down.
CTGCGCAACCCCGACATCGTGGTGTTCGCCAGCGCGGCGCCGATCGCGTTCGCCCTGCTCTTCGGCTTCGTCTTCGGCAGCGCGATCGACGTCGGCGGCTCCAACTACCGCGAGTTCATGGTCATCGGCATCCTGACGCAGACGATGCTGCTGACCGCCACGAACACCGGTGTGGGCATCGCCCACGACATGAAGCTGGGCCTGATCGACCGGTTCCGGTCGCTGCCCATCTCGCAGTCGGCGGTCCTCATCGGCCGGACCAACGGCGACGCGGTCAACAACGTCCTCGTGATCGTCCTCATGTCGCTGACCGGTCTGCTCATGGGGTGGCGGATCCGTTCCAACGCTCTCGACGCGGCGCTGGCCTTCCTGGTGCTTTTCCTGTTCGCCTACGCCGCCTCCTGGATCACCGCCGCGATCGGACTGACGGCGAAGTCACCCGAGGTGCTCGGCAACGCCATGCTCATGGTTCTGCTGCCGCTCACCTTCATCTCGAACTCGTTCGTGCCCAGTGAGGGACTGCCCTCGGTGCTGCGGGTGGTCGCGGACTGGAACCCGGTCTCGGCCGTGGTCGAGGCATGCAGGCAGCTGTTCGGCAACATCCCCGCGGGCCGGCCCGACCCGGACGTGTGGCCACTGCAGAACCCGGTCCTGGCGTCGTTCCTGTGGATCGCCCTGATTCTCGCGATCTTCGTACCGCTGGCCATCCACCGGTACAAGAAGGCCGTGAGCCAGTAATCGGGCCGCCGGGCGCGGCGCCCGCCGTGGCCCTCGGTCCTTGATGAGCTAAGGAGAAACCATGCGATTCCTGTTCATCGCCGGGGGCGGTGCCGCGCCCGTACACGCAGGCGCGCCGCTCGCGTCGGCGGCGAGGACGGCCGGCCACGACGTCATCGTGGCCGCGCCGGAGGAGAACCTCGACCTCATCAACGGCCTCGGCCTGCCCGCCTGTGGGGTGACCCAGTTGGGCATGGCGGACGCGATACTGAAGGACCGCGAGGGTAACTGGCTGGAGATGCCCACCGGCGAGGACAGCGAGATGGACTTCGCGGGGCGGGGCTTCGCCCGGCTCTCGGCGGCGAGCCTTCAGGGCACTCAGGAGCTGGCCGAGCGGTGGAAGCCCGATGTGGTGATCGGCGGGGAGTACAACCTCGCCGCCCCACTGGTCGCCCACCGGTTCGGTCTTCCGCACGTCCGCCACACCTGGGCCATCTACGACCGCACGGACGTCGACTGGCTGGGAGCCACCGATGAACTGCGCCCGGAACTCGGCCAGTTGGGTCTGAACGCGATCCCCGACGCGAACATGTTCATCGACATCACTCCGCCCAGCGTGCGGCCGGATTACGCCGAACCCGCGCAGCCCATGCGCTGGACCGCCGGCAACCCGCAGATCCCGCTGCAGCCGTGGATGTACGCCAAGGGCGACCGTCCGCGGGTGCTGATCACGTCCGGCTCGCGGAGCGTGTTCATCCCGGCGCTGGGCATGGACTTCTTCCGGCCCCTGCTGGACAACCCGCTGCTGGGCAAGGGCGACGTGGAGGTCGTCGTGGCGACGTCGGAGCCGCTCGCTTCGCAGATCCGGGCCGAATACCCGGACGTCAAGGCCGGATTCGTACCCCTCGACGTGATCGCGCCGACCACGGACGTGGCGGTGCACCACGGCGGAGGCGTCACGGTGATGACCCTGCTGAGCGCCGGAGTCCCGCAGTTGGTCCTCCCCGAGATCCTGGCGTCGGCGATCCCGATGCGCGGGGTGGACGAGTACGGCGCCTCGGTCACCATGGCGTCGCACCACGAACCGCCCGAGGACGTCGCGGCCGAGATCTCGAAGATGCTGGCCGAGCCCTCCTACCGGGAGCGTGCCCGCGGGCTGGCCGACGAGATCGCCGCTCTGCCCGCCCCGGCGGAGGTGATCAAGGCCATCGAGGCACTCGTCTGAAGTCCCTCATGACGGCAGGGCCCACCCCGCACCGGGTGGGCCCTGCCGTCATCTGTGACTCAGAGGGCGAGTACGGCCTCCCGTACGGCGGAGATCACCTTGTCCTGGAGGCCGGCCGGCAAAGAGGGATACATGGGAAGCGAGAAGATCTCGCCCGCCAGCCGTTCGGTGACCGGCAGCGATCCCGTGCCGTAGCCGAGATGCGCGAAGCCGGAATTGGTGTGCACCGGCCAGGGATAGCTGATGTTCAGTGAGATGTCGTAGCGCTTGAGCGCCTCGATGATCTCGTCCCGCCGGGGATGGCGCACCACATAGACGTAGTACACATGGTCGTTGCCCTCGTTGGTGGCGGGCAGCAGCAGACCCCGGTCGGCGAGATCGCCCAGACCCTGTTCGTAGCGCTCCGCCACGGTGCGGCGGCCCGCGAGGTAGCCGTCAAGTCTGCGCAGCTTCCGGCGCAGGATCTCCGCCTGCACCTCGTCCAGGCGGCTGTTGTGTCCGGGGGTGCGCACCACGTAGTAGGTCTTCTCCATGCCGTAGTAGCGCAGCCGCCGCATGTCGCCGTCGATCTCGTCGTCCGAGGTGATCACCGCCCCGCCGTCGCCGTAGGCACCCAGCACCTTGGTCGGGTAGAACGAGAACGCGGCCGCGTCGCCCATGGTGCCTGCGAGTCTGCCGTGGTGACGCGCGCCGTGCGCCTGGGCGCAGTCCTCCAGGATCACCAGCCCGTGCCGGTCGGCGAGTTCACGCAGCGGCGCCATGTCGACGCACTGCCCGTAGAGATGTACGGGCAGCAGGGCCTTGGTGCGCGGTGTGATGGCCGCGGCCACCTGCGCGGTGTCCATGAGGAAGTCCTGCTCACGGATGTCGACGAACACCGGTGTGGCGCCGGTGCCGTCGATGGCCACCACCGTGGGCGCCGCGGTGTTCGAGACGGTGATCACCTCGTCCCCGGGGCCGACGCCCAGAGCCTGCAGGCCGAGCTTGACCGCGTTGGTGCCGTTGTCCACGCCGGTGCAGTGCGCCACCCCGTGGTAGTCGGCGAACTCGCGCTCGAAGCCGCCGACACTCGGCCCGAGCACCAGTTTGCCGGAGCGGAACACCGTGTCGACGGCGTCCAGTAGATCTTCGCGTTCCGCCTCGTACTCCGGCAGATAGTCCCAGACATAAGTGGTCATGCCGACGGCTCTCCCTTTCGCGTCGTGATGTGTTGTCGCTCGATGAACTCGCGCCAGTACGCCTCCACCGCATCGGCGAGCGGCCTGCGCGGCCGCCAGCCGAGCAGCCGCTCGGCCGGTCCGATGTCCACCCGCGACCAGGTCTCGGTGGAGTGCTGCTTGCCCGACCCGCTGCGCTCCACGACGGCGGCGGGCAGCCGGCTGCGCTCGATCAGCAGGTCGACCACGGTGCGCACCGGCGTACTCTCGCCGCTGCCGATGTCGACCAGCTCGCCGGACACCTTCGACGCCGTGGCGGCCACCACGGCGTCGGCGACGTCGCGGACGTCCACGTAGTCGCGGTGGGCCAGCAGGGGGTCGAGCCGGACCACTGCCGGCCTCTCGCCCGCCGCCAGGAGCTGGCGGGCGACCTGGCCGAGCAGGCTCACGTCCGGGCTGCCGGGGCCCGCGAGATTGCTCACCCGCAGCACCATGCCCTCCAGCTCGCCCGCTTCCATCCGCTCCAGCACCGCCTGCGTCGCCGCCAGTTTCGCCCGGCCGTACGCACTGGTGGGCTTCGCCACCGTGGCGGCTCCCGCGGTGCTGCCGGGCGTCATCCGGCCGTACTCCAGCACCGAGCCGAGATGGACCATCCGGGGCCGCTCGGACAGCAGCGCCAGCGCGTCCAGCAGACGCAGCGTCGGGACGGCGGCGGCCTTCCACATCTGCTCGTCGGTGCGCCCCCAGATGCTCCCGACGGTGTTGACGACCACCGCGGGCCGGATCTCGTCCAGATCCTTCGCCAGCTCCTGTGGCGACAGCTGGACGAGGTCGCGTGCGAGGAACCGCCCGGGAATGGCGTCGACCGGCGGCCTGCGGGCGACGGCGACGACATCGAAGCCGCGTTCGCCGAGGGCCACGCACACATGCCGCCCGAGGAAACCCGTACCGCCCAGGACGACGACCCTGCCGTTTGCGGACATGGTGTCCTTTCCTTCGCTTCCTTCGCTCAAGAAACCAAGCACTGCGTGAAGGGTGGACCGCTTCGATCGGGACTCGCTCAAGCCCCGGCCGGGTTCCAGCGGCACTCGACGCAGGAGGGGGAGTCTGCCGGGACCTGGGCAACACCACTGCCGCAATGGAGGAGTTGGTATGTACGGCGCCGAGTCGGCGAAGATCTACTACGCGCAGCACACCGCGCGGGGCAAGGACTATCTCGCGGAGGCCGAGGTGGTCGCCGAACAGATCCACCAGCGCTTCCCTGGGGCCTCCTCCGTGCTGGACGTCGCCTGTGGGACTGGCGGACATCTGAAACCGTTCACCGAACTCATCGGTCCGACGGAGGGCATCGACCTCTCCGAGCCGATGCTGGAGCTCGCACGAGTCGACATGCCGGACATCCCGCTGCACACCGGCGATATGCGCTCGTTCGACCTCGGTCGCACCTTCGACTCCCTGACCTGCCTGTTCGCCTCGATCGGCTATGTGGATTCCGTCGACGAGCTGAACCAGTCACTCAGTTGCTTCGCCCGGCACGTCGTGCCCGGGGGAGTGGTGGCGGTCGAGCCGTGGTGGTTCCCCGAGACCTATGTCGACCGCTGGGTGTCCAGCGATGTCGTCGAGTGGGAGGGCACCACCATCGCCAGGGTCGCCCACACCGTTCGCGAAGGCGACACGTCGCAGATGCAGGTGCACTACCTGCTGGCCTCGCCGAGCGACGGCGTCCGGCATGTGCGCGAAGTGCACCGCGCCATGCTCTTCACCCGCAAGCAGTACGAGACGGCCTTCGAACAGGCCGGTCTGCGGCCGGAGTACGTCCCTGGCGTGCTGTCCGGCCGGGGTCTGTTCGTCGGCGTCCGCGTGTGACCTCGCCCCGCACGCAAGCCGCACTCTGACCGGGTTCGAGCGCGGCACCGCACCATGCGTCCATCACGAGCGCCACCGCACGGCGTTCATCGCTCTTCATGAGAGGTATCCCGTGGCCAACCTGCTGCACATCGACTCCTCGCCCTCGCTGTACTCCGTGTCGCGCAAGCTCGCCGGTTCCTTCCGCGAGGTGTGGGGCAAGGAACAGCCCCACGCGACGGTCGCCTACCGCGACCTCGTCGCGGCCCCGGTACCTCACTTGGACGGCGACGGGGTCGTCACCCTCCTCAATGAGCCGGAGACCGACAGCCAGCGCGCGGCGGCCGCGTTGCACGACGAACTGGTGGAGGAAATCCTGTCCGCGGACGCGCTGCTGATCAGCGCGCCGATGCACAACTGGACCATCCCCTCGCACCTCAAGGCGTGGCTGGACCAGTCGTTGCTGATGGGCCGTACGCTGCCCTACGACCCGAGTGTCAACCCGCTGGCGGGACGCCCGGCCACGGTGCTGCTGGCCTACGGCGGCGACTACAGTGCCAGCTCGCCCGATCATGCCATGGACCACTGCGCGCCGTATCTGCGTACCGTCCTGGAGAAGGTCCTCGGATACCAGTTGGAGATCATCACCGCGTCCTACACGGTGACCCCCTACACCTCCCAGGACCCGCTGGAGCTGGAGAAGGCGGCCACCTCGCTCCAGACGGCGGAGGCCGAGGTGCTGGAACGCGCCAAGTCCGTCGCCGCCGCGCCGGCCCGGGCCTGACCGGCAGGGACAGACCTCAGGGGCAGTCGTCACCCTCCGGCCAGGCCGCCCGCCGAAGGCGTGTGGTCAGCGTCCGGAGGTGCTCCACCAGCTCGGGTGGTTCATGCACCACAAAGTCAAAACCGAACGCGGCCACCCACACAGCCAGGTGGTCCAGACTGTCCGAGCCGATCCGCAGCAGGCATGTCTCGTCGTCGATGGGTTCCACCCCTCCGAGCGTGGATGGAACCTCATCGGCCACCTCCATCGCCGATCCGCGCATGGTGAGCACCGCCCGGTAGCGGAACTGGGCGGTGTTCCGCCCCATGGCGAAGTAGCTGGCCAGATCCTCGGTGGGCAGCGCTCTCGGGCTGAACCTGGGGCCTGTGGGAGTGCGAATCTTCAGCCGGTCGACCCGGAACCTGCGCCAGTCCGACCTCTGTGTGTCCCAGGCGAAGAGGTACCACCGCCGCGCGTCAAGGACCATCCGGTACGGCTCCACGTCACGAACGCTCCGCGAGCCGTCGTACGACTCGTAGTCGAACCGCAGCCGTTCGCGGTCGCGCACCGCCGAGGCGATCGCGCTCAGCGTGGAGGGATCGACCGTACGGCCGGGCATAGGCATCGTCACCAGGGCCGCGCTGAGCGTGTTGACCTGGTGGCGCAGCCGCGACGGCAGCACCTGGTCCAGCTTCGCCAGGGCCCGTACGGACGTCTCGGCGATGCCCGTGACCGCGCCTCCGGCCGCCGTACGCAGCCCGACCGCCACGGCGATCGCCTCCTCGTCGTCCAGCAGCAGCGGCGGCAGCGAAGCGCCGGCGCCCAGTTGGTAGCCGCCGCCGACGCCGCCGATCGCATTGATCGGATAGCCCAGCGTCCGCAGTTTCTCGACATCGCGGCGTACCGTCCGCGGGCTCACGCCGAGACGGTCGGACAGCTCCGTGCCCGACCAGTCCCTTTGTGTCTGTAGCAACCCGAGCAGACGAAGCAGCCGGGCCGAGGTCTCCAACATGGCGAAAGTTTCGCACCGAACGCGGACAAGCGTTGACCGCGAATGCTCCTAGCGTCTGCATCAGGACGGAAGGAGAATTCCATGACCATTCTTGTCGCCGGCGCCACAGGTAACGTCGGACGCCCCCTTGTCGAGCAGTTGGTTGCCTCCGGGCAGCAGGTTCGTGCCCTCACCCGCAATCCGCAGAAGGCCAAGTTCCCGGCCGGGGCGGAGGCGTTCGCCGGCAACCTGTCGGATACCGCCAGCCTGGCCAAGGCCTTCGACGGAGTGACCGCCGCGCATCTCATCAGCTTCAACGGTGAGGACTACTCGGCGCTGACCAATGGCGAGGAGATCGTCGACCTGGCGCAGAAGGCCGGCGTGCGCAAGGTGACCGTACTCAAGGGCGACACCGAGAAGAGCCCGCTGGAGCAGGCCATCGAGGCCAGCAATCTGGAGTGGACGCACCTCTCGCCGGTGGAGTTCATGTCCAACGCCCTGGAGTGGGCCGAGTCGGTGAAGACCGAGGGTGTTGTCCGTGAGGCGTTCGCCGAGGCCAAGAGCGCCATGGTGCACGAGGCGGACATCGCCGCCGTCGCAGCGGTCGCGCTGACCGCCGACGGGCACGCGGAGCAGGAGTACTGGCTTACCGGCCCGCAGGCGCTGACGCCCGCGGAGAAGGTGCGCACGATCGCCGAGGCGCTGGGCCGCGAGGTGCGGTACATCGAGCTGTCCAGGGACGAGATCGTCGAGCAGTGGCGCCAGACCGGCTACGCGGAGGAGGACATCGAGTTCTTCCTGATGATGCGGACGAACCCGCCGGAGGCCGGTTACACCGTGCTGCCCACGGTGGAGAAGGTGACGGGCAAGCCCGCGCGCACCTTCGCCCAGTGGGTGCGTGAGAACGCCGCGGCGTTCAACGCCTGACCGAGCGGCGTCCGACGGAGCCGGGCGGGTCCTCACCCGCCCGGCTCCGGCCGTTCGAGCACGGCTGGAGGCTATGTCGAGGCCCCGGGACGACCGTGACGGGAAACCCTGCCGAGCGATCAGGCACTCCTGGGAGCCCCGCCTTGACGACATATTTCCCGACGGCCGGACTGCGAGGGCAGGATCACGGGGACACCGTGCCCCTGCAGATCGCGAGATCCGTACTGGCGACGTCCGGACTCTTCCCCGATTTCGGCCGCTTCCACCAGTGGCTCACCGACCAGAAACGGCATGCGTCCATGGAGGTACGGGTCGTCCCGCTGGACGAACTCACCGGCTGGCACACCCATCCAGTGACCGGCAACATCGCGCATGAATCCGGACGTTTCTACTCCGTGGAGGGCCTGGACGTACGGATCGAACAGACTTTTGCCGGCAGCTGGCAGCAGCCGATCCTCAACCAGCCCGAGGTGGGCATACTCGGCATCCTGGTCAAGGAGTTCGACGGAGTACTGCACTTCCTGATGCAGGCCAAGGTCGAGCCGGGAAACCACAACGGACTCCAGTTGTCGCCGACCGTGCAGGCCACCCGCAGCAACTTCACCCGTGTGCACCGCGGCGCGCGGGTGCCCTATCTCGACTACTTCCGCGACACCTCGCGCCACCAAGTGCTCGCGGATGTCCGGCAGTCCGAGCAGGGCTCCTGGTTCCACCGCAAGCGCAACCGCAACATGGTGGTGCGCGTGGAGGAGGACATCGAACTGCGCGACGGCTTCTGCTGGCTGACCCTCGGGCAGCTGCACCGGCTGCTGGCCGCCGATGATCTGGTGAACATGGACGCCCGCACCGTGCTGTCCTGCCTGCCCTTCGCCGCCACCGGCCTGTCAGGTGTCTACGGCAGCACGGTCGCGAGCCCGTTCACCTCCTGTCTCGTCCGGTCCTGCGAGCCCGAGGCAGCCGAACCGCACACCATGAACGCGCTGCTCGGCTGGATCACCGAGGTCCGCTCGGGCCTCGACAGCCATGCCGAGCGCATACCGCTGCGCGACGTTGAGGGCTGGCGGCGCGCGGACGGCAGGATCGCCCGTCCCGACGGCGCGTTCTTCACCGTCGTCGGGGTCCAGGTGTCGGCCGTAGGCCGGGAGGTCCGCACCTGGTCGCAGCCGATGATCCAGCCCTGCGACGAGGGCGTGTGCGCCTTCCTCGTGAAGAAGGCCGACGGGGTGCTGCAGGTGCTCGTACAGGCGAAAGCCGAGCCAGGATTCGTCGACGTCGTCGAACTCGCTCCCACCGTGCAGTGCACACCGTCGAACCATGACGCGCTGCCGGGCGGCGAACGCCCGCCGTACTTGACAGAGGTGCTTGACGCGCGCCCCGAGCAGATCCGGTTCGACGCCGTGCACTCGGAGGAAGGCGGCCGGTTCTTCCACGCGCGCAACCGCTATCTGGTGGTGGAGGTCGCGGAGGACTTCGACGCGGTTCGTCCTGGCTACCGGTGGGTGACCCTGGCCCAGCTGTCGGCCCTGCTGCGCCACAGCCACTACCTCAACGTGGAGGCCCGCAGCCTGGTCGCCTGCCTGCACACGCTGTCCGTCCGACCTCGACCGGCCTTCGAGAGCGCCACCGAAGACTGATCGCCATCCTCACACCGCACAAGGAGACCACCATGGCCAACCAGGGCGACCGCGCGGGCAATGTCACCTTCGTCAACAGGTTCACCGTCGCCGGCGAACCGGACGACTTCGAGAAGGCCTTCGCCCGCATCGCCGAGTTCATGACGGCGCAGCCGGGCATTCTGGGCTACACCCTGTCCCGGGACATCGGCAACCCGAAGCGATACGTGAACATCGCCCGCTGGGAGGACGCCCAGGCGCTGCGGGCCGCGGTCGCCCGGCCGGGCTTCCAGGAGCACGTCCAGGATCTGCGGCAGCTGGCCGAGAGCGAATCCGACCTGTACGTCGAGCGGCAGTGCTACCTCGACGAGAGCACCCCCGCGTCGTGACCGCCGGCGCCGTGCCGTGCGCGGGCACCGAGCGGACCACCCGAGGGGAGCGAGCGCCATGGACGCCCTGAGTGAGGCGGTGCTGGCGGGGGCGCCGGCCGAGGACCTGGCGAACACGCCCCTGCCCGCGGCGTACACAGCCGCGCATCTGCGGACGGAGGACGTCGGCATCTTCGAGGGCGTCGCCGACAAGGACGTACGCAAGTCGCTGCACGTCGGCGAAGTGCCGATGCCCGAACTGGCCCCCGATGAGGTGCTGGTGGCGGTGATGGCGAGCGCCATCAACTACAACACCGTCTGGTCGGCGACCTTCGAACCGCTGCCGACCTTCGCCTTCCTCACCCGTCTCGGCCGGCAGGGCGGCTTCGCCGCACGGCACGACCTTCCGTACCACGTCGTCGGATCCGACGGGGCGGGCGTCGTGGTGCGTACCGGGGCCGCCGTCAGCCGCTGGGGCGTCGGCGACCACGTCGTGGTCAGCTGTGTGCAGGTGGACGACCACGAACCGGCGACGCATGCCGACGCCATGCTGGGCTCGGAACAGCGGATCTGGGGCTACGAGACCAACTTCGGCGGACTCGCGCACTTCGCCGTCGTCAAAGCGAGCCAGCTGCTGTCCAAGCCGGGCCATCTGACCTGGGAGGAGGCGGCGGGCACGCTCCTCACCGCGGCCACCTCCTACCGGATGCTGATCAGCGACAAGGGCGCCCGGATCAAGTTGGGTGACGTCGTGCTGATCTGGGGCGCGACCGGCGGCCTCGGCGCCTTCGCCGTGCAACTGGTCAAGCAGGCAGGCGGCATTCCTGTCGGCGTGGTCAGTTCCCGGGAAAAGGCCCGTGCACTGCGCGCGCTCGGCTGCGACGTGGTTATCGACCGGTCGGTACTCGGCGTGGGTACCGCCGTCACCGGGGACGAGATGATCGAGCAGGGCAAGCGCCTGGGACGCGCCATTCGCCAGGCGGTCGGCGAAGACCCCAGTGTGGTGTTCGACTACGTCGGCCGGGCCACATTCGGCATTTCGGTGTTCGTCGTACGTCGCGGAGGAACCGTTGTCACCTGCGGCTCCACCACCGGGTATCAGCACGAGTACGACAACCGCTATCTGTGGATGCATTCGAAGCGCATCGTCGGCAGCCACGCGGCCAATCTCATGGAACAGGCGGAGTGCAACCGCCTGTTCGGACTCGGCAAGCTCGTACCGGTGCTCTCCGAGGTCCACCCGCTGGACGACGTCGGTGAGGCTGCCCGGCTGGTGCAGCTGAACCAGCACATCGGCAAGGTCGGGGTCCTGTGTCTGGCTCCGGAGGAGGGGCTCGGAGTGACCGACCCCGAACTCCGCTCGGCGATCGGAGAGTCCGCGCTCAATCCATTGAGGCAATGAGGAGGGGCGGTGCGGCGGGGCCGATTCACCAACCCGCCGCCGGCCCAACTCATGGCGCATAATTGTCCGTTCCCGCAGCGCGAACCAAGCGGCTTTCGGTACCGTTCCGGTATGGGAGAAAATGAAGACGGTATCCTCATTGTCGGTGCGCGTGAGAACAATCTCAAAGACGTGACACTGCGGTTACCGAAGAATAAAATCACTGTTTTCACCGGGGTATCCGGATCAGGAAAGTCCTCCATCGTATTCGACACCGTGGCGGTGGAGGCACAGCGGCAACTGAACGGCACTTTCAGCTGGTTCATCCGAAATCAGCTGCCGAAGTATCAGCGGCCACACGCGGACATGATCAGCAACCTCACGGCTCCGGTCGTCGTGGACCAGAAGCCGGTCGGCGGCAACGCCCGCTCGACGGTGGGCACGATGACCGACATCTACTCGAGCATCCGGGTGCTCTTCTCCCGCCATGGCACGCCGTACAACCCGCCCTCCGCATACTCCTTCAACGACCCCCAGGGCATGTGCCCCGAATGCGACGGCCTCGGACAGGCGCGCCGCGTCGACGTGGAGCGCATGCTCGATCGTACGAAGTCACTCGACGAAGGCGCGATCCAGCTTCCCACTCACAAGGTGGGAAGCATGGACTGGCAGCAGTACGCCAATTCCGGCCACTTCGACAACGCGAAGCGGCTCAAGGACTACACCGATGACGAGTGGCACATGCTGCTCCACGGCAGCGGCGGCAAGGTCACGGTGAGCACGGCGAACAGCACCGCGGCGCTGAACTACGAAGGCGTCGTCGCCCGCTTCGCCCGCACCAACCTCAAGCGTGATCTGAGTTCGCTGAGCGAGCGCGGCCGGGCCAACGTCGAACGGTTCATCACCCTGGGCGACTGCACGGCCTGCGAGGGCGCACGGCTGAACCCGAAAGCACTCGCCACGAAGATCGGCCCCCACACCATCGCCGACTGGTCCCGCATGGAAGTCAGCGACCTGATCGACGTCCTCGCCACGATCGACGATCCGGTGGCGACACCGATCGCCGAAGGCATCAGCACCGCCCTTCAGCGGATTTCGTCGATCGGCCTTGGCTATCTGTCCCTGGACCGGCAGACCACATCGCTCTCCGGCGGCGAGGCGCAGCGGCTGAAAATGGTGCGCCATCTGAGCAGCAGCCTCGTGGGCATGACCTTCATCTTCGACGAGCCGAGCACCGGTCTGCATCCCCGGGACGTGGGCCGGCTCAACGACCTGCTGCGAGAGCTGCGGGACAAGGGCAACACTGTCCTGGTCGTCGAACACGACCCGGACGTCATCGAGATCGCCGACCATGTCGTCGATGTCGGTCCGCGCGCCGGTGTGCACGGCGGCGAGATCGTCTTCGCTGGCTCGTTCACGCAGCTCAAGGAGGCGGACACGCTCACCGGCGCCGGCCTGCGCCGTACCGGGTCGGTCAAGGACCCGGTACGCCGGGCGACCGGCGAGCTGCTGATCGAGCGCGCGGGTCTGCACAATCTGAAGAACGTCTCGGTGAGTCTTCCCACCGGCGTGCTGACGGCCGTCACCGGCGTCGCCGGCTCGGGCAAGAGCTCGCTGGTCGCCGGAGCCTTCATGAGCGCATACCCGGAGACGATCTACGTCGACCAGTCGGCCATCAAGGCGTCCTCCCGGTCCACGCCGGCCAGTCACCTCGATGTGATGGACCCGATCCGCAAGCTCTTCGCCAAGGCGAGCGGGGCGCAGGCCGGCCTGTTCAGCTTCAACTCCGCGGGCGCCTGCGACGAGTGCAAGGGCCGGGGCGAGATCGTCACCGAGCTGGCGTACATGGATCCGGTGCGCACGCACTGCGATTCGTGCGACGGCCGCCGGTTCAAGGAGAACGTGCTGGCGTACCGACTGCGCGGCAAGTCCATCGCGGACGTACTCGAACTGCCCGCGGAGGAGGCCGTCGAGTTCTTCACCGAGCGCGAGGTGCACCACAAGCTGACCGGGCTCCTCGACGTGGGCCTGGACTATCTCACCCTGGGCCAGTCGCTGAGCACACTGTCCGGCGGTGAACGCCAGCGGCTGAAGCTCGTGGGCCAACTGCACCGCTCCGGCAGTGTCTACGTACTCGACGAGCCGACGACCGGGCTGCACATGTCGGACGTCGACACCATCGTCGCGCTGCTGAACCGGCTGGTGGACCAGGGCAACACGGTCATCGTCATCGAGCACAACCTCGACATCGTCCGGCAGGCCGACTGGGTCATCGACCTCGGACCGGACGGAGGGAAGCACGGCGGCGAGATCGTCTTCACCGGCACACCGACGGAACTGCTGAAGGCGGACGCTTCCGCGACGGGCCAGTATCTGCGCCGCTACAGCACCTCCTGATCCCGCTCGGGCTTCGCCGCTTCTCGTTCCCGGCTCACCGGGAACGAGAAGCGGCGTGAGCGGCCTCCGTTCCGGTGCGCAGTGCCACGGCGGCCGCGTAGTCGGCATCCGGCACGGCCACGTCCGCCAGCCACCAGCCGGCGGGGTGCCGTGCCGCCGAACCGATGTGGTCCGTCGCGAGACCGCGGCTCAGCCCCGTGCCGAGCGCCTTCAGATACGCCTCCTTGCGCGCCCACAGCCGAGTGAACGCGGCGGCCCTGACATCCTCGGCAAGCGCGTGCAGCTCACTGATCTCTTCGGGATGCAGGCTGCCCAGTACGCTGTCGACGGCCGTCCGCGCGCTCACCATCCTCTCCACGTCCACGCCGACAGGCGTACGGGCGAACCCGAGCAGCGCGAACTGCCCGCTGTGCGAGAGCGAGAAGTGCACCGGGTCGTCGGGCACGGCCGGCCTGCCGTGCGGTCCCCCACACCCCGGGCAGGGTTTGCGCACAAGCTCCACGTCCGCGGGCGGCACCCGTAGATACGCGCCCAGCAGAAGCCGCAGCGCGACATGGGCGCAGACGTACCGGTCCCGGTCGGCGGGCTGCCGGAACCTCGCGAGCCGCGCCTTCTCCTGAGCGTCCAGCACACCCGGCGCTGCCCGCCACGCGTACGCAACGTAGTCCATGACGTCCACGGCCCAGAGCTGAGGTCCGGCGAACGCCGAGGGCGACGGCACCTGCCCGACGGACGGACCGGGCCGCACCATCGCGGGACGCAGTGGCAGGGCGGCCACTCCCGCTCCGACGGCTCCGGCCGCTCCGACGGCTCCGACCGATCCGGCCGAGGAGCGCATCACGACTGGCTTCACCGCTTCATCCCAGGTCGCCCGCCTCGCATCAGCCTCGACGACCGCTGGATGCCACGACGACGGAGTTGTCGCACCGGTCCCTCATGTCGGCTGGACCGCGCCGGTTACCAGGGAGGCGGTCGCCGGGTGGGACGGGGAGGTGAACAGCCGTGGGGTGGGGCCCGATTCGACCGCGTGGCCTCCGGAAAGGACGAGGAGCGCGTCGGTACGGCTCGCGATGAGGCGCAGATCGTGGCTGATCAGTACGAGGGCGAGGCCGCGACGCTCCCGTAGGTCTTCGAGCAGATCCATGATCGCGGCAGCGGTCTTGTCGTCCAGGGCGGAGGTCACTTCGTCGCAGACCAGTACGTCGGGGTCCGCAGCCAGTGCGCGGGCTATGGAGGCACGTTGGCGCTGTCCTCCGGAGAGTTCGTGGGGGTAGCGATCGGCGAAGTGGGCGGGGAGGCCTACCTGTTCCAGGAGTTCCAGGACGCGGCCGGGTGACTGACCGCGGTCGGCGCGCCGGTGCAGGCGCAGGGGGCGGCCGATCGTCGCTCCCACTGTGCGGCTCGGATTGAGGGTGCCCAGCGGGTCCTGCGGTACGAGTTGGAGGCGTCGGCGCTGCTCGCGGGTGCGGCCGTGGGCCGTGGGGTTGAGGCGCACTCCGTCGAGCGTGACCGTGCCGCCGCTGGGGCGGTGGAGTCCGACGACGGCGCGCACCAGGGTCGTCTTCCCGGAGCCGGAGGCGCCGACGATGCCCGTGCTGGAGCCGGCGGCCAGGGTCAGGCCGATGTCGTGGAGGACGGGGATACGCCGGCCGCGTTGTACGAAGGAGGCGTGCAGGCCGGACACTTCGAGTGTCGGACCACCCTGGGGGAGTGGTCGGCCGATCGCGCGCGGGGCAGGTGGTGGTGCGGCCGCTCCCCGGGCCAGGTCCACGACATCGTCGGCAAGCCGGGCGACGAGGTCCGCGTCGTGGCAGGACAGTGCGACGGCGAGCCGGTGATTGACCGCCAGATGCCGCAGGAGCTCGGCGATCTCGTCGCGCAGAGCCGGGTCGAGGCCGGCGGTGGGTTCGTCCAGAAGCAGTACGGCCGGGTGGCGGGCCAGCGCCCTGGCCAGGGCCACGCGCCGTTGCTGGCCACCGGAGAGCTCTCTGACGCGACGTGCCATGAAGCCGTTGTCGGTGGGCAGTTGGACCTCGGCGAGCAGGGCGCCCAGTGCCTCGGAGTCGCGGTCCACGGCGACTTCAGCGAGGAGGCGGCGTACCTTCATCCGGGGGTTGAGGCCGGAGCCGGGGTCCTGTCCGAGGTAGGCGAGCCGGTGGCGGCGCAGGGCGCGCAGCTCGGATGCGCCCAGCGACAGTACGTCCTGTCCGAGGACCTCGACATTGCCGTCCGTACGCCGCGCGCCCGGCGGCAGGACACCGGCCACGGCCCGCAGCAGCGTGGTCTTGCCACAGCCGGAAGGGCCGGTGAGCGCGGTGACGCGACCGGGGCGGACCTCCAGGCTGCCGCCCTCCAGCAGAAGGCGGCCGTCCGGGGCGGCGACGGTCAGATCTGTGACGCTCACCGCTGCTTCGGAGGAGGAGACTTGACCCTCGGGGTACCACTGGGGCATGTGGTTCACAGCGCGGTCACCGCTTTCCTGCCGGTCTGCGGCACGAGTGCTGAAGCCGCCAGGTTGACGCTCATGGCGAGGAGGCCGATGGCGATGCTGGGGGCCAGCACGGCCCATGGATTGAGGACGATCCCACCCGCGTTCTCACGGATCATCAGAGCCCAGTCGGCGGCCGGTGGTTGAGGCCCGACCTGAAGGAAGCCCGCGGTGGCGACGACGTAGACCGCGGCGACGAAGCGCAGTCCGAACAGCGCGAGGAGAGTGGCGCGCAGGTTGGGCAGGACTTCGTGTACGACGAGATGCCACAGCCGTTCGCCGCCGACCGCGGCCGCCTCGACGTAGCCGGAGGCCGCGACGGGCGCCGCCGCGCCGGCCACGAGCCGTACGGCGTAGGGCACGCCCATGACGACGGCGGCGGCGATCACGGCGAAGCGGCCGCCGCCCGGCCAGGACAGGGCGATGAGGAGAATGCCGAGGACGGCGGGCAGCAGCATCAGGACGTCCGCGGAACGTTCGACGATCCGCCCGACGGTCGGGCGCAGGGCGCCGAGCGCGCCGAGCAGCGCGGCCGCCGCGGTGACGAGGACGGCGACGAGCAGGGATGTGGCGATGAGTTCACGGCCACCGGCGAGGAGACGGGTGAGCACGTCCCGGCCGAGTTGGTCGCCGCCGAGCAGTGCGTCGCCGCCCGGTTCGGCGTACGGAGCGGTGACCGGGGCGTCGATGGCGTGCGGGGCGAGCCACGGCCCGGCGACGGCGAGGGCGATGAGCAGGAACGCGGGAAGGATGCGCAGGAGGTTCGGGCGGTGCGAGTTGCGTATGGACTGCCTCAGGGCGGTCACAGCGGTCATATGCGGCCTCCGGAAGCCCAGGCTCGTACGAGGTCGGCGAGCAGGAACACACCTGTGATGACGGCCCCGGTGATGGCGACGACCCCTGCGACGACGGGGCTGTCCCGGTCTGTGACGGCTCCTGCCAGCACCGAGCCGATACCCGGGTAGTTGAAGATGGTCTCCACCACGACGGCTCCGCCCAGCAGCATGCCGGTCGAGGTGGCGACGCCTGCCGCGATCGTGGGTGTCGCCCCGGGCAGCAGATGGTGGACGAGGATGCGCCTGCGCGGCAGGCCGTCGATCAGCGCGGTCTCCACGTGCGGTGCCTTGGCCTCGTCGGCGAGAGCGGCGCGCACGATGCGTGTGTTCCAGCCGATCTGCGGGATGGCCAGGGCCAGTACGGGCAGCACGAGCATCTGCCAGGAGGCCGGGGAGCCGTCGGCGTCGGTGAGCGTGACGGCGGGCAGCCAGTCGGTCCACAGCGCGAAGACCAGAACGAGGGCTACGGCGACGACGAATTCGGGCAGCGCGAGGACGCCGGTGGCGGTGGCGGAGACGGCGCGGTCGGCCCTGCCGCCGGGCTTGAGCGCCGCCCAGCAGCCCAGTGCGAGGGAGAGGACCAGGGTGGCCAGCAGGGCCAGCCCGCCCAGGAGGAGGGTGTTGGGGAAGGGGCGGGACAGCAGGTCGGCGACGGACTCGCCGCGGGCGGTGGTGCCGAGGTCACCGGTGGGCAGGCCGGTCATCCAGTCGGTGAAGCGGGTGAGTACGGGGCGGTCGAGACCGAGGAGTTCGCGGCGCTGTGCGAGATCGGCCGCGCTCTCGCCGCGTTCCGATGTCGCGTTGGCCGCGTCTCCGGGCAGCAGTTCGACGGCGGCGAAGACGGTGGCGAGCAGTACGGCGAGCAGCAGCGCCCGGCGGGCGAGCAGGCCGCCCAGCCGGAGGACTCCGGACAGCACGGGCCGGGCCGGCCGGAGGTCTTCCCCTCCGGCCGGCCCGGTCGCGGGCTGTGTCGCCGTACGGCTCAGCGGGCCAGCCATGCCCGCTCGAGCTGCACACGTCCGTAGCCGGGCAGGGTGGGCAGGCCGCGCACCGGGGCGGCGGCCAGGTCGATACCGTCGGCCACGCCCCACAACAGGTAGCCGGACGTGTCGTGCTGGATCTGCTGCAGTTCGCGCAGCACCTTGGCTCGGGCGGCCGCGTCCTTGGTGCCGATGGTCTTGCGGTACGCCGCGTCGAAGGCGGTGTTCTTCCAGCCGGTCTCGTTCTGGCCGGACTCGGAGACCATCGTCTTGGAGGCGAAGAACACCACGGAGTCGTTGGTGCCCCAGTACGTCGTGTACAGGTCGCCCTTGAGCCAGGTCTTGTCCCAGAACGTGGCGGATTCCTGCTTGACCACCTCGATCTTCACTCCGGCCTCGCGGACCTGAGTGGCGAACAGGGTCGCGGACTCGGCCAGTCCGGAGATGTCCTCCGTCGTCACCAGCTTGTACGTCTTGGAGGTGTCGAAGCCCGCCTCCTTGAGTAGCGACTTGGCCTTGGCCAGGTCGCGGGCGCGCTGCGGGACGTCCTTGGCGTACGCGGGGTCGCCGGTACCGAGGATGTCGTTGCCGACGGTGCCGTATCCGGACAGGACCTGCTTGACCATGGCTTCGCGGTCGACGGCCAGCCGCAGTGCCTCGCGCACCTTCGGGTTCGCGAACGGGCCACTGGCAGTACGCATGACGATCGGCATCGCCATGTCGTTGGGGCGCCGGACGATCTGGATGTCCCCCCGCTTCTCGGCCGTACGGGCCGCGACCGCGCCGACGTTGGAGGCGACGTCGATCTGTCCCGCCAGCAGGGCGTTGGACATGGCCTGCGGGGATTCGAAGATCTTGACCTCGATGGCGTCGAGGAGGACCTCGCCGCCGTGCCAGTCCTCGTTGCGGACGAGCCGGGCGTTGCCGGAACGGAACCACTCCAGCTTGAACGGACCGGTGCCGGGGGCCTTACCGAGCTCCTTCTCGCTGGTGTCCTTCTTGAGCACGAAGGTCGTCAGACGCGTGAGCAGGGGCAGTTCGGCGTTGGCGTAGTCGGAGACGAGGACGACGGTGCCGGTGCCCTCGGCCTTGATGTTCTCGGCCTTGATGCCGGGCAGTCGGGACGCGCCGGAGGGAGTGCCGCGCAGCCGGCGCAGTGACCAGACGACGTCCTCGGCGGTCACCGGAGTGCCGTCGTGGAACTTCGCGCCCTTGGCGATGGTGAAGCGCCAGGTCTTGAGGTCGTCGGACGCCTGCCAACCGGAGGCCAGGCGGGGCGCGGTGTTCGTCTTGGCGCCGGGGGTGGTGAGGGTGTCATGGACGAGCGAGATGACGAGGTAGTCGCTCTCGTTGGCCTGCGTGCCGTGCGGGTCTCTCGTGACGGCGGAGGCGCGGCCGAGTGCGCCGACCCTGAGCGTGCCGCCCTTCTTGGGCTTGGCGCCCGCGCCGGCGGCTTTGTCCGAGGTGTCACCGCCTCCCGAGCAAGCGGCAAGCAGTGCCGACGCGCCTATCGCTCCGCCGGCCCACAGCACTTGGCGCCTGTTGATGTCCACGTACGTCCTCGATCCACGTCAGAGCAATTCGGGGGGGTGCTTAGGGTTGCCTATCCTAATGGAAGCCATTCCCGCAAGCCTGCGGGCCCTTGGCGGACGTATGAGCGAATAGCGCTGAGTGTGTCGAGTGTGGCGAACCGACCGTCAGGAGCCGCGACTTGAGAGATCATCAGGGTATCACGAGGTAGGTAAGGTTTGCCTTGCCTAAGTTACCTGGTAGCGTTCGAATCGGTCGCCGGTGACCACGCCCCCAGCCGCCCATTCGGGCGGCTGCTCAGACCTGCCCGTTACGCCTCCGCGGCTCCAATCGCGGGTGACGGCAGATGTGTTCCAGCAGCCCCGACTCCCCTGCCATCCGACGGAAACGGACTACCTCGCCATGAGCACGGCAGCCGCACCTGTCCGCCAGCTCGACCCCCACGCAGTGGGCGAACTCCGCCAGGCCGCAGAGAACATACTGGCCGAATTCGGCACATCCGCCACATCTCCCCAGCTCCTGGAGCGGGTTGCGCAGACGGCCGACAGTTTCAGTGACGGCCTTCGCCACCACTGCCGTCCCGTCGACACCGCCGATGGCCTGTTCGTCCTGCGAGGCCTAGATGTCGACGACGAAGCCATCGGCCGTACGCCTTCGGGCTGGGCCACCGCCGGTGACAGCGGGGCGGTCTACGACATCACGCTGCTGCTGCTCGCCACCATGATGGGCAACCCCATCGCCTGGCAAGGCCAGCAGGACGGCCGGTTCGTCCACAACATCGTTCCCTCGCCCGGACATGAGACCGCGCAGACCGGCGCCAGCAGCACCGTGCTCCTCAGCCCCCACACAGAGGACGCCTTCCATCCCGGCCGCGCGCACCTGCTGATGCTCGGCTGCATGCGCAATCACGACAACATCGCCACCACCGCCGCCGGCATCCGCATGACCCGCCTCGCTGACGAGGACATCGACATCCTGACGCGGCCCGTGCTGCCGATCCTCCCCGACGACGCCTACGACGAGGCCCAGGGCTACGCCGAACAAGCGCCTCCCGCCGTACCCACGCTGTTCGCGACCGAGGAGGGCATGACGCTTCGCTTCGACCCGGCGTACACGCCGGTGGAGGAAGCGGACGACGCCTACCAGGCCGCCTACCGGCGCCTGGAGGCCGAACTCGCCCGCGTATCGGTCGCGGTCAGCCTGAGCCCGGGCGAGGTTCTCGTAGTCGACAACGACCTCGTGGTCCACGGCCGGGTGCCCTTCCAGGCCCGCTACGACGGAACCGACCGGTGGCTCAAGCGGGCCTCAGTCCGCGTCCCCGGGCGGCGCACCCGCCCTCTGGCCGAAGCCGATGAGCACGGTTACGGTCAGGCCGCTCTCGAAGCGCACGCCGGCTGAACACCCGCCCACGGACTGGAGGAACACCATGAGCGACACCTCGACCGCCCCCGTCGGCGCCCCCGTGTCCGGCGACGACAAGCACCTGCGGATCCTTTCGACCACGGACCTGGCCGGGATCGACATATCCCTGGCCGACGTGGTTGCCACCGTGGAAGGCGCCTACCGCACCCTCCACGGCGGTCTGTCCGACAACCCCCGGAAGCTGACCGTCAAGCCGCGGGACGGGCATTCGGTCTCGTACGCGATGCTGGGCCGGGACGGCTCACGCGAGGTCGTCGCGATCAAGACCTCCTACAAGCACGGCCTGGACAAGGGCCGTGAGGAGCAGCACTACTACACGTCGCTCACGATCTACGACGATGTCACCGGCCTGCCGGTGGCGATGATGGACTGCTCCCGTATCGGGTCGCTGCGGACCCCGGCCGTCTCCGCGCTGCTGGCCCGCGAATGCGCGGCCCCCGGCGCCCGCACCGCGCTGGTCATCGGCACCGGGACGCAGGGCCGCCTCGCCCTGCCGTTCCTCCTCACCACCCTCCCGGACCTCGACCGGCTGATGCTGTTCGGCACCCACGCCGAGGGCATCACCGCGGTCCGTGAACAGCTGCACACGCACTTCCCGGAGCGGGAGTTGGAGATCGTCACCGATCTGCGCGCCGCGGCCGCGGACGCCGACGTCATCGTCGCCACCGCCGGAGGGCACACACCGGCCGCAGTCGAGGCGGACTGGCTGAGGCCCGGCGCGCTGTCCATCCTGGTCGGCCACGGTCTCGCCCCCTCGACCCTCCACCAGGCAGACCGCGTCATCGCCACGAGCGAGGCGCAGATGAACGTCACCGGCACCGACATGGCCGATGCCGACGGCAAACTCCCCGCGGTCGACAGCGAGTTCCCGCCCGTACTCGCGGGTGTCGCGGCCGGCCGCCGCTCGGCCGAGGCGCGGATCTTCGCCTACAACAGCGGCCTGGTCGTCACCGACATCGCTCTCGGCCATCGCTTCGCGCAGCTCGCGCTGGCCCAGGGCCTGGGCACCGAGGTAGCGCTGTGGCAGTGAGCCCAGCCCGCCGGCCGACCCTGCCGGCGCTGCCGGACGCCGCAACGGACGCGGTCTTGGCCAGTGGACTGATCGAGGAACTCTCCTACGCCTTCGGCGGACCTTTCCACTTCCTGCTGCCCGACGCCTTCGACGCCAATCTGGAAGCGATGCGGGCCGCCCTGGAGTCCGCGGGCGTCGACGGGTTCGTGTACTTCGCGAAGAAGGCCAACAAGGCCGCGGTGTGGATCGAACGGTGCGCGGCCGGCGGGGCGGGCGTCGACGTCGCATCCGTCGGTGAGTTGCGCGAGGCCCTGGGACACGGCGTACGCGGGGAGAACATCGTCGTCACCGGTCCGGCCAAGAGCGAGGACCTGCTGCGCCTCGCCGTGCGGCACGGCTCGCTGGTCGCGGTGGACGCGCTCGACGAACTCGACACCATCATCTCGGCGGTACTCCCCGGCACGGTCGGCCCGGCCCGGCTGTTGCTGCGCTGCCTGCCGCCCGCCCAGCCGAGCAGCCGCTTCGGCATGAACGACGCCGAGCTGGCCATCGCCATGGACCGCTGCGTACGCGCAGGCGACTCCGTACGCATGGAGGGCTTCAGCTTCCACCTCTCCGGCTACGCCGTCCAGCCGCGCGCCGACCTCGCCGGACACCTGGTCGAACTGTGCCTCAAGGCCCGCGCCCTGGGGCTCGAAGCCGACAGGATCAGCATCGGCGGCGGCCTGGCGATCAGCTATACGGACGCCGACAGCTGGCACACCTTCCTCAGCGAACACAGCAGCGGCCACTACCACGCGGGCAAGTCGTTCACCACCGGCGACTTCTACCCGTATCACTCTCCGGCCGCCGGAGCCGAGGCGCTGCGATCGCTACTCGCCGCGCGCCCCGAGGGACATGGCCGGAGCCTCGCCGAGCTGCTGAGGCAATCCGGCGTCGTCCTGCTGATGGAGCCCGGCCGGGCCCTGCTCGACCGCGCCGGCGCGACGGTGTTCCGGATCCAGGGCGTCAAGGACCGCGACGGCTATCGGCTCCTGACCGTCGACGGCACCAGCCTGAGCCTGTCCGAGCAGTGGTTCAACAGCGAGTACCTGCCCGACCCGTACTTGCTCTCCCGGAGCCCGGACGCCTCAACAGGTACGTACCCCGCCGCCGTGGGAGCCGCGACCTGCCTCGAATCGGACATGCTGACCTGGCGGAAGATCCCCTTCCCCCGACAGCCGCGCGTCGGTGACCTGCTCGTGTACCCCAACACGGCGGGCTACCAGATGGACTCCAACGAGTCGCCCTTCCACGACCTGGCCCTGCCGCCCAAGGTCGTCGTCGACCACACCGAGCGACCGCGTCCGCGCTGGCGGCTGGACCGTCACTTCACCTGACCCCTGAGCCGTCGCACCACCAACCCCCTTCACAGGAGCATTCGATGCCCGGAGCACTTCAGCGCCCCGCCGTGGTCTCCCGCGTGTCCGACCTCATCGGCTACACCCCCCTGCTCGAACTGGCCACCACAGAAACCGGCAGCCGCCTGCTGCTGAAGCTGGAGATGTTCAACCCCACCGGCACCGCGAAGATCCGCATGGCCCGCCAGATGGTCACCGATGCCGAAGAACGCGGTGAGCTGCGGCCCGGCGGCCGGATCATCGAGTCCACGTCCGGCAATACCGGCCTCGGTCTCGCCGTCATCGCCGCCGAACGCGGCTACACCTTCACCGCCGTGGTCGACCACCACGCCTGCACCGACAAGCTGCGCGGCATGAAGGCCCTGGGCACCGAACTCGTCTACGTCGTCGACGACGGCACCGAGGAGCTGGCCACCGCCGCCCGCGAGGAGCTGGCCGAAGACATGGCCCGCGGGCAGGACAACACCATCTTCACCGAGCAGCACAACAACCCCAGCAATGGCGTCGGCTACTTCCCCGTCGCCCATGAACTGAGCGAGGCCCTCGACGGCCGTATCGACGTCCTGATCGGCGCGGTCGGCACTGGCGGGGCCCTGTGCGGCACCGCCCGCGAACTGCGCAAGCTCATAGCGGACTTCTCCACCATCGGTGTCGAGCCCAAGGGATCGATCGCGTTCGGCGGCCCGGCCCACGACTACTACCAGTCCGGCACCGGCACCCCCGAGGGGGCCGAGATCGGTCTGCTCGTCGACTTCGACCTCATCGACGAAGGAGTCAAGGTCGGCGACATCGAAGCGTTCGCCACCTGCCGTGCGGTCGCGCGCACCGGACTCCTCATCGGCGGCTCCGCGGGCGGCGTCGTCCATGAGGCGCTGACCCGACTGTCATCGCTTCCCCCCGGCACGACTATGGTCGCGCTGGTGAACGACGGCGGCGAGAAGTACATGGACACCGTCTTCAACGACGACTGGATGCAAGCCCGCGATCTCCTCGACACGGATGCGGAACGGGAAATCGACGAGCTCCTCACCAAACTCCGCAGGAACCGATAACCCCATGCTGACCACTCTTCTCCGCGACAGCCGCGCGCTGGCCACCCTCGCCGTCCCGCTCATCCTCACGCAGCTCGCGCAGGTCGCCCTGACCACCACCGACACCGTGATGATGGGGCTGCTCGGCACCCAGGAGCTCGCCGCGGGCGGCCTGGCCATCGTCATCTTCAACCAGCTGCGCACGATGGGCGTCGGCCTGGTCACCTCCGTCGGCAATCAGATCGCCGCCGCGGCGGCCCGCGCCGAGAAGTCGGCGCAGTCGGGGCAGTCGGAGCGACAACCCGAGGGGAAGGCGGGGGAACACGAGGAGGTCCGGGCGATCGTCCGGGCGAGCCTGGCCGTGGCGACCCTCGCCGGCATCGCCGGAGCCGTCCTCATGATCCTCATCGGCCCTGCCCTGACCTGGCTCGGACAGGATGCCGCCGTCGTCGAACGCACCCGGACCTTGCTCATCGCCCTGGCTCCGGGCCTGCTGCCCTGCCTGTGGTTCCAGGCCATCCGCCAGTTCACGGTCGGAATGCGGCGCCCCCAGGCCCTGCTGCAGATCACCATCGCGTCCATCGCCGTCAACGCGGGCCTGAACTGGGCCCTCATCCATGGCACCTGGGGACTGCCGCGTCTCGGCCTGACCGGTATCGGCGTCGCGACCTCCACCGTGTACCTCCTGTCCTTCCTCGCCCTGTACGTCTCGGCGAAGAAGGACAGCGAGCTGGCGCCGCTGCTCACCCTGAACGTGGCAAAGGCGGACCCGGCCACCGTCAAGCGGCTCATCGGCCTCGGCGTTCCGATCGCGGCGACCTACGGCTCGGAAGCGGGCTTCTTCTCCATCACCGCGCTGATGGCCGGCTCCTTCGGCCCCGCCGCCCTTGCCGCGCACACGGCCGTCAACCAGCTCGTCTACATCGTCTTCCAGGTAGCCGTCGGCCTCTCCCACGCCGCATCCATCAACGTCAGCCGCGAACTCGCCCTGGGCCGTACCGACGACGCACGCCGCCTCAAGAACACCGCACTCACCTGCGCCGCGGCCGTCATGACCGTCGTTGGCATCGCCTACCTCGCGATGCCCCGGCTGGTCCTGGCCCCCTTCCTGGATTCCGGTTCCGAACAGGCCCTCACCATCGCGACCCACCTGCTCATCGTCACCGCGTTCCTGCAGTTCTTCGACTGCGCGCAGAACATCGGCGTGGGACTCCTGCGCGGCCTCGACGACACCAGGAGCGGCTTCCGCATAACCCTCATCGGCTACTGGGCCGTCGGGCTCCCCGCGTCATGGCTCCTCGCCTACCCCGGGGGCTTCGACACCCTCGGCATCTGGCTCGGCCTGCTGACCGGCCTGGCCACCACAGCGGTACTCCTCCTGCGCCGGTACGGCCAGGCACTGGGCAGCCGCACGATCGAGCCGGTCCCGGCCTGACCTTGTCTCTGGCCTGGCCTGGCCGGACCGGGCCTGCCGGCTGATCGTGGACGGGCGGCCCGGGCCCGGGTCCGGGCGGCGAGTGTCATGTGCCGATCCGTCTGAGGATCCGCTCGTGTTCCTCGTCCGGTACCCGGATACCGGAGGAGGGAAGCAGCTGGGGGATCCCATCGATGATCGGATAGCGGCGGTGCAGCCGCGGGTTGTAGAGGGCCTCCTCGGGCAGGAGCAGCGTGAGCCGCCCCTTGTCGATCGGGCAGGCGATGATCCGGAGCAGGGGATCGTCAGGCTTCACGGGCCAATTCCTTCGCGGGAGTGGGGTGTTGGTCATGCCGCGGAAGCATCAGCAGGACCGAGACGGCCAGTGCGGTGCCGCCGAGCCGCAGAGCGAGCCGCAGCGGGTCCCCGGGCAGGGACTCGCCGAAGACGAAAGTGCCGAGCGCGGCAGTGAACAGACAGGTGACGGTGGTGCACACGGGCACGATCAGAGACGCCCGGCAGCGCTGCAGCGCGGTCTGGGACAGGACCAGACCGGTGGCTCCCGTGAAGAGCAGGATGTACGGGTAGGGAGACCTCAGCAGGTCGAATAACGCGTCCCCGACACCACTGGTCGTCAGATGACCGGAGACGCCCTTGATGGCGAGTGAGCTGACGCCGTACAACAGGCCGACGGCGACGCCGTATTCGACACCCGCGGTCGGCATCCGGTGACGGCGGCGGGTCCGGCGCTCCACCGCCCAGTACAACCCGAGCCCCGCCGCGAGCGCGGGCAGACAGATCAGCAGGACGCGGCCGGCCGAGGCATGCCCGCCCACGGCGTCGGAGTCCTGGAGAGAGGCCATGACCATCAGCAGGGCGAGGGTGATCATCACCACGCCACGTCGCTCCCGGCCGCTGGGCCGCTCGCCCAGCACGACCGAGGAGAGCAGCAGGAGCAGCACGAGACCGGACACGAAGATGCCCTGCGCGGCGGCGATGGGAAGTGTGCGGTAGACGGCGAGTTGTGCCGCGAAGCCGGCGGCGAGCGCGAGCGAACCGCCGAGCCACAGTGGGCTGCCGATGAGCAGTCGTACGACTCGGGCCGGTTGTCCCGTACTCAGTCGCGGCAGACCGGACAGCGCCCGCTTCTCGAGTACGAAGCCGGTGCTGTAGAAGACGTTGGCCAGCAGGGCCGATGCCACCCCCCACCACATGGCGCTACACCCGCTTGGCGTGCACCAGGAGGATGGAGGCCAGAGATGGCACGGCGCAGGCAGCCCGGTCCACAAGGCGCAGTGGGCGCGGGACACCGTGGAAGGGCGCGCCGGCCAGGGTGACCACATCGAAGCCCGCGGCGGCGAGGAATCCCCGCAGGGCGCGGGCGGTGAACAGACGTAGATGGCCGACCACTTGGGTTCCCGGGCGGCCGTGAATGCCGCGCAGGCTGACCTCCGAGAAGACTGGCTGCACCCCGGCGGCCAGTAGCACCCGGTTGTACCAGGCGGCCAGGTTCGGGGTGGAGAGCATCAGATGGCCGCCCGGCTTGAGGATGCGGCGCAGCTCGTCCATGGCGCTGTCGGGATCCACCAGATGCTCGATCACCTCACTGAAGAGCACGGCGTCGGCACTCGCGTCGGCCAATGGCAGGCCGCCCGAGGTGAGTTCACCGCGCACGACATGGTTCATCCGGGTGGCGGCCCGGCGCAGCGCGTCCTGGGACCAGTCGATGCCGACGATCCGGTGATCGCGCAGGAGCGGACCCGCGGTGGCCGCCGCGGAGCCGTCGCCGCAGCCGACGTCGACGACGAGGGAGGGCTCGGGCGGCAGCACTCGGGCCAGCATCACGGCCTGGCGGCGGCTGCGCTCGTCTCCGGAGGCGACGGGGACGGCCGGGTTCTCGTAGAACTCCCGCAGTCCCGCGGGGAGCGTTCCCGTCATGGCCCGTCACCTCCTGAAACGGCCGGCAGGGCTGCCATGGCCGACATAGCCGCCAGATATTCGGCGAAGAAGCCGCACAGCTGTTGTCCTGCCGTGTCGTCGAGGAGGGCGCGCGACCAGCGCAGCGCCAGATGCAGTCGTCCCCGCGTGCTCGCGGTGGTCACGGTCAGCCCGCGCGGCATCGCGGCGGGAGCCGAGAACCAGACGGCCTCCGCCCGGCCCGCCTCCGCGAAGTCCAGCGGATACGGAATGCGCCCGATGTTGCTGAGGAGCGTCGTCGAGGTCCAGGGGGCGGCAGCCCGCCGAAGCACCCGGGTCAGGGCGGCCCGCATCCCGACGGGCAGGGCCGGTGCGGTGAGGAAGGTGGCGGCGTGGCCGAGTTGAGGGCGGGGCGCCGACTTCAGGGCGCGGGTTCGCTCGGCGGTGCGCCGCAACAGGGCGGCGAGCGCCTCGGGGCCGGGCTCCCGCGCGCACTCCCGCGTCCCGAATCCGACCTCGACGAGACGGGTGCCGTTTCCGATGGGCATCTCGGCGCCTCGGGGCCGGTCGTCGATGGGCACGGTGATACGCATCGGGCGGGGCGCGGATTCGCGCAGCCGATTCCAGCGGGCGACCATCAGACAGGTGGCGACGAGGAGTTGATCGTTGACGGTGTAGCGGGCACCGGCCGGCCGGCGCGGTACCGGCAGATCGGCCAGCAGCAGGCCGTTTCCGCCGGCTCCCGGGACACCGGGCGCGGGTGCCACACGGGCGGGCCGGCCCGGACCGACGGTGCGGCCGGGCGATCGTGGCTCCGGCCCGGACGCGCCGACCGGATTGCGTGCGGGTGACGTGGGGGAGTCGGCGGCGGCGCCGCCGTACAACTCGGCGGCCGTGGCCAGCACGCGCAGACAGGCGGGCCCGTCGAGCGCGGTGTGGTTGAGCGTCAGCAGCAGCACACACGAGCTGCCGGTCGGCGACGGTCTCACCACCTCCAGCCGCACGGGCGGGGAGACGGACAGCGGCGGAGCCTCGGCCAGTGCTCCGGCTCTGGCCCGCTCGAGCGCGCCGGGCCCCGGCTCCGGGAAGGCGACCGGATCCACGTCCGGCGTACCCGTCAGCTCCCATTCGTAGCGCCGCCGGTACCAGGGGCCGGGTGCCTCGCGCACCAGAATCCGCGGGTGCCTGCGCAAGGCCTCGCCGAACGCGGCCCGGAGCCGCTCCGGATCCGGCTGCCGGGGCAGGTGCACCTCTATGTGTACGGTCTCGGGCTCCTCCGCGCGGAGACAGTGCCGGGAGATCTCATCGACGACCGGAAACGGAATCCGTCCCGGAGCGGGCTTGGCCAGCGGCCCTGGCCGGGCGGGTTGCAGGGCGGTCATCTCGGCGGGGCCTCCCTCGGGTCGGTCGGTGCGTTGCCGGGCAGGTCGGGGTGGTGCGCGGGGCCAGGAACGCGGTGCCCGGCAGGGCTGTTTGCCGACCTAACCCGCTGGGGAAGAGTCTGCGGATCCGGTACCGCGGAGGCAGGTGACGTCCCAACCCGCCGGTCAACGGTGACCACGGCGGCGCACAGCGCGATGAGCGCCAGCAGTTGGGCCGCCGGGCCGAACGCGCCCCGGCCGGCGGAGACCGGATCGCCCGCCCCTGTCGCGGCCGCGATCCCGGCGCCGGCCATCGCCACGAGGGCGATCGGCACCAGCAGGGAGTGCCGCAGACGGGCAACCACCGCCAGCGCGGGGACGATCAGCGCGAAGGGACCCGCCACGACCGCGACCACAAGGGTCAGCGCGACGAAGCCCAGCACCCACCCGGGCTCCGGCGGTGTCATCACTGCGGAGTCCGGGGCGGAGCCCCGGCGGCGTACCAGTGCGAGGCCGGCCAGCAGCGCCACCGCCACCGCGCCGCCGATCAGCCCGATGTCGTAGAGCAGTACGGGCTCGTATTCGAGCTCGACCGTGCCGCCCGCCCCGGCGGGGATCAGCCAGGCCTGCTGCCAGCCGTCGATCCGCAACGGGATCAGCTTCTTGCCGTTCAGGGTGGCTTTCCAGCCGTCGTTGGCGTTCTCGTACATCTGGAGGTAGCTCGCCTCGCCCGCGCCGACGGCCACCGACCGCCGGTCGCCCTGCCAGTCGGTCGCGGTCGCCTCCCGCTGTTCGTTCACGGCGGGCGGCCGGACCTCGCCGCGGGTGAGCGTGATATCGGTGAGCGCGAGGGGACCCTGGTCGCCCGCCTCCACCTGGTGCAGCCCTCGGCCCAGCGGAAGAGTGCCCCCGGGAGTCCGGCACAGCGTGACCTCCACGGGCCGGCGCTCGGTCAGATCGCGCACCGTCCCCGACGCGCTCGTCGCGTGCAGCGTGCCGTCCACGGCGACGGGCGGACCCTCACCGCACGGCACGGAGAATCGCAGGTTGGGGGCGGGCGGCGGTGTGCGCAGGTCGGCGAGCGCCGGAACGTAGACCTCGCTGAGGCCGACCGGCAACTGCATCCGGTTGTCGGCAACGGGGTTGTGGACGGTCAGCGGCGCGGCCCGGCTGATGGTGATGTCGAGCCGGTCGGTGGTGATCGGCTCGAAGCGGGCCAGGCCGTTCTCGTCGACGGCGGCCGTCACGGCGCCGTTCGGGGTGCTGATCAGTATCTGCTCGGGCCGGGTGGAGAGTCCGCCCGCGGCCGCGAGGACGATCTCGTCGATGGTCTTCCGGCCGGGCCAGCGCAGATGGATGACCGGCCGGTCGCCGGCGATCCACGCGGTGGTCAGATCCTCATCGACGAGATTGCGCGGGCTCAGGCCGTTCCCGAGCCGGCTGGTCGAGTCGGCGGTCGCCGTGATCCGCCGCCCCTGCCCCGGATCGGCGCCCGTGACGAGCCGGTCCAGTGCCTCGCCCGGCACCGGCAGCGCCTGTGCCGTGACGGCGAAATCTCCGCCCCGGCGGACGCCGAACCGGCGGTGCAGGCCCTCCTCGGCCGAGACCGGCGAGAGACCGCCCGGGTCGCTGCCGCGATGGAGCGAGAAGACCTCGGCCCCTGCCTCGTTGTCGTGTGCGTCGGTGGGGAGCCGGAGCAGCCGGGTCACCTGGACGCCGGGGACAGAGACCTCGCTGAAGCCCGCGCCGCCCAGTCCGGCCTTGGGGGACTGGGCCGCCAGGACGGTGACCTTCAGCCACTTGGCCTGCCCCGCGGGTGCCTTGACCGGCTGCGGGTTTCCGTTCGGTGCCAGTGGGCTGTCCACGAAGCCCTGGTCGGTCTCGATCCGTACGAGTGTGGGGGCGGCCCGCATCCCGTCGCCGGGCAGCGGAGTGAGCTGAAGCGAGGAGGGGACGTCGGTGGGTGAGGTGAAGCCGATACGGAGCCACTGGCCTGCGGCGTCTGTGGCACTGCCCTCGGCCCACGCGGTCCCCGGGTTGCCGTCGAAGGCGTTCACCGGGTCGTACTGCGGCAGGTGGAACAGCCAGTTGCCACTGCTGGAGGCGGTCACGGAGGCGGCGCCCCGCAGGACGGCCGTCGTCTGGTGGCCGGTGCCCTTCGTCGGCAGGATCTGCCGCGGTTGCTCGCCCGGGTCCTGCAGGCTCCCGGTGTGGTTCCGTTCGTCAGCGGTGTACGTGTACGAGGTGTTGCTGTTGACCAGTCCGAAGCGGGTGTCGGCGCGGCGCAGTCCGTCCGCGACGTACTGCGCCGCGGGTGTGCCGAGCCCCGGATGGTTGTCCCCGGTGAGCACGGTGGGCCTCTCCCGCAGGCGCGGATCGGCGGACAGTTGCAGCAGCGCCTCGGGGCCGCCGCTGACCACCGCGGTGTCGGCGACCGCCCGCAGGCCGACCTGGCCGGGCCGGCGGGGGTTGCCGGCCGGCTCGTAGATCTCGACGGCCTGCATCCGCGGGAAGATGCCCTGGACCTGCAACGGTGTGTCGCTGGGGATCCTGCCGCCGGTGAGTACCGGGTTGAATCCGGCGACTCTCCGGTAGCCGGAGGCTTCCAGGGTGCGCTTCACCGTGATCGGCGGGACGTATCCGATCTGGTCCGGGTCGAGGTCGTTGCGTACGACGACGAAGTAGAGACCGGCGCGCGACAAGTAGTCGCGCAGGCCCGGAACTTCGCCACCGCTCATGAGCGCCCCTTCCACCGCGTCCATCGCTCTTCGGGAGCCGGGTGTCCCGAAGGGAACGAAGTCGCGCTGCGCCCAGCGGGAGTCGGCGAGCACGTCGAAGGGCTGGTCGATGGGCGAGCCCCAGGTGTAGAGGCCGTGGGCGGTGGCGGGGACGACGAGGGCACGGCTGTCGGGCGAGTTCTTCTCCAGCCAGTCGGCGGCCTGCGTCCACTGGCCGGGCAGCTTCTTGAAGGCGCCGGGCTGCAGGATCGTCCCGTTCACGTACGGCCAGGCCAGACCGGGCAGTACCAGCAGCGCGGCGATCAGGGGGGCGAAACGCCGCGCGGGAATCGGCCGGATCGCGCGGCTCTCGCTCGCCACCAGGTGCATCAGCCCGAAGGCGAGCGCGAGAGCGAGCCCGGGCTGGAACTTGTAGATGCTCCTGAAGGGCCGCAGCTGCCCGTTCAGCCAGTCCCGGACCGTCTCGTGGAAGGGACCGCCGAGGGAACCGGCGTATCCGGCCAGGGCGATCAGGACGACGGCCAGCACGGTGAGCAGCAGCCAGCGGCGCTCGGGCAGATCGCGCCGGGCCAGGCCCGCGAGCCCCATCGCGGCGGCGAACGCCGAGCCGAGAATGGTGACCGTCGCGGTCGCCACGGTCCAGCCGGCGGGCAGCCAGGCTTCGCCGAAGTGGAGATAGGCGACCCAGTTGCCCGCGCCGCGCAGCAGTTCGGTGGCCGACATCGTGCCGGTGGTGGTGTCGGCCTGTTCGACGTACGGCATGAAGTCCTCGCCGTAGACGCCGAGGATCAGCAGCGGGATCACCCACCAGGCGGTGGCGAGCACGACACCGGGAGCCCACCAGGCGATCAGGGCACGCTTGCGAGGACCGGCCGGGCGGCTGAGCAGATAGAGCCCCACGGGCAGCAGCGATGCGAGCGTCGATGCCGCGTTGACGCCGCCCATGAAGGGGATCAGCAGCGCGGACGTGGCCGCGGCCACTCGTGGGCTGGTGCGGGTGCCGGTGAGCGGCAGCAGCACCCACGGGAGCAGCGCGCCGGGGAGCGCGGCCGCCGACGTGGAGCCGACGACGATGGTGAAGGTGGGCCACAGCGCGTAGCAGACGGCGCCGAGCAGCCGGGTCCGTGCGCTTCCGATGTCCATGCGCTCGGCGAGCCGCAGCGCGCCCCAGAACGCGGTGGCCACGATCAGCGAGAGCCACAGCCGCTCGGCCAGCCACACCGGGATGTGCGCGAGGTCGGTGATTGCGTAGTACGGGAGGGTCGGGAAGACGTATCCGGCGTACTGGTTGGAGAGCCCGCCGAATCCGGCGCGGCTCTGCCACAGCTCCCCGAGGTCGCCGATGAACTTCCATGGGTCGGCGGCCACTGGGAGCTTGGTCTCGAAGGTCATCCTGCCCGGCGACACGGAGAGGAACGCGACGAAGACCGCGGCCCAGAAGGCCAGGAGCCACGATCTGCGGCGCGGCCCGCCGGCCGGTGGCTGGGTCGCCCCCGCGGTGGGCCGGGGCCGGCCGGGGCGGCTCGGGGGGATGGTCAACGTCGTCTCAGCCACGGGTGGCTCGCAGTGGGCTGTTCATCGCTGCTGCCGTTTCTGTTCGGCGACGGAGGATGAGGAGGAGGTTCCAGGTGGCGATCTCGCGCAGGCCCGGGACGCGGGTGACGGCCTGGGCGAGGAACGGCCAGTACCGCGAGCGAGCCGTCACGAGGGACACGTCCTCGCGGGCTCGTACCTGACGCAGGGTCGGGCCGATGTGGATCGCGAAGAGGTTCTCGCCCAGGGCGTGCTTGGCGGGGCGTCCGGTCCGTCTCAGGTACCGGGCGCGGGCGCGGTCCGCGCCCAGGTAGTGCCAGGGCGCCCACTCGTGACCGCCCCAGGGGGAGAGCCAGTTGGTGAAGGAGACGTAGATCAGCCCGCCCGGCCGGGTGACGCGGATCAGTTCGCTGAGGAATGTCTGCGGGTCGGCGACGTGCTCCAGCACATTGGAGGAGAAGCAGATGTCGGCGACGCCGTCGGCCAGGGGCAGCAGATAGCCGTCGGCGACCACCGAGCCCGCGGGGGCGATGCCCCGCGCGCCCAGCTCCCGCAGATCCGGCTCGAAGAGGTAGCTCTGCGCACCGCGCCGCCGGAACTCCTCGGTGAAGTGGCCGCGTCCGCCGCCCACATCCACCACCAGCCGGTCGTGCAGGGGCATCTGCCGCTCGAGCTGCTCGGCCGCGTCGTGGGCGAGCACGGCGTAACACCGGTCCGGGTCGGTCTGCTCGCCCATGAACGCCCGGAAGAGGGTGATGGACCTGCGGATGGAGGGGTCTTTCACAGCCGGTCACTCCGCCGCGGCGCGGCCTCCGCGGCCGCCGCCCGGAACTGCCGGACCGTGGCGCCCCAGCGGAAGTGCGCGGCCCGCTGCCCGGCCGCCCGGCCGAGCGCCTCGCGCCGTTCGGCGCTGAGCGCCAGCGTGCACCAGGCAGCGGCGAACGAGCTCTCGCCGCGGGCCAGCACGCCGGTTACGCCGTCGTCGATCGAGTCTCTGAGGCCGGGCACGTCGAAGCCGATGGCGGGAGTGGAACGGGCCGCGGCCTCGGTCACCACGAGCCCCCAGCCCTCGACGAGCGAGGGGTGAAGGAGAATCCAGGCGGCGCACAGCAGCCGGTGCTTCTCGGCCTCCGAGACCCGGCCGGTGAAGGTTACTCCGGGCCCGGCCAAGGATTGCAGCCTGGCCCGTTCCGGCCCGTCGCCCACGATGACGAGCCGGCCTCCGGTGACCGGTCTGACCCTCTCCCACAGGCGCAGGAGCAGCTCGATCCGCTTGTATTCGACGAGGCGTCCCACGGCGAGGAACAGCGGCTCCGCCGAGGTGGGGGCGAGCGGGCCCGGTTCCTCGACACCGTTGTGGACGAGCCGGATCCGCTCGCGCGGGACGCCGAGGCCGTGCAGCGCGTCGGCCGTCGAAGGGGAGACGGCGACGAGCAGGTTGCCGCTGTGGGCGCGGGTCAGTGCCCAGCGTTCGAGCCTTCTGCCCAGCCGGGCGGCGGGGCCCGGGAAACGCTCGCCCCAGATGTCGGTGTGGACATGGTTGACCAGGCAGAGCGTCGGTCCGCTGTGCCACAGCGGGGCGAGATACGGCATGCCGTTGCACACCTCGACGAACAGGTCGCAGTCACCGACCTGCCGTTCGAAGGCGCGGCGGGCGCGCAGGAAGTGTCCGGCGTCCCCGCCGGCCGAGACCACGCGGTAGTCGCGGTAGGCGGCGGGACCGCCGCACAGGAGCGTGACCTGGTGTCCGTGAGCGGTGAGCCCGTCGGCGATGCGGTCGATGAGCAGTTCGGAGCCGCCCGCGGCCGGGTTGCCGAGGTCGCGCCGTGCGAGGAAGACGATCCGGCGGGGATGCGGAGGAGGTCCGGAAGGAGGTTCGTGCTGCGGGAACTTCGGCGGATGGTGGGGGCGTGGCGCGCGCAGGATGGGGGGTACGTGCTGGGGCATTCGAGCTCCAACTCGCCTCGGAGTGCGGGACGGTGGGGATGTGGGGCGCGAGCGGCCTTGCGGCGGGGTGGGGGTTGGTAGTTTCCGCCCCTCTGTTCGATGCCGCTACTCACGGTGGTGACAAATTTGGCCCGCGCTTTAGCTGACGCTCCATCACATTGTGCGCATTACTGGGGATTCGGGCGTTGTCTGCCGCGCACGACGAGTACGACGCCCGCGGCCGCCAGTAGGAGCCCGGCCGCTCCGGCGCCGATCGGTGCGGTCTCACTCAGCGCCCGCAGCCTTCCGCTGTCCTCCTTCGCCAGCGCCACCTGGGCGCGCTGGGTCTCCCGGGTGAACTCCAGTCCCGCGCTGTCCAGCAGGACCACCTTCGCCTCAGCGGCACCGGGTGCGCGCAGCGTCTTGCGTGGGGCGATCCTCGCGTTCATGATGCGGCCGGTCCGCCGGTCGACGACGAGTTCGATGCCGTCGTTGGCGTACCATTCCTCGGCATGCACCTGGCTCTGCTTCGGCAGGCCGACCAGCCGGCCCGGTACCTGCCGGGTGCCCGTCCGGGTGTCCTTCACGGATCCGGTGAACCGGTAACCCTCGTAGCCCGCGACCTTCCCGGTGCCCTTGAACTCCAGCCGGACGGTGGCCCCCAGTGTGCTGTCCCACCAGGTGTAACCCCGCTTCTGCACGTCGAAGGGGAACTTGAGGTAGGCCTCGCCCTGGTACTCCGGCGTCTCTCCGCAGCAGTGCACCGGAGTGTTGGTCCGGCGGTCGGTCACCCAGCGCTCGAGAGTCCACTGGTAGGACCTGCGCGGGTCGCGCAAGGCCAGCGTGTCCGGGGTGTCGATGGCCGTGGACACGTCCCAGACCGCCCGCCCGCTGCGCTCGCTCGCGGCGACATCGCCCAGCACCCGTCGGGTGATGGTGATCGGTTTCGTCCGGACGGGTCGAAGGCTCCTGGTGTCGAAATATTCGCCGGTGCCGGCGAACACGGTGGTGACGTCGACATCGGTCGGTGTGCGTTTGGCGCGTGGTTCCACGTACCGGGCGAGCATCGGAGCCAGTACGAGCAGAAAGACGCCGACACCCAACAGGACCAGCGACAACGGCGAAGCGGTACGACGCATTCGGGCACTCCCGGGGGCGAGGATGGGTTCAGGACGGTGCGCGTCTGTACGGCCCCGGACCGTAGGCGTGCTCTTGACGGAGTGTCAATGAGACTCGCAGACTGGGCAATTGCCGAGCCGGTGGCCGTGGGGCGGGGTGCCTACCGACCGAGAGGCTCGCTGAACCATGCACAGACTGACCGCTGCCGTGCTGACCACCATGGCCGCCGCTGTCCTCGCCGTGGGGGCCGCCTTCGGCATCGTTGCCGCTCTGAATGCCACGCCTGAGCAGCCCAATGTGCCTCTCGTCTCCTTCGAGTCGGGCGGGCCGACAGGGTCCCCCCAGCCGTAGCCGGACCAGCAGCGAGGGAGGGAACCCATGCCCGAGCGCACGGCCTGGCGCGATGTACCCCGCCCGCGGGCACGCAAATTCGCGACCCTGGCCATGGCCGAGGTGCCCGCACTCGCCCAGGCCATCCTGGGTGAGATCCGCAGGGAGTACCCCGGCCTGCCGCTCGTCGTCGACGACTCGGGTGAGCCCATGGCCCTGGTCGGCATCCGACGAGCGCTTGAGGACTTCGTGGACCACCTCCTGGTGGAGGAGGGCGGGCCGCACGGGCGCCGGCTGGAGGTCTTCCAGGAGTTCGGCCGCGGCGAAGTCCTGCAGGGCCGCAGCCTCGACTCGCTCCAGGCCATCTACCGGCTCGGCGTGCGACTTGCGTGGCGTCGCCTCGCCGAGATCGGCCAACAGGTCGAGATCCCGCCGCCCGCCATGTACGAGTTGGTGGAGTCGGGATTCGAGTATCTCGACGGGCTCGTCGCACAGTCCGTACGCGGCTACGTCGAGACCGCGGCCCGTCAGGCCGGCGAACGCCTGCGGCTGCAGCGGCGGTTGATCAGTCTGATGCTCAGCGAGCACCGCACGGATCCCACCGACGCCCTTGCCGAGCACGCCGCGAGCATCGGCTGGCCGCTGCCCGAACAGGTCGCCGTCGGGGTGCTGCTGCGGCCCGCCCCGGAGGCCGTCGCCCCCGCGGTGGGTCAGGGCGTGCTGCTGGACATGGAGTACGAGCAGCCGCGCATGATCGTCCCCGAGCCGGACGCGGCAGGCCGGCCGGAACTCCTGGAGCGCGCGATGACGGGCTGGTCCGGCGCGATGGGACCGCCGGTTCCGCTTGCCGAGGCGGCCAAGTCACTGCACTGGGCCTTTGCCGCCGTACGCCTGATGGAACGCGGGCTGCTCCCCGCCGGCCAGGTCCTGCACTGCACGGAGCACACCGAGGCGCTGGTCCTGCTGCCGCCCGAGGAGCTGATCGAGGACCTGGCCCGTCGCTGCCTGGCGCCACTCGACCAGTGCGCTCCCGCGCACAGCCGACGACTCGTCGAGACGCTGCTCGCCTGGCTGGAGACACGTGGCGGCGCCCCCGAGGTCGCGGCGCGACTCGGCGTGCATCCGCAGACCGTGCGCTACCGATTACGCCAGATCCGCGAACTGCTGGGCGACGAGGTGGACGACCCGGACCGCCGCTTCAATCTGGAACTGGTGTTACGGGCCCGCCGCCTGCGCGATGCGGGAGGTGGCTCGGGACGCCGGTGAACACCTGCCGGGCGGCGGAGGACGACAGGGAGCGGAGTGCTGAGCAGCGTCCCGGCGGACCGTATATGACCGGGCACGTTCACGTGTACGCCGAGACCACGGCTGCGCCGGCCCCGCCGGGGGCTGACCTCAGCGCTGCGGGATCGCCGGCCCCGCCGGGGACTGCCCTCAGCGCTGCGGGATCGACGGAGCCGCCGGGGCCGGTCCCAGGGTCGTCGTGCCGGGGGCTGCCCGGTGGCCCAGTCCCGTGCGGTACGCGTCCAGAGCGGCCTCGGTACGGCCGCTGCGGCGCAGCAGGTCGCCCAGCAGACGGCACAGGTCGGCGAGGTCGCCGCTGGCTCCGCTGCGCTCCAGCAGGGCCAGCGCCACGACGTAGTGCTCCTCGGCGGACTCTGCCTCCCCCCGCTCCTCGGCGATCAGCCCGAGCAGCCGGTGCGCGCCGCCCGCGTGCACCGCGCCGTGCTGGTCGCCGAGTTCCAGTAGCGCCGCGAGCAGGCCTGCGGCCTCGTCGTGCCGCCCGAGCCGTCTCAGTACATCGGCCAGCTCCACCTCCACCTGGGCGGTATAGAGGACAGCCCCCTTGGCGGTCAGCATGTCGCGCGCGGTTCGCAACTCCTCTTCGGCGAGGGCAAGTTCGCCGTTCTGTGCCTGGATGTAGCCGCGCATCCAGTGGCAGTGTGCGAGGTCGGTCCGCAGTCTCAGCTGCCGGTAGATCGCCTGGGCCTTGGCGAGCGAGGCGTCGGCGTCGGCCGTGCGCCCTTCGGCGAGGAACGTACGGGCAACCTGCCGGTGCATGCCCGCCACCAGCGCCGGGTCGTTGACCTGCGGCGCCAGCGCCAGGGCGAGTTCGGCGGCGTGCGCGGCGCGGGCGTGGGCGCCCATGTCGATGTACGGGCCGATGACTGCGGCGTACAGCAGTACCAGCGCCTCGGGGTCGGCCAGCCCGCTCGCTCCGAGCTCGTCGATGGTGGACTCAAGGAGATAGCACGCGTAGCGCAACTCCCCGGCCAGGAGGTGCGAGATGGCGCGGCCCCGGATGGCGCGGGCCCGGCGGGGCAGCGGTTCACCGGCCAGGAGCCGCTCCGCAGCCTCGAAGTGCCGCCCGGCATTGGCCAGTTCACCGGTTTCCAGAGCGCAGTCGCCAAGTCCGAGCAGCGCCTCGGTCTGCTCGGGAACGAGGTCGAGGTGTTCCGCGTCGGTGAGGAGCCGCCGGTAGCGGACGGCAGCCTCGTCGGCGGCCCCGGTGGCGAGCTGCTGCTGGGCGTCGGTGAGGGCGAGCCGTAGCTCGGTGGCCAGATGGGCGGGGCGTCCGGTGGCCAGCTCCTCGAACGACGTGCCGAGCCGCTCCGCGAGGAAACGCAGTGCGGTCTCGGAGGGCCGGACCTTGCCGGACTCCAGGGTCGAGACGTAGGCGGGCGTGTATGAGGGTTCGGCCAACTGTCGCTGTGTCAGTCCGCGTTGGTTACGCAGTCGCTGCACCCGCTGGCCGATCTCGGCCGGTTCGTCCATGGGACCCCCTGGTTTATTAACTCCCCAGTATCCAGGGGCAGTAGGCATTGCGCACGTCCTGCCCCCGACTGGTTCGAGCAACTCGTTCATCGCGATTGCACGGCCACTTGGCTTCCCTGTCAGGGGAGGATTTCATGCGTTCAGCAGGGCGCGGCGTCATGGCGGCGGCAGGCGTGGCCGCTGCCCTCGCGGCCGTACTGACCGCCGCACCCGGCGGCGCGGCGGCGGACCAGGTGACCCGGCGGGGCCGGTGTCGAGGTCGGGGTACCGGGGCCGGAACACGGCACAGCCGCCCGGTCCGGCCACTCGCGCGTACCGCAGGAGGACGTCCGGTGTGCTCCGACGTCACGGGTGCGTGCCCCGGTCGACCGATGAGTCCTTGCCACGGCGACGGTCCAACTGGTGCACCCTCAATAGGGTTCCAACCCTGCCCACCCAAGGCGCGACGGTCATGCCCGACTGGACAAGCGCCCGCAACCCCCAGGGAACGAGAAGGAACATGAACGCGATCGCCGACCGTTATCGCCGACACGCCGACGCCTTTGAGCACAAGGTCGCCGCCGCGGGCGCCGACCAGTGGTCCAACCAGTCACCGTGTGAGGACTGGACGGCCCGGGCCGTCGTGGGCCACATCATCGACATGCACGGCGTGATGCTCCGCCCCCTCGGCCGCTCACTCAGCCCTGCGCCGTCGCTGAAGGACGACCCGCTGGGAGCCTTCAAGTCCGCCCGCGCCGACATCCAAGCCGTGCTCGACGACCCCGAGAGTGCGGGGACGGAGTGCGACACCCCCAACGGCCGTATGACGGTCGAGCAGCAGATCGACCAGGTCATCAGCGATGACCTGGTGCTTCACGGGTGGGACCTCGCTCGGGCCACCGGACAGGACGACAGGATGGACCCGGCAGACGTCGAGCGCATGTGGTCGTCCACGTCGGCGCTGCCGAAGGAAGTGCTGGAGATGCTGCGCACGCCGGAAGCGTTCGGTCCCGGCGTGAAGGTGTTCGGTCCGGAGGTGTCGGTCCCCGCGGATGCCCCGCTGCAGGACCGGCTGCTCGGTCTGATCGGGCGCGACCCACGCTGAGCCTTCGCCCGGAAGCCCGGCGGTCGGGAGGGGCTTGTACCCCGGCCGGCCGCGCACCGGATGCCGCCCTGCCGGGAACCCGGCAGGGTGGCCTCCACCAGGACGTTTCCGCACATGGAGGACTGCCCATGTCCGTGACCGATCAACGGCGCCTCCGCGTCGCCGCCGGGGCAGCGCTCCTGACCATCGCCGCTACAGGCTGCTCGGGACTCGGCCGCACCGCGGTGGGCACCGTCTCGTATGCGACCGAGGGGGAGCGCCCTGTGATGGTGTCCAACCCCTTGGTCACAGGCTGCCACCGCCTGGCGCCCGCCGGTGCGACCGAGGTCGTCAACAACACCCTGGTCGACATGATCCTCTATCCCAGCCGCAACTGCTCCGGGCATGGGACGACGTATGTGGCGACTGCCACGTCCAACCGCACCGCGCCCCGCGCCCCCGCGTGGCACAGCTACACCATCGTCCACTGAGCGTTTGTCGTGACGGTGCTGGTGGCGGGAGCCTCGGGTAGACCCCTCAGCCTTCGGACCGGCCGGGCATCGAAGCAGTCGCGTATACCCGGCTCGCGAACTCCGCGATCTGTTCGTCGCTCAGGTTCTTCGCGAGATTGGCCTCCGTGATCATGCCGACCAGTCGGTGGCCGCTCCGGACGTCGATCACCGGCAGCCGCCTGATCTGGTGTTCCTCCATGGTCGTCAGCACCTCGGTGGCATCTGCCTCGGCATCGATCCACTGCACCTTGGCGTTGAGGGATCCGGCTTGCACGCTCGCCGGGTCGATACCTTCGGCGCAGCACTTCACCACGATGTCACGGTCGGTGACCAAGCCGGTGAGCCTGTTGTTGTCGCCGCAGATGGGCAGGCAACCGACGTCGAGATCGCGCATCATCTTGGCCGCCTCGAACAGCGACTGGTGCGCACCGACACACTGCACGCCACCGGACATGATGTCTCGGGCTCGCAGCTTCTCAGCCATGATTCCTCCCGTCCTCGAGAGCGTTGTGTCCTTCGCCATCGATCACAACACGAATGGCGCAACACCGCTCCCCGGGTCCGTCGGCGAGCCGGAGCGCCGCGCGCGGGTGGGCCGGGGTCTGCGTTGTCATGGCTCCAGGTGGCTGTATCCCACCTCGAAGCGTTCGACCGAGACAACCCGTTGACCTTCCCGCCGTGCGACCTCCTCGCGGAGCCGGGCCGTTCGGTCCTCGCTGGCCTGCATGGTCTGTTGGTCCTCCCACAAGGTCAGCGACGTGGCCTTCCCGGAGGCTCGGTCAACGAGGTAGTACACGCCCCGGAAGCCGGGAACGTCCTGGACCCGTTCGAGAATCGCTTCCCAGTTCGCGGTCAGGTCTCCCTCCGCGGGAACCGGTGATCCCTGATAGGTGCTCAGCCTCGCGAACATCGCTGCCAACCTCCTGCCCGGCTGCCGGCCGGGGGGACAGGCAGCTCCAGGACCAGGGTGCTCCGGCATGCGGCACCCCGCATGCCGAGCTACGCCATGTCCTCGCCGGATCACGCGTGCACCTGTCGGGTTCGCGCTCAGGCGACGGCTGCGGGCATGGCGACGCCGGTGAGGCGTTCGGCTTCGGTCCACGGGCGGACGTTGGTGGCGGTGTCCAGGGCCTTGCGGGTGGTGCGGGCGGTCGTCGTGGGGCCGACCAGTCCGAATCGTCCAGAGGCGGTTGATCGTCGCGGCGGTGGTCTGTCTGCAGGTGGTCCGGCGCTGGATCGGTGACTCCGGAGGCAGCTTCTAGGCCGGGCGGCCGGAGTGCAGGCTTTCCAGCCGCCGTTGCAGCACCTGCAGCGCCCCGCGCTGACGGCCGGGGACAATGCGGCGCAGCCTGACGAGAGTGGGCGCGAGCGCCCGCGCCCGCGGCAGGTCCCGAATCTGCTCCCACTGGTGATGTGCGCGATCGACCGCGCCTTCGACGTCCGGGTCGTCCAGCGCCTGCCGACGCGTCAGCCGGGCTTCGGCGGCAGCCATCCACAGCTCGCAGCTGAGGCCCGGATCCCGCGCGAGCCGGGCCAGATCGGCCCGTACTTCCAGCCAGTGGATCGCCTGCACCGAACCAGGCCCGTGGGTTCGCAACTCCTGCTGCTCCCAGGCGGCGGCAGCGGCGGCCGCCTCGGTGTGCCGCCCGGCCTGGGCGGCGGCGAGGATCGCCGGATGCGGATCGTCGGGCGAGGGCACGGCAAGTGCGGTCGCGACGGGCCGGGCCGTAGCCTGCCGAACGGCCGCGACCTGCGGGGGTGCGCTCTGCGTGGCCGGGCTCGGGGTCCCGATCCGGTGGGGTGCGATGTGCGTGACCGGGCTCGGTGCGGCCGCGATCTGCTCGGGCGCGATCTGCTGGGCTGCGATCTGCCTGGCCGGTCCCCAAGTGGCCGCGACCCGCTGTTCGGCCGGTGACGTACTGGCCGTCAGCAGCAGCGCTCCATCGCCGCCGGCCCGCCCGGCGGCCTGCTCGTGCAGCGCGGCCAGGTCCGGGCGTGCTCCACTGCGCCAGATCGCGGCGCACGCCTTGAGATAGTCGGGCGTCGCGGCGGGCCCCCGCCGCTGCGGCGCCGGGGCGACACGCCCGTACAGACGATTGCCGTGCCCCAGGGCGAGGCCCTGCGACGCGACGTGCTGCCACGCCTCGGCGTCGGCGACCAGGTCGACGACCACGGTCGTGGTGCCAGGGGGCCGGATCGCCGTTTCGGCGGCCAGCCAGTGCCAGGGAAGCGCTGTATAGCGCATCGTCGTCGGTGTGCTGCGGGCGAGCGCGAGGTGCAGCAGCCGCTGCTTGCGGTCCAGTTGGAGCTGCCCGGCGATGTACACGAACAGCGGCCCTTCCGCGGCCGCCGCCGACCGGATCCGGGTCAGGACGGTCTGCGGATCGAGGGGATCGGCGAGCTCGATCACTGTCGCGGCCGGTGTGCTGGTCAGCGCGCTGGGCGGTACGGCCGCGAGCGCGGGCAGCACGGAACTCGCGTCGATCAGACGCCCCTTGCCGACCGGCGCGGCCGCGATCAGCAGCGCGGTCCCCGGCGCCGCTGAGTCCCCTCCGGTGATCACCACACCCAGCACCGTAGCCGACGCCGCAGACACCGAAGGCGCCGTACGGTGTGGTGCCCACCTTGTCAATCCCGCCCAAGGGGCCTTTTCTCAGGGCCGCTACCGAATGGAACTCCACCGCGCCCGGGCCGACTCCCTCCCGGCGTCCGTGCCCACGGACCGGCGCAGCGACTCGCGCGG
The DNA here is from genome assembly GCF_018614585.1 of Streptomyces sp. ISL-1. Taxonomy (GTDB): domain Bacteria; phylum Actinomycetota; class Actinomycetes; order Streptomycetales; family Streptomycetaceae; genus Streptomyces; species Streptomyces maoxianensis. The sequence goes on along the minus strand of NZ_JAGGOI010000004.1, from coordinate 150,224 downwards.
ATTCACCGGGTCAGACGCCCAGAAGCGGGCGCGGCCCATCACCTCGCCGGGCTGCGACACGAAGTCGACGCTTGGCCATTCTTGTCATGACCCTTGCAGGGCGGCGTGGACGCTGCTATTTCATCCGGTTAGGAAAGTTTCCTTTCAGTCGTCCAGGCATCCAGTCATCCAGTCATCGAAGTTGAGTCCGCCCCCACCAGCCCAGGCAACGGAGACCCCCACGAGACCGGCACGGTTCTGGTTACGCTCGCTCGGCGGCGTCGGCACGCTCAGTGCCGCCCTTCTCCTCGGCCTCACCGCCGCACCCACCGCCCCGGCCGCCCCCACAGCGTCCGAGGGCCCGGCGGCGGACACCGCCGCAGCCATCACCCACGAGGCCGAAAACGCGGTCATCTCGCAAGGCGTCGTGGAGTCCAACCACACCGGCTTCACCGGCACCGGCTTCGTCAACTACAACAACGGCACTGGCAGTTACGTACAGTGGACGGTGAACGCCGCCCAGGCAGGCAGTGCGTCGCTGACCATCCGATACGCCAACGGCACCTCCACCAACCGCGCGATGGACATCACCGTCAACGGCGCCGCCGCGGCCACATCCCGCGCCTTCCCCGGCACCGGCGCCTGGACCACCTGGACGACGGCCACCATCACCGCGGATCTGAAAGCCGGCGCCAACACCGTCCGGGCCGCCGCCACCACCGCCGACGGCGGCCCCAACGTGGACCATCTCGCGGTCGACGCGGGCGGACCCGCCCCCGGCGGCAAGACCCCAGTCGAGATCAACGGGCAGCTCAAGGTGTGCGGCACCAAGCTCTGCAACCAGTACGGCAAGCCCATTCAGCTGCGCGGCATGAGCACCCACGGACTGCAGTGGTACAGCCAGTGCGTGACCTCGGGCTCGCTCGACGCCCTGGCCACCGACTGGAACGCCGACGTCCTTCGCATCTCGATGTACATCCAGGAGGGCGGCTACGAGACCGACCCGCGCAAGTTCACCGACCTGGTCCACTCGATCATCGAACAGGCCACCGCGCGCGGCATGTACGCGATCGTCGACTGGCACATGCTCAGCCCCGGCGACCCGAACCACAACCTCTCCCGCGCCAAGACCTTCTTCACCGAAATCGCGCGGCGCCACGCCAGCAAGAACAACCTGCTCTACGAGATCGCCAATGAGCCCAGCGGCGTGAGCTGGTCGAAGATCAAGAGCTATGCCGAGCAGCTCATTCCGGTCATCCGGCAGAACGACCCGGACACCCCCGTCCTCGTCGGCACCCGGGCCTGGTCCTCCCTCGGCGTCTCGGAGGACTCCGACGAGACCGAGATCGTGAACAGCCCGGTCAACGCGTCCAACATCATGTACACGTTCCACTTCTACGCGGCCTCGCACGGCACCGAGTACCTGAGCACTCTCTCCCGTGCCGCCGACAAACTCCCCATGTTCGTCACCGAGTTCGGCACCCAGACCGCGTCCGGCGACGGCGGCGACAACTTCGGCAGAGCCCAGCAGTACATCGACCTGATGGCGAGCAAAAAGATCAGCTGGTCCAACTGGAATTACTCCGACGACAGCCGCTCCGGCGCCGTCTTCAAGGGCGGCACCTGCGACAACAACGGTCCCTGGACCGGCACCGGGCCGCTCAAGCCCGCCGGCGTCTGGGTCCGTGAACGCACCAGGACCCCGGACGATTTCCCGACAGGCTGAGCCCGGCTCCGTACGTCTCCCGCCCGCCCGTGTGATCCCATGGGCGGGCGGGGGCGCACAGGACGGAGCAGCAGTGATCAGCTATCGCCAGCCGGGAATTCTTCTCACCGACCGGCACTTCACCGTCCCGCTCGACCACGCCGACCCGGCGGGGGAGCAGCTCGAGCTGTACGGCCGCGAGGTCGTCGCGAGCGGGCGGGCCGGCGCGGATCTGCCCTGGCTGGTGTATCTGGAGGGCGGACCCGGCTTCGGCGCCCGCCGCTTCATCGGCAAGCAGGCATGGCTGGGGCGGGCGGTGCAGGAGTACCGCGTACTGCTCCTCGACCAGCGCGGCACCGGCCGCTCCACGCCCCAGAACCGGCAGACCCTGCCGCTGCGCGGCGGACCGGAGGCCCAGGCCGACTACCTTGCCCATTTCCGGGCCGACAGCATCGTGCGTGACTGCGAGACCATCAGACCGCAGCTCACCGGCGGCGCGCCCTGGACCGTACTCGGCCAGAGTTTCGGCGGATTCTGTGCCACGAACTATCTCTCCACCGCCCCCGAAGGGCTGCGCACGGTGATCGTCAGCGGCGGTCTGCCCGCCCTGGACGCTACCGCCGATGACGTCTACCGGGCCGCGTACCCCCGCATCCAGCGCAAGGTTGAGGCGCACTACGACCGTTACCCGCAGGACGTGCGACGGGCCCGCCGCATCGCCGAACACCTCGCGGAGCACCGGCCCGTGCTGCCCGGCGGCTACCTCCTCACCCCAGAGGCCTTCCAGTCACTCGGGATCCTGCTCGGCGGCACAGACGGCAGCCACCAGCTGCACTATCTGCTCGAAGACGCCTTCGTCCGCACGGGGCAGGGCCACGAACTCTCCGACGCCTTCCAGCAGGGCGTGCTCGCCGTCCTCTCGTACGCGGCGCATCCGCTGTACGCGGTGCTGCACGAGGCGATCTACGCCCAGGGAGCACAGCCGACCGCTTGGGCCGCCGAGCGGGTGCGCGGCGAGTTCCCGCATTTCGACGCGGCGAAGACGCTGGCCGGCGACGGGCCGCTGCTGTTCACCGGGGAGAGCATCCATCCCTGGCACTTCGAGGTGGACCCCGCTCTGCGCCCGCTGCGCGAGACCGCCGAGCTGCTGGCCGCCCGCACCGACTGGCCCCCGGTGTACGACGCCGCCCGGCTCGCCGCCAATGCGGTTCCGGTCGCCGCGGCCGTCTACCACGACGACATGTACGTCGACACGGAGCACTCGCTGCGCACCGCCCGCACCATCCGCGGTCTGCGCACCTGGGTGACCGACGAGTACGAGCACGACGGAGTGCGGGCGAGCGGACCGCGCGTGCTCGACCGGCTGCTCGCACTCGCCCGCGATGACGCCTGACGCTGCGGACCGGCGGGATTGACAAACCATGTTGCTGTTTCCGCAAATGGATCCATGGACGAAGACGCACGGCTGGACTCTGTACTGGACGAGGTGGGGCCGCGGCTCCGCAGGATCAGACGGGAACGCGGGGCCACGCTCGGCGCGCTCTCGGAGGTGACCGGGATCTCCGTGAGCACCCTGTCCCGGCTGGAGTCGGGGCGGCGCAAGCCGAGCCTGGAGCTGCTGTTGCCCATTGCCCGGGCCCACCAGGTGCCGCTCGACGAGCTGGTCGGGGCGCCGCCGGCCGGTGATCCGCGGGTGCGGTCGAAGCCGATCGTCCGGCACGGCAGGACGATGCTGCCGCTCACCCGACAGCCGGGCGGCCTCCAGGCGTACAAGGTGGTGCAGCAGCCCGGCGGCGGCGAACCGGAGCCGCGCACGCACGAGGGGTACGAGTGGCTGTACGTCCTGTCCGGCCGGCTGCGGTTGCTGCTCGGCGACCACGATGTGGTGCTCGGCGCCGGTGAGGCGGCGGAATTCGACACTCGTGTGCCGCACTGGTTCGGCCCGGCGGGCGGGGGGCCGGTGGAGTTTTTGAGCCTGTTCGGTCCGCAGGGGGAGCGCATGCATGTGCGGGCCAGGCCGAAGCGCGGCGGACGGGGTCTTCCCGAGTAGGCAAGCGACCGCTTAGTATGTGGCGGAGTGGTACTGCCTACGGTTTGTGGAGGGCCCGAAATGCAGGCATGGCGAGTGCACCGGAACGGCGAGCCGCGCGAGGTGATGCGGCTCGAAGAGGTGGACCGGCCCACGCCGGGCGAGGGGCAGTTGCTGCTGAGGGTCCGCGCCGCGAACATCAACTTCCCCGATGCGCTGCTCTGCCGCGGCCAGTACCAGATCCGGCCGCCGCTTCCCTTCACGCCGGGCGTGGAGATCTGCGGCGAGACCGAGGACGGCCGCCGCGTGATCGCCAACCCCGCGCTGCCGAACGGCGGACTCGCCGACTATGTCGTCGCCGACGCCGCGGCCGTGCTGCCCGCACCCGATGCCCTCGACGACGCCGAGGCGGCCGCCCTGCACATCGGCTACCAGACGGGCTGGTTCGGTCTGCACCGCCGCGCCCACCTCCAGGCGGGCGAGACCCTGCTGGTGCACGCGGCGGCGGGCGGCGTCGGCAGCGCGGCCGTCCAGCTCGGCAAGGCGGCCGGCGCGCGGGTCATCGGTGTCGTCGGCGGAGCCGACAAGGCACGCGCCGCACGGGAGCTGGGCTGTGACGTCGTCGTCGACCGCCGCGAGGACGACATCGTCGCCGCGGTCAAGGATGCCACCGGCGGCCGCGGCGCAGACGTCGTCTACGACCCGGTCGGCGGCGACGCGTACGCCAAGTCCGTGAAGTGCATCGCCTTCGAGGGCCGGATCGTGATCGTCGGCTTCGCGAGCGGCGCGATCCCCACCCCGGGCCTCAACCACGCCCTGGTGAAGAACTACTCGATCGTCGGCCTCCACTGGGGCCTGTACAACCAGATGGACCCGGCCGCCGTCCGCGGCTGCCACGAGGAGCTGACCAAGCTCGCCGCCGAAGGCGTGGTCAAACCGCTGATCAGCGGGCGCGTGGCCATGAAGGACGCCGCCGACGCCGTCCAGCGGGTCGCCGACGGCACCACCACCGGCCGCCTGGTCGTCATCCCGGAAGGCGAGAGCCGATGACGGACGCCGCTGAACTGCTCACCCGTACAAAGGAGTTGCTCGCCGCGCACCCGCCGGCCGGCACCGACCGCACGGAGTTCCTGAAGGCACGCTTCGACGCGGGCCTGGCCTGGGTGCACTACCCGAAGGGGCTCGGCGGACTCGACGCCCCGCGCTCCCTGCAGGCCGTCGTGGACGCCGAGTTGACGGCGGCCGGCGCGCCCGAAAACGATCCGCGCCGTATCGGCATCGGCCTCGGCATGGCCGCGCCGACCATCCTCAAGTACGGCTCCCAGGAGCTGAAGCAGCGCTTCCTGCGGCCGCTGTGGGTGGGCGAGGAGGTGTGGTGCCAGCTGTTCAGCGAGCCCGGCGCGGGGTCGGACCTGGCCGCGCTCGCCACCCGCGCGGTACGGGACGATGAGGGCACCTCCCACTCGAGCGAAGCCGGGAGTGGGGGAGACTGGGTGATAAACGGGCAGAAGGTGTGGACGTCCAGCGCCCACGTGGCCCGCTGGGCGATCCTCATCGCGCGCACCGACCCCGATCTGCCCAAGCACCGCGGCATCACCTACTTCATCTGCGACATGACAGACCCCGGCGTCGAGGTGCGGCCACTGCGCCAGATCACCGGTGAGGCGGAGTTCAACGAGGTCTTCCTGACGGATGTGCGGATTCCCGACGCACACCGACTCGGCGAGGTCGGCGAGGGCTGGAAGGTCGCCCAGACGACCCTGATGAACGAGCGCGTCTCGATCGGCGGCAGCCGTATCCCGCGCGAGGGCGGCATGATCGGCCCGATCGCGCGGACCTGGCGCGAACGCCCCGAGCTGCGCACTCACGATACGCACCAGCGGCTTCTGACCCTGTGGGTGGAGGCCGAGGTCGCCCGGCTCGCCGGGGAACGGCTGCGCCAGCAGCTCGCCGCCGGACAGCCGGGCCCCGAGGGCAGCGGAATGAAACTCGCCTTCGCCCGCCTCAACCAGGAGATCAGCGGTCTGGAGGTGGAACTCCTCGGCGAAGAGGGCCTGTTGTACGGCGACTGGACCATGAGCCGCCCCGAACTCGTCGACTTCACCGGGCGCGATGCCGGCTACCGCTATCTGCGTTCCAAGGGCAACTCCATCGAGGGCGGCACCAGCGAGGTGCTGCTGAACATCGTCGCGGAACGCGTACTCGGGCTGCCCTCCGAGCCGCGCAACGACAAGGACGTCGCGTGGAAGGACCTGACCCGATGAACGCGCAGCCCGATCTGCTGTACTCCGAGGCCGAGGACGACCTGCGCGCCGCCGTGCGCTCCCTGCTTTCCGACCGCGGCGACACCGCGGCGGTGCTGGTGCGCGCCGAGGCGGGCGCGCCGTACGACCCCGAGCTGTGGAAGGCGCTCGCCGGTGACATCGGCGCGGCGGGTCTGCTCGTACCGGAGAAGCTCGGTGGGCACGGTGCCTCGCACCGGGAAGCCGCGGTGGTGCTGGAGGAGTTGGGCCGTGGAGTGACGCCCGCGCCGTACCTCACCAGCTCGGTGATCGCGACCGAGACGCTGCTCGCCCTCGACACCGAGACCGTGGAGGTCGCCGAACTGCTGGCCGCTCTCGCGGCCGGCCGCAGGACCGCTGTGCTCGCCGTACCGCTGTCGGCCTCTCCGTACGGGCCGCTTCCCGTCGACGCACCCAGGGTGACCGGGGTTGCGGACGCCGCCGTGGCCGATGTGCTGCTCGTGCTGAAGTCCGACGGGCTGTACGCGGTGGACAGGGCGAGCGCGAACGTCGAGGCGCAGACCCCGCTCGACCTGACCCGTCCGCTCGCCGCCGTCACCGTCGGCGACACCGCGCGGGCAACTCTCCTCGCGGACACGGCAACCGCCGAGCAGGCCGTACGCCGGGGACTGCTGGCCGGGGCCGGGCTGCTCGCCTCCGAGCAGCTGGGGCTCGCCGAGTGGTGTCTGGAGGAGACGGTCCGGCATACCCGCGAGCGACACCAGTTCAACCGGCCGGTCGGGTCCTTCCAGGCGCTCAAGCACCGTATGGCGCAGCTGTGGCTCGAAGTCGTCTCGGCCCGCGCCGCGGCGCGGAACGCCGCCGACGCCCTTGCGACCGGCAGCCCGGAGGCCCCTCTCGCGGTGGCCGTCGCGCAGGCGTACAGCTCCAGGGTCGCCGTGCACGCCGCGGAGGAATGCGTTCAGCTGCACGCGGGCATCGGCATGACCTGGGAGCACCCCGCGCATCTGTACCTCAAGCGTGCCAAGGCCGACGAAGTCGCCCTCGGCACGCCGGGACGTCACAAGGAGGCACTGGCCGAACTGGTCGGCCTCCAGGCCCCGTAGCGGACCGGAGCCAGTCGCACCCTCTGCGGCCGCCGCGCTGCCCACCGGCGCGGCGGCCGCACTGCTCGAACCCGGGCAGCGGCCTGGCAGGCGGCAAGGGCGCGAGGACTCGGCTGCCGTCGGCATCGCGTACGAGCCCGAGAGCCTCCGCCCGCTGCTCGGTCAAGGCGAGACGGTGACTCCAAGCTCTGCGACGGGCGGCGGGCGGCGGGCGGCGCGCGGCAGGGGGCTCCCGGTCTCGGCCTGCGGCCATCGGCGTCGTCTTCCAGCAGGCCGAGGCCCGCCTCCGACTGCCTGCGGCCAACGCTCCGGGCCGTCGGCCCGAAACGGGCCAGTGTGCGCCCGCATCGCACGCTCTCGCGGCAAGCGAGCCCCCGGGCAATGTCGCGCACCGCGTCTGCGCACCGCCCCGGAACTCCGAACGGCGCCCCGTTCCGCAGCGCCCCGCTGACGCCGCGGTGACAGATGGCCGAACACTTCCCCGGACACCGCCCCTTGGCGGCTGCGGCACGCATACTCCACGGTGTCCCGTCACCCGTCCCGCCCGGAGACACGATGCCGCTCACCACCCGCCGCAGAGCCGTCACCATCCTCGCCACCGCCCTGGCAGGAACCGTCGCCGCACCCGCGTACGCCCACGCGGCAGAGAGTGGGGGACACCGCCCCCTCCGCCGGGCCCACGCCCACAACGACTATCTCCACCAACGTCCCCTCCACGACGCCCTGTCGCACGGTTTCACCAGCGTCGAGGCCGACATCTTCCTGGTCGACGGGGACCTGCTCGTCGCCCACGAGCCCGCGGACCTCGACCCGGCCCGCACGCTGCGCTCGCTCTACCTCGACCCGCTGCTCGCCCGGGTGAAGGCCAATCACGGTTCGGTGTACCGCGGTCACCACCGACCCGTCCAGCTGCTGATAGACATCAAGACGGACGGCGTCGCCGCCTATCTCGAACTCGACCGTCAGCTGAGGAACTACCGGCGGATGCTGAGCAGCTGCTCCGACGGCCACGTCCGCCTCGACGCCGTCACCCCCGTCATCTCCGGCGACCGAGCCGCCCGCGTGCCCATGGAGGCCCAGCGCGTGCGCTACGCCTTCTACGACGGTCGGCTCGACGACCTCGGCAGCGCCGCCCCCGCCTCCTTCATCCCGCTGATCTCCAGCAACTGGACGCAGAGCTTCAGCTGGCTCGGCGTCGGCCAATTCCCCGCCGCCGAGCGGGAGAAGCTGCACGCGATCGTCGCCACCGCCCACGACCGCGGCCAGCGCGTCCGCTTCTGGGCCACCCCCGACGTCGCCGGGCCGGAACGCGACGCTGTGTGGACCGAGTTGCTCGCCGCCCGCGTCGACCACATCAACACGGACGACCTGGCCGGCCTCGAGCGCTTCCTCCGCGCACGCGGCCAGTAACGAGAAGCCCCCACCCCGAGCCCCGCGATACATCACCCATTCGGCGGACACGCCAGTCGGCCGTACGGGCCCTCCGTTACGCCACACTGACCACCAAATGCCGCAATTCCGCGCGGCGGAGGAGGTTGGCGATGGCCATTTCGATCTCAATGGTGCTGCTTCTGCTGGTGCTCGCAGTGATCTTTCTGCGCAACGGCGGTCTGAAGCTCTCCCACGCGATTGTCTGCGCCCTGCTCGGCTTCTTCCTCGCGGGCACGAGCATGGCGCCGACCATCCAGGACGGCATCGCGGCCACCGCGAACGTAGTCGGCAGCCTCAGGCCGTGACGTCCGCCGGCAGCTCGAAGTAGCTGCCGCGGGCGTCGTCCACGTGCACCACATGCCTGCCGACGCGGACGATCTGCGCCGGCCCCACCCGCCAGGAGCCGCACGCTCCTTCACTGTGCGGCAGCGGTGTCCACACCTCGAAGAACGTACTGCCGTCGGGGTTCACGCCCGTCTCGGTCATCCGGTCGCCCGACCGCTCCAGGGTGCCCGCATCCTCGCCCGGTTCCCCGACGTCGTGGTGGAAGCGGACGCGTTCACCGTCGTACGTGGTGACGCCGGCGAAGCCCCGGCTGTCCGCGTAATAGGCGTCGATCTGGAGCCAGACCACCCGCTCGTTCTCCCGCAGCGGTCCGCCGTCGCGGCTGATTCCGGCGCGCAGCCATGCGCCACGAGTGGGGGCGTTCACCTCCCCAGCATGCCAGCCCATTCGTCGGCCGGGGCGACCGTCATGACGCGTAACGTCGGACGGCGGCGCGCCCCTGCACCGCACCGCGGCCGAGGCTCAGCCCTCCACCACATGCGACCGGATCAGGAACCGCACTCCCTCCGGCGCCTCCAGCGAGAAGCCGCTGCCCCGGCCCTCGACCACATCGACGACGAGCCGGGTGTGGCTCCACACCTCGTACTGGCTTCTGGAGATCCAGAACGAGACCGGCTCCTCGACGCCCTCCACCCGGAGAGTCTCCAGGAGGACGTCGGACTCGCCCGTACGGAACTCGCCGTCCGGGTAGCACATGGGCGCGCTGCCGTCGCAGCAGCCGCCCGACTGGTGGAACATCAGCGGACCGTGGGCTGCCCGCAGCTGCCGCAACAGGCCGGCGGCCGCGGGGGTCAGCTCCACGCGCGGGGACTGTGTCATCCGTCCAGCAGAGCACCGGCGAGGTTGCAATGCCGTTGCGGCGCGTTCGCGGAGGATTTCTCGCCGGGGTGTCGATTGCGCGCCATCCCGTTCGACATACCTGTGAAGGCGCCCGCGGGGCGTGCCACTCACCAGGAGGAACAGCCATGCGGAAGATCATCTACTGGGTCCACACATCGCTCGACGCACACATCGACGGTCCTGGCGGAGCCTTCGACTGGCCCGTCCTCGGCCCCGAGCTCTTCGCCTACGGCGACGCCCTCAACGAGCGCGTGGACACCTTCCTCTACGGCCGCGTGGTCTGGGACATGATGTCCGGCTTCTGGCCCGACGCCGAATCGATGTCGAACGACCCGCACGACCTCGCCTTTGCTCCCGTTTGGCGGCGCACCCCGAAAATCGTCTTCTCCAGGACGCTGCAACAGCCCGAGGGGAACGTCCGGGTGATCGGCGGCAACCTCGCGGAAGAGGTCACCGCCCTGAAGGAGAGCCCGGGCAAGGACCTGCTGCTCACGGGCGGTTCGATCCTGCCGGGGGCTCTTACACAGCTCGGCCTGATCGACGAGTACCACATCGTCGTACACCCGGTGGTCCTCGGTGGCGGCAGGCCGCTGTTCCTCAAGCCGGAGGAGCGAGTGACCCTCCAGCTCGTCGATTCACGCTCGTTCGACTCGCGGACGGTGCTGCTGCGCTACGAACGCCCCCAGGGATGATTGCCTGGCTCCAAGGCGTTCAGCCTGGCAAGTGAAGTCTTCGACGATGGGATGGATGGCATGCCGCTTGAGGGTGAGTATGAGCCGAGCCCGGAGAAGTGGGTACGCGACCAGGTAGATGCGTACGAGAGGTCCGGCGGCACCGAGGGCACGATGATGCGGGGCCTGCCGGTGATCGTCCTGACCACCCGCGGGGCCAAGAGCGGCAAGATCCGCAAGTCCCCCCTGATGCGTGTGGAACACGACGGGACGTACGCGGTGGTCGCCTCGCTGGGCGGTGCGCCCAAGCACCCGGTCTGGTACCACAATGTCGTCGCCGATCCACGGGTGGAACTGCAGGACGGCCCGGTCCGCAGGGACATGACGGCCCGTGAGGTGACGGGGGACGAGAAGGCAGTGTGGTGGGAGCGCGCGGTCGCGGCGTATCCCGACTACGCGGAATACCAGGAGAAGACGGACCGCGAGATCCCGGTCTTCGTGGTCGAGCCGGCGGTCGAGCAGCACTGAGCCGGCGCCTCGCTCCACGCGCGATGCGCTGCGCGGCCACGGCGCATCGCCGGTCGGCACGGTGCCGCGTCACCGTGCCGGGTCGGCGCGGCTACTAGCCTCGGCGCGGCGTTGTCGGCGCGGATACTGGCAAGCGCCGCTCGGACCATCGCCATCCCGGGCATTCCGGCGAACTTCCCGAGCGAGCAGCCCCAGGTGAAGGGCTACGAGCCGAGGGCCGCCACCGTCTGACGTGTGCGGGTCTCCATCGCGCCATCGGCCGGGGTTGCCCGCGCGCGATCGAGTTCAGCGTCGGAGAGCACCACCGGGACGAGGCTCCCGGCCGCGGGGCGCGGCCGGGAACCACGATCGACGGTGAGGGTTCACCGTGGGTATTCGCCGGTTTCCAGTCGTCGGCCGGGGACCGCCCCGGAGAAGGCGCCTGAGCCCATCTGCTCGAACCGCTCCTGGACATTGGCCGCGAACACCCGCTGGTCGCTCTCGCGATAGGGCTGCCCGGTGATGTTCACGGCCACCGTCAGTACTCCGCTGATCGGTGCGTTGGGTGACGTTCGCACCGGAGTGCAGAGGAAGCTGAAGTCCTCAGGGGCGGGGGAGTCGTAGGTGGTGAGCGACGCCCGGGGGAGTGTGGTGGTCTTGCCGGTGCGGAAGGCTTCGTCCATCGCTTTGAAGACACCGACGGCCTCGAGCCCGGTCAGGACCTGCCTGCCCGGGCTGAACTGCGGGACCATGCCGAAGGCCGCGCCCTGCTTGCCGTTGGCGTAGCGCAGCAGGTGGTTCATTCCCTCGGTGAGCATGATGGGGAAGGGAGCGCCGTCGAAGACTGCGAACAGTTCCTGCTGCTGGGCTAGCAGGCTGTCGCGCAACTTGAAGTCCGACAGCAGGGTCTGGGCGAGTTCCTGCATGCCCTCCTTGAGCTTTCGGTCCCAGGTGCGGGCCACCATGTCGGCCACGCACACGGTGCCGAGGATCATGCCGGTGTTGTCCCGCAGTGGCGTGCCGAGGTACGAGCGTACGCCCATGTCGTTGACCAGTGGGTTGCCTCTGAACCGGGGGTAGTCGAAGACGTCGTCCAGGGCCAGTTGGGATCCCTGGGCCACCACATGGGGGCAGAAGCCGTAGTCACCGGGCGCTTCGCGGGCGATGTTGCTGAGGTCGAAGACGATGCCGCGACCGCCCTCGGTGTTCGCCTTGTCGTCGGGCGAGGTGGGCGGGACATACATGCCGCGGAACATCTGTCGCTCGTCGTTGATGAAGTTGACCATGGCCAGGGGTGACTGAGTGAAGCTGGCCGCAAGTCGAGCGACGCGGTCGAACGTCGCTTCGGCCTCAACGCTGTTGAGGCCCAGAACTTGCAGTCGCCGCCTCCGCTGCTCGCCCTCGCGCCGGGTCTGATCAGATGTCAGGGGATCCATGAATCCAGATGAAATCAGATCCGGGACCCGCGGGTCACCGGCACCGGAATCATTTCTGTATCACTTGTCACAGGCGTAGTCTCGGCGCCCCCGCGCGGCCACCCCGTTCCTGGCAGGCCCTGGGTGCAGAGGCTCAACCCCGCATCCTGTCCAGCCTGAGCAAGGTTTCAACCCCGGCCGATCACTTCCCGCCAATCCTTGAAGCAGGATCGAGCAGGAACGGTTGCGCATATGACAATCATGCGATGGGCAGGCTTGTCTTCGGCGATGGCGTGAACTCTCACGCGGCGCCGGACCGCGAATCCAGGTTCGGGCGTCCGGCGCAGAGTGGAGGGGTGCCTCCCGGCGAGGCCCGCGTGGTTGGAGTTGTGCCGTGTGACTGCGGAGAGGAAGTACAGCACAGTGGGTCAAGTGCGGTTCGGGCTACGGGCATACCGCCCCAGGCGTTGGCAGCAGAGCCCTGCCGACCGAGGTGCTCTGCACGATTTCACGCCACCAACCGCGACCGCGGGTTTGGCGCCGATCCGGAGCCCCCACACCGCGTGCCACACGCCTATCGGTATCGTCCGCAGCGGCACGGCGCGGCACCCGGAACCACCGCCCGTCGAGCTTGTTGTGGACGGTGTCTCAAGTTGCCTGCTGGGCGCGGTCCTCGCCGCCCGCGGGCGACCCATTTGCCTGTCCGTGAGGCGTCAGGACAGGCGACGCGCCTTCTCGCGCACTGAGCCCAACACGACGACGTGAGGGCTCGTTTCAGCTTGTGCCCCGTTCCTATCCGCCCGGATCCGGAGGACCTTCAGCGGCATGGCGGCGTGGCAGACAGCTCAGGAATGTCCACATCCGCCCCCTCGGGAGCTCCACGAACCAACGTGAACTGCGCCATCTCGTACGGATATCGGGGAAGCATCGAAGGAGTGTTCTGATGAACAGGTCAGACGTGGACGCACGGTCGGTGGCAGTGATCGGCATGGCATGTCGGCTGCCCGGCGCATCAGGAACCGATGAGCTGTGGGAAGTCCTGCGAGACGGTGTGGATGTAACGAGCGAGACACCACCTGAACGCTACGACGTGAACGCCCTGTACTCCCCGCAGCCGGGACCAGGGATGATCGCAAGCCGTCGCGCGGGCTACGTGGACGGAGTGGCCGAGTTCGACGCGGAGTTCTTCGAGATGTCCTCCACCGAGGCGGAGGAGCTCGACCCGCAGCAGCGGCTGCTGCTGATGACGGCCTGGGACGCCCTGGAAGACGCCGGTCAGCGACCCGACGAGCTGGCCGGCAGCCGGACCGGGGTGTTCGTCGGCAACGCCCGCGCCGACTATCTGGAGATCCAGTTCCGCCAGGGTCTGCAATCGGTGACGCCCTCGCAGTTCAACAACTTCCGCTCGCTACTGCCGGCCCGCCTGTCCTACGTCTTCGACTTCCGCGGGCCCAGCGTTCTGGTGGACACGGCCTGCTCCTCCTCACTGGTGGCCGTCCACAGTGCCGTGCAGAGCCTTCGCGCCCGCGAGAGTCCCCTGGCGCTGGCAGCCGGCGTGAACCTCAAACTCCGCCCGGATGAGGGCGTCATGATGACGCAGGCCGGAGCCCTCGCCGCCGACGGCCGGAGCAAGTTCGGCGACGCGAGCGCCGACGGCCACGCGCCGAGCGACGCAGTGGGCGTCGTCGTCCTCAAGCGCCTCGCCGACGCCCTGGCCGACGGAGACCGCATAAGGGCAGTCATCCAGGGCAGCGCCGTCAGCAACGACGGCCGCACCAGCGGCTCAGTGCTCACCCCGTCGCTGGCCGGGCAGGTGGAGGTGCTCCGGTGGGCGTACGAGGACGCCGGGGTGAACCCGGCCGATGTCGACTACGTCGAGGCGCACGGGGCCGGCTCACCCACGCTCGACCCGCTCGAGCTCAGCGCACTGGGCGAAGTCCTGGGAGAGGGCCGGCCGTCGGACCGACCGCTGCTCGTCGGCTCGATCAAGACGAACATCGGCCACGCGGAAGCCGCCGGCGGCATAGCCGGGCTGATCAAAGCCGTGCTGTGCCTGGAACACGGCCAGATCCCAGCCAGCCTCCATCTCGACACCCCGCATCCCCAAGTTGCCTGGGACAAGCTGCCGCTGGTGGTACCGGGCAAGCTCCATGACCTGCCCGACCGTGACCGGCCGGCCATCGCGGGGATCTCCGGGCAGGGCTCCTCGTCCCTCAACGCGCACGTGGTGATCCGTCAGGGCGAGACCCGCTCGGCCGACGCCCCACCAGCGAACGGCGGCAAGCCGTACGTACTGGTGCTCTCCGCACGCACCCCCGCGGCCCTGGACTCTCTGGCCCGTTCTTACACCGCCTACCTCGGTCCCGACGGGCAAGGCTCCGCGTACTCCCTTCGCGACATCTGCTACAGCGCAGCCGGCCGCCGTCAGCATCACGAACATCGCCTCGCAGTCATCGGGTCCGCCCACGAGGAGATGGCGGCAGCGCTCGGCGGAGCCGGAGGAACACCGGGACGACGCGCGTCCGCAGCGGTACGCGCCGCGGACCGCTACCGCAGGGGCGAGACGGTGGCCTGGGACAAGGTGTTCGGGGAGCATGGCCGCTTCGTCCCGCTACCCGGCTATCCCTGGCAGACCAGGCGCTACTGGCCCGGCGACGAGCGGGACGACGACGACGGCGACCTGGCCGCCTGGGTGTTGCGCGAGCACGCGCGCACCGCCTTCGACGATGGCTCCACGCTCGACTCCATCGGGATCGACTCGCTGGCGAAGCTGCGGCTCATCGTGCAGTTGTCCAAGAAGTCCGGCCGTGAGGTCGATCCCGAGGACTTCGGGCAGTTGCGTACGGTGGGCGCGCTGCGCCAGTGGATCCACGCCCTGGAGGTGCGCACGCCATGAGTGACCCGCAGACGGCGTACGCATGGTTCGCCCGCTCCGCCGTCACCTTCGGCCACGACTGCATCGCCTTGGAGTTGGGCGAGGAGCGACTGACCTACGGCGAACTGCGCGACCTGGCAGAGCGGCTCGCGGGCCGGCTGGTCGAAGCCAACGGCGGCGAACCCCCCCGGCGCGTCGGGCTATTGGCAGGCCGATCGGTGACCGCGTACGCCGGCTACCTCGCCATCCTGCGGACCGGCGCGGCCATCGTGCCCCTCAACCCGGAGCACCCGCCCGCCCGCACCGCCCACATTACCAAGGCCGCCGGTCTGGAGCTGGTGCTGGCCGATACCTCCGGAGTCGGCGCCGACCTCGGGATCCCACTGCTCGTGGCGGGCCCCGAGGAGCTGGCGGCCCTGGCAACCGAGCCGCACCCCGAGCTGTCGCACCCGGAACCCGGCCCGGACGATGTCGCCTACATCATTTTCACGTCCGGGTCGACCGGCACTCCCAAGGGAGTGCCGGTCCTGCACCGCAACATCTCCGCCTACCTCAGCCACGTGGCGCCCCGGTACGACGTCGGTCCGGGCAGCCGGCTCTCGGGGACCTTCGACCTCACCTTCGACGGCTCCGTGCACGATCTGTTCGTCGCCTGGGCATCCGGAGGCACTCTCGTCGTACCGATGCGCGGCCAACTCCTGTCACCGGTAAGGACGATCAACGCCCTCCGGCTCACCCACTGGTTCTCGGTGCCGTCACTGATCACCTTTGCCTCACGCCTGGGCACGCTGGCGCCCCACAGCATGCCCACCCTGCGCTGGAGCGTGTTCGGCGGCGAGCCGCTTCCCCGGGCGGCGGCTCAGGAATGGCAGGCGGCCGCACCCGACAGCACGCTGGAAGTCCTCTACGGCCCGACCGAGCTGACCATCTCCTGCACCGCCTACCGGCTGCCCCGCAGCACAGCCGACTGGCCCAGCACAGCCAACGGGACGGTTCCGATCGGGACCTGCTATCCGACCCTGGATCTCCTCCTGCTGGACGAGAGCGGCAGGCCGGCCGCGACCGGCGAGCTCTGCATCCGCGGTATGCAGCGGTTCCCCGGCTACCTGGAACCGGAGAACAATGCCGGCCGCTTCCTCACCCTCGACGACAACGGCACCGTCCACCACTACACCGGGGCCACGCCGTTGACCGATCAGCACTGGTATCGCACCGGAGACCGGGCCACCATGCGCGACGGCCACCTGGTGCACCTGGGACGGACCGACCACCAGGTCAAGATCCGCGGCCACCGGATCGAACTCGGGGAGATCGAGGCCATGCTCAGAGAGCAGCCCGGCGTACGCGACGCGATCGTCCTCGCGATTCAAGCCCCTGATGGCGAGGCGGAGTTGGAGGCCGCGGTCAGCGGCTCCGAGTGTGCCAGCCAGCAGCTGTACTCCGCCCTGGGCGAGCGCCTGCCGCCGTACATGCTCCCGCGCCGGATCGTCGTCCTCGAACAATTGCCGCTCAACCCGAACGGCAAGATCGACCGGCACGCCCTCGTCACCGAACTCGGGCGCCGTCGCTGAAGCAAGATGCCGGAATGTCCACACACCCTGGGTGCGTCGCGACCCTCGTCCTGTCGCCCGAGGCTCCCAGGCACACCGCATCGCGACTCCGCCCAGTCCCCGACGTCTGTGAGGCAATCACATGTTCGACGCCATCGTGGTGGGAGCGCGCTGCGCCGGAGCTCCCACAGCCCTGCTGCTCGCCCGCGCGGGATATCGGGTGCTCATGATCGACCGGGCAACTTTCCCCTCCGACACCCTGTCGACCCACCTCATCCACCAACCAGGTGTCGCGGCACTGGCCCGGTGGGGCCTGCTCAAGACCGTACGCGCCTCGGGCTGCCCGCCGCTGGACCGCGCGGTCTACGAAGTGGCCGACATCCGCCTCGAAGGCTGCGCCCGGGGCGTGGAGGGGCAGCGGGCCGGATACGCCCCCCGCCGCCATGTCCTGGACGCCATCCTGGTGGACGCGGCAGCCGCGGCCGGCGTCGAATTCCGTGACCGCTCCTCCGTGACCCGTCTCCTGCACGACGACACCGGACGCGTCATCGGCGTGGAGGGCAAGAACCGCGGCCGCTCATTCACCGAACGGGCTCACCTGGTGATTGGCGCGGACGGCATGCGCTCCACGGTCGCCCGGCTCTGCAAGGCGCGCTACACCGCCCAGGACCCGCGGCTGACCTGTGCCTACTACGGGTACTGGGAAGACGTCCCGGCCGACCTCGAACTGTATGAGAAGCCCGCGAGTTGGGTGGCCGCCGTCCCCACCAACGACAACGCGACCCTCGTCCTCGCCTACTTCCCGCAGTCCCGTTTCGAGGAAGTCCGAACCGACACGCGACAGGCCTACCTGGGCCAGATACGCGCCACCGCGCCGGCCCTGTACGAGCGGCTCCAGGGGAAACGTCGCGTCGAACGCCTGCGGGGCACAGGTGACCAGCAGAACTTCTTCCGGCAGGCGACGGGCCCCGGCTGGGTACTGGTAGGCGACGCCGGGCACCACAAGGACTCCATCACCGCACGCGGAATCAGCGACGCGTTCCTCCAGGCGGAAACCCTCGCGCGGCGCGTGGGCGACCGACTCGGCGGCGACCCGCAGCAGCTCGACCAAGCACTCCAGGGCTACGCCAAGGACCGGGACGCCTCGCTGGCTCCGGGCTATGAGTCCACGCTGGCGGTGGCACAACTGGCACCGCACGAGCAGCGCCTCTCACTTCTGCGCGCAGTGGAGAGGGACCCCGACCTCACAGCCATCTATTTCGACATGGTCGCCGGAATCGAGACCGTCAATGCCCTGTACACCCCAAAGCTGCTGGCCCTCCTCTGAGCCGGTTCCCCCAGCCACCGGGGTCTGCGGACCGTGACGTGTGCCCACACGTTCGAAGTTCAGCCGCTGAAGCCCCCGTTGGGCGGCAGTGGCCGGGTGCGGTGCTGACGGTGCGGCATGATCCTGGTACGGTTCAACGGAACGCCGATCCTTAGTGACGGTGTGTCAGGGCATCGCGTACGGGGGGAAGTTAGGCATTTTTCACCGTCCCTTACTGTCATCAGTGTTTCGCTGTCGTACGAGGAATTAGATGCCAGGCACTCGCGGCCGGCGGACCAGCCACAGGTCCGCCCCTCGCAGATCTCTCCGATCTTCGTTTGTCCTGCCCGTTGTCGTACCAGGGCTCTTCCTCACCGGACTCTGGGGCTACTCGGCGACCGGGCTGGTCATCGAGCAGACCCAGTTACGTGCCGACATGGACCGGGCTGTGTCCGCCGGCCTGCCCGCCCAGGGCGTGCTGTCCCGCCTGCAGGACGAGCGCCGCCTCACCGCTGCCTGGCAGGCCAGACGTACCAGCTCCACTCGCGCCGCGCTGGACAGCGCCCGAAGCAGTACCGACACCGCCGTCGAGGAGTTCCGCCGGATGTCCTCCTCCGGGCTGGACACGACGGTGTTGAAGAGCCGGGCGAAGAAGCTGAACGACTCGCTGGACACGCTGTCCGAGCGGCGCGCCGCGATCGACGAGCGCACTGCCACCGGTGCGGACGCCTTCCAGTACTTCACGGACACCATCGCCGACGGGGCCAACCTGCTCACCGCGGCCGCACGGACCGACGACGGGCGCATCGCGCACGCCGTCACCGCCGCGACGTCACTTGTACAGCTCACGGAAATGCTCTCGCGCGAGGACGCGCTGATCGCCGGCGCACTGCCGTCCGGCCGCATGAGTTCCACGTCCCGCGTCCAGTTCAGTCAGTACATGGCGATGCAGCGAGAGGTGAGCACAGGGCTGGACACCCGTGACCTCCTCGCCACAGAGGCCACCGCCTACGAACGCATCACCGACAGCTCGTCATGGACCTCGGTGGCAGCGATCGAAGACGCTGTGGCAACCAGTAGTGACGCGAAACTGCCCAGCCAGGCCAAAACATGGCCGGACGCTGCCGACTCCGTCGCCAACGACCTGCAGAAGCTGAACTCGGATTCCCTCGAGAGCCTTGCCCACGCCGGTACGGACCGAGCCGACGACCTCTTGCTGGGCGCGATCCTGGGCACTATCGGCACTCTGACCGGCCTGGGGATCGGCGGGGCGCTGGCCCTGCGCTTCAGGCGCTCGGTGATCAGCCGGCTCGCTCAGCTCCACCAGAAGACCGAGGACTTGGCCGGCACCCGGCTGCCCCAGCTGCTCGACCAACTCGAGCGGGGACAACAGGTCGAGCCGAGTTCGCTTCCTCCTCACGGGCACCACACCGCCGACGAGATAGAGCGGCTCGACGCGGCAATCGACCACCTGGCACGCGTCGCCGCGGACACGGTCGTCCATCAGTCCCGCGGCCGCGAGGGAACGGAAAAGGTGTTCGCCAAGCTCATCCGGCGCACCCAGACCCTGATCCACCGCCTCATCTCCCTCCTGGACGACCTCGAGCGCAAGCACGAGGACTCCGACCTGCTGAAGGACATCTTCAAGGTCGACCACCTCGCCACCCGCGTGCGCCGCCACTCGGAAAACCTCGTGATCCTCGGCGGATCCCCGCCCACCCGCCGTATGACCGCTCCTGTTTCCCTCACTGATGTGATGCGCAGCGCCGTGGCGGAGACCGAGCAGTACACCCGCGTCAAGGTGAAGAACCTTCCCCCGGGCCGACGGGTGTCACTCGCCGGCCGGGCCGTCGCCGACGTGACCCACCTGCTCGCTGAGCTCATCGAGAACGGCACGACCTTCTCCCCACCGGACACCCAGGTGTTCGTCAGCGCGACGAAGGTCGCCAGGGGCCTGGCGCTCCAGGTCGAGGACCATGGCCTCGGAATGCCGGAGGACCTCCGCGCACGCGCCAACCACCTTCTCGCACATCCGCCCGAACTCGACATGATGTCGCTGGGCGAGGACCCGCGGCTCGGGCACTTCGTGGTGGCCCGGCTGGCGGAGCGACACAAGATCAAGGTGGAACTGCGGGAGTCCGTCTACGGCGGGACCCTCGCCATCGTGCTCGTGCCGACCGCCCTGCTCGAGGAGCACGAGTCCCCGCTGCTGGAGCAGCTCAAGTCCGCGGCTTCGGCGGCGAATACGGCGGACAGCAGTGCAGCGGCCATCACCGAGGGGCAACTCGACGACCACCACGGGTATCCCGAGTACGGAGGTGCAGGTCTGTTGCCCGCCGCATCAGCTCACTCGGCAGCGCAGGCTCCAGTGCCGACCGAGTGGACGCACCCCCAAGAGCGTCCCGGCCTCGTCTCCGAAGCCGGGCATCCCGAACCCCCCACCCACCCCGCACCTCCCACCCGCCCCGCACCCCCCACCCATGAGGACGCACAGGATGTATCAACACCACTGGTGACCCCGCGTGTCCTTCCGCGAAGGACACGCGGAGTGAGCCTCGCGCAGCAGTTGCGCAGGGAGGCGACGCAGGCGCAAGGCCAGCAGGATGACGAGGGCGAGGCCGGCGCTATCTCCCCCGGCGAGTCAGCCCGCACTATGATCGCCATCCAGCAGGGGATGAAGCGGGCCCAGATCTCTGAGGCCGACGAGTCGGCTGGTGTGGACGGTCAGACGGAGTCGCGTGACCGTGGCGCCAACTAACTGTGAGGGAACATTCAGTAATGACTGAGCAGGTACAAGCCGCTCCCCAGCTGGACTGGCTCCTGGACAGCCTTGTGGACCAGATTCCAGAGATACGCTGCGCCATCGTGCTGTCCGGGGACGGCCTCCTTATCGGCAAATCGAAGGATCTCGGCCGGGACGATGCCGAGCACCTGTCCGCGGTCGGATCGGGGATGCACAGCCTCGCTCGTGGCGCCGCGCGCCATTTCCGGGGCGGAGAGGTCCAGCAGACAGTCATTCAGATGGAAAAGGCATTCCTCTTCGTCACCGCAGCCGGCAGGGGAGCGCGGCTGGCCGCAATCGCCTCCGAGGAAGTGGATGTCGGGATGATGGCCTTCGAGATGGGCACGCTCGTCAAGCAGGTTGGCAAGTACCTCAGCGCCGCACCCCGCGTGCAAGCCCCTTCTCGCGGTCACATTCAGGATGCCTGATCCGCGGTGGTTCGACGATGAGGAGGCCGGGCGTCACGTCCGGCCGTACGCCATCACCGGTGGACGTACTCGCCACAGCCGGCACACTTTCGCGCTGATTACGCTGGTTGTCACCCGGTCTCCGGATGAGACCGGCTACGAGCCGTTGGAGCCGGAGTCGGCCGAAATCCTGGATGTCTGCCGGGATCGCGCCGTGGCAGTCGCCGAGATCGCCGCACACCTGGATCTGCCGGTGAGCGTGGTGAAGGTTCTCTGCGGGGACTTACTCAACGCCTCGATGATCTTGGTCCAGTCGCCGCCCGCGGAGACGGACAAGCCGAGCGTGGAACTCATCGAAAGGGTGATGGATGGTATCCGTCAGCTCTGAGCCGATCATGCCGACAGCACTCAAGATACTGATTGCGGGCGGCTTCGGCGTGGGCAAGACCACCATGGTGGGCTCAGTGAGCGAGGTGCCCCCGCTGGAGACCGAGGAGCGCATCACCGAGGCGAGCCTGGGGATCGACGATCTGGCAGGTGTGGAGGGCAAGTTCTCGACCACCGTCGCCATGGACTTCGGCCGGATCACCATCTCTCCGGAGCTGGTGCTCTACCTGTTCGGAACCCCCGGCCAGGATCGCTTCTGGTTCATGTGGGACGACTTGGCTCTCGGCGCTCTGGGAGCCGTGGTACTCGCTGATACACGACGGCTGGATGCCTCGTTCGCCTCGGTGGATTTCTTCGAGGAGCGTGAAATCCCCTTCGCCGTGGGCGTCAACTGCTTCGACGGCAGACGGGAATGCACAAGCCGGCAGGTGCGAGAGGCATTGGACCTCGGACCCTCGACACCCGTCATGCTGTGCGACGTCCGTGATCGCGGTTCCAGCAAGACGGTGCTCCTTGCCTTGCTGGAAGTGGCGAGGGCGCAGGCATCCGCTCGCCTGACGGCTGCAGCCGGCCGCTGATCGGGCCGGGGTCGGCGGGGCTCCCGTGGGGGCCAGGTCCGGGTCGAGGTGGCTTCCGCCGCGCCGGCGGGCCTTGGTCACCGCTGCCGTGGCACCGCGCCCAGGGCATGCGCGAGCATCGCCTGCTCCGTGATCTGAACGATCCGCGTGGCCGGCGACAGCTGCGGACCGTGGCGACCGTCGGGGATGCCCCCGTCCGTCCCACCGCTCGTACACATCGTCCAGAGCAGCGACGGCTTCCGGCCGGCAACTGAACACCTGTTCAATGGAGCCCCATCGTGAACGGGTGTTCAATGACGTTGTGGTCAGGAAAGACGCCCGCGATCTCCGCTCCGAACTGGTAGCTGCCGCGGTCGCCCTGCTGGCGGAACCGCAGGTGGTGGCAGTGCCGTCGCTGCGGTCGATCGCTCGGGCCTGTGGGGTGGCTCCATCGGCCGTGTACTGGCACTTCCCCTCCGAAGCGGACCTGCGGTCGGCCGTGCTCGACGCCGAGTACACCTCGATGGCCGATTCGATCGAGGCGGCACTCGAAGCAGCCTGCGAAGACGCCGACCGGCTCGTAGTCGCCGGTGACGCCTACATCGCCTGGGGCCTCGCCCACCCCGGTGCCTACCAGCTCCTCTTCGAGAGCGCCGACGAACTGCCCGAAACCAGGGCCGCACACGGCCCTCGCCTGCAGACACACATCGTGGAACTCGCGCGGAAGGCCGATCCGGGGTCTCCTTTCGCCGCCGCGCTCCTGCTGTGGTCCGCATGGCACGGGATCGTCTCCCTGCGACTCCACAAGAACGAGTGGGACTGGGGGATGACAACAATGCAGGCGAACCGGCGACTGGTCGCGGCGTTGACCGGCCGTACTGCCTAGGACTCCCGAGCAGACCGGCGACGGGCCACGTTCCCCTGCCGCGGCTCCGCGGTGCAGTGGTGCCCGCCGACGCCGAACGCCCTGCCCTGAGCAGCCGTGCCCGGACATCCGCACAATGGGTGACAAGGGCGCTTGGGCCTCGGCTGCCGCTCCGCGGCGACTCGGCCACTGCGCACCTCTGGCGGAGAGGATCACGTGGTGCCATCAGACCGGCCGGGGGAGGAGAGGGTTCCTGGTCCTGGGCCACTCTGGTCCGAGCCCGGCACGTTGCTCGAGCACGTGGCCGTGGCTGTCTTCGGTTTCGACGAGGACGACCGGATCTGCTACTGGGGACCTGGCGCGCAGGACCTCTTCGGACACGAGGCCGCGGCGGTGCTGTCCAGACCCGCCGCCACTCTTTTCCCCGATCCGCCCCGAGGCGCCCCTCACCCGTCCACGCAGCTGGCGGAGCGAGGCCGGACCTTGGGGTACTGGCGCGGCCGGCTGCCGGCACTGCGTCGGGACGGCACAGTCTTCGAATGCGGTTTCCGGGTCTTCCCCGTGACCGGGGCCAAGGGCCGTTCGGTGGTCATGGGCCTGGCCAGCAGGGGCGACGAGCTCGACCGGGTGAAGACCAACCTTGCCTTCCTCGACGCCCTCTTCGAGACCTGCCCCATCGGCCTGGTCATGCTCGACGAGGAACTGCGGTACGTCCACCTCAACCAGGCGCTCGCCGATATGGATGGGCTCCCGATCGAGGATCACATCGGGCGGCGCATGGAAGAAATCATGATCACTTCCGATGGGGGTGAGTACGAGCGCATGCTGGGAGCCGTCGCTGCGGAGGGCCGGCCCGTCGTGAGCATGCTGGTGGGCCTGCGCACATCAGGTCGTCCGGACCGCGATCAGGTGCGGTCGGTGAGTTTCTTCCCCCTGAGCCAGGCGGGCGATACCCGGCCCGGACTGGGTGGGCTGCTGGTGGACGTGACGGACCGGGAGCAGGCCATCGTCGAGGCGGGTGCAAGCCGTCAGCGGCTTGCTCTGCTGGACCGGGCGGCGGCCCGCATCGGCACGACCCTGGACGTGAACGTCACCGCCCGGGAACTGGTCGAAGCCGCGGTTCCGGACTTTTCCGACGCATCCGTCGTGGAAGTCGTGGAGTGGATGGACGAGGCTGAAGTGTTCAACCCCGAACTGCCACTGGTCACCCGCCGGATCGCCTCCGGTACCGTCCTGCCCCCTCCCGCCACCGAACTGGTGAGCGGACTGGAGAATGTGACGTACCCGCCGGGCTCGGCCATCCACGAGATGCTGCGAACGGGACTGCCGGTCTCCGTCCCCGTGAACGCGGAGTTCGTGACCCGGACCGTCATGCACCAAGCCCGTGCCCAGCTACTCGTCGACAGCGGCCTGACCTGCCTCCTCCTCGCTCCGCTCGTCGCCCGGGGCACGATCCAGGGGATCGCCATGTTCGGCCGCTCCGCCGCCCGCCCGGCCTTCACCGAGCAGGACCTCAGCCTCGCCAGTGAGCTCGCCTCCCGCGCCGCACTGTGTCTGGACAACGCGCGTCTCTACAGCCGGGTTCAGGACATCGCGCTCACCCTGCAGCGGGCACTGCTCCCAAGCGCCCTGGCGACCAGCCCCTACGTACAGGTCGCCCACCGATACCTTCCCGGCAGTCACATCACGGAGGTCGGCGGCGACTGGTACGACGTAATCGTTCTGCCCGATGACCGCATCGCGCTGGTCGTCGGCGACGTGATGGGACATGGCGTGCCGGCCGCCGCATCAATGGGCAGGCTGCGCATCACCGCCAAGGCACTCGCCAGGCACAACCTGGAACCGGCCGACCTGCTCAGCGAACTCGACGCCTGTGCCCAGGAGTCAGGCATCGAGCTGGCGACCTGCCTCTATATCCTCTTCGACCCCACGACCGGCCGCGCCCGTATCGCCAGCGCCGGCCACCCCCCGCCCCTCGTCCTCCACCCGGACGGCATGATCGAGACGATCAGCGACGTTCTGGGCGTCCCCCTCGGCGTCGGCGGTCACCCCTTCGGAACCACCGAGATCGACCTCCCCGACGACTCCATCCTCGCCCTGTACACCGACGGCCTCATCGAAGCGCGCGGGCGGGACATCGAAGAGGGCATGAACCAACTCCGCGCCGAACTGCGCCGGACATCAGGCCCGTTGGAAGGGGAAGTGGACCGCATCCTTTCGAGCCTGCTGCCCGATCCGCCGGACGACGACACGGTGCTTGTCCTTGCCCGCGTCCACCGCGTCCACCGCGGTCCCCGACGTGGCCGACAGTCCGACGAAGCATGACTTCCGAGACCCGGGATCGTATGCACGCCTTGCCCGCAACCGCGCCCCGGTCACACCTCGACCCTCTGATCGTCTTCTCCTCGAGATGCAGCCACTGGGAAGGGGGGCGCACACTCGTGAGTGAGGAGACACCGATGATCCGCCTACCTGGAGCAGGTGGAGGCCACCGCAGCGCCCTACGGCGGGAAGCGGCTCGCGACAGACGCCGAGGCCTCGAAGGAGTGTGGCCGGTCCCGGTGGTGCTGTTCGAGTTCTGACAGGCTTGGTCTGCGCGAGCGGCAATTCGCCGAGGCGGGCTGGTTCGGACCCCGGACATGGAGCCATTCATGACCACAGCGCGGGATTTGATGATCGTCGCCGTGGACGTGGCGTCCAGCCAACCCGTGGAGCAAGGCGATCTGTCGCTTGCGCTCGCGGGAGGCGAGATGATCGACCTCCTGGATGCCGAGGACATCAGACTCGACGGCGATCACATCGTGCCGAGCAGCAGGCGCGCCATAGCTGACCGCCTGCTGGATGAGGCCGCGGCGTCGCTTGCCCGAGAGGCGCCGTACGAGTCGATCGGTGACTGGCTGTGGCGCAGAGGCCGCGACCTGTCGGCGGCCTATCTGAGCGTCCTGGAGGCGGAAGGGCATCTCACTCACCAACGGCGCCGCTGGATGCCCTTCCGCACCAGCCGTACGGTGCTGGTCGACACGCCCGCTCGCCGCCAGGCGTCGAACCGCTGGGCATCGAACGAGCCCGTCCTCGCTTCCCTGGCGGCGGCCATCGGGATCCGCGACGAGCGCACCGGGGACTCCCCGGGCGTAGCAGACGACGCGGTGGCGACAGTGCTCGCCGCCGTCGGCGACGCGTTGCAGGAATTGGCGGCCGAACGGCAACGGCGCGCCGTTGAAGAGGCGGCCGCGGACAACATTCGGCGAGGCGAATGACGATCCCACGCGCGGTGACGACGGTCGCCACCGAGGTGATTGGCGCCCGGACCTGTCACCTCAGTGAGAGACGCAAGACATGGTTACCTATCTGATCAACCACCTGCGCATCCCCGGGGTACCGCAGGAGGAGAACCTGGCCTACCTGGAGCAGGTGGAGGCCACGGCAGCGCCCCACGGCGGAAAGTGGCTCGCCATTGACGCCGAGGTGCAGGTCATCGAGGGCGCATGGCCTGGCTCGGCGGTGCTGATTGAGTTCCCCGACATGGAGAAGGCGAAGGCCTGGTACAACTCGCCCGAATACCAGAAGATCCTTCCCCTGCGGACCGACCGCACGATCAGCGACATGATCCTGGTAGACGGTGTAGGACCGGACTTCGCGCCCGCCGGCTACGCACAGCAAATCCGTGCAGCGATCGCAGCAGCAGCAGCAGCAGCCGGCGACAGCGGCAGATAAGGGAGTTGATTCCGGCGAGGAATCGCTCGGCGTGGCTGACCACGACGAAAGCCCCTTCGTAGGCGCTGAGTGCGCTCTCCATCCGGCCGAAGCCGACCAGGCCAAGGACGTTGCTCGGTGCCGGCCCGGGGGCGCCGCCATGGTCACTCGAGCGCGGGTGTCCTGATCACCTAGACTCGGCAGATGGCGAAGTACTTCGACGTGCACCCCGAGAATCCCCAGCGGCGCACCATCAGCAGTGTGGCCGACAGCATCCGATCCGGCGCGCTCGTCGTGTACCCGACGGACTCCTGCTACGCACTGGGATGCCAGCTGGGCAGTCGTGACGGCCTCAACCGGATCCGGTCGATCCGGAACCTCGACGATCGTCACCACTTCACCCTTGTGTGCCAGAACTTCGCGCAGTTGGGTCAGTTCGTGCACATCGACAACGACGTGTTCCGCGCGATCAAGGCAGCGACACCCGGCAGCTACACCTTCATCCTCCCTGCGACAAAGGAGGTGCCGCGCCAGCTGTTGCACCCCAAGAAGAAGACGGTCGGAGTCCGGATTCCTGACCATGCCGTAGCTCAGGCCCTACTCGCCGAGCTCGGTGAGCCGCTGCTCTCCAGCACCCTGCTCCTGCCCGACGAGGAGGAGCCGATGACACAGGGCTGGGAGATCAAGGAACGGCTCGACCATGTGGTGGACGCCGTGGTCGACTCGGGCGACTGCGGCACCGTGCCGACCACGGTCATCGACTTCTCCGGCGGCGAACTCGAGATCGTACGCCGAGGGGCAGGCGACACCGCGCGGTTCGAGTAGCCGCGTCATGTCCCCACCACGTGTGGGGCACGGGCGTGCGCCCAGGCGTCCCTGCCTGCACAGGGTCGGCGGTGCACGGTGGTCGTCAGCGTCGCCGGGCGAGGCCGGCGCTGTCCGCCGCGGTCTGCAGCGAACGCAGCGCGAGTAGGAGGAAGCCTATGTCGTCGAGGAAGACCGGGTCGGGCAGCAGGTCGACGGGACTCGCCAGGTAGATCAGGGCACCCCAGAAGGCCATCTTGTTCTCCACGGGAATTCCGGCGTCCCGCAGCAGCCGCCGTGCCCTCACCACTTTGATCAGAAGCACGCCGGCCAGCACCACGGTGGTGGCGATCAGCGCCGCGGCGACTGCTACCACCATCCACATTTCGGTATGCATAACCTCTCCCTTCCTCCAGGGAGAGGGGTACCCCGCTTTGGCGAAGTTGCTCAGCCAGGTGCCTCAGACGGGTGGCGCGGAACGGGCCTTGAAGGCCAGGGCCCCAGGAACGGCGCCGCCTACGCCTCGGGTTCCTCGAACCGGGCGTCCAGAACCGTGTCGAGTTCCGCCGCCCACTCCTTGAGCACTCCTCTGGACGGGGCCTCCACATCGACCTGGAACCAGCGCCGGTCGGACACATAGACCGTGACGCCGAACCGCCGCCCGAACCGAGGGGTGTCGATCTCCACCGCCCCGATCTCGTCCCAGCTGAATTCGGCTTCCTCCGCGTCCAGGCGGAAGGTGATGCCGGCCCGGTCGGCGACGATGGCGCCCCGCCGGTCGGACACCTCGAAGACGGGCCCGTCGTCCCCTTCGCCGGCGGGATCCTCCCGCGCTTTCGCGTCGAAGGCCTCCTCTGCCGGGGCGGCGTCCGTCGGCGTGGCTTCGCCGCTCTGCTCCGGGCCTGCCTCACTTGCCCCGTCCGCCCCCGCGGGGCGGACGGGTACCAGGCCGGGAATGTACGCCGGATCGAGCCCGGCGGCGTGCACCGGGGGGATGTTTGAATCTACGCGCTGCTGTTCCACGGCGAGAAGTATGGCCGACGAAGCTGTGCGAACCCCAACGGGGGGCGAAGCGACGCGCGATCAGGGTCATGTGCTCAGTGGGAAGCGACCATTGCGGGCGGTCAGTGGTCAATGAGCAAGCCGGTCCGCAGCTTCTTCAGTGTGCGGGCGAGGAGGCGGGAGACGTGCATCTGGGAGATGCCGAGTTCTTCGCCGATCTGGGACTGGGTCTTCTCTTGGCCGAAGCGCAGCTCGATGATGTGGCGTTCGCGGTCGTCCAGTTGGCCAAGGAGCGGGGCGAGGGCGTGGAGGTCTTCGAGGAGTTCTATCGCGGGGTCGCTCTCGCCGAGGATGTCGGCGTACGCGGGGGCGCTGCCGGCGCCGTCGTCGTTGGAGCCGCCCGGCGTGTCGAGGGAGCCGGCGGCGTAGCCGTTGGAGGCGATGAGGCCTTCGACGATTTCGTCCTCGCTGAGACTGAGGTGCTCGGCCAACTCCGTCACGGTGGGCCGGCGGTCCAGGCGTGTGGAGAGTTCTTCCTTGGCCTTGGTCAGGTCGACATGCAGTTCCTGGAGGCGACGGGGGACGTGGACGGCCCAGCTGGTGTCGCGGAAGAAGCGCTTGATCTCTCCGACGATGCAGGGGATGGCGAAGGAAGTGAACTCGACTTCGCGCGACAGGTCGAAGCGGTCGATGGCTTTGATCAGGCCGATGGTGCCGACCTGGATGATGTCCTCCATCTCACCGTTGCCCCGGTTGCGGAAGCGGCGGGCGGCGAACCGGACCAGGGACAGGTTCATCTCGATGAGCGTGTTGCGGGCGTACTGATACTCGTGGGTGCCTTCGTCAAGAACCTGCAGCCGGTCGAAGAACAGCTTCGACAGCTCGCGGGCGTCCTTCGGGGCGATCTTCTCCGTGTCCTCGATCCACGGCAGTTCACCAACCCTGTCCTGGAAGTTCTCCAGCGGCAGCGACTCTGTGCCGGTGCGTGTGGACGGTGTGGCTGTCGACATGCGTCATCCTTTCCAGAGTGAAGGTCTGGCCAGAACGCGCCTTCCCCGACCGCGCATGAGCATTCCTGTCGGGTTTTGCGATGACTGGAAAAACCGCGGGCCCGATCAGGTCGGCCTTGAGCGCATCATCACTCCACCTGGAGGCCGACGACGCATGTGTCGTCATCGGTGTCCGCCCTGCTGTGAGTGAGCAGCCGGTCCAGTTGTTGTTCCAGAGACTGGGTGGCAACGCTCGCGGTGGCGATCAGATGCTGCAGTGAGTCCTGGATGGGGGAGTCTCTTCGCTCGACCAGTCCGTCCGTGTACATCAGGAGCCTGTCGCCCACCTCGAGTCGCACTTCGCCTTCCTCGTACTCCGCTTGTGCGACTGCGCCGAGCAGCATGCCGCGGATGAGCGGCAGTTTCGTGGTCTCCTGTTCGGTCACCAGAACGGGCGGCAGGTGACCGGCACGGGCCCAGCGCAGGATGCGGCGGCTGGGATCGTAAAGTCCGCAGACCGCGGTGGCGGTGACCGGATCGGTCAGGTGGTGGGCCACTACGTTGAGCCAGGTCAGGAGCTGCGCGGGGCCCGCGCCGGTGACAGCGAGGCCCCGTAGGGCGTTACGGAGGACGATCATGCTGGTCGCTGCCTCGATGCCATGGCCCGCGATGTCACCGACGCAGACGAGGACCTGTTTCGATGGCAGGACGAACGCGTCGTACCAGTCGCCGCCGACCAGGTGCTCGGTTTCCGCCGGCCGGTAGCGCACTCCGATGCTGAGCCCGGGTGCGTCGATGGGGCCCCGGGTCGGCGGCATGATCGCCTGCTGGAGTTGCAGCGCGAGGCGGTTGCGCTCGGCCGACTCCTGTTCCGTGTGGGCGAGTTGGTCACGGGTTGCTGCCAACGCCACCTCGGTCCAGTGCTGAGAGGAGATGTCCTGGAAGGCACCTCGTACAGCGAGCAGCCGATCGTCCGCGTCGAGGACCGGCTCAGCGACGACCCGGACGTGCCGAGTAACGCCGTCGGGACGTTGCAGACGGAAGGCAGTGGAAGCGGACCGCCGGTGCTGAAAGAGGGTGCGCAGAAAGCGGCCGAGGGTGACAGCGTCGTCGGGGTGGGCGTGCGCGGGCAATTGCTCCAAGGGGATTGGCGCAGCGGTTGGCGGCAGGCCGTGGAGGCTGTGCAGTTGTTGGTTCCATGTGATCCTGCCGGATGTGGTGTTCTCCTCGAATCCGCCAATGCGGCCCAGGCGCTGCGCGTGCTGAAGGAGGCTGGCCAGCCTGCCTGCTTCGTCCTCTATCCGCCAGATGAGTAGTACAGCACCGCCGTGCCTGCTGATACTGATGTCGGCGACAGCTTCGAGCGGTACCTGATCGACCAGCGCGGTGAGAGTCATCCGCTGGGCGTGGAAGGGTTCACCGGTGGCATGCACCCGCTCCACCTTCTCGAACAGCTCACTGTCGCCGGCGGCCATGGGGTAGGCCTCCAGGAGCATCGCCCCGCTGACGGCGCTGCGCGGCCGCCCCGCGGGATCGACGAAGTGACGGTTTGTGTGATGGATACGGAAGTCGGTCAGGTGCCCGTCGGCCTCGAGGTGAGGCAGCAGCACCAGAGCGGGATCGTAGAGGCCGTCGACGAGGTCGACCAGTTCGGCGAGGTCTCGTTTCAGCGCATTGGGTGCGCCGGGAGAACCGATGACTGCCGCTGTGTGCGTTTCCAGTGTGTGGGCACACAGTTCGGCGAGGGCTTCCACCTGACGCTGGATCTGAGGCGGTTGCGGCGCGAGGCGATGGGGCCAGCAGATTTCCAGGACTCCGATGATCCGGCCGCCGGCGCCGGCCGGTACGGCCACTCGGCCGCCACCGGTTGCCTGATAATCGCTGATCGACGGAAGGCCGGCTTCCGCGAGTGCCTGGAACCACACGGTCTTGCGCTCGGTCAGCGCCCGTCGGGCCACCGTCTCCACACCGGGCGGCACGTATCGCCAGCGCCCGGCTTCTTCCGCGGCGAACCCGGCGTTGCCGGCGAGGGTGAGCGACGCGTCATGTCCTGCGGCCCAGATGGCGACCGCGGTGGCCCCCAGCGGGGCGAGCGCGTGTTGCAGGACCGACTCGGCCACGGCCTGCGTGTCGTCCGCGGCCAGTGCGCCGCTCTCGGCTGCGCGCAGCCGCACCGCGACAGATCTGCCCTTCCTGTCGGATGTCTCACTGGCGGTGTTGGTCCGGGAAATGAAGTCGTGGGCCGCCTCGGCGAAACTGTCCTGAGCGGACTGATTGATGATGTCGGCAGCCAGCTCAAGCTGTGACATGCCCGTTTGTTCGGCCAGGCCGGCGAGGTGCCCGGCGGCCTCGGTGGGGCCGCAGTGGAACCGCTCGATCAGGACGCCTTTGGCCAGCTCGATCAAGGCACGGCCATCAGCGGCGGCATGGGCTGCTTGGACTTCACGGCGAAGGCGTTCCACTGTGGCGGCCAGTCGGCCGACCGCCGATGCGCCGACCGGGTCGGCGCCGGCCTCGGCCTGGGCTTCCTCCACGATGACGGAGAGCCCGGAGTCCGCCTCGTCGCTGGTGTCCTCTTCCAGCCGGTGGGGCGGGGGCACGCTCACGCGGGGGTACTGGTGATCGGAGGCGGCTTCCAGCGGCCCGTCATCCCGGACGGGCTCTTCGGGCGGCTGGAGGGTATTCACCGTGCTGCTCCTGACAGGGTGGTTGACGCGAGAATGCGGTAGGCAGGGGCGGGGCGACGACTACGTGTTCACCCAGCGGCGGACGCACGCGATGAGTTCATCGGCGTCCAACGGTTTGGTGACGTAGTCGCTGGCTCCCGCGGCCAGGCACTTCTCGCGGTCCCCAGGCATGGCCTTGGCCGTCACGGCGATGACGGGCAGAGCGCTGTGGGCAGGCATCCGCCGAATCTCCGCGGTGGCGGTATAGCCGTCCATCTCCGGCATCATCACGTCCATCAGGATCAGGTCGATGCCGGGGTTCTCGGAGAGGGTGTCGATGCCCTTGCGGCCGTTCTCGGCGTGCAGAACGTTGACGCCGTGGAGTTCGAGGATGCCGCTGAGGGCGTACAGGTTACGGGCGTCGTCATCGACGACGAGGACGGTGCGCCCGGCCAGGGCTTCGTCGGTGTCCTGCGGCGATGCGTGTGCGGCTTCCTCGGGTCGCATGAGTGGCAGGACGTCGCCCGGCTGCTCGGCGGAGAGGTGCAGGGCGATGCGTTCCCGCAGCTCGTCCAGGCTGGAGAGCAGCTCCAGCGGCTGGGTCTCGGCACGCGCCTGCAGTTTCCGTTCGTGTGGCGGGTCCAGACGACGGTTGTTGTGGGCCAGGACGGGAACGCCGCGCAGTCCCGCGTCGCCATCCATGGCGTCGAGGAAGCGGAGGGCTTCGCCGTCGGGCATGTCAAGGTCCAGTACGACGCAGTGGCAGGATTCCGCGGCGAGCGCGGCGGCCGCTTCCTGGGCTCCGAGGGCGCTGATGACTTCCACTGAGGCACGCGGGTCGGTCAGGTCGCGGCTGTCGGTGAACTCGGCGACGGTGCTTTCGGCGACCAGCGCCATGAGGCCGCGCGGCCGTTCCTCGATCACCAGAAGGCGTCTTTGTCGCGGGAACGTTTGAAGGGCGGTGGGAGCGGCGGGACGAACAGTGTCGTAGGGGGCCGTTTCGCTTCTGCCGACTTCAGCGCTCTGGGCCAGCGAGGCGCGGTGCTCGAAGTCCGCGCGGCACGCGGGGAGATAAAGGGTGAAGGTGCTTCCCTGGCCCAGCGTGCTCTCAGCGGTGACCGCGCCTCCGAGCAGGTGGGCAATCTCCCTGCTGATGGACAGACCCAGCCCGGTGCCGCCGTAGTTTCGGCTGGTGGTGCCGTCTGCTTGCTGGAAGGCGCCAAAGATGGATTCCAGCTGCTGCTCAGCGATGCCGATGCCGGAATCCTTGACCCGGAACGCCACGGTGGGTCCGACCCGGCGCATGGCCTGCGGCAGTTCGCTCTCCGCCGCTGTCTCAATGCGTAGTTCAACACTGCCGCGTTCGGTGAACTTGACCGCGTTGGACAGCAGATTGCGCAGTACCTGACGCAGCCGCGCGTCGTCGGTGAGCAGGTCGGTCGGCACTCCGGGGGCTGTGGTGATCGTGAAGCCCAGGCTCTTTTGAATGGTGAGTGGCTGGAAGGTGGCTTCGACATACTCCAGGAGTCGGCGCAGCGGCACTATCTCCGGATTGATGTCCATCTTGCCGGCCTCGACCTTCGACAGGTCCAGGATGTCGTTGATCAATTGCAGCAGATCTGAACCGGCTGAGTGGATGATGCCCGCGTACTCGACTTGCTTGGGCGTGAGGTTTCGCGTGGGGTTCTGCGACAGAAGCTGCGCGAGGATGAGGAGACTGTTCAGCGGGGTCCGCAGCTCGTGGCTCATGTTGGCCAAGAACTCCGACTTGTATTTCGAAGCGAGGGACAGCTGCTGTGCCCGGGCCTCCAGCTCGCCCCGCGCTTGCTCGATCTCCAGGTTCTTGGCCTCGATGTCGCTGTTCTGCGCGGCCAGCAGCGCGGCCTTCTCCTCCAGCTCGGCGTTGGACCTCTGCAGCTCCTCCTGCTGCACCTGCAGTTCCTCCGAGCGTGCCTGGAGCTCGCTTGCCAGGCGTTGCGACTCCTCGAGCAGCTCGTCGGTGCGGGCGTTGGCCACGATGGTGCTGACGTTGACGCCCACGGTCCCCATGAGGCGTTCGAGGAAGTCGCGGTGGACGGGCGCGAAGGAACTGAAGGACGCGAGCTCGATGACACCGAGGACTTGGTCCTCGACGAGAATCGGCAGCACGATCAGGCTGCCCGGCGTTGTCCGGCCAAGGCCGGACGAGAGGGTGACGTAGTCGCCCGGGACATCGTCCGCGGCGATGACGCGGCGGCTGCGCGCAGCCTGGCCGACCAGGGATTCGCCGAGCTTGAACCGTGTGTCCCGGGCGGCTCCCGCGGGGCGGCCGTAGGAGCCGACAAGCGTCAGTTCCACACCCTCCTCGCCGTCAACGGCGAGATAGAAAGCACCGTACTGAGCCTCCACGAGAGGGGTCAGCTCGTCCATGATGGTCTCGGCCACGACAGTGAGGTCCCGGTGGCCCTGCATCAAGCCGGAGATGCGCGCGAGATTTGTCTTCAGCCAGTCCTGCTCATGGTTGGCCCGGGTGGTTTCCCGCAGCGACCCAACCATCGAGTTGATGTTGTCCTTGAGCTCGGCGACCTCGCCGGAAGCGTCCACGGTGATGGAGCGGGTCAGATCGCCCTCCGCCACAGCGCTGGTCACCTCCGCGATGGCCCGTACCTGCCGCGTCAGGTTGCCTGCCAACTCGTTGACGTTCTCCGTGAGGCGCTTCCACATACCCGAAACGCCCTCGACCTCCGCCTGGCCCCCGAGGCGGCCCTCGCTGCCGACCTCCCGGGCGACACGCGTCACCTCGGCTGCGAAGGACGACAGCTGGTCGACCATCGTGTTGATGGTGGTCTTGAGTTCCAGGATTTCGCCACGCGCATCGACGTCGATCTTCTTCGACAGGTCACCATTGGCGACAGCGGTGGTCACCAGGGCGATGTTGCGTACCTGGCCGGTCAGGTTGTTCGCCATTGAGTTGACGTTCTCTGTCAGGTCCTTCCAGGTCCCGGCCACGTTGGGTACGTGCGCCTGGCCCCCGAGGTTGCCTTCCGTGCCGACCTCGCGTGCGACGCGGGTCACCTCGTCGGCGAAGGCGGAGAGCTGGCCGACCATCGTGTTGATGGTGTCCTTCAGCTCGAGGATCTCGCCGCGCGCGGTCACGTTGATCTTCTGGGACAGGTCGCCCTTGGCGACCGCGGTGGCCACTTGCGCGATCGAACGCACCTGAGCGGTGAGGTTGCCGGCCATGAAGTTCACCGAGTCGGTCAGGTCCCGCCAGGTGCCGGAGACCCCCTTGACGTCCGCCTGCCCGCCGAGCCTGCCCTCGGTGCCGACCTCGCGTGCGACGCGGGTCACCTCGTCGGCGAACGCCGAGAGTTGTTCGACCATGGTGTTGATCGTGTTCTTCAGCTCGAGGATCTCGCCGCGGGCATCGACGGTGATCTTCTGGGACAGATCGCCCTTGGCGACCGCTGTGGTGACCTGGGCGATGTTGCGGACCTGATTGGTGAGGTTGCCGGCCATGAAGTTCACCGAGTCGGTCAGGTCCCGCCAGACGCCACCGACGCCGGGTACCTGCGCCTGACCACCGAGGCGGCCCTCGCTGCCGACCTCGCGTGCCATGCGCGTGACTTCGTCGGCGAACGCGGAGAGCTGGTCGACCATCGTGTTGACGGTCTCCTTCAACTCCAGGATCTCGCCGCGGGCATCGACATCGATCTTCTGGGACAGATCGCCCTTGGCCACCGCTGTGGCCACTTGCGCGATGTCACGCACCTGTGTGGTGAGGTTGCCGGCCATGGCGTTCACCGAGTGGGTGAGATCCGCCCAGGTGCCGGACACGCCTGGTACCTCGGCCTGGCCGCCCAGTGTTCCTTCGGTGCCCACCTCGCGGGCCACGCGGGTCACCTCGGATGTGAACAAGGACAGCTGGTCGACCATGCCGTTGAAGACCGTGGCGATCTCACCGAGCAAGCCGTCGGCCTCATTGGGCAGCCGGGTGCCGAAATCACCGTCGCGGACGGCGGTCAGCCCGGCAAGCAGCTGCCGCAATTCCTGCTCACCGGCCTTGGTGCCGCCGCGTGCGGCCGTGCTGCGCCCCGCAGACCGTGGTCCGGTCGTGTCAGCCATGTCAACCTCACTCGAATTCGGCCGCTACGAGAGCAGTACACAGAGATACGAAGTGCCCACCACGGACAGATCGTGAATGCCGAGCCCACGCTTCCATCCGCCGCCCCTAGAAGACGGCAAAATTCGCCAAAGACTAGCCCACGAGCTGCGATACCGACAAAGATCGGCGGAAGCGTATGTTCCGGCGGTGCGCCGCAAGGGAGCGAGGCGTCGGACGAGGCTGTAGGGGTGGGGAGTTGATCCTGCGGGGGCGCATCGAGACTCGTTGCTGCCGTGGGAGCGGCGGTCGGCGAGGAAACCGGCTGTTGGGCACGGCCGGGGGATGCGGCGGGAGAACGACTGCGCGGTTGCGGACGGCCACGGATCGATGGGGTGGCGCGGCCGTCCGGCGCCCCGCCGCCGACGGTCGGATGTGCGCTGGAACGCCTGCCGTGTCCTCGTCAGCCTTGCCGTAGGCGGCTGTCGGTTGAACAACTCGGTCCAGGGGCCGGCATTGCGCTCGTCCTGCGTGCACCGGAGCCCTGTTCGCCAGAAACAAATGCAGCGCGGTGCGGCCCCCGACAAGATGTCGGGGGCCGCACCGCGAATGTGGGAGTCGTACGGCTACCAGCGGTACCAGCGGCCGCGACTTCCACCGGTTCCGGCGGAGCGAATGACGAAACCGAGCAGCCATACGGCGAGCACGATCACCGCCACGATCCACAGTGCCTTCAATGCGAATCCGGCACCGAAGAGAATCAGGGCGAGCAGTAGAACGAGAAGCAGGGGAACCATAGTTATCAACCTCCAGAACCTCGTGTGCCCTGAGGTTGAGCCTTCATGCATTCGTTCCTATGTGTTTGGCGTGGCGCTCTCTGGGCATTCGCCGTCGCCTGCGTGCAGTGCGCGGCGAAAGGGAAGTGGCCACATGAACTTGGGGGGTGGGGCCGGCGTACCCGGCCCCACCCCCCAGCGTCCCGCGAATGTCAGGTGCGGTAGCCGCTGTAGTGGTCGCCGGTCTGCTGACGGTGTCCGAGGTCGCTGAGGTGCCTGTCCTTGTCGAACTCGGGTGCGTCCTTGATCTGGTCCTTGGTGCAGTCGACGTAGATCTTTTCCTCGGCGGCGTCGACCCGGGTGACAGTGCCGGCGGGCAGCAGGACGTGCTTGCCGAAGATCCAGACTCCGGTGTCGACGACCAGGTACGAGGATCCGACCTCGTCGGAATGCTTGTCGACCTTGCCGATGCTTCCGTCGGTCGCCTCGACCTTGAAACCGACCAGGCTGCCGCCTGCGGTGTACCCGGTCGTCGGCTGGTAGCCCCAGATGTCGCTCATGAAGTATGACTCCTCTGTCGACGGTGTTGTCGCCACGGGAACGGCCGCTGAAATGCGGCGTCCGTTCCTCTTTCATTCGGCTGCCCAGCATTTCGCTGCCAACGCACGGCACTCGAAGTTCTCTTCGCATGGAACGGGCAGTGGCCAGGAATCAAAGGCCTATGAGGGGAATCCGGGCAGAAGCGGAATCACCGTTCGCCCTCCGTCGCAAAGCTCCCTGCAACGCAGCGGTGTCGGCTCGGGGTTACCGGAATGTCAGCAGGGCGACAGCGGCACCGTAACGCGACAACTCCGGCCTTTCGCACCCGGGGGAGTCCCTCTCCCTTGATCGTGACGGCATGTCGTGAGAGGCGGGGGGTAGCCGGGGGACAACCCCACCCCCGGCGGCCGTTGCCTGTAGGAGGCTCCCTGTGCTGATGGCTCACCCTGTCGTCCTGCGCAATCTGATCGAACAGTACGACGCGCTGCGTGTGCTGAGTGCCGAGGACGGGTCACCGCAGGCCCGACAGCGAATGGACGATCTCGTTTACACGCTGTGCGTCTCGACCGGCACCGGCGACATCGACACCGCTCTCGTCGCGGCCCGCAACCGGCTCCCCGGGGCCCGCACCGAGGACGACTCTGTGCTGAGCGCCTGACCCAGCCCAGCCGAGCGGGGCCGACCGCCGCGTGGCGGATACGGAACACCCCGGACACAGGACACCAAAACCCGAGGAGAATCGGTGAGCGAGAAGAACATCTTCGTGATCGGCCTGGACGACGCCAACCTGCCCACCTTGCACAACTCGCCCGGTGCGCGGGAGTACCGCTTTCACCCCCTTTTGACCATCGAGGAACTGCAGGTCGGCGAAGTGTCCGTGCCTGCCCTGCTGGAGAAGGCGCAGGAAATACTGGACGCGTTCGATGGAAGCATCGACGCGATCGTCGGGTACTGGGACTTCCCGGTGAGCACACTCGTACCGATCTTGAGCGAGCGGTACGGCACGCGCAGCACCAGTCTGGAGTCGGTCGTCAAGTGCGAGCACAAGTACTGGAGCCGACTGGAGCAGCAGAAGGTCGTCGAGGAGCACCCACGCTTCGGCCGGGTCGATCTGGAGGCGGGGGATCCGCATCCGCCGGAAGGCGTCCGTTTCCCGATGTGGCTCAAGCCCGCATTGTCGTACTCGTCGGAGCTGGCCTTCGGGGTGAAGAACGAGGACGAGTTCCGCGCGGCGGTGGATGAGATCCGCGCGGGGGTCGGCCGCGTCGGCCGCCCGTTCGAGTACATCCTCGACCAGCTGAACCTGCCGTCGGAGATGGAGGGCGTCGGAAGCCAGGTGTGTCTGGCGGAGGAAGCGCTGTCGGGCATCCAGGTCGCGGTGGAGGGATACGTCCACCAAGGCGAGGTCACCGTCTACGGCGCGCTGGACTCCATCAACTATCCCGGCAGCTCGTGCTTTCTGCGCCATCAGTACCCCTCGACGCTCCCCGAACCCGTGGTGCGGCGCCTGCGTGACGTCTCCGAGCGGGTGATACGCCAGATCGGGATGGACTCGGCGACGTTCAGCATCGAGTACTTCTACGACCCGCGGACCGACGCGATCAACCTGCTGGAGATCAATCCCCGGCACTCACAGTCGCACGCCGAACTGTTCGAGTATGTCGACGGTGTGCCAAACCACCACTGCATGCTCAGCCTCGCCCTCGGCAAGGACCCGAGCCTGCCTGACGGCGCCGGTCCCTACAAGGCAGCCGCCAAGTGGTACTACCGGTGGTTCGCCGACGGCGTCGTGCACGACGTGCCCTCGCGAGAGGACCTGAGGCGCATCGAGCAGGAGATCCCCGGAGTGCGGATCGACATGGTGCCCGAGGAGGGGCAGCGGCTGTCGCGGATGCCCGGGCAGGACAGCTACAGCTTCGAACTGGCCCACATCTTCACCGGAGGGGACAGCGAAGAGGATCTGCGCGAGAAGTATGACCGTTGCGTCGCGGCCCTGAAGCTCACCTTCGACCGGACCACACCCGGAAGCCGGGACGAGAAGAACAGCTGAGGCAGGACGGTCGGTCCCGACCGGTGTGCCGGGCAGGACCCAGGGCAGCCGTCCAGGACGAGCCCCAGGAGAAGGAGAGAGACGGCTGTATGCGTTTTGTCAGTAATCTGCCGTACGCGACAACGGAAGAAGAGCACGTCGCCATCCCCATGTCCGACGGCATCTGCCTGTCGGCGCGGATCTGGCGTCCGGTCTCCTCGGACGCGGAACCGGTGCCGGCCGTGCTGGAGTACATCCCGTACCGCAAACGCGACCTGTCCTCGGTACGCGACTCCATGCACCACC
The DNA here is from genome assembly GCF_018614585.1 of Streptomyces sp. ISL-1. Classification (GTDB taxonomy): domain Bacteria; phylum Actinomycetota; class Actinomycetes; order Streptomycetales; family Streptomycetaceae; genus Streptomyces; species Streptomyces maoxianensis. Next base: position 110,338 of record NZ_JAGGOI010000004.1, on the reverse strand, counting down.
CGTACATCGCCGGTCACGGCTACGCATGTGTCCGCGTCGACATGCGCGGCACCGGCGAGTCGGAAGGCGTCCTGGCGGACGAGTACCTGGAGCAGGAACAGACCGACGCCGAGGACGTCCTCGCCTGGCTGGCCGAGCAGCCCTGGTGCGACGGCAGTACGGGCATGATGGGCATCTCGTGGGGCGCGTTCGCCGCCCTTCAGGTCGCCGCACGCCGGCCGCCGAGCCTGCGAGCCATCGTCATCGCATCCTTCACCGACGACCGGTACGCCGACGACATGCACTACATGGGCGGCGCCCTGCTGTCGGACAACCTGGCCGAGGCGGGCACCATGTTCGCCTACGCCACCTGCCCGCCGGACCCCGCCGTCGTAGGCGAGCGCTGGCGTGAGATGTGGCACGAACGCCTGGAGAACACTCGCCCGTGGGTGCTGGAGTGGCTGCGCCACCAGCGCCGCGACGCGTACTGGCAGCACGCCTCGGTCTGCGAGAACTACCAGGACGTGCGCTGTCCCGTCCTCGCCTCCAGCGGCTGGGCGGACGGCTACTCGAACGCGGTGACCCGTCTGCTGGGCAATCTGGACGTACCGCGCAAGGGCCTGATCGGCCCGTGGTCGCACAAGTTCCCCCACCTCGGCGAACCGGGCCCCGCCATCGGCTACCTGCAAGAGGTCGTCGCCTGGTGGGATCACTGGCTCAAGGGCGTCGACAACGGAGTCATGGACGGGCCCATGCTGCAGACGTGGATGCAGGACAGTGTGCCGCCCTCCACCGCGTATGAGGACCGGCCCGGCCGCTGGGTGGGCGAACCGGCCTGGCCCTCACCGCATGTCGAGCCGACCGCTCACCCGCTCAGCAGGCACCGCATCGGCGCCCCTGGTGAGACGACGCCGAACGAGGACGTCCTGACCGTGCAGTCGCCCCTGTCCGTCGGTCAGTTCGCCGGCAAGTGGGCCTCGTACAACGCACCGCCGGACCTGCCCTACGACCAGCGGGAGGAGGACGGCGGCTCACTGGTCTTCGACACCGACGAACTCACCGAGCGTGTCGAGATCCTCGGCTCCGCCAGCGTCGAACTGGACCTGTCGGTCAGCGAACCGGTCGCCATGGTCGCCGCCCGGCTGTCCGACGTGGCCCCCGACGGCAGCGCCACCCGCGTCACTTACGGCCTGCTCAATCTCACCCACCGCGATGACACCGGAGCCCCGGAGCCCCTGGAACCCGGTACGCGCTACCGGGCCACCGTCCATCTCAACAGCGTGGCCCAGGCTTTCCCGCCCGGACACCGCATCCGGTTGTCGCTGTCCACCTCCTACTGGCCGCTCGCCTGGCCACCGCCCCGGCCAGTGCTGTTGAGCGTGTACGAGGGCGCCAGCAGCCTGACGCTGCCGCTGCGTCCCACGCGGGAGCCCGACCACCTTCCCCAGCGTCCGTTCGGCGAGCCCGAGGGCACAGCACCCCTGGCCACCACCCAGCTGACACCCCGGGAGCAACGCTGGGAGGTCAAACGGGACCTGGTCGGCTACAACTCCGAGCTCGAGATCGTCAAGGACCGCGGCATGGTGCGCTACGACGACATCGGTCTCGACGTCGGTCTGCGGGCTTACGAGAGGTATGTGGCCGTCGCCGACGACTTCACCTCGGTCGGCGGGGAAACGACTTGGACCATGCGGTTCCGCCGGGACGACTGGGACGTGCGGGTGGAGACCCGTACCGCGCTGAGGTCCAGCGAGACCGAGTTCTTCGTCGACGCCACCCTGGACGGTTTCGAAAACGACCGCCGGGTCTTCTCCCGTACCTGGAACGAGACGCTCCCTCGCGACCTCCTGTAGGAGCAGCGAGCCGCGTGGACGTAGACGCCGACGGGGGACGATCTCGGGTTGTCCGGGCACGTACACCCGGCCGACGTGCAGTTCGCCCCGGCCATCGGCCAACAGTGCTGCGTCCCGGTCAGTTCCCGAGGTGGAAGCGGATCGCGGTGCCCTCCGGGCCGGTGTGGACGCGGACCAGGTCGGTGAGGTAGTTGACCATCAGCAGGCCCCGGCCGCCGAGTTGGTCGCGCAAGGGCGGACGACGGCCCGCCAGTGGGTCACTCAGGTGCCCTGAGTCTCTCACCTCGCACAGGACCTGCCCGCCCTCGCCCCAGACCCATACGGTGCCTGATCCCCCACCGTGCACAACGCTGTTGGTGGTCAGCTCGGCGACAGCCAGGGCGAAATCCTCAACACGCTCACCCGTCAGACCCAGGTACTTGGCCCGATCGACCGCGAAGTCCCTGGCATCGGGCAGGCATTCGGCTTCAAAGGCGAACACGGCGGCCCGCGGCGGGCGGGCCAGCGGCTGGTTGTACGCAGCCACGACGCGGTCGGGGTCGTATGTGCCGCTGAGCTCCTCACGTCCTGCGTCGACGACGACGGGGTGGGTGGCGTACGCGTCAGCGAGCACCGCGGGATCGAGCCGTGCGGCGTCATAGGGGCACAGGATGGTGACTTCGCGTCCGCGGAACGCGGTGTTGATCAGTGCCTCGTGCTGGACACAGGCCGGGTATTCGGCCGGAGTACGGCCGGGCCAGATCGGCTCACCGATGATCTGCACCCGTCGGGTGGGATGGGCATCGGCAAAGGCCAACAATACCTTGGGAATGATCCGTCCCGGGTTGCGCCCGGCGGCTTTCATGTCGATGAGCTGCACGGCTTCGGCGCTTTTCCCCAGCTCCGCGCGGAGCAGTTCGAGGTTGCTCCCGGGGACTGCTACCGCCACCGGCTCGCCCGCAGCGAGACCCTTCTGGATGAACGGCACAGTCCCGGCCAGGTACTCCTGGCTATTTTGGTAGAACAGCGCCGGGTGGACGAAAGACTCAGCCGAGTGCGTCACTTCGTCGTCACCTCAATCGCCGCCAAGCCGGGCCAGAACATCTCCAAAGCGCGCAGCAGCGCGGGCGGCGGCCCCTTGAGGACCATGCGCCTGCCGCTGCCCAGATGCTGGGCAGCGACCGCCACGGCGGACGCACCCGCGACGTCGACGAACGTCACCCCAGACATATCCAGGTAAACGTCCCCACCCCCGTCGACCATTCCCTCCAGTGCCCGCTCCCACTCCGTGCGCGTGGTCAGAGTGATCTCACCTGCCGCGTGCACCCCCCGCCCATCCGTCAGCGGACAGATCTCCAACGCGGCCAACCTGCGTGGCGATGATGCTGTCGGCGGGTCCGCACCAAGTGAGGCATCCATACTCCCACCCCCACAGAGTCGGCATCGTCGCACTTCGCTGACCCTACCTCCACCGCGTTCCCCGGATCACGCGGAATGAAGGTGACAGACATGGAGCACTCACATCCGGGAAGGCGCGGTTAGGAGAAGAGCGCACGACGACGGAATGGCTGGGGACATGACAGGGACTTCTGTGCAGACGGCCGACACCGTGCAGGCTGAGGCCGGAGCGTCTTCTCCGGTCGCGATGCCGGCCCGCGTCGATGAGCTGCCCTGGATCGAGGACGCGGGGAAGGTCGCCCCGAAGGATGCCAAGGCCCTTTCGAAGCTGTTCTTCGACCGGCTCCAGGTTCTCGAGGAGGGCACGCACGAGTACCAGTACGCGCGCAACACTCTCATCGAGATGAACCTCACCCTGGTGCGGTTCGCCGCGAGCCGCTTCCGTAACCGCGGCAGCGGCGACATGGAGGACATCATCCAGGTCGGCACCATCGGTCTCATCAAAGCCATTGACCGCTTCGACCTGTCCCGCGAGGTCGAGTTCGCCTCCTTCGCCGTTCCCTGCATCGTCGGCGAGATCAAGCGGTTCTTCCGCGACACCACCTGGGCCGTCCACGTCCCCCGGCGCCTGCAGGAACTGCGCGTGGGGATCGCCCAGGCAAAGGAACAGCTCGCCGACGGCCTGGACCGCGACCCGACGGTGAAGGAACTCGCCGAGCACATGAAGCTCAGCGAGGACGAGATCATCGAAGGCCTCATCGCCTCCAACGGCTACATCGCAGGCTCCCTCGACATGCCCAACGACCTCGGCGACGACGGCCGGGCCAACAAGGCGCGAACGATCGCCGACGTGATGGGAGCGCCGGACCCCGCCCTTGAGACGATGGAAGATCTGCATACCCTGGCCCCCCTCCTGGAACGGCTCGAGGACCGGGAGCGACGCATGATCGAGATGCGCTTCGGCCAGGAGATGACCCAGTCTCAGATCGGCGCCGAACTGGGCATCTCCCAGATGCACGTCTCCCGACTCCTCACCCGCACGCTCACCACGCTTCGCACCGGCATGTTCGCCTGACCCTGGGCCGGCTGATCATGCCCGAACTCGCGCCCGCCGCCGACGAGGCGGTCGTCCACAAGACGAGCGCGGACAGCTTCCTGGACATCGGTCTCGACAAGCCCTTGAAGGTGCTGGGACGCTGAGCCGCCTCAGTACGGACGACGGGTCGCCCCCGCCCGGCGGTAAAGCAGTCGGCGCCCGAGGACGAGCAGGGCGCGGGACCACCTGGTGCAGGCCATCGGATCGGCCTGGGGTTCGCGACGGGAGTCCCGCAGCGGAAAGACCACGAGGTGCACCCTCGCTCCCGATGGCGGCGGCGATCCGCCACGACCGCCTCGATGACCCTTCGCGGCACCGCGGCCGGACCGCGCACCCTCCCGCCGGCGGTACAGCCCGAGCCCAGGCGGGGGAGCGCGTCCCCTGCCGGTCGCGCCTGGCCGGGACCGGAGCCGGGTCGAGCCCTGGCTCCGGAGCACAGGTCTTAGCGCCGATATACCGCTGCTCTCTCCGCCGCAGGCACGGTGAGCCCATAATCGCCGCCTCCGTCGGGCGATCTCGAGGGAGGGCCGAATGACCGGCGCGTCCGGTGCCGAGCTGGACACCGAGTAGCTGCTGGGGCGACCGGCCGGATCTCCGGCTACCGTCGACAAGGGGGTCGAAACCTCAGTCCATCTGACTGTTCAGGGGTTCTCATGACTTCCACCTCCAGGACGCCCACTCATTCCGCTACCGTCCGCGACGCCCCCTCCCCACATGCCTACGACGTCGGGCTTTTGCTGCTGCGCCTCGTGCTCGGCCTGACGATGGCCGTACACGGCACACAGAAGTTGTTCGGCTGGTTCGGCGGCCCAGGCATCCACCGCACCGGGCAGGGCTTCGAACTGAGCGGCTATCCACACGGCGAGGCCATGGCCCTCCTGGCCGGTCTCAGCGAGACCCTTGGCGGCCTTGGTCTTGCCCTCGGCCTGCTCACACCACTGGCCGGCGCCGCGATCGTGGGAGTCATGATCAATGCAATCGCCGTGGGGTGGGGCAGCTTCTTCGCCCCCGAGGGTATCGAGTACGAAGTACTGATTTTGGCCGCCGCCGCGACGCTCACCCTCACCGGCCCCGGCCGCTACGCCCTCGACCACTACATTCCGGTGCTGCGCGCGCACCGGCTGGTCTACGGCGTCGTCGCGCTTGTGCTGGCAGTGGTGGCGGCCGCCGTCGTCCTGCTGATCCGCGGCTGATCCGCGCCTCATCCGCGGCTGAAAGGGCGCCCCAGCCTGTCGCGGGGCTCGGGCCGTTTGCAGCCGGGACCGCCGCCGTACCAGCAGCGGCGGTACTCGACCCACGCTTCGGCGCAGCCTCGGCGTCTTTTCTCCTCAGATCCACTCGGACGCGGTGAGCGAGGGGCCCCGCCGTCCCGGGGTGAGCCGTGTCTCACCCCGGCACTGCCGCTTGTCTATGCAACGAGTTGCATAGAAGGATCGGGGTATGGCGCTCGAACACGCGATCCTCGTCTCTCTGCTGGAGAAGCCGGGCTCCGGCTATGAGCTGGCCCGGCGGTTCGAGCGGTCCATCGGTTACTTCTGGACCGCCACGCACCAGCAGATCTACCGCGTTCTCAAGCGCATGGAGAGTGACGGCCTGCTCGGCGTCCGCGAGGTGCCGCAGCAGGGCCGGCCGGACAAGAAGGAGTACTCCGTCGCCGGCCTCGGCCGGGCCGCTCTCTCTCAGTGGCTGCACGAGCCGATCGAATCCGAGAGCGTCCGGCACGACCTCGCCGTGAAGATCCGCGGCGCGGCCTTCGACGACCCTTCCGCGCTGATCCACGAAGTCGAGCGGCACCGCCAGGTGCACAGCGACCGGCTTGCGCACTATCTCGCCGGGGAACTGTGTGACTTCACCGGGCCCGAGGCCTCCGCACCGCCCGACGCCGGTCAGGAACTGCAGCATGTCGTGCTGCGCGGCGGCATCGCGTACGAGCGGATGACGATCGCCTGGCTCGACGACGTACTCGCCACCGTCCACCGGCTCGGCGCGTCACGCCCGCGCACCTGAACTGCCCCGCCTTTTCCATCAGCAATCAGCAACCAGCAACCGCAACCTTCACCTCTCAGCACCTCGGAAGGCGAACCTCATGGCCGACCCCCTGCTGTTCAACCCGCGCACGTACGACCCGGCGCACTTCGACCCCGAGACCCGCAGGCTCCTGCGCGCCACTGTCGACTGGTTCGAGGACCGCGGCAAGCGCAAGCTGATCGAGGACTACCGCTCCCGCACCTGGCTGGCGGACTTCCTCGCGTTCTCCGCCAAGGAAGGACTGTTCGCGACCTTCCTCACCCCGGCCTCGGCCGCCACCGACGGACAGGACGAAAAGCGCTGGGACACCGGCCGGATCGCCGCGCTCAACGAGATCTTCGGGTTCTACGGCCTCGACTACTGGTACGCGTGGCAGGTGACCATCCTTGGTCTCGGCCCGGTCTGGCAGAGCGACAACACCGCTGCTCGCACCCGCGCGGCTGAACTCCTCTCCCAGGGCGAGGTGTTCGCCTTCGGCCTGTCCGAGAGGACCCACGGCGCAGACATCTACTCCACCGACATGCTGCTGGAGCCCGATGGCAACGGTGGCTTCCGGGCAAGCGGCTCGAAGTACTACATCGGCAACGGCAACGCCGCCGGGCTCGTCTCCGTCTTCGGCCGCCGCACCGACATCGAGGGCCCGGACGGTTACGTCTTCTTCGCCGCCGACAGCCGCCACCCGGCGTACCACCTCGTGAAGAACGTCGTCGACTCCTCCAAGTACGTCAGCGAGTTCCGGCTCGACGACTACCCGGTCGGCCCCGACGACGTACTGCACACCGGCCGCGCCGCCTTCGACGCCGCCCTCAACACCGTCAACGTCGGCAAGTTCAACCTCTGCACCGCCTCGATAGGCATCTGCGAGCACGCGATGTACGAGGCCGTCACCCACGCGCACAACCGCATCCTCTACGGCCGCCCCGTCACCGCCTTCCCGCACGTGCGCCGCGAGCTGGCCGACGCATACGTCCGTCTCGTCGGCATGAAGCTGTTCAGCGACCGCGCCGTCGACTACTTCCGCTCAGCCGGCCCCGACGACCGCCGCTACCTGCTGTTCAACCCGATGACGAAGATGAAGGTGACCACGGAGGGCGAGAAGGTCATCGACCTGATGTGGGACGTCATCGCCGCCAAGGGCTTCGAGAAGGACACCTACTTCGCCCAGGCCGCCGTCGAGATTCGGGGGCTGCCCAAGCTCGAGGGCACGGTCCACGTCAACCTCGCGCTGATCCTCAAGTTCATGCGCAACCACCTGCTGCACCCCGCCGATTACGCGGCTGTGCCGACCCGCCTCGACGCGGCCGACGACGCGTTCCTCTTCCGGCAGGGGCCGGCCCGGGGCCTTGGCTCCGTACGCTTCCACGACTGGCGCACCGCCTACGACGCGTACGCCGAAGTGCCGAACGTCGCCCGGCTCCGGGAGCAGGCCGACGCTCTGTGCGAGTTCGTCACCACCGCCGCTCCCGACGAGGAGCAGAGCCGCGACCTGGATCTTCTTCTCTCTGTCGGCCAGCTGTTCGCGCTGGTGGTGCACGGACAGCTGATCCTGGAGCAGGCCCGCCTGACGGGCCTGGACGAGGACGTGCTCGACGAGCTGTTCTCCGTCCTCGTACGCGACTTCTCCGCGCACGCCGTCGAGCTGCACGGCAAGGACTCCGCCACCGCGGAACAGCAGCGTTGGGCGCTCGGCGCGGTCCGGCGTCCCGTTGTCGACGAAGCGCGTTCGGCGCGCGTCTGGGAGCGTGTCGAGGCACTGTCCGGGGCGTACGAGATGGCGCCGTAACAACGCGGCCACTGGGGCCGTCGACAGTCGGCGATCACGTTCCAGGGGAGCAGTACCCCGCCTGCCATGGCCCACCGCGCGGCTGCCGCGCGGTGGGCCGTGCTGCCGCCCGGCACCGCAGGGCTCGGGGTCCGCGTCCGCGCCCCGTGCGGCTGGAGGTCGCCGCCTCACCCGGAGCGCGCACCCGCGGGCTACTGCGCGGCCCAGGCCCAGTGCTCGTCAGCGGCCGGCTGTCGGCCACCGAGCCGAGGCAGATGTCCCAACCCGAAGGCGATCAGGCAACCCAGCATGGTGTCGGTCATCCGGGCGCCCGGGGCGCCGGTGGCGCCGCTGACACCGGCGAGGGCCGGCACGATGGACATGAGCGCGGCGGTCAGGAACGCGAAGTGTCGTGCCGCCACAGGTATGAGGGCCCCACCCGGCGCCGCGGCTGCCACCGGTCCCGCGGCCCCCGCGTCCGTCTATGGCTGCTGAAGCCAGTCCCTGTAGTGCGTGGGGGCAAGATCGGCGTCCGCCGGTGCGGTCAGCACGTCTCCGGTGACCACGGCGAACGTGCCCGCCTGGTCGTCGGTGACCACGCGGCGGCCGTCGGGGCGTGCGGCGCCACCGCTCGGCAGCGTTTGAGCTCGAAACGGCCGCAGCCGTTCCTGCAACTCCTAGTCCTTCGGCGACGCGCCGGCGGTCCAGTGCTGGTCGCTGTCTCCGTCGGTGGGGTCGAAGTCGAGCAGACTGCCCTCAGAGCTTCTTTGGGGTTCAACGGCGAAGTCGGGCGCGATCTGTGAGTGTATTACCCCTGACCCATCGACGGTGAAGAGCAGATTCAGGCCGTTCCTGCCGTTGACGGAGGAGCAGGACCAGATGCCCACGCCGCGATCGGTGTCGCCTCGCGAGTCCAGGCAGTAGTCGGGATCTGCGCTGCTGCGCAGAAGGCCGATGAAGTCCAGACTCCACTGCTGGGTCGGGGCGCCGTTGCAGCGCGCGGTGAAGACGTCGGTACGGTTCTCCATCACTCCGTTCACGATGTCCAGGCACAGTCCGGAACCCGCGTTGACGACCTGGGTGAAGCCGCCGCCCGGGACGATCGGCACCGGCCGGGGCGGGGCGCTCTTCGAGGGAGTGGGCGCCGGGCGCTCGGGGGCGGGAGCCGAGGTGGTGGGGCTCGGCGAGGGCGAAGGCTTCTTCGACGGCTCCGGGGTGGGGCTCGGCGACGGGGAGGGAGAAGACACGGCCGAGGTGGGCCAGGCCGGCCGGAGCGGGGGCTCCTCCGCGTGGTCGCGTACCGGACGGGAGTCCTCGGAGGCGGCCGCCAGAAGAGTGCCGGCGACGACGGCGGCCGCGACAGCGACCGCGACGAGGAGGACGGGCGGGGACAGCCGCCTTGCGCCCCCTTGCGGCATCACGTCGCTCTGCATCAGCTTCGCGGAGTCAGTGAACGGCGCCATACCGGCCGTTGACCGGTCGAGCTGGGCCGGTACGACGTCGAGCAGGCCGCGTCGTACGGGGCCGCGAGCCGCATAGGCCGCGCCGCCCCACCCGAGCAGGCCCTCGGCAAACACGGCTCGCGGGTCGTCCGCCATCCGCGTCAGCTCGTCGACCAGCGTGGTGCAGCTGGGGCATTCGACCAGATGGAGCGTCAGATCCTCGCTGCGGCGCCCGTCCCCCGGCTTCGCAGCCGCCTCGATGATGCGTCGGAACCCCAGACACTTCCGGTCCCCGCAAAGCTCCAGATACGCCCGCACATAGGCCTGGCGCATGGCGTGGCGCGCCTTGTCCCGCAGCTCGGGAACGGAATTCGCTTCGGCGCCGAGGAAGCCGGCCACCGTGGCATCCGGCTCCTCGTCCACCAGCGCGTACCAGAGGACGCCCCGCATCAGCTCAGGCAGCTGGTAGAAGCCGGTGAGCATGGCGGACGACTCCTCGAACCGAAGGCGTCGGGACTCCGGAAGACCCGGTGGCGTGAAGTCGGCAAGGTCATCGGTCCATGCGACGAAGTCGGGTTGGAGCCGGTCCCCTCGGCCGCTGTCGGCCCAGGTGAGGCCTACCCGCTGAACAAGCATCAGCAAATGGTGACGCCAGTTGCCCCGCGGCTGGATGCCCCGGCACGCCTCCTGGGCAGCGAGATCGAACGTCTGGATGGCCAGCTGGTTCCCCGCGACCTGGTTGCGTCCGCAGAGCCGGGCATAGGTGAGGACAGCGGACAGATGACGGCGCTTCAGTTCCTGGACGGCGGGATAGGCGCGCGGGGCACCGGCGCGAATGCGTTCGGTGAGCTCCGCGTCCGACAGGGCGCTGTAGACCTGTACGTTGCCCGCGGAATCCGGACCGCCGTAGTGGAGCTCTGGCACCCTCTTGACTCCTCACTACGGCGCGACCGACCCACCTGCCCAGGCGGAAACACGCCAGCGTGTTACCAGCAGGAAACAAGAGCCCATAGTGAACCAGTGGGATCTGCAGGGAAAGGTGTTTCCGCAGGTAACTCGTGGCCGAAAGCCACCCCGTGTGCGGAACAGCCTTGGCGGCCGATGATGCCCGCTTGAGGCGTCGCTGCAGAGGAACACCGCGGCCCTGCCATTTTCGAGGGGAGCGGTCAGGTGTTCAATGCCGCCGCCACGACGGACCGGGCCTCCTCCTGCACGCGCGTCAGATGGTCCGGTCCCAGAAAGGACTCGGCGTACACCTTGTAGACGTCCTCGGTACCCGAAGGGCGCGCGGCGAACCAGGCGTTGGTGGTGATCACCTTGATGCCACCGATGGCCGCCCCGTTGCCCGGAGCCTGTGTGAGCACGGCGGTGATCGGTTCCCCGGCAAGGGTGTCGGCCGTCACCTGGTCGGGAGAGAGCCGGCTCAGTACGGCCTTCTCCTCGCGGGTCGCGGGAGCGTCGACACGGGCGTAGGCCGGCTCGCCGAACCGGGCGGTGAGCGACGCGTAGTGCTCGCTCGGCGTCCGCTCCGTCACGGCCAGGATCTCGGACGCGAGCAGGGCCAGGATGATGCCGTCCTTGTCGGTGGTCCACGCCGAGCCGTCACGGCGTAGGAAGGAGGCCCCGGCGGACTCCTCACCGCCGAAGCCGAGGGTGCCGTCGGCCAGCCCGTCCACGAACCACTTGAAACCGACTGGCACTTCCATCAGCTCCCGGCCGAGGTCGGCCGCCACCCGGTCGATCATGCTCGACGACACCAGTGTCTTGCCGATGCCGATGTCGTCCGGCCACTGTTCGCGGTGGCTGTAGAGATAGGCGATGGCGGCGGCGAGATAGTGGTTGGGGTTCATCAGTCCGTCGTCCGGGGTGACGACGCCGTGCCGGTCGGCGTCGGCGTCGTTGCCGGTGGCGATCTGGAAGCGGTCGCGGCCCTCGATCAGCGACGCCATCGCATACGGCGAGGAGCAGTCCATCCGGATCTTGCCGTCCCAGTCCAGGGTCATGAACCGCCAGGTGGGATCGACGAGCGGATTGACGACGGTCAGATCGAGGCGATGCTCGTCCGCGATGCGGCCCCAGTACGCGACGGACGCGCCCCCCAGCGGATCGGCGCCGATGCGCACACCCGCGGCGCGGACCGCGTCCAGGTCGAGTACGGAAGGCAGATCTCGCACATAGGCGCCGAGGAAGTCGTACCGTCCGGTGGCCGGCGCGGCCAGCGCCTTGGCGTAGTGCAGCCGCCGTACGTCCTTCAGACCGCCCGTGATGATCTCGTTGGCGCGCTCCTGGATCCAGCCGGTCGCCTTTGAACCGGCAGGCCCGCCGTTCGGCGGGTTGTACTTGAAGCCGCCGTCGGACGGGGGATTGTGCGAGGGCGTGACGACCACGCCGTCGGCCCGGCCGGAGGTGCGCCCGCGGTTGTGGGCGAGGATGGCATGGGACACGGCCGGGGTGGGGGTGTAGCCGTCGGCGGAGTCGATGAGCACGGTGACGCCGTTCGCCGCGAAGACCTCCACAGCGGTCACCCGGGCGGGTTCGGACAGCGCATGGGTGTCGGCGCCGAGGAACAGCGGGCCGTCGGTCCCCTGCTGGGCTCGGTACTCGCAGATCGCCTGGCTGGTCGCGGCGATGTGGTCCTCGTTGAAGGCGGCGGCGAGGGAGGAACCCCGGTGTCCCGACGTGCCGAAGGCGACACGCTGGGCGGGTTCGGCCGGATCGGGGTGCAAGGCGTAGTACGCGGTCACCAGCCGAGGCGTATCGATGAGGTCTTCGGGCCGCGCCGGCTGTCCCGCGTGCTCGTTCGGCATTCGTCCAGTCCTCCGCGTCGGTCGGGCGCGATCAGTGCACGAGTCATGCTCGCTTGTCGGTCGCGTCTCCTCCGGTTGCCCCTCCGCACGGACATGCCGAGGGACGTTCCAGTCGGGCATGCCCAGCGTGGGCCCGGCCACCCGCATAGCGTGGCGACTCTCCGAAAGTTGGCCGATGCGCTGCTGGCCTCCACGTTCATCTTGGGTGGTTTTCACGTATGACGTCACCCGACGGCCGTGGCTCCGATGGCCGAGCCGATGGCCTGTCCGTCGCGGCACGTATCCCGGCCCTGCCCGAGGGCCCCAGTCCTCGTTCGGCCGACACCACGGGTTCCGCCCCACCGTGGCGACGCGCATGTCGAATGTGGCCACCCGTGCTGTGACACGCGCCCAGTGACGACACCCCTATCGATCGCGCACAGTGCGCTGTCCGACCACCTTGGCCTGGTTGGTTCACCGTTTGATGCGGCTGCGTATGGCCAGGACAGCGAGTCCGAGCAGGACCGGTTCGGTGATGCGGGAGCCCATCTCGGTGTAGGTGCCTGTGGTGGTGAGGTCCTGGCCGGAGGAGCGGAAGACAACCGAGTTGATGACGACCCTCAGGACGCCTTCTCGAACCGCTCGGTCGTCATGCGTTCAGGCAGCGGATCGCTGGGGCGAACTTTGCGCTGACAAACAAGGCGTTACCCGTGAACCTCACCCCGACGAACCCGGGTGTTGCCGGAGAATATCGTGTTGCCGAACCAGCCGTCGTCCGAGAATGTCACACCACGGAATCCGGCTCTGCGGTGGAATATGACGCCGTCGAACCCAACGCGGCTTGCGAACGTTGCGCTGCCGAACCGGGCAGGGCATCGCACGTGAATGTTGCGGCGCCGAACGAAGTGTGGTCAGCGAATTCTGTGCTGCCGAACCAAGCGTCATCGGAGAAAGTTGAACGGTCGAACAAGGCATGGGCGCAGAGGCGCCCGGCACGGCGGTCACAGTCCGCTCGCGGATCCGGAGTTCTTCAGCAACTCCGACATCCGCGGCTACTGCGAGAACGGCCGCGGCCTGTTCCTGAGCTCGGTCCGGTCCATCAGTGTGGCGCACGCTGCGAATGCGCGTTCGTCGCGCGAAACTGAAGCTGGTAAGTGGGCGACGGCGTGACGTACTCAAGCGGTGGTACGGCGTCGATGGCTATGACTGCCCCTCGAGGCGGTACCAGCGATTCTCTGACCAAGGAGGCGGTCATGACGGAGCAACGCAAGAGCAGCGACACCATCCCGGAGGAGTTTGGCGGACTGATCGTGGAATTTCGCGGTCTACTCGAGAAGTACCCCCATGCGGTCCGGCACTTCTCGCTCGCATACCACCCCGCGGGTCATGGAGAGGATTTGGGTACAACCATGACGGTGGGGATCTCTCAGCCGGTCTTCGAATGCTCAGAAATCGAACCCGGATTCGTTGTGTGCGAGCGCGTCGACGAGCAGTGACCGCGCAGGAATGAGCCGGATCCACCGAAACAGAGGGGCTCGTAACGCGCGGATGCTCTGGAACAGGGAGTGATGTGGCCAGTAGGGGCCATGTCGATCCGCAAGAAGGACGACCGCAGGGTGCAATTCTTCCGCGCCTTCCCGGATCTGCGCTTGCCGCGGTGAACCGAATTCGGTGGCGTTTACCGCGTTGACGCCGGTGCTACACGCCAGGTCCGTCACCCGGGCCGCTTCCCGCCTGAACACACCACCGCCCTCTCCATGCTCGACCGGCTCCTCTACCCGCGCCCATCTCACCGCCGACGGGCAGAGTTATGGCATCCCCAAAGCCCGAACCACCGCCACCGGCGCAGGAAGGGGCCGCCAAGCCCCGCATCGATCGACAGGAGCCATGATGTCCTATTTGCCCGACGGTCTCAGTGACGAGCATGTGCGAGCCCTCAGAGAGGCGGCGCGGCTGGTCAGTCAGGCACGAGGTACAGCTGCCGACATGCTCGCCCGGTCCGGAATCGACCCAGGTCCCGCGTCACATGGGTCCTTGGAATTCTGCACCGGGGTGGAATCGCCCGGCCCTCCGATCCGAACCTGCGGATGTCCGGGATTCCGTGGCGACTCCGACTTCTGCTTCAGCCAGTACCAGGACTTCACGGGGCCGGACATCGGCGCAGGTGCGATCATCCGCGTCTGCGGGCACTCGCGGGAGGACCACGAGGCGATCTGACGACGCCCGATCGACTTCCGGCATCGCGACGCCGCCTCGGCGGCCCCCCGCGAACGTTCCGTAGGTAACGGTACTCACGGAACTTGAGGGTCCGGGGGAATCCGCACAGTAACCGGCGCTCCAGCTCCCTGAGCGACTCCTCGGTCGACCCTCTCGAGGTGCAGTTTCGCGTCGCGTTTGTCGGTGCCGACGGGCAGAGTGAGCGTCGCGTACGAGCAGCCTTCGTCCCTCGGCTCCGGCGCGGTGCCGACGAGGCTGTGGGTGCGGTGGTTGGCCGATGCACACCGGGCTCCCAACGAGAGGAATGGGCCAGCGGTAGTTGAACCGGGGCCTAAAAGAGGGTGTCGAACGCGAACCCGCTCACCAGCCAGCGGTGGGATTCGGGCGAGGCAGGTTGGGACAAAGAGCGCGTTGTGTGCTCGTAGTCTGGCGAGCGGTTGCCCGCAGCAAGAGGGCCTCCAACCCGCGCAGTTGCAGGTCAGAGGCCCTCGATCACCGCTAGAAGAATCCCAGCTTCTTCGGCGAGTACGACACCAGCAGGTTCTTCGTCTGCTGGTGGCACAGGACTTGCACGGTGCTTACCGGCGGAAACGATGGTGCCGATGCTCCGGGGTGGATGAGGCGGTCCGGAAATGGCCCGGATCCTGGAATCCAGTGGCATCGCGAACTCACACAGGCCCTCTGCCGCTGATGGTCGCCTTCCGCCCGCACCAGCTCGTTTCACCATCGAGTCGGATTGCCTTCTGCCCGTTGTCGGAACGCAGACCCGGCGCCGGTGGGGGAGTTCAGGGGTCAGCCGCCTCTCAGCGGGAGCCCCATCAACGTGCCCGCTTCGATCGGTCGGGCGGCGCTCCTGCAGCCGGCTCGTTCTCCGGGACCGATCCGGCTCCGGCGAGGATACGAACCTCAAACTCGGTGAACTCCGCCCCGTCCGCCTCGCTCGGGTCGAGGAGCGATCCCAGCCAGCCCAGCAGGAAGCCGAGAGGGATCGAGACCACTGCGGGGTTGCCGAGTGGGAAGAATGCGAAGTCCGCGTCCGGCAACAGCGCGATCGGATCTCCCGAGAGGGCAGGGGAGAGCAGCACCAGCCCCACCGACGCGAACAGCCCCCCGTAGATGCTCCAGAGCGCCCCTCTCGTAGTGAAGCCCTTCCAGTACATGCTGTAGAGGAGCGCGGGCAGGACCGCGGACCCCGCGACGGCGAAGGCGAGACCCACCATGAACGAGATGTTCAGGCTCTGGGCGTACATGGACAGCACTGTCCCAACGAGACAGATGAGCAGCACCGAGCCCTTGGCGACCAGGAGTTCACTCTTCTCCGACGCCTTGCCGTTCCTGAACCCGACTTGGTAGAGGTCGTGCGCCAGCGCGGTCGAGGCGGCCAGGACGATCCCGGCGACCACGGCCAGGACCGTGGTGAAGGCGACACTGGAGATGAGTGTGAGGAGGAACGCGCCCCCCAGGAACTCGGCCAGGAGCAGAGTGGCCGAATTCCCCGAGGCCGCAGAACCGCCAACTGCAGGCTCAGCGAGTCGAGTTTGCTGACGCTGTCGTCGCCGTAGCGCACACCGGGCTGGAGGAAGGCATCCCCCAGGCCGCTGTTGTCCGCCGCCCGGTTCAGCAGGCCCGCGGGATTCCAGCTGAACTCCCACATGACACCTGGGCCTCGCCCAGGCCGTCAGGATCCTGCCCGATCGGATCTGGCGGACCCTGCGACCGGACCAGGTGTTCTGACCTGGGATGATTCCTCTGAACCGCTGTGCTTGGCCGGTCGGCTGATCTAGAGTCGGGCGCATGACAGAGGCATCGGCCCGTGAGCGCGGCATGCGGTCCCACGACGCGATTCTCGACACCGCAACTGAGCTGATGTCCCAGCACGGTTACGCCGCCACGTCCATATCGATGATCTCGGCCGCCTGTGGACTCCCCGCCAGTTCCCTCTACTGGCACTTCGGAAGCAAGGACGGCATCTACGTGGCGGTGCTCGAACGCGCAAGAACCGCCTTGCTGGCGGCCCTGCCTCCGGTCGACGTACCCGGTGCGGATGCAGGGCACAGGCTGGACACCTTTCTCGGATCGGTCGGGGAGAGCTTCCAACGCCACCCGCACAGCCTGAAGCTGCTGCTCGCGGTCGGCATGTTGCGGCAGGACGCCAGTACGGCCGCCCTGGCCGAGCTGCGCCACTACCGCGACGCGCTGTTGGAGTGGGCCCAGGATTCCCTGAGCGTCGTCTTCGACCTGGGCGGTCGCCCCGAGGTGTCGGACGAACTCGCCCGCTTCACCCTCAGAACGGCGAGCGGAACCGCCGTGGCCCGTTGGTTCGAGCCCGCCACTTCCCTGGAGATCGAGCCGCTGCGCGTCGCGTTGCTTGCCCTGGCGGCCCACCACGGCGTTCCCGTGGGGAGTTCCCGCTCGGCGGGACGCGCCCCGGATGTGTCCTGAAGCGCTGCCGTGCGGCGGTGGTGGGCCTGCCCGCGGAGCGCCGGGGCAGTCGTCAGGAAGTGTTGGCGGGCTGCCAGAACACGCAGCGGTGGTCGGCCGCGAAGCCGTTGGTAGGAGCGGTCCGGTCCGGAGCCAGAACCTGGATGCGGTCACGGTCGGCGCTGTATCGCGGCCAGACGGGGGTGCCGGGCCCGTTGGGATTGCCGGTGGCCGCGAATCGGGCCCAGTAGCCGGTCATCGTGGCGGAAAGCCGGCGCTGTGCCGGGGTGGTGAGCGGCAGGGCTTTCATCGGGAACAGATAGGCCAGCTCCGAGGCGTGGAACGCACCCTGCGGGGTGTACGGCGCCGGGATGAACGCAGGCGCCTGGGGATCGTTGAACTCATAGGCGTAGACGGGCACCCGGCGGCTGTACAGGCGGCCGTCGGCACGCGCCGGGCAGGCGAAGCGCTGGTCGGTGCCGACAGCGGAGTAGGCCAGGTTCGGCGAGGCGTAGGCGGACGCCGGATAGGTGCCGAGAACGGCGGCTGCCCGGGCAGGGTGCTGCAGCTTGATCAGGGCGGCATAGGTCTGCGGTGTGAGGGGCCCGCCGCCGAGCAGGTCGACGTTGAGCGCCGTGAAGTACCGGTACTCGTCATGGGTGCTGCCGCTCAGCGTCGGGACCGCGTTCACCCGCCCCTCGGCCCATGCCCTGTGCGGTGGGATCGGAAGGACCGCCGGTCCGGTGTTCGGTGTCCACAGGGACGCCGCCGCAGGGGCGCCGCGGATGAGCTCCCCGGTGGGTACGGCGCGCAGGCAGGCGGGGACGTTCGACGGGTCGGTGCAGCCGACCGAGGCCGCGAAGCTCTGCCCCCTCCTCTCGGCCGCGGCCAGGGTGAGGGGTTCGAGAGCGCCGTCGGACAGGCAGCTGCCGCTCTGCTGGACGGCCCGGTGGAACAGGCCTTGCGCGGTCGGCGAGGCGATGTGGATGCAGGTGTCGAGGGACCCGGCGGACTGACCGCCCAGGGTGACCCTGGTGCGGTCGCCGCCGAAGGCGCCGATGTTGCGCCGTACCCAGCGCAGCGCGGCCTGCTGGTCCATCAGACCGTAGTCGCCCGATGCGCGGTCGATGCTCTCGGCCGACAGCGCGGGGTGGGCGAGGAACCCCAGTGCCCCGAGGCGGTAGTTGACGGTGATGACGACCACGCCCCGGGCGGCCAGCGCCGCACCGTTGTAGTCGCTGCCGGCCCCGTAGGCGTTGCCGCCGCCGTGCAGCCACACCAGCACCGGCAGCGTCCGGCCGCCGGTGCGGGGCGGGGTCCACACATTGAGGTACAGGCAGTCCTCCGAGGTGCTGCCGGTGCGGTTGGAGTCACCCGGCAGGACCGGCCCGCCGTCCGGGAGCAGCGTCAGGGGCAGTTGGGGGCATGGACTGGCCGGTGCGGTGGCGTCCCGCACGCCGGACCATGATGCGGACGGCCGGGGCGGGCGCCAGCGTAACTCCCCCGTCGGCGCGGCGGCGAAGGGAATTCCCTTGAACACCCGGCCGCCATCGGGACCGGTCTTGCCCCGGACCGTGCCGTGCGCGGTGCGGACGACCAGCGGGTCTCGCCCGGAGTCGGGGGAGGCCGGTTGGGGCGCACTGAACGACAGCAGCAGTGCAGCGCCTACGGTCGCGGCGCGGGCAACCGTACGGCGTACGTCACGGAATCTCATCGGTCTCCTTCTGTTGGGTTCCGTCTGCTTCGGCGAAGGAATGCACGGCGGTCCACGTCCGGAGCTGCCGCGCCGTCGCGGGCGGCTCCGGGGTTCCACCGCGTCTGTTCGTACGCGCCGATGTCGACAGGCGCCGTCCTCTGGACGGTGGCGCCGCGCTGCCCGGCGCGCGGGGCATCAGTGCCAACTACGTGCTCTGTAGTGAGCGTTCCATTCAGAGGCGATGCTGTCTACACAACTGACGAGGGAAGGGGTGGCGCGACGGCTTGAAAGGCCCCGTCACCGGCCCGCGGTACCGAGCGGCTGCCTCGCGGGGCTCACATCTGGCGGGGACCGGCAGCGTGGGGCGGCGGCGAGGCCGAGGAATGCCGGGCAGCGCCCTGCGGTTGCCGGAGAGGCAGGGGATCGTCCCTTCGATGACCTGCCTGCGACGGCCCGAGTCTTGTCTGGGCTCGCAGCCCTTGAGGGCGGCACGGACGCTGATGCCGACCCCTTGGGCCATCTGCGCGGCTCAGGGATGTCGCAAGCCTTGTCTGCACGCGGGCGGGCGGTCTCGGGGCGGGACGTCTTGGCGCCCCTCGCCTGGTCGTCGTCGGTGTTGTCGCCGTCGAGGCCGGCTTGCAGCAGGCGTGATTCTGTGGCCGGGGCCCTGGCCGGCGGTCGAGAGCCGGGCGCGACTGATGAGCATGTGTCGCAATCCATCGGCCGTGCCGTCCACCGGCGTTGACTTCCGACGTGGGTTGCCGACAGTGCTCGCCTGCGGGTTTGTGGTCAACGGGATGGAGTGTCGAGCCGGTCCTTTGTCGACACTCGTCGTCCCATCCGGTCATGGCTGAACCCGCAGGCGGGTCCGGCCATGGCCCGACGCCGAGTCGTTGACGTCACTGACGTGCCCTCGGACCGTGGATCAAGGACCTGGCTACAACGACGCAGCGATTCCACCGAGACCAGCGCGTGGACGTGGCGGGCGGCGAATCCCAACCACCCTGCTCCGTACTTCCATGGACATCCGCATCTCCGTATGGAACGCTCACTACAGAATTGAGAATCCGATCCCCTCCGCAGTGTTCACCCGCCCTACGGGAGAAGCGCCGTGAGCGATCTCATCACCCATCAGCTCCCTGCCGACATCGAACAACGGCGGGATCCCTACCCCTGGTTGGACCGGCTGCGCCGATCTGGGCCGGTGCAGCGTGTCGAGTTGCGAGGCGGCGGGCACGCCTGGATGGTCACCCGCTACGACGACGTGATGGCCGCCACCGCACACCCCTCACTGAGCAGCGACCCACGCACCCCCGGCAGCGCCGCGTCGCTCTCCGCCCGACCAGGCGGAGACGGGCGGCGGCCGCCGAGCATGCTCACCACGGACCCACCCGACCATACGCGGCTCCGCCAACTGGTCTCGCGCGCCTTCACCCCTCGGCGAGTGGCGGCGTTACGGCCGCGGGTGCAGCAGATCGCCGACTCTCTCATCGACGCAGTGGCCCCACTCGGCCGGGCCGACCTGGTCGCCGACTTCGCACTCCCGCTCCCGGTCGCGGTCATATGTGAACTGCTCGGCGTACCCTTCGAGGACCGCGGGCAGTTCGGGCGATGGTCGGCCGACATGCTCAGCCCGCCCGTGGCCCCGGCGGCGGCCGCCGCAGCCGAGCAGGCCCGGGCCGACCTCGGCGGGTACCTCGCCGACCTCGTGGTGCGCAAGCGCGCCGAACCCGCCGACGACCTGCTCACCGCACTCGCCGCCGCCGGTGAAGAGAACCGGCTGTCGGACGCGGAACTGGTCGGCACTGCGGTCCTGCTGCTCGTCGCAGGCCACGAGACCACCGTCAGCCTCATCGGCACCGGCACCCTGCTGCTCCTCCTCCATCCCGACCAACTGGACCGACTTCGCCGGGAACCGGCCCTGCTACCGTCCGCGGTCGAGGAGTTCCTCCGCTACGACGGGCCGGTCATGCTCGGCGTCGTACGCTACGCCCGCGAGGATCTGCGCCTGGCGGGCACCGCCATCGCCGCCGGTGAGACGGTGGTGCTCTCCACCGGCGCGGCCAACCGGGACCCGGGGCGGTTCGACCGGCCGGACGTCCTGGACATCGCCCGCGCGCACAACCCGCACCTCGCCCTCGGGCACGGCCTCCACTATTGCCTGGGCGCGGCGCTCGCCCGCCTCGAGGGCCAGATCGCGATCGGTACGCTTCTGCGCCGCCTGCCCGCTCTGGCCCTCGCCGTGAACGAGGAGGCCGTGCGCCGGCGTCCCAGCGTCATCCGAGGATTGGCCACTCTGCCCGTCACCTTCACACCGACGGCGCTCCCGGCCGACCGTGACGACCGCCCCCACGTCGCCGGGCGGTGAGGCACGGAGGGCACGCGGCGTTTCCGCACACGGCACTTCCGCACGCCACCGCAGTCAAGACGTCAAGACCCCATCAGCCGCACCGCTCCGGTCGGCCACACCCTGGAGAGTCACTTGAGAATTCGGACCGCCTTTCCCGTACTCACCGCCTTGTCGCTGGCTTCAGCAGTGGCCGTCGTCGCCCCGGCCCCTGCGCAGGCACTGCCACCGGCCGCGCACCTCACGGTCGACTCCACGGCGGACGCAGTAGACGCAGACCCGTCCGACGGCCTCTGCCGCACCGCCACAGGAACCTGCACCCTGCGCGCGGCGGTCATGGCCGCGAACGCCCGGCCCGGCAGCACGATCGAGTTACCCGCCGCCCACTACCGGCTGACCATTCCCCCCAACCCCGACCTGCTGAACGGGCGCACCGCCGACCCGACCACAGGCGATCTGAACATCCTCGAGCCGACCACCATCCAGGGGGCCGGGGCGCGGGGGACCGTCATCGACGCAGGCGGCATCGACCGGGTCTTCCGCATGGGCGCCGACACGCAACTGTCCGACCTCACCATCACGGGAGGAGACGCCAAGCAGCGGGAAGTGCCCTTCACCGACCCCGGAGGAGGCGGCATCGCCAACAGCAAGAACATGACGCTGCGCCGGGTGACGGTAACGGGGAACTCCGCCGGCTACGGAGGAGGGATCTTCAACATCCCCGACTCCCACCTGACACTGACCGACAGCACCGTCAGCCGCAACACGGCGGGCGAGGCCGGAGGTATCCGGTTCGACGACACCGGCACCGTGGTCAACTCAACGATCGCGGACAACCACGTGACCGACGACTGGGATCGTCCGGGCAGCCTCGCGGGCTACGGCGGCGGCATCGACATACGCGGCACCGGCCGGGTGGACATCCGCAACTCCACGATCACCGGCAACACCGCCACCGACGGCGGCGGTGGGATCAACATCGCCCCCGCCTACCTGGACAGCCTGCCTCGGCCGGTCACCGACACCGTCAACCTGCCGCTGGGTCACCTCTCGCTGCAGAACACCATCATTGCCGGCAACACCATCGGCAGCACCACCAGCGACTGCAAGAACGTCTTCGCCACCATCGGCTCGCTGGGCAACAACCTCGACAGCGGCAACAGTTGCCACCTCACCGCCGAGGGTGACCTTCCACGCCGGTCTCCCGGCCTCGCTTCCCTCGGTGACCACGGCGGGCCCACGGACACCGTGGCACTGCTGCCGGGCAGCCCGGCCGTCGACGCGGCCGACGACGGATGCCCCGCCGCTGACCAGCGAGGCATCCGGCGTCCGCAGGGCCTGGCCTGTGACATGGGCGCCTTCGAGTACGCACCGTGACGCGATGCGGTCGTCTGGGGCCTACCTCAACCGCCGCGTGATGGAACGGGTCGCCATCGCCGGGAACGGCTGGTCCACGGCTGC
Source organism: Streptomyces sp. ISL-1 (assembly GCF_018614585.1). Lineage (GTDB taxonomy): Bacteria > Actinomycetota > Actinomycetes > Streptomycetales > Streptomycetaceae > Streptomyces > Streptomyces maoxianensis. Next base: position 87,873 of record NZ_JAGGOI010000004.1, on the reverse strand, counting down.
TTGACAGGACCTGGCCGGAATGGCCGCTCCCAGGACGGGGCTCGGGACCCGAGGCCTGGAGGCATGGCGCCGGGGACGGAGGGTCCCCGGCGCCCTATGCGTGGATGTCCCGTGTCGGCCTCGGCCGCGGTCGAGGTGAGCTGTGTCAACGCGGTCAGCCGCTCAGCACCAAGGCACGCAGCTCGCGCTTGACGCCGGACCTCGGTCATTCCTGACCGCCGCGTCGTCTCAAGGGCGGTTGCGCAGGACGGGGAGCAATGCGTCGAGCACGAAGGCGTCCTCGATGGTCGCGGGGACCGGCTCGTCCCGGCCGTCCGCGATGCCGCGCATTGTCTTGCGGAGAACCTTGCCGGAGCGGGTCTTCGGCAGGGCAGGGACAACTGCGACGTCGCGGAAGGCCGCGACGGGGCCGACGTCGCGCCGGACGGCCGCCCCCTGGAGGACCCAGGGCATCCGCCCGGAGGCGGCCTGCCGCTCCGGTGAGTGCAGCCTGTGCCGCGTGCGGATCCTCAAGGGCACCGTCCACACCGCCCGGGAGGCCGAACTGCGCCTGTCCGACGAACGCTTCGGCTACACCCATTTCTGCGTTGCGTACCCGATCACCGACGTCGACCTCGACGTCTGAGCCGTTGCCTGCACAACTCGCCCGGCACGCCACGACGTCGGGCCGCACCCCGGCCTGGCCCACCCTCGCGGTGCCGCACCGTGTCACTCCAGGGGCCACCGTGCCGCAGAACCCGGTGACCCTGGCTTCGGCCGTGGTGACGGGTTCGCCGCGCCCCGGCGGTGGCGTCGGCGCTGCGGCCCGAAACAGCGGTCGGCTCGAACTCGCGGGCGCACCGCCCGGGGTCGGAGCCGTCCGCACCGGGCAAGGACCGCTTCGGCTGTGCCGGTGACGGCAAGCCTCCAGCCTCTTCTCTTCTACGTACTGGACACCGCGAACAGCAATACGGGAAGCGCGACGGGCGGGTCCTGCGGCAGCACTGCAAGATCTACCAACTGGACGCGCTGGCACAGGTGCTGGTGGAGGGCGCCTCGGTGACGGTGACGCCCACGAACTCGCTCGGTCAGACCTTTCGATGTACAGACTTATACGGTCACTGGATGAGCCGGTGGTCGGGCAAGTCGCCCGGAGGATTCGCCCGCCGGGCCACGGGTGACGGCGTGTACGAGGAGGGTGCCGACGAAGCCACCCCGAGAGGTGTGGCGCCGGTGATGCGGCCCGTCAGTGGGTCGCCGGGCGCCCGGCAGCCGGCCGCGGCGGAGCGATCGCCCGCTGCGGAACGCTGAGGTCGACGGCGATGGTCTGTTCGGCCGGGCCGCCGGTGAGGAGCCGCACGGTGCCGGCGATCCGCCCAGATCGCCCGAGCCCGTGAGCGGAGAGTCACGCGTTCTCTTGTGGGGCGCTTGCGATGCCCTCTAGGGTGAACTACCCCTGACAGCACGGGTGTTCGAGGTAGTCGAGCAAGGGAGAGGCCGTGGAGATCAAAAAGGTAGTGATCCGCGAAGAAGAGCGCACGAACCGCCGGCCCGCCGTCATGGAGAAGCGGCCGCCGAGCCGCTGACCGGGGGAGCGCAGGCAGGTGTCCACGGGACGGAGAGGGCGGTATGCGTGTTCAGTTGGTGACCATGCCCTGGCACCCGATCGATCTGCCGTCCCTCCAGGTGGGCCTGTTGCACCGACTGCTGCAACAGGTCCGCTCGGACGACGAGGTGCGTGAGTTCCACGGCTCGCTGCGCTGGGCGGAGTTCCTCCTTGAGCGGTCCGGCGGGTGGCTGCGCCCCGGTGACTACGAGGCGATCGGCAGCGATTCGATTTTCGACGGCCTTGGCGACTGGGTCTTCTCGGGTGCTCTGTACGAGGACGAGAACTGGGGTGTCGCACGCCTGAAGGAGTACGCGGCGAGTCGCGGCATCTGCACCGACACCGCCTCCGACATGCGGGTGCACGCGGCCGAGTTCATCGTCGAGTGCGCGGCGGAGGTGCTCGCTCAGGAGCCTGATGTCGTCGGGTTCACCAGCACGTTCATGCAGAACGTGCCCTCACTCGCGCTGGCCAGGGAGCTCAAGCGCTGCCGCCCCGACCTCACCGTCGTCTTCGGCGGCAGCAATTGCGACGGCCCGATGGGGCACGCCCTGCACCGTAACCACCCCTTCGTCGACCTCGTGGTGCGCGGCGAGGGCGAGTACGCCTTCCCGGCACTCCTGCGCCACCTGGACGCCGGAACGCAGCCCGCCGACGTACCGGGCCTGTGCTGGTGGGACGGCCGGACGCCCCGGGTGAACACCCAGTCCCGGCGCACCGTGGCGCCGGCCGACATCCCCGCCCCCGACTACGACCAGTGGCAGGCCGCCCTGGAGGCGTCCCCGGTCCTCGAATACGTGTACCCGAAGCTGGTCGTCGAGGGAGCGCGCGGCTGCTGGTGGGGCGAGAAGCACCACTGCACCTTCTGCGGGCTCAACGGCTCCTCCATGGCCTTCCGCGCCAAGACGGGGGCGCAGCTGTGGAGCGAGATCGACCACCTCGTACGACGGCACCGCATCCTCGACGTCGTCACCGTCGACAACATCATCGACATGGCGTACTTCAAGGACTTCCTGCCACTCGCCGTCGAGAGCGGCTGGGACCTGCGGATGCACTACGAGGTCAAGTCCAACCTCACCCGCGAACAGATCGCGCTCCTGGGCCAGGCCGGAGCGGTGCTCATCCAGCCCGGCATCGAAAGTCTGAGCAACCGGGTCCTCGACCTCATGGACAAGGGTGTCAGCGGCGCCCGCAATGTACGCACGCTTCGCGAGTGCGAGAACCACTCGTTGACCTGCACCTGGAACTACCTGTACGGCTTCCCGGGCGAGACCGTCGAGGACTACGCCCCTGTCGTCGACCAACTGCCCGCGCTCGTACACCTGCAGCCCCCGGGCGGCGCCCACCGTATCCAACTGGAGCGGTTCAGCCCGAACTTCACCGACCCGGGGTTCGGCTTCGGCAAGCGGCGTCCCGCCGAGATGTACCAGCATGTCTACGATTTACCCGAGGTCGAACTCACCGATCTCGTCTATCTGTTCGACACGGAGGATGCGGGCATCGGCGGGCAGGCCGAGAGCCGGCTCAAGCGGGCCGTCGGGGATTGGCGCGACGGACATCCCGGATCGAGTCTGGTGATGGAGGAAGCAGAGCCGCAGGAGGGCGTGGACGTACTGCTCGTACACGACCAGCGGCACGGCTGGCCCCGGCGCACCCACCGGTTGACCGGCTGGCAGGCGGTCGCACTGCGCCGGCTGGAGGACGGGCGGACCGAGCCTGCACTGCACCGGCTGCTGACCGGCGACGGACATGACGTCCCGGCCGGAGAGCTGAACGTATGGATCCAGCAAGCTCAGGCGATGGGGCTGTTGTTCCGCGATGGACGGACGTACGTGTCCCTGCCCACGTGGGAGGTGCCGGTCCGCATCGACAGCGACCCGGCGGACCACGCCGCAGACCGTCAGGCGGCGGACCGTCAGGCGGCGGACCGTCAGGCGGCGGACCGTCAGGCGGCGGCCGGATGACCGGGCTGCCCGCCACCGTCACCCACCGCGTAACTGGCCGGCAGGTCCACGTGGACGAGCCACTACGCCTGGGCGGGGCGGGGCGCGAGACGGCGTTGACGGTTCAGTTCCTGCGCGAGTGCCAGAGCCATGGGCTCCGTACGCACTGGGAGATTGCTCACGAAGAGACGCCGGGCGGCGATGCGTATGACGCACGGATGCTGCACCACCTCCCGCCGCCCGCCGAACGGCCCGGTGAATCAGGCAAGTTGAGTGAGTGGCGCACCTCGTACGCCGCGTTCCCCACCGGGATGCTCTACCACCGCCGCGGGCCGGACTTCATCACCGTCATGGACCGCAGAGAACGACCCGCCTCGGCGAGGTTCACCCTCGACCACCCGGATCTGCTCACCACCTTCGGCACAGTGCAGGAGGCCACGGCGCTCAGTGAACTGAGCGCCGTGCAGCGGGAGGCCGTCGACCTGCTCGCGGCCGAGCGACTCGCCCTGGTCGCTGACGGGTGGGCGGTAGCCCTGCCGCCGCGGCTGCATCGCTGGCCCGTTCCCTGTACGGGGATCTGACGGTTGGGCGCGGCGCCGGCCGACGGGCCGGTCCCCCTGTATCGGCACCGTCCCTTCGTGCTGCTGTGCGGCGAGCAGGTCGCCAGCTCGGTCGGGCGGCAGATCACCGCCCTTGCGCTGACGCTGCTGGCCGTGACCGGCCTCGACGCGGGACCGTTCGGGGCAGCCGCACTGCTGGCACTGACCTATCTGCCCGGCGCCGTGCTGAGTCCGCTGGCCGGAGCGCTCGTCGACCGGATCCGGCTGCGCCGCCTGCTTGTGTGGGTCACCTCCCTGCAGGCCCTGGTCGTCGGCTCGATCCCGTTCGCCGGTGCCGTGGAGCACATCACCCTGCCGCACCTGTACGTGGTCGCCGCCATCTCGGGCACCCTGACCTTCACGCTCTCGATCGCCCTCCAGGCGGCGCTGCCCCGCGTCGTCGGACCGGAGCGGCTACTGGGCGCCAACTCCGCGCTGACCGCGGCCCGTACGAGCGGACAGATCGGCGGGCCGGCGCTCGGCGGCGTCATGGTCGGGCTCCTCGGAGCCGATTCGGCGCTCCTTGCGGGCTGTGCGGCCTACGCCGTCGAGGCGCTGTTCCTACTTGCCCTGCCCGCCGCGCTGAACACCCCGGCAGGTTCGCGGGAGCCTGCGCCCGCGAAGTCCCTGGCCGGCTCGCTGCGTACGGGACTTGCGGTGGTTCGCGCCGAGCGCCAGCTGCGCCGCATGGTCCTGGCGGGAGCCGGACTCAACCTCGGCGGCGGCGCGGCGGCCGCGCTCTACGTGTTCTACGCGACCCGCGATCTGGCTCTGCCCGCCTGGCAGTTGGGAACGACATACGCCGCCTACAGCGCGGCCACCCTGGCGGGTGCGCTGCTCGCCGGACGGTTCGCCAGGACCACGGGGCTGTGGCGGGCCACGCAGATCTTCGGGCTTGCGGCGGGCGCGGCGGTGTTCCTGATCCCGGCCGCGTCGCTGGGCCTCGCCTTCCCCGTGCTGCTCGCGTACCAGGTCTGCTACGGGCTCTCCGGCACCGTGTGGATGATCTCCATGACCACCACGCAGCAACTGGTCACCCCGGACGGCATGCAGGGACGCGTCGCCGGTCTCGTGCAGGCGGTGCTCCTCACGACGGTACCGGTGGGGGCGCTGGCTGGCGGCGCACTGGCCGCCTGGCTCGGCAGCGTACCCATACTCATGGGATCGGCGGCCGTGACCTTGCTCTCCGCGGCGACCCTCTGGGCACCCACGGGGACGGGCATCACCGTGGCGGAGCGGGCCGCGGACGCGGAGAGCCGCCGCTCGTAGTGCTTCGTCAGGTCGGGGGCTGTCTTCTTCTGCTGGGTGTGGTGGGTAGGGGGCCGTCCGCAGTGGTGCAGGTTGCGGCCCGCACCGCAGGAGATCCTGGATGGCGTCGAGGACTTGGCAGAGGGGCAGGCCGGTGTACGGGTTTTTGGGCGGACCGGTGGAGGGTGAGGAAGGCCCGGGCGGCGGTGACCAGGGTGATCGGTGTGGCGGCGGGCAGGTTGGAGGTCCAGTAGCCGGTCGGGTCAGTCTCATCGGAGGGCCACTCCACCAGCACCGTCCGGACCGGCAGGACTCAGTCCCACGCGTAGTGACCGCCGCCGTTCGGTACGGTCCCGGGCGACGGGCGACGGGCGACGGGCGACGGGCGACGGGCACCTGGCTCAGACGGGACGGAGCGGTCTGTGTGGTCTCGCGCAGGACGAGATAGGTGAGCATCTGCGACCGGGCCGGCCGTTCGCGCACGGACCAGCGGTGCCTGCCGCCCGCGGAGGGCACGGTTCACTGTCTGTGATGCCCCGAATCGCGGCATTTTCGGTGCATGGGTAATTTCTTGATCAGGCGCCCTCTTGCGCGGATGCTCGTGACGGCCCTCGTGACGGCCCCCGCAAGAGCCCGAGGCAAGGAGAGCAGCATGTCCCGACCCGTCGTTGTGGGAGTGGACGACTCCGACGAGTGCCTGGCGGCAGTGGACTGGGCCGCGGACGAGGCCGCGGCGCGCGGCACCGGCCTGCGGCTGGTGAACGCCTCCCAGTGGCCGCAGCACCAGCTCCAGGCCGTGAAGCCGTCCCGCGAGACCCGGACCGATCGGGAGCAGAGTCTGCTGGGCGCGATGGAGGAGCGCGTCCGGGCGCGCCAGTCGGGGGTCCCCATGGCCACGGAGGAGGTCGAGGGCGCCCCCGCCAGGGCGCTGCTGGCCGCAGGCTCCGACGCGGACCTGCTCGTCCTGGGGTCGCCCGGGCTCGGCACCGTCGGCGGCTTCATCGTCGGCTCGGTGGGGCAGGAGGTCGTGGCGGAGGCGAAGCACCCGATGGTGCTCGTACGGCCGGATTACGGCGACCGCGAGGCAGGCGCCGGCGCCCCCGGTGGCGATGGACGCCGAAAAGTGGTCCTCGGTCTGGACGTACACGACGTGAAGGACGAACTTCTCGACTTCGCGTTCGACTTCGCGGCCCGACACGCCGTCCCGTTGCACATCGTGCACACCTGGCACTTTCCGGGCCTTCACCACCACTCCGCGGCTGCCGGCAACGGCGGCCCCGACCCGGGGACCAAGGCGGAGCGGGAGTCGGCGCTGTCGGACGCGGTGAGTCCCTACCGGGACAGGTTCCCGGGCGTGAAGGTGTCCGAGGAGACCGCTCCGGGGCGGGCGGCAGGCCACCTCGTCCAGGCCGCGTCCGATGCGGGACTTGTTGTCGTCGGCCGGCGCAGGGCGGCATCGGGCGCGCACATCGGTTCGGTCACCCACGCGGTGATCCACCACGCTCCCTGTCCCGTCGCCGTCGTTCCGCACGCCTGACGCATGTCATCCGTCGCGGATGAGACGTGGCAGCGGGCGCTCCCGGCATCCTCCGAGCAGGATCGCCAACGCTGCGCGGCCCACCCAACGCCGGACTGCCGTCGCCGGGCGCGCCGGGCGGCGGACCGACCTGAGCCCAACGAGATCGGGGAACGCTCATGACCGACCTGGACACGCTGTCGGTGAACACCGTCCGTGGTCTCTGCATGGACGCCGTCCAGAAGGCCCAGTCCGGCCACCCGGGCACGCCCATGGGGATCGCGCCCGTCGCCTACACCCTCTGGCAGCGGTTCCTGCGGTTCGATCCCCAGGACCCGATCTGGCCCAACCGCGACCGCTTCGTGCTCTCCGAGGGGCACGCCTCAACGCTGCTGTGGTCTCTGCTCCATCTGACCGGCGTCCGTGCCGTCGACCCGGATTACGAGGTGCTGGGACGGCCGGCGGTGACGCTCGACGACCTGAAGTCGTTCCGCCAACTCGGCTCCCGCTGCCCCGGACACCCCGAGTACCGCTGGACGAGCGGTGTAGAGGCCACGACCGGGCCGCTCGGCCAGGGGGTGGCGGACTCCGTCGGGATGGCGATGGCCGGCAGGTGGCTCGCCGCGCGGTACAACCGGGAGGACTTCCCCCTCTTCGACTTCGACGTGTACGCGCTCGCCGGGGACGGCTGCATGATGGAGGGCGTCGCCTCGGAGGCCGCCTCGCTCGCAGGGCATCAACAGCTGTCCAACCTGTGCTGGATCTACGACTCGAACCGGGTCACCATCGAGGGCCACACCAGCCTCACCTTCACCGAGGACGTCGCCGCCCGCTTCCTCGCGTACGGCTGGAACGTGACCACCGTCGCCGACGCCAACGACCTCGACGCCGTCGCCCGCGCCTTCCACACCTTCCGTGCCGAGACCGAGCGCCCCACCCTGGTCCTGGTGCACAGCCACATCGGCTACGGCTCACCCGTCGAGGACTCACCGAAGGCCCACGGAGCACCGTTCGGAGCGGACGGCGTCCGGGCGACCAAGCGCTTCCTCGGCCTGCCTGAGGACGAGCAGTTCTGGATTCCCGAAGAGGTACGTGACTGGTTCGGCCAGGGCATCGGTGCGCGCGGTGCACAACTGCGCACCGCCTGGGAAAAACGGTTCGACGCTTACCGCGCCGCCTGGCCCGAACTCGCCGACGAGCTGGAGCGCATGCAGCGCCGTGAACTCCCGGCCGGATGGGACAGCAAGCTTCCCGACTTCTCCGCCGATCCCAAGGGCCTGGCCACCAGGGACTCCTCGGCCCAGGTGCTCAACGCCCTCGCGCAGAGCGTTCCCTGGCTCCTCGGCGGCTCCGCCGACCTCGCGCCGTCGACCAAGACCCATCTCACCTTCGACGGCGCGGGAGACTTCCAGCCGGAGAGCCCGTCCGGGCGCAACCTCCACCTCGGCATCCGGGAGCACGCCGCGGCGGCCGTCGCCAACGGTATGGCCCTGACCAAGCTGCGGCCGTACTGGTCGGGATTCCTCATCTTCTCCGACTACGCCAAGGCAGCCATCCGGCTGTCCGCACTGATGGAGATCCCGGTCGTCCACATCTTCACGCACGACTCCATCGGCGTCGGCGAGGACGGACCCACCCACCAGCCGGTCGAACAGCTTGCGGGCCTGCGCGCGATGCCGGGACTGCTGGTATTCCGCCCCGGCGACGCGGGCGAAGTCGTCGAGACCTGGCGGCTGGTCGCCGGCCTGCGCCACGAGCCGGCGGCACTGGTCCTCTCCCGCCAGGCGCTGCCCACGCTCGACCGAACGCGGCTGGCCGCCGCTTCGGGTGTCGCACGCGGTGCCTATGTGCTGGCGGACCCGCCCTCCGGCGAGCCACAGGTGATCCTGCTCGCCACCGGATCCGAAGTGTCCCTGGCGCTGGCCGCCCGGGATGAACTCGCAGCCGACGGCATCGGGGCCCGGGTGGTCAGCATGCCGTGCTGGGAGCTGTTCGACCGTCAGCCGAGGGAGTACCGCGACCAGGTCCTGCCGCCGGCGGTGACCGCGCGGGTCGGCATCGAGCAGGCATCGACGTTCGGCTGGGACCGCTACGTGGGAGACGGCGGAGCTGTCGTCGGCATGCACACCTACGGTGCCTCGGCGCCCCTGAAACAACTGCTCACGAAGTTCGGGTTCACCCCGCAGCGGGTGGCCGAGGTCGCACGGGAGCTGGTGGAGTCCCGGCAGGAGGCGAGGACATGAGCCTGACCTCGGCCACGAGTCGTCCGTCAACGCCCACATCCGTCACTACCGCGCTCAGAAGAACGGGAAGCCGGACATGACCACTGACACACCCATGCAGCTCGGCATGATCGGGCTCGGCCGGATGGGCGCCAATCTCGTGCGCCGGCTGATGCGTGACGGCCACCGATGCGTCGTCTACGACCTCGACCGGGAGGCCCTGCAGGAGCTGGAGAAGGAGGGGGCGACGGCCGCCACCTCGCTACATGACTTCGTCGACAAGCTGGAAAAGCCCAGGAACGTCTGGCTGATGCTCCCCGCCGGGGTGGTGCAGCCGACACTGGACCAGCTGGCCGCGCTGCTGGACCCCGATGACACCGTCGTCGACGGCGGCAACTCGTACTACCGGGACGACATCGCGCGGGCGAAGCAGCTCGCTCCCCGCGGAATCCACTACGTCGACTGCGGGACCTCGGGCGGCGTCTGGGGCCTCGAAAGGGGCTACTGCCTGATGATCGGCGGCGAGGACGACGCGGTGGCACGGCTGAACCCGGTCTTCCGCACCATCGCCCCCGGCGCCGGGAGCGTCGAGCCCACCCCGGGCAGGACCCGCGCCGACGGGACCGCGCCCGAGGGCTATCTGCACTGCGGCCCGAGCGGCGCGGGCCACTTCGTGAAGATGGTGCACAACGGAGTCGAGTACGGAATGATGGCCGCCGTCGCCGAGGGGCTCAGCATCATCAAGCACGCGGACGCGGGCCTGCACCGCAGGGCCGTCGACGCCGAGACCGCCCCGCTGCGCGAGCCGGAGGCCTACCAGTACGAGATCGACGTCGCCGAGGTCGCCGAGGTGTGGCGTCGGGGCTCGGTCGTCAGTTCATGGCTTGTCGACCTGGTCGCCGACGCGCTGGCGCGCTCGCCCGAGCTCGACACGCTCACCGGCCGCGTCTCGGACTCGGGGGAGGGCCGCTGGACGGTCCTGGCGGCGGTCGACGAGAGCGTGCCCGCCCCGGTCATCATCTCTGCGCTGACGCAGCGGTACGAATCGCGCGGGCTGGGCGAGTTCACCGACAAGCTGCTGTCCGCGATGCGCGGAGAGTTCGGCGGTCACGCCGAGAAGGCGGGGTGAACCGTGGCCGGCCCTTCCCAGCCCGAAAGCCGTCCCCTGGTCCCGGAGGACCACGTCATCGTGCTCTTCGGCGCGACCGGCGACCTGGCCCGGCGCAAGCTCCTGCCGGGGCTTTTCCACCTGGCCAAGGCGGGGCTGATGCCGCCCCGCTTCCGTGTCATCGGCTCGGCGCCCTCCCAGGTAGCGCTCAGCGACGACGAATTCCGCAAGCGGGCACGGGAGGCGGTCGCCGAGTTCGGCAGGTCGAAGCCCGAGGGTAAGGCGTGGCAGGAGTTCGAGGACGCGCTGTCTTTCGGCGCGGCCGACCCCGACGCCCCAGAGCCGCTCCTGGAGGCCGTACGGGAGGCCGATCGGGTCGTCGGCGGCAACCCCCGGCGCCTGTTCCACCTCGCCGTGCCGCCCAAGGCCTTCGGCTCCGTCGTGGAGCTGCTCGGCGCGACCGGCCTCGCCGACAATGCCCGTGTCATCGTGGAGAAACCCTTCGGTACGGACCTCCCCTCGGCTCAGGCCCTCAACGCGACGATCCACGCGGTCTTCGACGAGTCCCGCGTCTTCCGCATCGACCACTTCCTCGGCAAGGAGTCCGTCGACAACATCCTCGCGCTCCGCTTCGCCAACGGCTTCCTCGAGCCCGTGTGGAACCGCGACCACATCAGCCATGTGCAGATCGACGTGCCGGAGAAGATCGGCATCGAGGGCCGCGCACAGTTCTTCGAAGGGACCGGCACCTTCCGGGACATGATCGTCACTCACCTCTTCCAGCTCATGGGATTCGTGGCGATGGAACCCCCGACCGCCCTTGCGGCGAAGCCCCTGCGGGACGAGAAGGAGAAGGTCTTCGAGAGCATGCGGCCGCTGGATCCGGCACAGGTCGTCCGCGGCCAGTACGAGGGCTATCGCGACGAGCCGGGCGTCGACCCCCGGTCGGACACCGAGACCTTCGTCGCGCTGCGTGTCGAACTCGACAACTGGCGGTGGGCCGGAGTGCCCTTCTACCTGCGCTCGGGAAAGGCGCTCGGTCAGGGGCGGCACGTCGTGACGCTCGGCTTCCGGGAGCCGGCGCTTCGCATGTTCCCCCTGGCCGCGCAGTGCGGCGCGGAATCCCGGAACAATGAACTGGTGATCGATTTTGCTGACCTCGGCCGGATCGCCGCCCGTTTCCTGGTGAAGGAGCCGGGACCCGCCATGCGCCTGAGTGAGGCCGAGATGGTCTTCAACTATGCCGACTCCGTCAACTCGATGTACGCACTGGAGGGATACGAGCGCCTCATCCTGGACGCGATGCTCGGGGACCAGTCCCTGTTCACCCGCTCCGACGGGATCGAGCGGCTCTGGGAGGCATCCGCTCCGCTCCTGGAGAACCCGCCGCCGGTCCAGCTCTACACACCGGGCTCCTGGGGCCCCGAGTCGGTCGACCGGCTCATCGCGCCCTACCGGTGGAGCCTGCCGGACGCTCACTGACACCCGCGAGCGACCCCGTGCGGCCGGGCCCGGTGCCCGGCCGCGCCCGCGGCTGCTCCGGATGACACCGGCGCATCATCCCCACGGGCTACGCGTGGCGCGGCGGGCGGCATCTGCCGCCCCCGGTGACCGCCTCACCCTTCTAGCCTCGACGGCATGCTGGGGCTTCCGGATCACGTACGCACTTGCCTGTTCGACCTCGACGGCGTCCTCACGCGCACCGCGAAGGTGCACGCGGCGGCATGGAAGGAGATGTTCGACGACTACCTCCGCCGGCGCGCCGAACGTGAGGGCGTTCCCTTCGAGTCGTTCGACGCCGTGCACGACTATGACGAGTACGTGGACGGCCGGCCGCGCGAGGACGGGGTGCGAACCTTCCTCGCCTCGCGGGGGGTCCGGCTGCCCGAGGGTGCGCCCGACGACGGGCCGGACAGGGAGACGGTGAACAGCCTGGGCACCCGTAAGAACGCGCTGGTGCTCCGTAAGATCCGTGAGCAGGGTGTGGAGGCCTACGAGGGCTCGGTGGCGTATGTGAGCGCCGCCAGGGACGCGGGTCTGCGGCGTGCTGTGGTCTCCTCGAGCGCCAACTGCCGCGATGTGCTGGCCGCGGCGGGCATCGAGGATCTCTTCGAGGAGCGCATCGACGGGATCGTCGCCAGGGAGCAGCGTTTGCGGGGCAAGCCGCAACCGGACACCTATCTGGCCGCCGCCCGTGCCCTGGGCGCCGAACCGGGTGCCGCGGCGGTCTTCGAGGACGCCCTGGCGGGCGTGGAGGCCGGCCGGGCAGGGGGGTTCGGCCTGGTCGTGGGCATTGACAGGACTGGGCAGGCCGCGGAGCTCCGGCGGCACGGCGCGGACATCGTGGTGAACGATCTCGCCGAACTGCTGGAGTCACGATGATCACCCATCCCAGCTTCGTGGTCGAACCGTGGTGCCTGCGCGAGACCGAGCTGAACCTCGACGTCCTCGCCCAGAGCGAGTCCGTGTTCGCGCTCGCCAACGGCCACATCGGATGGCGCGGCAATCTCGACGAGGGCGAACCGCACGGGCTTCCCGGCGCCTATCTCAACGGTGTCCACGAACTGCATCCGCTGCCGTACGCCGAGGCCGGCTACGGCTATCCGGAGTCCGGTCAGACGATGATCAACGTCACCGACGGGAAGATCATCCGGCTGCTGGTTGACGACCACCCCTACGACCTGCGGTATGGCGAACTCACGGCACACGAGCGGGTGCTGGACTTCCGTACAGGAGTCCTCCGCCGCACCGCGGAGTGGACCTCCCCGCGCGGCCGCGCCGTCCGCATCACCTCGTACCGGCTGGTGTCGTTCACCCAGCGCGCCATCGCGGCGATCGCGTACGAGGTGGAGCCGCTGGACGCCGGGGCCACCGTGGCTGTCCAGTCCGAGCTGGTCGCCAACGAGCAGATGCCGCACGACACCGGCGACCCGCGGGTCTCGGCCGCGGTCGAGTCCCCGCTCGAGGCGGAGGAGGACTTCGCCCAGGACACGCGGCTGCGCCTGGTGCACTGCACCAGGAAGAGCGGCCAGCGGGTGGCGGCCGCGGCCGAGCACATCGTCGAGGGCCCCGAGGGGACGGCCTGGTCGGCCGAGAGCGAGCCCGACGTCAGCAGACTCACGGTCACCGCCGCCCTGGCGCCCGGCGAGCGGCTGCGGCTGGTGAAGTTCGTGGCGTACGGGTGGTCCGCGGAGAGGTCGCTGCCCGCCGTCCACGACCAGGTCGACGGCGCGGTCGCCGCTGCCCGCAGCACCGGCTGGGACGGGCTGCTCGCCGAGCAGCGGGCCTATCTGGACAACTTCTGGTCCGGCGCGGACGTCGAGGTGGACGGGGACGCGGAGATCCAGCAGGCCGTGCGCTTCGGGCTGTTCCATGTGCTGCAGGCCGCGGCCCGCGGCGAGGAACGGGCGATCCCCGCCAAGGGGCTGACGGGGACGGGCTACGACGGGCACTCGTTCTGGGACGTGGAGTCCTTCGTCCTCCCGGTGCTCACCTACACGGCCCCCCAGTCCGTTGCCCCGGTCCTGCGCTGGCGGCACGCGAGCCTGCCCGCGGCCCGGGACCGCGCCCATCAGCTCGGGCTGGCCGGAGCGGCGTTCCCGTGGCGGACCATCACCGGCGCGGAATGCTCGGCGTACTGGCCGGCGGGCACGGCCGCGTTTCATGTCAACGCCGACATCGCAGACGCCGTGCTGCGGTACGTGATCGCCACCGGCGACGAGGCGTTCGAGCGGGGGCCGGGACTGGAACTGCTGGTGCAAACCGCGCGGCTCTGGCACTCGCTCGGCCACCACGACGCGGAGGGCGTCTTCCATATCGACGGCGTCACGGGCCCCGATGAGTACAGCGCCATCGCCCGCGACAACCTCTACACCAACCTGATGGCGCGCCGGAATCTGGTGGCCGCCGCGGAGGCGGCGGTGCGCCACGTCGAACGCGCGGAGGAACTGGGGGTCGACGACGAGGAGACCGCCGCATGGCGGCACGCCGCCGCCCGGATCGCCGTGCCGTACAACGAGACGCTCGGTGTGCACGAGCAGTCGGCCGGGTTCACGGGCTTCCAGCGGTGGGACTTCGACAACACCTCCCCGGAGCAGTACCCGCTGATGCTGCACTTCCCGTACTTCGACCTCTACCGCAAGCAGGTCGTGAAACAGGCGGACCTGGTCCTCGCCATGCTGACCTGCGGCGACGCCTTCACCGCCGAGGAGAAGGCCCGCAACTTCGCCTACTACGAGCAGCTGACCGTACGGGACTCCTCACTGTCGGCATGCTGCCAGGCCGTCATGGCCGCCGAGACGGGACACCTCCGGCTGGCCTATGCCTATCTGGGCGAGGCGGCCCTGATGGACCTGGAGAACCTGGAGCACAACACCCGCGACGGCCTGCACATCGCCTCCCTTGCCGGCACCTGGATGGCGCTGGTGCTCGGGCTCGGAGGAATGCGGCAGTACGACGGGGAGAGCGGTGCGGGCAGTCTGGGGTTCGCCCCAAGGCTGCCCGAGCGTCTCTCCGGCCTTCGGTTCACCGTGCTGGTGCAGGGGCGCAGGCTGCGTGTGGACATCAGCAGCTCCGCAGCCGCTTACACCCTGGTGGAGGGGGACCCCCTGGAGATCCTGCACCACGGCGAGCCACTCACCGTCACGGCGTCCCGGCCCATGGAGCGCCCCCTGCCGCCGATGCCCGTACAACCGGAACCGCAGCAGCCCAGGGGCCGTCACCCTGCCGACCGCATGGACGGCGCGGCGATGACCGGCGGGGAGGCGGTCGGCTGACCTGTCAGCCCGCCGTCCACTCCAGAGAAGCGGAATCTGGAGTCTCCATCGGGAACCTGCTCGCCCAGACCGCGGCGCCACTGGTTTCGGGGACAGCCGTACCCTGCGCCGTGTCGTCTCCGGTCCACCCGCCCACGTGCTCGGCCGCCAGGGCCCACAACAGCTCGATCACGAGCCGGAGTCGTAGACGTGTCGGCGGCGACCGGGAGGGGCGAGAGGACGGGACTCGGACCGGGCCCGTGAAGCGCCGGTGAAAACCCTGTGGAAGCGGTGTCAGTAGGGCCGTTTATGCTGCACCGGACGATCACGCGGGACCAGGGGAGGGCGCGGCATGTTCGGCAAGCTGTTCGGCAGGGGTGCGGAGAGACCGGTCGCGGATCCGCACGCCCTGCCCGTCCCGCGCAGGCAGAAGAACGGGATGTACACGCTGCGCGCGCTCGGGGACACGCGGGTGCTCACGCTGGTGGAGGCGGCCGACGCGGGTGACTGGGCTGCGGTCAAGGCGGCGCTGGCGCCCTTCGACCTCGGCCGCGACCACCAAGTCCTCGGTGAGCTGGCCGACTTGGACGGGGTGCAGGACTGGATCGGCCGGGCCGTCGAGGAGGACAAGGAGCACCGGGCGACGGCCCTGCTGATATCCGGGACGCGCCACATCAGCTGGGGCTGGGAGGCGCGCACCGCCGAGCGTGCCGTGAACGTCACGCAGGAGCAGTGGCGGGTTTTCCACGAGCGGCTCCACATCGCCGAGGAGCAGCTGCTCGAGGCCGCCGCGTTGCGGCCGGAATGGGTCACTCCGTGGCGCCGCCTCCTCACCTCCGGCCGCGGCATGTCGCTGGGCCCCGCCGTCAACGAGACCCGGTTCGACGCCGCCCTGCGCCGCGACCCACTCGACCTGGAGACCCACCTGGAGTGGGTGTCGCAGTTGCAGCCCCGTTGGGGCGGCGAGCCCGGCGAGGCCCTGGCGTTCGCCCGCGACGCGTTCGCCCGCGCCCCGCAGGGGCACCGGCTCGGCTGCGTGATCGCCATGGCGCACATCGAGGACTGGGTGGAGTCGGACAGCGGGGACTGCCTCAAGACCCCCGAGATCCAGCAGGAGTTGCGGGACGCCGCCGACCACGGCATTCTCCACCCCGCCTACGCGTGGCGCCCGGGCTGGCAGCACGACTTCAACATGTTCGCCATGGCCCTGTCGCTGGCCGGTGAGCGCCACACGGTCCGGCGCGTCTACCAAACGCTGGACGGCGCCTACACCAAGTGGCCATGGACCTACTTCGCGGAGCCCGAGAAGCAGTTCGCCCGCCACCACCGCCGCGCCTGAGCACCCGCCGGCCCCGGTGCCGCCTGCCAGCCACCCGTCGCCCCTCCCACTCCGGACTGCCTGATGACTCTTCCCGACACCGCCGTCGACCCGGCCGGCGCCGACCGCACCTTCCAGGTGGATCTGCGCGGCCTCGTCGACCTCCTCTCCCACCACCTCTACTCCAGCCCTCGCGTCTACCTGCGCGAACTGATGCAGAACGCGGTGGACGCGCTGACCGCCCGGCGCGGCCTCGAACCTGCCGCGCCCGTCGACGCCTTCGGCATCCGCCTGTACGCCGACGGTTCGGTGGTACGCGTCGAGGACGACGGCGTCGGTCTCACCGAGGCCGACGTGCACACCTTCCTCGCCACGATCGGCCGCAGCAGCAAGCGCGCCGAGCGGATCGCCGAGCAACGCGGGGACTTCATCGGCCAGTTCGGAATCGGCCTGCTCTCCTGCTTCCTGGTCGCGGACGAGATCCACGTCCTGAGCCGTTCCGCCAGCACTCCCGACGCCCCCGCCGTGGAGTGGCGGGGACGCGGCGACGGCAGCTACACCGTCCGCACCCTGCCCGCCTCCGCCCGCCCCCGGCCCGGCACCACCGTCACGCTGACGCCGCGCACCGACGCGGGCGAGTGGACCCGCCCGGAGCAGGTTCACGCGTTGGCCCGGCACTTCGGCTCCCTGCTGCGCCACCCGGTGACCTTCGACGACGGCACGGGCAGCCCAGGCGCGTCCGTCAACCCCGAGTCGGCACCCTGGGCGCGTACGTACCCCACGCCGGGAGCCCGATCCCGTGCGCTGGCCGCGTACGGCGAGGAGGTTTTCGGGTTCACGCCGCTGGACACCATCGAGCTGGACCTGCCGGCCGTGGGCCTGAAGGGCATCGCGTGCGTGCTGCCCGAGGCGGTGCCGGCCGGGCGCCGTCACGGCCACCGCGTGCACGTCAAGGGCATGCTGCTGTCCGAGCAGGCCGAGGAGATACTGCCCGAGTGGGCCTTCTTCGTCCGCTGCGTCGTCGACGCCGAGAGCCTGCGCCCGACGGCGTCCCGCGAGTCCTTGTACGAGGACGACACCCTCGCTGCCGTCCGCGACGCCCTGGCCGAGCGGCTGCGCGCGTGGATCGCCCGGGCCGCCGCCAGCGACCCGGACCTGCTCGCCCGCTTCCTCCAGGCCCACCATCTGGCCGTGAAGTCGCTCGCGGTGCACGACGACGAAATCCTGCGGATGCTGCTGCCCTGGCTGCCGTTCGAGACCACCGACGGGCACACCACCCTCGATGAGTTCGCGCGCACCCACCGCACCGTGCTCGTGACGTCCAGCGTGGAGGAGTTCCGGCAAGTCGCGGCGATCGCCTCGGCCGCCGGGCTCGGCGTCGTCAACGGCGGCTACACCTACGACCGTGAGCTGGTTCACCGGCTGCCCGAGATCAGGCCCGAGGTCAGCGTCGCCGACCTCGACCCGGCGACCCTCACCGCCCACCTCGACCCCGTCGACCGGGAGACGGAACTGGCCGCCGCGGCCTACCTCGCCCTGGCCCGCGACGCCCTCGCCGTCTTCGACTGCGACGTCGCGTTGCGCACCTTTCAGCCCGCCTCCGCACCCGCCCTCCTGGTGGACAGCCGCGAGGCCCGGCACGAGCGCACCCGCTCCCAGCTCGCCCGTGAGCAGGAGGGCGGCCTGTGGGGCGACATCCTCGGCGCCCTGCGGCAAGAGGCACCGCGGGCCCAGTTGATCCTCAACCAGCTCAACCCGCTGGTCCGCGCCGCCGTCGCCATCGACGCGACCGAGCTGGCCCGCACCAGCGCCGAAGCCCTCTACGGGCAGGCCGCGATGCTGTCCCGGCGCCCGCTGAGGCCCTCCGAATCGAGCCTCATCAACCGCTCCTTCCTCGACCTTCTCGCCCACGCCCTGCGCAAGGACAGCTGACGATGCCGACCGCACCCCATCCCCAGAACACAGACGAGCTGTTCCAGGCGCTCCGGGAGAACGACGGGCGTCCCTACGGCCGCACCCGCACGGTCACCGCTGAGGAACTCGTCGACGCCGCCGAGCAGTTCGCGGAATCCGTCCCGCTCGTCCACGCGCTCTTCGAACTCCAGGAGGCGTACACCTACGGCTCCGAACCCCGGAAGTCGCCCGTCGTCTTCGCCCGTCTGCTCACCCTCTTCGACGAGCAGCCCGACGTCTTCGACGAGCGCCTGCGCCACATGCTGTTCTGGCGGTTCAAGTGGGTGGCCAACGCGCTGCGCGCGCTGCCCGAGATACCGCTGGCCAGCCTGCACCAGTGGACGAAGGAGATGCGCGACCGGTACGAGAAGGCCGACCTCGGCCTCCAGCCCTACTACGGACAGGCGTACCAGCTAGCCGCCCACGTCGGCGAGGACACCACCCTCGCCTACGAGCTGTGGGCGGGCCGCAGCCGCACCAGGTTCAGCGACTGCGAGGCCTGCGAGATCTGCGAGCGCGCCCAGTACCACCTCACGGCGGGCGACGACGAGCGGGCGCTCAGCGCCTGGGAGCCCGTCCTGGCCGGGAAGGAATCCTGCCAGGAGGAGCCGGCTCGCTCTGTCTCGTACGCGCTGTTGCCCCTGCTGCGCACCGGCCGCACCGACCGGGCCCGCGAACTGCACCTCGCCGGCTACCGCAGCTGCCGCCGCAACGCCTCGATGTCCCAGGAGGTCGGCCGGCACCTGGAGTTCTGCGCGCTGACCGGCAACGAGGCACGCGGCCTGGAACTGCTCGCCGAGAACCGGAACCTGTTCGAGGAGGTCGACTCGCCGCTGGACCTGCTCGGCTTCCTCACCGGCGTGGAGGTCCTCCTCCAGCGCGTCGAGCTCCTCGGCCACGGCGAACTGCCCGCCGCCGGGTATGCGGGCCGCACCTGGACGGTGGCCGGCCTGCGCGCCGAGGTCCGCGGCCGCGCCGACGACCTCGCCGCCCGCTTCGACGCCCGCAACGGAACCACGGCCCACACTGACCGCCGCAGGGCCCGCCTCGAGAGTGCCCCGCTCCGGGAGGCGCTGGAACTGACGCTGCGCTCCCGCAGCCTCGACGACGTGGCACCGGCGGCACCGGTTGCCGCGCCCGCTGCCCGTGCAGGCGCCGCCGTCCCCGACACGCTGTCCGAACTCATCCTCCAAGCCAGGACGTTGGACGAGCAGGGGCACCCGGACGCACATGCCTGCTGGGCGCGGCTGCGCACGCTCATGGCCGCCCGCGACTACACCCACCCTGACGATCCGGCCGTGGGCCCGCTCGTGCAGCTGCGCGCGGACCTGCTGGCCGAAGAGGCGAACCGGGCGGGCGAGAAGGACGAGTTCACCGACGCCGCCGCCCTCCACGAGGAGGCCGCGGCCCTGTACGACGACGCCGGGGAGCCGGGTCATGCGGCGCTCTCCCGTGCCTGCGCCCTGCTCGCCATCGCTGAGATTCCAGCGGAGGGCGCCGACGGAGCCGAGGCGAAGGCCGCCGCGCTGATCGCCGCGCACGCGTCCCTGGTCCGCCTCCACGACGAGACGCCCGGCCTCGCTCCGTACCAGGAGGCCCGCCTGCTGCGGCTGCGGGTGACCGCGCTCGCCCTGCGCCTGCAGAACTCGGGCAGCGAGGAGCAGGTCGCGCCGGTGTTCGCCGAGGTGGACCAGTTGCACGCGTTCGCCACCCGGCACGACATCGCCGGGCAGATCTCCGGCGCCCTGCTGCTGCGGGCCAGCACCTACGCCCTCTCCGGCGACCTGCCCGCCGCGGTCACCGAGATCGACGCCCTGCTCGACCGGTTGAAGGCGCACGGCCCCGCCTGGCACTTGCCCCGTACGCTCGGACTGCGCGGCCGGTTCCAGTTCGGCCTCCGGGACGCGCAGGCCGCATACGCGGACCTCGCCGAGGGCTTGCGGCTGGCCGCCGACTGGCCGGCCGAGACCGTCGACACCACCCGCCTTCACGGTGATCTGGCCGAGGCCTGCATGCACCTGGGCCGCCCCGACGAGGCACTGCGGCACCTGACGCGCTCCGCGGAGGCGGACCTTCGCCGCGGCAGCCGGACTGATGCGTTCTGCACCTACAGCAACGCGGCCCGGCTCAGCCTCGACCTGGGCCGTGTCGAGGACTGCATCGCTCTGATCGACTCCCTTCTGGCCGAACCGGACGTCGCCGCCGGAGAGTTGGACAACCGGCTCGTCGCTCAGCTGCGCCTGACCCGCGCCCGCGCGCTGCACGCGGGGGAGGACCTCAAGGCGGCCACGGCGGAGTTCGTCACTCTGGCGGGCGAGTCGTCCGGCTGGGACGACGACATGGGGAGCCACGCCATGATCGCCGCGGAGACCGCCGTACTCCTCGGCGAGTCCGGCGAATTCGGTCGGGCCCGCGAAGTCGCGGACCAGGCACTCGCCGCCCACGCACAGGCCCCGCGTTATGAGCAGCTCAGCAACTGCCTGCGCGAACTCGCCCGTCTCCAGGCCCAGCAGCAGGGCTCCGACGGCCTGGCCGGCGCCCTCGCCTTTCTCGCCGACGCGGGCCGGATAGCCGACGAGGCCCGCGCTGCCGAATACGAGGCCCAGGGCCGTGCCCTGGAAACGGCACTGGCCTACGAACACGGGAGAGTCAACGCCTACGCAGGCGAGTACGAGGACGCACTGGCCGCCCTGGAGAAGGCCCTTGCCCTGTTCGGCGAGCCGGGACGGGAGGACGAAGGCGCCGGCGAGTGGGCCGAGTGCGTCCGCCTGGCGGGCGCCGTGGAGGGTCTCTACCTGGAACGCCCCGCCCCCGCCCTCACCCGCCTCGACGCTGCGGTCTCCCGCCTGACCGCCCTGGGCCACACCGAGGAGACCGAGCCGCTGATCTCCTTGGCGGCGCGGCTGCGCGACGAGGAGTGACGCGGCGGTGCCGGGGCGACAGTCCGCCCCGGCACCGGCGCCCACACAAGCCGGGCAGAGCATCCAGGTCCACACTGGTGGGACATCGGGAGTAAGGGCGTGTTTCGCCCGCGGGCATCGCCCTGGGCAGGCGCCCTTTTCTGTATCTAGAAGAACCCCAACTTCTTCGGGGAGTACGACACCAGCAGGTTCTTCGTCCGCTGGTGGTACGGCGGCAGCGCATCGCTGACCAGCGCAAATAGCGCCCGTCGAGACCTTGGTGGGGTCGCTGGCCCGAGAATGGTCCGGATCATGATCGATGCTGTTCCCCGGACCGGGTCCTTGCTTGAGTGGACCTTCGCCTCCTGTGCTGCTTGGTGGCCGGCTTCGAAGAACGCCACTCCTGCGTGGGCGGCTGTTGAGCTCGGCGGCGACGGCGTCGAGGTGCTCGCGGGTGTGGACGGACAGGTCGGTGTCCTTGGGGAAGTACTGCCGCAGCAGGCCGTTGGTGTTTTCGTTCGAGCCGCGCTGCCAGGGGCTGGCCGGCTCGCAGAAGTAGACCGGGATGTCCGTGGCCAGGGTGAACGCCCGGTGGGCGGCCATGCGAGGCGTCCTTCGCCGCGCTGTGCGGGGTCAGCCCCATCGAGTACTCCTCGGCCCGTCAGCAGTACCGCCGGCTAAACCGTGGTGGCGACCGGCAGGCCAATGCGGCCCTCTACCGGATCGTGCAGACCCGCCGGCGCTACGACCCGCGCACCCAGGACTACTAGGAGCGCCGCATCAAGGAGGGCAAGACCCGACGCGAGATCATCCGATGTCTCAAACGCTATGCCGCCCGAGAGATCTTCAACCTGGTCAGGCCCGCACCCGCACGACCCCCGCCATAGGGGGCATCCGGACGCCGGGCAAGGGTCCCGTCTCGCCGGAACTCCTCATTTGGGGGGTGGGAGCGGGCCGAGGACCGGCCCGTATGCGTCAGCGAGCTGAGGAACAACGCCCTGCTGCACGGCGCACCACCCAGCCGCGGCTTCCTGCTGCGCGTGCGGTACGACGGTGACGTACTGCGTGTGGAAGTGCACGACAGCGGCACCGGAGTGCCGCGTGTCGCCGACGAGCCCGACGAAGGCGGGCGCGGGTTGTTGCTCGTGGCCGCGTTGAGCGACAGGTGGGGCTCGGGGAGCGGTCACCGGGCAAAGTGGTGTGGCGCGAGTTCGGGATCAGTCGTAGCCCTGCGATTTGATGCGGATCCCGCCCGCCGCGGCCGGACCAACCCGCGCAGCGGCTGGGGGTTCCTCCGGTGCCGCCTCCGGGTCGGGGGCCGCGTCGAGTATCGCGTGGGCCTCGTTGAGAAGGGCCGCCAGGTCGCGCACCAGACCCAGTTGCAGCGCGCGCCAGGCGCCGGCGTCGTCTTCTAGCGGGGCGTAGCTGCCCGTGTGCTTTTGGATGATGCCGCCCGCGATGCGGTTCCGCTCGGCGCGCTCCGCCATGTCACGGTCGTGGTGGTAGAAGTTGCGCAGTTCGTGCAGCTGGGACATGCGGCCGTCCCAGAAGGGTGCCGCGAGCTGAGGCAGGTCCAGTACCTTCGCGGGATCCTTCTTGGGAATGCGCAGGGGGGTGTGCAGGCGCTCGTTGAAGACCTGGTACGCCACCGACAGCCAGGCCGTGAAGTCGGCCCGGTCGGCGCACTGGCGGCGCAGGCGGGCGAAGTCGTCGGGCGGTGAGGAGCGGAGGAGCTGGTAGCCGAGGCGGGCCCGCGATGCCTCGCAGACCCTGCTGTAGGCGACCAGAGCGTCCTCGGCCGCTGCTTCCCAGGTGCGGCGTTGCCGGGGGTCGGTTGCGGCGCGGCGCTGGGGCTTGGCGGCCAGCTGCTCGGGGGTGAGCTGAAGTGCGGGCAGGCGGGGGCGGGCCGGGCGGCCCACGGCTCGTACGACTCCGCTGCCCAGCTCGGCGAAGTACTTCTCCAGGACGTCCAGGCCGCCGATGCGCTGCCGGTCGCCGCCCGCGACGGTCACCAGCTCGCCCAGCATCCGGTGGTTGGGCACCATGCTCTCGTGGGCCTGCGGGGTCCAGCCGGGGCGGTGCCGCTGCGCCTGCCACCAGCGGTCGAACAGGGCCTCGTCGCTGATGCCGACCACGTGCAGGCGAATGCCCAGGCCCGCGTGCAGGTCCTCCATGAGCGACACCGGGTCCTGGGTGCCGGAGACGGACTCGCCGCTGCGTTCGTCGGGGATCGGCGCGTAGTGCGCGCCGTCGCTGACCAGGACGACGAGGCGCTCGTTGCCGGGGACGCCGTAGCGGTGGAGGAGTTCACCGGCCTTGTGCAGCGCCTTGCCGATGTCCGTGCCCGACTGGCGGTAGTTGAGGAGGGACACGGCCTCGCGCAGGCGTTGGACGGAGTGGGCGTCCGAGACCTCCTCCATGCCCCATCGGCTGGGGAACATCGGTTCGTGGTCGTGGTCGAAGCGGACCAGGGCGAAACGGGTACCCACGCCGTCGTAACGCATCCGGGCATCGATCATGGCGCCGAGTGCGTCCTTGAGGGCGTTCATGCGGGAGATGGTGGCGCTCGTGCGCAGACGGCTGAGCCATTTGTCCCCGTCGCTGGGCACCGCGGGGATGTCCTCGATGCTCATGGAGCCGCTGCAGTCCGCCAGCACGACGATGTCCACACCGCTGCGCTCGCCCGGCGCGAAGAGGGTCAGCCGGGTCTCCGGGCCGATACGGAAAAGGCCGCGCAGGGGCCGGCCGCCGTGGTCCAGGGCCTGGCGTACCCGGAAGAGGGTGCTGGAGGCGTCGATCCAGACGTCGGGGGACGTCTCGAAGCCGTGGGCGAAAACGTGGCCGCAGAGGAGCGGGGCGCCGTGCAGCACCGTCGTGGCTTCGTCGAGGGACGGGCCCGGAGGTAGTTCGAGTTCCAGTACACCGGGGGTGATCGCGTCCGCCGACACCAGCTCCCAGCCCTCCTCGGGCGTGACGCGGTGCTCATGGACCAAGGCGGCGGGGACCACCACCACGTCGGCGGGGACGCCGGGTGCGGGCAGCAGTCGTACCGCCACCGAACGGGTGCCGCCGGTGTCGTGCACCTTCAGGACGCCCGCCGACTCGTCCGTCAGCCGGGACGGGGAGACGGCGAACCGGTTGTCGGCGACCAGGCCCGGGCCGGTCGCCGTGACGAGCCGGGTGTCGGCCGCCGAGAGCTTGAAGGCAGTCATCCGCGCTCCACTTGAATCTTCACGCCTACGCGTTGCTCCAGTTGCCTGACGGACGAACCGCCCTTCCCCCGGAAGACGCCCTGGAGGTGTTCCGGTACCCGGACGAACAGGATCCGGCTGCGCGGCCGGAAGTCGGAGAACTCCACGGCGCTGGCGAGTTCGTGCCGGCCGCCGCGGCGCAGCTCCTGCAACAGGCGGTCGTAGTGACCGCGCCCTTCGACGTGCTGCTCCCGGAACCGCTCGATGTCCTCGTGTCGTGATGCGCGGTGCCCGGCGAGCAGGTCCAGGGCGGTCGAGAGGTTCGTGTCCCGCGGAGTGCGGCCGCTCAGGCCCTGTTCGAGGGTGGTGAAGAGGCGGTCGATGGCCTCCATGTCGAGCACGGTCCTGCGAGTGTTGATCAGGATGTGTCGCACGATGCTGATGCGCGGCAGCTGCACCCGGCGGCGGGTCGCCGACCTGCCCCGGCCGCTGCGGGCCACCGTGCCGGCCAGGATCATGTCGATCAGACCCTCGGGCGAGGTCGAGGACAGCTGCTGGTGGTGCGGGGTGCACAGGGCCAGGCCCCGGTTGTAGGAGCCGTATACCTGCCAGCGCCGGGCGTGCTCGGTGCAGATGCGGCGACCGCACGGCTTCATCGCCGAGAGCGTGCGGTGCTCGCAGCGGATGTAGCCGCTGCCGGTGCAGCGCTCGTGCTCGCACGCCGGGAAGCGCTCGGCGTAGCAGTCCTCGCAGTAGGCGACGGTTGGATCGCCGGGATGACGGCGCAAATGCGTCTCGCACCATGCCTTGCGGGTACGGCAGTTCGGGCCGCCGCACCAGGCGACCGCCTTCGTGCCGCACCGGCACGCGGGAGTGTGGCTGGGGCAGGATGCGCGCAGGCTGCCGTCCAGGAAGACGGCGTGCGCCTCGCAGACGCGGCCCATGCGCTGGCCCTCGTCGCAGCCCGGGCACTTGTACGGCGCGTAGGTGGTGGTGCGTGCCGCCCGGCAGGTGGTGCAGGCATGCCGGATCTCGGGGGGCTCCAGGACACCCCGGATCGCGAATCGCGTGGCGGCGCCGAGCGGCCGTGGCGCCGTGGCCGGGTCGAGGAACCAGACCCCGACCTCGCCCTCGTCGCCCAGATCGAACCGGACCCGGGGCCCGGCCAGCGGGTCCAGCGTCAGCACGGCCGGTTCCAGGCGCTCCCACAGCGCCAGGCACTCGTCCGTGGAGCGGGGGGCGCGCCGGAACTCCCGCAGATCAAGGGTCACCGGTACGACCGGAGCGTGCTGGGTCATCGGTCGGCCTCCTCACGCGGAGCCACGAGCAGCACCTCGACCGTGCCGCGCTTCTCGTCCTCGCGGGCGGTGTAAGTCGCGTCGGTCAGCAGGACGGCCCGTACGCCGCCGGGCGCCCGGCCCATCCTGCGCAGCGCCTCGCGCACCCGGGCGCGGTCCTGCGCGGGCAGGTCCCAGTGCATCAGCGCCACCCCCTGCTCGCCCGCGGCGCGGAGGGCACGGGTTGCTGTGGCGTCCTCCCACGACGCCGGCGGCTCCTCGTACCGCACCCGCTGCCCGGCGCGCGGCCGCAGCACCCGGCGCAATGCCCGCGCCTCGTCCCGGCCGCGGGAACGCAGTGGGCGGGTGAGGTCGAGGGCGCCGCCGGTGCGGCAGTAGGAGCGGAGGGCGTCCAGGATCTCGGGCGCGGGAATGTCCGGCTTGGCGAGACGGTCGAGGAGTTGGTCGGCGGTGAGGGGCGCCGGACGGTCGGGCTTCCGGCGGGGCTCCGGCTTCCGCTTCTGCTGCGCCTCATGGTTCCGGTCCGGCTGCGGCGCGGGCCCCGTGACGCGGTCCGTGAGCCAGATACGGGCCGCCGCCCAACTACCGGGGGCGAGGGACCTGTTGGTCGCACTGAGGTGGTCCGCTGTCAGCCAGTCCGGGGTGGCCAGGCCCTGGGCGAGGCGTTCGGGCGCCAGGGCGGTCCGGTCGTCGGTGTGCCAGTGGGCCAGCAGGTCGTTCTCGTTGCGTACAAAGCCGGAGGTGGCCGCCGACTCGGCCAGCTCCACGCCGAGGAACAGGGGGGCCAGTTCGTCGGCCGTCGCGTCCAGCTGACGTAAGTGCGGCATCAGTTCGGACACCAGCGCGCGCACCGCACGGCCGGCGGGCTGCGTTTTGGGCGGCCCTTCGACGCGCCTGCCCTGGTCGACTGGGAGTTCGGCGGCCAGGCCGTGGGCGATGGCCCGGGCGCGGTTCTGCTCGACCAGGGGCTGCGGCATCTGACGCACCCGCCGTCCCGTGCGCTCCAGGTCACGCGACCACATGGACAGGGCCTGCACGAGCAGTGCGTGAGCCAGAGCGCTGGCGACGGTGACCTGGGCGTCGAACAGCCGCACCGTGACATCCCCGCCGGCGTCCACCTCCGGCACCCCGAGCGGGCTGACGTCCATGACCTCCAGACGGCCGACCCGCTCCTCCTGGCGCAGTCTGGTGCGCACCCGCTCCAGGTGCTCCGGCGCGCACGAGTCCAGATAGCGGGCGCTGACTTGGTCGAACGAGCGTGACAGGCGAGCCGAGCCACCGGGTGCGACGCCGCTGGGGCCGTACAGCTGGCGGCCGGTCAGGGCGATGAGAGGTGCGGTGTGCTCCCGTACAAGATTGGTGAACACCTCGCGCTGGACCGGGTTCAGCACCTCGGCGGAGTGCAGGTCGGCGCAGAGCCCGGCGACCGGGTCGGGCTGCTGCTGCCAGCCCGTGGGGAGCAGCAGGCCGCCGCGGTGGCGGACGTCGGCGGCCACCTGGGCCACGGACGCGGCCAGGGCTTCGGCCGCGTGTGCGCGGGCCGCCGGGTCGTGCAGCGAGACGCGGCCGGTGTCGATCCACAGCGCACCGCGGGTGCGCGCGCTGCCCCGCAGGGCGTACGGCTGCTCGGACGGGCCGGCGGGGAGCAGCGGCGGGTTGGCCAGCAGTGCGGTGACCAGGTCCGCGGCGCCCCGGCCGGGGCCGGGATCGGGGACGTACACGCTATATCCCTTGGCGATCCGCTGCCTGAGCGGAGCGGAACGGTAGAGCGCCACCAGGGCCATCGTTCAGTCCTCCGCCCTGTCCCACACCGTGTCGGACACGAGCCCTCGCAGCGGCGGGAGCAGTACGAACGCCGCGACCGTGAGCAGCAGCGCCACGATGGTGGTGACCAGCAGCGTCCAGGGTCCCGGCGTGCCCCACAGCGCCCCGGCCGCGTACGCCATGCCGAACGGCAGTCCCACCGCCGACAGCAGCCCCAGCGCGACGGAGATCCGGCGGGAGCGGGCCGCCTCCACATAGCGGGCCGTCTCGGCGAGGCCGGTTCCGGTGTGTGCCAGCAGCTGGTCCAGGCGGTGCTGTTCCTGGAAGCGTTCGAGCAGTTCGTTGGCCTTGCCCCGGGAGGTGATGTGGGACGACCATAAGGCCCGGCGCAGCTCGATCAGGCGGCCTTCGAGCTGGAGCAGCCGCTGCGCGTCGGACTCGCGCGCGGTCAGCGCGGAGACCGTGTTGGCGAGGGAGTTGGCGCCCAGGTGCTGGAGCCGGCCCAGCAGGAACACGTCGAGATAAAGGGTGTGGACGTGGTGCGCGGCGGTGGCGTGGAACGTCCGGTCGCCGCCCGGGTCCGGGGAGAGACCGACGAACGCGGCCCCGTCCCGCAGGACCAGCGCCTGCCAGTCGGCGGAGAACCGCACCCGCCCGGCGAACAGCCCGGTGTCCTGGGGGTCGGGGGCGAAGCGGTCCAGGGGGCTGCGGGAGGCCAGCAGCCACAGCCACTGGTCGTGCGTCCCCCAGGACGCGTACGCGGCGGGCATCACCGCAGGCGGCGGACCCTGCGGGAACGTCACATGCGCCAGGGTCCAGGCGCGGCTCGCCTCGTCGGCTACCCGTACGCCCCTCGGTAGGAGCTTCGCCAGACGGGCGTGGTCGGTGGGGAGGGCGGCGAGGGCAGCCAGCTCGGTCGGCGGGTCGTCGCCCAGGTGGACGTGCAGGACGCAGAGGCCCGCGTCATGTTCCCGCAGACCGGCGACGGCGGGCACGCGGAGTAACTCCATGGCCTCCACGGCGGGTTCGTCCGCGTCGGCCGGGCGGCGCAGGTGCCAGCGGGACGGGTGGGCCGGGGTGCCGAACAGGGACTCGCCGACGCGGGGTTCAAAGTACGTCAGACGCCGGTCACGGTCGGCGGCCGACCCGTCGGTGAGTAACGCGGGCAGCGGACCTTCGGCCCATTCCGCGGGCAGGTGCTCCGGCGCCAACCCCACATCGAACACGACGCATGACGAACTTCGCCGCGTCGTCCGTCCCCCGGACATCCGCAGTCCCCCTCGATGACCATTGGGTCTCAAAAGGTAACAGGGTGAGCGCCGTTGCATGGTCGAGTGGGAAAACCGGCGGCAACGAGCGTGAAGTGAGCTGCCCGCCCGGGGAGCTTGCCGCCGCGCGGTCGTCAGAGACGCTCGGGTGTCCTGATACCCAGTAGGACCATGCCCTGGTGGAGGGTGCGGGCCGTGATGTCGCAGAGGAACAGGCGGTTCTCGGCGATGTCCTGGCGGCTCCGGCTTGATCACTGGGCACTTGATGGCGGCGTACCTGTACCAGCTGGCGTAGGCGCTCTCACTTGAGTCTTTGACTTGCCGTGGCTGTCGTCCGATGGACGTAGGGGGTGAAACTCGCGGGAGTGTGGTCGATGGGCAGGTCGGGGCGCCATGCGGTGAGGATCTTGACGCAGCACACGAACAGGCCGTCGGGCAGCTGGTCGAGCGGGTACCAGGCCCAGTCGCCGACGCTCTCGTCCGGCTGGGTGGCCGGCTGGCACTGTCAGACGTTGACGACGGCACCGACGGTGAGACGGACGACGTCGTCGACGAGTGACAGCCGTGCTTCCTGCAGAACCCGACGGTGCGCCGCCACGGCAGGATCCAACGGCTGGCGCCCCCGCACCGATGATCAGTGTGGCGACCAGCTGGACCGGGCCGTTTTCTGATCGGGTCGTTTCTGCCGGACGGCTGGCCGAGAGCACTGTCAGACGAGGCGGATCGAGCGCCAGCTCCGGCCAGTGCGTCTGATCTCACCCATCCCTCCAGTCATCCAAAATGTTCAGAGTCGGGCGTGAAGGGCTGTGCGCGGGCGATGAGCAGGGCGACGTCATCGGGGTCGTCGGGACGCCGGAGTTCGTGAAGGAGCCGGTCGCAGGTTTCCTCCAGAGAGCGGTCGGGCCTGTCGAGCAGGTGGAGGAGGTTATCGAGACGTTCGTCGATGGGGTGGTCGCGGGTTTCGACCAGGCCGTCGGTGTACAGAACCAGCTGGTCGCCGGGGGCGAGGCTGAAGTTGGTGGTTTCGAAGGGGACGCCTCCGACGCCGAGCGGAGTGCCCGTGGGCAGGTCGAGCAGTTCGGGATGCTGGCCAGTGCGCACGAGGGCGGGAGGCAAGTGGCCGGCGTTGGCAATGTGGCATTCGGCGCGGTGTGGGTCGTAGGCGGCGTAGAGGCAGGTGGCGATGTAGTTCTCCAGCCCTGAGGTGATCTTGTCGAGGTGCTGGAGGACTTGGGCGGGGTCGAGGTCGAGGTCGGCGAAGGCGCTGGTGGCGGTGCGCAGGCGGCCCATGGTGGCGGCCGCGTCGATGCCGCTGCCCATGACGTCGCCCACGACGAGTGCGGTTTTGTCGCCGTCGAGCGGGAGAACGTCGTACCAGTCGCCGCCGACCTCGTAGGTGGCCTGTGCAGGCCGGTACCGGGAGGCGATCTGCAGACCGGGAAGGTGGCGCGGGTGGTCCGGAAGCAGGCTGCGCTGCAGGATCTCCGCGGCGTTGCGCATGCTCTGGTGCGAGAGGGCGTTGTCGATGCACACGGCGGCGCGGGAGCCCAGCTCAGCGGCGAGGGCGAGGTCGTCCTCGTCGAACGGCAGCGGGTCGCGGGCACGGGTGAGCCCCAGGAAGCCGAGGATGTGGCCGCGGGCAGTGAGCGGGACCAGCATGTAGGAGTGCATGCCGGCGCGGGCCAGCAGAGTGGCAGCGTGGTCGTCGCGGGCGATGCGCGTCAGATCGTCGTCATCCACATGGGAGATCAGGATCGGGCGGCCGGTGCGTACGCATTGGGTGGCCAGACGGTCGGCGTCGTAGGCGGCGGTCTGGCCGGGTGGATCGACGGCCTGGACGGCTACGGTGGAGTAGGCCGCCTTTACCGCGAGGGCGCGAAAGACCGCGGGGCCGTCGCGGGGGGCAGGGCGGTACTCGTCCAGGGCGGAGTCGAGCACGTCGACCGTGACCACGTCAGCGAGCTCGGGCACGGTGACCTCGGCCAGCTCCCGGGCGGTCTGTCCCACCTCCAGGGTGGTGCCGATGCGCGCGGAGCCGTTGGCGATCAGGGCCAGGCGCCGCCGGGCCTCAGCAGCCTCCATGGCTGCCTGATACCGGTCGGTGACATCCACCACCAGGTCGGCCACCCCGAGCACACGCCCCTGGGGGTCCTCCAGCCGGTACAGCGAGATCGACCAGGCGTGCTTGTCCGGGTCGGCAGGGGTATGACCGACGACAGTGGACTGGTCGACCATGGGGATCCCGGTCGTCAGGACCTGCCGCATCGCCGACTCGGGCACCTCGAACTTCGCGGAAGTCATGATCTCGCGGTAGTGCCGGCCGAGGTGATCCTTCGCGGGGATGCCGTGCATCCGCTCCAGGGCGGGATTGACGGCCACGTACCGCAGATCGGTGTCGAGGATGGCCAGCCCAATGGGGGACTGGGAGACCAGCCGGGTGGACAGCGCGACATCCCGCTCCAGCTCACGCAACGTCGGCTCGTCGGTGGCGAGCCCGAGTGCATAGAAGTCGCCGCGGTCGTCCAGCAGCCGCATGTTGCGGAACTCCACCAGGCGAGTACTGCCGTCCTTGTGCCGGATGGGGAACGCTCCGGCCCAGCTCTCACCGGTCCCCATGACGTGGGCGAACAGCTTGATCATCAGTTCCCAGTGCTGTTCGTGGACGAGCAGTGACGCCGCGTACTGCCCGAGCGCCTCTTCGGCGGTGTAGCCGTACAGCTCCTCAGCCTGCGGACTCCACAAGACGATGCGCCCATCGGCATCCAGCAGCACCGCGGCGACACCGAGGATGTCCATCAGCCCGCTCGGCTGCGACGACCGTCCCTCCGGCTGACCGGCGTCGGCCGGTCTCCCATCGGCTGCGCTCACGCGGGCGCTCCTTCCCCTTGCCGGACCTGGGCTGTCACCCCGCTGCGGTCCGTGGCCCGTCCACTTATCTGTGGGCTGCCCCCTTATCTGGTGAGTGCTTCGGCTTCCATGGTCCCCCCGGATTAGCCAACCGCACACCGCGTCCGTAGGGGCCCGGCGGTCCTGGGTGAGCGCAACTCATTGCGTAAGGGACAACAAGTGGCGAAGGAGTGGACTCAAGGTTCAATGACGAGGCGTTCGATGAGGTCGTCGCGGAGTGTGAACTGATAGCGCAGGTCGATGGTGCCGCCGGGGAAGTTGCCTTCGAGGTGGTGGGTGGCGAGGTAGTGGGTCGTGTCGGTCTGCTGGGCGTCGGTGAGGCGGATGGTGTAGGTGAATTCGGTGGCGGCTCGGTCCAGCCACCCCTCGATCGCCGCGGTGCCCTCGTAGGTGCCGCCGTCGTCGATCACCATGGCGTCTCCGGTGAACGCCGTGACCGCTGTGGGGGTGTCGTGGGCGTGGTGCGCCTTCAAGTAAGCGGGTGATCACCTCGGGCAGGGCGTCCGGGGTGATGGTCTGGGGCTGGTTGTCGTGCATGACGGTCCTCATGGTGGTGACGGGTTCAGACGGTGGGGGTGGTGCCGCCGTCGATGACGTGCTCGGCGCCGACGATGGACGAGGCGCGGTCGGAGACGAGGAAGGCGACGAGTTCGGCGACTTCCTCGGGCCGGTTGGGGCGGCCGAGGGGGATGCCTCCCAGCGAGTCCATGAGCTGAGCCAGCGCCGCTTCCCGGGTGATGCCTGAGTCGTGGGCGATCCGGGCGACGAGGTTGTCGGCGGCTGACGTCTGGACGAAGCCGGGGGAGACGGTGTTGACGCGGACACCGTGCGGGGCGACCTCGTTGGCCAGGCCCTTGCTGTAGGTGGTCAGGGCGGCCTTGGCGGCGGCGTAGGCCAGGGTCCCGTTCCACAGCGGCATGCGGCGCTGGATCGAGGTGACATGCACGATCACCCCCTTGCCCATGGTGATCATGTCCGGCAGGAGGGCGCGGTCCAGGCGGACGGCGGCCAGCAGGTTCGTGTTCAGTTCCCTGGCCCAGTCATCCTCGCCGAGCGCCGCGAACCCTCCGGCCGGTGCCTCGGAGCCGCCGAGGGTGTTGACCAGGATGTCGACGCCTCCCATGCGGGCGTCCACCTCGGCGACGACGTGGGCGGCGCCCTGGGCGGTGGACAGGTCGGCGGCGATGAACGTCTTCTCCTCAACGTCGTGGGGGCGACTGCGGGCGGGGAGCACCCCACCCGCCGGCCCGGCCCGGCGCCCGTGGGCACGTGGCTATGTGCAGAGGATCGACCCGTTGACGCGGCCTCCCATGATGCTGGTTCCGCATGATCCGACGCCGGACGAGCTGAAGCCGTATCTGAAGATGTGGAGCCCTTACGCCACAGGGCGGAACGCTCGGGCTCTGTCATGGTCCGGTAGGGAGAGCGGGCGGGTTCGGGCGGACGACGGTCGTCCGGGAGGTCCGCGGCCAGGAGAGCGGTACGCGGAGCACACGCGAGGGGCTGCTCGGAGGACTCGGGCCCGTCGCTCATGGGGGACTCCTTCGGCGGGAAGTGAGACGGACCGCTGTGGTCGCGTCAGTGGGACAACGCTAGGCAGCGCGGTGACCCGCCCAGAAGCCCCGAAGGGCGACGGCACCGGCGACCAACGGTGAGCGCGACTGCTCCGAAGGTCGTCCGTCGGGGACCACATGCTGGACAGGCACCTGCCGGGGGCGCCGTGTCGCGCGCCGGGTAGCCAACTGTCCCGTCCGCCGCATCGGTAGCCGGGCATGCATGGGGCGGGCACCCGCCCAGGGGTGCCCGCCCAACGCCGGTGCTCTCAGCCCGCCAGCCCGTGGCGGTGTGCGTACAGCGCGGCCGCAGCCGGTCGGACTGGCCGATCTTGCGCATCGCCTGCGTGAGGTGCTTCTTCACGGTCGCCTCGGCGAGCGCCAGTTCACGCTCTATCTCGGCGTTGCTCAGACCCCGGCCGAGCTGCACCAGCACCTCGCGCTCCCGTTCCGTGAGATCGCAGTGCTGCGGCGACGGCTCGGCGGCGTGACCCGCCAGGCTGGCCGGGTGGATCCGGGCCGGCGGGGGAGCGGGCAGAAACACCGAGCCGCCCGCCGCGGCCAGCGAGACGGCGCGGATGATCCGGTCCTCGGGCAGGTCGAGCGGGAAGCAGCCGCTCGCCCCTGCCAGCAGGATCCGGCTGGCCTCCGCTGTGCTCTCGGCCCGGCGCAGCAGCAACACCCGTGCGTGCGGGGTGCCTTGTGGGCCCCGGAGCCGTACGACCGTCGCCAGATCGTCGCTGAGCGTTGCCCCCGGCCCGAGCAGGATCACATGGCGTCACATCACGGTCGTACTCGACGCGAGCGACGAAGAGGCCGAGGCGCGGGCCCGCCGGATCACGCGGGACGCTCTGCGTCTGACCTCCGGCGCCGACAGCGCTCGCTGGACCGAAGCCGTCCAGCTCGATCGAGACAGGGAGCGCGGCCGGGCCGACCCCGACCAGGGTCGGGCGCAGGTCGCCGCCTACGTACGCCGCTCGATCGCCGGGGCCTACGTCGGCTCTCCAGAGACCGTCGCCGAACGGATCGGCCTCCTCCGGACGGCCGGAGTGGACACCGTCCAGCTCGACACGGCCGTGGAGACCGACCAGGACCGGCAGTTGCGCCGCGATCTGGTGACCCTGCTCAAGCGCCCCGAACTCGCGAGCCGCCGTGGCTGGTAGAAGCCCGGGCGGGAAGTGCGAATCAGGTGGCGTTTGCGGGACTGACGCAGGCTCCCGTGGACTGACCGGAGTGCGCGCCGTTGACGGGGCGCCTGCTCGCTGACGCTTGGACAGGGAGCTACTCCTGTCCTGGGACCGCCATCTCCCCAAGGAGCGACCAGTCATCCTGCGGAATGGTCGCGTTCACGATGCGCGGCGTCTCGACCAGATGCGGCGGCAGCGTCTGCTGCGCAGCCTTGAAGTGCGCGGACTGCACATGCGCGACCCCGGCCTCGCCATCGCGGAAGGCCTCGACCAGGACGTACTCCGTCGGCTCGTCCACGCTGCGCGACCAGTCGAACCACAGGCAGCCGGTCTCGGCGCGCGTCGCCCGGGTGAAGTCAGAGGTGATCTCGGGCCAGCGGTCGGCGTGCTCGGGACGGACTCGGAACTTGGCGGTAATGAAGATCATGGGATCCTTCGCTGATGTCTGTGCGCCCTGCATCAAAACAGGCATTGTGTACGGCACCGGCAGGACGACGAACCGATCCAAGGGCAGGCGGGCTCTGCTCGCGTTCCGGTCGCGCCATCAGGACTCATGGGGTCGAGGCGGCGCGGCACGATCGTACGAGCTCGGCTTGCCGGTGCCGGCTTGCGGACTTCACGACGCCGAACGCGTCGCGGTAATGGCGGACGGATCGTTACGACCGGAGTACCAACTTACCGTCCGCGTACGGAAGGACCTTGGCGCGCGGCAGGTGCACGACCTCCTCGCCGACCGGAACTCCCTCCTCCCGCGGCGTCTTGACATGACGTCGTACGCCGGCTGGCCCGCCTGGAGGGGCGTAAGAATCTTCTGGTGCGGCTCGCCGAAGGGGACCCTCGGCGGTGCTCGACGACCGGGGAACCGTGGTCGGCTGGAGCCGGCGGGCCCAGGAGGTGCTCGGCTACCCGGAGTCTGCGGTGATCGGCCGTCCGGCCTTCGATGTCCTGATCGACCCAGGCGACCTGCCGGCTGCCAAGGAAGCCGCGGCGACGTGCAGGAGAGAGGGAGGCTGGTTCGGCGTACTGGCGGTGCGGCATCGCAGCGGCCGGCTCGTGGAGATGGGTTTCCGGGCAGGTGAGCTGCTGCGCGGTGACCATGTGCGCGATTGGTTGCTCGTCGGGGCGCCCGCGGCGGAGGTCCTCGAGTGGCAGAGGGACGGCGCGGTCCTCGACGGGTTGTTCCGCCGGTGCCCGATCGGTCTGGTCGTCCACAGCCCTGAGATGACGATTCTGCGGGTCAACAGGGCGATCGGGCGGTTCACCGGAATCCCGGCCGCCTCCTTCCAGGGAATGCCCACGGGCGCCCTGCTGGTCGCCGAGGACGCGCGGAAGTCCGTGGAGCGGGTGCGCCAGGTGATGGACAGCGGAAGATCACTGGTCTCCACCGAGCAGTACGCCCGTCTGGAGCGCGATCCGGCAACCGGCCGGCAGGCACACGTCGGCCCGCCGCAGACGGTCTTCGACGTTGGTGTGGCCCATCACCCGGGCCACGTCCGCGAATCCCCCGTAGGGGCGGGCGCGCCGCACCCGCGAACAGCCGCAGCGGCCGGTGGGTTCGCGGCCCGTGTTCCGGCCGCCCAGCACCGCCCGTTGGGTGCGGGAAGTGAACGCAGCCGGCACGGAAGGCCGTTGGCTGTCGCTCCGGGTGCCGGGCGGGGGCACTCGCGTGAACAGGTGTGACCGCCGCAGGAGTTACGTATCCCACGTTTCGGCCGCCGGATGAACAGTGACTCGCCGGGCCCCGTTGACCTCGATAACCGGTGACCCATCCCCAGACCGGTGAGTGAGCGAGGTTCGCATATGCCAAGGATCCTTCTGCACGACGCCCGGCGCCGCGCGACCGCGGGCTGCTGCCCGGCCCGGTCGGCGCACCACGGTTCCTGCCCGCGACTCACGCACTGAACGGTCGAACCCATGGACTACTGCGTCCCCTGCCGCCGCACTCTCAACGGCACCGTGACGTGCCCGGAATGCGGGGCGTACGACTCCGGCTTGCAGCCGCCGAGCGATTGGACCGCTGAGGCTCCTGCCGTCGGCACGGCGGCGATGGAGGTCCTCCTCAACGAAGGACCGGGCCCGGTCGAGCCCCCTGGCGTTCCCCGGCACGCCACTCCCCAGGCCGCCGTACCCGCAACACCGCCTCCCCCGGCCGCCGTACCCGCGGCCCAGGCGCGGTCAGCGACCGTAGCCGTGCCCGAGCCTCGGGCCGCCACCGTAGCCGTACCGCAGCCTCGGGCAGCCGCCGTGCCTCAGGTTCACCGCCACCGTCCGCCTCGCTGGAAGAAGTACGGTGGCCGGACTCTTGCCGCGGCCACCTTCGCGATACTGGGTGGCCTGGCCACCGCATCGCTGCTGCCCGACCACTCCGCCGGTGCCCCTCAGGCGGCGCCGAGCCCGGAGCAGGCATCCCCCGACGAGCCCCAGGGGCAGGCGACCGAGCCGTCGAAAGCCTCACGTTCCCCGGAACGTCCGGCCACACGCCCGGCCAGAGGCACCGCCCGGGACCGGAACAAGGGGGTGACTCGCCGTCCTCGTGCGACGCCCACTCTGCCGGAGCCGCCGGCTTCCAAGGCCCCCACCGCCGACCCCGCTCCACCGCCCGCGAACGCCACTCCGACTCCCAGCCCCTCCAGTGGCCGCCCCAGCCAGTCGCCCCCGGCGACCACCACCCCTTCCCCGAGTCCTACCGGCAGTGTCAGCGCATCCCCCACGGGCAGCCCCGCGCCGAGCACGCCAGGTGCGCAGGTGACCGACGAGCTTGGGGAACGTACAGAGCCGCGGCTGGGGGACCTGCTCCCCATCGGGACGGGCGGTGGTCGGTAGGAGCGTCCCCGGAAGCGACTGCCCGGCGGCGCCTGGCATGGTGGCAGGCGGGGGCGGCAGCGGGAGAAGTCGTTTCCGCGGAGGGTGGGCCGGGACGGCGCGGACGCTTTCGCCGTCAAGGTCGAGAACGATAAGAAAGCGGGCACCTGCTTCGACCCTGCGCGCGGAGCCTTGCCTTTGTGGGTCTGGGCTCGGGAGTGGCTGGATCGGCGCGTCATCGGTGAGTCGACACGTCGCAACTATGAGGGGTTTGTTCGCAACCATCTCGTGCCGCGCCTGGGGCGGAAGACGCTGGCTGGGCTGGCGCGGCGTGACTGTGAGAAGTTCGCCAAGGATGTGCATGGCTGCGGTGCGGGGTCCGACAGTCGGCGGGCCTTTCCGACCCGCCGCGGTGTCAGGTGGACCAGATGACTCCGCCGTTGTGAAGAATGACGACCTTGCCGTCCGCCCGCAGGACCAGCTGGGCGTTCTCGTGGCCGTGGCTCTTGGAGGCCCAGATGGGGCGGTCGTCGGCGTTGTGGATGACGAGGTTGCCGTCCTGCTGGAAGATTGCCCGGTGGTTGGCGCCGAACGTCATGGCCGCCCAGATGGGCTTGCCCTTCTCGTTGTAGACGACGAGGTTGCCGTCGCTCTGCATGACCATGCGGATGCGGTTGGTGGACCAGGCCTGTCCGACCTGCAGGACACTGGTCGCGTAGACGGTCTTGGTGCCCCAGTTCGGCTTCGGGGTCGCCTTGGGCTTGGGCTTCGCCTTGGCCTTCTTCTCGGGGGAGCTGCTCGCCTTGGGGCTCGGCGAGGGCGCGGCAGGCTGGACGACGGCGACCTTCGGAGCCTCGCTCTTCTTCGGCTTCGCCTTGCTCGGGGACGAACTGGGCTTCTCGGCCACGTAGTCGTCGAGCACGGCGGGGGCGGAGCTCGCGTTCAGGACGGTGTCGGAGTCCGCGGCCGGCCCCTTGGCGGAGTGGGGTCGCTCGTCGTTCGCGCTCCCCGCCAGCAGCAGGGGTATGGCGACCAGGACGGCGCCGGCGATCGCGGCCCCCGCCAGGATCGGCTTGCGGGGGCGTCCTGTGTCGGTACCGGTGGCGGCCTTGACGTCCCGCGGCGCCGTTCCGACGGCCGCCGCCACGGCGACGCCCTCCTCGGGCTCCTCGGCGGGCTTGGCGGCGGCCGGGGGCGGGGCGGCGGCGGTGGCGGTCGCGGCAGCGGTCTCCCCGCTCGGGGCAGTGCCTGACTCCGCCTTGGGGGCCGCGGCGGGGCTCGGGGCCTGCTCGTCCGGTGCCGAGGACGGGGGTGGCGACCCGGCCTCCTCTGCGCGGGCGGCGGCCGCCTCCGCGTTCGCGCCGGGGGTGTGGTGCTGGGGGGACATGCGGTACTCCTCCTCGGTGGCGGAGCTGTCGGTGGTGGGCACGGGCCCGCACAGCGGCCGGGCCGGACGAACGCCGGTCGGCGCGGCGGGCTTTGGGCAAGTGCCGCGTCGAGTGAGCCGGTTCGGCTCTCGGTCCTGGTCGTCGAGTTCCGCGTGACCCTCCGCGGCGGCGGCCGCGGACCGGTCCGAGCCTTTCCGGGCTGCGAACCGTTCCGAGCCGCGAAGTCCTCCCGTACAGCCCTGGCTTGGACGTCCGGGCGGAAGACATGTGTACGTCGACGGGTCCGATGGCACACCCAACTTAGCCCGTCACAGGGGCGACAGCAGCACCCCTCAGCCCCAACCGCCCCACCGCTTTGTCCACCCACGCCTCACTGGTCCCCAAAAGTTCACCACCCGGGCAGCAAACGGGCACGCGGGCCCCTGATACGGACATGACCCGGTCGCCCACGGGCGGGGCGCGTGTGGCATCCTGTTGGCTCCCCGATCTGATCAACGTCGAGGTGCGCGCATGGCGCGCGGCACCCAAGAATTCGTACGGACCGAAGAGTTCAGGTGAAAATGCGGCCCGGAGAACGGCAAGAGGGCAGGCATGATGCCTTGTCCGTGGTGCCTGACGGCTCCGGCCCGACCGCCGCTTCCGAGCGAGTCGTTGCCGACGTCACCGAGACCACCGAATTCGCGGACACGCCCGAGATACCCGAGGCCGTACGGGCCGCCGCCCGCCGGGCGCCGGGGCACTGGATCGGCGTGGTCGACCCGGAGTGGACCGAGGAGCGGACGCCGCCGGAGT
Source organism: Streptomyces sp. ISL-1 (assembly GCF_018614585.1). Lineage (GTDB taxonomy): Bacteria > Actinomycetota > Actinomycetes > Streptomycetales > Streptomycetaceae > Streptomyces > Streptomyces maoxianensis. The sequence continues at coordinate 48,577 of NZ_JAGGOI010000004.1, read as the reverse complement.
GGGCGGTGCTGGGGGAGTGGCAGTCGGACGAGGACGGGGGCGTGGGGGACTACCGCGCCAACCCGGCGTACCGGCCCTCGGCCCGGGTGCTCGGCTGGCCGGAGCCCAGCGACCCGGTGGACGCGGCGGCGCAGCGTGCCGCCACCGGTTACGGCTCGGTGGACGAGGCGCTCGCGGCGCTCGCGGAGGCGGAGATCACAGTGGTGCGCGGGCCGGACGGCGGGCCGCTCACGGCCACCGGCCTGGACGGGGCACCGGTGGTGCTGTTGTTCACCTCGCCGGTACACGAGTTCATGTCCGCGGCACTTCGACATGACACGCTTCCCGCACGCGAGTTGGCCCGTTCACTGAGTGATTCGGGCACCCGGTTGCTGGCGAACGCCGGAGCCGCGGCCCCCTTGCTCGTCCCGGCGGACAGTCTTCTCGATCCCGTACGTGTGCCGGGTGCCGAGGGGGCGCCCGCAGCAGAGGCCGTGACGGTGGAGAGCTCCGGCGGCCTCGCCGGCTCGGCGGACCGTACAGGCTCGGCGGACGGTACCGGCCCTGCGGCCGCGGCCCGGACCGACAGCTCTCCTGAACCCTGGCCCCACACCACAGGGAGGACCACGTGACACGTTCGGCCCCACAACCCCCCATCTCCCCGCGTGCCGAGCCCGGTTCCGACGGCGAGGAGACGGCCGCGACCGCAGCCGTCGCCGAGCCCGCACCCGCACCCAAGACCGAGCCCAACTCTGAGCCCGCGGAGGCGAAGAGCGGAGCCGAGGCCGGTACGAAACTTGCCGCGGCCGAGGAGACGGCCGCACAGGGCAGCACCACAGAGCCCGAAGGCGGCGCCAGCTCCGAGACCGGCACCAACTCCGATACCGGCACCAACTCCGATACCGGCACCAACTCCGAGACCGGCACCAACTCCGATACCGGCACCAACTCCGAGACCGGCACCAACTCCGATACCGGCACCAACTCCGATACCGGCACCAGCTCCGAGAGCCGGGCCAGCTCCGAGACCGGCACCAGCTCCGAGAGCGGGGCGGCCTCCGGCAGTCAGTCCGAAGCCGAAGGCGACCCCGGTGCCGCCGCGGCCGCCAAGAGCCGGCTGCCGGCGTTCGTACGGACCATGACCGTGACCGCGATCGACCGGCCGCAGCAGCAGGCCGGACCGGTGGGGCGGCCGGGTAAGGCGGTGCTGGCCGGGGCCGCGGTCGCGGGGGCGCTGCTCGTGTCGGTGCCGTTCATGATGCTCGGCGGGAACGACGACAAGGACCGCAGGGGGCCGGCGTCGGAGGGAACAGTGCTCGGCGGGAACGCGCAGGACGCACCGGGCGAGTTCGCTGCGACCACGCCCGACACCGGTTCCTCCGGCGACGGCAAGAAGGACCCCGACCAGCAGGGCAAGCAGAAGGAGCCGGTGAAAGAGGCTTCCGCGTCCGCCCCGGTGAAGGGCGGGGACAAGGGCGAGGGCCGGCCGAAGGACGCCGGTGAGAAGGTCCAGCCGGAGAGCGGCGGGAAGGAGTCCGACGGCCGCAAGGACCAGCCCGCGAAGGACGGTTCGGGTGTGACTCTCAGTGCCCCCGTCTCCCTGCGTAGTCACCTCTCGGGCCGTTGCATCGACGTACCGGGCGGCGACTTCAGCGACGGCAAGCAGCTGTTCGTGTGGGACTGCAACAACGGCCCCGCGCAGAAGTGGCAGTTCGCCTCCGACGGCACCGTCCGCATCAAGGGCATGTGCCTGGACGTGGCCAACGCGAACTACAACGACGGCACCCCCATCCAGATCGCCTGGTGCAGTGGCAACGCCGCCCAGAAGTTCGTCCTGAACGCCAGCCACGACCTGGTCAACACCGTTGTCGGCAAGTGCGTCGACATCAAGGACAACAACCGGGGCAGCGGGGCCTTGCTGCAGCTGTGGAGCTGCGCGGGGACCGACAACCAGAAGTGGAGCGTCTGACAGGACGCCCGCAGACCGAGAACACCGCTCTCGGCACTCGCCCGCCCCCAGGGCGAGGCATGATGGCACCGTCGGCTCGCCGACACGCGCCCCCGCACGAGGGGGCGCCCACTGCAGACGCCCCCGTGGCAAGGAGGTTGGTGCGTGTCGCGCCAGGTACTGACCGTCGGTCCGGGGGACCGGGACCGCTACCGGACGATCGGTGAGGCACTCGCGGCCGCCCGTGCCGGCGCACTCATCAGCGTCCGGCCCGGGACATACGCGGAGAACCTGGTGATCAATACCAGGGTCACTCTCACCGCCGCCGAAGGGCGGGGGACGGTGGAGATCCGCCCTCGCTCGGGCAGCGTGATCGCGCTGCGCGCCGACGCCGTGATGCTCTCCGAACTGACTCTGCGTGGCGGCGACGCCGAACTGCCGGCCGTGGACGTGCGGCGCGGGCAGGCCGCCCTCGACGGCTGTGAGGTCGTCGGCGCCGCCTGGACCGCGATGCTGGCCGGCGGAACGGGTTCACTCGCGCTGCGGGAGTGCCGGGTGAGCAACCCGCAGGGCGCGGGCATCGTGGTCACCTCGACCACGCCAACCACCGTGGAGTCCTGCACCTTCGAACACCTGGGCACCAGCGGCCTGGTCATCGCGGAGCAGGGCGAGGCACGCATCCGCGGTTGCACGGTCCGCGACGCCCGCGGCAACGGCCTGCTCGCCAACGGCGAGGCCCGCGGCACCGTCGAGGACTGCGACATCTCCTCCACCGACAAACCCTCCATCGCCCTGGAGCAGAACTGCTCCCTCTCGGTGGTCCGCACCGTGGTGCACGACACCAGCACCGGCGTGCACCTGAGCAGCGGGGGCCGTACGACGCTGGAGGACGTCCGCGTCACCGGAGCGTCCGGGAACGGCATCACACTGGCCCAGGGCACCGACCCGGTACTGCGCCGCTGCCGCGTCTCGCGTACGCGCGGCCACGGCGTGCTCGTCACCGACCGGGCGCGCGGCACCTTCGAGGACTGCTGGGTGGACGGCGCGCAGGGCGCGGCGCTGCGGGTCGCGGGAGCCGCCTCCCCGGCCCTGACCGGCCTGACGGTCCGCGACTGCGACCAGACCGGGCTGCTCCTGGAGGAGGACTCGGCGCCGGAGCTGGACCACCTCGAGGTGATCGGCGGCTCGCCCGCGATCGCGGTGCGCGACGGTGCCAACCCGCTGCTGCGACGGGCCCGGCTGGTGGAACCCTCCGGTGACGGCATCTCAACCGCCAAGGACGCCCGCGGCCGCGTAGAGGACTGCGAGATCGTCCGGCCGAAGGGCGCGGGTGTACGCGTCGCCTCCGGCAGCACCCTCTACCTGGCCGGTGGCGGAGTCTCCGACACGGCCACCAGCGGTCTGGTCGTGGAGGACGGCGGCAACGTCACCGTCCGCGACTTCCGCGTCGAGATATCCGGCGAGGAGGGTGTGGTCGTCGCCACGGGCGGCGAGCTGACCGCCAACCGCACCGCGGTGCACGCCCCCAAGGGCCACGGTTTCCTCCTCCGCGAGGGCGCGCTCGCCTCGCTCAGCGGCTGCGAGGTCTCCGGCGGCGCCCAGGACGGCTTCCGGGTGGAGTCCACCGCGCCGGTGTCCCTGGTGAACTGCCTCGCCCGGGAGAACGAGGGCGGCGGCCTGGTGCAGACCGAGCCCGGCGACCGGCTGGCCGTTGAGGGCCTGAACAGCACCGGCAACGGCAAGCGGGATGCGTGGGGCAGCGGCAGCGCCGAGAACACCGACCCGGCCGGCTCCGGCGCCGCGGACGCGCCCCCGCCGGACCGCGCGGACGGCCCGCTCGGCGCCCTGAACGCGCTGATCGGCCTGGAGAACGTCAAGCAGCAGGTGCGCACCCTGGTCAACCTGACGCAGCTCGCCCAGCGCCGCGAACAACTCGGCATGTCGGCCCCGCCGATGAGCCGGCACCTGATCTTCGCCGGTCCGCCCGGCACCGGTAAGACCACCGTCGCCCGCCTGTACGGGGCGATCCTCGCCGAACTGGGTTCGCTGCGCAGCGGGCACCTGGTGGAGGTCTCCCGAGCCGACCTGGTCGCGCAGGTCGTCGGCGGTACCGCGATCAAGACCACCGAGACCTTCCAACGGGCGCTCGGCGGTGTGCTGTTCATCGACGAGGCGTACACGCTCGCCTCGGACAGCGGCAACGGCGGCGCCGACTTCGGCCGTGAGGCGGTGGACACCCTGCTGAAGCTGATGGAGGACCACCGCGACGACGTGGTGGTGGTCGCGGCCGGCTACTCCCGCGAGATGGAGTCCTTCCTCGGCTCCAACCCCGGCTTGGCTTCCCGCTTTTCGCGGACCGTCGAGTTCGAGAACTACTCGGTGCCCGAACTGGTCGCGATCATGGAGAACATGTGCGCCCAGCACCAGTACGAGCTGGGCGAGGGCACCGCGGCGGCGCTGGCCGCGCACTTCGAGGCGATGCCTCGGGACAGCGGCTTCGGCAACGGCCGTGCCGCACGCGGGGTGTTCGAGGAGATGGTGGACAGACAGGCGGTCAGGCTCGCCACCCTGCAGCAGGTCGGTGAGCACGACCTGCGGCTGCTGCTGCCGGAGGACGTCTCCGCCACCGCCGGCGCGTTGGCCGCCGAGACCGCGGCCCCGGCCGACGACCCGCTGACCCGCCTCGGCGACATGATCGGCCTGGCCGAGGTGAAGCGCGAGGTCGCGGACTTGGTCAACCTCATCACCACCGCCCGCCACCGTGCCGCCGCCGGGCTGCCGGTGCCCTCCCTCAGCAACCACCTGGTCTTCACCGGCCCGCCCGGTACGGGCAAGACCACCGTCGCCCGCCTCTACGGGGAGATCCTGACCCAGCTCGGCATCCTCGACCGGGGCCAGCTGATCGAGGCGGCCCGCGCCGACCTGGTCGGCCGCTACATCGGCCACACCGCCCAGCTGACCCGCGAGGTCTTCGAACGGGCCCGCGGCGGCGTGCTGTTCATCGACGAGGCGTACACCCTCACCCCGCGCGGCGGCGGCGCCGACTTCGGCCAGGAGGCCGTGGACACCCTGCTGAAGCTGATGGAGGACCACCGCGACGAGGTGGTCGTCATCGTCGCCGGCTACACGGACGAGATGGAGCGCTTCCTCGCCTCCAACCCGGGCCTGTCCTCCCGCTTCCCGCGCCGGATCTCCTTCGCGGACTACTCCTCCGAGGAACTGGTCACCATCGTGCGGGCCCAGGCCTCGAGCATGGGCTACGAGTGCGGAGCCGGCACCGGCCCGCTGCTCAAGGAGTACTTCGACTCGCTGCCCCGGGACCGCTCCTTCGGCAACGCCCGCCTGGCCCGTCAGGTGGTCGAGTCGATGGTCACCCGCCAGGCGGGGCGGCTCAGTTCACTGGCCACACCCACTCTGGACGACCTGCGCATCCTGCTCCCCGAGGACGTCGTGTCCGAGGCACCGAAGGCGGCTCCCCGATGACGATGCCCGCCCGCGGGGTGGCCCGCCTGCTGTCCGGCACCGGACTCGCCGCCGCGCTGCTGCTGCCCACGGCCGTCCCGGCCCAGGCGGCACCCCCGTCGCGCCTGCCGGCGGCCGACGGGAAAAAGGGCCAGGAACTGCCCGGCATGCCCTCCGCGCTCGATCCGGACGCGGATGCGGTCACCTGCACCCCCGCGTCCCGCGAGAAGGCGAAGAAGCAGGACTGGTCGCGCCAGCGCCTCGACCTGGACCGGCTGCACCAGTACAGCACCGGCGCGGGCGTGACCGTCGCGCTGATCGACACCGGTGTCGTCCCGGGCGCCGCCGGGCTCAGCGGCAAGGTCACCGCCGAGGGCACGGCCGGCGACGACTGCGTCGGCCACGGAACCTTCATGGCCGGGCTGATCGCCGGGACCGGCGACGGCGGCTCGCGTCTGACCGGTGTCGCCCCGGGCGCGAAGATCCTGGCCCTGCGCGGTACCGACCAGCGCGGTCAGGCGAGCGCCGACCTCGTCACGCAGGCGCTGCGCGAGGCGACCGAGGCCGGAGCCGACGTCATCGCCGTCGCGGCGGCCCTGCCGCGTCGTGACGCGGAACTGACCCGTGCGGTCGCCGACGCCCGCCGTGAGGGCGCGCTGGTGGTCGCCGCGGCCACCCCGGACCCGCCCCGGGGCGGCACCGACGAAATCCCGTCGCGCACCTACTGGCCGGCCGCTGAACCCGGGGTCCTCTCGGTCGCCGACATGCTTCCCGGCGGTGTCCGCCCAAACAACTCCCTGGCCACCAGCGGCATCGACCTGGCCGCCCCCGGCGCCGGGGTGGTCTCCGGCGGCCCGCGCGGCGACGGCCACTACCTCGGTGCCGGCGCCTCGGTGGCCACCGCCTACGCCGCAGGGGCCGCCGCGGCAGTCCGCGCCGTCCGGCCCGACGACTCGCCCGACGCCGTCGCGCGCCGTCTCACCGCCACCGCCTACCCCGCCGACATCCCCCAGCTGGACCCGTACGCCGCCGTGACCACGGTCCTCGGCAACTCGGGTACGGCTGCCGGCGCCGAGCGCGCCGCGGACCCCGTGGCCGTCCGCGACACCTCGGCCGCCGACCGCGCCACCGACCGAGCCACGCTTTTCGTCCTCCTCGGCACCGCAGGCGTCCTCGCCATCCTGTGGGGGGCCTTCGCCCTCCCCAGGGCCCGCGCCCGGGGCTGGCGTCCGGCGGGAGCGGGCGGCACGGACAAGGACTGAACGGAGCTGCGGGTGGGGTGCCCCTTGGCGCCCCACCCGCAGGCCCGTACGGCCGGCCCCGGCAACTCGCCGGTGCCGGCCGTACGTTGTTCCCGACCAGTTCCCGACCAGTTGCCGACGCCGAAACGCCGGCTCGAGAACTCGCCGGTCACCCATCGGTCGCGGCCGTCCACCAGCGCCGTACAACCGGCCCGGAACCGGCAGCGGGGGCCGCCTCAAGTGGCCCCCGCTACCGGTTCCGTACGTACCCTTCGCGCTCGTGGTCCCTCAGTCCGCCTGGCCCTGGGGCTCCTCCGCCAGTGCCGTCTGCATCAGCTTCGCCCGGCGACGGGCGATGTGCAGCGCTCGGCCCGGAGGGAGGTTCCGGGGCTTCGCGTTGCCGAAGAGACGGCCCTCCGTGGGCGGGCAGGAGAGGAGGACGGCGGGGTTGTTGGCCTCGTCGAGGCGGCGGATGAGCCCGTCGCTGAGGCCGCGGCCGGCGCCCATGGCACTGCGGGCGACCACCAGGTGCAGGCCCATCTCGAAGCCGAGCGTCAGGTACTCGAAGAGCGGCTCCATGGGGCTCTGGAACGAGCTGCCGGAGACCATGTCGTAGTCGTCGATCAGGATGAACAGACGCGGGCCGGTCCACCAGTCGCACTTGCGCATGCGGCTGGGGGCGATGTCGGCGCCGGGGACGCGGGTCTTCATCGCCCTGGCCGCGCCCTCGATGGTCTCCTTGAGGTTGTCCAGGGAGATCACGTGCCCGATGCGGTACTCCTCGGGGACGGTGTCCACCAGGGTGCGGCGGTAGTCCACCACGATGATCTTCGCCTCGGCGGGGGAGTAGCGGGCGGTGATGCCCGCGGTGATGCCGCGCAGCAGGTTGGTCTTGCCGCTCTCGGTGTCGCCGACCACGATCAGGTGCGGGGTGCGGCTGAAGTCGTGCCAGACCGGTTCCAGGGCGTCCTGGTCGATACCGAGAGGCAGGCGCATGCCGCCGCCCTCGGTGGACTCGGGCGCGGGGAGTTCGGCGAGCGGGAGCCGGTGCGGCAGCATCCGCACCTGCGGGGCCGGTGCGCCGGACCAGTGCCGGGCGACCTCGGTGACCAGGTGGGCGACGCCCTCGCCGAGGTCCTCGAGGGAACCGCTGCCGTCCAGCCGGGGCAGGCCGGCGAGGAAGTGCATCTTGCTGTCGGCGGTGATGCCGCGACCGCCGCTGCGCGGCACCGAGCGGGCCTTGCGGGTGTCGATCTCGGAGTCCATCGGGTCACCCATCCGCAGTTCCAGGCGGGTGGCGGACTGGTCGCGCACCTGCGCGGACATCTCCACCCAGCGGGTCGTGGTGATGAGCAGGTGGATGCCGTAGTTGAGGCCGCGGGCGGCCAGTTCGTTGAACTTCGGGATCAGGTCGTCGTAGTCCTGGCGGACCGTCGACCAGCCGTCGACCACCATGAACACATCACCGAACGGCTCGTCGGGGAACTCCCCGGCTGCCCTGCGGCGGCGGTAGGAGTGCATGGAGTCGATGGTGTGGTCCACGAAGAACTGCTCGCGCCGGGCGAGCAGCGTCATCACCTCGGCGACCGCCCGGTGCACCCGCTCCGGGTTGAGCCGCGCCGCGACGCCGCCCACGTGCGGCAGCGCGGCGAGCTGCGAGAGGCCGCCGCCGCCGAAGTCCAGGCAGTAGAACTGGATCTCGGCGGGGGTGTGGGTGAGGGCGAGGGCGCCGATCAGGGTGCGGGTGAGCGTGGACTTGCCGCTCTGCGAACCGCCCGCGATGGCGACGTGGCCGCCTGCCCCGGACAGGTCCACGATCAGCGGGTCGCGGCGCTGCTCGAAGGGCTTGTCCACCAGGCCGACCGGAACCCGCAACTTGCCGGTGCCGGACCAGCCGGTAGCGGTGAGGCCGCGCTCGGGGTCCGGAGCGATGCCGGGCAGCAGGGCGTCCAGCGGGGACGGTTCGTCCAGCGGAGGCAGCCACACCTGGTGGGCGGCGGGGCCCGAGTCGCGCAGCCGGTCGAGGGCCACGGCGAGCAGCGTCTCCTCGTCCTCCTCGCTCTCCTCGGTCTCCGGCTCCGGTTCGGGCGCCGGCTCCAGCGTGCGCGGCACCACCCAGCCGCTGGTCCACGGCACCACCTGGCTGGCCACCCGTGCCTGCACCACCGCGCCGGTGCGACGCCGGTAGGTGCCGGAGGAGTAGGCCGCCCGGAAGCGGGTCAGTGACTCCACACCGGACTTCAGATAGCCGCTGCCGGGCTGGGCCGGGAGCTCATAGGCGTCCGGCACACCGAGCACGCCGCGGCTCTCCATGGCGGAGAAGGTGCGCAGGCCGACCCGGTACGACAGGTGGCTCTCCAACTGGTGCATGCGGCCCTCGTCCAGGCGCTGCGAGGCGAGCAGCAGGTGCACCCCGAGGGAGCGGCCGAGGCGGCCGATCATCACGAACAGGTCCATGAACTCCCGGTGCGTGGAGAGGAGCTCGCTGAACTCGTCGACCACCACGAACAGGCTCGGCAGCGGGGTGAGGTCGGCCCCCGCGGCGCGGGCCCGCTCGTACTCCAGGGCGGAGGTGTAGTTGCCGGCCGAGCGCAACAGCTCCTGGCGGCGCATGAGCTCGCCGTGCAGGGCATCCTGCATGCGTTCCACCAGCGCCACTTCGTCGGCCAGGTTGGTGATGACGGCGGAGGTGTGCGGGAGTTCCTCCAGGCCCAGGAAGGTGGCGCCGCCCTTGAAGTCGACCAGGACGAAGTTGAGGGTCTCGGAGGAGTTGGTCAGCGCGAGGCCGAGGACGAGGGTGCGCAGGAGCTCGCTCTTGCCGGAACCGGTGGCGCCGATGAGCATGCCGTGGGGGCCCATGCCGCCCTGCGCGGACTCCTTGATGTCGAGTTCCACCGGGCGGCCGTCCACACCGACCGCGACCGGAACCCGCAGCCGCGCGGCGCCGGTGTGCCGGGCGAAGAGCGTGGCCGGGTCGTGCCGGTGCAGGTCGGGGATGCCGAGCAGGGTGGTCAGTTCGACGTCGCTGTCCAGCGGCTGCGCGATGTCGGTGCCCAGACTGATCCGGCGGGAGGTGAGCAGCCGGGCCAGCGACTCCGCGGCGAGCAGGCCGAGCCGGTCCGGGCGGCCGAGCGGCACGGAACGCTCCTTGCGGCTGCGGTCGGTGCGCACCAGGCTCACCCGGTCGGGACCGACGGTCAGCCGCAGCGTGTTGCGGCCGGGCCGCCAGCGCAGCGCCCCGGAGACGTCGAGGACCACGGCGTTGCGGTAGCCGTGCCCCTCCCAGCGATGGCCCTCGGGGACGGTGACGCCGTCCAGGACGACGACGGTGTAGGGCTCGTCACGAGCGGGGCGGGCATCCGCGTCGAAGCCGGGACGCTCGGCGAACTCGGCGCCGAGCAGGTCGTCCAGCTCGGTGAGGTCGGCGGTGATCCGGCGGACCTGACCCGCGCCGTCCTCCTCGTGCGGGTGCAGCGCGTGCGGCAGCCACTTGACCCACTCCCAGTCGGGCCGCCGCTCGTCACTGACACAGACCGCGATCCACAGCTCCTCGGGCGCGTGGAACACCGCGAGCTGGCCGAGCGCGGCGCGCACGAGAGCGCGTACGGCGTCGGTCGGGTCCTCCACCGGGGCGCCGCCCTCGGCCCGGGCCCCGCCGGTCTCCCCGGTCGGCGGGACGACCGGCTCGGCGGTCGCCCGGCCCGGAGTCTCCTCGGGGCGCAGCAGGATCCGGGCCGAGGAGCGCAGATAGAGGCCGAGGGGCTGTTCCGGGACGGTGGAGTAGGCGCGGATGAAGCGGCGCAGGGCGTGGGCGCAGAGCGGTTCGAGGTCCTCCACCGGTCGGGTGGAGACCGGTTGCAGGGTGAGCGCGAGCTGCTGCTCGCCGACCGCGAGTCGGGCCTCGCCGAAGTCCTCGTCGGTCGGACGGCGCTCCCACAGCCGCGAGGTGCGGGCCAGCGAGCGCAGCGCGGCGGGGTCCGGGTGGCGCCAGGCGAGCGCACGCTGCTGCTCCACGATCGTGGCACGGACCCGCTTGCGGGTCTGCGCCAGATAGCGGAGGTAGTCGCGGCGTTCGCCCTTCAGGCGCTGCTTGCGCTCGCTGGAGCGGCGCATCAGCTGCCCCAGCAGCATGGCACCGGCGGAGAGCGCCATGACGCCCATCGCCAGATACATGAAGACGCCGTTCCCGCCGCCGGGGCGCAGGAACATCAGCATCATGGACACCGACATCAGCGCCATCGGCAAATAGGTCCATATCGCCGAGGTGTCGGGCGCGGTCTCGGCGAGGACCGGTGGCTCCTGAAGGGTCAATTGACCCTCGGGCATCTCCGGTCCGCGTCTGCGGGCCGGCCGGCGAAACAGCACCACACTCAAGGAACAGAACCTCCGGTTTCACTGCCTTTTTGGCCCGCACCGAATACCGGCACGCCCGGTAGCGGGAAAGACCGCACCGAGCTGATTCTCCGGGTGCCGCATGACGCGGTGAACGCCGGGGTGAATGTTTCGAGCGGATAGCGGGGACGGTCAACTCCCGTGAAGGACAACTCCATACCGGACAATGAGTCCGGTCCGCAGCACGATCCGGCGGGCGTAGGCAGTAGTCTGCATTCACGGAACGCGACCTGTCCACGTGGGAGAGGCGGTCGCTGGCCGCGCGGACACAATTCCCCAGCCCGGTACCCCCCGTTCCTGGCCGCGCCGGCCTTCCGTACTCTTCGCAGGTCCCCTCTCCCGGGGAAGTCCTCCTGTCAAAGCCCCCACGGAAGACGAGAGTTCAGCTGATGACCGACAGTGCGGTGGCCGAGCTGTGCCGCCTGACCGTACGTGCGCCGAGCGTCTCCGTCGATCTGGCCGTGCCCGCCGATGTGCCGGTCGCCGATCTCCTGCCGACGCTGCTCCGTTATGTGGGCGAGGAAGCCGAGGAGGCCGGTCTCGACCATGCCGGCTGGGTGCTCCAGCAACTCGGCGGCGCCCCGCTCGACGAGGAGACCACCCTCGCCCACGCCGGGTTCGCCGACGGCGCCGTGCTCTACCTGCGCCCGCACACCGAGGCGCTGCCCGAGGCCCGGCTCGACGACCTGGTGGACGGGATAGCCGACACCGCGGGCCGGAAGCTGCACACCTGGCACCCCGAAGCGGCCCGCGGACTCCTGGTGGGCACCGTGGTGGCGACCGTGGCGGCCGCCCTCGCGCTGGTGCTCTGGCCCGGGGCGACCGGCTCCGAATCCACCCAGGTCGCCTTCGCGGCCGTGACCGGGCTGCTGCTGCTCGCGGGGGCGGGCTCGGCCAGCCGCGCGGTCGGCGACCGCCTCTCCGCAACCGCGCTCGCCCTGCTCGTCGCGCCCTGCCTGGCGCTGGCCGGCTGGCTGCTGCCGGGCGGAGACCTGACCGGCCCCGACGCGGCACAGGTCGCGGGCGCACGGCTCCTCGCGGCAGGCGCGGCCGGAGCGGGCGGCGCGGTCCTCGCGCTCGCCGCCACCGCGGTCGGCGCCCCGGCCCTCTTCGCCACCGCGCTGGTCTCGGTGGCGACCGCGATCGCCGGGGCCCTGATGGGCTACACCGGCCTGGACGTACCGGCCTCGGTGGCGCTGGTGGCGACCGTGGTCGCCCTCGCCGCCGGAGCGGTGGCACCGTTCGCCTTCAAACTGGCCGGGATGCGCCTGCCCGCGCTGCCGTCCTCCGCAAGCCAGCTCCAGGAGGGCATCGAGCCCTACGCGGGCGACGAGGTCGCCGAGCGCACCGAACTGGCCGGGCGCTGGGTCACCGCGCTCTTCGCCGCCACCGGCATCATCGCCGCGGCCGCCCTGGTCGTCCTCACCGACCACCCGAACCTGCCCGAGGTGCTGACCTCCGTCGGGCTGAGCCTGCTGCTGCTCCTGCACTGCCGCGGCCTGGTGCACATCGGGCAGCGGCTGACCCTGGCCGTACCCGGCGTCTGGGGGCTGCTGCTGCTCGCCCGCTCCTGGGCGGTGGACGACCACGGCGACGGACGCGTACTGGTCTTCGCGGTGCTGCTCGCCGCCGCGGCCGCACTCGTGATCGCCGCCTGGACGGTGCCCGGCCGCCGGGTGCTGCCGTACTGGGGCCGCGCGGCGGAACTGGCGCACACCGGCTTCGCGGTGGCGCTGCTGCCGCTCGCCCTCTGGGCGGCGGGGCTCTTCGGCTGGCTGCGCGGCCTGTTCGGCTGAGCACACCCCTATGCCGCGGCATGGAGAAGGAGTTGAGGAGAGGCCGTGCAGTCCAAACGAGACCAGGTACACGCCCACACGTTCATGATGGGCAGGCTCAGCTCGAGCCTGCTGATGGCCGACCCGGACGCCCCGGAGAGCCCGCTCGGGCGCACCACCCGGGGCGTGGTCTTCGGCGTACTGGTCACCGTCCTGATCGGCGCGGGCGCCACCGTCTACGGCCTGCTGCGCCCCGGCGGGAACGACGGCTGGCGCGACGGCAAGCACCTGGTGGTCAACCGTGACACCGGCGCCCGATATCTGTGGACCGGCACCGACGGCGTACTGCACCCCGTGCGCAACTACGCCTCGGCGAAGCTGATCGGCGGCTCCGACCTGGCGACCGCGGACGTCCGTACGCCCTCGCTGCAGGGCGTCCCGGTGGGCGCCCCGGTCGGTATCCCCGGCGCCCCGGACGTCGTGCCCGGGGCCGGCCAACTCGACGACGGCGCCTGGCACATGTGCGTCACCGGTCCTGACGGGGCGCTGCCCACCACCTCCGGCGTCGTGACGGCCAGCGGGGTGGACAAGCCGGGCGCCACCACCGTGGCGGCCGGGATGCCCCTGGACTCCCGCGGCATCGGCCGCGACCGCGGTGTGCTGGTACGCGGCCCGGACGACACCGAGTACCTCGTGTGGCGGGGCAGTAGGCTGCCGCTGGACCGTGCCTCCGACGCCCGCAACGCCCTCGGTTACGGCTCCCAGCAGCCGATGCGGGTCTCGGCGGCCTTCCTCGACGCGCTGGCACCCGGCCCCGCCCTGAAGCCGCCCGCGGTGGCGGGGCGCGGCGAGGAGGGCCCCGAACTCGGTGGTGAGGCCAGCCGGATCGGCCAGCTTTTCAAGGTCAGCGTGCCCGGCGGCGGCAGTACCTACCACCTGCTGCGCAAGGACGGCCTGGTGCCGCTGACCCGGCTCGGCGCCGCCCTGGTGCTGGGCGACCCGGCCACCCAGAAGGACGCCTACCAGGGGCAGTCGCCCGAGGTGCGCACGGTCGGCGCGGACGCGCTGCGCGAGCACCGGGCGAAGGATGCGGGCTCCGCCGGATCCGCGGAGCTGCCGGACGCGCCGCCGCTCCCGCAGTCCGCGGAGCGCGGCACCGCGCTCTGCGCGCAGGTGGACGGCGACAACGGCGGCGTGCGGATCAGGTCGGTGCTGGTCCCGCTGACCCAGCTCGCCCCGGTCGCGGTGTCGGAGGGCACGGCCCAGCCGCTGAAGCCGGCCTGTGTCCCGACGGACGCCACGGTGGTACGGCCGGGGCACGGCGCTCTGGTCCGGGCCCTGCACGCGAGCGGTGCCGCGCACGCCGGAACCACCTATCTGGTGGCGGAGAACGGCGTGAAGTACCGCGTCTCCGCCAAGGAATCGCTGGCAGCACTCGGGTACGAGGCCGCGGACATCGGCTCGGTCCCGGCACCGCTGCTGGCGGCCTTCCCCACCGGCGCGGACCTCGACGCGACCGCCGCGGCCGGCGCCACCGAACCCAAGGTGACGGCTCCCGAGTGCGGCGCCGCCGATCGGTCGGAGCAGCCCGGGAAGACCGAAGAAGCGGACAAGGCGGGCGAGGCGGACGAGGTGGATGAGGCGGACGAGGCAGGCAAGGTGGGCGCAGCGGGCGCCGCTTCACAGAGCTGACACCACGCACCGATTGCGGCAAGGAACACCTACGGCGCCGAGGGAAAAGAAAAGAAAAGGACGCGCGGAGGGAAACGTCAGGCCGAACTCGGCGCAGATGGCGCGAAGTCGCCGAGTCGGAGGGTTGTCGAGTTGTCGCGGTGCCGCATACAAAGGCGAAACCTCAGGAGAAGCTCAAGTAATTCGGCCCGGCGGTACCCGGGGAACTCCGCGGGTGCGCGCGCATTGCCGGGTGCGGTCCTTCCCGATGACCGTTCGGTCTCTTCGTGTGCCCGTTTTTCGCCCGTTCGGGGGTCGACCTGCGGACGGTCACGTCCTGCGTGCCCGTCGTTCGGGCGTACCTGTTCATCCTGCTGCAACGTTCGCACAACTCCGTTGCCATACAGGCGAGTTCTTCCGAACCGGCCGTTTCTCACATTCTCCCTGCACGCGTTGCGCGGAACCCTGTTTTCTCTTTAGCCTCAGCGGGCAACGGTGCGACGAGACGCGCCTGAACGAAGGGAGCGTGACATGGCGGACAGTGCCGCGAGGAAAGCGGATTATGCCAAGGGCTTGGGGGGCGTCTCCTCTCTGGAGTCGGCCCGGAACCAGGTCGAGAAGATCCAGGACAACGTTGCCCAGATCGCCGCGCGTTCGGGCGTCGGTGGCGACGAGGGCCAGGCCCTGCTGAAGCTCTTCCGTAGCTGGAACACCGAGGCACAGAAGGTCGTCGTCCAGATCAGCACGATGATCGACGCGCTCCAGGAGAACGTGACCTCCGCCAACCGCCTGGCGAAGGAGAACCAGGACCTGACCGAGGTCCTCAACAGCAAGACCAGCCAGGGCGTCTTCGAAGCACTGCGCTGAACCACCCGCGGTACCGGCCCTCTTAGACAGGGCCGGACTTCGTGAGCTTCCCGGGCCCGGCGCCCGGCCTTCGAGAGGAGACGTCATGGCCGACGGCATCATCGACGTGCAATACCCCAAGGTTCAGCAGGCCATCGAGGAGTTGATGGAACAGACCCAGGGGATCATCACGACCCTCAACAACCTGGAGGACGAGCTGAAGCCGCTCGTCACCTCCTGGGAGGGTGCGGACCAGGAGAAGTACCGTGAGGTCCAGGCGGAGTGGGACAATGCCACCAAGAACATGGCGCGACTGCTCGGCGACAACGGCGAGCTGATCCGGTCCATCCACGACAACCACTCCCGTGACGAGCGCAAGAGCGCCGACAACTGGGGCAATGTGCGGGCCCGTTAGGGCCTGGGCCCCCGGGCCCGGCCGGGGCTTTCCCCTCGTCCGTCCCGAGGGGCGGGACCCGGCGTCGCGTGCGTGAGGTCGAAGGCGCCGAACCGTCCGCATGGCAGCCCCATGCGGACGGTTGCGGCAAGTTGAGGCAACAGGCCGCGCCCCTGCTCCAGGACTCCGGGAACAACGTGTCGGACGCCGCCGAGCAGGCGAGAGTTTCCCGACAGAGACCCGGTAGGCCGACCCCGCACGCAGGCCCGCCGATCCGTCCCTCGTCCGTACGCCACATGCCCACCGGGTCATCCCGTATCCCCGTCCGGCAACCAAGCAGCAGGAGATCGTCCCATGGCCGGTGAGAAGGCCGACGTCAAGCATTTCGACCTCAAGCAGATGGAGAACTTCCGGGACAACGAGGTACAGCCGGTCTACACCGCCGCGAAGAAGCACCGCGAGGACGGCGACGGGTCCACCATCCGCCCGCTCGGCCAACTCGTCGACGGGCACACCACCGCGGAGAACCTCGACCAGGACAAACAGCTCCTGCGCATCGGCAAGATGGTCACCGAGCCCCTGGTCTCGGGACCGAAGCTGATCGAGGGCGTGCGCGCCGCGGCCGAGTCCATCGACAAGCTGCTCGGTGACCAGATGGAGCTCTTCAAGGAACTGAAGGAGGCGCTCACGGACACCATCGAGGAGGCGAACAAGACCAAGGACAAGAACCTCGGGGCGATCGACGCGCAGACGCTGCTGCAGACCTTCGAAGAGGTCGACACGCTCACCGCCGGCACCACCGGCGAACCGGAAGACGACTGAGTCAGAGCCTCGCGCGCCGGCAGAGGCCACGGCCGCTCGGCGCGCCCCTGTGAGAGACACACGCCTGCCCATCCGTACGAAGACGCGGTGCGCCGGCACGGACGACAACCGACCAGAAAGGGCGCCCGGTGGCCGATCGGTACGATCCCAACTCCGTCGCCAATCTCGACAAGTTCGACAACGCCGGCGACCCGTCGAGCGACACCTGGGCCACCCTGGTCACCCACATCACCGGCTATCCGGTGCCGGACAGGAACACCGTCTTCGACACGCTCCGATCCGATCACGGCGGCAAGCTCTTCCGGATGGACATCAAGGAGCGCAGCCTCAGCGTGCTCGTCAAGGACTCCGGCTTCCTGACGAACAAGGGCGAGGACTACGACATCTGGTTCTTCGACAGCGGCAAGAAGCGGTCGATCATGCAGGCCCGGATCGTCTTCGAGGGCCGCGTGAAGGCCGGCGAGGAGATCATCTTCGCCGGCCCGGGTTCCGACAACGTCCACGACGCCCAGGTCCGTGAGGGCAACGAGTTCACGGACTACAACAAGGACAAGATGAGCACCATCCCGCTCGCACGGTACATGAACGGGCCGCGGGCGGCGCTCCTCGCCCTGCTGCGAGGCAGCAGCCACGACGCCCGGTTCAGCAACCTGGGCGTGGCCGGGGGCGACTCGGTGGACCTGAACTCCTTCAACACCACCGGGGACTCCTTCGACTTCGCCGCCAAGTTCTTCAGGGACCACGCGACGGTGCTGAAGGACTGGGAGGACCGTTTCGGCCGGGACGACGCGAGCTGGAAGGGCGAAGCGGCGGAGGTCTTCCGCAGCCTGATCAAGAAGATCCGCGAGAACTACGACAATTACGTCGAGA
The DNA here is from genome assembly GCF_018614585.1 of Streptomyces sp. ISL-1. GTDB lineage: Bacteria > Actinomycetota > Actinomycetes > Streptomycetales > Streptomycetaceae > Streptomyces > Streptomyces maoxianensis. The sequence continues at coordinate 31,177 of NZ_JAGGOI010000004.1, read as the reverse complement.
CCTTCGACTCCTCGGTCGGCACCGGCGACGAGACGGGCACCGGCAACACGGTGTACTCACGCGCCCTCTCGCTGGGCCGCAAGTACCTGGAGGACTCCGCCACGAAGCTGCTCGACGCGTGGCTGACCTGGGCGAAGTCCTCGTACTACGACCCGCACCAGGTGCTGCGCTACGTTCTGGACGACCTCGCCCAGTGGGTGGACTCGAACAACGTCGCCAAGACGGACATCACGTCGACCACCAACCGCTACACCACGACCGTCAGGCACAGCCCGCAGGGCGGCTTCTCGCAGGTGCACCCGGAGTACGGCGACCTGACCGACATCGCCAACTGGGCGAAGGTCGGCGACAAGGCCGTCAAGATCTGGAGCCAGGGCGTCGACGAGTACCTGGGCAAGCCCGCCGCCCAGGTGCAGTCGGACCTGAACAACCACTTCATCGACCTCGGCAAGGACTTCTCGGAGAACGTACCCAAGCCGAAGTCCACCAGCACGGCCTCGGAGGAGTACGAGGAGAAGAAGCTGAAGGAGGAGCAGGAGGAGATCAACAGGCAGAACGAGGAGAACCGCAAGTACCAGGATGAACTCCGCGCGGAGCAGGAGCGGCAGCGCGAGGAGGACCGCAAGTACCAGGAGGAACTCCGCGAGGAGCAGAACCGGCAGCGGGAGGAGGACAAGAAGTATCAGGACGAGTTGCGCGAGGAGCAGAACCGGCAGCGCGAGGAGGACAAGAAGTACCAGGACGAACTGCGCGAGGAGCAGAAGCGCGAGCAGGAGGAGGCCAAGCGCGAGGCCGAGGTGCAGGCCAAGGCCATGCAGGAGAGCCTCGGCGGCCTCAACGATCCCAACGCGGTCACCACACAGAACCTCGATGGCCTCGACGACCTGCTGAACCAGAACACCCCGGTCACCGAGAGCCCGGGCGACATCGGCGACCTGAACAGCCGGCTCGGTGACGGCCAGGGGGTCCAGACCGACACGCCGATCACCACGCCCCTTGGCAACCTCGGCGGGTTGAACGCCGGGGGCGGCGCCCCGCTCAAGACTCCGACCGGCGGGACCACCCAGGCCGACGGCGGCAAGCTCACCACCGACTTCCCGGACGGCAGCAGCACCTCCTTCGATCCGGACAGCGGGCTGCTCACCACGACCTCCCCGGACGGCACCGTCACCACGCAGGACCTGGGCGACGGCCTCAAGGTGACGAACTCGGACGGCTCGGTGACGTCCCTCGGTGACGACGGCAAGCTGACCACCACCTTCCCGGACGGCACCACCCAGACTGTCGACCCCTCGACCGGCCAGGCGATCACCACCGATCCGGACGGCACCACCACCACCGAGAACCTCGGCGACCTGGGCAATCTCAACGGCCAGAACAGGCTCGGTGACCTGAACGATCTGGGTGATCTGGGCGACATCAACTCCGACATCACCACCGAGACGATCGGCGACCTGGGCGACCTCAACAGCGACCGTTCCGGCCTGGAGACCCCAACCGGCGGGAGCACCGAGCTCGACGACAGCGGCGACTTCACCACCACGTTCGCGGACGGCAGCAAATCCACGTTCGACCCGGACAGCGGGTTGCTCACCACCACCGACGCGGACGGCACGACCACGACCACCGACCTCACCCACGGGGCGAAGGTGACCAACTCGGACGGCTCCAGCACCATCCTGGACAACGGCCAGTTGACTACCACCTTCCCGGACGGCAGCACCCAGGTCATCGACCCGGACACCGGTATCGCCACCATCACCGACGCGCAGGGCAACACCGAGACGGTCGACCTGCACGACCTCAACTCGTCGGGCCGCAACGACAGTTCGAGCATCCTCGACGGCCTCGGGGACCTCAACGGGATCGGCGGCGGCGACGGCACCACCTCCCGCGACGTGCCCCTTTCCGAACTGGGCCTCAGCGGCGGCGTGAGTACCGGGGGCTCCGGCGGCGGCCTCTCCGGGGCGGACTCCCCGTCGTCCTCGGACGGTTTCAGCGCGGCGGGAGTCGCACCCCTCTCGGACAGCACGGCCACCCCGCTCAGTCCGGCCGCCACCGCGGCCGCCGCGGCCGGCACCCCTGGCGCCCCCGGAACGCCCGGCAGCCCCGGCATGCCGATGGGCGGCGGCATGGGCGGCATGGGCGCGGGCGGCGACAAGGGCAACGGCGAGCGGGTGCGTGCCGTCCTGGTCGACGCGGCGGAGGAGAGTGAGCGCCGCAACCGCCGTCGGCGCAGTCCGTGGAACCGTCAGGAGGACAGTGACACCTTCCTGACCCCGGCCGCCCGGGTGACGACCACCGGTGGCGGCGACTCCCCCGAGGAGGAGGCGCAGCCGGGCCGCAGGTCCACCAGTTCCGCCGACTATCTGGAGGAGGACGAGGACGTGTGGGGCACCGAGGAGGGCGGCACCCCGGCCGTCATCGGGCGGTGACCAGGGTGCTGGTCCGGCGTGACCACCGGGGAGAGACCAATCCCACCCGGCCCCGGCTTCCCCAACCGAGCCCTCACCAGGCAAGATCAGCGGGGAAGTTGACGGACCTACGGAGAGACCGACGGAGAAGGGCGGAGCGGGCGTGACGGAACCGCTGGAGAAGCGTCTGGAGAAGGCGATGGCCGAACTCCAGGCGGCCCAGGAGGCGGTCGCGCGCACCGAGCGCGAGCTGCGTCAGGCGTCGTTCGCGGTGCTCTCCTCCGACCGCGCGGTCCGCGCCAGCGTGGGCCCGCAGGGTGAGCTGACCGGGATCGAGTTCCTGGAGAACAAGTACCGCGACATGTCCCCCCAGGAGCTGGCCGCCAGCGTCCTGGAGGCGGCGAACGCGGCACGCGTGAAGATGAACCGGCATGTGATGAAGGCGATGGCGCCCTTCGCCGAGCCCAGCAGCAATGTGCCGGAGCTGAAGGGCTTCGAGCTGGACTGGGAGCGGATCTTCGGCCCCGAGGTCCTGCGCGACGACCACGAGGACAAGGAGCGCGGCGGCCAGGCCGCCCCCGCCTGGCGGGACGCGCTCGGCGAGGACGGGGAGGACTGACGATGGGGCAGCGGTACTACGTCGACCCGCAGCGCATCGAGGCTCTGGCGGGACAGCTGGAAGAGATCGGCACCCTGGCCAGAAGCATGACCGAGGAGTTCCTCGACGAGCTGGCTCCGACGGTCAGATGGCCCGGTACGGAGGGCGAGTTCGCCGAGAAGGCCAAGCCGCAGGAGCAGAAGGAGCGGCAGACCACCAAGGACACCATGATGTCCATCCGTGACGCGCTGGTGGGGATCACCGACGCCACGGTCAGCCAGGTCCGGCTGATGAAGAACACCCGTGACGCCAACATCGAGGACATCGAGCAGAACAACAGAGAGATCGACACCCATGGGCTCGACGGCGGCCCGGGCGGGCATGGCCGCCGCTGACCTCCGCGCCGTCGGCCGCTCCCGCACCATGCCGGGAGCGGCCGCTCCGTCCTGCCCGAGCGGCCTGCGGGGCGGCCCTCGATGAGCATGATGGCATCGCCCGAGGTCAACGCGATGATCTTCATCCTCACCGGGGAGAAGCTCATCGACGCGGACGAGGATCTCGCCTACGAGAGCCGCCGGCCGTACTCCGGTCTGGGCCGCAAGCTCGACAGGATGTCGTCGCTGATCGAGAAGTCCATCCACGACATCGCCGAGGTCATGCCCGACGACCTCTCCAAGTCGTACGCCAAGGCGATGGGCATGCTCATCGACGACGGCGGCAAGAACTACCTGCGCGATTTCGCCGAGCAACTCGACAAGATCGCCGAAGGCCGGCGCAAGACCTCCATGGACATCATGGAGTCCAAGTGGCAGGTCATCGCCGAGGTCATCCGGCTGCTCATCGAGATCGCCATCTACCTGGCGATGTCCTTCTTCACCGGTGGCGCCTCGGCCAGCCAGATCATGATGGCCAAGCTGCGCAGCCGGTTCATGATCCTCACCACCCTCAGCCACCTGCTCCAGCGGCTGCACATCGCGCCCTCGCTGACCGAGGCGTTCGCCGAGGCGTTCACCACCTTCGCGGTGAGGCTGGCGATGATGAACTTCGCCCCCAACGGCCGCCGCCCCGACGGCTTCGACTGGAACGACATCCTCAAGTCGGCCGCGTTCGGCGCCGCCGCAGGCTTCCTCACCAGCATTTTCGACGACTTCGCGAAGAACATCGTCAAGAGCTACGACAACAACTTCCTCAAGAACGGCCCGGACCTCAACTTCAAGAACAACCCCAACCTCAAGAACCCCCCGAACCTCGACTTCAAGAACAACGGCCCGAACCCCAAGCCGAACCCCGACCCCACCCCGAACCCCCGCGACAACACCCCGAAGGACCGCCCGGACCCCAGCCCGTACGGGAACGGCCCCAACCTCACGAACAACACGCCGACCACCTTCCGGAACAACCCGCTCTCCTTCCGGAACAACACCAACCTGTGGCGCAACAACCAGATCCTGCGCAACAACGCCGACCGGCCGGGCGCGCTGGCCGGGCACTACGGGCTCAAGGGGACGGCCGACTTCCTCGCCGCCGGCTCCGGCGAGGCGCTCGCCGAAATCCTGATCAAGGGTGCCTTCGACGGCGACTGGTCCACCAACTGGTCCACCTTCGTCGGCGCGGGCATCAGCAGCCAGGTGGAGGCCACGCTCACCGACACCGCCCTGAACAGCGGCGCCGAACTGCGCCACGCCATTGACAAGTTGCGCATGCAGCAGCCGCCCACCGTCTCCGGAGGCAACAGCGACTCCGACACGCGGGACTCCGACGGGTCCACGCGTTCTCGCGACGGCGACGGCTCCGACCGTACCGGCGGTACCGACGGTCCCCCGCGTACGGACTCCTCGGGCGGCGCCGGCTCCACGCGCAACTCGCCTCCGCGCGTCACGCAACAGAACACCGGCCAGGGGGACTTCACCGGCAGCCAGTCGCCTCCGCCCTACTCCACCGAGGCACCGCCGCCGTACACCACCCTGGACCCGCCGCCGTACTCCACGGGCCCGCTGCCCGTGACCGCCGCCGAGAACGAGCTGTGGCAGGAGGTCCACAACGGTCCCGCCGAGGTCCGCGAGCAGGCGCTGCGCGACCTCGCCGCCCTGCGCGGCTCCCAGCCTCCCGGCAGCACCGAGATCGGCGTCCGCGACAGCCTGCACAGCAACCTGTCACAGGTGCCCGAGGTCCGGGTCGTGCCCGCCGGGAACAGCCCCGCCGCGCAGGTCGACACTGACGAGATCCGCCGCGCCCTCGACAGCTTCGGCACGCCGGTCACGGTGGACTCCCCGATCACCATGGGCACGTTCGGCAACGGCTCCACGGGCAACTCCGCTCCCGGTCCCGCCGGGAACAACGCCGACCCGGTGGTGGACCTCGACACGGACGTGCAGGTCGACAACACCAACAGCCCCGACAACACCGTCGTCACCGGCGACCGGGTCGGTGTCGCGTCCGAGGCATCGCCGGACAACTCGGTCGTGGGTTCCCCGGAGAGCACCGTCCAGAACTCTCCGGACGAGGTGGTCTCGCAGGACGACCGTACGGCTCCGGTGCCGGGGCAGGGGGGCGGTCCCGTCGCCTCCAACAGCCCCACCACCTCCGCCGCGCCGGGCACGGGCACGAGCACCGGCTCAGGCACGGGCTCGAACACCGGCTCAGGCACGGGCGCCCGACCGGGTGGCGTACCCGCCGCCGGAGGCACCCAGACCCCCTCCGCCGCGCAGCCCCAGGGCACGCAGGGCACCCGTGACCCGGACGGCATGGCCCCGGCGGACGGCTCCCGGACCACGACCGACGACGCTTCGCAGATCTCGCAGTCGCCGGAGTCTGGTACTTCTTCGGAGACCTCCTCCTCGGAGACCTCCTCTCCTTCGGAGATCAGCCCGCCGCCGGAGATCAGCACGCCACCGGCGACCACATCCTCGCCGGAGGCCGTCAACTCGGGTGAGAGCAACAGCACTTCGGGCTCCACCGAAAGCGACCCCACCCCGGCCCCCGACATCACCACCGCCCCGCCGAAGGTGGGCACCACCGGCTCGTACGCCGACACGGGCGATGTACGCGATGTCGGCGATGCACGTGACGTCGGCGGCCTGAGCGAGGTGAAGGCCGGTCCTGCCCCGGCCGGGGGCCTCTCGCCCAGCCAGTCACCGCCGTTGACGATCGTCGTCTCGGAGGTGCCGCCGCCGGGGGAGGGGACGCCGGAAGCGGCCGAGCTGTTGGACGGGGCCGGGGTCGACCGGGCCGTCGTGCTCGGGCCGTCGGTCACGCCGGACGGAGCGGGGCGTCCGGTACGCGCCGCCGTCGAGCTGACCCGCGAGGGCCCGGGTGCCCCGGTCCGGGTCCGCCCGCTCACCGGCCCCCCGACTGCCGTGATGCCGGACGGCACTCCCGACACCTCGGACGCCGCGTTCCCCGGCGCGGACGTGCTGCTGCCGCTCGCCGACGCCCTCGGACCGGCCCCTGCCGCCACATCCGGCCCCGCCACGCAGAGCACCGCGACCACCGACAGTGACCCGGTCATCGCCCCGGCTACGCGCCCGAAGGTGGTCTCGGGCGCGACGTCTTTCGTGGATGGCAATGGAGCCGGCCCGGACTCCACGGCCACCAGCCTGCCCGCCGCGGCCAAGCTGGCCACCCTGTCCCGGCCTTGGACCGACACGGCCACCGACCTGTACCTGGAGTCGGGCAACAGCAACAGCAACAGCAACAGCAACAGCAACAGCAACAGCAACAGCAACAGCAACAGCAACAGCAACGGCGACAGCAACAACAACGGAGTCGGCGGACACAGCCCCGGCGCCGGTCGCGGGCCCGGGAACGGCGGCACCCCGCCCCCGCCGCCGCCCACCACGTCGGACAACTCCCCGGCGCCACCGCCTGTGGCGCTCCCCGTGGCGCCCCCGCCCACGGGGCGGATCGTCGTGCGGCCCGCGAACAGCGGCGCTACCGCCGACAACGGAAACGGTCCTGCACGGCCCTCGGGCGAGCCGCTCGTCACCACCCTGGACGGCCACACGGTGCCCGTCGCGCAGCTGCGGCGCTGGGTGCCGAACGCGACCGCCAAGCCTGAACCGGGGCGCGCCGTACAGACGTTGACCATCTCGCAGGGCCCGGCCGAGGACGGTACGGCGCACAGCGCGGGGCGTCGCGCGCTGCTGGGCCAGGACACCTTCCGCGGCGTGCGCACCACTTCCGCTCAACCGGCCCCGGGGACCGTCGCGGACCCGCCCGCCCGCCGTACCGTGTTCACCGGCCCGCCGACCGCGCTCCCCGGGTCGGGCACCGAGCGCGGCGCCGACTACTTCGCGGGGCACGGCACCTCCCGTACCGTCACTCTCGGTACCGAGGACGCGGCGCGACCCACCGTGAAAGTCAGCGGCGTACAGCTCGGCGAGGTGCTCAAGTCCTGGGCGCAGGACGGCGATCAGGACCGGCCACTGGTGCTGTTCTCCTGCGAGACCGGGCGGCAGCCGCAGGTGGCGGGCCTGCCGGTGGCACAGCACGTGGCGAACCGGACCGGGCGGCAGGTGTACGCGCCGACCACCGAGGTGGGCACCGCCCGGGACAGGGACGGCACCGTACGCGCGGTGCTCACCGAGGGCTCGGACGGGCCGGGAGGGTGGCGGCTCTTCACCCCTGAGCCCAGCGGTGTCGACCTGGACGATCTGGCGCGCGACGCCGGCCTGCACGCGGGCCCCGAACCGGCCGACGCCTTCGCCCGGGCCCGTACCCTCCAGCAGATCCGCACGCTGCGCGAGGCCCTCGGCCCGGATGCCGAACAGCGGTCGGAGAACAGGGAGTTGCTCGCAGGACTCGCCTTCGTGGACAACCTGCGCTGGCTCAGCCCGGACACCGCGGCCCGCTACGGCGACGGCCGGATGACCCCGGACCTGCTGCGCCGGATGGTCGTCGACCGTGGCGGTGCGAAGAGCGGCACCACCACCGATCCGGGCGCCGATGCCACGGTCGAGCAGTACACCGAATTCCTGTGCGCCGCGGCCGAGTTGCGTTCCACCGCAAGGCCCGACACCACGCTCGACGCCCTGCTGCCCCCGCCGCCGCCCGCGCTCCCGCCCACCACCCTCGTGTCGCCGGAGGACGTGCGCGGTCTCTCCTACGCGCCCTCCGCGCAGATCACCTGGTCGCTCTCCAGCACCCCGCTGCCACTGTCCGAACTGGGCCTGAGCTCCGAGGACACCGCCGAACTCGCCCGCCGCAGGCCCGACCTGGCGCCCGCGTCGAGCCGCCCGGAGAGCCTCGCCGAGGACATGACCCTCCTCAGCAAGGCCACGCCCGGCACGGCGGGCACCGTGAACGCGGACGGCCTCTCCTTCCGGCGCCTGGACACCCCGGGCGGCGGAAACTGCCTCTTCCGTGCGGCGCTCGACAGTGCGCGCAGCCAGGCCGCACCACCCGCGTGGGCCGCGCGGAACGTCGCCGGCCTGCGCCGTCTGCTGAGCGACCGGATCACCGAGTCCGAACTGGGCGACGCCGTGGCCCTGGCGATCCCGGACCCGGTGTTCTCCGTGGTGGACGACCTGCGGATGCGTGCCGTCGCCGGGGCGCAGGACCCGGCCGAGCGGAGCCGGATCACCCAGCTCTGGAACCGGATCGCGCAGGATGTCGTCACCGACGGCGACGCCGGCGAATGGCAGCGGATCCTCGGGGAGAGCGACTACCCGCACCTCGCAGACGTGGCGCCCACCCCCGCCGACGCGTGGCGGCTCGGCGCCAAGGAACTCGTCGGCGCGGCGGCCGAGCTCCCGGCACTGTGGGCTTCTCCCTTCGCCGACCAGCTCCCGGAAGCACTGGCACACACCCTCGACCTCGATCTGCGGCTCGTCCAGCCCGACCCGCGGTCGCCGGGGAGCACCTTCGTCAACACCCTCAACCCGGGCGGCCAGGGCGGCGCCCTGCACCTGGCGTACAACGGCACCGACCACTACGACGCCCTGGTCCCGGCCTCGGCGCCGCTCACCCCCGTACCGGACCCGAACACCACCCCGGACCCGAACACGACCACCACACAGGATCCGGCCACCACTCAGGACCCGGCCATTCCTGACCCGGCCACCCCGGACCCGGACGGCTCCGACCCCTTCGGGGAGTGGCTGCGCAGCATGGGCGGGGTCACCGACCTCGACGGGCCCGACACCGAGGCCCCCGACCGGGGTGACCCGGTACCGCTGGAGACCCAGCTCGAACGGCATCGCCCGGCCCGGCTGCTGACCGGCCAGGACGCCCGGCCGCCGGGCCCGGTACCGACCACCGTCACCTTCGAGGACGGCAGCCGGCTGCCCACGATTCTGATCCATCCGGACGCCGACCCGGGTGACGGCACCCCGGCCGGTCGGCCGGACGGCACCCCGCGCGGTCGCCCCACCGGACTCTTCACCGGCCCCGGCAAGACGACCCTGCGCTCGCCCGAGCAGGTGGCCGAGGAGATCCTGAGCAAGCTGCCGAAGAAGCTGCGCGCCCAGTTCGACGAGGCGGAGCTGCTGCGCCTGCTGACCGAGCAGCCCGGCGCCTTCACCGCCCCGCGCGGCGCGCGCTTCGTGGGCCGGGAGAAGTCCGGCGTCGGCCACGAGATGACGGTCGAGGCCATCCCGTACCACCGCTGGGAGCGCTTCTCCGACGTGAACGGCGGCACCGTCCGGCTGGACACCATGCGACGCGGCCAGGCCGGTACGGGCGGCGGGCGCAGCGTCGGCTTCGGGCGCCGGATCGCCGGAGGGCTGAGCATGGGCCCGCCGCTCAACTGGCTGCTGAAGATCGGTGTTTCGCTGGGCTGGACCCGCAGGACCGACTACGCCCAGGGCACCCAGGCGTACAACCAGTCCGAGTGGCGCGCCCACGAGGGCTCGCACCTGCACCTGGACGACGTCCACTACCGGGTGCGGGTGGACCGCGTCACCGAGGCACCGAAGACCACCGGCCCCGACAATTCGTCCGGCCGGGGCAGTACCCCGGGCAACCAGCCCAACTCGCCGCTGCCGAAACCCCATTGGCAGCGTACGCAAGTGCACTCCGCGGAGTTCGCGATGCGCGACGGGCTGAGCTGGCGGCTGCCGGACGACCTCACCGTGCCCTACAAGGGACCGCAGCGGGCACCGAAGACGCTCACTTTCCCGGACGGGGTCGAGCCGCGGATCACCGACACCACCGGGCTGCACCTGACGGATCCGCCGGAGGACATGGCGCTGGCCATCTCCGGGGCACGGCCAGGGAGTTCGGCGCACCGCACCCTGGTCTCGTACGTTCGTCCGGGGCGGCTGCTCGCCCTGTTCGGCCGGTTCTCCGGGCCGGTCACCGGGCCCGAGCTGACCCGGGGCAGCGGACAGCACCCGCTGGGGCACCTGATCGTGGAGCGCTCGGTGCCGCACCGGGCCACGCTGGTCACCGAGTCGGTCAAGGCGGAGTTGCGCGACCTCACCCAGACCACCTACCAGAACGAGCGCGGCCACGTCCGTGACACCCGCCTGGGCATCCAGGTCACCGCCGGGCCGAACTACACCCTCGTCGGCGGGGAGACCGATGTGCGCCTCCAGGGAGGCCCGTTGGTCCGCGCGGACCTCAGCGCCGGGCGCGGCCACTACCTCGGCGTCGACGCGGCCCGGAAGACCACCGGCCGGGTCCGCAACCACCCGATCGCCCTGTACCGGGTGGAGCGCACCCTGATGGTGCGCAAGCCCGGCGAACCGCCGTCGGCCGCCCGCCCGGTCCGGGTGGTCAGCCTGGACTGGATCTCCACCCAGGACGCCCGACGCCTCGCGGGCTGGGACAGCCGCACGCCCGGCCAGGCGGGCCCCAACCCGGACGCCGAGCCGCCGGTGCCGTGGTACCTCACCCGAGAGGACCCGGTCCACCTGAGCGGTCAGGTCCGCGCCGAGGGCTTCCGCCCCGTCCGCCCGCAGACCCAGCCCCAGACCCAATCTCAGGTACAGACCCAGCCCCAGACCCAGCCCCAGACTCAGAGCCGGCCGCAGGGGCAAAGCCAGAGTCAGCAGCAGCCGCCGGCTCAGCAGCCCGTCCCCCAGGACCCCATGCGGGCCTTCGCGGACGCCGTCCTGGACACGCTGCACCGCTCCTACCCGTCGCTGTTCGTCCCGCCGCTGATGCTGCGGCACCCGCGGCTCGCCAAGTTCTGGTACGGCGACGGGCGGATGCGGACCGCGCTGCACAACGACCGCCAGGTGCGCGAGGCGCTGAACCGGCCCAGCCTGGCGCAGAGCCTGGACGACCTGACCACCACCGGGGTGCCGGTCACCCTCACCGAGGACGGCAAGGTGCGCCGCGGCCACCACACGCTCATCCTCCGGGCACGCCTCACCGACCGGCAGTTCGAGACCACCATGAGCGAGCGCTCGCTGCGCAACGCGGTGATCGGCACCGAGGTCTCGGGCCAGGGGCAGCAGGCGTCCCTCACCCTCTCCGGAGGTGTCGAGCTGGGCGTCTCGCCCCGCGACCACAACAAGGTGCCCGACGTCGGGCTGCCCCGTCAGGCCGGCAACGTGACAGTCGGGGTCCGTCACGCCAAGACCGACCAGAAGGCCACCAGGAACACGGTCGCGGTGGCCCACGACCAGCTGACGTTCCAGACCGGCGCCGACCTCTACAGCTACCAGGTGGAGCTGGGTGCCTCCTTCGAGGGCCACCGCCGCCCGCGCGGCTGGGCCCGGCTCGCCTCGGTCGGCCTGCTCGGCGCGGGCGTCTTCGTCAGCAAGGTCGAGGAACGGCCACTGTTCACCCGGGGCAACGAGACCGTGGGCCGGGTGGAGATGGCCGTGCCCGCCGCGCACGGCTCCGACCGCCACGCCCCCGCCGACCCGCCGCCCACCGGGCCTGCACCGGCGACCGCGGCCGTACCGCAGCAGCTCTCCTCCACCGAGGCGGACCAACTCCTCGACGGCACCCGCCCGCTGCCCAGGACGGACTCGCCCGACCGGCAGCTCACCAAGAAACTGCTGAGCGTTCCGCACGTGGTGCTGAGCGCCGAGGGCGGCCCGCAGCGCCAGCAGCTCATGCAGGACACCGCCGACCGTGCCTCGGGCACCTCCTGGCACGTCAGCGCACCCGGCGCCCCGGTGCGCACCGCGCTGCGCCGGGCGATGGCCAACCTCAGCGTGGCCGGGCAACTCGGCCAGTATCTGGGCCCGTTCGGTTCCCGCGTCGCCGGACTCAACGGCGCCGGACCGTTCCGTACCCATTACCTCAAGGCGGCGGTCCGCGGCGAACTGGGCAACTTCCGGGTCAAGAGCGACCCGAAGCCGGCCAGCCTCGAGGCCACCATCGGCAACGAGCACCGCGTCGCCGGCAGCACGAGCACCGTCTCCCGTACCACCGTCGGCCTCCAGGGTGCCGACATGCCGCTGCAGCAGGCCCCGGGCCAGTCGGCGGTGGTCGGCTCCTACTCGACCGCCCTGCAGTACGCCTGGGGCAAGGGCCGCAGCGTCTCGCAGACCCTCACCCGGGGACGCAACACCACCCTCACCTTCGCCGGGCGCATGTACCTGGTGGTCGCCGACGCCGCCGAGACCGTCGCGGTACGGGACCGCTGGACGGCCGCGATGGGCACGGTGGGCACCCGCACAGGCGCCCGTATCAGCTCCGCGGCCGGTCGGCTCTCCGAGCGCCTCGGCGACAGTCTCGCCCCACGCCGGGCCGCCGCCGCGCTCCAGCGTATCCGTGACGCGGTGATGTTCCACCTCCCGATGCAGGACGTCATCGAGGCCGGGCTCGCCCGGGACGGCCTGGGCATCACCACCCCGCACAACCTCGGCGGCGGCTACCGGGTGCCCCCCTACCTGCGCAACCGCCGCTTCCCCACCCACCCCAGCGGCCAACTCGACGCCGGCCCTGCGGCACAGCAGCTGATGGGGCAGCTGGAGAAGATCGGGGTGCCCTCGCACGACCGGGAGCAGGTCCTCCAGCGGCTCTCCCCGGACTTCCTCCGCGGCCACCTGCACGAGCTGACGACCGACGGGATGAACCTGCCGGTCCGCTACCGCGCCTGGTCCAGCCCGCACCACCTGCCGGTCGGCGGCAGCCCCGGACAGGTCCAATTCAAGCTGACTCCGGTCACCACCACCGTGGACAGGCTGCGTACCGGCTACGAGCTGGAGGACTACCGCACCATCGCCCGCGACGACGCCGACGGCACCTCCCAGGACCGCGGCGCCGACTTGACGCTCAGCGCCGGTCAGCGCGCGGCGGAGAGCGGCATTCTCGTCGCCAACCCCTCGCTCCAGGGCACCGCGGCCAAGCAGCGGTCGAGCACCCGGACCCGGACCGCCGGCACCACCGCGATGCCGAACATCGCCACCACCCAGGCGCACGCCGAGATCGTCACCAGCTACGTCCTGACCGTCACCATGACGGACGCGACCGGCGATCCGCTCACCCCGGGCGTCAACACCCCGGTCGGAAGCCTCAATGAGATCCTCCCGGCGAACCTGCTGACCCCGGACGGCGACGGCGCCGACGGCGCGCTCACCGAGCAGGACGTGCCGGAACCCGAACGCGCGGTGAAGATGCTGACCGCCGCCCAGGCCCGCCCGGAGGGCATCGCCGCCTGGCGCACCTTCGCCGCCGGGGACGGCACCGGTGGCGCCGACCCGGACATCCTGCCCTTCGACGACCGGATCGGCTCCGGCATCCTCGCCGTGGACATCCGCGGCGCCGCCAACGTGCAGGACGCCCTGACCCTCGCCACCGCGCGCGCCGACGGCCTCGGCGACAGCGACCTCGGCAAACGGCACACAGGCAAGGTCCTCGACTCACGCGTGCGCATGGCCCGCCAGACCCCGCTCACCGGCCTCGGCACCGCCCCCGCCCAGGCCCAGCAGGAGGCCACCGCGCAGGGCGGTCTGACCGCCGGTTTCCGCGAGGCGCTCGGCGCGAACGGCTCACCGCTGCCCGCCCAGGCCTCCGCGCGCCTCTTCGGGCAGTACCACACCGCGGACTCCCGCCTCTACGCGAAGATGCACCGCCGCGGCGCCCGCCTGCTCGCTGTGGAGAACAAGCCGCGCATGGAGGCCATGCAACGGGCGAAGACCTCCGACGCGCTGGAGGCCGGCATCACCGACAACGTCGAGGGCGCCGTGGGCACCGCGCCGATGGCGGGCAACAGCAACGCGGGTGTGACCAACCCGGGCGCCACGGTCCCGATCGGTGGCTCGAACGACGGCACTGTGCTCAAGGGCACCGCGGACACCACCCTCGGCACCCACCTCAAGGTCGTCACCGACCGGAGCATGCTCTTCGCGCTGCCGGTGAGCTGGCTGTCCCTGGCCGAGGCGGACCACCGCATCACCGACAGCCGCCCGCTGCACGCGCTCGGCAAGGCCAAGCGCGGGCCGCGCGCCGCCGAGGCCGAGACCACCGCCCTGGTCTGGCTGCGCGAGGACATCGCCCGCGACTACGGCCTCCTGGACGACACCACGTTCCCCGACGAGGTCCTCGCGGCCTGGGACGACCTGTCCAAGGCGGCGGGCGACCTCGCCGCGGCCGAGAAGGGTTACTACGACGCACGGGCGCGGGCCCGTGAGACGTGGCTCGACCTGAGCCCGGCGGAACAGGCCGCGCTCGGCGACGACAACTCCGGTCCGCCGACCGATCTGCCGCAGGACATGGTCTGGTCCCCAGCCGTCGTCGCCTGGCAGGCCGCCCGCCAGGAGGTCCACCGGTGGGAGCAGCACACCGACGCCGCCGCCCGGGACCACCACCGGCTGCACCTGGCCGCCTCCCGCCTCACCGCGCACCACCAGGGTTCGGCCTCCGTCCCGGTGCCGGACCGGCCGCAGGAGTACGCCGAGCCGGGCTGGCGCTCCGAGGCGCCCGAGCCGTACGTCATCACCGACGGGACGGACTCCGCCCCACGCACCCTCACCTCGCCGGACGGCGCCACGGTGCGCGAGGTGCACGACATGCCGCACGACGGGGCCTCGTTCTTCCACGCGCTGCTCGCTGCCGCCGAGGCCCGAGGCCGCCTGCCCCACCTGCTCGGCACCGACGTCGCCGCCCGGTTCACGGGCGCCTCCGGCGACCCGGCGGTCACCGCGGAAGCCATCGGCACCGCCCGCGACCGCCTCGCCTGGGAGCTGGGCGAGGACGGCAACGAGGACCTGCTCGACGCCCTCGCCCTGGACGCCGAGGACACCTTCACGCAGGACGAACTCGACGCCGCGGGTGTGCAGTTGACCCCGGCGCAGCAGACCGAGTTCGATGCCTTCGGCCGACTCCCGCAGACCTACTGGCCGACCCCCGCGCAGCGGGTGGCGCTGGCCACCGCGGCCCTGTCCCGCCCGTTCGCGAGCGAGCCGCTGCAGGACGGCGGCACGGAGCGCCCGGACGGCGAACAGGCCCGGCCCGAGCGCCGCGCCGGGGATCACGGCGGAGCCGACCTGCTGCCCGCCCTCGCCGCCCGCGTCCTGGGCACCCCGCTCACCGTGGTGACCGGTGAGGGCCGCGACCAGCTCTTCCTCCCGCACGGCACCGATCCGGCCGCCGTCGACCCGGCCACCGATCCGGTCCTCTTCACCACCGACGGCTTCTTCCACGCCGCGCTTCCGCCCGGGACCTCGCCGCCGGTCGCCACCCCGTTGCCGGCCCCGGCGACGGTGACGACCGGTACGACCGCGGCAACTGCGACGACCGCGACGACCGCGACCGGTACCGGTGCGAACACCGGGACATCGGCCCTGGGGACCTCGGGTACCGACACCACGACGAGCCCCGGGTCGGAGCAGCGGTCCGCGCAGCCGCCCGCGCACCGCAGCCACGCCACCCCGCCCTGGCTGCCGCCCGCCGACAGCAGCGGCCCGCGCTACCGCCTCGACCGCGACGGCGTCCTCACCGCACCCGACGGCGCCACCTACACCCAGGTCGCCCCCGCCGGCCGCGGCAACGGCTTTTTCGGCGCGCTCTCCACGGCCTTGCGACAGGCAGCGGAGCAGCCCGGACCGGACCGCCAGGAGGCGGCCCGGCTGCGCATGCGCGCCGGGGCGTCGCCCGCCCAGCTGATGCGTCTGAACGGTCTGCCCGCCGACTCGGCGGAACGCGACTCGCTCTTCACACCCCCACCCCTGCGGACCCACCCCGGCGAGCCCGCGCCGAGCCAGGACGCCCGCGAGGGGCATCTGCGCCGCCACCTCGCCGAGGCTCCGTGGGGTCCCGGGGCCGACCGTGCGGTGGCCCGGTGGGCCGCCGCCGCGACCGGCACCACCGTCACCCTGATCGAGGAGAACGGAACCGCCCACACCTACCCCGGCCCGTCCGGCGACAGCGGTCCGCACCTTCGGCTCCGCCGCCGGGGCGGGGACTTCGTCCCCTTGAGCCTGCACACGCCTGCACCCACGCCGAAGGCTCCCGCGCCCAAGGACACGGAGTCGAAGGCACCGGAACCGAAAGGCTTGAAGGCGCCGGAGCCGAAGGGCCCGGAGCAGAAGGCCCCGGTGCTGGAGGGTTCCGAGCTGAAGGGGCCCGAGCTGAAGGGGCCCGAGCTGAAGGGGCCCGAGGCACAGGTCACGACGTCCGTCGACACTGCTACGCCGGTCCCGCCCGTGCCGGATCCGGTCTCGCAGGACTCGACCCTGCAAGACCCGACCCCGCAGGACGCGCTCCTCCAGGACGCGGCCACCCTTCCGCTGCCCCCGTCACCGACGGGCAGCGACCTCCCGGGTCTCCTGGAGGAGGAGGCGTACGAGCTGAGCACGCTGTCCGGCACCGACGCGGGCTCCGACGCCCCCACGGACTCGGACACGGCGCCCGCCGCACCGGATCCGGTCCTGCCTCGCTTCAAGTTGGGGAACTTCGAGTTCACCAACCTGAACCAGACGGAGAGGTACGTCGACAAGGCGGTCCGGATCGTCGAGCTGCTCGACGAGCACAGCACCATCAAGAACTACGTCGGCGGCCGCCCTGTCCGGATCACCCTGCATGTGCGCACGACCGAGACCCCGGCCGACGTGCGTGACCTGGGCGACGACGGCGTCCAGATCAACCTCGCCAGCTATTACTTCGAGAAGTACGACATCGGCTACATCATGGGGATGCTGGCCCACGAGATCGGCCTGCACCCCCTCGCCTCGCGCAACACGGAGATTCCGGAGGAGGAGGAGGCGTACCGGGGTATGCCCCTGCCGGTGCCGGGACTGACGGACCTGGGGACGCCGCGCACCATGAACACCGAGGGGGCGGGCCAGGCCGACCACATCATGGCCGCCTACCCCCGTACAATCCGGCACGGCATCTACCGCGACATCGTCATAGAGATGGCCAAGGTGTTCGCGCAGCACGCGCGGGTCGGCGTGACGGGCGCCAAGTCCCAGGACGTGACCGACCTCTTCGACACCTACCTGATGGACCTCGCCTCCATCGCGGTCACCAGCGACTACCGGATGAACGCGGTCAAGGAGCCCAACTACACGGCAAGGGTCTACAACGCCTACAAGGAGATGCTCCGCGCCCAGTTGGCGGAGAACACCGCTCTTCGGGACCTCCTGCCGTCGAACAAGAGCCTGTTCGGCGTCGCACGGTCCTTCACCCAGCTCGCCACCAGCATCGCGACCAACAACCGCGGCGACAGCATCCAACAGCCCGTTGCTCCGGACCAGGCCGGAGGCAACACCGGCGAGGCACGCCCCAGACTTCCCGAGGCGGGCACCGGCCCCGCGCCGCAGACCGCGCCGTCCGCCACCTCGCCGACGCGCGGCCCGCGCGACAGCCGACCCCGGTTTGTGGTGCGTTCAGGCTTCGACGCCCGGCGGTTCTCGTACCAGGGCAAGCCGGTCACCGACCTCACCGTCCGCATTGCGATACGGGGCACGGACGGCCAGGCCTCGCGCGTGTTCGACCAGCTCAACGCGGGCGTGAGCGAGTTCCTGAACGACCCGGACCACCGCCTGCCCAACGGCGACCGGCTGCACGTGACCGTCGAGCACGTCGATCCCACCGATGCGCCGCACCTGACCGTGAACCTGGCGGGCCGGGACCATGCGATGAACCAGACCACCTGGTGGTCCGACGCCGCCCCGGTGCAGATGGTGCACGAGCTCACCCACCAGCTCGGCATGCGCGACGAGTACCGGGACGCCGACTCCCCGCACCGCCCGCACATCCTCGGCAGCCTGCTGGGCGACCTCGACGGAGCTACCGAAGACGCCTCCCTCACCCCCGCCGGCCTGCGCGACCGGCACATGGCCCTGCTCGGAGTGCTCATCGGCGACGTGACCCCAGCGCCTCAGCAGAACGGCGACCAGGCCGACCAGAGCTGGGCGGCGGCCCGGAGCGCCGCCGCTGCGGAAACCCGCGAGTCCATCTGGGTCGACCCGGTCTCCCTGCCCCGACCCGCCGACGGCCCGGCAGTCACCGAGGTTCCGGCTCACATGCAGCAGGACTCGGACACGGCGCCCGCCGCACCGGATCCGGTCCTCCGTCCCTTCAAGTTGGGGAACTTCGAATTCACCAACCTGAACCAGGCGGAGAAGTACGTCGACAAGGCGGTCCGGATCGTCGAGCTGCTCGACGAGCACAGCACCATCAAGAACTACGTCGGCGGCCGCCCTGTCCGGATCACCCTGCATGTGCGCACGACCGAGACCCCGGCCGACGTGCGTGACCTGGGCGACGGCGTCCAGATCAACCTCGCCAGCTATTACTTCGAGAAGTACGACATCGGCTACATCATGGGCATGCTGGCCCACGAGATCGGCCTGCACCCCCTCGCCTCCCGCAACACGAAGATCCCCGAGGAGGAGGAGTTGTACCGGGGCATGCCCCTGCTGGTACCGGGACTGGAGACCCTGAAGACGCCGCGCTTCATGAACACCGAAGGCGCCGGCCAGGAAGACCACGTCATGGCCGCCTTCCCCCACACCATCCGGCACGGCATCTACCGCGACATCGTCCTGGAAATGGCCGGGGTGCTCGCGCAGCACGCACGGGTCGGCGTGACGGGCGCCAAGGCAAAGGACGTCACCGACCTGATCGACACCTACCTGATGGACCTCGCCTCCATCGCGGTCACCAACGACCACCGGGCGAGGGCGATCAGGGACCCCAACTACACGGCAAGGGTCTACAACACCTACAAAGCCCAGCTGGCCGAGCACATCGCCCAGGACAGTCCCGTCCGCCCCTTGCTGCCCGCCGACAAGGGAAGGTTCGGCGTCCTCGGAGACTTCGCCCAGCTCGCCACCAGCGTCGGAACCAACAACCGCGGGGACAGCATCCAGCAACCCGTTGCTCCGGACCAGGCCGGAGGCAACACCGGCGAGGCACGCCCCAGACTGCCCCAGACCGACACCGACACCGGTACCGACCGCACGGCAACCACCGGCGTCCCGGCCCGTATGCCGCAGAACCCGAACACGACGCCCGCAGCACCGGAGCCGGTCCTCATCCCCTTCAAGTCGGGGAACTTCGAGTTCACCAACCTGAAGCACACGAACGAGGGGTACCGCGACAAGGCGGTCCGCATCATCGAGCTGCTCCGGAAGCACGACACGATCCGTGACTACGTCGGCGACCGCCCTGTCCGGATCACCCTGCACCTCCGTACGACGGAGACTCCGGCCGATGTGACGGACCGTGGTGATGCCGGTGTGGACATCAACCTCGCCAGTTACTACTTCGAGAAGTACGACATCGGTTACATCATGGGGATGCTGGCCCATGAGATCGGCCTGCACCCCTTGGCCTCGCGGGACACGAACATCCCTGACGAGGAAGGGATGTTCGCGGGGGTTCCGCTGACGGTTCCGGGGCTGACGGACCTGAAGACGCCACGGACCATGAACACCGAGGGTGCCGGTCAGGCCGACCACATCATGGCCGCCTTCCCCAGCAGCACCAGGCACCGGATCTACCGCGACATCGTGCTGAAAATGGCCGGTGTCCTGGCGGAGGATGCGCGAACGGGGGAGGAGGGCGCCAAGGCCAAGGACGTCACGGACCTGATCGACACCTACCTCATGGACCTGGCCACGATCGCGCTCACCAACGACCGGCGTAAGGACGCGGCGTGGGAACCGCGGTACACGGCGAAGGTCTACAACGCCTACAAGGCGCAGTTCGCAGCGCAGTTGGCGCAGGACAGCCCGGTGCGGGGTCTGCTGCCGGCCGACAAGAGCTGGTACAACGTCACGAGCAACTTCCTGGGCCTGGGCAGCAGCGTCGCGTTCAACAACCAGGGCGACAGCATCCAGACCAGCACGCCGACGCCGAGCGGCAGCGACACGGGCGAGGCCCGCCCGCGGCTTCCGCGGGGCAGCACCGACACCGGGCTTCAGAGCGGGCCGTCCGGCACATCGCAGCCAAGGGGGCCGCGTGACAGCCGGCCGCGGTTCGTTGTCCGGTCGGGCTTCGATGCGCGGCGGTTCACGTACGACGGTGATCCGGTCACCGACCTGACCGTCCGCATCGCGATACGGGGCACGGACGGGCAGGCCTCACGCGTGTTCGACCAGCTCAAGTCAGGTGTCAGCGAGTTCCTCAACGTTCCTGGTTACCGGCTGCCGAACGGTGACCTGCTGCACGTGTCCGTCGAGCTGGTTACGCCTTCGGGCTCGCCGCACCTGACCGTGGACCTGGCCAACCGGGACCGAACCATGGACCAGAACACCTGGTGGGCGGATGCCGATCCGGTGCAGATGGTGCATGAGCTGACGCACCAGCTCGGCCTGCGGGACGAGTACCGCGACGCCGACTCCCCGCACCGACCCCACGTCCCGGGCAGTCTCCTCGGCGACCTCAACGCGGACCCCGAGGACTCCTCACTCGCCGTCGCCGGACTGAGGGGTCGGCACCTGGCTCTGCTGGGTGCGCTGATCGGGGACGTGACCCCGCAGCCGGAGGGAAGCGCGGAGGAGGACACCGAGCAGACCTGGGACGCGGTGCGTAATGGCACCGACCCGGTCCTCCGCGAATCTGTCTGGGTCGACCCGGTCTCCCTGCCCCGACCGTCCACCGACGGCACGGCGGTCACCGAGGTCCCGGTCCGTATGCCGCTGGACCCGAACGCGACCCCAACCGCTGCCGCCGAACCGACCCTCGTTCCCTTCAAGTCGGGGAACTTCGAGTTCGCAAATCTGAAGCACACGAACGAGAGGTACCGGGACAAGGCCGTCCGCATCATCGAACTGCTGCGGGATCACCCGACGATCAACGAGTACATCGGCACCCGCCCCTGCCGCATCACCCTGCACCTGCGGACGACGGAGCCCCCGGCCGACGTGAGGGACCGTGACGATGACGGCGTGGACATCAACCTCGCCAGCTACTACTTCGAGAAGTACGACATCGGCTACATCATGGGCATGCTGGCCCACGAGATCGGCCTGCACCCGCTCGCCTCCCGCAACACGAACATCCCCGACGAGGAGGAGATGTTCCAGGGAGTCCCGCTGACCGTGCCGGGGCTGGCCGACCTCAGCACACCGCGCACCATGAACACCGAGGGCGCTGGTCAGGCCGACCACATCATGGCCGCCTTCCCCAGCAGCACAAGGCACCGGATCTACCGCGACATCGTCCTGGGAATGGCCAAGATCCTGGCGGAGGAGGCCCAGGCCGGCGAGGAGGGTGCCAAGGCCCAGGACGTCACCGACCTGATCGACTGCTATCTGATGGACCTGGCCTCAATCGCCCTCACCAACGACCACCGGACGAACGCGGCGAAGGAGCCCAACTACACGGCGCGGGTCTACAACGCCTACAAAGACTTGTTCCAGGCCCAGTTGGCGGGAGCCACTGCGCTCCAGGCCCTTCAGGCCCTCCTGCCGTCCAACAAGAGCATGTTCGGCGTGATGAACGACTTCCGGCGCATCGCCACCCACGTCGCCATCGGCAACAGCGGCGACAGCATCCAGCAGGCCGGTACGACCTGAGGCGCGTGCGTCTCTGACGCACGCGCCTCCTGGCGCACGTTCGGGGGGCGCACCGACACACAGTCCGCCCCGCACCACCCGCCAGTCACGGGCAGCGTGATCCACTGGGGGACGTCGGACGGGTGCTTCTCGTGCAGCCACGCCTCCAGTGCCGGGAGACTCCGTCGTAGTCATGGAGAGATCCGCCACTCCTGCGCCGTCTCGGCCTCCCCCTTCCACCAGTAGAAGGCAGCGGAAGGCGCCTGACGGGTAAAAGCCCAGGTCAGGCACCTTCCTTCGTGGCCCTAGAAGAAGCCGAGCTTCTTCGGGGAGTACGACACCAGGAGGTTCTTCGTCTGCTGGTAGTGCTCAAGCATCATCTTGTGGTTCTCCCGGCCGATCCCGGACTGCTTGTAACCGCCGAACGCCGCATGCGCCGGATACGCGTGGTAGCAGTTCGTCCAGACGCGCCCCGCCTGGATGGCGCGCCCCGCCCGGTAGGCCGTGTTGATGTCCCGCGTCCACACGCCCGCGCCAAGCCCGTACAGCGTGTCGTTCGCCGTCTTGATCGCGTCGTCGAAGTCCGCGAAGGACGTGACAGCGACGACCGGGCCGAAGATCTCCTCCTGGAAGACCCGCATCCGGTTGTCGCCCTCGAAGACCGTGGGCTGGACGTAGTAGCCGCCCGCCAGTTCGCCGTCGTACTCGATTCGCTGACCGCCCGTCAGGATCTTCGCGCCCTCCTGCTGGCCGATGTCCAGATACGAAAGGATCTTCTGGAGCTGGTCGTTGGAGGCCTGTGCGCCGATCATCGTGTCGGTGTCCAGGGGGTGTCCGGGCACGATCTGTTCGGTGCGGGCGATGCCCGCCTCCAGGAACTCGCTGTAGTGGCCGCGCTGGATCAGTGCGCGCGAGGGGCAGGTGCACACCTCGCCCTGGTTGAGGGCGAACATCGTGAAGCCTTCGAGTGCCTTGTCGCGGAAGTCGTCGTCGGCCGCCCAGACGTCGTCGAAGAAGATGTTCGGGGACTTGCCGCCGAGTTCCAGGGTGACCGGTTTGATGTTCTCGGAGGCGTACTGCATGATCAGGCGCCCCGTGGTGGTCTCCCCGGTGAACGCGATCTTCGCGACGCGCGCGCTGGACGCGAGCGGCTTGCCGGCCTCCACGCCGAAGCCGTTGACGATGTTGACGACTCCCGGTGGCAGCAGGTCCGCGACCAGGCTCAGCCAGAAGTGGATTGAGGCCGGGGTCTGTTCGGCAGGCTTGAGCACCACCGCGTTGCCCGCGGCCAGCGCGGGTGCCAGCTTCCAAGTGGCCATCAGGATCGGGAAGTTCCAGGGGATGATCTGTCCCACGACGCCGAGCGGCTCATGGAAGTGGTACGCGATGGTGTCGTCGTCGACCTCGCTGAGCGAGCCCTCCTGGGCGCGCAGGGCCCCCGCGAAGTAGCGGAAGTGGTCGATGGCAAGCGGGATGTCGGCGGCCAGCGTCTCGCGGACCGGCTTGCCGTTCTCCCAGCTCTCGGCGACCGCCAGCTCCTCCAGATGGGCCTCCATCCGGTCGGCGATCCGCAGCAGGATGGTGGCGCGGTCGCCGGCCGAGGTGCGGCCCCAGCCGGGCGCTGCCGCGTGCGCCGCGTCCAGGGCCCGCTCGACGTCCTCGGCGGTGCCGCGGGCGATCTCGGTGAAGGGGCGGCCGTTGACCGGGCTCGGGTTCTCGAAGTACTGGCCGCCGGCCGGGGGTACGTACTCGCCGCCGATCCAGTGGTCGTATCGGGACTGGTACGAGACGATCGCGCCGTCGCTGCCCGGCGCTGCGTATCGGGTCATCTCCAAGGCCTCCCGGTGAGGGTGCCGTCCGCCTTTGGACGGCGCTCGCCGCGAGGTTAGGAGCCCGGACGTTGCAGCCAGGTTGCACGGCGCATTGCACGACGGCCGGACGACGTGCCACGGCGACCCGTCAACTGATCGCAACTCAGGCCGACTTGATCAGTTCCGAGCACTTCTCGCCGATCATCATCGTCGTGATGCACGGGTTGAACGTCGTCAGCAGCGGCATGATGGACGCGTCGGCCACCCGCAACCCGCTGACCCCCTTGACCCGCAGCTGCGGATCGAGCGGCGAATCCGCGTCGTCCGCCGCGCCCATCCGAACCGTGCCCGCCGGGTGGTAGACGGTGTTGTGGGTCTCGCGAACGTACGAGGACAGCTCCTCGTCGGACTGCAGCGCCGGCCCGGGAGCGAGCTCCCTGGCGGCCCATTCCGTCATCGGGGCCCGGGCGATGATCTCCCGCGCGAGCCGCAGGCCGTACGTCATCACCCGCATGTCGTGCTCGTGCGTGAAGTAGCGCGGGTCGATCCTCGGCTTGTCCCGGAAGTCACGCGTGCGCAGCCGCACCGTGCCCCTCGATCGGGCGCGGGTGACGTTCGGGGTGAGACAGAAGGCGTTGTCGGACGTCGGGAAGCCGCGCCGGTAAGTGTTCATGTCGAACGGCACCGAGCCGTAGTGGAACATCAGGTCGGGCCGGTCCAGGCCCGGTTCCGTGTCGGCGAAGATGCCGATCTCCCACCACTGCGTGGACGAGGTGACCATGGGCTGCTTCGCCTCCCACATGATCACGCCCTCCGGGTGGTCCTGGAGACGGGAGCCGACCCCGGGGGAGTCGACCCGCACATCGACACCGCACTCCCGCAGATGCTCGGCAGGCCCGATGCCCGACAGCATGAGCAGCTTCGGCGAGTCGATGGCCCCGCAGGAGACGATCACCTCGCGGCGCGCCGAGACCGACCCGCTGTGAATGGTGTCGGGCTGAAGGTACTCGACACCCGTGCAGCGCCGGTCGCCGTCGAACAGCAGCCGCTTGGCGCGCAGTTCGGTGCGCACTTCCAGGTTCGGCCGTTTGCCAAAAATAGGGTGCAGACAGGACACCGACGCGGACGAACGCGTGCCGTCCGGACGGGCGTTGATCTGGAACCAGTTCGCACCGCGCACCACCGTGGTGCCGGAGTTGAACGGCGTCCTGGGGATGCCGGCCGCCACGCAGGCGTCGAGCAGCGCCCTGCCGCACGGATCGCTCGGCGGTACGGTGCGGATGACGACAGGGCCCGAGCGGCCATGATGGTCCCCGGGCGCGTCATTGTTCTCCAGGCGCTGGAAGAGCGGGAAGCAGTCCTTGGCGCTCCAGCCCGTGCAGCCCATCGCGGCCCACTCGTCGAGGTCCTCGGCCGGGGCCCAGAAGGCGATGCAGGAGTTGTGCGACGAGCAGCCGCCGAGCACCTTGGCCCGGGCCTGCCGCAGGAAGCTGTTGCCGTTCTCCTGCGGCTCCACCGGATAGTCCCAGTCGTAGCCGGACTCCAGCAGGGTCATCCAGCGGTCGAGCCGCAGGACGTTCTCGTCCCCGACGTCCGAGGGCCCCGCCTCCAGGACGCAGACGCTGACGTCCGGGTTCTCGGTCAGACGCGCGGCGATGACGGCCCCGGCCGTGCCGCCGCCGACCACCACATAGTCGAACTCGTCGACGGGGCTCTGTGCGGACATCGCATCTCCAGGATCGGGGGCCTCGGGGGCGGTCGAGGGAGGTCAGGGAGTGGCGGCAGGCGGCGCGTCCGGGGCGAGAGCGCGGTGCTCGGGGAGCACGCCAGTGCGTTGTCGCTGCACGAACCAGTAGTAGGCGAAGCCGCCGAGGGCGACCACGCCGACGAACAGGAACGCGCCCCAGCGCAGGTACCAGTGCTCCGGACCGGTCGCGTTGTAGACCTCGGCGCGCGGCCAGGCAAGGTTGATGGACATGGCCACGCCCCACAGCACGGCGAGGATGTTGACGGGCAGTCCGAACCTGCCGAGCGAGAACTTTCCCTCGGCGGGCTGCCATGTGCCGCGCAGACGCCGGATCAGCATGGGGGTGGTGACCAGCAGATACGCCACGTAGATCATGATGATCGCGATGCTGGTGATGACCGAGAAGATCTGCGGCTGGTTGATGTTGATGACCAGGATGACGACACCCACGACGCCGATCACCACCGCGGGCACCACGGGTGTCTTGAAGCGAGGGCTGACCCGCGCGAGCATCGAGCCCGCGGGCAGGTTGTTGTCCCGTGCCATGGCGAACATCAGCCGGATTCCGGCGGCCTGCACCGCCAGTGCGCAGACCGTGATCGCGACGACCACGCACCACAGGAAGATCTCGCCGATCGTCGAACCGAGCGTCGCCAGGACCACGTACTGCAGGCCCTCCGTCGACAGCTGCTTGGCGAACAGATTCGGCACCGCCATGAGGGCGAAGAGCAGGATCAGACCGCCGATGATGAAGGACGCGACCAGGGCCCGCAGGATGGCGCGGGGCGCGTTGCGGCTCGGGTCGTGCGACTCTTCGCCGAGCGATGACGCCGTGTCGAAGCCGTACATCACATACGCGGAGGCCAGTGACGCGGTCAGGAACGCGCCGAAGTAGCCGAGGGGCTCGCCGGCGCCGAGCCCGTAGGTCTGGGTCAGGACGGTGCTGGGACCGCGGGTGATGTGCGCCCCCAGGAAGACGATGAGAGCGACGGCGGCGAGCAACTCGATGAACACACCCGCGGAGTTGATGCGCGCCATGAGTTTGACGCCGAAGGCGTTGATCACGGTGGAGAAGAGGATGAGCACCGAGCCGAGGAGGACGGCGTTGGCGGCCGCGTCGTTCTTGCCGGTGCCGTCACCCACGAACTGGAACCACTCATCGATCCGCGGCAGCGTGATCTGGTAGGCGAGCGCCACGGCCGACAGCGTGACCATGGTGGCTGTCATCATCATCCAGCCGCCGAGCCAGCCGATGTGCGGGCCGCCCATGCTCTTGGCCCAGTTGTAGACGGACCCGGCAACCGGGTAGCGGGCGGCGAGTTCGCAGAAGCACAGCGCCACCATCAGCTGGCCGACGAAGACCATCGGCCAGGACCACCAGTAGGCCGGCCCGCCGAAGCTGACGCCGAAGTAGAACAGCTGGAAGGTGCCGGTCAGGATCGAGATGTAGCTGATTCCGGCGGCGAAGGTGTGGAAGTTGCCGAGGGTGCGCTTCAGTTCGGGACGGTAGCCGAGTACGCCGAGCGCATCGTCGTCGTGCTGGCTCTGGGTCCGGGCGTCGGCGGGTCTTGTGGGGTCCGGCCCTGCGCCGGCGTCCGAACTCATGCGAACCACCTCTGGGGGCGGGGGGCGAGGTTGCGCCAGATGTGCTTGGTCTCCTGGTACTCCGCGAGACCCGCGGGGCCCAGTTCGCGGCCGAAGCCGGACTGCTTCATCCCGCCCCACTCAGCCTGCGGGACGTACGGATGGAAGTCGTTGATCCATACGGTTCCGGCGCGCAGTTGGGAGGCGACCCGCTGCGCCTTGCCGGCGTCCTGCGACCAGACCGCCCCGGCCAGCCCGTAGGCGGTGTCGTTGGCGAGCGCGACCGCTTCCTTCTCGTCGCGGAACCGCTCGACGGTGAGGACCGGACCGAACGACTCCTCGGTCACCACCGACATGCCGGGTGTGCACTCGTCCAGCACGGTCGGCAGGTAGTAGAAGCCGTCCTGCAGAGCGGGGTCGTCGGGCCGTGCGCCGCCGCAGCGCAGCACCGCGCCCTCGGCGATGCCCGCCGCGACATGGGCCTCGATCTTCTCTCGGTGGGCGGCGGAGATCAGCGTCCCCGCGCGGGCGTTCGAGTCGAACGGGCCGCCGAGTTGGATCTCCCGCGCCTGCGCCACCACCGCGTCGACGAACCTGTCGTGCAGCTCCTCCTGTACCAGCAGCCGCGCCCCGGCCGAGCAGACCTGGCCGGAGTGCAGGAACACCGCCAGCAGCGCGTAGTCGACCGCGGTGTCGAAGTCGGCGTCGGCGAAGACGATGTTGGGGTTCTTGCCGCCCAGCTCGAGGGCGACCTTCTTCACGCTGGGCGCGGCGGCGGCCATGATGCCGCTCCCGGTGAGGATCCCGCCGGTGAACGACACCAGATCGACCCGCGGGTCGACGGTGAGCGGCGCGCCAACCGTGGGACCAGCGCCCAGCACCAGATTGGCCACCCCGTCCGGCAGCCCCGCCTCGGCCAGCAGACGCATCAGCATGATCGCGGTGCTCGGGGTCAGCTCGCTGGGCTTGAGGACGAAGGTGTTGCCCGCGCCGAGCGCCGGGGCCACCTTCCAGGCGGTCTGGAGCAGCGGATAGTTCCATGGAGTGATCAGCACGCATACGCCGACCGGCTCGTGAACCACCCGGCTGTCCACGTCCGGATTGCCGGCGTCGACGACCCGGCCGGCGGCGCCGGACGCTGTCAGATTGCCGTAGTAGCGGAAGCAGCGGGCGATGTCGTCCATGTCGTACTCGCTCTCCACCAGCCGCTTCCCGGTGTCGAGGGATTCGGCGCGGGCGAGTGCGTCCTTGTCGCGTTCCAGCAGGTCGGCGACGTGCAGCAGCAGCCGGCCCCGCTCGGCGGCCGCCGCGGCGGACCACAGCCCGCTGTCGAAGGCGTCACGGGCCGCGTTGACTGCCGCCGCGGCGTCCTTCGGCCCGGCCTCGTCGACGGTCGCGACAAGGGCGCCGTCCGCGGGGCACCGGATCTCACGAACACGCCCGTCGATCGCGGCGGTCCACTTACCGCCGATGAACAGCTCCGGCATGGGGACTCCTCCGGCTTCGGATGGGCGAGCACCCGACACGGGCCCGGCCGGGCCACGCCCTGTGGTGCCCACCATTTGACAGTAAGGAGATCGGGCCCCTTTCGCAGTGCGGGATCCGTCATAGGGCGGGAAAAGTCGGCGGGCAGGGAGATCGCCGTACACGCGTTCGAGTGAGGTGGTGCGTGCGCCGGGCGGCAGCCGTCACGACCTCTGCCAGGCATCCAGTTCGTGTACGCGCGCGAGCGCGGACGGACGCTGCTGTACGGGGAGTGCGGCGGCCAGGGCCCGCCACACCGGGAGGTCGTTCTCGCCCCACGGGCTGTACGCCCAGTCGGCCAGCAACCCCGGATCGCCGCGCGCGATCAGCGCCGCCCGCAGCTGGTCCTCCAGACGGCGCCGCAATCGCCCCACCGCGGGCGCCTGCGAGGCGGGCAGCAGCGGACCTGCGTACCCGCTCAGCGCCCCGGTCACCGCCCCCGACGCCAGCCGCCGCACCACCGTGTCGAAGTCCGTGTCGACCGGCGCCCCGATCCGATACGGGCGCGAGCGCAGCAGCTCAGGACCCAGCAGCCCGCGCAGCCGGGACAGCTCCGCCCGCAGCGTCACCGGGGTGACGGACTCGTCCTCGTACAGCTCCACCAGCAGCTCGTCGCCGCCGACGCCCCCGGGGCGGTGGGCCAGCACCACAAGGATCTCGCTGTGCCGGCGGCTCAGGCGCACCTTGCGGCCGCCCGCCACCAGCAGCGCCTCCTCCCGCCCGAGCGCCGACAACTGCACCCGGTCGGCGGCGGGCGGCGGGGCGAGCAGCGCCAACTGCGACTCGGCGGCGCGTGCCACCGCCCCCACGAACGCGAGGCTGTGCGGATGCGCAAGCCGGTTCCCGCCGGTGATGTCCACCGCGCCGAGCACCCGCCCGGTGGCCGGATCGTGGATCGGGGCCGCCGCACACGTCCAGGCATGCACAGGTTGCCGGAAGTGCTCGGCGGCGAAGACCTGCACGGGGCGGTCCACGGTGATCGCCGTGCCCGGCGCGTTCGTACCGGCGACCGCTTCGGCCCAGCGGGCACCCGGCACGAAGTTCATCCGGTCCGCCTTCCGGCGTGTGGCGTCAGGCCCTTCGACCCACAGCAGCCGACCGTGCGCGTCGCACACCGCGACCAGATGTTCGCCGTCCATGGCGTACGAACCCATCAGCTCCCGCACCAGCGGCATCACCCGCGCCAGCGGATGGCTCCCGCGGTACGCCGCCAGCGCGTCGGCGTCCAGCTCGACGCCCGCCGTGCCCTCCGGGCTGACGTGCGCGCGTGCCGAGCGCCGCCACGAGTCGGCCACCACGGAACGGACCGGCCGTTCGACCCGTCCCACTGTCAGATACGCGTCGTACGCCCTGCGCAGCGCGGCGATCCGCTCCGTCGGATCCGCGCCGGACTCAAGGGCCACCCATGCGTCGCTCACCTCGGCCTCCTGAGCCCATCGTGACCCCATCGGCGGATGGCGACAAGCGTCCCCGCGTTACGCGAAGTTGACCAGGCGGATAAAGCGCGTCCAGTCCCACAGCGGCCCAGGGTCGGTGTGATCGGCGCCGGGCACCTCGTTGTGGCCGATGATGTGCGCCCGGTCCTTGGGGATGCCGTACCGGTCGCACACGAAGGCGGTGAGCGCCGCCGACTGCTCGTACAGTGCGTGCGTGAAGTACTCCGGCTGGTCCACCCAGCCCTCGTGCTCGATGCCGATGCTGCGCGTGTTGAAGTCCCAATTGCCCGCGTGCCAGGCGACGTTACGCTCCTGTACGCACTGTGCAACAGTGCCGTCCGACGAGCGCACCACATAGTGGGCGGAGACCTTCTTCGCCGGGTTCTGGAAGATCCGCAGCGTGTCTGCGAAGGTCACTTGAGTGACATGGATGATCACATACTGCACCGGATACTCCAAAGGACGGCTGGAGACGGTGTAGTTGGATGTCGAGGCCGGTGCCCAGTGCGCTGACGGATAGTCGATGGCGGCACGGGGGGACGCATACGCGCGGGTGGCGGGCAGCAGCACACCGGCGGTGGCCGCGGCGGCGGCACCCTGAAGCAGTCGTCTACGGTCCATGGGGCCTCTCCTGGTGGGGGGCAGGGGCGGGATCATTACGGCGGCGACCTCCCGCGGATGGCGGTGGAGGCCCGTCATGAGGATCCCCTGCCGAAGGCCGTTCCTTGCGGATGTCGGCGAGGCATGTGCAGTTGGTGTCGCGGACCGGCTGGAATGCGTCCACAGTGGGCATCTCATAGTCGCGGCGGCACGGCCGACGGGGAGAGCGCGGCGGATGACGGCGAGTTCAACCGCCATGGTCGCGGCGGCAGTTGGGTGACCATGAGGTGCCGCCCAGCATTCGAACGCGCAGCGGCGTCGGCGGTCGCGCGTACGTCACCGCCGTCTCCAGGCCGATGTCCATCAGGCGGCCAGGCCGAGTGGCTGTCCTCGGTGAGCGCGAGTGTGTCTCGGCCGGCTGATGTACACGACATGCTCCCCGGCGCCGGACCCACGATCTTCATGTGACAGCGGCCAGGCTGGGCGCTCGCCCCGCAGGCCATGAGACCTCGGAGCAAGCGCCGCCTGACGCACCGCCATCATGCGGGCACGACACGGCCGTTCAGCCGGTCTCGCCCCGGCACACGCCAGCACCGCCGAGCGCGCACCGCC